>OY782579.1:0-1722541 GCA_963677995.1 uncultured Methanocorpusculum sp. | reverse complement strand
TTATAATCGTTTTTCTGTGTTGTCTTGGGTTTTATTGCTGCTGTTGTGTGTTTTCGTGCTTGGTGATCGCTGACTCGGTCGTGGACGAGCCGGAGGTGAGGCTTGCCCACCGGAGTGAGTCCTATCCTAAGTTGAGCCCCGAGTTCGGGGCGGCGCAAGCGGGGTTGTCGTCTGGAAAAAAATAGTGGGTTGTGTTTTTTGGTTTATGCGTGTATATCGACTCCGCGTTCGACATTTGTGTATGGGAACGTCGGGTCTTTGATCCACTTCTTTGTTTTGATGTCTTTTAGCTCATAGAATTTATCGTTTGGTGTGAAGTTCGGGTTTCCTTCTGGCGACCATTCTGCACGGAGATCGCCGTCAACAGCGTTTATTACAGCGTATGAATCTGGACTTCTGAACTTCCATACAGGTATCAGATACTCACCGTTAAACTGCCATTTGCTTTCGGCTGTCGTTGGATAATACCATTTTAATTCTATAGTGTCGATAGGAACACCTGTCCAATTGTAACATTGTTCTCCTAGTTTGTGATCTCCGCGGAATCTGCTGATCATGCTGATGTCGTGTCCTTCATTGAGTAGTTTGTGTGCTTCCTGTGCGGAAAGGATCTTGATTTCACCAACGTTCTCTAGCTTGTACCCGATGTATCCAATTGGAGTATATGGTTGTTTATAAAACATCACATCCGCGGATATAGATATTTCCGATGGATATAACTCCATCCCGTTCACTTTTGGATTTGTGTGAAAACCTGCTAATATTTCTGATTCGTATTGGAAATATGGCTCTATTTTTCCTTCGGGTAGAGGTAGATCGAATTCGTCTTTGAAAATTTTGGCCATCCATTCGCGAAGGTCGGCCTGATTGTATGGATCTTTACTATAATCGTATTTTATTTTTGTATCATCTTGGATATTGACATAATCTGTAACCCTGTATACGGGTAGTGAATTAGGTTGGTTTGTTGGATACGGTGTTATGATGTGATCCATTGCTGAGCTTAAGCCGCCTCCGCCCATCGTTCCTGGTGAGCTAAACGGTATTACTGGGAGGAATAATACGGCAAGGACTAGCGCTATCAAAACGCCACCTGATACCATGAGTTTTGGATGTTTTAGTTTCATATGTAACCTCTTGTTGTGACTACTTATAATTCATCGTTGCGCTTATATTCGTTATATGTGGTGTTTTTTGCCACAGGTCTTCCTTTCACTCGTTTTGTTATTTCTTCTTCAATTACGCCGTTTTGTTTTATAGTCACTTTTCTTCCTGATTGGAGAAACGTACATTTCGTAACAAGATCCTTTTCTTTGTTGACCTTTACAGATGTATCGCACATTACGATGTCTTCTGTGGTGTTCGTTGACGGCGCGTTGAGTTTGTCGTTCAAATACTGATCGAAGTTCTTGTAAAACGTCCGTACGGTTACATTCTCTTCGCTTTCTTTAAATTGATCGTAACTTGTCTTTTCCCATGCTTTTGCTAGCGTCCATCCTTTGGTGATCTTTTCGCCATAATCGGATAGGAAGTATCCCGTTGTGTATGTCGTGCTGCCGAATCCAAGTATTCCATGACTATTGCTGCCTTTTAGAACGTTTGCCCAGTTTGTGTCTTCTAGGACGTGACATGAGTGAATATTGAACCATTTACAATGATTCCATTTACCTTTTACATCGTTTGCTGTTACCGCGTTGTTTGGTAGTGGATGGTTTTTTAGTTCCATGTGTCCGCCTGCAATAAGTGGTACGTTTAACCCGTGTCCTGCATGGAAGTGTATGTCTGATTTGTCTATCTCGTTTTTGAATACTTCCATTTTTGATTGGGTGCTGTTATAATGGCGCTTTGATTCCCATCCTGCATTGCCCATGTGCTTTTTTAAGCCTTCGATATCCTGAACGGCCCACGGTGATAGATCGTGGTGTATTCCTGCGGGTTCGAAAACTGTTCCGTCTGTTGAAAATGTATATTTGCTTGATTGTGTAATTGAGTATGTTCCTGCGCTTACTGGAGTTGTGATACACATGATCAATAAAATGATAATTGCTATACTAAAAACGACGGCAGTTTTTGATCCTGACATCAACTATGATTGTTTTCATTTGTTATAATCTTTTTATGGGCGAACAGCAGGTGAGGCTTGCCCACCGGAGGTGAGCCTATCCTAATTGAGCGCCCGGATGGGGGCGGCGTAAGCCGGGGGTGACACGCCTGGTTCCAGAACAATAAAAAGAAAGAAGCAAAGAAAAAGAATAAGGTACAACAAATTGACTACTACTACTCCTAGATTTACACCAGAGTAGTAGTAGTAGTAGTACTTCTCCCCCGCTTGGGGGGATGTTTGGGGGGTTGCGAGCTTTTTCTGACGCTCGCTGTGCAAACGGGGTTCCTTTTCGTTTGCGATATGTATGTGACATCGGTTGAATGTCGATAAAAATGCTGTGCTGTTTTGCCTAACCCCTGTGTTCTTAGGGGTCGTGCCGACGGGGTGTGTTCTGGAACAATGGTTATTTGTGCCTTCGGTGTTCCGTTATTCCACCTTGCTTATGGGGATGAAAACTGGGGGTTTTAGTGGTGCTGATGTTTGCTTTTGTCTTCTGCCTTATTTTCTTCTTTGAAATAATCCTCGATTATTTTGGTCAACACGTATGATCCAGAATTGCCGGTCTCTTGTATGAATTTCTCAAATCTATCTTTCGATTTTGTATCTATACGCGTTATTGTCGTTGTAACTTTTGGTACTTTAACGGAGGAATATAGGATGTGATGTTTTGACTCGTCTGCAATAAACTCTTTTAAGATGCGAACTGCAGTTTGGGTGATAAACGTATTGTTTTTTTCAGCCTCTTTTTTTAGTGCCTCGTGCAGATCGTAGGGTAAAGAGGCTATGATGATTTCCGTTTTTAAGTTATCGTTATATGTCATTTTTTCCCTTGATATCCTGTTTGTGTACGTCTTTCGTCTCTCTTTTGAATGGCTATTTCTTCTTGCTGCTCTTTATACTTTTCTTCTAGGCTTATCTTTTGTAAATCGCCGTTACTGCGTTCGGTGATTTCATAGGCAGCCCATCTGTCCGGTGTTAACCAAGATGGATTCGGTAGATTGTTACACATCAGTATGACCTTGCATGTTGGTATCTCCACTTGGTCAAAGTGATACCTGTCTTCTGATATAATCCCGTTCTTGATTGACTCTATTGCTATAATCAGCTGTCTTAGATCTCTGGATTCTACCGCCCGCGGGATATCGATTATGATGGTGTTTCTGAGTTTCCCATCTACTTTCAGATTTGTTATGGCTCTTACCATACTCTTTGCATCGTGCATCGCTGGGAGGTATACCGCCTTGCTTTCGTACCTTAATCTCCTTGCGAGCTCTGATTTCCCTGTCCCGCCAAGCTTGTCGTATATCACAATGACTTCTCTGTCCTTTGAAGGCATGTCTATGACCTTTTTCTGCCATGGATACCATTCTATCTCGTCGTCATACTTTTCGGCGATACCTTTGTCTTTATCGGTGTATACACGTTCTTCTGGGTAAAGTGTTGCCGAATCTTCTATGTATGCATAGTAAGCCGGTTTTCTCCAGTCTCTTTGGTCTGTTCCTTCGGTCTGCTCGGCGTGTACGTTTTCTTTGCCGAATTCGCTTCCTAAGTCTTTGATCAATTGTGGCAAGCGTATTTTCCGTTTGTAGCTGAACCTGCACTGCCAGTGTTGTGTTTCGCTTACATCGCCTTGCTGCCTTGCGTATCCCCAGTGTTTGCAGTATTGCTGTGTGTAGTGTTTTAGGTGGTCGTGTGATGGCCTTAACTCGCCGGTCTCAGTATTGTAATCGATATATATCGTCACGTCGAAGACTTTGGTGGGGTTGTCGGCCTTCTCTATTGCCATTTATATATCCTCATCATACTGATACGGGTTCTCGAATTTCATTTCGTTTGAAATGTCGGGCTCGTTTATGCCAAGGATTTTGTGTAGTTTC
The DNA here is from genome assembly GCA_963677995.1 of uncultured Methanocorpusculum sp. Taxonomy (GTDB): domain Archaea; phylum Halobacteriota; class Methanomicrobia; order Methanomicrobiales; family Methanocorpusculaceae; genus Methanocorpusculum. The sequence goes on along the minus strand of OY782579.1, from coordinate 1,718,560 downwards.
GCAATGGCTAGTTTTTCGCCTAGTTTCCGGAGTTCTACCAATATTGCTTTTTGCTCGTTTATCGGTGATGTCAAGTATAAAAATACGGAGTCTAATAATCCTTTGGCAATTCGTTTTAACTCTTCGTGGACTTCTTCCCTCTCTTCAGGTGTTTTATTCCAATAATCAACGATAAAATTGATCGTATTTAAGCTACAGTTGGCTAGGACTAAGACATCTGTTATGTCTTTTTCGGTTATGTGGATATGCTTTGATTTCATGTTTCTTCTTCTTCTTCTATACGGTGAGTGTGTTTTTTTTTGCAAAGCTTTTGCTCTTTGGTGTTGTTGATCTTTTCATACTGTTAGACATTTTTCACATCTCCCGGTGCTTTTTTCCGCCCTGGTGGCGGATCTGGGACCTGAATTATCCCTTCTTCGTCCATCTGTATCCTGCTTACGGGCCAATTAAGATTTAAGATCTTTTCTACCTTCTGTTTTCCTAACGGCGTCAATTCTGACTTGTATACTACAAGCTTATCTTTCGCATATATCTCTCCTTCTCTGCCAAGAATGGGTATTTCGTTCTTGTCGCAAAGTGTTAGGTGGTTTCCTGGACCGCATTTATCGCAGTCGATGTATGATTGATATATTCTCTTGATTATTTTTTTCCTTCTTCTGTTTTGCAGAGCTGTCTACTCCTGGGTGACGCGATGCCAAAATAGTGAACGACATTGCAGGTCCTTCCTGTTTCCGTTTTGAATAGTCCTGCGTGAGATGCTAGGTAGGTTATTTTTGCTCTTAGCTGATCTTCCAGTGGTTTTCCGTCTTTTTCGGTGATTTTGAGTGGTATCGGTTTGCCATGATCAGTGATCTTGTAGACCCATCCTTTGGTTCTGTCGTGATACCAGGTGGTGTTGGGCATTGTTCCCCAGTGTATGATGTGATAGTGTGGTGAAAAATATACATAATCCTCTGGATTGGGTAAGTTTAGTACGTTGAGATGTATAGCGTCCCAAAATCCCTTTGATGTGGTGATGTCAATTTCGTGTTCTTCGGTTGATTCTGTTCTTTGTTTCGCTTTCCATCGTATATTGTTAAACTTGCGTTTTTCATTGCGGCGTTGCTGTTTGGCTGCGTATTGCTCTAGTTTGACGCGTATTTCTGGTTTTATTCGGTGAGGGTGGTAGATATACAGTCCACCTATGTTTCTTGGCATATGCTTTTCTACATGATTGGTAAAAGCACGTGTCATCTGAATATTGCTGTATCCTTCCCATTTCTGCCATAACTCTCTGGGCGGTGATAATATTGTTTGCCGTAATCCTCCCGATCTTGCGACATTTGCGAGTTTTGCGGCTTCGGGATAATACTCTGTTAAAATGCTGGCGTTGGGGAGTTGCCGTCCATATGCATCGCGTGCGCTTTCTGGTGATAAGTATTCGATCAATGCTTCGTTGACTGATCTTAACGTGGCTGACCCGCGTTTTCCTATGCGTGCTGCTGCTGTTGAATGGCATATTGGGCACTCTAATCTGTCGCAGTGATGGTCTACTGGGTATGTTTCACCGCAGTTCTTGCATCGGTAAATCGCTGATTCTTCGCCGCAATTGTCGTTTGGCGTGCCCGAAGCTACCATTTTGGTTTTGTGCTGTGACTTTATTGGTAAAAGAGCTGGGTTTAAAATAGAGTTTATTCTATCTGATATCCTTGATCGAAAGCTTCTTGAGTTTTGAGTGCTATTAATTTCTAAGTTCATTTGAGAGAACCCACCGATATGAGAGGTTGAAGAGCTCTCATATCATTCATCTTTTACGTTGTATTTTTCGGTGGAAAACTGTTATCCTGAACTCATATATATCTTTCTCTTGTTTGCTACATTTTGTTTGTATGATGCTCTGAGAGCCTCGCCATGGATCTGTACTCGTTTTTCCGTGTTGTTAATGAGTGGGAAGTCATCTGTTGCTTGACGTGTGTTGTGTGACGCTTGTTGATGTCGTGTGTTTTCGCGCGTGGTAATCACTGACTCAGTCGTGGACGAACCGCAGGTGAGGCTTGCCCACCGGAGTGAGTCCTATCCTAAGTTGAGCCCCGAGATCGGGCGGCGCAAGCCGGGTTGCCTTTTTTTAAGGATATTGTACTTAAGTGTGACTTTTAACAGTGTTGGTTGCTGACAACATTGTTGAATTTTCTTTTCTCTAGTATATTTTCTGTCGTTTTTTTATTTTCGTATTATTGTACAATTCTAATATAGGGATTGGTATTAATAATATTGTTGCTATGAGATAATAAGTCCATTGAGGGAGAGATGGGAAAAAACTTTCAACCGCGTTTGATGCAAGCATAGACATCTGCAATATTGCTGATATGCCGATTATATATGATATCATTTCGATATACAACCGTTTTTGTGTTTTTTCGCGTGAAATAAAATAGCAAGCTATGAGACCTATTGATAATGGAATGATAGCTGATAAAATACCCTCTATCATATGAATTTGGACATCTGTGTATACGTTGGGTATAATGAAATATGTGTGGGTGTATATAGAAAGTAAGATGATTATAATATGGTTTTTATATGATGAGGATTTGATGGTTTGTTTTTCTGAATTCATCATAATTCGTTTTTAATGCTGATATCGGTGAATAACTTCAATTGTTCCGTGTACTTATTTACTAACATTTTATTTTCATATTGACTGTTGATGCCACCTGCTAATGATACGATGCTAGTTGCAGTTACTCCAATGCTTAAATAGCAAGGGAAACCCAAGGCTCCTACTGTTGGTACTGTGCCTGCGCATGTTATTACGGTTGATATGCTACCCCCAATCGTACCAACGGCTGTTATAATTAACATCACTTTGTCGTTTTGGTTGCCCGTGTCAATTATATTTACGATTAGATCAATGAGTTTGCGTTCGTCTTCGGATAAATTATTTAAACTGAATGTCTTGTTTAGTAATATCATCTCATTCGGTTTATTATTTGCCTGGAATGTATAAATATGGTCATATAATATGATTTTTGTTGGGTTGTAGCTTATTTTGATAAGTATCTTATTGGGTTGTGTGTTGTCGTATGATAGATGCAAAATCCCTTTTGTTGGTGATTCGGAGTCAACCCACCCCTTCTTGTCTAGGTTACAAAGATTATGATGTCTGTTACAAATATCATCTCTTTTTTTATCTGTTGTGAAGTCATCTATTGTTTTGGGTATTTGTTTATATATGTAAGATTGCGTTTCCGCATCTAGTGAATTCCAACATGTGTCGTCTTTGAAACAAAAATCTAAGAATGTAATATCTACCAACGTTTTTTTCACCATGTATGGTTTCATATCGAAATCTTTGATCGGCAAAATGTAATTTGGGATATCGAGATTCCTTTTGTCTTTGTGAGTTATGATAGTTGCATCGGCTGACACGGGCATAGCGATTGCAGATAAAAGGAAAACTATGAGTATAATTGATGTTAATTTGGTAATCTTTGATTTCAATGTCATATAAACAATCATTTATTCTTAAAGTATATTATATTAACTTAGATTTTATATTACTAAATTATGAAACGTCCTAAAAGTTCTGATTGTTTTGATGTCTCAACAACGATGCCATATTTCTTATATGGTAAACACCAGCGTGAAGCAGATACGTGCTATTTGAGTATTGATCATACTGCAAACAGTATTATTACTGAGTATATCAATGATGTTGATGAGTAGTGTTGAGGACATCGTAAAGGTTGTTTGCCAAATGTGAATTATGCTATAACCAGCTTTGCGACATCTGTAATACCAGATGTGGATGATCAAGGTGAATCCGCAGGTGAGGCTTGCCCACCGGAGGAGAGCCTATCTTAATTGAGCGCCCCGGATGGGGGCGGCGCAAGCCGGGGGTGACACTCGTTAAGTTCCAGAACAATAAAAAGAAAGAAGTAAAGAAAAAGAATAAGGTACAACAAACGGACTACTACTGCTACTACTCCAAGATTTACACCAGAGTAGTAGTAGTAGTAGTAGTAGTACTTCTCCCCCGCTTGGGGGGATGTTTTTGGGGGTTGCGAGCTTTTTCTGACGCTCGCTGTGCAAACGGGGTTCCTTTTCGTTTGCGATGTGTATGTGACATCGGTTGAATGTCAATAAAAATGCTGTGCTGTTTTGCCTAACCCCTGTGTTCTTAGGGGTCGTGCCAACGGGGTGTGTTCCGGAACTGTGCCTGTTTGTTCCGGTTATGTTCTTTTTGTCTTATGGGGTTTTGCTTTTGTCTTCTACCGTATTTTCTTCTTTGAAATGCTCTTCGACAATTCTCCTGATTATCCATGCTTTTGATCTACCAGTCGCCTTGATCAAGGTGTTTATTGTCTCGGTAACTTCCGCGTCTACGTCGCTTATGTTGAGGGTCGTATGTGGCTCAATCGAATTCTCATGTACAATATGATGTTTTGCGGTGTCCTTTGTGAACTTTTCGAGTATGTTGCTTGCTGTTTGGCTAATAGGCATGCCGTTTTTTTCTGCTTGCTGCTTAATTTGCCTGTATACCTGATATGGCATGGATATTGCAATTGATGTGCTAAATGTCTTGACCTTGAATTCTTGAGTCATGAGTTTTTTCGATTCCTGCGTGTTTTTGTTCTTCCTTTCTATGCTTCCCTTGATACCCTGTTTGTGTGCGTCTTTCGTCTCTCTTTTGAATGGCTATTTCTTCTTGCTGCTCTTTATACTTTTTTTCTAGGCTTATATCACAATGACTTCTCTGTCCTTTGAAGGCATGTCTATGACCTTTTTCTGCCAGGGATACCATTCTATCTCTTCGTCGTACTTTTCGGCGATACCTTTGTCTTTATCGGTGTATACACGTTCTTCTGGGTAAAGTGTTGCCGAATCTTCTATGTATGCATAGTAAGCCGGTTTTCTCCAGTCTCTTTGGTCTGTTCCTTCGGTCTGCTCGGCGTGTACGTTTTCTTTGCCGAATTCGCTTCCTAAGTCTTTGATCAATTGTGGCAAGCGTATTTTCCGTTTGTAGCTGAACCTGCACTGCCAGTGTTGTGTTTCGCTTACATCGCCTTGCTGCCTTGCGTATCCCCAGTGTTTGCAGTATTGCTGTGTGTAGTGTTTTAGGTGGTCGTGTGATGGCCTTAACTCGCCGGTCTCAGTATTGTAATCGATATATATCGTCACGTCGAAGACTTTGGCGGGGTTGTCGGCCTTCTCTATTGCCATTTATCTATCCTCGCTATACTGATACGGATTCTCGAATTTCATTTCGTTTGAAATATCGGGTGTGTTTATGCCAAGGGTTTCGTGTAATTCGGCAACGGTTTGTTGTTTTGCTAATTTGGTTAATTCAGCTGCTATTGCCTCTTTTTGGCTTTCGGATGATTTGAAGTATAAACTTATGACTTCGTATACTTCCTCGCAAAATCGTTTCGCTTTCTCGTTGAATTCATCTTTCTCTTCCGGTGTTTTGTTCCAGTATTCGATGATGAAACCGATCAAGACAGGACCATATTCGGCTAGAATTAGGACGTTTATGATGTCTTTGTTGCTGATTGTTGTCAGGTTATTTTTAGTTTTCATCATCGTCCTCATCCTCTTCGTAATCATCTTCGAACACGAAATCGGGATCGTCGATGCCGTTGCGCACCTTCAAGCAATGTTCGAGTAATCTTTCTCCATACGGTGTCAATTCGGATAGACTTCGTGCGATTTTATGTGTTATATGGATAGGTTTGTTGTTTTTTCCTAAAAACTGCGTTCCGTTCCTGTCGCATAGCAAGAAGCGGCTTCCGCATTCGTCGCATCGTAGGTATGGGTCGTATGTTGATGTGTGATGGTTTTTCATCTCGGTGACTGCAGGTATTCTCTTTTCGGGAGTTTTCCTTAGATTCTGCAGAGCTTTCGCTGTTCTTCTTTTTGCTTTTTTCCTGTTACCTGACATTTTTCACCTCTTTTGGTGCCTTTTTCCGCCCTGGTGGCGGATCTGGGACCTGAATTATCCCTTCTTCGTCCATCTGTATCCTGCTTACGGGCCAATTAAGATTTAAGAGCTTTTCTACCTTCTGTTTTCCTATCGGCGTTAATTCTGACTTGTATACTACGAGTTTATCTTTCGCATATCTCTCTCCTTCGCTGCCAAGAATGGGTATTTCGTTCTTGTCGCAGAGTGTGAGGTGGTTTCCTGGACCGCATTTATCGCAGTCGATGTATGATTGATATATTCTCTTGATTATTTTTTTTCCTTCTTCTGTTTTGCAGAGCTGTCTACTGCGGGGTGACGCTATGCCAAAATAGTGAACGACATTGCAGGTCCTTCACGTTTCCGTTTTGAATAGTCCTGCGTGAGATGCTAGGTAGGTTATTTTTGCTCTTAGCTGATCTTCCAGTGGTTTTCCGTCTTTTTCGGTGATTTTGAGTGGTATCGGTTTGCCATGATCAGTGATCTTGTAGACCCATCCTTTGGTCCTGTCGTGATACCAGGTGGTGTTGGGCATTGTTCCCCAGTGTATGATGTGATAGTGTGGTGAAAAATATACATAATCCTCTGGATTGGGTAAGTTTAGTACGTTGAGATGTATAGCGTCCCAAAATCCCTTTGATGTGGTGATGTCTATTTCGTGTTCTTCGGTTGATTCTGTTCTTTGTTTCGCTTTCCACCGTATATTGTTAAACTTGCGTTTGTCATTGCGGCGTTGCTGTTTGGCTGCGTATTGCTCTAGTTTGACGCGTATTTCTGGTTTTATTCGGTGAGGGTGGTAGATATACAGTCCACCTATGTTTCTTGGCATATGCTTTTCTACATGATTGGTAAAAGCACGTGTCATCTGAATATTGCTGTATCCTTCCCATTTCTGCCACGTCTTTGTTGGTGGTGATACTATGGTGTGCCGTAATCCTCCTGATCTCGCGATGTTTGCGAGTTTTGCGGCTTCCGGATAATACTCTGCCAAAATGCTGGCGTTGGGGAGTTGCCGTCCATATGCATCGCATGCGCTTTCTGGTGATAAGTATTCGATCAACGCCTCATTGACTGATCTTAACGATGCTGACCCGCGTTTTCCTATGCGTGCTGCTGCTGTTGAATGGCATATTGGGCACTCTAATCTGTCGCAGTGATGGTCTACTGGGTATGTTTCACCGCATTTCTTGCATCGGTAAATCGCTGATTCTTCGCCGCAATTGTCATTTGGCGTTCCTGACGCCACCATTTCGAACTGGTGGTTTGATGTGTGTTGTGAAAGAACTGAATTTAAAATAGCGTCAACGCTGTCTTTGCACTTGACCGATGCTTTTATATTTTTGTAGTGTGTATTAATTTCTAAGTTCACGCAGAACCACCTTTGATATGAGAGGTTTAGACTGCTCTCATATCATTCATCTTTTAAGCTGAATTTTTATTGAGAGATTTTTTGTCCTGAAAATATATATATCTTTCTCTTGCTTGCTACATTTTGTTTGTGTGATGCTCTGAGAGCCTCGCTATAGCTTTATAATCGTTTTTCTGTGTTGTCCTTTGGGTGGAATGTCTATGTTGTGTTTTAACTGTGTTGATTGACGCTTGTTGATGCTGGTTGTTTTCGCGCTTGGTAATCGTTGACTCGGTCGTGGACGAGCCGGAGGGAGTCTATCCTAAATGAGCCCCAAGTTTGGGGCGGCGCAAGCGGGGTTGTCGTATTGTAAACATAAAAAAATAGTGTGTTGTGATATGACTTGGACATGGAGCTTTTGTGTTTTTTGGTTTATGCGTGTATATCGACTCCGCGTTCAATATTTGTGTCTGGGAACGTCGGGTCTTTGATCCATTTCCTTGTCTTGATATCTTTTAACTCGTAGAATTTATCGTTTGGTGTGAAGTTCGGGTTTCCTTCGGGTGACCATTCTGCACGGAGATCGCCGTCAACGGCGTTTATCTGGCCGAATCCGCCTCCTGATACTCTAAACATCCATATGGGTATCAGATACTCGCCGTTAAACTGCCATTCGCTTTCAGCGGTTGTTGGATAATACCATTGTAATTTTATGTTTTTGATCGGTACGCCAGTCCAATTGTAGCATTGTTCTCCTAGTTTGTGATCTCCGCGGAATCTGCTGTTCATGCTGATGTCGTGTCTTTCGTTGAGTAGCTTGTGCGCTTCCTGTGCGGAAAGGATCTTGATTTCACCAACGTTCTCTAGCTTGTACCCTTTGTATGCAATTGAGTTATATGGGTCTATAAAAATTGTTTTATCGTCGTTAATTATCATCCCACGTGAAATATTAGTATTGCAACTGATAATTTCTGGTTTCTCCATCTCCTCTCTCGTCTCGGTCTCACTATCTTAGTTAAATGTGTTGGATTTGGTAAAAAAAAAGGCAGGAATGCGAGTAGATAGTTGTACGTGAAAAAACGGCGGAACGTTGATACAGAAAATCTTGAGAGATCATATAACCTTTAATCGTTAGAGATGTTTGTGATCGACGTCTCTCGTTGATCTTTGGTTCATTTCATATTTTCAAGCTCATCGTTGTTCATACCTCTTTATTTTGCTGAGCGCACTCTCAGTGTGTTTGTGAGGCGTATTTGTGGTGTTGGTGGTTAGGTAGGCTGGTTTGTTAGTTGATTGTTGATTCTATCCCTACTGAGCCCCCTCCCGGCTGTTTTGTGTGGTGAGGTGAGTCTTCTTCGCCACTCATATCATCCTGAATTGTAATATCCTTTGAGTGTTTCGCCATCGTCGTATTCTGTGTCGTATATCTCTTTAAACGATTTGCCGTTTATGAGTATCTTATCGAATACCTCAGTGATATCTTCAGCGATAACCGTTATTTCCTTCTCATTCTGGTTTAAGTTGAAAGTTATATCTTTCCGGCTCTCGCCTATATAAAATTTTGATCCTTTATATATTCCTTCGTAACCCCCACCCCCCAGTTCCCATCCGAGTATTTCTGCGGTGCATAGTTCTTTCCATTCTTTTTGATATTCGAGTGCTTCTTTAATGGTTGTTCCGTCTAGGGTGAATTCTAATATGAACTCGTCAAATCGTTTTTCGTCGAAGTCTGATATTGATGTAAAGAGATTCCCTCCGCGATGATAATTTATGTGATATCTTTCCCTCGGTTCGATTATCAAGAATTTGCCTTTTTCAATTGCATAATCATAACCATTGTGCTCGAAATAATGTGTGGTAAAATTTGTATTTAATTTTGTTTTTATATCATCAATCTTCGTTTTTGTGTATGTTGGTTGATAGGAAAGATATCGTTCAGTATCAAGTGTCTCGTCGAATAATGTTATGTTTGCTTGAATGAATCCGTCTAGCGAATCTTTGTTGAATTCTGCGAGTATTTCTGTCTCTCCAGCAGTAGGATATTTTCCAACTATTTTGTGTCTGTTGAGACTTCCGTGATCTTTTCCGTTTTTGGTAAATTTCCCTGTGTCATATGAAATCGCGTACGTTTCATCTGGTCTGGTGATTGTTATAACTCCACCTGCTTTTTCGGTGAGCTTTTTAAAGTCTTCTAATCTAGTCATCTTTAAAACTCAGTGTGTTTATATCTGTGGTTTATGTGATCGTAATCTTTACACTTGTTGCGATTCCATGTGTTCATTAGGGTTTGCGTAAGGATTTGTACCTCGGATAAGAAAGGTGCCAGATCAGCCTCCGTGATGATTACGCCATATTCAGCTTTTATAGATGCTGGTGTTGAATCGATACCCACTCTAAACTCTGTAAACGGATTACCTTTTGGATTTACCGAACTTTTCGGAGCTGTTACCCATTTATGTACGTGTGGAAAGATGTGATTTTTGTTTCTGTCTTGATGGTGGAAATCTATTTCATAATCTTTCTTGCCGTCTTTATCGTAATATGTTCTCTGTTTTGGACATCCGTTGTCTTTATCAGCTTTGGTTTTGTATATTGTGACTGTAGCGTGTTTGGCTAAATTTGAATGATCACGAAATTCCTTTTCATTCTCTTTGATTATATTGCGATCATCATCCTCTATGAAATCGTGGTTGTTCTTTGTTGGTTTTGTATATTTAAGTGTGATTAAATATGTCACGTGATCTTGCACAGCCTTGTATTGCTGTGTGAATGGTTGTAATATTGCTTCGAAGTTTTCTGCTGCTATTGATGTGATTCCCGCTGTTGTTACTATTCCTAGTGTATATATTGCTACTCTTGGTGTGATTTCTGCGATTAGATATCCGAGTCCTACGACAAATGCCGGCGCTACAGCGTTTGCTCCTGGCAAGAACCATGGTTTTTCGGTGTTGATACTCTCATCTTTTGGTGGGTATATAAGTGCATATTCTGCGCCCATAGCGTCTACCAATACTTTTACTGGGTAGTTGTATTCAAGCTCAAGCCAATCTGCCCATATTGGATGTGGGTTTTCCGGGTCGTTTGTATCGTGTAGTTCACAGCGTGTAATTTCTCCGTTTGGTTTCAGGCAATTCGTTAATCCCATATATGCATATGGTAATTCCGTCCAACTTTCTGGGTATTTACTTTTGAGATCAAGTAACCATTTATATTCTTCGTCAGATTTGTCAATGAAGTCGTCGCTCCAGTGTGTAACACCTTTGGGTTCATATACCTCGATGTTGCTCGTTGCCATTGCTGGTGATATGCAGAATGCACCGAACATGAGACAAATAATGAGGATATTTGTTGTTTTAATCAGTTTCTCCGTAATTGTTGTTGTAGAATGTTCCATAGATGTTGTTTTTATGTGCAAAGTATATATTTGTTCCTGCGCTTACTGGAGTTGTGCATGCGACGGCTATGGTAAATACGACTAAAATAGTGATAAGATATTTCGTTTTGATCATAAATTTCCACAGTGAAAATAACGACGGTCTTAATTATATAAATTTGGACGAACCGCGGGTGAGGCCTGTCCCTAGTGAGCCCCGAAGTTGGGGCGGCGCACGCGGGTTGTCATCTATGTGTTCACCGTGTTCTTCGTCCGTTTTTATAAAAAAAAAAGCTGCCTCGCTGACTTTTTCTGCCACCGGTGTGACTGTAGTCTGTTATAATGTTTATTGCGGCGAACCGTAGGTGAGGCTTGCCCACCGGAGTGAGTCCTATCCTAATTGAGCGCCCCGGATGGGGGCGGCGATAGCCGAGGGTGACACGCCTGGTTCCAGAACAGTAAAAAGAAAGAAGCAAAGAAAAAAAATAAGGTACAACAAAAGGACTACTACTACTCCAAGATTTACAACAGAGTAGTAGTAGTAGTACTTCTCCCCTGCTTGGGGGGATGTTTCTGGGGGGTTGCGAGCTTTTTCTGACGCTCGCTGCATAAACTGTGCTTTAATTGGTCTGCGCTATATAGCTGACTTCGGTTGACTGTTGATGACGATGCTGTGCTGTTTTGTCTAATCCCTGTGTTCGTAGGGGTCGTTCCAACGGTGTGTGTTCTGGAACAATGATTATTTGTGCCTTTGGTGTTCCATTATTCCACCCTGCTTCGGGGATGAAAAACTGGGGTTTCGCTGGTGTTGATGTTTGTTTTTGTCTTCTACCGTATTTTCTTCTTTGAAATGCTCTTCGACGATTCTCCTGATTATCCATGCTTTTGATCTACCAGTCGCCTTGATCAAGGTGTTTATTGTCTCGGTAACTTCCGCGTCTACGTCGCTTATTGTGAGGGTCATATGTGGCTCTTTCGCATTTTCGTGTATGATGTGATGTTTTGCGGTGTCCTTTGCGAACTTTTCGAGTATGCTGCTTGCTGTTTGGCTAATAGGCATGCCGTTTTTTTCTGCTTGCTGCTTAATTTGCCTGTATACCTGATATGGCATGGATATTGCAATTGATGTGCCAAATGTCTTAATCTTGAATTCTTGAGTCATGGTTGTCATCTTTGTTGTATACTGGGTTTTTCCGTCTCGTTGATAATTGGTATTCTCTTTTCGGGAGTTTTCCTTAGATTCTGTAGAGCTTTGGCTGTTCTTCTTTTTGCTTTTTTCCTGTTACCTGACATTTTTCACCTCTTTTGGTGCCTTTTTCCGCCCTGGTGGCGGATCTGGGACCTGAATTATCCCTTCTTCGTCCATCTGTATCCTGCTTACGGGCCAATTAAGATTTAAGAGCTTTTCTACCTTCTTTTTTCCTATCGGCGTTAATTCTGACTTGTATACTACGAGTTTATCTTTCGCATATCTCTCTCCTTCGCTGCCAAGAATGGGTATTTCGTTCTTGTCGCAGAGTGTGAGGTGGTTTCCTGGACCGCATTTATCGCAGTCGATGTATGATTGATATATTCTCTTGACTATTTTTTTTCCTTCTTCTGTTTTGCAGAGCTGTCTACTGCGGGGTGACGCGATGCCAAAATAGTGAACGACATTGCAGGTCCTTCACGTTTCCGTTTTGAATAGTCCTGCGTGAGATGCTAGGTAGGTTATTTTTGCTCTTAGCTGATCTTCCAGTGGTTTTCCGTCTTTTTCGGTGATTTTGAGTGGTATCGGTTTGCCATGATCAGTGATCTTGTAGACCCATCCTTTGGTCCTGTCGTGATACCAGGTGGTGTTGGGCATTGTTCCCCAGTGTATGATGTGATAGTGTGGTGAAAAATATACATAATCCTCTGGATTGGGTAAGTTTAGTACGTTGAGATGTATAGCGTCCCAAAATCCCTTTGATGTGGTGATGTCTATTTCGTGTTCTTCGGTTGATTCTGTTCTTTGTTTCGCTTTCCACCGTATATTGTTAAACTTGCGTTTGTCATTGCGGCGTTGCTGTTTGGCTGCGTATTGCTCTAGTTTGACGCGTATTTCTGGTTTTATTCGGTGAGGGTGGTAGATATACAGTCCACCTATGTTTCTTGGCATATGCTTTTCTACATGATTGGTAAAAGCACGTGTCATCTGAATATTGCTGTATCCTTCCCATTTCTGCCACGTCTTTGTTGGTGGTGATACTATGGTGTGTCGTAATCCTCCTGATCTCGCGATGTTTGCGAGTTTTGCCGCTTCTGGGCAATATTCTGCTAAAATACTTGCATCTTTGAATTCACGACCGTAAACGTCGTGTGCTCTATCTGGCGTTACGTAATCGATCAACGCCTCGTTGACAGATCTTAACGATGCTGACCCGCGTTTTCCTATGCGTGCTGCTGCTGTTGAATGGCATATTGGGCACTCTAATCTGTCGCAGTGATGGTCTACTGGGTATGTTTCACCGCACTTCTTGCATCGGTAAATCGCTGATTCTTCGCCGCAATTGTCGTTTGGCGTGCCTGAAGCGACCATTTTGGATTTCTGTTGTGACTTTGATGGTAAAAGAGCTGGTTTTAAAATAGAGTTTATTCTATTTGATATCCTTGATCGAAAGCTTCTTGAGTTTTGAGTGCTATTAGTTTCTAAGTTCATACGCAGAACCCACTTTTGATATGAGAGGTTAGACTGCTCTCATATCATAACTTTTATGTTGTATTTTTCGGTGGAAGACTGTTATCCTGAAATCGTATATATCTTTCGTTTGTTTGTTGTATCTTGTTTCTGTGCTGCTCTGAGAGCCTCGCTATAGCTTTATAATCGTTTTTCTGTGTTGTCTTGGGTGTTATTGCTGCTGTTGCGTGTTTTCGTGTTTGGTAATCGCTGACTCGGTCGTGGACGAGCCGGAGGTGAGGCTTGCCCACCGGAGTGAGTCCTATCCTAAGTTGAGCCCCGAGTTCGGGGCGGCGCAAGCGGGGTTGTCGTCTGGAAAAAATAGTGGGTTGTGTTTTTTGGTTTATGCGTGTATATCGACTCCACGTTCAATATTTGTGTATGGGAACGTCGGGTCTTTGATCCATTTCCGTGTTTTGATGTCTTTTAGCTCATAGAATTTATCGTTTGGTGTGAAGTTTGAATTTCCTTCAGGTGACCATTCTGCACGGAGATCGCCGTCAACAGCGTTTATTACAGCGTATGAATCTGGACTTCTGAACTTCCATACAGGTATCAGATACTCACCGTTAAACTGCCATTTGCTTTCGGCTGTCGTTGGATAATACCATTTTAATTCTATAGTGTCGATAGGAACACCTGTCCAATTGTAACATTGTTCTCCTAGTTTGTGATCTCCGCGGAATCTGCTGATCATGCTGATGTCGTGTCCTTCATTGAGTAGTTTATGTGCTTCCTGCGCGGAAAGGATCTTGATTTCGCCAACGTTTTCCAACTTGTATCCTCTGTATCCTATGTGTCCTAATTCGGGTGACTCGGTGATATATATGCTAATATTCGATGGATGTAATTCCATGTCGTTCACTTTTGGATATATACGAAACGCTCTTAAATTATCGGTTGAATCTTCGAATTCAGGTTTGATGTATCCCTCAGGTAGTGGTAAATCGAATTCGTCTTTCAGGATTTTGGTTATCCATTCGCGAGTTTCAGTTTGGTTATATGGATCTTTCTGATATTCATACATCCATGATAAATCGTCTTGGATATTGACATAATCTGTAACCCTGTATACGGGTAGTGAATCCGGTTGGTTCGCTGGATATGGTGTATGAATGTGGTCCATCATAGAGCTTAAGCTGCTTCCCATTGTTCCTGGTGAGCTAAACGGTATTACTGGGAGGAATAATACAGCAATGACTAGCGCTATCAAAACACCACATGATACCATGAGTTTTGGATGCTTTAGTTTCATATGTAATCTCTCTTGTTGTGATTACTTATAATTCATCGTTGTGATTATATTCAGGCTTAATTATCCACTTTTCTTTTTTCTTTTTATTTTCTATAATTATGACTTTTTCTTTGACAGTTCCTTTTTCTATTTTATATTCTTTGCCTGATTTCATGCATTTACAAAAAGTAACTATATCCTTTTCGTCGGTGACCTTGACGGATGTGTCGCACATTACGATGTCTTCTGTGGTGTTCGTTGACGGCGCGTTGAGTTTGTCGTTCAAATACTGATTGAAGTTCTTGTAAAACGTCCGTACGGTTACATTTTCGGGTTCGTTCTTGAATTGATCGTAACTTGTCTTTTCCCATGCTTTTGCTAGCGTCCATCCTTTGGTGATCTTTTCGCCATAATCAGATAGAAAGTATCCCGTTGTGTATGTTGTGCTGCCGAATCCAAGTATTCCATGACTATTGCTGCCTTTTAGAACGTTTGCCCAGTTTGTGTCTTCTAGGACGTGACACGAGTGAATATTGAACCATTTACAATGATTCCATTTTCCCATGACGGTATCTGCGTTGACTATGCCACCTTCGAACGGGTGGTTGTACAATTCTAAGTGTCCGCCGAATCCAGGTAATGGAATGTGGAATCCGTGACCTGCGTGAAAATGTATGTCTGATTTGTCTACTTTATCCGTGAAATGGCTGATTTTTACTTCCTCGTTTTTATCGTGGAAGCTCATCTTCCATCGACTGTTATTCATTTTAACTCTGAGATTTGCTAGATCGGGCTCGCTCCACGCTGATATGTCGGTATGTATTCCGAAGTGATCTAAAGCCCATTCATATTTGCTGTTTTGCGTTATGGAATATGAATCTGCAAATGCTGGCGTTATGAAACACGTGATCGATAACATGATAATTGCTATGGTAAAAAAGACGGTTGTTTTTGATCCTGACATCAACTATGATTGTTTTCATTTGTTATAATCTTTTCATGGGCGAACCGCAGGTGAGGCTTGCCCACCGGAGGAGAGCCTATCCTAATTGAGCGCCCCGGATGGGGCGGCGTAAGCCGGGGGTGACACGCCTGGTTCCAGAACAATAAAAAGAAAGAAGCAAAGAAAAAGAATAAGGTACAACAAATTGACTACTACTACTACTACTCCTAGATTTACACCAGAGTAGTAGTAGTAGTAGTACTTCTCCCCCGCTTGGGGGGATGTTTGGGGGGTTGCGAGCTTTTTCTGACGCTCGCTGTGCAAACGGGGTTCCTTTTCGTTTGCGATATGTATGTGACATCGGTTGAATGTCGATAAAAATGCTGTGCTGTTTTGCCTAACCCCTGTGTTCTTAGGGGTCGTGCCGACGGGGTGTGTTCTGGAACAATGGTTATTTGTGCCTTCGGTGTTCCGTTATTCCACCTTGCTTATGGGGATGAAAACTGGGGGTTTTAGTGGTGCTGATGTTTGCTTTTGTCTTCTGCCTTATTTTCTTCTTTGAAATAATCCTCGATTATTTTGGTCAACACGTATGATCCAGAATTGCCGGTCTCTTGTATGAATTTCTCAAATCTATCTTTCGATTTTGTATCTATACGCGTTATTGTCGTTGTAACTTTTGGTACTTTAACGGAGGAATATAGGATGTGATGTTTTGACTCGTCTGCAATAAACTCTTTTAAGATGCGAACTGCAGTTTGGGTGATAAACGTATTGTTTTTTTCAGCCTCTTTTTTTAGTGCCTCGTGCAGATCGTAGGGTAAAGAGGCTATGATGATTTCCGTTTTTAAGTTATCGTTATATGTCATTTTTTCCCTTGATATCCTGTTTGTGTACGTCTTTCGTCTCTCTTTTGAATGGCTATTTCTTCTTGCTGCTCTTTATACTTTTCTTCTAGGCTTATCTTTTGTAAATCGCCGTTACTGCGTTCGGTGATTTCATAGGCAGCCCATCTGTCCGGTGTTAACCAAGATGGATTCGGTAGATTGTTACACATCAGTATGACCTTGCATGTTGGTATCTCCACTTGGTCAAAGTGATACCTGTCTTCTGATATAATCCCGTTCTTGATTGACTCTATTGCTATAATCAGCTGTCTTAGATCTCTGGATTCTACCGCACGTGGAATATCGATTATGATAGTATTTCTGAGTTTCCCATCTGATTTCAGATTTGTTATGGCTCTTACCATATTCTTTGCATCGTGCATCGCTGGGAGGTATACCGCCTTGCTTTCGTACCTTAATCTCCTTGCGAGCTCTGATTTCCCTGTCCCGCCAAGCTTGTCGTATATCACAATGACTTCTCTGTCCTTTGAAGGCATGTCTATGACCTTTTTCTGCCATGGATACCATTCTATCTCGTCGTCATACTTTTCGGCGATACCTTTGTCTTTATCGGTGTATACACGTTCTTCTGGGTAGAGTGTTGCTGCATCTTCTATGTATGCATAGTAAGCCGGTTTTCTCCAGTCTCTCTGGTCTGTGCCTTCTGTCTGCTCGGCGTGTACGTTTTCTTTGCCGAACTCACTTCCCAAGTCTTTGATCAATTGTGGCAAGCGTATTTTCCGTTTGTAGCTGAACCTGCACTGCCAGTGTTGTGTTTCGCTTATATCGCCTTGCTGCCTGGCATATCCCCAGTGTTTGCAGTAATTTTCCGTATAGTGTTTTAGGTGTTCGTGTGATGGCCTTACTTCGCCAGTCTCGGTTTTTTGATTGATGTATATCGTTACGTCGAATACTTTGGTGGAGTTGTCGGCCTTCTCTATTGCCATTTATCTATCCTCGCTATACTGATACGGATTCTCGAATTTCATTTCGTTTGAAATATCGGGTGCGTTTATGCCAAGGATTTTGTGTAATTCGGCAACGGCTAGTTTTTCGCCTAGTTTCCGGAGTTCGACTAATATTGCCTCTTTTTGGCTTTCGGATGATTTGAAGTATAAAACTGCGATTTCGTATGCTGCCTCGCAAAGTCGTCTCGCTTTCTCGTTGACTTCTTCCCTCTCTTCGGGCGTTTTATTCCAATAATCAATAATGAACTCGGTCAACTCTAAACCCAAATTAGCTAAATTTAAGACATCTGTGATGTCTTTGATGTCTTTTTTAGTGATGTAAATCATGTTATTTTGGGTTGTCATCCTCGTCCTCATCCTCGTCGTCATACTCTTCCTCATACTCCTCGTCCTCATCTTCGAATACGAAATCTGGATCGTCGATGCCGTTATACACCTTCGCGTAATGCTCGATTAATCTTTTTCCATATTCTGTGAATTCTGTTTTGTATCCGGTAGAATCGTCGTCGTAATCATCATACTCCTCGTCCTCATCTTCGAATACGAAATCTGGATCCTCGATGCCGTTGCGCAACTTCATGTAGTGTTCGACTAATCTTTCTCCATACGGCGTCAATTCGGTTAGACTTCGTGCCATTTTATGTGTTACATAAATGGGTTCGTTGTTTTTTCCTGTAAATGGTATTCCGTCCGGGTCGCATAATGTGAACATGCCTCCGCATCCTTCGCATCGCAAGTATGGGTCGTATGTTGATGTGTGATGTTTTTCCGTCTCGTTGATAATTGGTATTCTCTTTTCGGGAGTTTTCCTTAGATTCTGCAGAGCTTTCGCTGTTCTTCTTTTTGCTTTTTTCCTGTTACCTGACATTTTTCACCTCTTTTGGTGCCTTTTTCCGCCCTGGTGGCGGATCTGGGACCTGAATTATCCCTTCTTCGTCCATCTGTATCCTGCTTACGGGCCAATTAAGATTTAAGAGCTTTTCTACCTTCTGTTTTCCTATCGGCGTTAATTCTGACTTGTATACTACGAGTTTATCTTTCGCATATCTCTCTCCTTCGCTGCCAAGAATGGGTATTTCGTTCTTGTCGCAGAGTGTGAGGTGGTTTCCTGGACCGCATTTATCGCAGTCGATGTATGATTGATATATTCTCTTGACTATTTTTTTTCCTTCTTCTGTTTTGCAGAGCTGTCTACTGCGGGGTGACGCGATGCCAAAATAGTGAACGACATTGCAGGTCCTTCACGTTTCCGTTTTGAATAGTCCTGCGTGAGATGCTAGGTAGGTTATTTTTGCTCTTAGCTGATCTTCCAGTGGTTGTCCGTCTTTTATGACTATTTTGAGTGGTATCGGTTTGCCATGATCAGTGATCTTGTAGACCCATCCTTTGGTCCTGTCGTGATACCAGGTGGTGTTGGGCATTGTTCCCCAGTGTATGATGTGATAGTGTGGTGAAAAATATACATAATCCTCCTGGCTTGGTAGATTTAGTATGTTGTTGTGTATTGCGTCCCAGTATCCTTTCGAGGAGACGCCGGGGATGATCTCGGCATGGATCCCTTTTGCTTCAAGAGGAGCGATCTGTTCAACGATCGAGCCGTAGATCGCCGGGTCACCGGAGTGGAGACGGACGACGAAACGACCGGCCCGCACTCCTTCTTCGATAACGCCAGTGATCTCTTCGAGCTTCATTCCCCATGAATCAAGCTTTACCTGCGCAGGCGATGCGGCGACAAGTTCGGGATTTACGAGCGAGCCTGCGTAAATGAGGATCTCAGCACGTTTCAAAAGGTCCATGCCTTTGACCGTGATAAGCCCGGGATCCCCGCAGCCGGCACCGACAATATAATACTTCATATCTTCCTCGCGATCATGATGCTGAAGTAATTGGTCTTCTCGGGAAGAACATCACGATAAACCTTCTCTCCCTCCATATACATCCGTTCAACAACGATGAAATCATTGTAGCCGGCAGCTTTCAGCTGTTCCGCTGCAGTTCTTGGCCGCGTGACCTTCGTCAGGATCTTTGTCGAGGGGGTAATTGGACCGTCTGTCACCAGAAATGCACCGTTCACGGGGATTTTTGCATGGGATGCCACGGCGGTAATCGAGCTAATTCCGGGAATCGTTTCCACGACCAAGTCCGGTACGAGCGCTTTCACCATCTCCGCAAGGCGTGAGAAGGTGGAGTAATAATTCGGGTCCCCGATCAGTCCGAACACTGCATTGCCGCCTTTTGCTGCAGGCAGGATCTTTTCGGTGTTTCTCTGCATGCATTTCGTGATCTCCGTTTCATTCCGGGTCATAGGGAATTCAAGCGTAACGATGGTTTTTGCATAGGGTTTGACTAATTCAAGAGCAATGCCGCCCGGAACAAAAACCGTGTCTGCTTCTTTTAATATTCGAACCGCTTTGAGGGTCAGAAGTTCAGCATCTCCCGGGCCTAAGCCTACTGCGGTCAGCATTTTCTGCCCCGTGTATAATATAGACGGGATTGATTGGTTGAAAGAAACATAATAAGCTCCACGAGATCATGGGATCTGGAGACCTGCAGAAGGACGGCTTCGATGAAGATACCCAGCTCTTTCATAGCATGAATAGTCTCGACAGCCGTTTCCAGAAGAACGGCGTTGACGACGATGCTGTGTGTCCCTTCATTTTTAAGACTCACGAGGACCTCGCGAATATCCCGGCTCCCGCCAAGAAATGCGCAGTCGATCGGTTTGTGCGGTGAAGCAAGAAAATCAAGAGCTTCGCCTGCAAAGATATCTACATCCACATCCCGGCAGGTTTCCTGCGTACATGCGATAGCCTCCGGTCTTCGGTCAACTGCATAAACATGTCCGCTTTTTCCTGCGAGTTTTGCCATCTCGAGCGTTACCGTGCCGGTTCCACAGCCGATATCTACTACCGTGTCACATGGACGGATGGCAAGTTTTGCAAGAGAAACGGCCATGACTTCCGGCTGAGTAGGTCCTCCGGGTAAATCCATTCTGTGATCTCCTAAGTAAAACTATTTTCAATAGAGAAAATATACTAGGGGATTATTTGCTGTTAGGAGTTATAGAATAACTGGTTTGCATGAGAATACACGTGTCGCGATGAGGTATATTTTTCAACCCACCCCACTCGTTTTGTAAGCAAAAAATGAGGAAAATCCGGGTCTATTATTTTTTCACGAGCATTGCACGCATATGTCTTATCCACCGGCAATGGAGAATAAGATGGATCGCGATGAGGATGACAAACAGCGTACTTGTATAGAAGTGAAGATCATACCAGGTTTGGTAACTGATATCGAGTAAATCCATGGATACCCGACCCGACCCCAGAGGGAAATATAACCAGAGAACATACCCGGTCATGATCGAGGCCAAAGCAGCAACGAACGCAACGAGATCGACCCATGCATTGATCTTTGCAGATCTCATTAAATCATGCTCCACGGTACCAAGGAGGTATTTTTCCAGATGATACTCTCTTTCATGAATTAATGATGGATTTTTTACCTGAAATATATTTGTATAACAGCACAATGTATTGAGAACCCCTGCAAGATGAAGATTGACCCATCATATCCAGGATGCACGATCAGACTCGTATGACCTTCACATCGATCCCGCTTTCTTTTGCAAACGTAGCCGCCCGGAGTTCTACCCGGTCAAGCATACCGCCGCAGGTCAGAATCAGGGTGTCCTCACCGCTCATAACGGAAAGAAGACATTTATCCACTACACCGTGTGTGTACTTAAGAGAAATATCCGAGATATGACAGAACTTCTTCTGCCTGATGAACACCCACCTCTGCATGTGACTGCGGACCAGACTGGTCCATTATGCACGCTGGTTTTCTCGATTGATCACACGGTGACCGATGCTCACGGGTTATGGGATATTGTTGGTATGATCTCAGCGTGTTATACAATTCTCGGGTGGGATCCGGTGTACACGCCTTTACCTCTCATGGAATGGGGAGATAGGGCGATGAAACCGCTTCTTGAGTCCTATTCTATGGAGGCATGCGCAGAAATGTGCCGTGCTTAATCGGCAAAACGGATTCCTGTCCAACAATATCAAAAATTATTTGTCGTCCCGCAGGATGGACGGGGAATGCCGAAGCTTTTCATCCAAAAGATAGATCCTCTGATGCTGAAAAACATGAAGGCGTTCGCACACCAGCATCATGCAACGATGAATGATGTCCTGCTTACAGTGTATGCAACGGCATTACAGGAGTATGTGCAAAAAATGTTCAATACGTCGATGTCTATTGTACCGATCCGTGGTGCGGTGGATCTCAGAAAATATCTCCCCCCGTATCTTCGAAACGAGATTAAAAATTATTCTGTGTCCTACTGGTCAAGAGTACCTATCCCGGAATCGGGCGATCTTGTATCGATTCTTCACGAAGTTGCGGCATTATCACAGATGAACCGGATGACTGCTCCGGGTATCGGGGAGATGTTTGCCATCGAAGATCCTGATTCAAAAGCCGCGAAACCTTACCTTGAGCCAGATTATTACTCAACACCATTCATGTCCAATGCAGGGATCCTGCCAAAAGATGTCGTGGATTTTGGCGAGGGGATCAGGCTGGAGGAAGTCGTGAGCTATGCAAATGTGACCACAGGAAACCCGTTCATTATCGGGGTCATTACCTGGAAAAACACGATGTCTCTTTCAATTTTCACCGACGGGGAATATGAAACAGCAAATCATCTCCTGAAGCGAATGAGCGAACTCATTGGTGAGCTTGGCAGCATCGTCAACGTCTAAACTGTTTTGAAAAGAACATCTCAATGCCGCTGGAAGTTGGGATGAACCTTACTTTTTTACGATACAATAAGAGTCGATGCTACTCTACAGAATAGTTTAAAAAAAGAAAAAAAGTGAGTGGTTAATTAACCACTTACTGTGCCGGGATGATGAGAGATCTCTCGCCAGCTGGCGTGAATTCGCGGATCGCTCCTTTGGCGAAGCATTCACGCGGGTGAGCGAAGTCGAACTTCAGAGCCGGGTCTGCGAAACAGATCTTGATCAGCGGGGAGAGCGTCCATGCATCGCCGCGGCCGAAGTGGGCTGCGGCTGCAATGGCTGCGTATTCTCCCTGGTGACCGACGTTCATTGCGTAGTTCGGATAGTTGGGTCCACGGAACTCACCGATACAGCCTTCATCAGGTCTAATGGAGAGAGAGTTTGCGGAACCACACTGATCCTGCAGATCGTAGCCGAAGAAACCAAGTCTGGACCATCCGTCCTTGTGCATAAGCATGGACAGATACCAGCCGTTGAGACCGGCGTTGGAGTTTCCGGTTGCAATGGAGGTGGTTAAACCGCATGCTGCACCGAGAACGGCTGCACGCTGGGAACCACCGAAGTGGTCTTCCATCATGGTCGGGAACTGTTCATACTGTTCCATACTGTAAAGGTTGACTTCAGTTGCAATGTCGTTGACAACTTCCTGAGTTGCTTTGACTTTGTCTTTCGGGTTCGGGTTCTTCCAGTCGATCTTGTACTTGTCGTGGAGATAGTCCATTCCGTAGTAGGTGAAGTCATCAAGGATGTTATCCGTGTATGCTGCTGTTGCATACTGGGTGAAACCGACACCGCCGGACATATAAGATCCGAGCCAGATCTGGTCGAAGAGCATGGCGCCTGCTGCGACATTTTCCAGGGAGGCTTTTGCCGGGTCGTTCGGGTTGACACGGTCTGCCTGGATCATATCGGAGAAGTTACCAAAGAGCATTCCTCCAGGCTCGTTCGGGCCACGTGCACGGCGAGCCGGCAGGTGGTGGGCCATGTTGATGACACCAGCGTGCTTTGCTGCAAAGGACAGGTCAGCGACTGCTGCTTCACCGGCACACATACGGTATGCTGCAATAAAGGACATACCGATCTGCATGGCGGACCAGCGGGAGGTAGTTCCACCATCACAGGTACGGCCGACGATGGTCGGCATGTGGACGCACTGCCAGAGGGATTTGCCGACTGCTGCCTGGAGGGCTTCAGCCTGCTTCTTCGGGAAGAGCTTTTCAACATCGATGACGAACTGGGGCTCAAGGTTGTCGGCGAGTTCCTGGTCACCGGTAAATACGCGGACGTAACAGTCATCGGTAAGGCCCGGGTGGGTCTCGACCATGTGTTCCTGAACGACAGCGCCGCCGGGCATTGCGTGGTTTACGACGTGGAGATACTCGTTGATGGTTTCAGGAGTAACTTCCTTGCCGAGACGCTTCTGCAGGGTCTGGTGGGCCATGTCCATGGACACGATCACAGTTCTGCGGATATCATCCCACATCTGCTGCATGGCAGCATTGTTGACGAAGTGAAGGTCATCACCCTCAACGAAGGTTCCGGTACCGGAGAGTTCGTAGGTCATCAGCTGACGCTGACCCATCGGGATACCACCAAGGTGGCAGCGGTTTGGATCATACATGGAGATTCCACGTGCAGCTTCGATCTTCTTGTTCTCGGCCATGAACTCCTTCTTACGGGGAGACTGCTCAAGACCATTGAATTTATAGAATTCTGCGTTAGTGGAGGAAACGTCCTGTTTAGGGAACTTCTGCTTGAGTGCTTCAAGGAAAAGTTTCTGGGTCTTTTCTACTTTTGCCATATTACTCAGGCCTCCTTGGGCATGAATCCGTATTTAGTACGGAGGGAGTGAATACGCTGAACGTATGCAATATATTCAGTGTCAGAACGGAATGGGGTTCCGACAAGAGAGTGGAACATCGGGGTGTGTGCTTTGAGCCAGGCAGCATCCATCGGTTTACCGACTGCGACTTTCCGGTCAAGTGGGACACCGACCTGGTCTTTGATGTATTTTACAATACCATCTTTGTCCAGGATACAACGCTGGAGCATATCGAACATCATACCGTTCTCTGCGAGACGGAGTGAGTGTCCATGCACGGTTGCACCGCGGATACCGGTGATTGCCGGGTCAAAGATAGCGCTCTCAATAAGCTCGCGTGCGTATCCTTCAAGGTCACGCTCGCGGCACTCGACGATCTGACGGCCTGAGAGAGTTCCGGGGTCGATACCGCGGAAGCGGTAGCATTCGAGATAGGTCCTCTAGTAAGGCTGACAGGGTCCGTTCAGCATAGAATCAGCGAACTGAATGTATCTGACACGGTCGCCGGTTTTTGCGCCTTCGGTCGGTTTAACGAGTTTGCGGATAGGACAGTCTGGTTCACCCTGCTCAGCGAGTGGCGGGTGGGCGGACGGATATGCCTGTCCTGGTGCACGGTGTCCCATAATAAGGACAATGTCCTCATCAGTGACGCTGCGAATCTTTTCGAGCTTTACGTTCGGGTTCATCTGGTTGCGACGAATTTCAGCAACTTTTGAGGTTCCCGGACCATACTGTGGTTTGTATGCCATAGTTTTGTTCCTTCGTAGATGTCTTTGTTTATTCGCGAACGGATCCGGCTGGATATCCGCCGGATCCGTCAGCTATCTGATACACGGATGTAAAGTTATGCAACTTTTGCAATTGCCTGGATCGGCTGTGCAAATTCTTCGATCTTACCGAAGGTATCACCGTAAACTTTTGCGGTTCCTTCCGGAGAGAACATCTGAGTGCCTGCATCAAGTGCACATGCTGCAACGATACAAGGCATACCAACACCTGCTGCGTGACGGGTAACGACGTGGTTTCCGTTAAAGATACCAGGTCCTCCACCACCGTAGATGGAGTGGCTGAAGAAGGAGAATCCGACTGCAACACCCATTGTTCTTCCGAAGTCAGATCCCGGAAGTCCGGTTTCGTGTTCGATAAGGTCGTTGAAGTACAGTAACGTCGATGATACTGCTTGAGCGAAACGTCCGGCACCACAGTTGACCATGGTTGCTGCAAGAGTTCCGGCAGAGGTGTATGCGTTCCAGAGCATCGGGTCTTTGGTCTCGTAGGGTTTGAAGTATCCACCCTTTGCGGCTGCGCTCTGTGTGATGACCTTGTCTTCAATTGCACGCTCGACTAAGGACTGAACAACAGTACCGACAGTGCCGGTCTGACCATTTGCTTTTACAAGGTCGTAGACCATATTGTTGGCGTTCAGACCCTGGTAGGCGAGCAGTAAGAGCTGTGCACGCTCGAACGGACCGATGGCGTTACCCATCTCGAACTGACCTGCCTGTTCAAAGACAGAAGAGAGGGCTGCACCCTGCATTGCATTTCTGTGGGTCATCATTACGCTCTGGTTGGCCGGAATGTTACGAAGTGCGTATCCAAGGAATTCGTTGTTCTGCGGGATGGACATGATCATAGAACATGCTCCGCCAGCGAGATCCATGGTGACCGGGTAGGTACCGAATGATGCTGCCTTTACAGTGTTTGCGTTGAACATATCAACGTTGAACTGCTCAACAACTGCATAGGTCGTTGCTGCTGCGACCGAGGTCAGAGCTGCATCGTAGGTTGCTGCTGCAGCAATACGTGCTGAGGGGACTTTGACCAGCAGAAGTTTTCCGCCATTGAAGCGTTTGATCTCCGTATCGTCACCTGATTCAACAGAGACATACTCTTTGATCTTTGCTTCGATAGCGTCGATATTTCCAAGGATATCAAGGTCAAGTTCGCGTCCGAGGATCTGCTGATGCTTGCCGAGTTTACCGGTCTTTAATGCTTCCTGCATTCCGCCAAGGTTGACTGCAACAGAACGTTTCGTGTCGTCAATGATCTTCTTGACGGCCGGGTTCACAAGCGGGCTGATCCGCTCAAGGGATATATTACTCCGTAAGAGTTTGCCATAGTCATCATATAAATCGATGACATCCTTGTATTTTGCCATAATGTTTACCTGTTTTTAGTTCATACCAACCGCATGATTTTTTTAGCGTCAAAAATGTATATTTCTGGTAATGCTGGAATTTTTCCAGCTTTTTTTCTAGATTGCAGCAAAGATTCTGTAACAAAGATTTTGTAACAAAGATTTTGTAACAAAATACGACAAATACCCGCGCATACAACGGGTAGGAGCAACGAATCGGCCCTCATACAGCAAACATTTTAGTAAATTTATGCGCTCCCGACCTGTCATAGACCTTAAAGACCCTACCGCGCCGGAAAAAAGGGGAGTGCCGCACAAATCACCTGACGATACCAGCACTATGCGCAGAGCTTCGTTATCTCATGATTTTCAGCGTTCGCATCGCATTCGGTATCGCAATGAACGCAACCCCCACGTCTGCAAACACGGCTTCCCACATGTTCGCGGCACCCAATGCAGCAAGGATCAGCATGTGAAAAAACGGGAGCATCATTGATATTGCCCCAAGAATGCCGCCTGTTCATGAAACTGATATTCACATCATGCATACCCTAGATCTTTATTGTCCCGTTTTCCATAACAACCGCAAAGTGCGCACAGTCAAGATTTCCCAGTGTGAAATTCTTTTTCATAATGGTCTCCACAGACAAATTCTCATTCTATTTCCCGGGATATTAAGAAAAAAGTGACTCGGAGAACAGGTAGTTTCCTTTAAGAAACCATATTTTGTGATGATATCATAAAAACTCCGGCAATACACTCATTATTTATAGGGATAACTCAAATCATGTGAACGATTCTCATGGACGTAGAACGCACGAATAATTCATGCGGCATTCAATCTACGTTCCACGTTTTCTTTTTCTTCTTTAGATAGGAGAACCACCGTTACGTTCGCGTATCGTGGTTCTCCACCTGATTTGATACAGCGACCGTATGGTGTCGAAAACGCTAGGATCATCCAAAATTTGGTGAATTTCTATGTTAGGCATCAGTGACCCGTGGATATGGATGACATACCTCATCTGCTTGATAGCACTGCTATTCTGCGGAATCTACGGATACATAAATTGGAACAAGGACAGTGATGATGATGACGGTCAGCACTGAGCTAACAGTCGGCATCGTCGCATTCTACCTTGTGATGATCATAGGTATCGGATATTACGGATATAGACGAACAAAAAAGTAGAGGACTACATGGTCGCCGGGCGAAATACGCATCCGGTCATTATCGCTCTATCCTATGGTGCCACATTCATCAGTACGTCCGCCATCATCGGCTTTGGCGGGACGTCCGCTCAATACGGGATGAGTCTGATGTGGCTGACAGTGTTGTGTGTCGTGGTCGGGGTGATCATCGCGTTCATCTTCATGGGAAAACGGATCAGACGGATCGGCAAAGATCTGGGAGCCCTGACCTATCCCGAACTCCTCGGAAAGATGTACGGATCGAAGAAGATCATCTATGCTACCGCCCTGGTCTTCGTCGCAGCAATGCCTCTGTATACAGCGGCCGTACTAATCGGCGGGGCACGTTTCATTGAAACGACCCTGGGTATCCCGTACATGACTGCACTGCTCGGTTTTGCCGGAGTTGTTGCGTTGTATGTCGTCATCGGCGGTCTGATGGCCGTCATGTACACCGACGCAGTCCAAGGAGCGATCATGCTCGTCGGCATGGGTTTTTTGCTTGTGCTGACCTACATCTATCTCGGAGGAGTGACAGCGGCGAACAGTACACTGGACACAATGGGATCCCTAGTTCCAAGCACACTCTCCTCAATGGGCATGACCGGCTGGACCTCAATGCCGGAGTTCGGTTCACCGATCTGGATGACGGTCATCACGACGCTTGTTCTCGGAGTAGGGGTGGGCGTCCTTGCCCAGCCGCAGCTTGCGGTCAGATTCATGACGGCAAAAGACGGCAGATCGCTGAACCGGGCGATCGCGATAGGCGCTCTTTTCATCGTGATGATGACGGGAGTAGCGTTCACCGTCGGACCTCTGACGAATGTGTATTTCATGGATACGGTTGGGATGCTGGCGATCGATGCAGCCGGCGGGAATGCAGATTTGATCATTCCGCTTTACATCAACTCGGCAATGCCTGAGCTGTTTGTTATCATCTTCATGCTGACGCTGCTTTCGGCAGCCATGTCGACCTTGTCGTCCCTTCTGCATACCATGGGCACCAAACTCGGCGGAGATATCTTTGCCAGAATGAAAGGAGTTCGCTACTCGATCAGGGCAAACCAGATCGGTATCGTGGTAATGATGATCGCCAGTGTTATACTCGCGGTGATGATGCCGGGAAGTATCATTGCACGGGCAACCGCGATGTTTATGGGCCTTTGCACAGCAGCACTTCTCCCGGCCTTCGTCCACGGGATCACTGCAAAAAATTCATCCTATCTCGCCGCGAAATGGAGTATGGCAGTAGTTGCCGGAGGCTGGCTTCTCTGGGCAGTCTTCTGCCATACGGCAGAGTCGAAGATGCTGGGGATCTGTCATACCCTGTTCGGGGTCGATTCTCTCGTCAGTTCACCCTGGTGTTATCTCGACCCGCTGGTCGTGGGGGTAGTGTTCTCAGTCACCGTACTCCTTGTCCTGATCCCTCTGGATACAAACAAGGTGACACATGAACAACAGATGAAACTTATCTAACCCTTTTTTAAACAATTACAAACCATCCGATGGAAGCGGCAACCCTCTCTGGAAAATTGGAATACAGAATTTGCGGGATTTAAAAAAAAAGAAAATAGGGGATCAGGCAGTCCCGATCCAGTAAGCTACCGTATCGGGGTTTGCGTCGACCCATGCCTTTGCAGCATCCTTCTCGGACATTCCACCTTCGATAGCATTCATGACCGAGGTGATATCTGCCATAGTCCATTCAAACCGGCTCAAAATGCCGTATGCCTTCGGGTCATCGGTCTTAAGACCAAGACGTGCAAGCGTTACGATATTCTCAGTACCGCCGTACGAACCCTTCGGATCCTCAAGGTACTTGAGATCATAACGGGTGAACATCCAGTGCGGGGACCATCCGGTCACAACGACCCAGTCACCTTTATTAATTACAGAGGCGAGTTCAGCGGCCATTCCGGCACTGCTGCTGGTGATCAGGTTATAGTTGAGACCATACTCGTCGATTACCTGCTCGGTTCGGGAAGTAATACCTGCTCCCGGCTCGATACCAATAATTCTGTCGTCAAACTTGTCAGCAACGCTGTTCAATTCGTCGATAGAGTCGATCGTCACGTATGAAGGAACAACAAGACCTATGCGAGCAGAGCCCTTGATATTTTCATTGACGTAATCGATTTTATCACCATAGGTATCCCAGTAGGTTTCATGGGTATAAGGCAGCCATGCGGTCTTCGTAAAATCGACATCGCCGTCGGCAAGTGCCTGATAAAGCGGACCTGCGTCGACTGCAACCAGCGTGACATCATATCCAGCTTCTTCGAACACCTGTTTCATCACATTAGTACTGGAAATAGCACAGTCCCAGGTTACATATCCGATACTGATCTCTTTTGCAGGTTCTGAAGGCTGGGATGTGCATCCGGCTGAGAAGAGAACGAGCATAAAGACGATCCCAATAATTAAGATAATAATTTTTTTCTTTTGAATCATGTTTTTTACCATAAATTGATCCGCCTCGCCAAAGCAAGACGGGATTTCCACCCCGGACAACGGGGTGCGGCGGTACGCGAACAAAATGAAGGAAGAGAGAACTGCGGACACAGCACTCTGCTTCCTTCATCAGAGTTTGTTGAGATTTCGTTATGTGAAAGGGAAAGTGGGGTTATACCTCACTTCTTCCCGTACTTCGGCACAAGGTTCTGGGTGATCCGGTCGAAGATGATCGCAAGGATAACGATAGCAAGCCCTGCTTCAAATCCCATACCGATATCCACCCGCTGGATACCCACAAGAACCTGATACCCGAGGCCGCCCGCTCCGATCATGGAAGCGATGACGGTCATCGAAAGAGCCAGCATGATACACTGGTTGACCCCAGCCATGATCGTTGGAAGTGCGACGGGCAACTGGACCTTGAACAGTTTCTGTCTGGGTGTTGCGCCGAATGCATCAGCCACCTCAATCAGTTCGACAGGGACCTGCCGAATACCAAGTGTCGTAAGACGTAAGGCAGGCGGCATGGCAAAAATCACTGTTGCAATTATGCCGGGCACACTGCCAAGACCGAAGAAGATCACTGCAGGGATCAAATACACAAATGAAGGCATTGTCTGCATGAAATCCAGAAACGGCCGGAGAATCGTGTTCAGTGTGTCGCTTCTCGCGGCCGCGATACCTATAGGGACCGAAAGCGCGAGCGCGATCACTGTTGCAATGATAACAAGGACCACAGTGAGCATTGAAAGCTCCCAGAGACCGAGATCCCAAATCAGCAGAAGACCGAGCATCGTGAGGATCGTCATTTTGATATCATGACGCGTAACGAACCAGACGAGAACACCCGTAAGGACGATCAAAACCGGAGCTGGAATTGCGAGAAGAATATCCTCACATCCGCCCACAAGAACCCGCAGACCATCGCTGATCGCATCAAGCAGCCATGCGAAGTTATACTCGATCCAGTCAACGATTGCTTCAACGGCATCACCGATCGGAATCTTAGGCAGTTCCATTATGCATCACCTCCCTTACGGGCAAGTGCAGCCAGAATGGATGCACGGGAAATAACACCGCGGAGTTTGCCGTTTTCGTCCACGACCGCCATGGGATAAGTACTGTCAACGATCAGAGAGATAATGTCGGAAAGTGATGCATCGGGAGCAACGATCGGAATATCTGTTTTGAGGATATCCGAAAGGCCCTTTCCTGCCTTGACAGCGCCGATCGTATCGTCCAGGGTCACCAGACCCCGAAGAATTCTGTGACGGGTGATGACGAAGATCATCGGGATATCATGCTCTTCCATCAGATGCAAAGCCACACGGGGTCCGGCGGTACACTGAGCAAGCGGCTCAGGATGGCGCATAACATCTTTTGCCGAGAGGACACGGGTCAAGTCAACATCGGCGACGAACTTTTCGACATACGCATTCTCCGGGTTTGTCAGGATCTCTTCGGGCGTACCGATCTGGACGATCGCCCCGTCTTTCATCAGAGCGATCCGGGTACCGAGCTTCAGTGCCTCGTCAAGATCATGGGTCACGAAGATGATCGTCTTGCCGAGCCTCTCCTGAAGTTCCAGAAGTTCATCCTGCATGTCCCGGCGGATCAGCGGATCAAGAGCACTGAACGCCTCGTCCATCAAAAGGATGTCAGGATCACTGGTCAGCGCACGGGCTAGACCGACACGCTGTTTCATCCCGCCTGAGAGTTCGGAAGGCATACTGTTTCCGTAGCCGCCAAGGCCGACCATCTCAAGGACCTCTTCGGCCCGCAGATTACGTTCGGCTTTGGGAACCCCCATGATCTCAAGACCAAATGCGACGTTGTCTTGAATATTTCTCTGCGGAAGAAGTGCAAAATTCTGAAAGATCAGCCCCAGTTTACGTCGGCGGATCTGCCGCAGCTCCTCGCGATCCATCCCCATAATGTCTTCACCGTCGATCTCAATCTCTCCTTCGGTCGGATCGATCAGACGATTGATACAACGAAGAAGAGTTGATTTTCCGCTCCCGGAAAGACCCATAAGAACGAAGGTCTCCCCACGCATAACCTCGAATGAGACATTATGCAGAGCGATCGTCGCATCGGTCTCCTCATGAACTTCCTTTTTTGAGCGACCGGAACGGTGAAGTTCCAGGGCTTTTTTCGGCTCATGACCAAAGACTTTGGTCAGACCGCATACACGAACGATCGGCTGCGAAGCAGGCAGATCTCCGCCACATACAATTTCAACTATAAAGAAATCCTCCAACTTAGTATTTGTTGTTAATCTTAGTTATAATGATGCATTCCAAAAAAACCCATTTTAACGAGGAATTTCGATTTTAGCCACAATATGCAATTCAATCAAATATTTAAGTTACCATTGCCCATTAAAAAGATATTTACCCCAATTTTGAGATTGGATTTTGATATAAAACCCACATTAAGCTCGGAATATTTTTAAGAACAAATACTGAATCACACTATACAAAAATTCGGCGATAGATTATGTGCGCGCAGGCATCCTGCCGCAGGTACTTGTATAAATCAGGGAGCATCGGGGAAGGCTGAAGGCCGGTATCTTCTGTTCAGCAAAACGATGGCTGCAAAGATCAGAACTACCCCGGTCATATTCAACAGGGTCATCTGTTCATGGAAAAGGAAGATCCCGATAAGCGTTGCAACCATCGGTTCAACAAAAGCCATCACCGATGCTTTTCCTCCCTCAACATGCTTCAGACCTTTGGTGTACAGGAAATAGGGAAGGACATTACATACTATGCTGAGGATCAGGATATACGGCAGGATTCCGGGATTCCCCGCAGAAATCCGGATCATCCCGCCGACATCACAGAACGGAAGTATACCCAAGGCCGCCACAAGGAACGTGTATGCCGTGATCGTGACCGGATGATACTTTTTCAGAGCAAGCCTGCCGAAGATCGTGTATAAGGCATACCCAAATCCGGATCCAAGTCCGATAAGGATCCCGACCTCCGTGATACCATTGACCTCGCCGCCGATGATACCGGCGGTCAAAACACAGCCGCTGAACGCTAGGATAAGGGCAATGCCTTTCTGCACCGTCATCCGTTCATTGAACAAAACCAGCGACATCAGCATCACAAAAAAAGGTGCAGTATACAGCAGTACCGAGGCCATCGAGAGAGTGAGATACTGGATCGAAGTAAAGTAGCAGATATTAAAAAATACGATGCTCGTGAGCCCGGTCCCGATAAACAGCCAGATATCCTTTGGGTCTATCTTCAGTTTATCCCGGCCGGTGAGCAGCAACCCTGTCACGAGGCAGAGAGCGGTCACCCCGCATCGTGCTGCGGTTATCTGGACAGACGTGAATCCGGCGGCCTGGAGTTCCCGGGTGAAGATGCCGATCGTTCCCCAGCAGACTGCTGCAAGTATGATAAGAAAAGGAGCTAGCCGGTTGTCACTGATGGTCCGGTCTGTGAAAATACTTGTAGATCCCATGGGCAGATTCACCGTTCTCAGAAGAAGTTGATTGTTCTGAGGTATTGTCACTCACGCTACATAAAGGAAACAGAGAGAAGACACACGAAAATGACCCAAAGATAGGAAATCGGAATGATCCAAAAAAGGTATGAGGGGTGGATGAATATGTGAGGGTGGACTGAATAAAAGCTGGTGTGCATTTCAGTTCTGTGTAAAGAATGTAGGTTTTCCCTCTATCACTCCTTGAAAACATTCTCGAAGATCATATCCGACCCGGTATCATTCAGACGCTGGCGTTCCTTGATCTCCTCTGCAAACGCGAGAACCGGGAGACTCATGTCGCACCCGGGAGTATGTCCGAACATCTTCTCAAGTTCGACCTGCTGGGCATGCATGAAAAGGGCGTTCGGGATCTCGACGGGGCAGAGTTCCTGACACTGACCGCAGTTCACACAGGAGTCGGCGATGTGAGCGAATCTGATCAGATGGAACATAAAGTCAGGCGGGATCTGCATCTGGTCAACAAGATGCGGCTTCAGTGTTGAACACTCAACACAGTAACATATCGGGCAGTTTTCGATACAGGCACGACAGGCGATACAGCGGGAAGCGTACCGCATGATCGTGCCGAGCCGCTCATTTCCGTCACCAAGAGCAGCAAACTGGCTTTTCTGAGTCTTTTTGCCCATCTTGATCATGACGGTCTCGATCTTTCCGCGGATCTCGAGCCCTTTCGGTCGGGAGCGCAAACATCGATGGCTCCGGCGCTGACTGCCCCGTCGAAAACGGAGGCTCCCTTAGGAGAACATACCTCGACAAAGGTCGCTTTGCCGGCTTTGTCACCGAAAACACCCCAGTTACCACAGGCAAGATCCGCCTGTCGTGGAATCTTGGTCTCACAGCGCTGGCAGTTTGCACGGCGGCCGAGGCCTTCCTCCTCCAGTTCATCGATCTTGATGCCTTTGTGCTGACCGTCTTTGGTCATCACGATGAACTGTCCCTTATCGATCTCCTCCTTGACGACGTCATCGGGATCGATGCCGTACTTTTCGGCGATCATCTCACGAGCGACAGACGGGGATACGGACCCTCCGCAGTTGAGACCGATAGAGAGGACATTGTCCATATTGATCTGCTGACGTTTGGCGAGTTCATAGAGCGCCTTGACGTCGCAGCCTTTAACGGTGATCCCTACTTTCAGATCTTTTGCGCCGTTCAGATATTTTTTGATCAGTTTCGGGAGAAGAAACGTTCCGCAGTGCAGGGATCCCGCACATGAAGCGAGCTCCGCCGGATCGGTGATGAATACCGGCTGAGGATCGTAAACGTCATACCCTTTTCTGACCGTCAGGACAACATCGACGATCTTCTTTTCCAAAGCATACTTCAGGATGGAGATGACCGCCCCTCCGCACTCACCTTTGATATCGTTGGACTTGGTCCATGCATAAAACATATCGCCTTTTTCAGACATTTTTAGGCCTCCGGAAGGAATACGCCTTCAGGTTTGGCGATCTGTGCATACGCGGCATCTGCAAATGCCGGGTTTTCAGCTCCAAGAGCTGCAAAGATCTCCTCCGGCGTGCCGGACGGGATGCTGAGACCCATCTTAGCGGCAAGATCCGCGAGAACGGCATCAAGAGTCTTCACACCATCGGGTGAAACGACGGCTGGTTTGAGCATCTGAAGACGTCCTTCCCAGTTGGTGACCGTCCCTTCGCTTTCGTGCAGTGCGGCGACCGGCAAAACGATGTTGGCTATGTCGGACAGAGAGGTCTCGGCAGAGGTCGCGACAACAGTCAGTTCAAGACCATCCAGTTTCTCGAGAAGATCAGCATAGATATCCTGTTCCATCAATGGCGTTTCAGCGATGAAGAAGGCGGCTTTGACGTTTTCCGGAAGAGATAGTGGACCGATCCCCATTACGGCAGCTCCCCGGCCGTTGTTCGTATCATACAATACTGCAGTGTTGATCTTAAGCCCCTCAGCAAGGGTCGCTGCGGCCTGATCATTTGCCAGGTGCACGACCACCGGATGAGCAGCATCCTTCAGAAGTGCACTGAATCCGGGCGGAAGTTCAGTGTACGCATCGGTGATCTCGACCGTATCAGCCTGGACGGCGGTGTAGCTCTGCGGACCGAGATAGAGGACACGGGCACCCTTCTCTTTGGCTTGGTGGATCCGGTTTCCGGTGAGCGGAAGTGCAGTCATCACATCACCGATAATAAGGATAACATCAACGTCCCTGATCCCGTTGAGTGTGACGGTCGGGACACCTGTTCCGCCGTTCACGACACCGATCACGGCACCCAGTGCCTGGGCAAACTTCTGTACAAGGAACTGGGTTTCGTTGGTGAGACGTGCCGAGGTGATGACGGCGATCTCGCCGGCGGCAAACTTCTTGAGTTCTGCCGCTTTACTGAGTGCCGTTTCCCAGTCTGCCGGGGTTCCCTTGACAAAGGGCTGTTCGATCCTCGCTTCATCAAGAGCAACAGCAGTGTGAAGTCCGCGGGAGCAGAGTTTGCCGGAACAAACGGGAGAACGGTGTGAGGGAGCAACTCCTACTAATTTCCCATCCCGAATTACGAGATTAAGTGCACAGCCTGTACCGCAGTACGGGCATATGGTGGTCACATATTTCATCTGCATGATATTACCATAAAAACGGTCACATTTTTCAGCATTTAATAATGATGTTAACTAAACCACAGTTTCCTGGGTTTTTGATTATTAAAGGTGGGTTTGTAAACTTAATACACTATACTGAAAAATGACTTTAGACAAAATACATTAACAACGCGCGTATATCAAGATAAAATAGCACTGCAAAAATAGAGAGAGGTCAGGATGTATGTCCCTGACCAGGCACACTTTTTTCGAAACGTTCAGGCAGGCCCCATCCGGGCGAACAGCATTTACTTCATCGAACTAAGCGTATCCGACCCGCCCTTCCCGCTTACGATGATGTTCTTTATTATTTAGAGAAGGGGTGAAAGTTCGTGAGCAAGGTACTTCTGAAGAGCTTCAGCGATCGTGATCGGTTCGGTGAGTTCATATACAGCGATCCCGCCGGCTTTCAGGGCAGCACTTGCATTCACGCCGCTTCGTCCAGTGATGAGGACCGAGACGCCGTTGGATGCAAGAAGCTGGACGACCTTGGGACCGACGCCGCTTTCCGCATCGGTGAAGGGATTCTGGATCATGGAGGCGGTATTGGCGGCAAGATTGATCAGGGCAAAGTAGGGGGCACGACCAAATCTCATATCCGCCGGGGCATCCAGAGAAGTCCCGGTCGAGGTGATACAAACGATGTGAGCGGGATGATCGTGTTCGGTGTGCTCCTCTCCACTGCATGTATGATCTTCGTGCGAGCAGGAACTTGTGCCGGCGGTGAGCGTGCCGTTTGCAAAGGCCTCAGCAGCACAGCCGAGATCGCCGGAGACACCGAGAATTACTTCGATGCCGTTTTCTACGAAGAGGTCGATCGCACGCGGACCCATTCCTCCGGCGATGACGATGTTGACGCCTTCAGCGGCAAGCAGGCGCGGAAGTTTTCCGGGTTCGTGACTAGGGCTTTCCAGATCGGGAAGCCGGGTCATTTTACCATCTTCGAAATTGAACAATGCATAGCTCATACAGTGACCAAAGTGCTGGGAGACCAGACTGCCGTCCTGTGCAATGGCGATTTTTTTGATTTGCTGTGTCATAACGATATTACACATATGCGCGAAAATATAAATAATTACTGGTTAAAGCACTGTATCAAAAACATCTGAAAACAAAATCCAGACAGGATCTTCTGTGATCTGAGAAGAGCTTCCGAGATTTTTCCTGTATGAGAGGGTGAGAGGGATCGAGAGACGGATCTTCCGCAGGGAATGCGGGCATATCCATTTCTTTACTGTAGTATCGGCATATGATATAAACCCAGTGACAGAATCAAGTCTGATTCCGGCGGGTAAAAGATATTCACAAAAAAAGAATGGTGTAGTTATGCCGATGTTGCCCGTCTGACGAGGTCCGAGGCAACCTCTCCAGTCTTCGTCATGATCTCTTCCGCACCCGGGATAACGCCGTCATGCATCAGGATCACACCGTCACAGATCGTCGTCGAGACCGCGAGGCCGCTTGTCGCGTACACCGCATTCGAATCTGTGTTGAATGCAGGCACATTCAGCGGATTTCTTCCAATGAGGATCAGATCCGCAAGACGGCCGGGAGCGATAACACCTGCATTGAGACCGAGAGCCTTTGCCCCGTTAAGGGACGCGATCTTGAGCGCATCAGCGGCCGGCATCACGGTTGGATCGTTCCAGAAGAACTTCTGCAGGATCGCCGCAGTTTTCATCTCGCTGAACATATCCAGATCATTATTTGAGGAAGCTCCGTCCGTTCCAAGAGCCACGTTCACGCCGGCCGCTTTCAGCTCCGGATAGGGCAGGGCACGGTTGCCGGCAAGCTTCATATTGCTGACCGGGTTATGGACCGCGGTCACCCCTCTCTTTGCCAGAAGCGCGATGTCGCCCGCATCCAGCCAGCAGCAGTGTGCAGCTATGCACTGCTCGGACAGAACACCGCAGTGATCCAGCCATGCCGGCGGTCTCATTCCGTGAGCTGCAACACAATCGGTGACTTCCTGCTCGGTCTCGGAAAGATGTACATGCAGGGGGATATTCTCCTTTTTTGCAAACTCCGCACACCAGGTAAGTCCCTCTTTTGAAACGGTGTACACCGCATGCGGCGAAACGCCGGGCATGACCCGCGGATTGTTCATGCTTCTGATGTTTTTGACCGTCGACTCCATGACCCTGGCCTCAGACGCGAACTTCGCATGATCCCCGCCGTCGATCATACAGTACGAAAGACAGGCTCTGATCCCGGACTCTGCTACGGCACCGGCGACCTGCT
This sequence comes from uncultured Methanocorpusculum sp., assembly GCA_963677995.1. Taxonomy (GTDB): domain Archaea; phylum Halobacteriota; class Methanomicrobia; order Methanomicrobiales; family Methanocorpusculaceae; genus Methanocorpusculum. The sequence continues at coordinate 1,680,386 of OY782579.1, read as the reverse complement.
CCATTTTAAAGTACATGTCGTTAAAGGTCGTCGTTCCGGTTCGGATCATCTCCAGGCAGGCAAGTTTCGCCCCCCAGTAGATGTCATCCTCGGTGAGGTGTGCCTCTGTCGGCCAGATCTTGGTGGAAAGCCACTCAAAGAGCTGCATATCGTCCGAATATCCGCGAAGCAGACCCATCGGAGAGTGAGTGTGCATATTTATCATGCCGGACAGGGCTGTCGCCCCGTCCCCGTCAATAATAAACTCGGCGTCGCGATCGGTGATATTTTGTCCGACCGCTCCGATCTTTCCTGTGCCGTCGAGGTAGATTTCTTGTATTTTTCCGTTCAGGCTGACGTTTCTGATAAGAACCGGGACCTGTTTTCCAAAGATGTCTGTTTCTGTCATGCGAGTTTTTCCACGATTTTTGTTATGATATCCGTTATCCGGTCGCCATTTCTTCGGGAAATGGCGACGATTTCGTCATAGTCCGGGGCCAATGCCCCGCCGATGCCGTTTGCATAGTTGTCCACTGTGCAGAGAGCAGCGGAGGGGATCCCGAGCTCGTTTGCAAGAGTGAGTTCGCTTGCAACAGTCATACCGACCACATCGGTTTCCCGTGCAAAGCAGGCGATTTCCGCCCGTGTTTCGAATCTGGGACCGCGGGTCTGGAAGTAGGTGCCGCCACTCCCTTCCGGAACGATGCGGGCGAGTTCTTCCCTTAGCCCTGCATCGATCGACGGCGGGGTGTGAAAGATGTCGTTGTCGTGCAGGGTTGGGATATCCCAGGGAGAGAACAAGTCGTCAGGCATAACGATGCTTCCCGGCGGGAGACCATCATGCATGCTTCCGGTCGACCCGATGACGATGAGCCGGCCGACGCCGAGGATCTTCATTGCAGCGAGGTTCGCCCGATGGTTGATATTCTGAGGAGGCGTCCCGTTCTGGTGGCGGCTGATGAAGATGATCGAGCCTTTGTAGGCCTGAACTGGACCGAACGGTGTAGCTACTCGGATTTTTTCGAGAGGGGGCAGGCGTGCCTGCAGGAGGGCTGTCCCCCCAATGATTCCTAACATAGTCTGAGTTATTATTTTCCGTCGAAGATATATAAGAGTCGGTTCAATCGCGTGATTTTAGAAGAAGGCAAGGATAATAAAGTAGATACCGATCAGAATTATCCCGACCCCGATGATGATGTCGAGGGTGTTCCCGCTGAGTTTGGTGACCGTCCGGATCTTCTGACCAAGAGAACCGCCGATCGAACTGAGGATGATCAGGGGGATACTGAGACCGACGGCATAGATGAAGATGGTGAGGAGTCCCTGGAGCGGGGTCTGATAGAGGGCGATGTAGGTGAGGACGATAAGAAGCATCGGAGCGCCCCGGCCGACAGTGATCGCCCCAAACGAAAGACCGAGAAGGAATGCTCCAATAAGAGTGTAGGCGTTTGGGAGACGAAAACGGTTGAAGATGCGCCGGATAGGCGGTTTGTAGAGGTGGAGGAGCTGGAGCCCCATGGCGATCATGAGGACCCCGCCCAAAACCCAGGCAACCGAACTGTTGAGGTAGAGGATATATTTGCCGAGGAATCCGGCGAGGAGACCTAAGGGGAGGAGGGTGAGGATCGTCCCTATACAGAAGGCAAGGACAAGTTTGAGTATTGTTGGAAGAGTGAGGGTGGTTTTACCGCTGGTAAGATAACCTATTAGACCGAGGCAGATGACACTGTTGCATGGACATATACCTGCGAGAAGATCGAAGATGAAAATACCGGCGAGGGAGGGATCGAATACAGCGGTCATATATCTCTCATGTATGGGGTGTTTTGTAAGGTATCATGGTTTCGATGACTCCAAGGTGAAACCATAAAAGATTTTCCGACGGAGAAAGCAACATCTTTTTATTGATATCTGCCCTATTGGTTAACGCACATATTGTATGTGTTCATTGGGCCGGTAGATCAGTGGTAGATCGCGTCCTTGGCATGGACGAGGCCGCGGGTTCAATTTCCGCCCGGTCCACTCGTTTTTTTTCTGATAATTTGAGCACATAGTTCTGTCTGTTTTCCAGCAAAGTCGTTTGCATAGAGACAGGAGATAAACTCCAATTATTGATGGATTTTGCAGAAGATCACGATGATCATCAAATCGTCATCGCATAGATCGACAAAGAATAATTATATCAAAAATATTTTTGCATTTAAGACAATGGAACGCTTAAAAAAATAGTTACGTTCTTCTCGTAAGGAAAAACACCGCTGCACCGAGTCCGGCAACTATACCAAGGACGGGTACCGGACTTTCGGCAGTCTCAATTGCTGCAGGATCAACGGGCATTGTCCCGTTATCGAGCGGCATTGGACCAAAACTCATATCAGGCGTGCGATTGTCAATGGGCATTGTCCCGTTATCGAATGGCATTGGAGCAAAACCCATGTCAGACGTGAGGTTGTCAATGGGAATTGTCCCGTTATCGAATGGCATTGGAGGGGGCACCATACCTTGACCATCTTCCGCCGGAGGGATAAACTGAGTTTCGTTTACCAATAATTCCTCATCCGCTGCCGCAATGCCTGCAAATAGTGCGGCACTAAGAAGAATAGCAATGAGAATTACAGACATATGTCTCCGGAATATTGGAGAGATTATTTTTGCAAATACATTTTTCGGCTTCATTATTCGATTCACACTCCCATGTAATAGAGTAATAAGTAATTGGATGTATACTTAGATAAATGTTATGTATATATTGCATAATGTAATTGATGTTTTCCTAAATGTAATTTAAACAATTCAAATGACTTGGGAACCATGTTGAGATAAATGAATTGACCCATAAGGAGAACAGGGGCAAAATTTTCAATGACGGCAAATTATGAACTAAATGCGCTTTTCTATTTATCATCAAGTGATCCTTGAAGTGAAATATTGGTAAAAACTCTCAATGCCAAACAGATATCATACAATGAAAGATCCTGAAAAATGTAATATTATGTAATTATATCATCTGCATAAAGAAAAAAATACCCGGCACTGGAAAAGCCGGGATGATACCGATCAACACTTTGCATCGCTGGTAATTGTCATAGCAAGCTTTTCCTTGAGGATGTCAAGGAACTTTGCCCACAGGACATCGAAATGCTCATCGTGGGAGATGAAGGGATTGAGCAGGCAGACACGAAGCACATACACCGATCCGACACGGTCCCATTCCTCCTCCGGGATGCCCAGCCGCTTCACGAAGTTTCTCGGAGCGTCGCCATAGTCTTCCCGGGCGAGGGCAGTCTTCGAGGTGATCCAGTCATTTTTATACACTGGCCCGTTGACGTAGGAAGATTCGTTATAGATTTTTTCGTTTAGATCGTTCATGGCATCCAAATTAGTATTCCCCACCTCATTGAAGGCCATACACACGATATTGAAGTCAGGTTTTTCCGCAAGAGTTTCCACCTGGAATTTTCTGCCATTGACGGTCAGGTATTTTGTATTCTCAAGGGCCTTGGATAACATCTGGGCACCCTCAATGCTCCGGCCGATGATCCTGCCGTAACCGGTCACATTAAGCGGGATCAGTCTGTGGGCGGCCCAAACGGCAGCTGCCGTGGCGCCGGCCTTTGACCCTTCCATAATATAGCTTCCAAGCAGGGTTGGTGAATCCCCTTCTCCAGCTTCAAACACATATGCGGCAAAGTACGAGATGAGATCAAGAATGCGCTTGTCTTTTACGGTGATACCTCCAGCGGAATAGGGAATGTAGCCCATCTTATGCGGATCGATCGTAATCGAATCAGCAGACGGGATCGCCTTATACGACTCGTATATACTTTTTAAGGGGTAGTCATGCTCGTGTACAAATATTCCGTCAGCACTGAGGCGTTCTTTTAGCTCCTCATACTCCATGAAACGACTCTTTTCGTCAAGGAAGAGGGCCCGTGAATAGCCGCCGTACGCTGCGTCGATGTGGAAGTAGAAGTTGATACCCTGTTTTTCATATTCACCGCGTAATTTTACGATTCCATCGATCTCATCGACGGCACCCTCTTCGGTCGTTCCGACGACGGCGACGAGTGCAAGAATGGGGATCTTTCGTGCGACATGATCGTCGATGATGCTCTTTAGCGTGTCGATATCCATGTGGTACTGGTCATTTACCTGCACATGGATAAGGTTCCTGTTTCCGATCCCGAGAACATCGGCAGCCTTCACCCAGGAATAATGTTTGGACTGCGGGACAAGCACCACACCAAGACGACCGTCACCTGCACCAATACCCCTGGCGCTTTCGTTTCTTACCTCGTCGAAACAACCTGCTTCTTTCACTTTCCCGATAAGATCAAGTACCTGTTTGGTTCCCATATTCATGAGTTGCCAGTCGTCAAGCCCGGGAACAAGGTCAGGTCGTATCTTTTTCACTGCTGGCGGGAAAGATTTGAGGTTTCGTGCCATCCACAGGCCCTCGTTGTTTGCAATCGTGCCGTCGGTGGTGATATGACCCCAGGACTGTTCGGGTTGTAAAGGATCGTCGCCATGTAAGGAAGGTTTGCTACCATCAGAGTGTCAGTATTCATGTGACCGAGGTACCTTGCTGAAAACCAGGGCGTCGAAGTCTCTTTCAGTTTGTTTGACAACTCCATGAGCACCTCAGATGTGCGGTCAAGCGTTGTCTGATACTCCTCGCTTCTCATCTCCTTTGGAGTGGAGAGCATCCTGTCCTCAGGATGGAAGTCACTTCTCCAGTGCATATGCTCATCCATCAGGAAGGAGAGCATATTCTTGAAATAATCGCGGTTCTCAGACTTTGGCCCCAGGAAGAGAGCCTTCACTTTGAGAGGCTCTTCAGTTACACAGGGGGATGTGGTGTTTTTTTCAGTTTTTGTCATGGTATCTTCAATAATTACTCTTTAATCTCTGGTTCATTCTGTTTCCACTCGGGCTTTTTGAAGGCATAGATGATAAGCGGGATGACTGCGACGACGATCGTTCCGATGATCATAAATGCCACATAGCCGCCGCCCTCCGAAATCTGGCTTGGAGGCAGCATTGCGACAACAAAGAGGATGGACATCATCAGAAAACCAAATCCTCCGACAAGCCACATACCGGCTTTTCCACCCGGGATCTTAAACGCCCTTGGGACATCCGGACGGGTATATCTGAGCCTGATCGCTGCAGCATACATCAGCAAATACATGACGATGTATACTGTTGTCGTCAGGGCAAACAGCATCCAGAAAGAGCTGTTCACTCCCCGGGAGCAAGGGCATAGACCGCCCCCCAGAAGGTGATGAGTATTCCCTGGAGGATGAGCATATTTACCGGGATGTCGTTCTTGTTTTTCTTCTGAAGGAGGGGAGGAAGCGTTCCTTCTTTGGCTGTCGCAAAAAGACCTCTTACCGGTCCTAAGATCCAAGTCGATACCTGACCGATAGCTCCTATTGCAATGAGCAGGGCGATGATCATGACCAGCCATGAGAATGGGCCGGCAAAGATTACTTCAAAGGTCTGCATAACGCCTGCAAGAAGGTTGATGCTGTTGGCCGGCACGAGTAAAGCGATGATGAGTGCACCGATGATACTTACCGCTGTGATAACCAAGCCAACGGTAAAGATACCAAGCGGATAATTTTTCTTGACATTGTCGATATCCCGTGCATGGCTTGCGGTCATCTCGATACCGATGAACAAAAAGACAAAGGTGACGAGCATGACCAGATTGGAAAGTGATGAAAAGTCAGGAATAAGGTCTGCGACCGTCGGCTGGAGAGTGAGCTGAACAGTGTGTCCGGAGAAGATGTCCCACGCTCCGCCAATAAGGAGTATGGCTGCCGGAATGAATGTTCCTAAGACAACAGAGATAGAACTGATCCTGGCATATGCTTTGAGACCCCTGAAGTTCAGGAAGGTAAGACCCCACCAGACAACAACAATGAAAATGAACAGATATAATTTGTTATTTGCAAGCTCCGGGTTAATAATGTAGGAGAATGTTGCAGCAATGAAGGTCAGAACACTGATAAATCCGATCGTCATCTGGAACCACTGCAGCCATATGGCGGTAAAACCCCATTTCTCTCCAAATGCTTCTTTTACCCATACATAGACACCTCCCTCCTGCGGCCATCCGGTAGCAAGTTCAGCCGAAATCAGGGATGCGGGGATGAGGTATACGACGAAAGCAAGGAGGCAGAAAAAGATCGACTGCCAGCCCACCTCACTTTGCGACGGGAAAGTACGCATGCTCATGATAGCTGCGAAGGTGATCAGGATAAATGCGGTTAATGATAATTTATAATGGATCGAAGGTTTTGTCGACATAATACTTCCTTAAGGCGCTGGATGGGAATCCGGTAATAATAAATCTTTTTTGGGACAGAGTGTTTTTCAGATGATTTAGGTCAGGTGATCCGTTCTTTTGATTTGTGAGCACAAAATTATCTGACTATACCTATTTGTAAGACATAAGAGGCTGTTGTATATAATAATTTCGACAAAGAGAAGTATAGCTGAATATTATGGTCAGATATGAACGAAGCTCTATGAAAACCAGGGATATATCCCGGATCAAGTGAACACCCGGGCGAAACGTGAGGAAGAACTGGAAACCAGATTCGGGAAGGAAAAGGGTCAGTGAGAAACAGAAAAAAAAACGACCGCGCCCTTACATGACCTACATGAAATATACGCAAGATCCCGCAAAAAGAAAAATATCCCCGATATCTCCGAATTTTCCCCTTTCACTCCTTGAACTTTTCCCAGATCATCGTCTGGAAAAAACTCTTCGGCGCTGCCGCCTCCATTGCGGGAAACATCCCCGGGGAACCACGTAGGTCATATACTCATTCGGGATAACATTTCAACAGTGCCCGCCGCCCGGAAGTGAACCCGCGAGATGCATCAGAGCCGCAAGCTCGACCGGATCTTCACGGAAAAACAGTGCTGAACGCTCATTTTGCATCAAGGCAGAAACGAGTCGAAGATGATAACATCAAAAGATGATTCCGCTGTCTGCAGCTCTTCTGCATTTTTTACCGTCCACCCCACGCCGACCATATGATATAATCGTGTACAGATGCGATTGGACAATTGGTTTCTATAATAGATGTTGTATGCTATGAAATCAGGTCTTGTGAGAAAATTCGTCAGACAGTTGGTCAGGATGATCTTCTCTATCCAGGATAAATACGACGGCTCCTGAAAAAAATTCGTACTTAAAGATCCCCGCAGATATTCCGGACGATGGACCCTGAACCAATGAACGATCACAGAATTGAACGATTCGATACAAAATACCCCTTTATACGTATCAAGACATGCAGCTGTCTTTTCACACAGTTCTGAATAATCGGACATAGAGGTACTTTTCAGTTCAACGATGAGAGGAACGGTCCCGTTTATCAGAGATAAGACATCCGTAAATTTGGGTATCTTTTCATCAGAGTGAAACAGCCGGTATTCCTGAAGCATAGCATAGGTACACTCTGAAATCTTTGTATCGACCTTGGACGTGCGATGCAGATCCTCATCATGGATAACGATCACCTCGTTGTCTTTGGTCAGCTGCACATCGAGTTCGATCCCATAACCGGCATCGACAGCTTTTTGAAATGCGGACAGAGAATTTTCCGGAGAAGACGTTGTATTGTCGAATAACCCTCTGTGCGCAATGCGGTATCGTCCAAAGACAAGCATCCTCTCCTTTCTGATTTTCCCGGGGAAGAGTAAAAAAAGATACAGCGAGACCGCAGCAAGGAGGATTATGAGAATATATACTATGATCATAGTTCACTGTTTTCCCGTAAATGCATAACCAACATGCCCAATGCATTGGACATATTCTGATCGATATTACGCCCGGTATCGTACATAGATATATTGTATTTCATTGAAAGGAAAACTGAAATTAAAATTCGATGATAAGATCCTAAAAAAAATATGCCTGAATATTCAGGCAAACAACTTATTGTTATCCAATTCCTCGCCCGTGGTCTGGGAAGCTACCGCCGCGGTGATCACCTGGGTGATCGCGCTGCGGACGATCTCAAGACCCTGCATCAGCGTAGCATCATCGGTCGTTAATGCAGGCATCAGCTTCACGACCGAGTCCTCTCTGCCTGAGAGCTCAAGAATGAGCCGGTTCTCAAAGCAGAGATGTCTGATCTGATGGGCAGTCCCAGCCGGATATGCTCCGTAGTCGATACCCCACATCAGTCCAAGACCCCGGAAGGTCAGACCCGGATCGATAAGCGGCATGTTTGCAGCCAGATAATCCTGAACGATCTTGCCTTTCCGGACGGTCTCCTCTTCGATATGCTCATTGAGCATGAACTCGAGAGCAGCCTTTCCAGCAATAAACGAAAGCTGGAAACCTCTGAATGTCCCGTTGTGCTCGCCTGGCGCGAGGACATCATACTCCGGCTTCACCAGTGTGATCGCAGAAGGCATGCCGATACCGCCGATGGATTTTGCCATGACCACGATATCGGGAACGATACCGCCGCGTTCGAACGAGAAGAACGAACCAGTTCTGCAGCATCCGGACTGGATCTCATCGAGGATCAGCAGCATGTCATGCTTATCGCACAAGGCACGAATGTCTCTGAGCCATTGATCCGAGACGATGTTGATACCGCCTTCTCCTTGTACAGACTCGAGAATAATGGCTGCAGGTTTATCCACACCGCTGTGATCGTCACTCAGGATCATATCGATATACTCGATCGTGTCCAGATTTTTCATCATCGACGGATGAGGAACATGTGTTACATTCCCAAGAACGACACCTGCGGCTTCTCGTGCTGTTCTCTCAGTCGTGAGAGCAAGAGCGCCGAGCGTCATTCCATGGAATCCGCCCATCAATGCCAACACGTTGGATCTGCCTTTCGCCTTTCTGGCGATCTTTAAAGCAACTTCTACGGCATTGGTACCTGTTGGTCCCGGAAACAGGATCTTATAATTGAGACCCCGCGGGGTCAGAACATACTTCTGCATGAACTGAATGAACTCACCCTTGGCAACGGAATACATATCCAAGCCATGAATGACCCCATCGTTCTGGAGATACTCGATCACTTTTTCCTTTATATAGTCATTATTATGACCATAGTTACAGCTTCCAGCCCCGCAAAGGAAATCGATATACTCGATCCCATTCTGATCAATCAGAAAAGAGCCTTTGGCTTTTGAAAAAATAACCGGATACTTCCGACAATACGACCGCACGTTACTTTCAAATTCTTTGAATACGGCTGTTTCCATCAAGACGTCATTTGTGTTTTCAAGACCCATAGACCACACCCCTAATTTGGATAGTATGAAAGTACAGGAAATCTAGCCCCGCAACCGGGCGGCTCTGAGATTACTAAACTTAGTTACCCCCCCCTAGGCTTAAATGTGTCCCTCATAAAAGAACGGGTTATGGCCTGATTTATGGACTTTAGGACGATATCCATGGACTTCCAAAAAACTTCCTGCATGCCCGGATTTTCTATCCATGACACAGGGGGGGTCGAATAGTTTTCGGTTATCGGAAGTCCGTGGTTTTTGTGAAAATAGAGGGGCGCATCCACGCGCACGCTGACGAACAAAAATAGTAAGTCCGGGAAACGGTCACGGACTTTGTCGGCCGACGGTGATCTCGCCCAGGTCGTTGATGCCGATGACCTTTTCTCCGGCATCCCTCAACTGTTTGATGTACCGGATCACCTCTTCGGTGAGCTGCTCACCCGGGCAGATGAAGGGGATGCCCGGGGGGTAGGGAATGATCGATGAAGCACAGATCCTTCCGGCGCCGGCAAGCAGGGGGACGCGTTCCTTGTCCTGCGGTACAGCGAAGAGCCGGAGTTTTTCCTTGAGAACCGCAGTGACCGCGGTTTTTGCAGGAGAGGCAGCGGCCGCGACACTGCAGCATGCACTGATATCTTTCAGGGCTTCGATCAGCCGTTTACTGTCGTTTTGGGTATTGCCGATCCCGGTCATGCACATGAGGATCGGGCCGGTGGTGAGTTCGGCAAAGATGCCGCGTTCCATCAAGAGTTCTTCGAGTCGTGCCCCGTCGATGCCGACGGCACTCATGTCGAGGTTGATCTTCGTGATGTCCATGCTGATATCCGCGTCAGCGTCCAGAGGACTGCCGATGACCCTGAGACCTTTGACGGTCAGTGCTTCCCTATAAAAGTGCATGAGACTTTCATGCCACTCGGTCATGAGGGTCGTGCCGTGTTCTTTGAGAAGCTCGGCGTTTATGTCGAGTGAACCCATGAGGAGATAGGAGGGGCTGGTGGACTCAAGCATCTGGAGTTTGTCCTCCAGGACGTAATGATCGACCCGGTCGGAGTTGAGGTTGAGCACAGCGCTTTGCGTGAAGGAGGCGAGGGTCTTGTGGATCGAGTTGACGACGATGTCGGCACCCTGTTCTTCGGCGGATTCGGGCATGTCGGTGAAGCCGGCGTTACGGAAAAATCTGAGGTGTGCCCCGTGTGCCTGATCGACGATGAGGATCTTCCCGCGGCGATGTATGACCTCGGCGATGGCACGAATCTCGGAGCAGACCCCATAATAGTTGGGGGAGGGAAGGATAACTGCCTCGGCTTCCGGATTCTCAGAAAGACACCGTTCGATCTCTTCAGCGGTGATGCCGCCGGAGATGCCGTATTCACTGATGATCTCGGGGTAGGCATAGACCGGCTGGATGTCAGCAAGGACGAGGGAGTTAAAGATCGCCTTATGAGAGTTGCGGGCCATGACGAGTTTTCTACCTTTGGGTACAGAGGCCATCACGGCGGCAATGACCCCGCAGCTTGTACCGTTGATAAGGAGATAGGAGCGTTGTACACCGTAAAGTTCGGCATACTTTTCCTGGGCGGCTTTGAGGATGCCTTCGGTCTGGAAGAGGTTGTCGGCGCCGGGGATCTCGGTGATATCGCAGTCCATCATCTTTTGGAGGAAGTCGCCGTAACCAAACCGCCGGTAGACAGCGGAGCCTTTGTGCCCGGGCATGTGGAAGGAGACGGGTTTTTTCTCTGCATGTTCCGTCAAAAACGTTATGATCGATGGTGTACTCATGGTATTCCCTTGTGGGTACAACGTACACCGGCTGCGGAATTATATTTTTTGGGAGGGGATGCTGCCCGTTCCGGGAACGGAGATGACCGCGTTATGGATCCATCCGGATCCGGGTTCAGACATCCCAAGTATTATCTCTTTGTTCTGAATACATTGGTTATGTAGAATAATGTCCCTCTCTCTGAGCTTGAAAACAGGATGGTCCGTTTTCACAAACACATGGACTGCAAAAATCCCGACTGGGAATATACCGCGATTTTCGGCAAGGTAAATCTCTACTACTTCACCGGCACGATGCAGGACGGCGTGCTATTGAGCCCACGCAATGAGGATGCAGTTTTCTGGGTGAGAAACAGTTATTCACGTGCTCTTGATGAATCCAATTTTCCCGATATACGGCCGATGGGAAGTTTCCGTGATGCTGCGGGAAAAGCGGCACTCACGAGTGAAACGGTCCATACGGAAACGGAGCTTATCTCATATGCACACCTGCAGAGATTTCTGAAGTATTTCCTGTTCAAACATATTGCGTCAGTTGATAAGGCGATAGCAGATGTCAGATCGGTGAAGAGCGGGTATGAACTTGAGCTGATGAGAAGATCCGGGCAGATCCACCGTCATGTGAAAGAGGATCTTGTTCCGGATATGCTCAGAGAGGGGATGAGCGAGGCAGAGTTCGGGACAGAACTTTACCATATCATGGTTCGTGAAGGGCATCAGGGGATAGTGCGGTTTGGAATGTTCGATACGGAAGTGAGGATGGGGCATATCGGGTTTGGGGAGAGTTCGCTGTATCCGTCGTATTTTAACGGAGCGAGCGGGAACCGGGGTATCGGCCCTTACGCTCCTGTGCTTGGAAGTCCGGATCGGAAGCTGAAATTCGGCGATCTGGTGTATCTGGATGTGGGATGCGGCTATCACGGGTATCTGACAGATAAGACGATGACGTATATGTTTGGGAGATCGCTGCCGGAGGAGGTGATCGATATGCATTATAAATGTGTAGATGTTCAGAATGCGGTCGCGTCGATGCTGAAGCCCGGAATGGTCCCGTCGGTGATCTATCAGACGATCATGGACGGTCTTGATGAGGAGTTCAAACGGGATTTTATGGGCTATAAAGAACGGGTGGTCAAATTCCTCGGTCACGGGATCGGTCTTTTGATTGATGAGAGGCCGGTCATCGCGAAAGGGTTTGATGAGTCGCTTGTTGAGAATATGACCCTCGCGATCGAGCCGAAGAAGGGGATCAAGGATATCGGGATGGTCGGAATCGAGAATACGTTTATCGTGACGCGTCAGGGGGGAGAGTGTATCACCGGAGATAATACGGGTCTGATCCCGGCGTATTGAGTCGATCTGATCATAGATCCCGATCTAGAGATCCACCCTTGTTTTTTGGTTCTGCTTTTCGATTTGGTGTACGGGATTTTGGAGGGGAAGGGGCGGATGAGTGTGTAGGATCTCTATTATTTTTGGGGAGTGTTTTCGTGTGTTTTTCGTGCATTTCGTGTGATGGCGAGGTGAGCCGTCAGGCTCGCCCTTAGCTGAGGCGGATCGACGGCGCAGCCGGTGATCTTAGCCGAGCAAATCTTTGATTTGCGACCAAACCATAGACTTGCGAACAAGCGAGCGAAGCGAGTCGGAGAGCAAAGCGAAGGTTTGCGAACAAGCGAGCGAAGCGAGTCGGAGAGCAAAGCGAAGGTTTGCGAACAAGCGAGCGAAGCGAGTCGGAGAGCAAAGCGAAGGTTTGCGAACAAGCGAGCGAAGCGAGTCGGAGAGCAAAGCGAAGGTTTGCGAACAAGCGAGCGAAGCGAGTCGGAGAGCAAAGCGAAGGTTTGCGAACAAGCGAGCGAAGCGAGTCGGAGAGCAAAGCGAAGGTTTGCGAACGTGCGCTCATCCAAAAAAATCCGTACATGAAATCGAAGTACAAAAAAAGTGACATCTCCATTGAACAAAACCCTCAGCGTCTTTTTTAATGAAAAACATTAATCCTTATCTCATCTAAACAGATATACCATGGACCCCCTCTACAACCGTCTTGCATCCGCCGTGGAACAGGCGATCCGCCAAGCCGAGACGATCCTTCCGCCCGATGTGGAGGAAGCACTTCATACTGCATACAATAAAGAAACAAACCCGACCGCCCGCGGGGAGTTTGAGAATATCTTTGAAAATCTCCAGATTGCCCGGGAGAAAAGCATCCCCATCTGTCAGGACACCGGGATCCTCGTCATCTACCTGACCCTTCCCGAAACGGTCCCGCTTTCAATGAAGCTCTATGATGCCGTAAGCGAAGGGATCCGTCTTGCAACAAAATCCGTCCCTCTCCGGCCAAACGCGGTCCATCCTCTCTCCCGGAAAAACTCCGGCGACAACACCGGGATCGGGCTCCCGGCATTACACATAATCCCGGGAGATACACTCAGTGTGACCGTACTTCCCAAGGGAGCAGGTTCGGAAAACGTGTCCCAAATCAGAATGATGCTCCCCTTCGAGGTTGGCAAGATCCCGGAGTTTGTGAGATCGGTCATCAGAGATGCAGGCTCCCGTCCGTGTCCCCCGGTGATCGTGGGGGTCGGGATCGGCGGGACCTTCGACTCGGCTGCTTCTTTTGCAAAAGAGGCACTCCTTTCACCGATAAACAGCATGACCTCCTTCGAACAGGAACTCTGTGACTCGATCAACCAGCTCGGCATCGGCGTGATGGGACTTGGCGGCGACACGACCTGTCTTGCGGTCAAGGTAAAAGAGGGGGCATGCCACACGGCATCTCTCCCCGTCGCCGTAAATATCCAGTGCTGGTGTTCACGCCGCGGCGTTGTCGAGGTGGGTGTATGATCCGGCTCACGACCCCCCTCGGCGACGAGGTGCTCGATCTTCACGCAGGCGACCGGGTCCTCCTTTCCGGGGTCATCTACACGGCACGCGACGAAGCCCACATGATGATCAGGGACGAGGGATTTCCCTTCGATCCGAAAGGGGCGGTGATCTATCACTGCGGCCCGGTCATCGACGAAGCACAGAAAAAAGTTGTCGCCGCGGGTCCTACAACATCCGCAAGGATGAACGATCTCACGAAGCACATGCTTGACGCAGGCATCCGGGGTCTGATCGGCAAAGGCGGGATGTCCGCTAAAGTCCGCGAAGAACTCCGCGGAAAAGCGGTCTATTTTGCCTTCACCGGCGGTTGTGCCGCCCTTGCCGCTTCATGCATGGAACTTGCCGGTTGTCATTTTCCTGAACTCGGGATGGCGGAAGGGGTCTGGGAAATCAAACTGACCGATCTGCCGGTCGTCGTCGGGATCGATGCACACGGCAATGATCTGTTTGTAAGATAACTCAGACGAGACCTGCCGCGACCAAAGCCAGGCAGATAAGCATGGCCAGGACCCCGCCCGAAAGCGTGGCGAGAAGGTTGGTCCCGGAGTTCCCGATAAAACCCTTATTTTCTATCACAGCGCCGTAGAGACTGTCCAGATTCGTGCCGATAAACCCTGCTGCGACACCGATCAGACAGACATACCAGGGAGCCACGCCGAGAAGGAATGCGAGGAGGCAAATGAGAGTTGCCCCAAACAGACAGGCAAGTTCGCCTGTCAGGGTGACCCCGCCGTTTGTTCCAGGCGTGACCTGGTGGAAAGTCGTTATCATTCGCGGAGTGCCTCCGGTAACACCGATCTCGCTTGCAAGCGTATCTGCCGTGGCCGTGGCGATAGAACCAAGGAACAGAGCGATGAAGATAACGTCCCCGGTGATCCCGTAAAGTACGGCGCCGACGACCCCCATTCCTGCATTTGCAAATGCATTCAGATATCCGCGGCGGCCTTTTTTGCCCTCGGCTACCCCAAGGAACTCTTTTTCCGCATACCGGAACTTGGTGAAATACGATCCGAGAATGAAAAACAGCATTACAACGAAAAACCAGTTCACACAGGCAAAGGTAATGAGGATCACGCCGAACAAAACCGCCGTAAAGACGCCGCTCATATCGATCGTCTTCGCCCGGTAGGCAAAGTAGCCGAACGCCGCACACAAAACTACCGCAAAGGCGAGCGTCTGGTAATCGACGAAGAACTGCAGATCCTCAAAGAGCGTGATGGTCATCGCGACCCCGAGAAGTCCGATCATCAAACCGTCCTCGCGATCTTTTAAGATGCTCCGAAGCATCAAAAGAACGATCACGGCGATGATGCCCACAAGCGGCTGATACTCGTTTGTGTAGAGCATCGTTGCTAAAAGAGCCGCGGATGAACCTATCGTATAGAGAAATCCCAGATGCCTGACGTTTTTGAAGATATTGAGCAGGCATTCTCCCCAACCGATCATCATCAGAGGTCCGAACAGAGCCGACACAGGAATGAGACCGGTCCCGTATAATATGGCGATTACGCCAATACCGATCGCAAAATACCGGCTTTTCTCCACAAAATAGATGACTGCGGCAAAGGCAAGCATCACCAGTCCCAGAGCAGGGATATAGGGGGATCCGAGCATCAAAGCTGTGACGATAAGAGCAAAAATGAGACGCAGGATCCGTATATCCATAGATGTTTTCATACTTTATTTTTGATGCAGATAAGAGTATCCGTTGGTAATGGTGCAAGTCAAATACTATTCTAAAAAAAGGATCAGATCTCAATGAGACGGTATTCGCCCCGTCCGACACCCATCTCTTCGGCATATGAGATCTGCAGTTCCGGGTTGGTTCCCGGCCAGACGCGGGTGAACTTCTCCTCGCCCGGCTGATGATGATCCGGCAGAAGGCTGCCGAAAACACCCTCTTCGGCGTTGACGAGATCAAAACAGGCTTTGTCCAAAGCGACCGGATCGGTCGAAGCAAGGATGCCGATGTCCGGAACGAACGGGATGTCGTTCCACGGCGTGCAGTCACAATGCGGGGTGATGTTCGTGAGGAAGTTGATGTAAAACGTCTTCCCGGTTTTATTTCCGATGGCCCCGGCCGCATACTCGATCATCCGTTCGACAAACACGACCCCGTCGTCCTTCCAGTCGAGATCGATCGCATGTTCCGGGCAGATGTTCATGCACATCAGACAGCCGATACAGTGTTCAAGATCTATCGCGACTGCTTTGCCGGAAAGGCTGATACAAAATTCAGGACAGGCATTCATACAGGCTCCACAGACCACGCACTTGTCTTCTAAAATCATAGGGCGGGTCGTGTGCTGCTCACGTTTTCCCTCGTTGGAGGCACAGCCCATGCCGAGATTTTTCAGGGCTCCCCCGAACCCGGCGGCTTCATGTCCTTTGAAGTGGGATACGACGACCATACTGTCTGCAGAGACGAGATCGGAGGCGATCTTGACGGTTTCAAAATGTTTTCCGTAGACATCCACGGGAGTAAAACTCTGACCGCGAAGTCCGTCGGCGATGATCACCGGACAGTCAAAGACCGGATAGCAGAATCCATGCATCGCCGCGGTCTTCGCATGGTCGACGGAGTTTCTCCTGCCTCCAAGGTACAGGGTATTGGTATCGGTAAGAAAGGGACTTGCTCCTATCATCTCGATCTCTTTCACGACCGAAGCGACATGGATCGGGCTAACAAACGCGTCGTTTCCCTGTTCGCCGAAGTGGACCTTGACCGCGGTCAGATCACCGGGGTTCACCATGTTTTCAAGGCCTGCCGCCATGCAGAGAGCCCGGATCTTGTTCCCGGTGTTCCGGTCTTGTGACCTTGCTCCGGCACGGGCGATAAAGACTTCTTCCATTCATGATACTTTGACCGTGGAACAAGATATGTTTTCGTGCAGATGAAGGGGCGAAAGGTACGCTTCTCCCTGATCAGGACATCCGAACTGCGGAAAATACATCATGTTGTTCAACCAAAAGGTAATGTATTATGTTTGAAGGTGTAATTCCTGCACTCATCACGCCGTTCAATGACGACAACCACCAGTCGCTTGACATTGAAGGTTTGAGAAACTGCATCGAGCATGTTATCCGTGGAGGCGTTCACGGACTTCTCGCCTGCGGTTCAACCGGTGAATCGGCTACAATGACACATGCCGAGCATATCCGTGTCATTGAAGAGGCCATATCTGCCTCGAGCAACCGTATTCCTGCCATCGCAGGAACGGGTTCGAACAACACGGAAGAAGCTCTTCTGATGACCCGCGCTGCAAAGATGTCCGGAGCAGACGGCGTTCTTCTGATCAGCCCGTACTACAACAAGCCGAACAGATCCGGTCTGCTGAAGCACTATCGAAAGGTCGCCGATATCGGTCTTCCGGTGATCGTGTACAACATCCCCGGACGAACCGGTCAGAACCTGCCTGCCGATCTGATCATCGAGATGGTGGAGACCATCCCTAATTTAGTCGCGGTAAAGGAAGCAAGCGGAAACCTTGAGCAGATGATGGCGATCATCCAGGGAACGCAGGATCTCGACCGCGAATATCCGTTCATCCTCACGTCAGGCGACGACTCCCTGACACTCCCGGTCCTTTCGGTCGGCGGTCACGGATGTATTTCAGTTACGGCAAACATCGAACCAAAGCGTATGGTCGAGATGTATGAGATGTTCAAGCGTTCCGATGTGAAGGCAGCGATGAAGATGCATTATGAGCTGATGGATCTTTCGAAGGCCCTCTTCATGGACGTGAACCCGGTACCGATCAAGCGTGCCGCAGAGATCCGTGGAATGATCAACTCAGGAAATGTCAGGCTCCCCTTGGATTCGCTCAGCAAGCAGGACACAGCAGTACTTCGCGAGGTGCTTTCCCGTTATGAGTAAGGTCATCATCTGCGGTGCATTCGGCAGAATGGGTACGACGATCGCGAACATGGTCATGGAAAACCCGGAGCTGGAGTTTGTCGGCGGTGTGGATATCAAGGAAGGTACGGTCCTGGGAAAACCGGTCGTCTCATCCGAGAATCTTGCCGCATTCATCGACGAGGTCAAACCCGATGTGATGATCGATTTCACCATTGCAGCGGCGACGATGATCAATGCAAAGATCGCGGCGAAAAAAGGCGTGGCTTTAGTGATCGGCACGACCGGTTTCACTCCTGAACAGGATGCTGAGCTGCTTGAAGCAATAAAGAATGTCCCGGTCGTTAAAACGACAAACTTCAGCGTCGGCGTGAACATTTTCTGGGAACTTGTTCGCGATGCGGCTTCCCGCCTCGGCGATTACGATATCGAAGTGATCGAGGCACACCACCGGCACAAGAAGGACGCCCCGAGCGGAACGGCGAGGACGATCCTGAAAATTATCCAGGACGAGGTCGGCAAACGTGAAGGGATGTATGGACGCGAGGGTATGACCGAGCGGAAAAACGAGATCGGCGTCCATGTGATCCGCGGCGGCGATGTGGTTGGGGACCACACCGTCCAGTTCCACCAGAACTATGAGACGATCGAGCTTACCCACCGGGCATATGATCGGGCGGTATTCGCAAGAGGAGCGGTCCGTGCAGCTGGATGGGCACCCACTGCGGCGCCCGGTTTATACACAATGAAAGAAGTTCTCGGGTTATAAACCCGACAACTCGAAATGTATTTCTCCTTCGGATAAGAAATATTGTAGTTATACGAGGTAAATCCAAAATGCCAGCAGTAGTTAATAAAGAAAAATGTACCGGATGTGCGACCTGTGTGGACATCTGCCCGTCAGCAGCAATCGAAATTGTCGATGAAAAAGCAGTCATCAACGCTGATGAATGTGTCGACTGTGAAACCTGTGTGGATGAGTGCCCCGAAAGCGCTATCCGCATGGAATAAATCTTTTTTTTCTTTCAGATTTTATAATAGGACTTACGCGGTGTGATCTTAATCGAAAAAACTGACTTACTTATGAGATGTAGTTCGATTTCGTGTACGGCATTAGTGTAGACACAAGAGATAATTTAACCGCGAATCTCCGCGAATTAACGCGAATCGCATTTTTCTTGCGCCGTCGTGCTCTGCTTCGGCTTATCGCCTACGCAGGAATCGCACCCTTTCTTGAAAAATGCTATCGGAAAAACCCGCGTGCGGGTTTTTCTGTTGTTTCATTATTTTTTCGATTACACAAAAAGAGAAGTATACCGAGAGAAAAACCGGCACGCCGGTTTTTCCCCAGCATTTTTCCAGACGGAGTGCGATTCCTGCGTAGGCGATCAGCCGGAGCAGAGCACGACGGCGCAAGAAAAATGCGATTCGCGTTAATTCGCGGAGATTCGCGGTTAAATTATCTCTTGTGTCTACACCCAGCAATACCCTTCCCGAATTGGATTGAGAATAACACCGCGTAACTCCTATTATAAATATCATTGAGTCTCTATTAGCGGGAGTTGTTGTCTATCCACCAAAATCCCTAGCTAGTGTGAATTTGAGTGAGATACTTTTTCCTTCTATCCTGAAAGCTATAGTATAATGTTCTAATACAACTATAATTTGGATAGGAACACTACAATGTCACTATTTTATTCCCCCCTGATAAATGAAGATGGCGATTTTCTATCGATACAAGAAATTAACTATGAGCATTTATCACAACTCGATGAAAGGAATATTCAAGAAGGGTATAAAGTAGAATACAAAAAACAATGGGACGAAAATTTTAAGAAAAAGCATCTCTGCCAGACAATAACCTCTTTTGCAAACTCAGAAGGGGGCTGGCTTTTTATTGGAATAAATGATCGAGGAGCAATTGTCAATATTCATAAAGAAAATGCAGACTTTAGCCAAACAATAGCTAACAAAATCCAATCAGATGTATCACCAACACCTGTTTTTGAATGTCACTTCATTCCTAATCCTTCCGAAATGGAAAAAGGGGTTTTGGTCATATTTGTTGATGAGGGAATTGACCCCCCATATATCTGTAAGGGTACTGTCTACATACGAAGTGGTAGTAGCAAAATACCAGTTCCGCCCGATCGTTCAACAATTGATCGATTGATCGAAAAACGGAATAAATATAAAAATGAGATGGAGAAATTCAAAATTGATACTATATATGACTCTGACAATACATCTCCATACTGCATGATAACATTATATAATAAAAAACAACAAAATCAATTAACTCTTATGGATTTCGAAGAGATTAGATCTAATTTTAACGAAAATTTAGGATTCTCAAGGAGTATGTTGTCACACAACTCAATTATATTTTTCGGGTCAGATACAATTGCACCAAATTCTGTCACTCGTACTCTTGAACTATTTCATAACGGCAGTGTGAAATTCTCTCTCCATCTTATTCCGTGTGAAAAGGAGAATGGTGAAGATATTGCTTTGAATCTGCGTAGCTGTAATCCTAATTATGATTTGACAGGATTCAAGTTTCTAGAATTTGCTATAATTTATACTTATATAACGAATACTTTGAATAGAGTTTTAGAATATCTCCTGACAAAATATTTTGATAAAAAAGAGTATGTCATCTCGTTCAACTACAGAAACATACGTAATTGTCTGTTGTATTTTGATACCGGGGATAATGCATTTTATGATATGGTAACAAAGCATGGAATTTGTTATTCTATAAAAAAAGAACAAGAGATTATGTTTAAGGATCCCTTCGAATATGCGACCGCGACAAATCCCACTCCAATGTTTGACTGGATATTCTATGGTTTATGTGTTCCGTTTGGTTATTCCCCAGATATGTTAGATAAAGTGATGATAAAGAGTATTAAAAAATTCAGTCAGGATTATTCGGGTAAGACCTTGATATCACGACAAAATCCTTGGTTGAGATGATTAATAGACAAATAATCAGTCTTCCTTATACAGCGCACTTGCACAAAAATTTAGCGTATGATCGAATAATCGTGCAATTTCACAGATCATTATATATTTCACTGCCCATACAAGGACATTGATATGCTATTATCTCTATGTATTATTTGTGATTCTGAGATTTATACTTGCAATTTGTATCGTATTGTTGATATTAGGATTCCTTGGGGGGTTATATATTAACATGACAATATTTATTGTCTGTTTAGTGATAGCTGTTATATTGATATTTGGTAATCACCTTATTGGTAAAAAATAATTGTAATTAAATATTTTATTTTTTCGGGTAAGTAACTGATTTAGTGAGATCTATTATACAGCCCGACCACTTCGCCGATCACGATGATCGCCGGAGGTTTCAGTCCAACCCGAGCTCCGACCTCGCCGATATCCGCAAGCGTGGCGCAGGTCACCCGCTGATCACGGCGGAATCCTTGCTCGATCACGGCGATCTTCGTTTTTGGGTCACGACCATTTTCGATCAGTAGTTCTGCGATCCTGCCGAGATTTTTCACGCCCATGTAGATAACGATCGTTCCGGGACTTCCCGCAAGCCACTTCCAGTCGATCGACGAGACCTCCTTTTCGGGATTCTCGTGACCGGTCACAAAGGTCACCTGGCTTGCAAAATCCCTGTGGGTGACCGGGATGCCGACACATTCCGGTACCGCAATCCCGCTCGTGACCCCGGGAATTGCTTCACAGGGGATCCCGTATTCACGAAGGACTTCCATCTCCTCCCCGCCGCGGCCGAACATGAACGGGTCGCCGCCCTTCAGCCGGACGATGATCCCGCCTGCCTGCGCCTTTTCGACGAGCAGTTTCTCGATATCCTCCTGCTTCATCGTGTGATGACCGCCGTATTTTCCAACGTCGATCTTCTCCGCACGTGCAGGAAGTGAGGCAATGATCTCGTCACCCGGCAGCTGATCATACATGATCACATCAGCCGAGTCGATCACCTCGCGGGCACGGAACGTCAGAAGGCCAAGACCTCCGGGACCTGACCCAACGAGATACACCTTCCCGGGTTTTCCGGTCTGTTCGCCAAGAGCAAGTTTTGCCTCGGCTATCAGTTCGGCGGCAACGGTCCGGAGCTTGATCCCGGCTATTTTCGCTCCCTCCAGATCCATCACATCCGCAGTGATCCGCTCAGCACGGGTGCCGTCGAGCGAAAGGACCTCGGCCGTGAGGTGCTGGTTTTCGCAGAATATCCCCATCGGGGTAAAACATCCGCCGCCGATCTCTTCCATAACGATCCGCTCGATCGCACAGTCCAGAGCCGACTGCGGGTGATTCAGCGGAGCAAATGCCGCCCGAAGCTCGGGCGTGTCCCGGCTGACGACCGCGACCGTTCCCTGATTTGCCGCCGGAACGAACATATCGACCGGCATTCTGAGTCCGTTTCTCTTGTAGCCGAGCCGCATAAGTCCTGCTTCTGCGACCACGATACCGTCATACAGTCCGTCATCGAGTTTGGAAAGCCGCGTATCCAGATTCCCGCGGAGCATCTCGACCCGGGCACCAGAACAATTCTGATAATATCTGAGCAGCTGGGCCTTTCTCCGCAGACTCGAGGTCCCGATCACCATCAGATTTTCCATCGTCCCGTCCATCACCAGATAATCATAGGGAGGATCCCGTTTCAAAACGGCGACCGTCAAAAGACCTTTCGGGCGTTCGGCAGGAATGTCTTTCATACTGTGAACAGCGCAGTCGATCTCGCCGCGGAGAATCGCATTGTCCAGTTCCCGGACGAACATCCCGAATCCGCCGATCTGATGAAGACCGCGGTCCGTGATCTTGTCGCCGGTCGTTTTTATGATAACATACTCTGCTCCGATGCCGTTCTCTGCAAGAAGACCGATGACCTTCTCTGTCTGGGCAAGAGCAAGTTTGCTGCCGCGTGTGCCGATCCGAATTTTAGACATGCTGATATACCGAGATTATTTTTTCCATCGAGGAGGAGTCGTGGGCGGTCGAGATGAAGTTGGTCTCAAACTGCGAAGGCGGAATGAACACGCCGTCTTTGAGCGCTTTCTCGAAGAAGACCCGGAACGCGGCGGCATCCGATCCCTTTGCCTCAAGATAATTCTGCGGGGCAGTGCTTCTGAAGAAATACTTAAAGAGCGATCCGAGTCTCACAAACGAGCCGGAAGCCTTTGCCGGCAGTGACTCTTCGATCGCCCGGGTCTTTTCATCGAGCTTTGCATACAGACCCTCATTTTCGTGGAGGTAGGCGTTTGTCGCGATACCCGCGGCCATGGTGAGGGGGTTTCCGTTGAAGGTTCCGGCATTGTAGACGCCGCCAGACGGGGAAATGAGTTCCATGATGTCCCGCATGCCGCCGAAAACGCCGATCGGCAGACCCCCGCCGGTGATCTTGCCGAGCGTGGTGAGGTCGGGTTTTATGCCGTATTTTTTCTGTGCTCCGCCGATTCCGAGCCGGTATCCGGTGATGACCTCGTCGAAGATGAGGAGAACGTCATGGGCCGCTGTGATCTCGCGGACCGCGGACAGATAGCCGTCGTCCGGGAGGACTGGGCCGACATTTCCCATCACCGGTTCGATGATGAATGCAGCGATGTCCTTGTCCCTTGAAAGCAGTGTTTCGAGTGCTTCCGGATCGTTATACCGGACCTGACGGGTGTGAGCGGCAAATGATGCAGGGACGCCGAGCGAGTCCGGTGTTCCGTGCGTGGTCGCCCCGCTTCCTGCGGCGATCAAAACCGCGTCATGGGCTCCGTGGAACCCGCCTTCGATCTTGACTATCCCGGATTTTTTCGTAAAACCCCGGGCAAGCCGGATCGCGGCAAGCGTGGCTTCAAGACCGCTCGAAACGCATCTGAGCATCTCGATCGATGCATGATCGCGGATGATCCGTTGAGCAAGGTCGATCTCGAGTTTTGTCGGCGTGCCGTAGAGCCAGCCGTCGTCAAGCTGTGCATCGATCGCCTTTCTGATCACCGGGTTCGCGTGACCGAGAAGCAGGGGGCCGTACCCCATGCAGCAGTCGACGAGTTCTTCGCCGTCCGCTGTTTTGAGCGTTGCTCCGCTCGCAGATTCCACATAAAACGGATAAGGTTTTATCGCACGTACCGGACTTGAGACCCCGCCCGGGAGGCAGGTCTTTGCTGTATTAAATAACTCTTCACTTTTCATGGCAGCATCTCCGCGACTTCTTTTGCAAAATACGTGATGATAAGATCAGCCCCTGCCCGTTTGATCGCAAGAAGCGACTCCATCATGATCTTTTTTTCATCGATCCAGCCGTTCATTCCGGCGGCTTTGATCATGGCATACTCGCCCGAGACCTGATAGGCCGCGAGCGGCATATCCGTAGATTCCCGCACATCACGCAGGATGTCCAGATAGAATCCTGCGGGTTTCACCATCAGGATATCCGCTCCTTCCACCTCATCCAGATAGGATTCGCGGATCGCTTCCCTGCGGTTTGCCGGGCTCATCTGATAACTTGTCCGGTCTCCGAACGAGAATCCCGAGTCGGCCGCTTCACGGAACGGACCGTAGAGGGCGGACGCGAATTTGGTCGAGTAGGACATGATCGGGGTGTTCGAAAAACCTTCTTCGACCAGAGCTTCGCGGATCGCCAGTACCTGTCCGTCCAGCATGCAGGAAGGAGCCACCATATCCGCTCCTGCCGCCGCCTGACTGACCGCGATCTTTTCCATCAGAAGAAGCGAGGCGTCGTTGTCGAGCTCTTTTCCGCAGAGGATCCCGCAGTGTCCGTGCGAGGTGTATTCGCATGCGCAGGTATCGGCGATGACGACCAAAACGGGCACGGCGGCTTTGATCCGCCGGGTCGCTTCCTGGACGATGCCGTTTTCGGCAAATGCGCCCGACGCCTCCGTGTCCTTCGCTTTCGGGATCCCGAACAGGAGAACGGCGCGAACACCTGTGGCCTTCATCTCCTCTGCGACCTCTTCGGCTGAGGAAAGGGGATAGCGGAACTGGCCGGGCATGGACGCGATCGGAACGGGTTTTACCGCCTTCTCATCGAAAAAGAGCGGCATGATCAGTTCATCTTTTACGAGTCTCGTTTCCTTAAACATCGGCTGAAGGATATTCTGCCTGAGTCTTCTCATTCTGATCTGCGGATACATGATACTTCACCTGAAATTATTGCTTTGAGGAGGATTTCTGCGGTCTGTGTGTCGGTACATTCTGCGCTCGCACGGATGCTTTTTGCCGCATCCCCGAGCAGTTTTTTCGTGAGTGCGCTCGTCAGGTCATCGATGACCGACTCCAGATAGGGGTCGGCGTTTCGAAGACGGGAGAGGGCCTTGTTCTTTTCACGCTGACGGATCTCCTCCGCCCACGTGTAGAGCGTTTTCGTCAGATCGCCGGAAGCCGCACGGT
Organism: uncultured Methanocorpusculum sp.; assembly: GCA_963677995.1. Classification (GTDB taxonomy): domain Archaea; phylum Halobacteriota; class Methanomicrobia; order Methanomicrobiales; family Methanocorpusculaceae; genus Methanocorpusculum. The sequence goes on along the minus strand of OY782579.1, from coordinate 1,655,209 downwards.
TGAAGGCTTTGATGAACTCAGGGAGAGCGGCACGGACGAGAATGTCCGAATGCTCGCACTCGGTTTTTCGGGCAGCAAGATTCTTTTCCGAGATGCTTTTCAGATCGTCGAGCGTTTTCAAAGAGACGCCGGCGATATCCCGGCAGGCGTCATCGATGTCCCGCGGCTGGGCGATGTCGATCAAAAGAAGATGTCTTGGTTCCGGATCGAGCGGCCAGAACCTCTCGTTCATCGTCTCGGTAAGCTCTTCTCCGTGGATGATCAGATGCGGCGCTCCTGTGCAGGAGATCACGACGTCTGATAAGGCAATGCACGGATAGAGCTGATCGAGCCGCATCGCCCGTCCGCGGATCTCATTCGCGAGAAGGACAGCCCTGTCAAACGACCGGTTCGTGACATAGATAGCCCGGAGATTCTTTTCACAGAGAGCACGGGCAACCAGGGTCCCCATCTCGCCGCCGCCGACGACAAGGATGTTTTTCCCGTCAAGATCCCCCATCAGCTCCTCGGCGAGAAGTACCGCGGCCGATCCTATGGATACCGCGCCTTTGTTGATACTGGTCTTCTGCCGGATGGACACGCCTTCCCGAATCGCGGTGTTCAGACACACATCGGTGATGACGTCATTCGTATTGTGCGACTCGGCAAGAAGAAGCGAGCGGCGCATCTGTCCGAGGATCTGATCCTCGCCGATGATCATCGACTTCGTTCCGGCGGCAAGTTCCAGAAGATGCATGAGGGCGGCTTCGCCTTCGAGGATCTCGAACACGAACCGGTTCTCTCCGTGCAGGAAGTCCCGCAGCTGCTTCCCGCTGCCGTGAACAAGGATCTCGACTCTATTGCAGGTTTCAAGAAGGACCACGCCTGGAAAGATCTTGGAGGCTTTTTCAAAAAAGGCGGTCTCGTCCTTGAATCGGAAGAGACCAAGGATCTCCTCGCCGTATTTGCTGTGGTCTGCGGTCGCCACCGAAATTTCAGTAAGAAGTGTCCGGGTCATAGATATTTTCTGCAGATCTCGGTCGACGGGACGCCTGATGCACAGGCATTCTGTATCTCCGCGTCATTGATCACGGCGCGGAGGATCTCTGCCCGGCGTGCCTGATCAGGGACGTTCGTTTTCAGCTCCTCGCGCAAAGTGTTCTGCAGAAGGATCATGTTATCCAGCCACGGGAGGTTTGCCTCCAGATAAGACCGGATAAACGCCGGGACGACCGGTGCCGATTTTTCGGTCGTGACGGCGATCTGATACTCGGCCCCGGAAACGACGGACGGGATCCGGATGTTTCCTTCGCCTGTCGCATTGTTGTATAACTTTCCGGCGGATTTTGCGAGACGGCAAAGCCGCTCGTTCTCCTTTTCATCTGAAAGGGCAGCGATGACGATATCGTGGCGGTCGATCAGCTTCTCCAGATCCTCAGTCTCCATATCCGAAATCGCCATCTGCTTGATGGATACATTGGAAAAGGAGAAGATCTCGGGAGAGATATCTTCGGCAACGATGGTCATCCTTGCGGCTGACGTGAAATGGCGGGCTTTCCGGACCCCCACCTCACCCGCGCCGAACACGAGAACGCGGGATTCTGACAGGTCGAGGAACAGCGGGATCATACTATAACGTCTGCGGGGAATCCGCTTTAATATACTGTTTTCCACGCTCTTCTCCAAAGATCTCCCGGAGGATGCCTTCTGACGAGACCGGCATAAGATGGGTATAGGTACCGAGTGCATTGTTGAAAACGACCCCGTCCTTTCCGTCGATTATGCCGGTTCCCCGGGAGAGCGAGTAGGTGAATCGTGTGTTTGGATCCATAACGACGCCGCTGTAATGAAACTCATGACCCTTGAACGGATATGAGTTTTCGGAAAGGACGGCGGTCCCTTCCACATATCTGAGCGTTTTTCCGGCAGGCATCATGGTGTCTCCGGAAAAAACGCCGCACATCGGATACGCTGCGTCCTCTTCCCTCCCCATCCAGCCTTTTTTCAGGGTAATCGACCGGGTGAGGTACATGAGTCCACCGCACTCCGCATAGATGGGCGTCCCTTCCTTTGCTTTTGCAAGGATCGCTTCCCGCATCGCGGTGTTTTTGGAAAGTTCCTCCGCGAACATTTCGGGATATCCTCCGCCGAAAATATAGCCGTCGGCATCCGGCAGGGTGTCATGGAGTGGACTGAACTTCTGGACATCGCAGCCCTGACTGCGCAAAACAGATTCCAGCTCACCGTAATAAAAGGTGAACGCCTCGTCGAACGCGATAGCGATATTTCGGGTCGGTTTCGGTCTGGAGGCAAGGGACTCGGTGACCTGGTTTGGTTCCGGGGTCACATCTTCTGCGAGGGCCTTTATCGCGTCGAGGTCCACATGGGCCCCGACATGCCGGATGATTCCGTCGATCGTCTTTGCAAATCCCGGGTCCCGCATGCCTTCCACAAATGGAACAAGACCGAGATGCCGCATGGAAAGATCCATCTCCGGGCTTCGGGGAACTGCGCCGAGAACGGGGATCCCGCAGTAATACTCTATTGCCTCGGTCGCTTTCTGCACATGGTGTCCTACGCCGGTGTTATTGAGGATCACACCTTTGATCCGAACTTCCGGGTCGAATGCCTGGAATCCCTTAACGAGAGCGGCCGCGGATCGGGTGATGCTCCGTGCATCGACCACAAGGATCGTCGGGAGGGAGAAGCGTTTTGCGATCGCCGCGGTACTGCCGACATCGGTGAACGAATCGCGTCCCTCGTAGAGTCCGCGGACCCCTTCGACGATCCCGATATCTGCACCTTTCGCCCCGTAGGAAAAAAGACCGGTGAGCTCATCATCGGTCTGGACAAAGGTGTCCAGATTGTAGGACGGTCTGCCGGTGACGCCTGACAGATAGGAGGTGTCGATGTAGTCCATCGCGACCTTGTAGGTCTGAACGATCGAGTCCTTTGAGAGAAGGCCGGCAAGACCGAGCGTGATGCTGGTTTTTCCGGCGCCCGATCGATCTCCCGAGATCAGAAGCGACTTCATCACATGCTCCTTAAAACGGCTCCGAAATCGCTTTCGACGATATTTTGGACGCCGAGGGTCTTTGGATGGAGATCGATCTCGACCATGACGTGCGCATGTCCCTGTTCTTTCAAGGGGAGGACCTGACGCGGCCCGTTCGTGACGGAAAATACTGTAATGCCTGCGAGGGCGGCGGGCGAAACTGCGTGCGGGACCCCGACGAGAAGAATGAACTCGGGTTTCACCTCGGCGATCCTTTCCGCGATCCTCTGACCATTTCCGCCGTACTCATCCAGCGCCCCGATAAGCTCGGGATGGAGGCCGCGTTCGTTGAGCTCCGCAAGGATCATGGCGGCGTCCCCTCTGACTTTTGGCAGACCGCGTGCTTCGAGGTTTGCGACAAAGGTCACGTTCGCTTCCGGCACGCATTCATGCACGGCGCAGAGATGGTCGGCGAACATGTATGCCGTCTCCTTCTTTGCATTCATGATCGCCATGCCTTTTTTGCCGGAACGAAGCAGTGCAGCGAGTTCCGCGGCGGCAACATGTTTCAGATCGCCGCGGGACGGAGCGATGTAGGTTTTAGAGGCCGCTCCCCGTTCCCGTTCGGTTAGGTTCGCGGAGGCAAGGACACCTCTCTGCCGCTCGAGCTCCTCTTCGGAGATCCAGCCGGCTTTTGCCGCAGGCTCTAGTGCGGCAATGACCCCGGCGATGTTCTCGCGGAATCCTGCGTGGATCGAAACCCCTATCGCGGGGGTCGTGATGCCGGATGCTTCGATGCCGGCTTCGAGATCCTCGCCGATGATCATCGAGACACAGGTCCCGACAACGGCGATGCGGCGGGGAGAGAATTCCTTTTCCGCATAACGGAGCACATCCTCCAGGATCTTCTGCCCGCCGAAGATGAACTCCTCATCACCGAGAGAGGTCGTTAAAACACGGATCCCGTCCTCTTCTAAGAGTCTGGCATGTTTGAATGAACAGCCTGACGGGCCGTGAAGGATCGCGAGATCGACATTCAGATCCCGGAGAGTGTAAAGGGCTGCAACAATGGAGCTTGGACGCGGCTGAACGTAACGCATTTTTATCTCCAGGTTTTTACGGCGAGAAGAACTGCCGCATTGTGTTCTTTTGCTAAGGAAAGCGCCTGTGACCTTGATGCGGCAAAGTTCAGACCGCCTGACTTACTCACGGATATCGTCCGGACCGGGGCGATGTCCCGAATCGTCGCTTGGATCGCGTCATCCAAAAATCCCTCACACACGGCCTTATGTTCCTCGCCGATCACGAGAACGATCTCCTTGCCCGGAACAAGCCGGCGGAGATAGGCGGCCGCGGCGAGCGTGGTATCCCGGGTCGTCCCGCTGTTTGCGTTGTCGAGGAACGGCACGCCGTCTTCGAGATAATACTGCATCCTTCCTTCGATCGCAGTGAATCCCGCAAGCTTGCCCGGATCGAGTCCGAGCAGAAGACCGGCGGCCGATGCGCATTTGAGCGGTTCGTGGTATCCGGCGAGCAGAAGGAGCGGATTTTTGAACGATCCGCCATCCCAGGAAAGCACGTCGCCTTCGACGGATACGAGATCGTCGATGACATGCCACCCTGCCTTCAGCGGGACGCCCTTCGGGACGAGAACGGTTTTGCATTTTGCAAGGGATTCGAGTTTTGCGGCAAGCGCACTCTTCTTTCCGGCGGCGATCGGATAATCGTCCGGCGAGGTCAGAACGCCCAGGGTCCCGATCCCGGTAACGCCGGCGGAGACCTCGGCAACGAGCCATTCAGCCGCATGTGTCTTCGCCCCCCCTGCTGCGAGAAGGACGGATGCGGGCGTGATGCTCTTTTTCCAGAGAAAGGTCCCTTCCGGATAAACATAGGTACCACGGCTCGTGTGAAGCACGCCTTTTGTTTCAAAAAGAGATGCTATCGCAAATGAGACCGTTGTTTTCCCCCGTGCACCGGTCACCTCGATGACCGCCTTCGGCAGAGGTCCGGCGAGCCGGCGGGTCATTTCATGATGGGAGATGACCGGGGTTTTTGTATCAAGGAGGGGATATGCCGGATCGAGATGGACCGGGGAGGTGATCAGATCATAGTTTCGCGATGCGGCCTCTTCTGGTGTGAGACCGACGCCGCGGTAGACATCCAAAGCGTCCACATCGTCGCCGTTTCGAAGAAGGGCTTCGGCAAGGATCGTTCCGCCGTGGATCGTGTCGAGAACGAGGACTTTCATGCATCCTCCGAAATTTTCAGGGCGTTCGCGGCATTCTTCAGCATAAGCTGTGCTAAAAGGGGATCGATCCCGATCGGTTCGGCATAGACGAGAGGGATCACGCGGCCGTCCGCAAGCGTGAACGTTCCGCGTTTTTTCCCGGCTTCAAGTCCGAGGATCTTTGGAATGTCACGCAGGATATGGATCCCTTTTGCAAGGAAAAGCGGGACAACGATGAGGATCTCCAGATCCTCGCTTCGCATAAGATCGAGACCTTCGGCAACGGTCGGATTACTGTATTCGAGGAAACAGGATTTGATCAGATAGTCACCGCCGTTTGCTTTCATCATTTCAGCGGTGGTCGTGATCAACTCCTTATTATATTGGAGTCGGCTTCCATGACCTACCAGCAGGAGACCTTTCACACTCATAGTTTTGATAGGTTATTCACACAAATAAATTAGTATGACTAACACCCCACAATCGTAATATTTAATGAGGGGGTTTACCCTAACTTCGTATGATAAAAATCGAAAGTATGAAATATGATTTGGTTAGTACAATCTACATATGACAACTGCACTACCGGAGTGTCTTGCCCTTCTCCATTCACAAAAGAAGGAAGACCGGCATCTTGCCGCAGAAAAACTCGGGACGATGGGGACGGCCGGGATCGACGTGGTCCGCCCTCTTCTGAAAGACAGCGAGTGGCGGCTTCGCTACCGTGCGGCGGAGATCATCGGATTTACGGCAGATCCGGCAGGCGTCCCGCTGCTCACTCCGTTACTCTCCGACGAAAAGGATCATGTCCGCTATATGGCGGTCAAATCTCTCGGACGCTGCGGAACAATAGAACTCGAGCCCATCATCTCGCCGATGCTCAATGATGAAAATCCGTTTGTCCGGCGGATCACGACCGGGGTCCTGTCCGGCTGGAAGATATGAATAGTGATACGGACGCGTTCAAACAGGGGCTTCTTCTGTTTGCGGCCAGGAATTTTAGAGACGCAGCAGGATGTTTCACGGATGCACTGCGAAAAGATTCGGAGAACGTGAACTATTATTACTACCGGGGGGTCTGTTTTCAGGAGACGGGCGCCGCAAACGAGGCTATCTCAGATTACACGAGTGCTCTCGTCCGCCAGCCGGCTGCATTCCCCATCAGATACAACAGGGCCGACCTTTTTCTGCAGTCCGGTGATCTGCAGAAGGCACGGGAGGATTTTGAGGAGATCCTCGGCAGAGCGGGAAAGGAGGAAAACCACTGGTCGGCACTGGCATACCTTGGACTGGGTCTGATCCGGCTCGAGGAGGGGAGAATCGAAGAGGCGATCCAAGATCTCACGACCGCAGAGGATCTAGCGAAAAAAGATGGGGACAAACTGCTTCTCGCGAGGATCGGGGACGAACTCGAGAGAAGCGGGTTTTAGATTTTTTTAATTCATGCCTGACCGGACGATCCGTGCAAGAAGGGCGTCCATCTGAATGTCAGCATCGGCTCCTTCACTCATGCGGTAGTCGGTTTCGCCGAGGTGATCGATGAGATCGACCTTGAGCCGGCGGTCGAGAGAGGTGGAACGGGATATCTCGCGGTAGAGCTGATTCACGAGTTCGTTCGGCGCAATGCCCTTATCGTACATCAGGGCATGGAGCATGCGTTCGGCTGTTTCGAATTCGCCTTCGAGGCAGAGTGAAAGGAGCGACGTGATCTCTTCGGGCTTTGCATTCGAGGTGATGGCATAGATGTTTTCGGCGGTGACATGATCCGAGACAATGGCGGCACCCTGCAGGGCATTGATCGCTTTACGCATATCCCCGAGGGATACATAAGCAATGGCGAGATATGCTCCTTCCTCAATGGTTATTCCCTCTTTTTTTGCGATCCGTGCCATTTCCTCACTGATGGCTTCATCGGTGAGGGGTCGGAACCGGTAGATGGCACACCGGGACTGGATCGGGTCTATGATTTTTGAGGAGTAGTTGCATGAAAGAACGAAACGGCAAGTCTCGGCGTAGTTTTCCATGGTCCGGCGAAGAGCGGCCTGGGCATCCTGGGTCAAGGCATCCGCTTCGTCGAGAAACAGGATCTTGAACGTTGAATCGCCCAGGGGGGCTGTTCGTGCAAACTGTTTGATCTGGTTTCTGACGACATCGATCCCGCGTTCATCCGAGGCATTGAGTTCGCGGAAGTTCATATTCCAGGTATCGCCGAACATTTCGCGGGCCAAAGCAACGGCACAGGTGGTCTTCCCGACGCCGGCAGAGCCGGTGAACAGGAGATGCGGAAGAGCACGGGTCTTTACGTAGGAGCGGAGCCGTTCGACGACTTCCTGCTGACCGACGACCTCGGAAAGATTTTTGGGCCGGTATTTTTCTATCCAGATTTCGGGGGACACATCCATAATGAATGATTGTTGGACGTTAGAACCAATTAATCATTCGACAGGGGGATAAGTCAAAGGCGGGTGGGTGTGTTCTGCAGTGATTTTGTGTGACGGCAAAGTGTGGAGAGATGAGATTGTACTAAAATCCCAAATCGGTTCGAATTCTGCCCTATATTATGTGTGTATCTATCTATGCACTTAGACATACACATTAAAAAAAACGATATCCCCCTCCCGACTACGTCCGGACGGAAGGAAAGACGTACTTACGTACACATATACATACATGCGTTTTTACTTTTCCTCTCTCTCTCTCTCTCTTCTGTACAAAACAAAGTATATACTATACATAAAAAAAAGTGATTGATGAGCAGCTTTTCTTCCCGTAATTACTTACTTACGGACGTAGTCCGGGGGAGGGTATCGTTTTTTTTACATGTATACATACAGATATAAATAGATGAAAGAATTATTGAAAAAATACGGCAGGATATGGCGTATTTCTTTTTCGAGGGTGGTTTTTGAGGGTTGGGAGAGGTATGATTTTGATGGGTGAAGGGTGATTTTGGAATGGAAATGGTGGTTTTCGAGTGGAAGTGGGGGGATTTTGAGGTTCGGGTTGGACGCTGAAAGCGGCCGACCTCAGCTGAGGCGGACCGGTCAATAGGACCGGTCTTAGCCGAGCAAGGCTTTGCCTTGCGAGCAAGTTTTCGAAGGAAACTTGCGATAGGGTAGGATCTCGGGAGAGAATGCTCTCCTGCTATTTTCAAACGAATGGTTCCGGAAGTTTTTTGAATTTTTGAAAAAAAGTCGAATAATCATTAAAATGACAAACAGATGTGACGTCTTTATATGTCATTGTTGCGAATGTATTTTTTATTTACTTTGGCGGTCAAATAATGAAAAACAAAAAATCATTACAAACTGGCAGGCAGACTAACCGGATCATGCCAGCTGTATTCAGGTATCGAATGCTGATCACGTTTTTTGTTTTGCTTCTTGCCGCAGGAGTTTTTTGTGGTTCTGTGTCTGCGTATGACGATATTCTCTCTGCACAGAATCTCTCGGATGCACTTAATAGTACAACAGACTCCGGTGTTGGAGCAGCATATGTAAATGGTGATGGGGAAGTTGTTCTTCTGCAGGATGTTCAACTCCATTATACGATCAACATCCTGGCATCGGATTCCATAACTCTTACTGCTAATGAGAGCAATGATTTCACGATCTATCGTGATTTTAACGGGGAATGTCTGTTCAATGTAATTTTAGGCGAATTTATTATGGGAGGTAATAACGGGCATAATCTTATCATTGACGGAAATATGACGACATATTCCCGTGACAACGGGGCTTCCCTCATTTGTGTCGATGGAGGAATATTCACTATGAGTGATGGGGTCGTGTTACAGAACAGTAATACATCTTCCAGTGGCGGCGGGGTGTATGTGAATGGCGGCACGTTCACGATGAAAGGCGATTCCATCATCTCAGGAAACACTGCATCATTCGACGGGGGCGGGGTGTATGTGTACTACCGCGGCACATTCAATATGGAAGGCGGGAACATCATCAACAACACGGCTGAAAGGTTTGGTGGAGGGGTGTTTATGTCTTGCTCGGGCACATTCAATCCCACATTCAATCATTCGGGCTCTGCAACGGTGGATGCAGATAACGATGTGTATCTGGGAAGCGGGCCGGGAGGATATGCAAATCTCACTGTCATTAATACTCTTGACTCCAACGCCGGGGCACTCAACATCACGCCAAAAGATACAGATCATGGAATCATTATCCACTATATCACCGGTGTGACGTTGCCCGGAACCTGGACCGGTAATTTTGCGCTGAACCAAACATGGGCAAACGACCATCCCACGCTGGCTCTCGGACAGTCCGGTAATGATATTTTACTTGGAACGAATTGCACCGTCACCTTCTGGATAGATACAACAACGGCATACCCCAGTCAGTACAATGTCACCGAGGCTTTACTCGCACAACCGACAGATCCAACGAAGACAGGTAATACGTTCAATGGCTGGAATAATAACAGTGCTTCTGGAACTTCATGGAATTTCACCAATGACAGGATAACTGCTAACCTTGACCTGTATGCAAAATGGACCCCGAATTCGGAGCCGATATCACCCAGCAGCGGAAACGGGGGTAACGACGGTAATGATTTCAATGCCGGTCCCGTTTCAGCAGGCGGCGCATTCACTACGAAAGACGGCGGACTGACCCTCCAGTATCCTGCAGGAACATCTGCAATAGTAACAATATTCTCGAATTATATTGGTGGCGGGATATCTGCACCCCCGAATGTCTCATACCTGAATCTGTATGATGTCTACAGCACGGCCCAGCACAGAACGCCGGTAACACTCGTGTTCAATGTGGACGTCTTGCAGCTTGATGAACTGGGATTGACTTCGAATCAACTCAATATCCTCCATTACTACGATGGACAGTGGCACTAGGTTGGCGGAATCTATGAAAACGGTCGGATAACGGTCATAAGAACGCACTTATCACCGTTCATGGTCGCCTACAATATCGATGAGTCTTTGTTCCCGTTAGAAGGAGATGCAACGCCAACATCGACTCCGACGACTGGTCCAACACAGGTCGAACCAACGGTGGTCGTTCCAACAACCACTCCGACAGAAATACCGTCTTCACCCGTGCCGTTCGTTGGGATCATCGCGGGACTTGGAGCCGTCGTTCTTCTCATGAGAAGAGAATAACAATACACCCTATTTTTTCGATCCCCAGACATGATCCACGGGATACAGGGATCCGCACCGAGTCTTCGACACGTACCTGAATCGGCGAAAATCCCCCAAAAAACATGTGCAAAAATCGATCGGTTTCCATTCGCAAATAGGTATTTCTATTTCACTTTTGCCTTTCGGCGATCAATTTTGATGGATTTTGACGGATTTTTATGATGATTTTTGGTGGGTAAAAATGAAAATCGGCAGGATTCGGCGTATTTTCATTTCTGAGAGGTCATGTTATATAAATGGAGAGGTAGGCGCCTGGATAAAACGATAAACCCCGACAGACTACCTACCTACTCACGTAGTAATTTATATAGTGGTAATTATTTTGTTTTTATTTTCCTCTCTCTCTCTCTCTCTCTCTCTTCTGTACTAAATAAAATAATAATAATAAGAGACTAGACGCCTAAAAAAAAGTGATTGATGAGAGAGTTTTGTTCCGCTGTAGCTACCTACGTAGGTAGGTAGTCTCTTTGGGGTTATCTTTTATTTCAGGCGCCTACGTTTTTATTTATATAGTCTTGATGTTTTGCCGGGGAAATCGGCAGGATCGGGCTTAGTTTCAGTTTGGTCGTGGTTTTCGTTGGTGAAGAGGGATTATTTTTGATCAGCTGGAGGTGGATTTGGAATGGAAATGGTGATTTTCGAGTGGAAGTCGGATGGTTTTGGGGTTTGACGGGGTGGTTTTTTGGAGTGGAAAAAGCGGTTTTCGAGTGGAAGTTGGTGGGCATGGGATTTGAGTGGGTGTTTTTCGTGTGAAAATGGGGTTTGGTTTGGTGGTTTTTGGGGTTTGACGGGGTGGTTTTTGGATGAGTGGATGTTGAGTCTGTGAGGAATGTAAATGGGTTTTTTGTATTGGATTATTTGGGTGGTACAATTCACGATAGGCATTTGCCTTGCTCGCAAGTCTATTGACTTGCTCGGCTGAGCCCGCCCCTATGAGTCGGTCCGCCGCGGCTGAGTTCGTCTGCTTTCAGCATCCACCCCGCTCACTCGCAAACCTTCGGTTTGCTCGGCTAAGGGCGAGCCTGACGGCTCACCCCGCTCATCACACGAAATTCACGAAAAGGGGGACAGGGGCGGAGAGATGGGGGATATTGAAGCTAAAGTTCTGGAGGGGTAAGGTCGGGTGTGGAAGCATGAGAAAAACCAACCGCGTTCACAAATCAGAGATTTGCTCTCCGCTTCGCTTCGCTCGCTTGAATCGTCGCGATCGGAAAGCTTTGAGGTTGGTAATTTTTCATAATCCCTGGGCATATCATACACGTAATCGGACAAGACCCAGCCAATTACTAAATTTACACAAATTAGTAATTAGGCTTATGGCTCCCCTCACATATTCTTAGTATCTGCCAATTCCATATACAGCCTCATTGGGATCTTCTTCTCCAGCTTCCACCACAATACTCATCGGCTTCGCTCCCTCGTGGCTCACATAATGAACCCGCCCTAAGAAAACATATGGAACCGTCTTCGTGCCCTCGGTTTTCGCCGGTCTCACAAACAATAACATCGAGATCCCCATCTCCTCATGGTGAATATATCTCTGCCCGACCACACCATCCGGCGCTGTCATATTTTGTGACTGCCAATGGAAAAGCTCCTCACTGATCACATAATCTTCATACATCGTCTTCGGCGAATAGAACTTCTCAGACTTTTTCAGCGTCACGAGCATAATAACAGTCTTGAGACCGTCGATATATCGCACCCCTTCCAGCATCCCGGCATACGACTCCCAATTAATCCACCCAAGGCCTGACACAATTTCGTCACGGGAATAGGAACAATGCAAATCCAGTGCTGATGGATATCCTAACTCAATTCTTGAATCCAGGAATTCGATTTGTTCATAACGAATCTCCAAAAACTCCACCAACTCTGCACAGACCAAAGGCATCTTTCTGATATGTCGAACAAAATCATTCGGTGTCGTAAAGCCTTCCACCTTCGGCAACTTCGGGGCTTTGAACGTATAATACAACATCGTCAGCATCTCGACATCCTCTTTTGTCTCCACATTACCGCCGTCACGGAACACGCGAAGCAGGAAATTAATCCACCGCCGAGAGTCGATATGGGTTAGGCGTATCATAGCTTTGCCAAACGCTTTCTCATTTGTATATGAGGTCTCTTTTGAGATACCCGCCTCTATGCATTCCTCCTCTATGCATCCCGCCTCTATGCGTAACTGCCAAAACATTCCATGTTGATAGATATCGGCAAGTTCCAAATCATAGGTCTGGATGAATTTTTTCAGGGTCGGCACTTCACCCGTATTACGCTTATAATACAGAATCTTATTCAGAATATTTCTTTTATTTGGTAAAGATGCCTGAATACTTTCAAGAACCGTTTTCATCGCCTCACGCTCCATCTGAATGAAACACCCGCTCGGCAGAGAACTAAATCCATGCTCCATCTCATATTTCATCGAATGCCGGGTCTTGTCTAAGAGAGAGCGGAACTTTTGCTCAAAGTTATACTTCTTATGAGAATGACCCACAAAATCCAGGACAGTGAGTACGTCCTTCCCTTCACAGAGACGCAAGCCCTGACCGAGTTGTTGTAAAAAGACTGTTAAACTCTCTGTTGGCCGCAGGAAGAGAACGGTGTTCACCGCCGGAATATCCACTCCTTCATTGTAGATATTCACGGTAAAGATGAAGTGAATCTCCTTCTTTTGCAGGCTGGTTTTTGCAGATCTTCTCTCTTCTTCACTGGATTCACTATCTAAGTAGGTGGAGGGAATACCAGCAGTCGTGAAATGCTCTGCCATCTCTTTAGCATGTTTTCTGCTTACGCAAAATCCCTGACCGACTACTTGTGAAATATCCGTGACATATCGGTCAACTGCATCCAAAATTGTCCGTGTTCGTTCTGTGTTTCCAACATACTGCTCTTCGAGTTCGCGGACGTCGTATTTTCCATACTCGAATTTGATTGTAGAGAGGTCAACCGGATCAGTGACACAGAAGTATTGGAATGGTGAGAGAAGTGCCCGATTGATTGCTTCCGGCAACCGAATTTCGGCAGCAGTTACCCCGCCAAAATATTCAGTGACGTCATGTCCATCCATTCGCTCAGGAGTCGCGGTCAGGCCAAGGAGAATTTTCGGGGTGAAGTAGGTGAGTAGGGTCTGGTAACTTTTTGCTGCTGCATGATGGAATTCATCAACAACGATTACATCGTAGTAGTCAGGTGGGATTAAAATCTGGAACTCTTTTGATTGGAAGGTTTGAATGGTGAGAAAGAGGTAGTCGTAGTTTTCGGGAGTGTTTTTTCCGTCGAAGAGTTCGCCGAAGTTTTGGTTTCGTAAGACTCCTCTAAAGCAGGCAAGGCTTTGTTTGAGGATCTCGGTTCGGTGAGCGATGAAGAGAAGCCGGTTGGGCCTGCTTGGATTTTCTAAACAATGTCTTCGATAGTCAAAGGCAGATACTACGGTTTTTCCGGTTCCGGTGGCGGCGACTATGAGGTTTCTCCATCTGTTATGGAGAGTTCGTTCGGTTTGGAGTTTTTCGAGGATTTCTTTCTGGAAGGGATAGGGTTCTATTTGGAAGAGGTATTCGTTGTGTTCCCCACACATTTTTTCGGATTTGAGAGCTTTTCGTAAATCAGCTTCTTTGGATTCAGTGTAGGTTTCAAAGTCAGGGTTATTCCAGTAGGTGCCGAAGGTGGCGGTGATGATTTTTAGGACATGCCCCATGTCTTTTTCGGTGAGTTTGACGTTCCATTCGAGTCCGGTTCCAAGGGCGGCGTTGGAGATGTTGGATGAGCCGACATAGGCGGTTCCAAATCCGTTATGCCTGTGGAAGATGTAGGATTTTGCGTGAAGGCGAGTGGTTCTGGTTTCGTAGGAGATTTTGATTTTAGTGTTGGGGAGTTTTTGGAGTTCTATGATTGCTTTTAGGTCGGTTGCTCCCATGTAGGAGGTGGTGATTATTCTAAGGGGGTGATTTTTGGTGAATTCTTTGAGTTCTTCGATGATAAGACGAAGGCCACTCCATTTGATGAAGGAGACGAGCATGTCGATTTTGTCGGAACTGAGGATCTCTTTTTTCAGTTCGTTCATCATGGATGGTTCAAGTTTTGAGCCAGTGAAGAGGGTGCTTATGGAGATGGAGGTTTCTGGTCTGATGAGTTCGGTTTGGTCAGATTTATCTTGGACGCCTACGAGTTCGTCTGCCCGGGATATTTTTTGGAAGTTGATGTCGGGATCGTTGGTTGTTTGGGCGAGGAGTTCGATGATCAGGTTGGTGGTGCGGATTTGATTTTCGAGGTAGAGGTCATCGTCTTTTTCTTTGAGAAGAGGAAGGCTTTTTTCGATGATTTCGGTGAGGTATTGGGAGAGGATATGTTTTGCTTCGGCAGGGTCAATTGGGCGAGTGAGAATGGAGGAGCCGGTTTTTGTATGGGTGTTGATGTCTTTTTGGATGAGGGTGGAGATGAGTTGTTCGTAGATTCCTGGGGAGAGTGTCATGGATGCGTGAAGAATAGATTGGTGGGCAAATGCATAAGGATGACGACAGAGAAAGATGGTATAAGATTAGGGAGAATACAATAAAACAATTTTTTGTTCTGAAAAAAGTAATTTATTCAATAGTACCCTCTGCAATTTTCCTCAGCGTAATTTCTAGGAATTGACCAAATCCCCCACCATGATAGGTTAATAATGATTCTAAGACTTCGAAACCTGCTTCAGCATATTTTTCTGCTTCTGTATATAGTGGTCCCTCATCATTCAGGCATGTGAGAGTTTTATTATCAACCATCCCCAAAGCAAGAATCAACCATTTCCCTCCATCTCCCATGGCATTTGTAGGGATATTATTTACACGCTTCTTGATCTCCTTTGGAGGCTTATTTGCATATTTAGCTAGTGCCATACACATCAGGAATAGTTCAACCTGATTAGAACCCGCAAATATTGTATCACCATCACTTCGGATATACGATGATTTTTCTTCACGTTTATAATAAGGAGCACGAGCTTCATCATAAGCTATATTTCGAGGTTCTCCAACATGACCTCTCAACTTAGTTGCCATTTCTAATCAACCTCGCAGATGTTATATTTTGACATTTTTGAATTTCGTAGTATGAACTTACATCCATATATGGCGATAAATTCTTTTGAACTGTTGGAGTGTACTCAGAAGAAGTCACGAGAAATACTAATTGAGCTTTATCCAAAAGCTTTGGGAGATTTTTTGTGATGTTATCTTGATGGATTGAATCTAGTTTTCCAAGTGGGGTATCCACTATTACTGGAGCCTGATAATCCGTAATCGTTCTTAATGCTATTACAAAGGCATATCCAAGAATGAAATATTGCCCTGCTGACAAGGCACCTAGATTATTCCATCCCTGATTATTAATAAAAGAGACCTTATAATCACGGTTTATCATTACATCACGGAAAAGACCCTCTTCACGTAGTAACGAGAGGAAATATTTTTTGGTATTCTCTTCAAGGGACAGACGGATTTTCTCTTTTACACGCTCTTCAACATTTTTTAAAACTTGTAATGTATCCTGCACAAGTTCAATTTTATCCGTAAATTCTGAATGTGCTTTAGATTTTTCTTTTTCAGTGTTTTCCTGTTTATAAAGAGTTTTCAATGCTTTATCTGTCTCTTCTATTGCCCGCTCTGCAAGAATACTTGTCTTGTTAAGTTCACCAATTTTTTGGTTGAGTTCCCCCACCGTCCTGACTTTCTCAGTTATCTCCTCAATATTATAGTTGAGAAGTTCCCCCCTTTTTTCCTAGCATTCTATGTTCCATTCATTAATTTTATCTTCATATTTTTCTAATTTTTCATTGAAAGAGTCGATCATTCCAGGGAAGTCTTGAATAAGATCTTGATGTTTGGCAAACTCAGCTTTACCCTCGAAGGCAATTCCCGTTAATTCAGATATCTGAATTTTTTCCGCATAGTCTTTAAGAGTTTTCCGTGAATCATCTGTCAATGGAGTGCCGCACACACAAGTCCCTTTTTCCAATAACTCCTGAATAAACGACTCCTTAATTTTTGGAGGAAGGTCACCAACATCGATCAATTCATTAATTATGCTATATGCATCATCTATTGTATCCTTCAGAAATATGCGAGGAGCATTGGCGATGAGATAGTGATTCTTTAAGTTAAGCTCTCTCTTATAATCCACCACCCCCCCTTTGATGAGTCCCTCTAGTTTATGAATTTGCTCAGATAGTTGAGAGATAGTCCCAACATTATAAGATTGAAGAAAATCATTAAGATGATCAATCTCCGTCCGGCACTCTTTCGTTTGTTTCTTTAGTCTCTCTTTGTCATTTTTGAATTTACTTAGCAGAATTTCTTTTTCACTGATTGCTTTTTGAACCTGACTTATTGCAGGATTATTTTCCTGGAGTTTATTACGAAGGTATTTGCGATATGTTTCAAGAGAGTATTCTGTTTTTTTCACCAATTCCAATTGAGATAGTTTTTCTATTGCCTCCTGAAGGTTATAAGAGGCATCCACTTTGAAAAAATCACGTAACTGCTCACCATCAATAAAGAAGAAAGAGCGAAGAGCTGAAGGTAAGAGCTCATTAATGAGTTGTTGTGCTACTATCCCCTCAACAATTTTCAAGTCACCATTACTGGGATAGATGACTTTCAATCCATTGAATGACTCATGGAATTTGTATTTTGGTTTTTCCTCGGTCCAGGAAGGATCTTTTTCACCATAGCCAGTAATTGTGCGTTTAATCTCCCACATTTCACCATCAACATTTATGGTCAATGTAACAGATGCTTCACCTTCTTTATTGTTGAGAGCAAGTTCCGCTATATATTGTGTATTCATGCTTGGGGGGTCAACTGTTTTCTTGTCAGCGTGGACCTCTTCATTGTACAAACACCAAGTAAGAGCATTGAGAATATTAGATTTTCCCGCTCCATTATCCCCCTTAATGACAGTTACATTCTTTTTTGGATCATTAGAAAAATGGATGTTCTGTTCCCCATAATAATAACGATAATTGAAAAGTGTCAAAGTATCTAACGTGAGTTGCATTTTCACTCACCTTCCGTCATACACTTACACACAATGGAATCATATTCTAGATTAATTTTAGAGGCATTATCCTTGGAAGCTCCAGAACACATCTCACGCATCAATGCCTTATTGATGAGCATGTTAAATTCTGGTTTTGATTTACATTCCTCACCAATAATTTCAATAATTAAGGCATTTATTTCATTTTTTAGACTCATTTCGTTTTCCTCTGAGAATTATTTTGATATGTTTCAATGAGAAGTTCTATATCAGGATTGTTTAAAGAATCCTTGGCAAATTCCCCCATTCGTTTTTGCTCTTTTGCTACTACCTCTTCCAAATTTTTGGCATAAGAACCACCCATTCCGATAGGAGGCATAGCTGCAATATCATACATTACTGCTTTCTTTTTTCCAGGGTATGGACGTAAAATTCTACCTCTCCTTTGGATATACTCCTTTGGGTTGCCAGAACTACACATGAGAACTGCATTTTTTGTTGATGGAACGTCAACTCCTTCATCAAGACATTTCATGGCAAGTAATACCTCAAAATCTCCATTGTTAAAATTGCGTAATATTATATCTCGTTCAGAAAATCCATCTTTTTTCAGAATTCCGGATGATTCATCTGAGGTGTATTTTCTGAATTTAATCATCTTTTGTCTTTTCTTTGATAAAGCAGCAAGAAGTTCTTTTACTTTTTCTAGTTGTTCTGGGTCAGAATCTGAACAGTAAATAAGTAGGTGATCTAATTCATTTTTCTCTAAAAGATCCTGGATGATACCCTCAAGAACTGTCATTTTATTTGCAGCATTTTTAATGATATTTTGTCTTTGGATATACCAGAAATTAAGGCGATCTTTATCCTCTTTTGTACACTTTCCATTTTCAATAATATTTCTCAATCTTATGATTTTTTTGGTCCATTCAAGGTATTTCTCCGTCTCAGTTGAAGTCAGAGAAGTAAATCTAACCTCATAATCATAAGGAACAAGATAGGACACACCTGTGTCAGGATTGATAGTATCAATCGCGTCACGTAATGAAAATTGAAACACTGTATTACCAAAATATTCCCTGATAAAATCACTACCCTCATCATCAAAATATCTATCTGGAGTCGCACTCAATCCAAGGCGGTATTTGTATTCAGGGTAGAGAGCCTTGCGATATGTGGAAGACCCAATGCTGTGAACTTCATCACTAATGACCATCCATGGAAAATTACAGGTAGCCTGAATTTTATCAAACATCTCGCGGAACCGAGGAGAGCACGCCGTGTCATTTGTGGAAAGAATTACCAGATTCCTTTTTTGTTTGCTGGAGAATGCTCGCAATGCTTCAGCGTATATTGTATCATCCCATTTCGACGTATTACCATCAGCCCGCAGGAATTTTTTAATGGGAAGATGCATTTTTTCGATTGTGCTTTTCCATTGAGCAGGAAGATGGTTATATGGACAGATTACTAATAGAATCAGTTTGTCTTCATTATTGAGAATGTTCTCATATGCGGATACGGCAGTAATTGTTTTTCCAGTACCAGTTGCCATTTCCAAGAGACCATGATAATTATTTGCTTTCCACGCTCCAACCGCCTTCACTTGATAGTCACGGAGTTTAACTTCTGGCATTTTTGATGCTTTTGTGTATGCAGGCTCTTGACCGTGAACTTCCGTCTCGTCATCTGGATTGATGATTTTCAATAATTTTTGCAGATCAACCTCTGTTTTTGGAGCGATTGAAATGAGATTTTGTATTACTGCATCAGGAAAGGGGATTACCTTGTTACGATTTCCTTTATTATTCCAAAACTTTTCAAAATTTGCAGAAATAGCTGACACATATTCTTCCTGCCCAGGTTTCCAACTGCAAAACACCGTAAGATATTCAGTATTGTAAACCCAGCCACTAGCACTTTCATTATTTGATCCATTAAATGCAATCAAATTCCCCGCATCATCTTCCATTATACCGGATTTTTGGTGCAAAATTGGATTCATACCCATTTCATCCTCATCCTCAACATACCCTATCCTCACTTCAAGAAGATTATTTGCAATAAGCCACCCCAATACTTTTGCATGATTCTTTAGGCATTCGTCCTGAATACTAGACAAATCGTTTAAAAATCTACTTTCGATAATTGTTTCTGGGCTTTCCATTCCCAATCGGATATTCATGTAGTCATCTTCTAATAATTGAACATTCAAGACAAACTGCATTAACCCCCCATTCTGAATAAGAGCCCCTAACCCTTTTCCAATGAACGCAAAAGAGGAGGAGGAAAAATAACCTGCTACCCTCTTGTAGACCTTTGCCCTTGATAGAACAGGATTATAAAAATTTCGTGCAGGATTATATTTCTCATCATCTGTGTTGTATGTAGGCAATAACACGACATCTTGAAAAGACATTATAATTCACCATTTATGAAAAGACTATATTCATAATCTGAAAGTATATCATCTGATTTTGGCATTTCGGATTTTGGAATTAGTTCACCATGGGCTATATCGAGAATCCTCTGGACTTCATCATAAATACCTAGTGATAGAAGCTTCGCTTCAATATATTCGAGTTTGTGCTGATCATTAGGTGTATTGTAAATTAGACCCATAAGATAGGCAATCATTCCAACAGAAGAACGTTTTTCAAATGGTTCATTGTAATTGATTAATGCTGGAATTCCAAGTACATGCAGAATGTTCCTGCATTCTTTATCTGTCAAGATTAAGCGGGAGTTTTGATAGGCGGCATTGAGAATTGTGTTCAATTTAAATTCATATACCCAATTACTAATTAAGAGATAAGGGGTTACATTCTCAGTATGTTTCAGGACAAATGCGATGACAAATAAATCGTCAAAATAATCCTCGTCTTTTTTATTATTCGCGATCAACATGTATCCTAGAGCACTGCTAATCATAGATTTTATTGTCCAATCCGTCCGCTTATCATACATTATCCTTGCAGATAGATCGATTAGTTTTGGCAAATCTCGAAGATATTCTTTGCCATCTCCAGAAAAAGAAGTAATTTTTTGTATAAGTATTGAAGGGGAGTCATCATATCATTTGAAATTACGGTGTCATCTACAACTACATCCGGATGAATTACATAACATTTTGGCACAATATCTCGTTTTATTGCAAAATAATCCTCTTCATGATAAATATATTGGATTCCCCCCATTCGTTTAATGGTGATTATTTGGTGATGAGACATCTCCTGCAATAAATAAATAAATAAATAAATAAATAAATAAGGGCTTTTCTAAGAGTATTAATTTCTTCAACAGAATCTAATGGATGATTTTCATCAATCCAAGAAATAAGTTTTTCATCCGTTACCAGATTTTTTTTCCATATAATAAATTATTTGAGAAAATGAGGATTAACAATTCATGATTTTCTTCGAGCCATGGTTTTGGTATTCTTGCCATAATTCTTTCAAACACCCACATTAATCCTCAGAAAGAGGAACTTTATGAATATAAGAAATAATGTTGTCCATAATGTAAAAACTATCTAAATAAAGATTATCATATTGTATTCAAGGGCCTTTCCGGAACCTAGATATATCCTATGAGTTTAATTTATTTAAGGAGAGATAATGATAGATGAATATTCTTGCTGATAAAGTCAGATTAGTCTTAGATGACATGAAGACTCTTTATCTCCAGGATTCACGTCCCTGGATTATAGGACTTAGTGGTGGCAAGGATTCGACTTGTATTACACAACTTGTTTACAGCATGTTGCTTGAACTTCCCCCTGATAAACGCCATAAGCGAGTCTACGTATTATCTGCTGATGTAATGGTTGAGTCGCCGCATGCGGACTATAGAAGAAAACATATATGTGGATTAATTGAAAAACAGGTGGAAATTGATAAAATACCCCTCTCAGTTGAAACATTACGACCGATATTAACCGATACATTTTGGGTCAACCTCATTGGACGTGGATATCCCTCACCAAATCGTTGGTTTAGATGGTGTACTGACCGAATGAAAATTCGACCGATGAACCGTTTTGTCTATTCCCAGATAAAAGAAAACGGCGAAGTCATAATGGTCCTCGGAATCCGGAAATCTGAGAGTGTTAACCGTAAACGAGCAATCGAACGATATGAAATCTCCGGTACAAAACTGAGCCAACATTCCGAAATTAAAGGTGCTCTCGTTTATGCTCCGATTTCGGATTGGGATGATATTGAGGATGTTAGAGAATTTCTCAGGTCAACACCATCCCCATGGCAAGATGATAATAATAAATTCCTGGATGAATATTATAGCCGTGGTGAATCTGACACGGAATTCATTACTGATAAAGATAGCCAATCTGCCGGTGCAACCAGAATGGGATGCTGGACATGTACAGTTGTCCCCCGTGACCATTCACTTGAATGGTACATCAAAGAGGGTCAGACCTGGCTTGAACCTCTTGTAAATTACCGGAATTGGATACATGAGATCAGAGATGGACCTAATTATCGTGAAGAGGCTAGAAAAGGAGAGAAAAAGAAGAAAATATATGCAGACATTCTTGGAAAAGAGTTCACCGGCTTAGAACGATATGGACATAAGGTCTATGGTCCTTTCACGATGCAAACACGTCATGAAATGTTAGAACGACTCTTAATGCTCACTAAGAATAATGCTGAGTTGAAATACGAACTCGATTCTCTGGAATATGCCCTCATCACACCAGAGGAAATTCAGGCCATTGTTCAATTGTGGATTTATGAAGGTGACTCCATACAGGAAATTAGGAATTTTTTCTCTCGATGCGAAATGGATGCCCCATATATCTCCAATCTTTTCCTGGAGAAGGACGCTGAGGTAGTTCTCAATGACATCTGTTCACTTCACGAGATCCCAACGGAAGTTATCCACAAAATGATTATTGCCGAAAATGATCGATCCCATTTAGCACGAAGATATGGAGTGTATAATAAGTTAGAAAATATTCTTGAGAGTTATGTTCTTGAAGAAATGCTTCAGGAGGCAAAGAAATGAAGCTTCTCTCTCTTGCCATTTGCAACTACAAAAATTACTGTGGAGAACAAACACTCGATTTTTCCCCATCTAACCAGGAAAAAAACATTACATTGATTGGAGGACATAATGGAGCTGGAAAAACAACGCTCTTCGAAGCCATCAAGCTCTGTATGTTTGGTTACCAATATGATGGACAACCTCTGTCCAAAGGACAGTATGAATCATATATCCGCTCATGCAGAAACAAATTAGGCGTTTCTGAAGGTGATGATCGATATTATATATCAATGGAAGTAATTTTAGATGATGTCCAACCAGTTTATACAATTACACTTAAACGGATATGGACCATTACTGAGGAGACTTTCAAGGAAGAATTCATAATTCTACGTGAGGGACATACCTTCGAAATAGTGGAACGGGAAAACTGGCAACAATACATCTACGATTTGTTTCCTCCATATACGATAGATTACTTCTTTTTCGATGGAGAAAAGATGAAAGATCTTATTGTTGGAGACAAAGCCGAAACAATACTTCGTGAATCAGCCAGAGATCTTATCGGGTTGAAGATTTATGACACTCTGTTAATTGACATCGGAATTCTAAAAAATAAAATCAGAAAATCAACAAAGAAGGATCAATTATCACAGGATGAATATGATCGGCTTATTAAGGAGTTAGGAGCATTAAATATTCAGTTAAATTCTCAGGAGGAGGAAAAATTCAACCTTAGTACACAGGTCACAGAATCTGAAATGAGAATTGTGGAGGTCCGAGAACATATTTATAGAAAAGCAGGTGCTTTCGCCAAAGCTCAGGACGAGTATAAATATCAGATAAACATAATTCAAGAAAAATTAGCTGGACTTACTATCGAAATTGCAAAGATGTGTGATTTTGTTCCGTTCATTATGGCCTCTCAATTAGTCAAGGATGCATTTGAACAGTTGAAGAAGGAACGAGCTCTTCGTGAAGTGACCAATGATAAAGAAGTTGTGGAAAAAATACGTGAGCATCTTTCAGAAAACTTAGATGTTGGGACAAAGATCCTGAAACACATAAATGAAATTTTAGATAAGTTTAGTGATAGTATCGACACAACTACCTCCACAACACTCATTCATGATGTAAACAATGCAACAATGACTCGATTCTCCGAGTTTAGAGCTGCCATTCAAAAAGAGAGAAAAGAAAACTTCCTTTCACTTTTAAAGGAGCGGGAATCATTAGATATAAAGTTACAGAAACTTCTCATTGCTGAGAAAAAGATGCCAGAGTCAGCATTTGTGGCAGAGGAAATTTCTGAGATTGAGAAATTAAAATCACAAATTCAGGCAGCACATTCTAAGATACAAAAAATCTCAGAAATAATTGGTCAGTTATCTTCAATAAAAGATAAGACAACTGTTCGTTTGGATGAGATTGACAACGATTCTCTTAAACTTGTAGAGGATAAAAGCAAATATGTTGCCTGCGAGAAGATTGAGGCTGTATTGCAGGATTACATTAGCTATACACTTACTACTAAGGTCAAGGTCCTGGAAGAGACCATTTCTTCAATGTATCAAAGATTAGAGAATAAGGATGATATGGTAGCGACGCTTAAACTCAATCCATCCACCTTCGCTTTAACTTTATGTGGATTTGATGGTAAGATGATAAATAAAGATAATCTCTCTGCAGGGGAGAAAGAGATCCTGGCTTTGTCAATCTTATGGGGTCTTTCAAAATTATCTAAACATCATCTTCCAATCGTTGTTGATTCATTACTTGCAAGACTTGATCAGAGTCATGTGTCTAAGGTTGCCACACTTTTCCTACCAAATGCCGGTGCGCAAGTTCTTCTTTTATCCCATAATCGTGAGGTGAATAAGGAGATGAGAAATCAGTTACTACCCTATATTTCTGACGAATACCTACTCTCTTATGATCAAAAGAAGAAGATATCCAGAGGATATTTCAAGGAGTGTAGTTAGATGTCATCAAATAAACTCCAACTATCAAAACTTGCTACCAAAGAACTTGATCATCTTTCCGCACGTTTAGACCTTCGACCAAATATTGTTTGTAGGTTGGCAATAGGTCGTTCTCTCTCAATAAATGCATCAGTTAAGGATTATCAAAGAACAGTGGAAGAAGAGAAAGGCACTGATGAAATAATTCCAAAAGAGTTCAACAGATTCACTTTAACTGGAGATGAGGATCCCCTCTATAAAATTCTTATTTATCAACATGAATTTGAATTCAATAAAGTGAAAATTCCAGAGAATCAATATTATCGTGGATTTTTCCAACTCCATCTGGAAAGAGGATTAGATTCTCTATACTATGAGTATCAACGGGTTAATTCACCCGTGCAGTTTTTACGGTCTTTGATTGAGGGGGTGGATGTGACGAATGGAAAGATTTCACGTCAGGCCTCTGTTGAAGAATATAGAAAATAATTATTTCTATCACCACTATTTTTTCATGTATTTCGTGTGATGAACGAGGTGAACGCGAAGCGGACGACATTAGTTGAGCAAGGTAAATGTCTTGCGAGAATGGTCCCAACCTAAAACCCCCATAGAGTGCCCCTCCCCCTCACCAAGAGGAGGGGTCTTAGAAAAAAGCATTGGCCCGCCCAACTCGATCCGTATCATCGAGACCAGGGCGTATCATTCGGGCAGGAGAGTCTCAAGGCAGTACTCCTGTCCTCACTAATAAAATTTGAATCATGGATATTTATACCCCTAACCGCGCGGTGCGATAATGCCTCGGGATCGGGCAAAAACCCCGCTCTCTCTCAGAGAGATAGGTTACGAAAATTGAAGAAAAACCGGCTGCATGTGGGCGGGTTGGACGCTGAAAGCGGACGACCTCAGAAGAAGAGTTAGTCGATAGGCTCACCCCGCAGTCGCAAATCAAAGATTTGGTCGCAAGTCTATCGACTTGCTCGGCTGAGCCCGCCCCTACGGGACGGTCCGCCTCCGCTGAGATCGTCGACTGCGTCTCCGATCCGCCGAACAGAATACTACAGAAAGGCGGGAAGATTTTCCCCGAATATGAAAGGAAAGGGAGTTCAGCCCATTGAAAATAGGATTAGAATTCCCGACAGGCTGGACGAGACAAACGTTTCCTTGTAGGAAATGCTGTCCTAATAGTCTATTAGGATAGTATTGTATATTAATTATTTCTTCGAGTTACTTTTTGTATACAGCATAGCGTTCATACAGGCAAAACACGAAAAGAAAAAGATCGGCTGGGTGGGAACGGGTCTTTTCTTTTCAAAGCCACCCAATTTCCCCCAATCCTCCGCCCCTGTCCCCCTTTTCGTGAATTTCGTTGGCGGGTTCGACGCTGAAAGCGGACGACCTTAGCAGAGCAAGGCTTTACCTTGCGTGAATGCGCTCATCAAAAAGAATCCCGTACACGAAACCGAAAAGCACACTAAAACACGAAAAAGATCGACTAAGATCGGCAGTCGCAAGTTTCCTTCAAAAAAAAGATTAGCTGAGCCCGCCCCTACGGGTCGTCTGCTTCGCTTCGCTCGCACACTCGCAAATCAATATATACAATTGACTATACATATTGTAAATTATGAAGTATTTCCCAACCATTCTCCTCATTGCAGCGATAGTCCTCATTCTCCTTACTGCCGGATGCATAACGCAGACAGACTCCGCATCAACAGAACCCATATCAACAGAACCAACAGAAACCATTACATCCAGCATGCTTATTCCATACCCCGTCGTCGACATCGGGCAAAAAATATTCTATAACAACATAAAAGAGATCGCGAGCCACGGGGAAAGTGACTCCTTCTACGGACAGGATGCCCAGTATTCAGGGATCCAGCCCGCATATACCGTCAGCAGTGACGGACTCACAGTCTACGACATCAACACAGAACTGACCTGGCAGCAGTCTCCTGATACAAATGGTGATGGTATTATCACCCCGGATGATAAACTCACCCTGACCGAAGCAGAATCATATGTTAAAACACTCAATACCGCCGGTTTTGGCGGATATAATGACTGGAGCCTGCCAACCATCAAAGAACAGTATTCACTCATAGACTTTAGCGGGACCGACCCCAGCGGTCTGAAGGGACGGACACCTCAGCGCTGACGCCTTTTATCGACACCGGCGTATTTGATTTTGCCTACGGAGATACCGATGCAGGTGAGCGTATCATTGATTCCCAGTATGCATCTGACACCCTCTATGTATATGAACAGAGTCTCTGCTTTGGAGTGAATCTTGCCGACGGCAGGATCAAAGGCTATGGCCTGACCATGCCGGGACCGATCGGCACTGATAAAACATTCTTTGTGACCTGTGTGCGGGGCAATACGGCTTATGGGATAAATGACTTCGCAGAGAATAATGACGGAACCATTACTGACCGGGCAACGACCCTGATGTGGTCCCAAAACGACAGCGGCATCGGTATTAACTGGGAAGAAGCCCTCGCCTGGGTCCAGACCATGAATGCAGCAAAGTATCTTGGCTATGATGACTGGCGTCTCCCGAATGTAAAGGAACTGCAGAGTATCGTTGATTATACCCGATCGCCTGATACTTCCGATTCTGCAGCGATCGACCCGGTGTTCGCATGCACTCAGATCACAAATGAAGCCGGACAGACCGACTATCCGTATTTCTGGTCCGGAACAACTCATGCGACCTGGAACGGGGGCGGTAGTGCTGCATGCTATGTCTCCTTTGGAAGGGCTATGGGATATATGGACGGAGTATGGCAGGATGTACATGGCGCCGGAGCCCAGAGGAGTGATCCAAAGACGGGAGATGCATCAGAATATTCGGAAGGTAAAGGCCCCCAGGGTGATGCCATACGCATCGATAACTTTGTCCGCCTTGTTCGCGGATAAAGGCAAAAAGTCAGAAATACCAGAGATGGCTCTGCGTAATTCCCCCTCTCCCCCTTCCCCATTCAACGCATATGAGGGGAAAGTTTCCAATTACTAAATTCACACAACTTAGTAATTGATGAGTAATGCAAAAAAAATTATACAATTTATTCTAACGTATCCAAACCAAGATCAAGAAGAGTGCCCCTCCCCCTCACCAAGAGGAGGGGTCTTAGAAAAAAGCATTGGCCCGCCTGACTCGATCCGTTTCATCGAGACCAGGGCGTATCATTCGGGCAGGAGAGTCTCAAGGCAGTACTCCTGTCCTCACCATTACAATTTGAATCAGGGATATTTATACCCCTAACCGCGCGGTGCGATAATGCCTCGTGAAGGAGGAAAAATGGGGTGCTCACTCAGAGAGATAGGTTACGAAAATTGAAGAAAATAGGGCACTTTCCCCCATCACGGGAGCCGCTGGGGCGGCGACAGGATTTGCCCGAACGCTCCCGATGAAGGGACGAGCAAGACAGCGTAGCTGGCTTGCGAGAGTGAGGAAAAGCAAATCCGATTCTGGGAGCCCGAAGGGCGGGATTCGCGCCGATTCGCGGTTGGTATAATCTCATGTATCCACACCCAGCCAAATCCTTTCTTTTCTAAGATCCGGAATAGGTATACCCTCTTCAGACCGAACACTACAGAAAGGCGGGATGGTTTTCCCGGAATACGAAAGGAAAGGGAGTTCAGCCCATGAAAATCGCATCAAGATCTTCGTGGGCTGACGAGAAAAACGCTTCCTAGAAGGAAATGCTGCCCTAATCATTTATTAGGAGAGGGTCGTATATTAATGGTTTCTTCGAGTTATTTTTTGGAGAGAGAATTGCATTCATAGAGGCAAAACACGAAAAGAAAAAGATCGGCTGGGTGGGAGCGGAGGTCTCCGGGGAAGCTGAACTACACCCAACCAACTCCTTCCTTCTCAGGGCTTACCAATCCCCCCATCCTTCCGCCCCTGTCCCCCTTTTCGTGAATTTCGTTGAGTTTCGATAGTTTCGTGTGGGGGACGGAGGAGGGTACTTCAGAGGGCCACCCATCTCATCTTTTTCTTTTTCGTGTTTTTGTGTGAATTTCGTGCATTTCGTGTGATGAATTGTACCATACAAAAGAAGCCAATACGCGAAATCGAAAAAGATCAGCTAAGGTCACCCCTCCGGGTCGTCTGCTTCGCTTCGCTCGCATCCAACCCGCACTCGCAAATCTATCGACTTGGTCGCAAATCAAAGATTTGCTCCGCTGAGGTCGTCCGCTTTCAGCGTCCAACCCGCCACTTAATTCATCACCTTTGACACCCAATACCTATATGATTATGCATCTTCTCAGTCAGACCGAAGGCAAGCTTGCCCTGCAACTCGCACGACTCTACGTTGAGTCCGCGGTAACCGGAAAACCCCCCACGGAGAACCGGAGCTCACCGACATCTTCACCGAAAAACGAGGCATCTTCGTCACCCTCACCAAATTCGGCGACCTCAGAGGATGCATCGGCTTCCCTTTTCCCGTCATTGCATTAGGCGAAGCGATCAAAGAAGCAGCAGTGGATGCCGCGATCAATGATCCGCGGTTCTACCCCGTCAACCAGGAAGAACTCTGCGAGATCAGCATCGAAGTCACCATCATCACGCAGCCGACCCTTCTCGAATGCGACCTCACACACCGCCCCGCTCACGTCATCATCGGCCGCCACGGGCTCATCGCCGAAATGAACGGACACACCGCCTCCTCCTTCCCCAGGTAGCAGCCGAATACAGATGGGACCCCGTAGAGTTCCTCCGTGAGACCTGCAACAAAGCCGGTCTCCACCCAGACGCATGGACAAACACATCATGCAATATTCTTACATTTGAAGGACAGATATTCAAGGAATAAACCCATGGCAATAACATTCGAAGTCATCCATAAAGACATAGCAGGTCGCGTCGGCAAACTCAAAGCCGGCGACAAATCGATCAAAACCCCCGCACTCCTCCCGGTCGTAAATCCCCACCTTCAGATAATCCCACCCTCCGAAATGAAAAAGATGGGTGTCGAAGGCATCATCACAAACGCCTACATCTTCTCCAAAAGCGAAGACTACAGAGCGCCCACCCTCGAAAAAGGCCTCCACGAAGTCCTCGACTTTGACGGACTCATCATGACCGACTCCGGATCCTTCCAGATGTCCGTCTACGGCAGTGTCGATATCACAAACGAGCAGACCCTCTCCTTCCAAAGAGACATCGGCAGCGACATCTGGGTCCCGCTCGACATCCCCACCCACCCCGACACCGACAGGGAAGAAGTCATCGCCCAGATGGAGATCACGAACGCGAGAATGAAAGAGGCCAAAGAGATCTTCGGTCCCGACGCCCCCCTTTCAGGTCCTGTCCAGGGAGCCGTCTATGAAGACCTCCGTGAATATGCCGGGAAAACCGTATCCGACATGGGCTTTGCCTACTGCCCGATCGGCGCCGTCGTTCCCCTCATGGAAAGCTACCGATACCGCGAACTCGTCGACGTCATCATCGCCGCGAAAAAAGGTCTCAACCCGGGAGCCTGCGTCCACCTCTTCGGTGCCGGCCACCCCTCCATGTTCGCCCTCGCCGTAGCTCTCGGATGCGATGTCTTCGACTCCGCCGCCTACGCCCTCTATGCAAAAGAAGGACGCTACATCACCACCTACGGAACGCTCAAACTCGACGAAATGAGCGAACTCCCGTGTGCCTGCCCCGTTTGCCGCAGTCATACCGTCGAAGAGCTGAAAAAATCTCCCGACAAACAAAAGCTCCTCGCCTACCACAACCTCGCCGTCGCCATGGCCGAGATCTCACGGATCCGTGCCTCCATCCAGGACGGAACACTCTGGGAACTCGTCGACGAACGCTGCAGAGGTCACCCGAAACTGCTCGACGGCTACCGTAGACTCCTTGAGCGGGTCGACGAGATCGAACACCTCGACCGAGCCAGCAAACGCCGGTTCTTCTACAGGGGCAGCGAATCATGCCGCCGGACCGAGGTCGCAAACTACCATGCGATGATCCCCCGCGTGAAACTCGCGGACGTCTCCCTCATTGCAGCTGGCGGACCAGTGCCGCGGGTGTTTGAAGAAGTCATCGAGTTCAAGCCCCCGTTCGGTCCCCTGCCCTACGAACTAGCGGAGACCTTCCCTGCAGGGCCCGCCGAAGTCCCCGCATGGGATGAAGAGATGATGAAGTACGGGATCAAAGGCCTCAAAGGACTGCTCGCCACAAACCCCGACACCAAAGTCACCATCTCCACCACCGAGAAATGGGCGGAACTTTTCAGAACCGAGTTCCCCGCCGCCGAGGTCATCACATGAGTCTGTTCGATGCACGAAAACGCGACGGCAACGCCCGGATCGGCAGCCTGAAACTTTCCCACGAGGAAAGCATCAGCACCCCTGCGGTGCTCGACACCGAAACGGTCTTCCCCTCGCTCAAAGAACACGAGTTCACGAACCTCCCGCCGTCCGCAGGCAAAGCCGATTTTGAAAAATACTTCGTTCCGGGCAGCGAACCCACAGCCGTTCACCCGCAGAGCGAGTCCGTCGAAGGAAGCGTGCTCCTGTTTTCGAACTGGAACACGGTCATCTCCGACGCACGCCGCCATGCGGACTACATGGAAAAACAGCTCGTGGTCTGTCCCCCGGACGCCGCACGCTATGCTCCCGCATGCGGTCTTCCCTCGAACGCCGCCTCGCTCATCTACCTCGGCTTCGACCTCTTCGACTACACCGCGGTCGATCTTGCGACCGTGCAGAAAAAGTTCTGCACGCCCGAAGGCGAGTTCGATGCCTCCTACATGGAAAAAGGCATCTGCGACTGCCCGGGCTGTAAAGTCGGCGACCTGAAGTTCCACAACCGTCTGGCTCTCGAGAAAGAGATCGCCCTGGCACGGGTCTGGATCGAACAGGGCCAGCTCCGCGAGTTCATGGAGATGCGCTGCAGACTCCACGCCGAGCAGGTTTCCCTCCTTCGGCACGTCAACAGAAGACCCGGATTTGCGGTGAACCTCCCAGTCGTCCGCTCGTCCCGGTTCTTTGCAAACTCGTCCGAGTCGATGACTCGTGCCGAGATCGCCTTCTTCGAAGACAGGGTCATCAACCGGTTCGTTCCATCAAGAACCGATGTCTGTGTTCTTCTCCCGTGCGCCGCACGAAAACCCTACTCGCTCTCGAGATCGCATCAGCTGTTCTCCCGCGTAGTTGACGGCCGTGCCCATGAAGTGATCGTGACCTCGCCGCTTGGCGTCGTCCCCCGCGAACTCGAACTCATCTATCCGGCAGGCCACTATGATGTGCCGGTGACCGGATACTGGGACAAGGAAGAGTCCGCGATCCTGGTCGAATACCTTACCGCCTACCTCACGAAGCACCGGTACGACAGAGTGATCTGCCATCTGGAAGGCGGGGCAAAAGAGGTCGCAAAGACCGCCGCACAGGCTGTCGGCGTAGAACTCGAGTTCACCTGCAATGACGATAAACCACTCTCCCAGGACTCGCTCCGTGCCCTGAACGACACGCTTCGCGAGAGCAGAAAACGCCGCACAGATCCGATCCGCGGCACGCTTCTGTGGCAGTTCGGCGAACTTATCGACACGAAAGGCTGGCTCCCGAAAGGCCGGTACCCGAACCAGAAGATCTACGATAGGAAGACCCAGCTCTTCTCGATCGATCCGGAGACAGGACTGCTCCGCCCGACCCACGAAGGCTGGAAGCACATCAACGGATACCAGGTCTGGATCTCCGACGGGTTCGTCCCGCAGGGAGATATCCTTGCGCCGGGGATCGCCGACTGCGACCCCAGTATCCGTGAAGGCGACGAGGTATTCGTCGGCGGCGAAGGCTATCAGGCGACCGGCAAAACCACGATGGGTGCCGACGAGATGAAGAGAGCAAATCGCGGCGTTGCGGTCCGCGTGAGGAAAACGAATAGAAAATGACAACAAAAGCAGAGCTTCGCACCATCCTCAAAGCACGACGCGAAGCTCTTACCCGCACTGAACAGCGGTCGAAAGCGTATTACATCACCTGCCGGCTGCAGGAACTCCTGAAACCCTATCAGACGATCTTTGCCTACGTGGCGAAGGATTCAGAGGTCGAGTCGATGGTGCTCCTCAACAGCCTTCTGGAAGAAGGGAAGACCGTGGTCGTGCCGATCACCGAGAAGGAGACCCATACGCTCCGACTCTCGTATATCACCTCGATGGATCAGCTCGAGCTTGGCACGTTCAAGGTCCCCGAGCCGCTCACCCATGAAAAACCTGCCCTGGCATCCTCGATCGACGCGACCCTCGTGCCGATGGTCGGTTTCGACCGTGCGGGGCACCGGCTCGGCTACGGAATGGGATATTATGACCGCTTTTTTGAGAGCAATCCGGATATCCCACGGATCGGGATGGCATATGCCTGTCAGGAGGTGGAGTCGATCCCGACAGAACCGTTCGACGCCCGGATGGATCAGATCGTGACCGAGGACGAGGTCATCAGGTGTGGGCGGGGTGAGCCGTTAGGCTCGCCCTCAGCGGAGCAAGTCTGAGCGGAGCGAGGACTTGCGACCAAATCTCTGATTTGCGAGTGGGGAGGGTTGTTCTTTTTTTGATTTTATTTTGGTTTCGTGTTTTTGAGTGTACTCCGGTTTCATGTACGGGATTCTTTTTGATGAGCGCATTCATCACACGAAATGCACGAAAAACACACGAAAACACGAAAGGGAAAAAATCCCGTTGGATGGACTCCATGTAGTACCTCCCCCGTCCCCCACACGAAACTTTCGAAAATCAACGAAATTCACGAAAAGGGGGACAGGGGCAGAAGGATGGGGGGACTGGTAAGCTCTGAGAAGGAAGGATTTGGCTGGGTGTGGATGCATGAGAAATCCCACCGCGAATGAGCCCAAATGGGCAAAGCCCATTTGAGGCGGCACGCAAGCCTTTGGCTTGCACGCAATCGCGAATCTTCGCGAATCGCATTTTCCTTACGCTGTCCTCTTGACCTTCGGTCGCGTCCCTACGCTGCGCCTTATCGGCTCCGCGTGGCCGGAACGACAGCGTGGAAAATGCTGGAAAACCCGCGTCGCGGGTTTTCTTCTGGTTATTTTGGTACATTTTCCTTTTTGAAGTAAAGATCGTTCGTGTAGACAAAACGTTTCCAGTCGAGTTTGCCTTTCTTCCCAAAGTTCATAAGAATACCCACCTGGATTCCGGTAGCTTTCAGATAGTTGATCAGTTGTCCATCATCAACTTCTGTCAATCGGGAAATTGCTTTTAATTCAAGGATGATTTTTCCATAACAGACAATATCTGCCTCAAAGAAACCGGGAAGTTTCACTCCTTTATAATAAATATCCAGGTGTTTCTTGTGTTCAAAAGGGATGCCCTGCAAACCGAGTAGCGTCATGGTATACGCCTTCCAGGAAGCCGATCCCGAGCGTATTGTAAACGGTCATGGCACAGCCTATAATTTTTCGAACCTCTTCCGGATAGAGAACATCAGGATTATCCACACTAGTATCCATGAAATTCTCTTCTATTTTCAGGTAATAAAAAGATTTCTCTGATGAAGAGAAAACCCGCGACGCGGGTTTTCCAGCATTTTTCGTTCCGCCGTCACGACCACGCGGAGCCGATTAGGCGCAGCGTAGTGACGCGACCTAAGGTCAAGAGGGCGGAACAGGAAAAATGCGATTCGCGAAGATTCGCGATTGCGTGCAAGCCAAAGGCTTGCGTGCCGCCTCAAATGGGCTTTGCCCATTTGGGCTCATTCGCGGTGGGATTTCTCATGTGTTTACACTTATCCCATACACGAAATCAGCGTACTCTCCCGCAAAAAAAGAATACCTTTTTTCCTGAATCCAAATATAAGATTCCCCACCGCGGGCCACTCCGCGCCGGGTCGCCAGCCTTCGGCTTGCTCAAGGCTTACGTCGCTTTCGCTCCCCTCGCCAGTCGCCCTCCCGCCCCCCGAAATCAGAAAAGAAAAGGGGCTATTGACGACAGAACCCCGTCTACTCGCAAGTCTAACGACTTGGTCGCAAGGCAAAGCCTTGCTCGGTTGAGCCCGCCCCTATGGGTCGGTCCGCCTCCGCTGAGGTCGTCCACTTTCAGCGTCCAACCCGCTCATCACACGAAAAGGGGGAGAGGGACAGAAGCATAAGTGATACTGGATACAAAAAATGAAGAAAGTGAGTATTATGAGATGTATGTGGGTAGATTAAACTGGAATTATTTTTGCTTTGGAATTTCTGTGGGCATCTGGTACCTCTCCGATATCCCACCCATTTGCGGTCGTTTCCAGATAGTAATACTTGACGCCATTGTAAGTATAATAGGTCCCTGTCACTCCCTGCCCGCCTTTTACACCAACTGCCATATGACCCGGAAGACCTAGGAGGACAACGCCGTATCCCATCTCACGTAGTATTCCCGCTGTCAATAATGCCGTATCTTCACAATCCCCGCCATTATCGACCAAGGTCTCAATTGGATACCGCGGGTATTCATCATGCCCGGTCGTAACACTGTCAGAGATATATGGCAAAGACTGAACAAAGGCGATGACATTCATCACATTTTCTGAATCAGAGTAACCTTTTGTAGAACCACCATCTCTAAATTTAGTTGCGAGACCACTGAGATATTTTCTACTCCCTTCATCCGAAATGTATTTTGCATAATCTTTACTCGTGTGGTCTAAATTCCTATAATAATTGTACACACTCTTTGGCACGGAAATAGAATATGTCCACGTTGTTCCTTTATAATTCCATGCATATTTTCTATCATAATACCCTGCTTCAGTCGGAGTTGGGGAGGCTGTTGGATATTTTATTGTTGTTATTGTTGGGAAGTAGACAGGGGTTATTGTTCCGGATTCAGACGGGGAAAATATATTTGTGACTACACCTGACAGATCGATCTTCCCTAAATCCTGATAGCGGACTGCGTCTATAATGTTATAGGCCAAACCACTTTGGACGAGGGCAAATCTATCGAACAGATGATGAGCATTTTACCAAAACTACCGAGCCATGACATTTTTAAAATCTCCTTATGTGTTTACGGCCGCAGTGCTGACCCTTAAATTCTCAATTTCATTTCCAGATAATAAGGCAAAAAAGGAGGTTACAGTTCCAGAGGGAACGTTAAGCGGGACGTCAATAGTCCTTTTATACTCTTTTGGACAATTTCCCAGGTAAACATTGGTCTGATTCCATACCAAATTATCACCTGCTGTTGGAGCGTTTGCCCCCACATATAAATTGAGATTTGTCAAGGGTATCCCACAATTATTAGATATTTCACAATGGACCAGACATTCTACTTCGTTCTCCCCGAAATCGTTTATGTCTGCTGAAATTGATAATTCACACACCTTATTCGAATAGACGTGGAGAATATCGCGTGCTAGCTCCCGTCTCTTTCTATTCTCGATAGCATCATCGATAATTATGAGAAAAACACCTATGACTATGGAAATAATAGAGATCCAGAGCCATGAGGGTATCATTTATATGTTGTTATTTTTGACTCACATAATTATATCGGTTTCATATTCGATCTCGATTATTTTTGTAGGGAAGCAAAACTCTGTCCCCCTTTTTGTGCATTTCGTGTGATGACAGTGTACGGATGAATGGAGGAAAGGAAATCTTCTCTTTTCAAAAAAGGTGAGTGTATTGGAGTTTATGTCATTCAAAATATTTTTACTTTTAAGGACTCATGTTTTGGAACATAATGGCAAATCTTGCTATCAATACTGAAAGCAGGAAGTAACCTGATATCACATATATGACTTGCCAAAGCCGGGCAATTCCCTCTAATCCCGGATTTCCAACACCAAACAATGCTAATACAGTGTTCGCAAAGAGTTCTGCGACGTCTGGAGACATATATTGGGTGAGAACAAAATTAACAACGAATGCAAATAATATGAGCCCAACAAAAGACGCAAGACAACGTTTACATGACGTGCCATAGTCGGATAACCACCAGAAAAGCCGGACGAACGAATTGATGAAGACTCTGTCGGTCAGAGAAGATTTGCATTCCTGTTCTTCCTCAGTCTCCTCTTTTTTGCCGAAGCTTTTTTTCAGGAATCCCCATGGAGAGATTTTTGGTTTGTTATACCACTTTCTCTATTGGATCTCCCGGATATTCCGCTCCAGTTTTGTTCTCAGATTCGGGTCTATGCGGGTCGAAGAAAGCGCAGTTCCCATAAAATTCGTTTTTTGTCTATGGAGTTTTCGATAAACATGGTCTTCCCATCCATGATGGCATATTCGAATGTTGCTCCTTCCAGATGTGTCTCCATGAATATTGCCCCCTTCATGTGTGCCACATCGAAGAGTATCTCACTGCAGTCTGCCTTCTCCAGGTGTACCTCACTGAAGATTGTCCCCTCCAGTTGTGTATCAAAGAAATTTGCCCCATGCAGTTTTGCCCCAAGAAAGTTTGCCCCCTCGAGATGTGCTCTAGCGAAACGCACGCCGCGGGATATTGCCTCTCTAAAATCTTCGCCATGAAAATCAGGTCTTTTTAATTGAGAATCTCTCTTCACCAACTCAAAAACATTTTTCAGATCCCAGTCTCTCTTTGGATACAATCTGTTCCATTCCGATTCCAGATACTCCAGATACAGATCAGTCCACTCGTCTATCTTCTTCTTTCCACACTCGATCAGATATTCTGAATTCAGTTTGTTATAAAGTTCCTGACCCTGCTCTTCAGGTATATCATCCATATTACAATGAGTGGTCCCTTCCAGTATGAATATCATTCCTCAAAATCCCGCGGGAGACCAGATCATTTTTCGAAATTCAGCGGCGGAATATTTTATGGGGGCGGGTTGGACGCTGAAAGCGGATGACCTCAGCTAAGCAAATCTTTGATTTGCGACTAAGGCAAATGCCTTGCGAGGAGGCGCTCATCAAAAAGAATTCCATACACGAAATCACCGAACACTCCCGCAAAAAAGAATGCCTTGTTTTCCTGAATCAAAAAATAAGATTCCCCACCGCGGGACGCTCCGCGCCGACTCGCAAGTCTAGCGACTTGGTCACAAATCAAAGGTTTGCTCAGCTAAGGATGAGCCTATCGGCTCCTCCCGCCTCAGATGAGGCCGCCCCTTCGGGGCAGCCCGCAGTCACTCCCCGCACCCCAAAATCAGGAAAGAGATTGGGCTATTGGCGATATCCCATCATGAGAAGAGAAGTTTCCCTTTCCTCCGCCCCTGTCCCCCTTTTCGTGAATTTCGTTGGCGGGTTGGACGCTGAAAGCGGCCGACCTCAGCCGAGCAAACCGAAGGTTTGCGAGTTAGTGTTTTTTGGTGTTGGGGACGGGGGAGGGTACGATTTGCATCTCCACCCAGCCGATTCTTTATTTTTCGTGTTTTCGTGTGTTTTTCGTGCATTTCGTGTGATGAATGCGCTCATCAAAAAGAATCCAGTACACGAAACCGAATTACAACCAAGAAAAGAATCTGATGAATTCTGCAATCTTCAGCACTCTGTCATCACACGAAATCGAAAAACACACCCAATCACCACACCACAATAAAATTCAAAAAGAGGTGTGATTATGTGGAGTGACGTGCAATATACATACATATGACGCTCGGCACGGATATTGCAAAAAAACTCTCCGAGGTAGTGGACTCAAACATCAGGATCATGCACGTCTGCGGCACCCATGAAGCCGCCATCGCCAAATACGGCGTAAGATCCGTCCTTCCTCCGCAGATGAAGATCGTGATGGGACCCGGCTGCCCGGTCTGCATCACCCCCCAGGGGGAGATCGATGCTGCATGCGAACTTGCCGAGCGGGGCTGCATCGTCTGCACCTACGGAGACCTCCTTCGGGTCCCCGGATCGAAGACCTCCCTCGAACAGGTCAAAGGCGATGTCCGCATCGTCCAGGGAATAACCAAAGCCGTCGAGATCGCACGCCAGAATCCGGAAAAGGAGATCGTCTTCATCTCCGTCGGATTCGAAACCACCGTCCCGACCGTCGCCGCGACCCTCATCACGAACCCGCCCGAAAACTTCAGTATTCTCGTCTCTCACCGGGTCGTCCCTCCCGCAATGAAATGGCTGCTGGAACAGGGCGAAGCAGACCTCCACGGATTCATTCTTCCGGGCCATGTCTGCGCCGTCATGGGATACCATGAATATGAACAGTTCAAGGTCCCGCAGGTGGTTGCCGGATTCGAACCCGAAGACATCCTCCTCAGTCTTCTGATGCTTGCCGAGCAGATCAACAACGGCGAAGCAAAAGTCGAAAACGCCTATCCCCGCGTCGTGACCTACGAAGGAAACGTAAAAGCCCAGAAACTGATGAAAGACGTGTTCACTCCCTCAGATGTCGAGTGGCGCGGGTTCCCGGTCATCCCCGGATCGGGTCTTGCCTTAAAGCCGGAGTTCGAAGCATTCGACGCCCAGAAAAAGTTCGATCTGGTCTATGAAAAGATCACGAAAAAGGACGGCTGCATCTGTGATCGGGTCCTCAGAGGTCTCGCTGACCCCTCGGACTGCAAACTCTTCGGCAAAGCCTGCACCCCGCGGGTCCCGGTCGGTCCGTGCATGGTCTCCCACGAAGGAGCATGCCGGATCTGGTATCAGTATCAGCAGAAAAAATAATGATCCCCAGGATGAAAACCTACACCAATATTATCTTCGATCTGGACGGAACGATGGTCGATTCCGTGGTCGGCATAACCAACTCCATCATTTACGCATTACAAAAATACGACATTGAAGTCCCCAACGAAGATGAGCTGAAGAAATTTATCGGCCCGCCGCTCATCGACTCGTTTCAGGAAATTTACGGTTTTTCCCGGGAAGAGGCTATGACTGCCTTTGAATATTACCGGGATTACTACCGGGCAAAAGGTATTTTTGAATGCAGCGTCTTTCCCGGGATCGAAGATATCCTGAGATCCCTAAAGGAGAAAGGGATAATTCTGATGGTCGCGACAGTAAAGGTCGAGCAGTATGCGAATATCGTCCTAGAGCACTTCGGGCTCGCCGGGTATTTCACCTGTGTTGCCGGCAGCAATCTGGACGGCACCCGGGCGCATAAAGACGAGATAATCCTCTCTGTTCTGGAACGCTGCAAAATAACCGATACGGAACACACGCTCATGATCGGGGACCGGATGCACGACATCCTCGGCGCAAAAAAAGCAGGCCTCGATTCGATCGGCGTATCGTTCGGCTACGGCACGAAAGAGGAGCTCGAAAACGCCGAAGCTGATCTCCTTGCTGAGAGTGTTGAGGATCTGAAAACGATTCTGCGGGCAGATTTCCGATGCTGATCCTTTGACTCAAGTCAATTATTCCCACTTAAAACGGCGAAAATCCAATTAGGGAAGGTTACGTTTGTCTTTGGACACATGAGAAAAAACCAACCGCGAATCAGCCCGAATCTGAGCCCTTCGGGCTCTCAGAATCGGATTTGCTTCTCCTCACTTTCGCAAGCCTGCTATGTAGTCTTGCTCATCCCTTCATCGGGACCGTTCGGGCAAATCCTGTCGCCGCCCCAGCGGCTCCTTTACGAGGTATTCTGGATATTTTCATTTTTCAGATATTTTTCATCGGTATAGACAAATCTCTTCCACTCAAGTTTCCCCCTCTTGCCAAAATTGAATAATATACCCGCTTTGATCCCCGTTGCTTTCAGATAATGGGGGAGCTGAGCGGAATCCGCATCGGTGAGTTTGGTCACTGCTTTGAGTTCGAGGATGATTTGCCCATAGCAGATGATGTCGGTTTTGTAGGTGCTTGGAAGCTTTTCACCCTTATAGTAAACATCCAGATGTTTTTCCATCTCGGCAGGAATATCATTCTCCCTGAATTCTATCATCAAAGCATCACGATAGACCGCTTCAAGAAACCCGCTGCCAAGTGAGTTATACACACGAAAAGCACACCCTACGATTTTTCGAACCTCAGCAAAATAGAGAATATCTGTATCTTCAGACTAGATTTTATCATCTGTCACCATGATTTTGTATTAGTGCACAGGATACTATAATTTTTTCATGAGCCGCTGGGGCGGCGAAAGGATTTGCCCGAACGGTCCTGATGAAGGGATGAACCGGCGGGTCTTATCGACCCGCCGAGTTCAAGTGAGGAACAGCAAATCCGATTTTGATCGCCCGAATGGCGGATTCGCGCCGATTCGCGGTTGTTTTTTCTCATGCGTCCACACCCTCCCGAACACAAAACTGAAGCGTACACCAAAAAAACTCATTCGTCAATCAAAAAATATTCTGTCCATCGGATTGGCATATAGAATTGGACAGATTCCATACACCCCTTCACCCCAGGTATAAATACTCTCAAGTGCAATATAATAAGGCGTTCAATCTATCGCAGTTGCATCGATAGGGTAGTCAGGATATCCTATGGGCCTCCGGAGCCTATGACTCGGGTTCAAATCCCGACCGGTGCGTCGTTTCTTTTTTTACATCAGTTCACTAGCTCAGATGATCTCTCTAAAAAAAGGGTATGATCACTTGGAAAAAACCATGATCGTATATCCATTGTCGACCGGCCCAGCCCGGCAATCTTCCGTAAACCCGATCAACTGCATCTTTTCCGAAAACGACTCAGGCGTGTTCTTCCCGTCAGAATACACAGCTGCGATCACCGTACTCACATTCCGGTTCAGGAACAAACCCTCATACTGAACAACGGAATGCTCATACCCGAGAATATTCATCACGAGCGTTATATTCGACGAAAAACCCGCATTCTCCGCAAGCTTCCGGACAGTGGTCGTCTCCACATCCACATATTTTATGATCACCCCGTCCGACCGTACGATACGATTGTTCGTGATATCCGAAGTCACCGATACCGGGACCGTATACGATCCATACCCGATCGCCTTCTGGACAAACGTCACGCCAAGATCGTTCACCTGTTTTGTCTTCTCGAGTGACGGGATCAGATAGGGATTCGGTTCGACCGACACCTGATTCACCGACATCGTCAGCTTATCGTTCATATACGCAGAAAGCGAGCCGATACCCGCCCCAAGCTCGATAAGCAGATTCTGCGGAATCAGATACGTATCCACTGCAGCGATCATCCCCGGTTCATATCCGTTCGGATCCAGCAAAAGCTTCCAGATAAAGGTCCCGTCAACATACGTCGGTTCTACCGAAATGATATTCCCGCGGATCATGACCTCACTCGGGGTCGGATTCACCAGACCCACACACCCGGCCGTCAGAATGGAACCCACAACTAAAAGAGCTAAAATCAAAACAGAAACGGTTTTTCTCCCCGGTGTATTCATAGTAAACTTTCGGAGGGCAATCTATTTGTAGATATTGTTTGCACAAAGGAAAACCCAAAACCCATTCACGAAACCAGTCATACTTTTTTTCAGATGAACACTCTGCTCTCCGTATATGAGAGGGAAAACTAAGGGAAGCGCGAGGTAAATAACGTAAGTATAAACATATACGTTACCAAATAATATACTGCCGTGAGAGGAGGGTTGGATGAAAACTGAGGTTCTGAAAAGCATTAAAGAAACCGAAGCAAAAAGTAAATCCACAATCACCGCAGCAGAGAGTGCCGCCGAGCAAACACTTGCAAACGCAAAACTCGAAGCTGACAACTTGATTGCCAAGGCAGTTACCATTGCCGAGGATTACAAAAAGCAGAGACTTTTAGATGCACGGAATGTATCAACAGCAAAGCATGCCGCTATCGTTACTCAGGGGAAGGCAGACGCCGACAACCTGATCAACGCAGGAAGCAAAAAGCTCCCGCAGGCAACTTCGCTATTCGTAGAGCGGTTCAAGGAGAAACTGCATGTTTCAGCCTAGACCGATGACCCATTTGTTAATTACCGCGAGCAAAGAGCAAATGGCGTCAGTTGTGACCGAATTATATCGTCACCAGATTTTCCACATCACCGATTTTGTAGAACAGGGTAAAGAAGGTTTTGAAGGAGTAAAGATCGGCGTTCCTTTTGAAAACGCCGGTGATCTCTCAAATGACCTGCTGAAAATACGCTCCATTGAAAGCGTATTCCAGACAACCCCATCTACGCAAAGCACAGTCCAGATACGTCCTGCAGAAACGATTCGAGCAGCAATAGATAGCGAACTTCCGAAAATCGATGAAGAAGTGAGCAGTCTCACGGTAAAGCGATCGAATGCAGAGACCCGTATCAGGGAATGCGAACTGCGTATCAACGAACTTAAACCATTTTCCCTCGTGCCCTTAGAGTTAGATCTCTACCGGGGTTACGGGAGTCTGACAGTTTTTGCAGGGTCCATAGAACATGACCTTGACATCTCTGTCTCGCATGAAAAACATTATCAGGCGGGAAAAGACGGAAACTTCATAGTCGTCTTTGTTGAGAGCAAAAATGCCGCAGACGTTGAAAAACAACTGGCCGATACATGTTTCCAGAGTGTTGCCCTGCCGGGTGAATCCGGCTCCGTTCAGACTGCAGTGGAGAAATACACTGCCGAACTGAACAAAGAAACACAGATCCGTGAAGACTGTACCGCA
This sequence comes from uncultured Methanocorpusculum sp., assembly GCA_963677995.1. Taxonomy (GTDB): domain Archaea; phylum Halobacteriota; class Methanomicrobia; order Methanomicrobiales; family Methanocorpusculaceae; genus Methanocorpusculum. The sequence goes on along the minus strand of OY782579.1, from coordinate 1,612,351 downwards.
AAGATCGTTGAACTCAAAGCAAAATACGCAGACTTACTCGCCGCTTGCGACGAAGTTTTGTCCTGCGATGTGGAACGTGCCGAAGCACCGCTTCGATTTGCAACCACTGACGAAGCATTCGTCATTGACGGCTGGATCCCGGCCGACACAGTGGAAAAAGTCACCGCGGCGCTTGACCAGGCAACTGGTGGACGCATTTACGTAGTCGTTGATCCTTCAGATTATGAGGATACAGCGATCCCGGTGGAATATAACAATCCATCATTTGCAAAGCCCGCAGAATTACTTATGGACCTGTATTCCCGTCCAAAATACAAAGAGCTGGACCCGACCATCATCCTTGCGATCATGTTCCCCTTACTCTTTGGATTCATTGTCGGAGATCTGGGATACGGTCTTATATACCTGGTTCTTGCCCTTGTCCTTCGTAAAACTTTACTGAAGATGGGCGAAATGGGTATGAAAGCCTTCATCATTATTCTTGGAGCAGCTATTTCAACGAGCATCTTCGGACTTCTTTATAGTGAAGTCTTTGGAATGAGTCTCCCCTGGCACTCGATCATTTTCTCCCGTCACCTTCCAATAGGTGCCGGCATGGAACATGCGATGCCCCAGGTTATCGAACTGCTGATAATATCAGTTATTCTTGGTGTAATCTACATCAGCGTTGGCCGTTTCTTCGGAATGATCAACCATTACAGAATCGATCACCCAGGAAGCCACAGGACAAAAGCGATCCTTTCCCAATTCGGATGGAACTTGATCCTGTGGGGCATCCTGGTACTTATCCTCAGTGTGGTTGACTTAAACGAATACTGCCAGTTCCCCTTTGCCCTTCCCACTTTCGTCGGATTTCCGACCATTGCCGGGATAATAGGTGCAGTCATGATCATCGTTGGTTGTGTGTTCGTCGCATTAGAGAACCCACTTGACCTGATGGAACTCCCAACAAACACGCTTTCCCACATGCTGTCCTTCTGCCGTCTTGCTGCAGTTGGTCTTTCATCCGTGGCGATCGCAATGGTTGTAAACTTCATGGCCTTTGATCTATTCATCACTCCGGCCACGATGAACCTTGATGTTGTTGGTGTACTATTGATTATCGTGGGTGTCATAATTCTCATATTAGGTCACGCACTCAACGTCGCTCTTGGTATTCTTGGTGGGGCTATACACCCGATTCGTTTACACTATGTCGAATTCTTTACCAAATTCTACCAGGGCGGAGGAATCATATACAAGCCCTTTGGACTTAAACGAAAATTCTCTGAGGAATAAAAAAATGGCAATTGAATCTATGACAGTAGAAGCAGCACAGGCATTAGCATCCGGATACACCGCAATCGGTGCAGGTCTCGCAGTAGGTCTCGCCGGTGTCGGTACAGGTATCGGTGAAATGGGTATCGGAGCAGCCGCAGTCGGCGCAACCGCAGAAGACCGTGGAATGTTCGGTCTTGCATTACTCTTCACCGTTCTTCCGGAAACCGTCGTTATCTTCGGTCTCGTTATCGCACTGCTCTTGATCTTCGTCTAAGCGGAGCAGTCTGATATGGGACTTGAGGTAGTAGTAGACGAAATTAAAGCAAAGGGTGACCGCGAAGCTGCCGGCATAAAAGCCGCAGCTGAGGCACAGGCAAAAGAGATCGTCAACGAAGCAAACCTCCGTGCAAACGAGATCCGTCTCGCCGCCGAAAAAGACGCTGAAATCCAGACTGAACGGATGATGATCCGTGAAGTCGCCAGCGCCAATTTGGTCGTGAAACGTGATTACTTAAATGCACAAAAGGAACTTCTTGACAAGGTCTACAACAGTGCCACCGATGAAATCGCTAATCTTCCGGCAGACGTACATGCAAAAGCTGTACGCGAACTCTTAAAAGAGTCTGCCAAGCAGATCAAAACCGGTGTCGTTTTCACAAACGCACGCGACACAAAATCTGCAAAAGAAGCATTAAGCAGTTTAAAAACCCTGAGCGGATTTACGTTTGGAGGAATCACCGACATCGCTGGCGGTGTCGTTGTACAAAGTACCGATGGTCAGCTCACACTTGACTTCTCATACCAGACCTTTATGGGTGAATTCTGGGAAGCAAGTTTGAAAAATGCATCGGAGATATTGTTCGGATGAGGTAAACAATGACTGAGGTAATGAGCGGAATTGCTCCCTATATCTATGTCTCAACCCGCATGCGGGTCCGCAAAGCGAAGCTCATCCCAAGGGAAGAATATCTTCGCATGCTGAACATGGGTCTCTCTGAGTTCACAAGACTCATTGAGGAAATGGAGTACAAACGCGAAATCGATGAACTCTCTGCATCCTTTAAAGGTGTGGATCTCATTGAAAACGCCATGTCCTGGAACCTTGCAAAGGAGTATCAGCGGGTTATCGCTCTGGCTCCCGGAGAGATGAAAGGATTTACCCGTGATTACCTGCACAAGTGGGATATCCAGAACATTCTGAGTATCCTGCGAGGTAAAGAACTCGGATTTTCCGATGGGAAGATCCGTGCAGTACTTGTCCCGGCCGGTGCACTCGATGCCCCGATGCTGGACCGGCTTGTCGCCGAGTCGTCAGTTGACCGTATCGTCGAACAGCTGCCGATAAAGCAGCTTTCTGCGACCCTCAGCGAAGCACTCGAGACCCACTCGTTTGGGAAACTCGAAAACGAGCTGTACAAGTACTATTATGCAACGCTGATCAAAGCAGCACGTGGCGGAATGAAGGGCGGACGTCCGTTCCTGAAATATGTCATGTTCGAGATCGACATCAAAAACATCACCAGTGTTTTCAGAATGCGAGCACAGGGCGGCGACAATGCAGCCCAGCAGAATTTCTGGATCCCCGGCAGTTCCTTCAAACCTGAAGAGCTCGAAAGACTCAGCAGTGTTGAAAGCACCGATGAAGTAGTCGATTCGCTGAAAAAGAAGATCAATGTCACCGTGCTCCTTGATGCACTTGAATCAATGCGTGAAAAGAAACCGATTTATTCGATCGAAAGCGCCCTGATTGCAGCACAGCTCAATCAGATGGATAAAGTTTCGAAACGGAATCCGTTCTCAATCTCGCCGCTTCTTGTGTATCTCGAAAGAAAGAAGTACGAAGTATCCAATCTCCGTGCCATTGCCCGTGGAAAAGAAGCAGGCCTTAGTGCAGAGATTCTCGAAAAGTACCTGGTGATGTAAATGGAAATCGCAGTAATTGGAGAGAAAGAGTTCGTCTTAGGATTCCAGCTCGCTGGTATCAAAAAAATCTACTCTGCCGAAAATCCCGAAAAACTTGCCGAAACCATTACAAAGGTACTTGAAGATGCAAATGTGGGAATACTTGTGCTGCAAAGCACGGACCTTGACCAGATCCCGCGTCGCCTGCAGGTAATCATTGAAAATTCTGTCAAACCGACCATCGTGACGATCGGTGGGCAGGAGGCAGGTCTCTCCCTGAGGGAGCGTATAAAACGTTCGGTGGGTGTTGATTTGTGGAAGTAAATAGTAAACCAGGAATACTCAAAAGAATTGCAGGACCAGTCGTCACTGCAGTGAATCTTGATGCACACATGTATGATGTCGTCAAGGTCGGAAACGAGGAACTGATGGGAGAGGTCATCAAGATCGACGGTGCAGACACCGTCATTCAGGTCTATGAATCTACCACGGGCATTCGTCCGGGTGAACCCGTCACAAACACCGGTCTTTCGCTCGCAGTCGAGCTTGGTCCGGGTCTCTTGACCAGTATCTACGACGGTATCCAGCGTCCGCTTGAAGTGCTCATCCAGAAGATGGGTAACTTCATTGCACGCGGTGTTACCGCACCAGGACTGGATCACGAGAAGAAATGGAACTTCAAACCGGTCGTCCATGTCGGGGACTCAGTAGCTCCCGGTCATATCGTCGGTGAAGTTCAGGAAACCCGCAGTATCGTGCATAAGGTCATGGTCCCGCCACTCGCAAAGGGCGGCAAGGTCACCAAGATCAATGCAGGAGAATTCACCGTTGATGAGATCGTTATCGAACTCGACTCCGGCGAATCCTTCCCCATGATGCAGAAATGGCCGGTCCGTGTCCCGCGTCCTTACGTGGAAAAACACAGCCCGAGCATCCCTCTCCTGACCGGACAGAGAATCCTTGACGGACTCTTCCCGATCGCAAAAGGCGGAACTGCAGCGATCCCCGGACCATTCGGATCCGGAAAAACCGTTACCCAGCAGCAGCTGGCAAAATGGTCCGACGCTGAGATCGTGGTCTACATCGGCTGCGGTGAACGCGGCAATGAAATGACCGAAGTTCTGACTGAGTTCCCTGAACTCCAGGACCCGAAAACCGGAAACTCCCTTATGGAGAGAACGATTCTCATCGCAAACACTTCCAACATGCCTGTGGCAGCCCGTGAAGCATCCGTATACACCGGTATTACTCTTGCAGAGTACTTCCGTGATATGGGCTACGACGTTGCATTGATGGCAGATTCCACCTCCCGGTGGGCAGAAGCAATGCGTGAGATCTGTTCCCGTCTTGAAGAGATGCCCGGAGAAGAAGGATACCCGGCATACCTGTCGTCCAGACTCTCCGAATTCTACGAGCGTGCAGGACTTGTCCAGCCCCTCGGAGGAGGATCAGGCTCTGTTTCGGTTATCGGTGCAGTTTCGCCTGCCGGCGGAGATTTCTCCGAACCGGTCACGCAGAACACACTTCGTATCGTCAAAGTCTTCTGGGCACTTGATGCAAACCTCTCCCGCCGCCGGCACTTCCCGGCAATCAACTGGCTGCAGTCGTACTCCTTGTACATGGCTCAGCTGAATGATTACTACGACGAGAAGGTCTCACCAGAATGGAACAAACTCCGTGCCTGGTTCATGGAAGTTCTCCAGAAGGAAGCCGAACTGCTCGAGATCGTGCAGCTGGTCGGATCCGATGCATTGCCGGAAACCGAGCAGATCACCATCGAAGTCGCCAGAATGATCCGTGAGCTGTTCCTTCAGCAGAACGGTTTCGACCCGGTCGACACCTACTGCGATTTGCCGAAACAGCTTGATATGTTCAAGATGATCAGAACCTATGCGAACCTTGCATATGCCGCACAGGTTGCCGGCGTCCCGCCGTCACAGATCCTTGCAGTCAAAGCAAAGAACGAAATGCCGCAGGTCAAGTTCACCAAGGACTACAAACCGGTCCTCGACAAGATCTACACAGACATGGAAGCTGAATTCAAGGCACTGAGGGCATAATCATGAAAGAATATAAGACAGTCTCTAAAGTTGCCGGACCTCTGCTCTTTGTTCAGAAGACAGAACCAGTCAGCTACGAAGAGCAGGTCAGCCTTGTTCTTGCCGACGGCACGATGAAACGTGGTCAGGTTCTTGATACCTCCGATGATTTGGTCGTCATCCAGTGTTATGAGAGCACGACCGGTCTTGGTCGTGATACCGGTGTCCGTTTCCTTGGTGAAACGTTCAAGATGCCGGTCTCAAAGACCATGCTCGGACGTATCCTTTCCGGCGGTGGAAAACCCATCGACGGCGGACCAGCTATCATCCCTGACAAACGTCTTGACATCAACGGAGCTGCTATCAATCCGTATGCACGTGGAACACCGAGAGATTTCATTCAGACCGGTATCTCCACCATCGACGGAACGAACACCCTTGTCCGTGGTCAGAAACTGCCGATCTTCTCGTCTGCCGGTTTACCGCACAACGAGATCGCTCTGCAGATCGCCCGTCAGGCAAAAGTTCCCGGATCCACCGACGAGTTCGCCGTAGTATTTGCTGCAATGGGTATCACCCGTGAAGAAGCAAACTACTTCATGGCAGACTTCGAGAGGACCGGTGCACTTGAGCGTGCAGTCGTTTTCCTGAACCTTGCAGATGACCCCGCTGTCGAGCGTACGGTCACCCCGCGTCTTGCACTCACCACCGCAGAGTACCTTGCATACGAGCTTGGTTACCATGTGCTGGTTATCCTGACCGATATGACGAACTACTGTGAAGCACTTCGTCAGATCGGAGCAGCCCGCGAAGAAGTTCCGGGTCGCCGTGGATATCCAGGTTACATGTATACCGATCTTGCATCTCTCTACGAGCGTGCAGGTATCATCAAGGGTCTGAAAGGATCTGTCACCCAGATCCCGATCCTGACGATGCCCGGTGATGATATCACCCACCCGATCCCCGATCTTACCGGATATATTACGGAAGGACAGATCGTTATTTCCCCGGAGTTACACCGTAAAGGTATCTACCCGCCAATTAACGTTCTGCCGTCTCTGTCACGTCTGATGAACCTCGGTATCGGTAAAGGCATGACCCGAGATGATCACAAGAAGGTCTCGGATATGATGTATTCCGGTTACGCAGAAGGTGTCGATCTCCGCGGCTTAGTGGCCATTGTCGGAAAAGACGCACTCTCAGAGCGCGACCAGAAATTCTTAGAGTTCGCCGATGCGTTTGAAAACAAGTTCGTCCGTCAGGGATCTGACGAAGACAGAACTATCGCTCAGACACTGGATATCGGTTGGGGTATGTTTACTCAGCTCCCCGAAAGCGAACTTGAGAAGCGTATCGACCGTGACCTGATCAAGAAGTATCACTCGAACTACAGGAAGTGATCAAGTCATGGCGCTGAACGTGAAGCCTACCAGATCCGAGCTGATCGCCCTTAAAAAGCGTATCAAACTCTCGGAGCGGGGACATAAGCTTCTGAAAATGAAGCGCGACGGACTTATCCTTGAATTTTTCAAGGTATTAGCGGAAGCTAAAGATCTCAAAAATCAACTTGCTGAAAAATACGAACGTGCACAGAAAATGATTGCGATCGCAGAAACTGTGGATGGAAGTATCGGAGTGAAATCAGCGGCGTTTTCAGCATCTGAAAACCCGGTGATCAACCTCAAAAGCAAGAACATTATGGGAGTTGTTGTACCCAAGATCGAATCTCAGAGTGTAAAGAAGTCTCTCACGAACCGCGGTTACGGCGTTCTTGGAACGTCCGCTGCGATCGATGAGGCTGCTGACGCATTCGAGGAGTTAGTGGAGTGTATCATTCTCTCCGCCGAACTTGAGACTACTATGAAGCGCCTCTTAGACGAGATCGAAAGTACAAAGCGCCGTGTGAATGCCCTGGAATACAAGGTGATTCCGGAGTTGATCGAAGCACGTAACTTTATCAAGATGCGGCTCGACGAAATGGAACGTGAAGAACTGTTCCGTATGAAAAGATCAAAGGGAAAGTCTGCAGCAAGAGCCGCGATCGCAGCTGCCTTAAAGGCAACCGAAACATAATCCGGCTTTTGTCTGGAGAAACGGGAGAACCTCAGGGATCACCGGAGATATCCGGGATTCTCTAACCCGAATCTCTTTATTCTTTTTTTGACTGTTTTTTGCCCTTCTTATCCTGTTAGAGCAGATACTTTGTCCATAGCAACGATCTGCCAAAGCAGATAGAACAGCATAGATCCGTTTAGTGCGAGCACAACGCCGATTACAACTCCGGGGATCAGATCGGAGATAAGCATACTGATACCGAAGATGATCGTCAGAATGTTCATGACAAGGGTCGCTATCAGGATCTTCATGGAAATTTTCACGATCCCGGCAAACATGGATCGCTTTGCCCCCTTCAAATTCAGAGCAGGGATCACAACACGAATGATCGCCGCAGCACCGCCGATAATATTCAGCAGACCGACAAGGATGGTCAGTAAAAAAAAACCAGCACCTCCGGAATGACGCAGGAGGTAAAGCCGAGAACTGCAAACACGGATCCGAGGAGGATCATCAGCCGGGTGCGGGGGAATGCTCCAACAGGAGTACTCCCGAGTGCCAGCATCTGGACAGCGAAGATGATCATCAGCAGACCTAACTGGGCACTCCCGGAAAACGGAAGTAGCCCGAGACTCACCGGGATCAACAGGATTCCAAGGAGGACCATGAAAATACCGGTGAATACCAGTGAAGCCTTGTCAAAGGATATCCCGGCGGGTTTTGCCGCATCAGGATAAAGGGTCCGGATCTTCTGCAGAATAATGCCGAGAACTATCAGAGAAATACCCAGAAGTACGGCGAGTCCGATCGTCGGGATCTCCTCTGCAGCGGTATATTCCGGCAGAGCGATGAAGATCCCGAGAAGGATCTCCAGAAGATAGACCGCAGCAGATGCAGCCGTAAGACCGATAAAAATACCGCCCTTTCCTTTCCAGGAAGGGTATTTATCCTTCTGGAAAAACATCTGCAGAAGAAGGATCACTCCCCGCCGCTGAAGAACAGTAACAGAAGATATCGGGGAACATCCCCGAAGATATCCGGGGAAAAACAGCAGATGATCCCAAACGCCGCGATGATGACCCCTAATATGAGATTAAGGGATCTTTGACGGTTTTCTCCAAAAGGATTTTCCCTAAAAAAATGGTCTGCAGGGAAATAATGACGAGAAGGACACCGAAGACTCCGTCTTCATAGTAAGGGGCGAGACCCAGATAAACAGGGATCAGCAGAATGCCGAGAAACACAAAAATTACGCCTGAAATCAGAAGGAATATATTTTCCAGACTGATATCGACGGGTTTGAGCAGGTATCCGGTCATCATTCAGGAGGTCTAGACGATCCATTTACCGGCACGCCGTGAACGGACAACATTGAGCAGATACTCATCTGTGCCCTTCGCTGCAGCGGGATCGAATGCATGGATGGCTCCGCCAAGATCCTGTTCGGTGGTGATGATCACACGGTCATTTGCCTCGAGACCTTTTAGGATGACGACGGCCGATTTTTCAGGAGTGATCGCCTCCGGCGGTGCTCCGCTTTCACCCCAGATCGGGGTCGCGACCGTTCCCGGGATAATGACGGAGAGACGGATGTTGTCATCCCAGTATTCTGTCCTAAGGGAGAGGGTCAGTCCGAGAAGGGCGGATTTGGTGGCACTGTACATGCTCTGGTATGCCATGGGAGAAAAGGCGATCCCGGACGCGGTATTGGCGATCTGCCCGCCGCCGTTTGCTTTCATGAGAGGGATCGCGGCACGCATTCCATAGAGGGCTCCGTAGAAGTTGAGGTCAAAGGCTTTGGCCCAGTCGGCGTTGGTCGCATCATTGAAAGAACCGCCCAATCCGGCTCCTGCATTGTTGATCAGAAGATCGATTTTTCCGCCGCCGATCTTGGCAGCCTGTTCGATCATTGCCAGAACATCCTCCTCGCGGGTGACATCTGCACGGATCCCAAAGACCTTCCCAGGATATGTCTGGTTTAGGCGAGCGGCTTCCCGCTGTAGTTTTTCTTCAGTGGAACCGACAAGGATGACGTTTTTTGCTTTGGATCTAAGGAGCTGTGCACATATACCGAGACCTATGCCGGATGATCCGCCGGTGACCACGGCTACTTTGTTTTTGAAGTAATCTGTCATGATTTTTTTCAGTTAAACTGATACAATGTATTCAGGGATAATAAAAGTATTCAGGGATTTTCATAATTTTTTATTGTGGATCGGATATTTACTGCTAGAATTGACCTTTTTCCGGTTTAACCAGGAGATCGATGGTGATCTTGTGAACGGAGAGGTGCGCGATTTTGGACAGCCGAAATAATACCTGATTCGAAATAAGGAATCCGTGTTGATGGCGGATACACCGGCATTTGACCCCCGAACACCCCTTTTTCCGACAAGAATATTCATATTATTTCCCGTCCCTTTACTGTAAACAATGAATGATCTGTTCCCCGCCGACAAAGCTGATAAAATAGCCAGTATGTTTTCCTTTACAGATGAAGATAAGATCCGTTTTCTCGATAATGCGAACGAGATCATTCATTACCACGGGAGAGATGAACCGGATAAAATAATCACCGGGATATGCGGATACGCAGATCTGATCGCCGGAAGCAAAGGAGCGGGATACACCCCGGAGATATGTGAATATACCGTTGAAGATGTCAAAATCACCAGGATAGAACCTCCTTGCGGAAGCAACACCTATATCCTGAAAACACCTGTCGGATTTCTGGTGATCGACAGCGGTTTTCCCTGTTATGCCGAAGAGCTGAAGCAGACGGTCCTCTCGCTCTACCCTGAATTTCCCAAGAATAAGACCGAACTTCTTATCACTCATATCGATATGGACCATATGGGAGCTATGGATCTTTTTGACTGCGTGCATCTGAATGCGACAAGCCGGGAGAATTTCATACGGGAAAAGACCGGAGTGCCGAACTACCGGGTAAAGAAGCAGGATCGTGCGCCGTTTTATGATATGGTGGTTATGCTGACGGAATATAAAACGCCGTCTTTATCAAACATCAGACTCCTGGACTCCGTGAAACCCGATCACTCGCTCCCGCTTTCCTATATCGGCGAACTGAAAACGGCGGGTCTCACCTTTTCGGTGTACGAAGGTTATGGCGGTCACGTGGAAGGTTCGATGATCTTTCTCGAAAATGATCTTGGTGTCATCTTCACGGGCGATATTCTGATAAATCCGGACGGATTCACCCCCGAGCAGCTGATCGCGAACAGATATCCGGCGGTCCTTGCAGGCGGCAGTGTGAACGAAGATTCAAAAAAAGCGGCAGCAGAACGCTATGCAGCGTATGAAATGATGCAGGGAAGAAGATGGACGGTCTGCCCGGGACACGGAGCCGTTTTCCAGCTCTGAAGAATCCATATTATAGTAGAGCTTCCCGGACCCTGAACTATCCATTTCTCTCAGTTTTTTTTTGTAAAAAATACGCGCATCTGTTTTTCAGTGCAGGAATCCTGCGGATATCCAGACCAACAAGTACATAAAATAATGAAAAGACGTTGGAAAAAGATATTGAACCGGAAATTACCGGTGTACAGGAGTCCTGTTAACTTTGCGGGTAACGTACCCTGCGACCCGGTTACGGATCATTTTGCTCTCAATAGTGGTAATTTCAGAAACAACTCTCTTGTTGTCATCAAAGTTGCCATTGAAGCTTTTTCCGTGCTGTTCGAGAAGGGCGATGCCCATTGATTTGATATAACTTGGCTTGATTCCCATGAGTATTCCTCAGATGTCTATATATGTAAGACGTTGAGATATGATAAGTATTCTGTTTGCCACTTCATCCGGGGTGGTCCCAAACAGGTAGATCCTGCCGGGTCCGCGGGAAGATTCAGCACAGGTAATTGCAAGCGGCACACCTTTTCTGCAGATAGAGGCAATACCCCAGTCCATGGTCGAAATACCTACCGGATACTTTTCCGGGTCATACGTCTCAACTTCCCGCAGTGTTTCAATAGTGGTTTGAAGGATATCATCTTCATACCGGATGCATGCAGCAGAACGAATGCTTGGGTCAAAGCGCCGGACCGTAAGAAGGGTCCGCACGATCGGCTCATCAACGCCGAAACCAACGCTGGTTCCCCGGGCGATCGCCACACCTTTCTGATCTGTAGAATTGACCGTCGCATAGGCGATCGCAAGGTCATCTCTCGGAATGATATAGCGCGAGACATCCAAGAGTTTTCCGTGGGCTTTCTGGAGCTCGCGAAGAACAGACGACTGAGCTTGAGCAGACATTAATTCAACCCCAGTTCGTCTTTTATGGCAGTGATCTCATTGATAGCGATCTCATACATCCGTTCCCTTGGGATGAGGGCATCTCCAAGCGCGATCCTGTTTCTGTCGCATCCTGCAGCGAACGAGGGGGTCTTGTATTTCTTCGTGACCGTCTTCACCGAAACGTCAGTGATATTTCCCCCTTTGACACGTGCGCAGGCGACGATCAGACCGGACACACTGTCAGCGACCTGAAGGCATATCTCGACAGGCGTTGTGTAGTTTGAACCGAATATCATATGATTATGACGTTTGATCGGAAGAGCGATCTCATCCCCGACGCCGGCGAGCCAGAGGATCTCATAGCCGACGATCCCGTGCTTTTCCATATCTCCGTGTATTTCTTCAAAGTCAATATCGTGAAGTATGCCTATTGTTTCCCAAAGGACAGCGTCTTGTTCCAACTCAGCAGCCAGACCCCTCATTACAGCTGCAGTCGAAAGACAGTGACCCAAAAGTGATGGGGAGGTGATGTGTTGTTTGAGGAGTATGAGTGCCTCGGTTTTTTCCATGCCTATATATTGGATATGAAAAGGGATAAGAGTCACGACGCACAATGTACTTATATGAAAGATTGGATACTCGATGTGATTATCGGCATCTCGGCAATTATTTTATTTGCCATTCTGCTTCTCGCTCTTCCGCATGTCCTTCCGGCGGCATACGGCTATGTTGCGGCGTTCCTGATTTTTGTTGCATACCTGACTGCGGCAGGACTGACTACTATCAAAGCATCAATTATAAAATAATTTTTTTATAAAATTTTAAAAAAAAAAGTTATTCGTGTTTTTCGAGTGCTTTATAATCTGTTTTATTCATTTTGGTAACTGGCATTTTTTCCAGGATCGATATCGAGACCGGAACACTCCAGTGATTCAGATTCTCTTTCGCAAAGGCGACGATGTCTTTTATTGCAGCCTCAGGATCCATCTTTTTCGAAAGAGTGACATAGAGTTTGATCCTTGTATCAGCCTTCCATGGGATCCCCATAGCACATGACTGGGAGATGACAGGGCATTTTTCCATGACGGCCTCGATCATAAGCGGATAGACATTATATCCATTGACCTTGACCAGCCGCTTATATCTGCACCGGAAATTGATGTTGTCCCCTTCATCGATAGAGACAATATCCCCGGTGTGGAGCCAGACGCGACCGTCTGCATGCATACGGAGGACATTCGCGGTCTCTTCCGGATTTTTGTAGTATCCTGTCATGACAGCAGGTCCGAGCATACACAGCTCTCCTTCCTCAGTGTTTGGAAGAACATCTGTCGTACCTGGAGTGACAATGCAGATCTCGGTTCGTTTGAATGGAATACCGACACCACCCTCCTTTAAGGAGGTGTAATGAACACCTGTGATGACGCAGGCTCCGCCGGCTTCCGTCAGACCATAGCCGGGGCGGAACTCTGCACCGCCGTGTTCTTTGCCGAGAATATCGTTATACCGGTAGGTGAGATCGATGGTGACCCGGTCTCCCCCGCAGACCAGATGCTTCACGCAGGAGAGATCCTTACCTTTGAGATATGGATACATCCGTTCATACATCGCAGGAACACCGCAGAGAAATGCCATCTTCTCTTCGACAACGATACGCGCGCACTCTTTTGCATCGAATCTCGGACAGAGAACGACCCGCATACCTGAGGAAAGCGGCGTATGGATACATACCGCTAAACCAAACGCATGGAAGATCGGAAGGACAGCAAGGAACCCGTCACCGATGTGAGAAATACCTTGCACATAGTCATAGATAAGCTCGGTCGCCAGATAATTTACCGAGGTGTTGGAAAGCATCACACCTTTCGAGGGACCGGTAGTTCCTCCGGTGTACATAATTACCGCAGTGTCCGAAGACCGTACGTCATGCGGCGGGAGAGGCATGGTTTTCAGGGACTCGCGGCCTTCAGCAAGAAGCCCCTCCCATTCGGTCGATCTTCCGGTGGTTTTTTTGGCATGACGGACCGTGTGGTTGTAAACCGTTTTCATGATCCGCCCTTTGATGCCTGACGGGAAGTATGCCGGAGTTTTACAGCGGATGACCTCTACATTGAGATAGGAACACAGCTCTTCGTTGAGTTCGAAGGTCAAAACGACCTTGGATTCGGTAAGTTCCACTGCATAACGCAGTTCATCCATGGTCGACAACGGGTGGACGAGGTTGCAGATCGCACCTATTCGGTTTATTGCATAAGCTGCGATCACACTCTGGGGGATATTAGGGAGAAAAACGGTGACAAAATCACCTTTCTTCACTCCGTGAAGAATAAATCCGGCAGCACAGGCATGTACCTGATCCATCAGACTCGCATAATTTATATGATTATTGTAATATTGAATAGCGGTCGCTTCGGGTCCTGCATGGGTTCCACCGTAGGTGAGCATGGTATAGAGAGACCTCTTCGTCTCATCTGTATACTCCAGTTTGGTGATGGAATCATTTCTATATATGCGGGTTGACATGAACTATTACTATATGAATGGCGGCATATTATAGCTGGCGGTCATGTGAAAAAATGCCCGCAAACCAGAGTGATTTGTTATCGACAGGATTACCTCCATAGAGAGGGCAAAAGATTTTTCCTGTGAAACGCGGACAGACCCGTTACGTAAAAAAAGAGGAGGAAATTATTCTCTGTCCTGCAGAGCCATATAGTCGAGTTTATTCATTTTTGTCATCGGCATCTCATCGAGAATGACGACCGCCTTTGGGACACTCCAGTGATTCAGGTGCTCGTTTGCATAGGCAAGGATCTGCTTTTCTGCCTCAGCATGATCCATCTTATGCTTAAGCGTCACAAAGAGTTTGATCCGCCGGTCATCCCGCCATTTAAATCCTACTGCACATGCTTTTGCCACGATCGGACAGCCCTCGAACGCCGCCTCGATCAGAGGAGGATAGACATTATATCCGTTCACTTTGACCAGACGTTTGATACGTGATCTGAAACAGAGATTATCCTCTTCGCCGATGACGAATATATCGCCGGTATGGAGCCAAAGTTGTCCATCCGGATGGAGTTTGAGAACATCACTCGTCGCTGCGGGATTTTTATAATAACCTTTCATCAGGGAAGGACTCAGGATACACAGTTCTCCTTCTTCGTTTTCCAGGACAGGGTCAGAGGTCCCGGGTTTCACAAGACATACGGTCGTCCCTTCGACCGGGAGACCCACGCACCCTTCGGGGAAAGCATGATACTGATTTCGGGTAAGAGAACATGTTCCGCAGGCTTCGGTAAGACCATAGCCCGGACGGAACTCCGCACCGCCCTTATCCTTTCCGAGGATCTCATTATACCGGTATGCGAGATCATGACTCACCCAGTCGCCTCCGCAGACCACATGTTTCATGAAGGAAAGGTCGTGCCCTTTCAAATACGGATACATCCGCTCATACATGGCGGGCACGCCGATCACATAGGCGACCTTCTCCTTCAGAAGAAGGGTACTGCACTCTTTATCACTGAAACGGGGAGAAAGCATGACCCGCATGCCTGACGAAAGCGGGGCCTGGATACAGACCGCAAGACCGAATGCATGGAACAGCGGAAGGATCGCGAGAAATCCGTCCCCGATATGAGCGGTGTGCGTGACATTCTCCAGAAGAAGACGTGTCGTGACATAATTCACCGACCAGTTCGAGATCATGACGCCTTTCGCAGGTCCGGTCGTCCCGCCGGTGTACATGATGACTGCCGTATCGTCTGCTTTCACATCAGAGGGAGGGAGCGGCTTTGTCCGGAGCCTCTTTTCGCCTTCTGTGAGAAGATCCGTCCACTCGGTGACGCGTGCCGATGCCTTCGCTGATTTCCGGACCGAGTGGGAGTATACGGTCTTCATCACAAATCCTTTCGGACCCGCAGGGAAGTAGCCGGGCGTCCTGCACCGGATGATATCGACATCCATGACGGCAGCAAGACCTTCGTTCAGCTCAAAGGTGAGGATGAGTTTACTTTCCGTGAGTTTGACTGCATTCTCGAGCTCTGATAAGGGCGAGAGAGGGTGGACCATATTGCATATCGCACCGATCCTGTTGAGAGCGTAAACTGCAATGACGCACTGCGGGATATTCGGGAGAAAAAGGGTGACAAAGTCTCCTTTTTTTACGCCGTGTTCAAGAAAGCCTGCGGCACAGATATTGACAAGATCATAGAGTTCCCCATACGATATCCTGTTATCAAAATATTGGATGGCCACAGCCTCGCGGCCTGCATGTTCCACACCATAGTTGAACATGGAATAGAGCGATTGTTTCGTTTCAACAGAATATTCCAGTTCTGTCTTTGCATCGTCTCTAAATACAGCACGTGACATGATATTACTCAACCTGCTTTTTTTCGTTTGCCCGTGAAAGTTCCTGCTTTTCCAAAAGACGGTAATCAACCTTGTTGAACTTCGTCATGGGAAGTTCAGAAACAAATTCCACTTTGACCGGAACACTCCAGCGGTTCATCTGCTCTTTGGCATAATCGATCAGGAGCTTCTTCTCTTCTGCCGCATCAAAGGAGCCGGACGGCTTCTCCAAAACAACATACAGTTTGATCTTTCGGTCCAGCTTCCAGGGAGTTGCAACGGCGCAGACCTGTCTGATATCAGGGAGACCCTGCATCGCTTCCTCGATGAGTGTCGGATAGACATTATACCCATTCACCTTCACGAGCCTCTTAAACCGGGAACGGAAACAGATGTTCCCATCCTTTCTGATCATAACGAGATCGCCGGTGTGGAGCCAGACGATCCCGTCATCGTGGAGACGAAGCACGTCCTTTGTGGCCTCTTCGTTCTTGTAATATCCCTTCATCACTGAGGGACCAAGGAAACAAAGCTCTCCTTCCACGCCGTCAGATACGACTTCGGTCGTACCGGGTTTTACCACGCATACTCTTGTTCCGGTGACCGGGGAACCGACACAGCCCGTCGGAAGTTTTTCGTATTCATTTGCGACAAGAGAACAGACACCGCATGCCTCTGTCAGACCGTAACCGGTCCTGAAAAGAATATCGGCATGGGACTTCTTCAAAAGAACATTATACTTGTCTGCAAGTTCTTCGGAGACGCGGTCACCTCCGCTGACCATAAGTTTCATCCTGGAGAGATCTCTCTGTTCAAAGTAGGGATACATGCGTTCGAAAAGTGCCGGCACTCCCGGAAGGAACAAAACATCCTCGGAAAATATCTGCTGAGCACATCCTTTCGGATCGAATCTGGGAACAAGGACCACTTTCATACCTGAGATAAGCGGCGCATGCACGGAAACGGCCAGTCCGAAAGCATGGAATATCGGGAGGATCGCGAGGAATCCGTCACCCACATCGGTTTTACCTTCACCAATGTCGATGAGAAGCTGGATAGACATGGAGTTTACCGCATAATTCGAGAGCATGACTCCTTTTGAATCTCCCGCTGTTCCGCCGGTGTACATGATCACCGCAGTATCATCCGCCTTCACATCATCTGCGGGGAGCGTGAAGCCTGATTTGATCAGCTTTTTTCCTTCAGCAACGAGATCGTTCCAAAGAGTGATCTTTGCGACGTTCTGCACTTTTGGATATTTACGCATCACAAACCGGAATCCTTTGTCCAGAACAAACCCTTTGGGGGTCGAGGGGAAGTATCCCGAAGTTCTGCAGCGGATGACCTCGATGTTTTTCTCGGAAAGGAAACCCTCGTTGATCTCACAGGCAAGAACAACTTTACTTTCAGTGAGTTTTATCGCGTAGTCGATATCTTCCTGCGGGGATAAGGGATGGACCATATTGCATATTGCGCCGATCCGGTTGACCGCATAGATAGCGAGAACTCCCTGAGGAATGTTCGGGAGGAAAATGGTGACATGATCTCCTTTTTTTACACCGTGTTTTACCAGGGCCGCTGAAATCGCATGGACTTCATCCATGAACTGTTTGAATGAAATGTGTCTTCCGTAATATGCAGCAGCAGGTGAACTCTCACCCGCCCGGTTGAAGCCGTAAAGAAGGCCTTCATACAGCGAACGTTTATTTTCTTCAGAGTAGTCTAATGTCAAAAAATTATCCTCCGATCGACGGTAAAAAAATCTAATAGTATTATTTGCTGTAGAACATATAATAGAAACGGAAATATTTTTGTCTATTTTATCACTTAATAGACGGAATCGTATAACCTGACTCGGAAATCACCCGATTAAACTCTTCGTCAGTGACATTTCCTGAAAGTTCCACCGTGGTGGTTTTTGCACCGAGATCCACGACTGCAGAAACAACACCCGGGATCCGGGAGAGAGCTTTTTCAACCGTCATTTTGCAGTGATCGCACATCATGCCGTCAATAGTAAGTACTTTTTTCATGGTTTCCTCTTTAGAAGTAGTTGGTATCTCTGATCTGAAAAATCTGAGCCTGAGAGCATTTAATACCACACATACGGAAGACAGACTCATCGCAAGAGCGGCAAACCCGGGAGAGAGTTTCCAGCCTAACGGAACAAAGAAAACACCGGCGGCAAGGGGGATCCCAATCGTGTTGTAGATGAAAGCCCAGAAGAGATTCTGCTTGATGTTTCGAAGGGTCGCACGGCTCAGACGGATCGCCGAGACGATGTCCCAGGGATCACTTTTCATTAAGATGAAGTCAGCAGATTCAAGAGCGATATCAGAACCCGCCCCGATCGCGATACCGACATCGGCCCTCGCGAGAGAGGGAGAGTCATTGATCCCGTCCCCGACCATGATGACATGGTGCCCTGCCTCCTGCAGTGTTCTGACCTGACCTTCTTTTTAGGCCGGCATCACTTCAGCGATGACGTTCTTGATCGACAGCTGCCCTGCAATAGATTCGGCAACCGTGCGGGTATCGCCGGTCAGGAGCACGACATCCAGACCAAGAGCCTGCAATCCTGCAACAGCAGCTTTGGATGTGGGCCGGATCTTGTCCGCAACGGAGATGATCCCGAGCAGTTCGTTTCCGCTCGCGAAGTAGAGCGGGGTGCCGGTGACGCTGACTGGGGTGAGCGGGATCCCGTTCTCTTCCATGTAAGCGGCATTTCCGGCATAACAGATCTTCCCGTTCACCGAAGCTGAGACACCTCGTCCCGGGACCGCGGTGAACTCCTGAGCTTTGACAAATGTGATCCGATTCTCTTCGGCATAGGTGGTGACCGCTTTCGAAAGAGGATGTTCTGATGCAGATTCGACCGAAGCGGCGATGGAGAGGAGATCTTCTCTGGTCCCGGAGAGCGTGATGACATCGGTGACATCGGGTTTTCCGATAGTGACCGTTCCCGTCTTATCCAGAAGGATCGTGTCGGCACGGCCCGCGGTCTCGAGGGATTCCGCAGATTTTATCAGAATACCGAGTGATGCCGCTTTCCCGGTCGCAACCATTATTGCAACCGGCGTGGCAAGACCAAGAGCGCACGGACAGGAGATGACAAGAACGGATATCGCGATAGAAAGAGCAAACGTGAACGACTGGCCGAGAATGATCCAGACGATCGCGGAAATTACCGCAATACTCATCACCAGAGGTACGAACACCCCGCTCACTTTGTCGGCGATCTTCCCGATCGGCGCCTTGGATGCATTGGCATTGTGGACGAGTTCAACGATCGCGGCAAGTGTCGTGTCCTCCCCGACTTTTTCCGCCCGGAACGTAAAACTCCCAAGTGATATAGTTCCTGCGGAGACCAGATCTCCCGGATTTTTTATGACAGGGATACTTTCGCCGGTCAGGGCCGACATATCGATCGGCGCAGAACCTTCTGTTATCGTACCGTCGACCGGGATACCTGCCCCCGGTCTGACCAGAATGAGATCGCCGACCGCCACCTGTTCGGCAGGGATGATGACCTCAACGCCGTCACGAAGAACATTTGCAGTTTTCGGTGCAAGGTCGATGAGTTTTCTGACCGCCTCAGTGGTTTTTCCTTTTGATCTCGCCTCAAGAAACTTACCGATCGTAACGAGCGACAAGATCATCGCTGCCGACTCAAAGTAGAGATCCATAGACCACATACCGGCGGCGGAGAGATCGCCTGTCGAAAGAGCTGAAAAAATAGCATAGATGGCATAGACCCCATACGTAAGCGCCGCAAACGAGCCGATCGCAACCAGAGAGTCCATGTTCGGCGCACGGCGGAAGAGTGCCGGAATGCCGGATGTGTAGTATTTGTTGTTCGCGATGACGATCGGAATGGTCAGTGCAAGCTGGAGAAGGGCAAATATCCCGGCGTTTGCCGGATCATGGGTCCATTGAAGAAGAGGGAAACCCCACATATGCCCCATAGATAGATACATAAGCGGAATTAAAAAAGCAAAAGAGACGATGAGCCGGATCTTCATTGGGCGAAGGAGAGACCCAGCGCGGGGGGGTCACCCATAACCAGATCATACCCGGCAGAGCGGACCGCCTGTCTGATCCGATCATCTGAAATATCGTCCGACTCAACGACCAGACGATTTTCCAGAAGGTTCACTGCGGCGGATCTCACGCCTTCCACACTTTTCGCGGCCTTCTCAACATGAAGAGAACAGGCCGAACATGTCATGCCGGATACTGAGTAGGTTTTTTTCATTTCGCGTTTTCTATAAAGAAATGGGCGATCTCATCCAGCATTGCACCGGGACGCTCGATTTTCCTTGTGTCAAGGTTAACGACCATACTTGGAATGCCGCGGAGGAGACCGCCGTCAAGCAGATAATCGTGGGGAACGTTGACCTGATCTACCGTGACCGGCGAGATCTCACCTGAGATGTTTGCCGAGGTCGCGGTTATCGGACAGTCAAACGCAGATATGAGTTCAAGAGCGAGGGTGTGATCAGGATACCTGATCCCGATCGTGCCTGTCCCGCCTGACAAGTCGCCCGGCATACAGTTTTTCACCGGAAGAACGATCGTGATCGGACCCGGAAGAAATTTGTTGATGAACCGTTCCGCAAACGGGCTGACATCGGCGATCCCACAGATCATCTCGATATCGGAAACGGCGACCGAGATCGGTTTTCCAAGAAGCCGTTTTTTTGCTTCATATACTTTGATGACCGCAGTCTCCGATAAAGCGTCCGCACCGAGTCCGTAGACCGTTTCTGTAGGATATACGACAAGTCCGTCGCGGGATAAAACACGGACGGCTTTTTCTATTCTGGTTTCTTCTGTTGGTATTATCATCAGAACTCTTTCCCCCTTACTTTTTCGATATCAAATACACCGATCGTGCTGATATGCATAACGGCCATGACCCCGGCCTGGATCGGATCGGTAACGACCAGGTCTGCAGCATCCGAGGCACTCCCTGCCATTTTCAGGCAGATCACCGGGATACCGTCCGCCTGAATGGATTTAATGGCAGTGGTTATCTCACCGCCCATCAATGAGCCGGCAAGAACAAGGATCGAGGCGCGGGGGAGGCGGCCGACTGCCTCTACGGCTCGCGCCAGATTTTCCTCCCCGACAAGCGGGATCGTATCTACAGATATGCGTTCACCGCGGATATTGTGTCGATCGGCCTCGTTCACCGCTCCAAGCGCGACCTGGGCCCCGCCGCCGATGATGACGCGCTTTCCAAATATTTCCCCAAACGTGTCATGAAGAACGACCTCCTGAACACCAGTAACGAGTCGAAGCTCTGAAAGAACAGCATTGATCTCATCGCCCCCTTCGATCTCGATATCGGCCCATGCACATCCTTTGTCAGGCCCCCGGATAAGTATTTCCTGCTGGATGGAGGTGATATTCGCATTGTGTTCAGCACAGACCGAACCGATATCTCTGAGAATACCTTTCTGATTGGCGGCTATAAGGCTGATCGCGTGATGAGGCACCATAAAAATCGAATGCGATAACCGGGGATCGAACCCGGATTAGAGGCTTGGGAAGCCCCTGTCATGCCATTAGACCATTGCCGCATCTCAGTAGTATTTTGTTTGCAGGGTTATAGAGATTTCTTATTAGGAGGTGAGTTCAGTGGTCTCAAGTGCATGATGCGTGATCCCGCACAGGGTATATCTGCCCGCTTCCGAGTGAACATATCCCTTGGATGCAAGAGAGCGCAGGGCCGCGGTCACTTCGGGAATGCTGCGCCCGCTTGTATCGGAAAGTTCGATCGGGGTCAGGGGGGCATACACCAAAGCGAGAAGAAGCTCGGCCTCGATGTTGTTCTGAAATACTGTTCTCCCGTTCACGATCACATCTCCCATCATCTCATCGATATCCTTCTCGACAGCTTCAAGGTGGTCAATGAGCTTTTCCCTGGAGTCAAGAAGTCGGCGGATCATAAAGATCTTGTTAGAAAGGGGAAGTACATCGCCTTTTTCGGGAGAAACGGTATGAGGAGGCTTCTCGGATTTTGTGACCTGGACCGAGAGGGTGAAATCATTCACGAGATAGTAGTATTTTCGCCGTTTATCATCCTGATAACTGGAGATGACCGCTTCCCTTTGCATTATCGCAAGGTGTTCGATGACGGCTTTGGGATTGATGACCAGGCGATCGGATATTTCCGTGACGAAACAGGGTTTCTGCCGGAGAAGATCAAGGATCCGCCGGCGGTTCCGGTTTCCAAGGATGTCCAATAAATGAGATATATTATCTTGGTCAAACATTATTATCGAGATTACATTATGTAAGGGGATATTTCTTTAAATGTCTTCTTATAATTCAGCGACATATCAGGTCGTATCCGAATATATGATCTCTAAAAAAAAGGGGGATTTTCTATTGTTTGCTGAGTGCCGCCTTCGGCTTTTATCAGCTTTAGAACTCAGACTCGAAGTCTTCAACCGTCATGGCTGAGACAATGCCTTTCTGTCTGAGGAACTCTTTGGTCAACAGGAAGTAAACCATAGAGAGTGCTTTGCGTCCTTTGTTGTTGGTCGGGATAACGAGATCAACATTGTTCGTGCGGTTGTTGATATCACAAAGTGCGATGACCGGCATACCGGACTGAACTGCCTCGGTGATGACCTGAGCATCTCCGATCGGGTCGGTTACGATGACGACTGAGGGTTCAACATATTTCGGGAGTTTCGGGTTGGTTAAGGTTCCGGGGATGAATCTGCCAACGTGGGAGAGTGCACCGATCGTATCTGCGAACTTCTGTGCCGGGTACTGACCGTACTGACGGGAAGTAACGACGAAGATCTTTGCAGGCTCGTAGCGTGCAAGGAACTTTGCTACCTGTTTGATGCGCTCATCGGTCTTTCTGATATCAATAATATAGAGACCGTCAGCTCTGACACGGTAGATGAAGTCTTTCATGTCGTTGTCTTTCTGCTGGGTTCCAATGTGGACACCGGCGGCAAGATATTCTTCTACAGATACTAATGATTCGTTTAATTCAATTCCAAGTTCATTGTCGGTCATTTTAGAAATGCTCCTCAATTCTTATAAGTTCATTTAATTTAGCGATGCGCTCTCCGCCGACAACACCGCTCTTCATAAAGCAGCAGCCGAAAGCTGTTGCAAGATGTGCGATGGTGGTATCAGTCGTTTCACCGGATCGGTGACTCATGACCGTTTCGTACCCGTAATCACGGGCGAGACTGATCGTTTCAAATGTGTCGGAAAGGGTCCCGATCTGATTTGGTTTGATCAGAATACAGTTACAGGCATCATTTTTGATACCTTCTTCCAGACGGAGAACATTCGTAACGAACAGATCATCGCCGCAGATAAGGGTATCACGGCCGGAAACTTCCTCGGTGATACGTGCAAACCCTTCGAAATCTTCTTCCAGGATCGGGTCTTCGACATAAAGCAGGTCGTATTTTTCGGTCAGGTCTGCAATATATGCAATCTGCTCCTCAGTAGTTCGCTTTGCATTCTTATAGACGTATCTCCCGCTTGCAGCATCCCACATCTCTGACGCAGCAACATCAAGACCCATGCGGACTTCAATGTTGGTTTCGTCAAAGACTTTGGTGGTAGCTTCGTTCACGATTTCAAAGGCTTCAAGGTCAGAGATGTGCGGAGCCCATGCCCCCTCATCACCCTTGCCGCATCCCTTACCGCGCGCAATAAGGATCTCTTTGATGCGTTTGTGAACGAGTGCATTCGTAAATACAGCCTCGGCTGCAGTAGATGCGCCGGTCGGTATGATCAGAAACTCCTGGATATCGGTTGCGTCAACAGCGTGAGCGCCGCCGCCGATAACATTACCTAACGGGAGCGGGGTCTGGGATACGAACGCACCGCCAAGATACTGATAAAGTTCCATGTTGAGGGAACTTGCAGCGGCTTTTGCATTGGCAAGTGAAAGAGCAACGGCGATGTTGGCGCCGATCCCGGAAAGATCGGATGTTCCATCGATCTCGTGAAGGGTCTCATCAAATCCGCGCTGGTCTGCCGAATCAAGTTCGATGAGCTTAGGGATCAGGTGCTCCCTTGCTTCAAAAATAGCCTCGTCAGAGGGACGGACTTTTGCTTCATAAATACCGGTCGAAGCTCCGCTCGGAGCACAGGCGCGGCCAAAGCCGCCGGAAATAGTGGATATCTCGGCTTCGACGGTTGGATTACCGCGGGAGTCGAGAATAGTGCGAAGAAAGATCTCAGCAATTTCGGTCATACTTACAGCACCTCTGATTGGTCACCGAACTGGCGTTTCACCGTTATTGGGACCCGATCAGCGTCGAATTCCTCTAACGCAATGTCAAGAGGATCAATCTTTGCAGTTTTTACGAGAACCGGAGCTCCCATAGAAATCTGTAAAGCACGCGCCCCGACGATACGGGCACGTTCATAACGAGTATATTTCATAGAAAATCACATCCATAAATAAGAAAGAATGGAAAAATGGGGTCGCTGAGATTCGAACTCAGGTCACTACGTCCCGAACGTAATAGGATGGTCCAGGCTACCCTACGACCCCGCAATTCATTCATGTCTCACGTGTACGGATACAACTCATCAACAGTCTCTTTGTGAGAGATAAGCATTCTTCTGCAGCAATAACGGTCTAACCCGAGTGAATCAAGAATCTCTTTCGGATCCTCGCCTGCAGCTTTTCTCTGTTGATATTCTTCCCATACGGTAGAAACTAGTTTTCCACAGGTGAAACATCGAACTGGTATCATAAGTTATCTTTACGTCCTTATTAAATTGTTGATATGTGGGGATATCCCCGCATATATTCAGTATGCTGTGCCTTAACGATAAGACTTCTGGAACCGTGCACGTGCACCGCGTCCATGAGGCTTCTTCGCTTCCTTCTGACGGGAGTCGTTGACAAGGAGTGTTCTGTCGTAAGCGAGGTACACTTCCTTGATCTTCGGGTCATTGGTCCAGGAAAGGATACCGCGGCCAAGTGCCGTGCGGATCGCCTCTGCCTGTCCCATGACGCCTCCGCCGGAGACATCAATATCAACATCGACATTGTCGATGGATCCTGGTGCAAGAGCAAGTGCCTCGAAAATCTTCATACGGATGATCTCGTTGCCGTAAACTTCAAGAGGAACAGAGTTGATTCTAACTCTGCCTTTTCCCTCACGAAGGGTGGCGCGGGCAATTGCAGTCTTTCTTTTTCCACTGGTGTTAATAATTTTCATCTTAGATCACCTGTTTAGAATTTTGCTCCAAGGTTTTTGCTGATCTCACCAACAGATATGTATCTGGCACCGCTTAACCGTTTCCGGTGTGCGGCTTCCAGAACCTCTGCCTCTACGCCTTTGAATTCATACGGAACACCGACGTAGGTTTTGACACGGCGGAAAGCTGCTGCTCCCGGCCGGGTCTTATAGGGGATCATTCCACGGATAGTGCGTTTTACAAGGTGATCCGGACGTCTTGGGAAGAATGGACCTCCTTCGACGGATCCACGAACACGAGTTACCTGGTATTCGTTTAAAATCATTGCACGAGCACCGGATACGATGACTTTCTCGACATTGATGATTGCAATCTCTTCACCGGCAAGGATGCGGGTTGCAACAATACTGGAAAGTCTTCCAAGAAGGAGGTTTTCTCCATCAATAACTGTTACCATACTCATCTCACCTCAGAATCCTTACACGGCTTCCTTTCGGATTTACTGCAACAAGCTCTTCGATTGTCATGCAGGTGCCTTTTGCTTCAGTTATTTTCTCGCGAGCTGCATCGGAGAAGTTGAGTGCTGCGACCGATACAGAAGTACCGATCACACCTGCTGCGAGCACTTTGCCCGGAACCAGGATGACTTCATTCTCATTTGCATAGCGGTTGATTTTACCGACATTCACTTCTGCCTGATTTTTGCTGGACGTATTAAGACGACCGGCAATCTCGCGCCAGATGTTTGCCTCGTTCTCCCGGGATGCACGTTTAAGCATCATGATTAAGGAGTCGAGACGTGGGTTAGTTTTATTCATTTACAGTCCCTCCTGTAATGCTTCAATCAGATCTGAAGATCGTGATTTGATATGCAGCAGTGCTCGTTCAATGATCTCTTTTACCGGTAATGACCCGTCGCTTTCAACAACGAAGATGAACTTCGTGCTGTCTGCACTAATAATAATAATAGCCGGGCCTTCACTGATACCGCTGTCCATACATGCAATCTCACAGAGACGGCATAACGAACAGTCTTTTTCCTTGCTTTCGCCATTTACAACACGGATACCGACGGTATCTTTCGTGAGTTCCAGAACGTCACGAGGACATTCAGAAACACATTTTCCACAACCGTCACAGGTATCTTTAATGGTGATGACAGGGTACTCGGAGTAACCACAGGCAAGAGTCGGCTGCCATTTGGCATGCTCTTTTCCATAGTTTACTTCCGCCACTGCTTCCATTACAACTTTCTGATTTTCCCAAAGTTTGATGATCGGGATGTTGTTATGGACCGGAACGGTGTTTTCGTCCATGGAGATAAGGTCACCAGAGGTGACCATCTTCGGACCTTCAACGCTCAGAGTGAACATTACTGTGCAGTGTGGACATCCCGCGCCGCCGCAGGAACATTCACTTTTTGGAACATACTGCGATAGGTCGGTCTTAATCGGGATGAGACCAAGTCTGTGTGCCAGCATCTCATCAAAGAGAACACTGGTATTGTCATAGATGCGGATATCTTCGATGGCGAGGGTTGGCACCTCACCGATCATCGAGCGACGAAGTGTGTTAGCGAATGCGGGGGTCGCTCCGTGAATAGTAAAACGTGCGACAGAGTCATCGAGCCTGCTGAATACCAGATCCATTCAGACTCTCCTGCCTCTTCTGCCACCTTTGGCACGAATGCTGTCATGTGGTACCGGAGTGACGTCTTCTATTCTGCCGATGCGTATACCTGCACGTGAAAGTGCACGGATTGCAGCCTGGGCACCAGGTCCTGGCGACCGCTGTCTTCCGTTACCGGGAGCGCGAACGCGGATGTGGAGTCCAGTGATACCTTTTTCCCTGGAGGCCTGAGCAATGTTGATTGCCATCTGCATTGCTGCATAGGGCGAAGATTCATTGCGGGCCTGCTTAACGACCATTCCACCGCTGGATTTGCTGATGGTTTCTGCACCAGAAAGATCGGTTACGGTAATGATGGTGTTGTTAAACGAGGCAAAGATGTGGGCAATCCCCCATTTTTCAGTTGCTTCTGCCATGATTATGCCCTCTGATTCATGATACGCTGACGTTCGCCGTTGGCTTCGTCTTCAAGACTGGAGGTTGCGTAATACATAACTCCTGCTTCTTCTGCGACCGTGACCGTGTAGCTTGGAACACTGACACGCTGACCATTGATAGCAATGTGTCCGTGAGTGATAAGCTGACGTGCCTGTTTCGGACTGCGTGCAAGACCTTTGCGGTGGACGATCGTCTGAAGACGACGCTCAAGGATGTCTTCGACTTTTAAGGACAGGATGTTGTCCATTGCTGCGTCCGGACCAACAAGTCCATAGCGCTGGAGCGTGCAGACAAGTTCGTCACGGCGGGCAATAGTCTTTGGTGCTTCTCCACCGATAGAGGAGGTCATTGCAAGAACTTCACGAGCACCGCTTCTGTGCTTTCTGAGGACTTCAGTGGCTCTCCAGATCTCACGTTTGTTACGCAGACCGTAGGTGATCGCAAGAGTGCGTTCTGATTCAATACGCGACTTCTCGAAGCGGCGCTTCGGGGAAGAGTATTGTTTGGTGTTCTTTCCTGGGCATCCCATTTTAAATCACCTAATTAGTTCCGCCTCTTGGTAACACCGACGATCTTTCCAAATCTGCCGGTGGCTTTCGTACGCTGTCCGTGGACTTTGAGACCACCCTCATGACGAATACCGCGGTAGCACCGCATCTTCTTCATGAGGTTGATGTCATCTTCCTTCGAAAGGGTAAGGTCGCTGCCGTAGAGGTGTTTCGGTTCTCCCGAATACACATCTACCGGGCGGTTAACCATCCATTTTGGCACTGAGGCAGGATATGCTTTCACCTGCTCTTCAATCGCGGCCACATCAGCATCGCCTAAGAGACCCATGGTAGCATGGATATCAACGCCAGCACGGCGGGCAATGACGAGTGCGGCATGGAGGCCGATGCCCTTAATTCCTGTCAGCGCAAGCTGAACTGGCTGGGTACCGTCCAGATCAGTGTTAATGATCCGCACAAAATATTTTAATTCTGACTCTTCAACCATTGTTTCGCCTCTCTTTTAGAGAGTTTAGTCTAAATTTGAAACACACAATATGTGTGTGTGTTGCGTATGTTAAGCGCAGACGGAGGGATTTGAACCCTCGAGTCCCAGGGGGACACAGGTTTAGCAAACCTGCGCCATACCAGGCTTGGCTACGTCTACAGAGAACTCCGCATCTTTCCTTCTGACTTTTCAGAAGGCTGCACAAAATCCATTCAGATACTATGCAGATCGACACTCGCAATATGCTAGATACTGCTCCACTAAACTGAGTGCTCTAATAAGTAGGGTTTAGAGCATTATAATACTTCGCCTATCACCATGAGGAGAAGAACAGAAAAAGTATTAGTTTTTCAGACAGCCAAGGAGGGTGTCGCAGCGATCGATCATATGCTGAGCAGCATCACGAATGACAGCGAGGGGTTCCTTCGCAGATCCGGGCTTCATAGTAACAAGCAGTTCAGGATCGGAGAACTGGTATTTGATCACATAGGTTGCAACGTCCACTTCAGGATCTGCAAGGATCTCATCCACCCATGCATTGACCATGGTGTGCCCCTCACCTTCCAAAGTGATCAGTATTTTATCCTTCTCAAGCTCGATAATCTTCAGCTTCATTCCCTTATAGATTCGCTCGACAACACTATATAATTGTGGGATAGATCTGTAAAAAAAAGATTAGAGGAGTTTCTGAGTGAAGGCAACCTGGCCGGAGATCCGGGTGATCCGGACCTTGACATTCTGACCTGCCTTTGTTCCGGCAACATACAGGATATATTTGCCGATTCTCGCAACACCATCGCCTTTCTTACTGATCGACTCGATATGGACCTCAAGTTCCTTCCCCTCCTCGATCGCAGGACCCTGTACCTCTGTCTTTGCTTTTCGCTTACGGATCGGCCTCTTAGACCCGCATGCTTCACAGAGAAGCATCAGGACACGGTCATCTTTGACAAGTTTCGTATCAGGTCTGCCGCACTCTGAACAGATGACATAATCACCGACATATGTCGAAACGATCGCGTCAAACTGTGCCTGCTCGAACTTCCCATTGAACACCGCGCGGTTTCCATCGATCTTACCGGCCGTACCAAGCTCACCTAAAATGAACTTCATGAAGTGATCCTTATCACGATTCAGTGAACTCACGATCTCGGAAAAATTCTCAAGAACGGTTGTTTTACCCTCAATATACATCTTAGGCTTAGGCATAACAAACCGCTCACCCGTCTCCGTCGGCTCACCTATCCCGGAATACGCGATCTTTAACATATCTTCGTATGACTGCACCATAATACTTAAACATTGGTCGTGAGAACATATAGGTCTGATGCAGACCCAACGTGAACGTGATCATTATTCGGATAACAACCTGGTGTAAATATAGAAACTCTTTTGTGTTTCAAAAAAAGTAGTTACATCAAATAATTTTCGTTTCCGAGAATATATTTCATGATACCAAAACCTGAATCAGGAATATCCCCAATAATAAGCGTAATACTGCTCATCTTCTTAACTATGGTTCTGATCGGAGGAGCGGCCCTGGTTTTATTCGGTTTTACAGATGACCTTGCTGATGAGAAACAAGTCTATCTTACTGCAGAAGTTACGGGCAATATTACACAGCCGCTGATAATTCAGATGTGGAAGATAGGCGATGGACCAAAGCTGAAAGAGCTTTTTGTTTCAGTAAATACCCCCACCGGCATATCCACCGGGACACCGGACCCGGCGCAGGAAACTTTTTTTTGAAGGGGAGAACATCCCTATCGGATTCGACACAGGATTTCCAAAAGGGAGCTACCTTATCACTGTGACAGGAGTCTTTGATGACGGGACCGAGAAGGTTCTTTTTATCAGAACCATGACTCTGGAGGCAGAGGGACAAACGATTCAGGAAGTAAGTACAGAAAAGCTGATCCTTGTTGCAGAATATCGCACCTGGAAACCAAATCGGATTTATCTGACCGATACAACACCCTACACAAATATAAATAACATTTCATACTGGACGCTTGACTTGGGATATACTGGAGCCGTCACACAGATATTATTCCAACCACCCGTTAATGCAGAGTATACGTATCCCTTAGAGGTATTTACCAGCCCGGAACAGGACTTTTTGATCACGTATACGGCATATTATATAGACGGAAAAACCAAAACCAGCATCCAGAGAATAATCCAACTCCATACAAGCGAGCAGGAAGATTAAATCGGGTTATACATCGGCAATTATAAGATCGGAGGAGAATGCCTGCAGGGAACAGGAGATTCCACGCATCACATACCACTCATCGGAACAACATCCACCGAAATATGGAGAGAGGATATCAGCGGGAGATATATCATAGTGGACGGACATAACCTCCCTGCTCTTCAGATCAATCTTAATTCACCTAAAAATGGAGCAAATTCGGTGACCGTCACCTGTGATACCGAATTCCGTGTGGGTCTCACCGCATATTTTGCAAGCGGTGAGACCTACACAGGAAATTTATCAACATTCTATCCAAATACAGCAGGAACATCAGCAATTACAGTTACTCTGAAAGTATACGACATAAACGAAACCAAACTGGCAGAACAGACAACAGAAATCATCATCCGGGAATAACGGACCGGATCTGCCGTACAACAAGAATAGAAGGAAGAGGATCAGTTCCCAAATTTCTTCCAGGACTCTTCCAGTGCCGCGATCGCAGGAAGTTTCTTTCCTGTCAAAAACTCGATACAGGCACCCCCGCCCGTAGATAAATGAGAATACTGAGACCCAAGGCCCAACTGTTCGATAACCGCAGCCGTATGACCTCCCCCGCAGACAGAAAAGTCCGCATTTGCGGCTGCACGCAGAAGTTCAAACGTACCGGAAGCAAAGTTCACATACTCGAATACACCCGCCGGGCCGTTGAACACGATCGAGCCGGA
This sequence comes from uncultured Methanocorpusculum sp., assembly GCA_963677995.1. GTDB lineage: Archaea > Halobacteriota > Methanomicrobia > Methanomicrobiales > Methanocorpusculaceae > Methanocorpusculum. The sequence goes on along the minus strand of OY782579.1, from coordinate 1,581,299 downwards.
CTTCCTCAGCTCCTTTGAGAACTGCACGATCGAATCAGTACCCATATCCAATATCGGGCAGTCTTTGGGGATCATGCGAATAGGATACTCCTTACGCTCATCATTCTCTTTCACCGCGACATACTCAGGCAGAAGGATCTTATCAGAATAAGAGTCCATGATCGATTTCGCCTTGGCCACCTCATCATCATAACCCAGAGCATGGATCAGATTCCTTGACGGTTCACCGATATCGATACCCTTCGCAAGATAAAACACATTTGCCACCACCCCAATGACGGCAACTCTGTCTGCGGTTTTGTTCGCCAGAACATTTCCTGCAACGGCGATAGAATCATCCACCTTCGTTCCGCCCAGAACAAATGTCACTGGTTTTGGTGCCGAAGTGAACACTTTTGAAAGCATCGAGACCTCTTTCTCCATCAGGAGACCGGCGACCGTCTTCATAGCATATGAAAGTCCGGTGGTTGTCGGCTGGGACCGGTGTGCCGTTCCAAACGCATCATACACACATAGATCCGCCATTGAGGCAAGTTTTCTCACAAGATGGGTCTTTGCTCCGTCCTCAGGTTTCAGATTCAGATTTTCCTCTGCAGAGAATCGGACATTTTCCAGCAGAACAACATCGCCCGGGTGAGCATCACGGATTGCACGTTTTGCACAGCTTCCAATGATATCATCCACATAGGTGACCGGCATCCCCAAAAGCCGCTCCAGTTTTTCCGCATGAGCGGCGAGCGTAGTGAAGTCCTTCTTGCCGGGTCTGCTCTGATGCGCGAGGACCACAACACGGGCATCTTCAAGTGCCCGAAGCGTAGGAATATGTTCACGGAACCGTTTGTCATCCAGAATAGTATTGGAGGAAGGATCTATAGGGGAGTTGAAATCCACGCGGACAAGAACAGTTTTTCCGCGTGTCTCAATATCTGCGAGAGTCCCGAATTTCATATGAAAAAGATATGCTTTGTCTGCGTATAAATACCAAGTGTCTTCATGGTTCAACAGACCCGGGATCCGCATTTTCGGCTGCAGTATCCCCTGCTTTCTTTGCCATCGCCTCATCTCTCATCCGCATTTTTTCCATCATCTTCTTTTTGGAGCGGTAATAATTCAGCGGGTGAGAAACCGACTCACAGAGCCTGTCCTTATTCACGCATATCCCGTGCGTCAGCATTGTCGCGCAGGAAGGTGTCGTGTATTCATTCGTGAGAATATGATCGACCTGATAATTCGTCATATCCGGATTATAATCCGGACTTCGCGCAAAGATGCCCGCGACCTGCTCACCGTTCATTCCCACATTATGCAGAAACGTCGTCATAGAAAAACGGCCAGAATGCGTAAGGTTGACTCCTGCAGATGCAGCTGAGATCAACGCCTGGATGCAGGGAGGATACGCCGACTCATCGATCGCCCCGAACTCGACAAGGGTCCTTTCCTGGACGGCCGCAAGGATCTTGTCGCTCCACGGGAGATACTCCCTCGCAATCGATTCGGGAACGTCAAGCGGCAAACCGGAGGAAAGAATAGTTCGTATTCTTTCGGCGATCAAAACATCCATCTCATCAGAAGAAACAGACACCTTGCCCATTTCTACTTCGCGGTTGATCAGCCGCCACTTCGGATCACGCACATGGGATGCAAGTTCCACATACCGGATCACCGGAAGCGAACCGTCACCGGTCACGAGACTCAACTCCTCACACACCCGTTTTTTCAGAAGCTCATTTTCCTCGACATGAAAATATGCATAGACGCGGGAAGCTTCCATCTTACAGAGCCGTTCGATCGTTCGTTTATCTTTCGCACAGGAGACGAGCACTCTCGCGAGAACATATGTTATGATATCAGAAACCACATCATCTTCTGATTCAGGATATACGATTTTTCCGTCGAGTGCGATAGTTATCCGTTCCGCTGCACGATCAAGATATGAACAGCCGAGCTTTGAGCTGGAAAGTCCAGCCACTTTGATCCCGCGGGATGCAAGCAATCCCTGAGCTTCAGGTAAAAAAGGATAATGAGCCAGATCGCGCTTTTCAACGGACGTGCGCATAACGTTTATTCTGCCTCGATCCTCGGAGCAAGCAGATAACCAACACTTCCTTTACCGCCTGCATAGACGAAGGAGAACTGGACCGGGTGATCATTTCCGAGACGGATCTGGACCTTGTCGGCATGACTGATGGATTTACCCATATCCTTCAGATAATCAAGGGAGAAGAGGGATTTTGCATCAGCACGAGTAATATAATGAATATCCTCACCTGACAGTTCGCGTTTGATCCTGTCAGAATCTCCGTCAGCATTCATAGTGAACACGCAGGTCTCCGCAGATATTGCAAGAGAGATCTTATCAGAAACCATCGCGGATGCCTTGATCGCATCATAAAACATGACACCCGGGATCTCGAAGGTTGCAGGAAGGTTCAGGTTCGGCGCATTTGGATCTTTTCTGATAGTCTTTGTATCGAGCAGGGTTATCGAATATTCATATCCGCCGAAACTGATTTTGAGTTTTTTGCCGGACTCATCAAGTTCAAGAGAGACTATGTCCGTCTTTCCTATCATGGACATCATCGATCTGATCTTTTCTATATCAAGGCCAATTTCACATGGTTCTGCCGCGAATGTTATAAACGCCGATGCAGAGAGCTCTAAAGAAACCATTGCCACGTTGGAGGTATCCACCGTGATCGTTCTGATTCCCTTCTCGTCAACGTGAAGACGGCATTCGTTTACCAGTGCTGAGACTGCATCGATGGTCTCCCGGAAAATATCTGCTTCGATGGTTGCTTTTAACATTAGTATAACCCCTTGACACACCCTCTTATACCAGCGTGACAAACTTTAATAGTATAATTATATCCGCGCTCATATAAGATATACGTTAAGTAGGGAGGAAAACACATGGGATCACAATGGACAAAAGATAATGTATATAGAAAAGCCATGCGGGATGGATACAGAGCCCGCTCTGCATACAAACTCATAGATATCAATGAACGATTCAACGTAATCCGGACAACGGATAATGTTGTGGATCTTGGCGCGGCACCAGGAAGCTGGCTTCAGGTTTTGAAAACGATGACCGAAGGGGAGCTTTGCGGGGTTGACCTGAACCCTATTATGTCTCTTGAGAATGTCAAGACCGTTGTCGGAGATTTTACAGACCCGATCACCCAGGCAAAAGTTAGGGAAGCCATGCCGCTCGTGAATGTAGTGGTGTGTGATGCATCCCCAAACCTGTCAGGAGCGAAAGCCTACGATCAGGCACGCGTCATGGGCCTTAACGAAGAGGCCATGAACTTCGCCTGCACCATGCTCAAACAGGGAGGGAATCTGGTCATGAAATCCTTCCAGGGTTCCGACTTCAACGAACTTCTTGCCCTCGTTAAGGAGAAATTTTACTTTGTAAGAGTGATCCTTACGACGGCCACCCGCAAAGGAAGTACCGAATGCTACATCATTGCAAAGAATTTCATAGGGGAAGGAAATGATGACAGAAAGAACCGCGAGTGACCTTCTGACCGACACATACAATCGGAAAATTTCGAATATCAGGATAGCAGTAACCAGTGCCTGCGACCTAAGGTGTATTTACTGCCACCGGGAAGGAGAGGGGGACAACGGATGTACCAGAGATGACCGCACCCCCCAGATGACCAAAGAGGAGATCTCAGAGTTGATCGGCGTTTTTTCCGAGCTCGGGGTCAGGACCATTAAACTCACCGGAGGAGAACCTCTTCTCCGCCCGGATCTTCTGGACATCATTCGATCCATTCCAGCCAATATCGAGTCGTCTCTAACAACAAACGGCACACATCTGGCAGAACTTGCCCCTCAACTGAAAGCAGCAGGTCTGTCCCGGGTGAATGTGAGTCTGGATTCCATGAATCGGGAGACCTACAAGAAGATCACGGGAAAAGATCGTCTGAAAAATGTTCTTGACGGGATCGATGCGGCATTAGAAGCGGGTCTCACACCAGTGAAACTGAATATGGTCGTACTGAAAGGCATGAACGACCATGAGATCGACGATTTCCTGGCTTTTGTGCGTGCACGCGGGGAAAATCTTATTTTACAGATCATTGAGCTGATGGACATTAACGGATGGACGGACGGCATGGACCCTGCCGTTCATGGAAATGCCGAACTGGTTGCCACTCTTGAAAAGGAGTTCGCCAAGCACTCATCCCAAGTAACGACCCGGCATATGCACCACCGGAAAAAATATCTGGTGGACGGGGCTTTGGTCGAGGTCATCCGACCTATGCACAACCCGGAGTTTTGTGCAAACTGCAACAGGCTTCGCGTGACCTCCGACGGACTTTTGAAACCCTGCCTATTAAAAACAGGAAATGAGATTTCCATCAGGGGACTGCACGGGGATGAACTCAAAGCAGCGATCGGAACTGCAGTGAAAACCCGGAGTCCGTATTTTTCTGCGCAATAACCGCTTATCACAGAGAATTAATTAGAGAATAACTCCAATACGTAAGCAGAATTATTTATGACAGAAGCTAAAGGCAACATCGGAGACTACGAGGAAACCTACAAGACCTTCTCCATCGACGTCCCGAAACATTACAATTTTGCATTCGACGTCATTGACGCCTGGGCAAAACGTGACCGCAACCATCTTGCAATGATATGGACGAACCAGGACGGTGAGGAGAAAAAGTTCACCTTCTGGGATATGATGATCCACTCAAACGAGGTGGCAAATATCCTGATGAAGTTCGGCATCCAGAAAGGTGACCGCGTTCTTCTGATGCTCCCGCGTGTTCCGGAGTGGTGGATCTTAGTACTGGGCATCATGAAACTCGGTGCTGTTTTCAGCCCGTCACCCCACATGCTCACTGTCAAGGATATCGCTTACCGCATGAAGGTCGGCGGCTTTAAAATGGTCATCACCGATAGTGAAAATATGGCAAAGGTGGATGAGGTCGCGACCGAATGCCCCCACCTTCAGCTTCGCATGATCGTTGATGATAAACCGGGAGAGAAGATCCCCAATCCCTGGATCGGCTACCAGAACGAACTCAAATATCCGGCGCGGGTCTCAACAAAACTGGTTAGTTCGACCGGACGCAAAGTCCTTTCTACCGACCCGATGCTGATCTACTTCACGTCAGGCACTACAAAAGACCCGAAGATGGTGCTGCATGACTACGCCCACCCGCTCGGACAGACGGTAACTGCGAAGTTCTGGCATGATCTGAATGAGCATGATGTCCACTTCACGGTCTCGGATACCGCCTGGGCAAAATGCGGCTGGGGTAAGATCTACGGCCAGTGGATCTGCGGGGCATGTATTTTCGTTTACGATTACCGGACGAAATTCCATGCGACCGAACTTCTTCCTCTCATTGAGCGGTACGGGATCACATCGTTCTGTGCGCCGCCGACGATCTACCGTATGCTGATCATCGCCGATCTGAAGAAGTTCTCCTTCTCCGAACTCCGAACGTGTACGAGTGCAGGCGAACCGCTGAACCCGGAGGTCATCCGTATCTGGCGCGAAGGAACGGGTCTCACGATCCGTGAGGGATATGGACAGACCGAAACCTGCTGTTGTATCGCAACACTGCCCGGAATGGAAGTGAAGCAGGGTTCGATGGGCAAACCGGTCCCAAGCTGGCACATCCAGCTCCATGATGATGATGGACACGAGGTCCCTCAGGGAGAAATCGGAAAGATCGCGGTGTCACTGAATCCAAGACCCGTTGGACTGATCAAGGAGTATCTGAATAATCCCGAAGAAAACGCAGCCATGTTCGTGAACGGCTGGTATTACACCGGAGATAAGGCACGTATCGATGAGGACGGATACTTCTGGTTCGTCGGCAGAAACGATGATGTGATCAAGAGTTCCGGATATCGTATCTCGCCGTTCGAGGTGGAATCTACCCTCCTTGAGCACCCCGCAGTCAAAGAAAGTGCCGTTGTCGGTTCTCCGGATGAGATCCGCGGCATGGTTATCAAAGCATTCATTGTGCTGCATTCAGGTTTCGAGCCTACCGAGAAGCTCGCAAAAGAGATCCAGGAGGATGTAAAGCGGACGACCGCTCCGTATAAATATCCACGACTTATCGAGTTTATCCCGGAACTGCCGAAGTCGTTTTCCGGGAAGATCAAACGCGGAGAACTTCGCGAACGTGAGATGAAACGTTTTGAAGAGCAGAATACATCTGAATAATCTCCTTTTTTCCTGGTAATCCGCCGGTATCCCCTATGATTAGGGGTATGTTTTCTGCGGCATCCGGGAAGAATAAAACCACAGATATATTTAGCAGAACGACTTATACTTAAGAGCACTTTTAGAGCGAGAGTAGCCAAGCCAGGTCAACGGCGCTAGCTTCAGGGGCTAGTCTTGTAGGAGTTCATGGGTTCGAATCCCACCTCTCGCACTGTTTTGAAGAGTTAAAGTTCGTAGTGAAACAGGTCACTATTGATATTTATTCGTCATTTTTACGGGGTAGCAGGGTTTACCGTTCCTTCATTGATCATGAAGCAGACGATGATCCGAAAACATTCTAACACCAATTAAAGAAGATAATATCCTGATGGCATTTGTTTATCACCACTCCGGTATATAAAATTGCACATAGGACAAAAATATGAACTATCATAAGGGAATTATTGTACTTCTTACGGCAATGGTCATTATGACCATGGTTGCCGGGTGTATATCGCAGACAGATTCCGGGCAGACAACTGTCGAACCGGTTTCTAATAACACCAAAACATCAACAGAAACAGATCCGGGATCATATCTTGTTGTTGACACAGGACAGATGAACTGTTACAACAATGAAGTAGAAATCAGCTGCCCGGCAGTAGGTGAGGCATTCTACGGTCAGGACGCACAGTTCTCCGGAAACCAGCCAAATTACACTGTCAGCAGTGACGGCCTTACCGTATATGACGAAGTCACCGGACTGACATGGCAGAGATCTCCTGCTGCTAACGGATTGAGCTGGGAAGAAGCATATGAATACTGCGGATCACTTACGCTTGGCGGATATAACGACTGGCGTATGCCAACCACAAAAGAACTGTTTTCCATAAGCCATTTCTCTGAAGGGTGGCCTTATCTTGACACGACATATTTCGATCTGGCCGAGACAGGCAGCGTCAGCAAGGATGAACAGTATTGGTCAGAAAAATACGTGGGCACGACCGTGGAGGGCGGTTCAAATGCAGCTTTCGGTGTTAATCATGGCACTGGGCATATCAAGGCCTACCCGGCAAAAGTCTCCGGCCGCATGGGTAACTATGTCCGGGCAGTTCGTGGAGACATATACGGTGTGAATGATTTCACTGATAATAGCGACGGGACAATCACAGATAATGCAACAGGACTTATGTGGCAGAAGGCCGACAGCGGCGTCGGTATGGACTGGGATAACGCCCTTACGTATGCCGAAAATATGACACTGGCAGGATATAACGACTGGCGCCTCCCAAATGTCAAGGAACTCCAAAGCATCGTTGATTACACACATTCCCCCAGTGCCGCTGATGCAGCTGACTTAGGTCCTGCCATTGACACTGAGTTCTTTGAGATAACAGAACTTCCTTCAGGAACGACAAACTACAACCCTGATTACGGTTACTTCTGGACGAGTACCAGTGCCTACTTCAACAAACAGGATCCAGGATACTACTACGCCTGGTATGTTGCCTTTGGAACAGCAGTTGATGGTGAAGGCTCAGACTTCCACGGAGCCGGCGCAGTCAGATTCGACACCAAAGTTGAAGACGGACCGCTTGGCGAACGAGGCGAACGTTATTACAACTACGTCCGCTGCGTGCGGGGATAATCCGGGAGGAAGACCATAAAAAACACATGCTCATAACGGCAATCATTGCGGTGATCCCGATCACCGCTCTTTTCGCCGGCTGCACGACACAGACAAACACGGGAGAGACCGGGACTCCTATTGGTGCAACACCCACAGACGAGGCAACCGGTCTTATCTGGTCACAGGCAGATAGTGGTACCGGCATGGACTGGGAAGAAACCCTTACCTGGGTGCAGGTAAAGAACGCGGAGAATTATCCCGATCACAGCGTCACTGATAATTCTCATCATAATCAGCCTTGAATAATTGGCACATGAATTAATTAATATCCCCAGAATGTACTAATCCACACTGCAACCTGCAATGTAAAACAGAGGAGAAGCATATGAAATATCACAACGGAATTATTGTACTTATTTCGGCACTGGTCATCATGACCCTCTTTGCCAGATGTGTATCGCAGACAGATGACACAGGTAATGGGCAGGCAACTGCTGAACCAGTTACCGGGAACACCACCGCGGCAACAGGACTATCATACCCGATTGTGGATACAAATCAGGGCCTATGCTTCGACAACAGCGAAATCATAGACGGTCCTGCCGAAGGTGAAGCGTTTTACGGGCAGGATGCACAATACACGGGAATTACTCCCAGCTACACCGATAACGGAGACGGGACCGTCACCGATGAAGTGACCTGTCTGATCTGGGCGCAGAACCTCACAGACTCAGCCATGAGATGGGAAGATGCAGGGAGATACTGCGAAGACCTGGAACTGGGTGGCTATGACGACTGGAGACTGCCTGCGGTGAAAGAGTTGTGGTCCATCAGGGACTTTTCGCAGGGTTGGCCATGGGTTGATACTGACTACTTTTACCTGGGTGGTGATGGTTCAAATCTTGCTCAGCATCATTCATGGACGAGCAATCTCTACCTGGTCGAAAGCGAATATCAAAACCAGCAGGTGGAAGGTGATCCTCATTGGATTGTCAACGACTGGACCGGACACATCAAAGCGATGAGCGGTAACAGATTCGTGCGTGCTGTCCGCGGAACTACTTCCTACGGCATCAACGATTTTATTGACAACGGGGACGGCACGGTAACCGACAATGCCACCAGTCTGATGTGGTCACAGGATGACAGCGGCGAGGCAATGAACTGGGAAGCGGCTCTGACCTATGCTGAAGACTCTGCCTATGCCGGCTACGATGACTGGCGTCTGCCCAATATCAAGGAATTGCAGAGCATTGCGGATTACTCAGGTGTCTTCCCCGCCATGGATTCAGGCGTGTTCAATCTTACAGAACTCACGAATGTAGTGTATGATTCTGACACTGGTGAGGAGATAGACACGCAGACCACGTATCCGTTTTACTGGTCGGGTACGTCCAATCCCTATGTTGAAGCATATAATGAAGAGGTCGGCGACACCGTAGAATCAGATTACGAACCCGGTTACACGTATGCCTGGATCCTTGCTTCCGGCTATTGCCCGGCTATGGACGGCTACGACCTACAGGGTGCCGGCGCAGTTGTTTTTGACACAAAAGCAGAAGAGGTCTCCGATGGTTCGGGTATTGAGATTTTTTACCACTATGTGCGCCTGGTACGCGGTGGTAATGTAACCGAAACACCGGATGGAGATCCAACCACCATCAATACTGATCGGGTTGTTGTATTTGAGGAAGGCGACACAGGTATGGGAAACAGAGGCGGTAGTCCCTGAGGAGAGTAGGAGACGTATGGTTCCGGAGATTAACAGGAAATGCCTGATCTTGCAGCCGCAGAATTAGGCATAACTGAAGAAGAATCTCCCCCACTTTTTGACGATTGATAAAAGACTATTTTAAATTGCATCATGAACTTACAGCAGAGACAGGACTTTCCAGATACAAAAGCGTAAAATACCTGCGGGAAGACCCTGAAGAATGTGATACATAAGACAATTAGATGGGGATGATCCCGGGAGATGGCAAATCAGATCCGTAAAATGAAAAAATATGGCTATGTAGAAATATTAATCGCAGTTTTTTGGGATACATAATATCCTGCACTGTTTTTTAGATCTTATGAGGATTTTGATTCCTGATTATTGTCAAGGGTCGATGTACATCCAAAATTGAGTGTTCATTACCTTAGCATACTGATAACAGGTAAAAAAGAGTTATTCCAATTCGAACGCACCGGTATACAGCTGATAATATTTTCCCTTTTCAGAGATCAGCTCCTCATGACTGCCGCGTTCGATGATCCTCCCTGACTCAAGAACCATGATAACATCTGCATTATGCACCGTCGAAAGACGGTGAGCAATAACAAAGACGGTTCTTCCTTTCATTAGGGAATCCATGCCTGCCTGAACAATGGCCTCGGTTCGTGTATCGATACTCGATGTTGCCTCATCCATGATCATCACGGGGGGATTTGCCACCGCAGCCCGGGCAATGGACAAAATCTGCCGCTGACCCTGAGACAGACTGCCCCCGTCACCTTCAAGGATCGTATCATACCCTTCGGTCAACCTGGAAACAAAATCATGTGCGTTCGCAAGACGTGCCGCCGCATCACCTCTTCATCTGTCGCATCCAGTTTCCCATACCTGATGTTCTCTCTTACCGTTCCGGTAAACAGATTCGTATCCTGTAAAACGATACCGAGCGATCTTCTCAGATCCGCCTTTCTTATTCGCCTAACGTTAATTCCATCATAAAATATCTCGCCTTCCTGCACATCATAAAACCGGTTTATCAGATTGGTGATCGTCGTTTTTCCAGCCCCCGTAGCTCCTACAAATGCCACTTTCTGACCCGGGCGTGCATACACTGATACATCATGCAGGACATCTTTGTCCGAAGTATAGCCGAAACTCACATCACGAAGCTGAACATCTCCCTCAAGTTTTGTATACACCGGAGTTCCATCTTTGATCTCCTTCCATGCCCAGATACCTGTATACTCCGGCATCTCCATAATGGAAGATCCCTCATACCTCGCATGGACTAGAGTAACATCCCCGGCATCCTCCTCCACCGGCTCATCCATCAGCAGGAAGATCCGTTCAGCACCTGCCAAAGCCATAACGACTGAACTCAGCTGCTGAGACACCTGACTGATCGGCATCATAAAACTCTTACTCAGTTGTAAAAAGGCAGCGATCCCGCCAAGCGTTAAAGCGCCGACACCACTTATCGCCACAAGAACATTCTGGATATTTCCAATATTTACTACGACCGGCATGAAAATATTCGCAAACTTGTTGGCTGACGTCGCATGCCCGCAGAGCTGATCGTTCATAACATCAAACTCTGCTTTGACCTTCTCCTCATGACAGAAAACCTTGACAACCTTCTGCCCGTTGATCATCTCCTCAATAAACCCGTTCACTTCACCGAGCGATTTCTGCTGACGAACAAAGTGGGTCGCACTCCTCCCCCCAATGTTTTTCATAACAAAGAAGAGCACGATCACCATAAAAACAACGAGAATGGTCAGAGGACCGCTCGTATAAACCATTGCGCAGAACACTAAAATGATGGTCACGATCGAGGAAAACACTTGGGGGACACTATGCGAAAGCATCTGATGGAGTGTTTCCGTATCGTTCGTGTAATGACTCATCGTATCGCCGAACTTATGAGTGTCGAAGTATCTGACAGGTAACTTCTCCATATGAGCAAACATCTCATCACGGATCCGCTTCATGGCACCCTGGGAAATGATGACCATGAGTCTGCTGTAGATAAGTGTCGAAATAACACCACAGAGGTAGATTAGCCCCATGAAGAGGATCGCCTGCAGTAAGGCAGTGAAGACCGGATTTTCCATGCCGAGAAGCGGCGTGATGTAATCATCGATAAGCACTTTGAGGAAGAGCGAACCTATGACACCTGCAAGTGTGCTTAAAAGGATACAGATGATAACGACAACGAGAGTGACCTTATACGTACCTGGGAGATAGGAAAGAAGACGTTTTAGGGTCTTTTTCACATCCTTGGGTTTGTTTCCAACGACAGGCATCCCTGGACGCCGAGGACCTGAAGATCTCGGACCCATGGGAGGCATTATGTCTCACCTCCCTTTTTCTGTGTCAAATAGACCTCCTGATAGATCGGATTGGTTAGCAGAAGTTCCGCATGTGTTCCTACCGTATTGATGTGGCCCCCATCCATCACGATGATCTTATCTGCATCCACGACCGAGGAGAATTGCTGCGTGATGATGATCTTCGTCGTGCCGGGGATCTCGGTCATAAGCGCCTGACGGATATATGCATCCGTCTTTGTATCTACGGCGCTGGTAGAATCATCCAAAATAAGTATCTTCGGTTTCTTCAACAGAGCACGGGCAATACATAACCTCTGTTTCTGACCGCCGGATACATTTGAACCGCCCTGTTCGATTTTTGTATCATATTTGTCGGGAAGCTTCTGGATAAATTCATCTGCACAGGCAAGTTTACTGACACGAACGATCTCCTCATCCGATGCATCCGGATCACCCCATCTGAGATTATCTTTGATGGTCTCTGAAAAGAGCACGTTTTTCTGCAGAACTACAGCAACCTGATTACGAAGAGTGGTTATATCATAATCTCTGACATCCACCCCTCCCACGAGAACAGAACCACCGGTCACATCATAGAGCCGCGGGATCAACTGGACCAGAGTTGTCTTGGAACTACCTGTCCCCCCGAGAATTCCGATGGTTTCGCCCGATTTTATCTCCAGATTGATCTTCTGAAGACAGGTCCGTTCAGCATCAGAGGAGTAGCTGAAGTCCACGTCGCGAAAGCTTATATCTCCATTTTTAACGAGGAACACCGGATCTTCCGGGTTTTTGAGATCACTTTGTTCGTCAAGGACCTCAACGATCCTTCTTGCAGATGCACGGGACATAGTGATCATGACAAAAACCATGGCAAGCATCATCAGACTCATCAGAATCTGCATTGTGTAGGCAAACAGACTGACCAGTTCGCCCGTGGTCAAAGTCCCTTCAACGATAAACTGGGCCCCAAACCACGAGACCAGAAGGATCGCCGCATACACTATGAACTGCATAAGAGGGCTGACAAACGCAAGAAGTTTTTCAGCATGTGAAAAGTATCCGTAGATGTCTTTTGAAACGCCTTTGAACTTTTCCACCTCATATTCATCACGGACGTAGGATTTTACGACCCGGATCCCTCTGAGATTTTCCTGAACAACTTTGTTCAACCGGTCAAATGTTTTGAATACTTTCTCAAATACGGGCTGGACCTTGATGATAATTAGATACATACCAACGATGAGGATCGGTATCAGCACAAGGAAGATGACAGAGAGTTGGGGATTGATCCAAATCACCATGAGGTATGAAAGGATCAGCATCAGAGGACAGCGTACCGCGACCCGGATGATCATCTGATAAGCATTCTGTACATTCGTAACGTCGGTGGTGAGCCTCGTCACGATACTTGACGTCGAGAATTTGTCGATGTTCGCAAACGAGAAGCTCTGAACATTATAGAAAATATCATGCCGGAGATTACGTGCAAATCCGGCAGATGCGGATGCTGCAAACTTTCCGGCGAGAACTCCGAATATGAGCGAGAGTATGGCAGAGATGAACAACACAAGACCAAGTCGGAGGATGATCCCCATATTGCCTCCGGTGATCCCGTCGTCGATGAGACTCGCAAGGATCAAGGGGATGATGACCTCCATTACCACCTCAAGTCCGACAAACGCGGGTGTAAGCAGACTGTCTTTTTTAAACTCGCGAATCGAACCCAGAAGGCGCTCTATGATATGATTCATACTATTTCCTCTAGATTAGCTTTCATTTTCCCGATTATGGAACGGAAAACTACCAGTTCCTCTGCAGAGATCTCTCTGGTAAGACGTCCATCCAGTTCAGACACTTGAAGTTTTGCCTGCCTCCAGATGGTAAGTGCCTTTTCTGTGAGCACGAGTTTTTTGAGGCGCGCATCATAGTCGACCGGTTCTCTGGTGACGAGCCCGTTCTTTTCCATGAGCTGGAGGATCCCCGTGGCCGTAGAGCGCCGGATGGAATATTTTGTCTCGATATCCTTTTGATAAACATCGCTCTTCGCGGCATGATGAATATAGCCGATTATCTGGATCTGAGTGCCGGTGAGATTTTTCAGAGGAACCTGAGCAGCAGCACAGTCCAGGTTTCGTTTAATATAGTTTGAAAGGATCTTGATCAAGATCGCTACCGGAAGTCTGTCATCCATGTGTAAAATAGTTAGGAAGCTAACAATATATACATTTCCAGTTTGCGGACTGGTCGTAGATTTCTGTGGCCGCTATCGATCTCTCGATCCTGAGAAATACAGCCGGTCACCAAAAAAATGTTGATATGAATTAGTATGTCGCAAGGTAGCGTCTGATTTCCCAGTCAGTAATAGACTTGGAGAAATCCGCCCATTCCATCTCACCGATGCGGTTGAGCTGGGCGACCACATGTTTGCCGAGAACATCACAGAGCAGCTTGTCATTCAGCAGAGCTTTGTTTGCTTCACTCAGATTACCCGGAAGACAGCGGATCCCCTCAGCTTCACGCTCTGAAGCAGTCATCTTGAAGATATTTTTATCCACACTCTCCGGCGGCTCGATCTTCTGGGCGATACCCTCCAGACCTGCTGCAATCATCACAGCAAATGTCAGATAAGGGTCGCAGGTCGGGTCCGGACTGCGGAGTTCTGCGCGGGTGCTTTTCCCTCGGGACGAGGGGACCCTGATAAGAGCAGAACGGTTCATCGCAGACCATCCGACATACACAGGAGCCTCGTATCCCGGAATCAGCCGTTTGTATGAGTTGACCGTCGGGTTGGCAAGTCTCGTGATACCGTCAATATGCCGGAGAAGTCCTCCGATGAACCAGCGTGCTGTATCGGATAACTGATGTTCTCCCTCGGAATCGAAGAATGCATTTTTCCCATCCTTCATCAGTGAGCAGTTCACGTGCATACCTGAACCGTTGATACCGTAGATCGGTTTCGGCATGAAAGTTGCGTGAAGCCCGCGGTGGAGAGCCAGGGTTTTTGCTACGAATTTGAAGGTGACGACCTTGTCGGCCATGGAAAGAGCGTCCCCATAGGTGAAATCGATCTCATGCTGAGACGGGGCAACCTCGTGATGAGCTGCCTCAATATTGAATCCCATCTCCGACAAAGATGTGACCAGATCCCGACGGACATCCTCTCCCGGGTCGGTCGGCGTCTGGTCAAAGTAGCTGCCGTGATCCTGAAGTTCGACGGAAGCATGACCGTTCGCAGTTTTGAAAAGGAAAAACTCCATCTCGGGACCCACATTGAATGTGTATCCGAGCTTTTCCGCTTTCTCCAGCTGCTGGCGCAGAATATAACGGGGATCGCCGGTGAAAGGTTCACCGCGGGTCGTGTAGACATTGCAGATAAATCTCGCGACACGATATTTCTCATCCGACCAGGGGATGATCTGATACGTCTCCGGCTCAGGCCGAAGCACCATATCCGACTCCTCCAGTCTCGCAAACCCCTGAATTGAAGAACCGTCAAAACTGATACCTTCAGTTAAGGCTTTCTTCATTTGTTTCGTCGGAATCGCGACATTTTTCGGTTTTCCCTCCAAGTCTGAGAACTGGAGAAGAACCGACCGTACATTGTCAGTCTCAAGCTGAGTGAGAACTGCACCAATCAACTCCGCACGGTCGCCGCCGTGTGAAGCGGCAAGAGAGCCAAAAGGACTTTTACGCTCGTCAGAAACCATGCTCATATATGAGTGGTAATGGATAATAAATGTCAAGTTCGAATCATGGTCCCAAACCAGGTACAACACCATCGATTTCGAGATAGTTTGACATACCAGAACGACACATCTTATCAACATGGCATTACTTACTGCAGAACTCAAAGAACTGATTGCCAAAGTCGGAGTATGTCATCTGGTCACCGCATCGAAAGCCGGCGTGCCAAATGCAGCCCCGATGGGCGCGGTCTGGGTCATGGAAAATGACACGATCTGGATTGCAAATAATTTTATGAACAAGACCATGGCAAACATCAAAGAGAACCCCCAGGTCTCTCTCCTTGTATGGAGCCGTGATATCGGCTACTGTTTCCAGCTGAAAGGCAGCGCAGTAACCGAATCCGGAACTGCCGACCACAAAAAAATGAAGGAGCTTCTTGACGCAAAAAAACCCGGACTGTCGGGAAAAGATCTCGTCAAGATCACCGTCAAAGAGATTTTTACCTGCTTACCCGGACCGGATGCAGGGAAAAAACTCTAACTTTTTTTTAGCGATCCTATTCTGACGGAACGATAGATGTGTATTTCTGAAACAGAGATACAGACATTGCAAATACCATAATCAAACACAAGTTCTATTACCACACTCGACCGAACTATTTGTAATAAAGCATGGCTGCCAAAAAAAGTAAGAAAACAGCTGAGCCGGAATCTGTTCCCAAGCTCTTTTATATCTTCTACAATCAGGAGAGATGGGACAACTGGCTCAAGACCCTCGAAACTGCCGACTGGGCAGGGGATGAAGAGTCGGAAGAGATGCCGGAAGGATTCCGTATCCTGGACGGATTCTCTGATGATATTACCATCGCCGTAATGAAGATCATCCGACTTTGTCAGAATGGAAGAATAACCCTTGACGATGCAAGAACAAAACTCCGCAGTGTTGAAGAGATCGTCATGGCCGGAGTCCCAGGGGAAGAGCTCGCAGAGATCGTCGGATCGATGCAGGTCTCACTCGTAGTCCTTTTTGCCGCAGGGCAGAAATACCTCGAAGAGATCTATCCGCCGGCAGAGGAGATCAAGAACCTTGTCAAAGAAGGCCGCAAGGTCGTCACAAAAGATCCAGAGAAAGCACTCGAGATAGCCTCTTCCATCGGATCTGCCGTCATTAAAGGAGCTTCCTGTTGTGGGAAATACGTGAAAGACACCGACGAGCCGACACTCTTTGATGAGTGGCTCGTTGAGGTAGAACGGATCGCCGCTGCATTGAAATCTCTCAAAGACTTTGATGAAGAAACCGGAGAAGGTTCGTGATTGCGGGTAGGGCACGGTTTCGATACATAAAAAAATTACAGCGTGCTGCAGGTCACCGTCTACCCGAAGGTGCGTTTCATCCGGCAAATCTGGAAGCGATCACCGGTTCAATGAATATCGATAGTCTGGACCCGGGAGCGCGGGACCAGGTCCTCCGTTTTTTTAAGGATTTTCTCGAATGTAAATGTCGGGACTCGCCCCTTTGCGGTTGTCCGGAACGAAAGTTTGTCATCAGTATTCTGGAACTCCGGGAGATGGGTCTTAACCACAAAGATATCCACCGGCACCTGATCGATGAATACGGGATCGACCTTTTCCCGGCTGATATCCTGAGTTTTCTTGAAGAATCCGTCCACCTCCTTGAGGCCATCAGGAGTGTGGCAGATCTTGCCGGGCAGAATGAACTGGTGAAACTTTCCGACGAGCATATTAGAAATATCTCACGCTGATACGTAGCGCCGGATACATGTCTTTATGTGAAAGCACTTCCCAAAGCCCAACTCTTTTTGTCTTGCACACCAAACAAGAATACTATGTTACCAGAGAAGAACGACTATTCTCAACAGATCGATTATCTGTATCGTAAATCCTTGATCC
This sequence comes from uncultured Methanocorpusculum sp., assembly GCA_963677995.1. Lineage (GTDB taxonomy): Archaea > Halobacteriota > Methanomicrobia > Methanomicrobiales > Methanocorpusculaceae > Methanocorpusculum. The sequence goes on along the minus strand of OY782579.1, from coordinate 1,563,838 downwards.
TGGAAACGCCGTCTGACATGGATCCGGTATTGTACTTTTACTTTATTGACACAATCGCCCACCTGGATTATACCCTCTCAACACTTGCATACAGTTCCGACTCGATAAAATGCACCATGACAGGAGAATATCTGCGTAATCGTGTGGATATCACCAGAGAGGGAGAGTATGCTCTCTTCCCTGCATTCATGATCTGGCTCCGGGACAATCACAAAGAACAGTTTGAAGAGACACCTATTCTCTGGCAGCTTATCTACGATCCGGACGAAGTATCCGGATACCTCGGGTTCAGAATAGTCCTTGATCCAAACTCAAAGATACCCATCCCGCCCCAGTTTTTCCATGACATGACGGACGATCTCTTCGCGATGAAACTTCACAGGAGCTTCTATCCAGAGGGAACACTGGGAAAACTCTTCGCTGAATTCAAAAGGAAATAAATATGAATGTTGCAAAGCTCTGCTCTGACCTGATAAAAATCCGAAGTGAAAACCCGCCGGGAAACACAAGCGAGATCGCCGAGTATATCCTTTCCTTCATGGAAGGGATCGGCATACCCGGGACGATAACGACCGGTCCGGAAGGTCATGATAATGTTATATCAACAGATCAGACCGGGCATCTCCTCCTCAGCGGGCACATAGATGTGGTACCTGCGCTGAACGATGGATGGGAACATGCGCCCTATTCAGGAAAGATCGATGACATCTATGTCCATGGGCGCGGGGCGACCGACATGAAAGGCGGATGCGCCGCGATTCTCTCGGCAATGGCCAAATCACAAGATGCAGGAGAAGAACTTCCGATCTCCCTCGCGTTCGTCTGTGATGAAGAGGGGGGTGGAAAATACGGTACCAGATATCTTCTGGAGAAGGAACTCATCCACCCATGCGATGTACTGATCGCCGAACCGACACCAGCATATGCTCCGGCTGTTGGACAAAAAGGCGTCTGCAGATTCGATGTGGAGTTTGTCGGAATGCCTGGTCACTCATCTCTGTATCCGGTTCTCGGCGACAGTGCCGTGATCCAGGCAATGGAGTTCCTTTGCTGGATGAGGGAGCTGCACAAGCGTGTTTATCCGCAGAGCGAGGAGATGGATAAATTGATCGATCACTCCGCCCGTATCGCCGGAGAGGGGACAACAACGGATTTCAGCCCGATATTCCGGCAGATCATGTATAATCCGGGCATCATCTCCGGAGGAGAACGGGTAAACATCGTTGCCCAGAAATGTTCTCTCATGATGGACATGCGGCTTCCCTGGGGATCCGACTGTGATGAGGTCCTCAATGAGATCTGCAGTCATATCCCGAAATCAGCAGTTCTTACCCCCAGAACCAAAGCTAACGCCTCAATTACTGCGACCGATTCCTTCCTTGTTCAGAAAACATGCAAGGCCATCAGCGGAGTATACGGGATCACTTCCAGGCCGATGGTCCAGTGGGCGGCGTCCGATGCGAGGGCACTGCGCTTAGCAGGATTTCGTGCGATCGAATATGGACCCGGCGATCTCAGCACCATGCATGGACTCAATGAACGCGTTATGATCGACCAGCTGAAAAAGTGTGAAGAAATCTACTACCAGCTCATGCAGAACTACAAAGATACTACACAGGATACACAATAAATGACAGAAGCACGAAAACCACTCGCTTCATGGAAAGGACAGGACAGATATTTCGGTGAGGTCCTCTCATCACTTACAGGTATCTTCCTTTCCGGAGGCTGCTCTTGGAACCGCTGCAGGATGTGCGGATATAAAAACGACCGTGACATCTGCTCAAGGGATGAACTCATCGAGCATATGAAAGGACAGATCCTCTGGATACAGGAGAGTTACTCACCCGAAGAATACCAGTTGGGAAAAATCTTTACTTCAGGCAGCGTCTTTGATGAGAAGGAGGTCCCTCTCGAGGTTCTTGACGGATTCGGTGAGCTCTTTGCAGGAAAACCGCTGATCGCCGAGTCACGATCCGAGTATGTAACTGAAGATGCCCTCTCCCGTCTTCTAAAGAGTCTGGACAGGGGTCAGGCCCAACCCCTCACGGTCGCGATCGGTCTTGAAACGACGAACGAGACCATTCGGAAAAAGTCGATCGACAAAGGAAACACCTTTGCCGATTTCATCAAAGCTTCCGAAACGGCACATGACGCCGGTGTCGGCGTCAAGGCATATCTGATGATGAAACCGCTCTTTTTAACAGAAAAAGAGGCATTAGAGGATATGGAAAAATCTATTCGCGAGGTTGCACCCTACATGGATATGATCTCGATGAACCTCTGCACGATCCAGGGTAGAACTGAACTGGAACACTACTGGCAGAAAGGAGCGTTTAGACCGCCGTATCTCTGGTCTGCGCTGAAAGTTCTCCGTGAAGCGGATGTACATGTGGCATGCGATCCGGTCGGCGGAGGATTCAAACGCGGACCGCACAACTGCGGAACATGCGATAAAGAAATCGTTGCTGCGATCAATGAGTATTCACTTACGGCCGATAAGAGTATCTTAGATGATGTGTGGGAGATTCCCTGCGCCTGCAAAAAAGAGTGGGAGTTCGTTCTTGAGAACGAACGTTCATGGAACCTGCCTCTCACCAAATAATCTTTTTTTTATCTGGTAGTGACCAGAGCACCATCTGCGGTCACGATGACCGTGTGTTCAAACTGAGATACAAAACAGTCCGGCACGTCCGATAAACAGTGATACAGAAAGAGATTTCCCTGACGAAGCAGGGTCGGGAGTGCCAGTTCTGCTTTAGGAACGTTCAGCCAGCGTCGGGCAAAAGGCAGACCGTGCATCTGTTCAGCCTGCTTCATGATTTTGCGGCCTGCCGGGGACCTAACAGGACTGTCGCCGACGACCTGATAGATCTCTCCACGCGGAGCCTCGTGAACCATACCGGAACCGGTCGATGCGAAGGGTTCGATGGCAATGACCATATCTTCTCTCAGGACGGCACCGCCAAACTTTCCCGTGTTGGGAATAGAGAGACCATGATGCAGGCTGTAGCGCGCAAGGGCGTGACCTGTCAGGTTGATGACCGGCTTGTAGCCAAATGATGTGATCGTCTTCTCGACGACCGTGCCGATATCACTGACCACTACCTCTGGTGCGACAATATCGATCGCGGCATCCAAAGCAGTGCGCGATGCCTCGCATAATGAAGCATGGTCACCAAGATCTACCGTGACAGCGGTATCGGCGATATATCCATCAATATGTGTTCCGATATCCAGTTTCACCAAATCTCCCTCGAAAAATACCCGCTCTTCAGCCGGAGAGGCAGTGTCGTGAGCGGCACAGTCATTTAATGAGATATTCGGCGGAAAAGAATGAGACGCACCAGCCGATGAGATCTCATCGAGGACCATATCAAAGATATCTGCAAGGCCGACGCCGGGTATTATTTCTCCAGCGCATTTGTGCAGAACAGTTTTTGCGATCCGCCCGGCCTCAATGTAGTTATCCAATTCATTGTCGTTCATAATACTATAATACTAATTTTTCTTCAAAGCGCGTAAACCTGTCAAATCCGTCACTTGTTACAACACCCATATCCTCAAGCCTGACACCCCCAATACCCTGATAATAAAGACCAGGTTCAAGCGTGATAACATGCCCTTCTTTGAGCTCGCCGCCTGACGGAGAAAGAGACGGAGCTTCATGGATCTCCAACCCAACTCCATGCCCAAGACTATGGGTGAACCCGGAGGAACCTGCCGTTTCATACCCTTCTTCCTTGAAAAATTCCACAACAGCGGCATAAACAACAGCTCCGGTGACCCCGGGACATATCATCGATTCGGCCAGTTCCTTAGCTTTTTTTACAGAATCATACATCCTGATTATCTCATCGGAGGGAGCGCCTTTGGATACGGTCCTTGTCATATCGGCAAAATATCCGGTTAGCTCACTCTTGGGGAAAACATCCATTACGATAGGCTGGTTTGCATACAGCGGACCAGTCCCCCGCGCATGCGGTATAGAAGAAGCTTCACCACAGGAAACGATCGTATCAATATCCTCACAATTGAATGGACGGAGAGCAAAGTGGATTATATCCCGAATCTTTTCCGAAGTGAGGGGAGCATCTTCGAACATCAGAATGCCTCTTTCATCAGGTTCCGAGATTCTGATTGCATCAACAGCAGCACGGGCAGCTATCTCATTTTTTTTCTGGACATCGCGGATCTTCGTGATCTCGTCATCAGACTTCACACTCCGTATGCCTGCAATAGTACCTGAATCAATGACCACATCGGCAACCTCGGTGAGTTTATGAGCGAAGCCGACCGGCATCGAGGGGGGGATAAGAAGGCGCGGACCGGCAAAATTACGGATCATGTGAGCCGTAGCAAGATTTTGATCATGATATTTTTTCAACAGTTCCGGAAGACCTGCAGATATCCGTGTCACTATGCCACATGTTGACTCGTAACGTGCACGTGTTTCCTCCATCGAAGAGACGATCAATGTCGCAACCCCATCCCGGGAAAATACGTAGATATATGGATCTGATGCGAGAAATCCCGAAGCATATCGCATATCCGCATTTTCCGAAGAGTCATAGGCAACATATGCATCGCATGAATGTTTTTCCAATTCATCCAAAATCTGCTTCATATTGTCTTATTATTAGCGCTCCAAAGAGATGTAGTTTTTATCTTTGTGACGCTGATGTACTTACAATGGATGACACTGAACAGACCCAGTTTAAGGGAAAATTTACGGTCCTCGTAATCATCTTAAACATTCTGATATTTACAATAGCAGCGGCAATTGTAGTATTCTTTATCGTCCCGACCTCCCTCTGGGTCAGAATACCGATTGTAATCATCTGCATCGTAATTTCCATAATCAGTCTTGCAGTATTTATTCCAAAATACCGCGCCACCAAAGCCTGGCTTGAGATCCACGGAACTACCAAAGAAGAACGTCTTGCCCAGATGCAGAAAGAACAAGATGAATATCGTGCCAGAATCCGCGCAGAACTCAAAGAAGAGATGCGTGAAGAGGAAGAAACCAACAAAAGAGTGGAGTAATTAATGCTCAGCAAAATCAATGGAGAAGTAGAACTACTCGAACGCCACCTGTCCGTCATGCGTGTTGTTGCACGTCAGGGTCCAATCGGGATTATGAAACTCACTGAAGAACTCAGCCAGCCGCAACACAGAATACGGTATTCTCTGCGAGTTTTAGAACAGATGCAGTATATCAAAGCGACGCCGTCTGGTGCTGTTGCCACGCCGAAAGCCTTTGAGATGCTGGCAAACTTTGATCAGGAACTGGAAATCCTCACTAAACATCTCTCGTCTTTGCACCAGGAAAAAAAGACACTAAAATCATAATCTTTAATACAATGACCAGCCCATGTAATTAGGCAACACAACTGTGCCGCCATAACTCAGTTGGTAGAGTGGCTGGCTGTTAACCAGCATGTCACAGGTTCGAGTCCTGTTGGCGGCGTTTCTTTTTGTTTTTTATATATTTTTTCTTGAAATGCAAATTCTATAATTAGCGGATATCAACAAACACCTTTATTTACCAGCATGCCAAATATGATATGTTCTTCTGCAAGGGAACAAATTTTGAGGGTGTGTGGTACAATCCACACACCCGTTTTACGTACTTCTTTCTGCGGGCCTGTAGCTTAGTGGTGGAGCGCCCGGCTCATAACCGGGTGGTCGTGGGTTCGAACCCCTCCGGGCCCATTCTTTTTACATTTTTAGATGAAATTCTGAATGGACCTGCCAACAGACAGGAATCAAAACCATATCTCATACTTTCCACTATTTTTTCAGATTTGTCTCCAACAAACCGAATACAGATCCTTTTTTCTCCGCACGTAAGATGATTCATCCATAAGTGCACTTTAAATTCCAATACTGCGATTTTTAGAATACTAAAATTATGTCAAAAATACATCAATTCCTCATTCTATGCATCATAGCAATCATGATACTGTTTACTGCCGGATGCCTACAGCCATCAATGGAGTCCCGCAATAGTTCGATACACTAGATATGAATATGAGCGTCCCGTTTGCACCCATCCCGGTCTCCAGCCCGGAGGGGGTAAATCTTGCATATGAACTTGAGTTATCACTGACTGGAAATCAGGCGGCCACTCCCGTAAAAATAGAGGTGATCGATCCTGCCACAGGAAAAATACTCTGGTCTGCCAGGGATACCCGCATGTATATCGTTCGTTTGATGTGATCGGGATGATCAACAACACTCTTGTGGAGCAGAAGATAGAAGAATCCGGATATACTGTCACTCAGATCTGGGAGGATCTTGACACCTTTTTCGTCAGCTATCAAACACTTGTTACCCGACAAAACGAACTTCCAACCAATTGGGACGTCTTAAGGCTGCCCTGACCGCCCCCATAACGGGAAAAACCCGTTTCATACCCTACATCATTTTATTCTCCGGGCATCCCATATATATTGGGACTAGTCCGGGTGGCTTGGCGTCACCTGTAACCTGAAACTGCCAATACGCAGGGGACGAAGTTTGAGGACGGCTGTGTCAGTCCTTCCAATGTTACATGTTCCGACGTTGATACCTTGTCCTGCGAGGTCAGCGGATGTGATGGATACATCCGGAGGGATGTATTTTCTCATTGTTGTGGGCACCGGTTCAGGCCCGGAAGGGAGCAGACCTCACCGTAAACGCATGGCGCCCGCAGGGTTGCGGGGCGGAGAAGGGATGTGTAACAGAAGCTGGATATGCGCTTCCTACCGAGAACATGTCCCAATTATCTTTTAAGGGTTCTTATGGCAAAAGTGACGATTATCGGCGCAACCGGTCAGGTTGGCTCATATGTAGCACACGCAGTGTCTCAATTTCCGCATGTTCAGGAGATGTGTCTCTATGGAAGACCGGGAAATGAAACCTATCTTGACGGTCTCGCTCATGATATGATGGACTCTTTTGCTGCACGGGGAACAAATACCCGTGTGACGTTTGGCACGACCCCAAAGGAACTTCGTGGATCGGACATCATCGTTCTTACGTCCGGCATTCCAAGAAAAGCTACACAGACCCGTCTGGATCTGGCTCTTGAGAATGCACGGATTGTAAAACAATATGCTGAACAGGTAGGTCGTATGGCGCCTGAGGCGATCTTACTGGTGGTAACAAACCCCGTAGATATTATGACCACGGTCGCCCTGAAATACTCCGGAATGATGCCGCACAGGGTATTTGGTCTTGGAACACATCTTGATTCGATGCGGCTCAAGGCGTGTCTTGCAGAGTTTTTCAATGTGCACGTCAGTGAAGTACATACAAGGATCATCGGCGAACATGGAGACACCATGGTTCCCATGTGGTCTGCAACGACGATCGGCGGTATCCAGATCGATAATCTTCTGGGAGTCGCAACACTCCCCAGGGAGGAGATTATTCAGCGGGTGAAGTCAAGCGGCTCATACATTATTGAGGCAAAAGGAGCAACAGTCTATGGGCCTGGCGATGCGATCGCAACACTGGTCAGAACGATCGTCGAGGATGAGAACCGGATGCTCACCATCGCGACCCAGATCCGCCGTGAGGTGTTCGGGCATGAAGGCGTATGCGTAAGCGTGCCGGCACGGATCACCCGAGGCGGTGTATTTCCGATCGGTGTAAAGTTTTCAGAAGAAGAGGGAAAGCTGTTTGCAGAATCAGTAAAACTCATCAGAGAAACGACCGAAAATGTCTGTGCGGCACTCGATTCAGAATCCAGATAATAAAAAAGTTAAACTCAATTTTCCAAGATTTCCGGCAAGGGGTTAGCGATCCCTTACCCCAGTCCCGGTGAGAACAAACTCCCACAATTTTCCTTCAGCCTGTGACCTGTGCTTGAAAACGACCGCACACCTGAAACCCTCATGTTTTTCCACCCGTATTATCGCCTTTGAGATGTGTGATAACGCTGTACCTCCAAGCCCGCTCAGTCGATGGTGATCAATATCCATGAATACCTGATTCGTTATAACGGCTGGAATATCATACCTTTTTGCAATGCCGAGGAGGACCATCATCTGGCGTGAAAGCATCGAAAGAGCATCCTTGGAATTCATCTGCTCCACACGGTAAAGGGCAGTTGCTGAATCAAGAATGATCATCCCTGCGGTGCCGGATTTGATCAACCGTTCGGACTCAGAGATCATCAGACCCTGTTCAGCAAACGTCGACGGCTCAAACACATACAGATGTTTAGCATACTCATTCGTAGAGTCGCCGGCGATCTGTGAGAACCGTTCGATGGAAAATCCTTCTGAATCGATATATACGACCCCTGCGCCTTTTCGAAGAACCTCAACAGCTGCCATCAGACATAGAGTACTCTTTCCCGAACCGGCCTCTCCATAGAACTGGGTGATCATACGTGACTCTATGCCGCCGCCAAGAAGATTATCGAGCCCTGCGGCTCCTGTTGATATTTTTATTACGGCGTCTTCCATGCATCCTCCTCAACGACACGTTTGACGTCTTTGACAGGGATCCCGGCAGAAACTGCGATACGCTGTAGATCTTCAAACTCGGCTTTCCGGGAGTAAATGAGGCCGTCCATCGAAGCATGCTTGATATCAACAGGATAGACAGCATCATTGATCACAATATGCTCTGTTGAAATCGTCCGGTCAGCAATGAACAGGTGGATCATCGGGATACACCGGATGCCAAGACTGCCGGTCTCACGTGCAAGGAGCTTGGCGAGACGCGCTGAATCGGACGGTGTAGAGATGACCCTGATAAGATGACCGGGTCTGCCCTTTTTCATGATGGTCGGAACAGATGAAGCATCACGTGCCCCTTCGTTCATCATGGTTGAGAGAACAGACGCAAGAAGCTCTCCCGAAATATCGTCAACATTTGTTTCCAGCACATCAACATATGATCCTTCGTCACCGGTATCTAGGATATAGGCCAAAAGAACATTCGGGTGGTCTGCAGGATCGCGTGTCCCTGCACCAGACCCCGAAGAAATCAGTTTGCCGGTATGAATTTTCGTCCCGAAAATTTCCTGGAATGTGGCAAGAAGTGCCGCACCCGTAGGAGTGCAAAGCTCACCTTCAAACGAACCGAGTGATACGGATAGATCAGATTCTTTGAGTATCTCGGTAGTGGCCAGGGCCGGAACCGGCATGATTCCGTGTGAACATTTCAAAGTCCCCGATCCAACAGATACCGGAAGAATATGTACTCCATCCACCTGTAAGGATAAAAGAGCGGTGACAGAGCCGAGAATATCTGATATTGCATCATCAGCCCCTACTTCATGAAAATGAACATGTTCTGTCCGGTGAACATGCGCCTCTGCTTTCTGAATTCGGTAAAAGACCTGTTTCGCAATCTCCCGGGCTTTTTCAGAAGCATCTGCCGCAGAAATGATCTCAAGGATCTCCTGAAGGGTCCGGGAAGATTTCCCGGTATTCGTTCTGATATAGGTCGCCGGGATCCCGGCACGATTCACTTCTGTTATGTCAGGTGCCGACACTGTGGCAACCGAGCGAAGGACGAAATCTTTGTCTGCCCCAATACTGAGCAGTGCTCCGAGGATCATATCACCTGCAGCGCCAAAACGGGGGTCAATTACCAGAATACGCATATAATATATATGTATTATATCCGCATGTCTGAATAAATATCGCCTTAGGGTACGATGAACAGAAAACCCAGCTAGACTGGGATGGCTGAATAAGAGGGGGAAGCTTTGCCCCCATCATATCGCAAGATATCCTATCTTGCTCCTGGTTTCGGGGTGTTTCCCCTCGACCGGTCACAAGTTGTTTCAACGTGCTTATGGTTTCGATACTTCGCCCCACATCTGGTCGCAAGTTGTTCCAACTTGCTCCTGGTCTCGGGTCTTTGACCCTCGACCAACTACAAAACATATATCAGATTCAGTTCAACTAGTAGTCATCATTCAGGGGTAACTATGGATAAATCACAAAAGAGATGGCTGTTTATTTCTCTAGGTATCAGCTTTGCCGTTCTTTTTGTGATGCTGATCCTCACCTTTGATACCACCACACTTGACGAACTGCAAAAATGCAATCCGTGGATCATTCTCCTTGCATTTGGTATGCATATATTCTCCGTTGGCTTCTGGGCGCTGCGCATCAAACTCATGTGCAGATCGCTTGGCTATAAAGTGCCGTTTCTCCATTCATTCAATCTCGTCTGTTCCAATATGTTCCTTGCATCGGTCACCCCCTCTCAGATCGGCGGGGAACCGATCAGAGTCTACGAACTCACCAAAGTCAATGTTCCCGGCGGAGAAGCTACTGCAGTCGTGATCATGGAGAGAGTATTCGATGCAATAGTCCTTGTAGCCGGAATCGTAATTAGCGTTTTTCTTCTTGGTATGTTTTTTGCCGACCTCAACTTCCCTGACGCATTCATGATCATGGCATACATTGCGGCCTTTGTCTTCGCAGGTCTTCTCCTCGTATTCCTGGTTATAGCCAAAAACCCGGTATGGGCAAACAAAGCAGTACACAGATTACTTCACCTGCTTGACCGGAAAAAATCTCCGGATGTCATTCAGGAATATCAAAGAAAAATCGACATGCACTTGGAGAGATTCTATGTGACGCTTCGACACTTCACCGGTAAAGCAAAGACCGGAATGTTCTACGGACTCATATTCAGCGCCCTCTACTGGATCAACGAATTTGTGATCGCCTCCGTACTGATGGTCGGGCTCGGTCTGCCGCCAAACTACCTTCTCTCATTCATCTTCATGATCCTCATCACCGTGATCATGATGATCCCCCTCACCCCGGGAGGAGTGGGAATTGCCGAGGTATCCATGGCAGGATTCTACACCCTGATCATCCCAACCTCTCTAATAGGTGTGTTTGTTCTGTTGTGGCGGCTTATCATGTATTACTTCAATATCGTCGTCGGATTCGTCGCAAGCATGATCATCGTCCGCCGCGAGGCAAAGGTTCAGAAAGAGGAGCTAGTAAACCTCTAAATATAAATTTTCAGCAAACAACGTTAATTGAATAGCATGGATACAAAGCAGAAAAAAATCCTCTGGGTCTCGATCGGGCTGTCACTCGTGGTTCTTTTGATAGTAGTAATTCTGACATTCAACGAAGACACTATCATTGCCATTCAGCAGTTGAACCCCTTATATCTGCTACTTGCATTCATGATCCATATGCTTGCCATGTGTTTCTGGGCTGCGAGGATCGTGGTTATGTGCCGATCTCTGGGATACAAAGTGCCGTTTGGTCACTCACTCAACATGGTCTGTGCAGGACAGCTGATAGCGGCCATCACCCCCTCACAGGTGGGCGGTGAACCGGTCAGGATCCACGAGCTTTACAAGGCATATATGCCGATAGCGGATGCTACTGCAGTCGTCCTTATTGAAAGACTCATGGAAGCGGTCCTCATGGTGCTCGGAGTAATTTTTGCCATGGGCCTTTTCTCCTTTGTGTACAATAATGGAGAGATCCCGGAAGGTCTGATCATCGCAGCATGGTGCGGCACTGCATTCTTCACTGGACTTTTGATCATCCTGGTCGCCATTATGCGAAAACCAGCTCTCATCAAAAAGATGGCGTTGAAGATCGGAGGGCTGTTTATGAAAAAAATGAACCCCGCAAAGGTCGAAAAAATAACCGAACAGATCGTTGACGGAGTCGATGAATTCTATAACACGTTCCGGCTCTTTGCCGGCAAGGCAAAGTGGGGATTATTTGTTGGATTTTTACTGACATTTGGTCTGTGGGCATGCGAGTATTCGGTCGCCTCGATCATTCTCGTGGGACTGGGATATCCACCAGATGTACTATTGTCGATCGTGTTTCAGTTGATCATCGCGGTCATCATGATGGTTCCGCTGACCCCCGGGGCGGCAGGAATTGCGGAACTCGCCTATGCAGGGTTTTACTCCCTCATCATCCCGAGTTCCGTTGTGGGCCTCTTTGTTGTCCTCCTGCGAATGATCCTGTATTACTCAAACATCCTGATCGGCTCTATTGCCAGTTTCCGGATCGTCAAACGTGAAGCGGCAAACAAGAAAGTTATATCTGACGATGTATAATGTTCCATTTTTTGACCGTCTACGCTATCAACTGACGAAAAACAGCAGGACTGAAGATTTTTACCGGAATCAGTATCAGAAAATTTTCGATAGATATTATATAAAATCAAAAGACTGTCTTGAAATCGGGGAACTCAGGTTACCGGTTCTTTCTCACGAGAAACATCCGACCCGCGAAGAGGCGTATTATGCGATGGAAATAGGAGATATCCTGTATCCCGCTCTGCTTGGAAGATATCATTACACTGATGAAGGACCTTATGAATGGGGAAACATCAGGATAAATGAGGGGGATGTGGTATTTGACTGCGGAGCAAATCTTGGAGTGTTCTCTATTCTCGCAGCATCTAAAGGTGCTGAGGTCTATGCATTCGAACCGATACGTGAAGCGAGGATCATTCTTCAGAAAACACTTGAACTCAACCCAGATCTCGCAAAAAATATAACGGTCATTCCTTACGCAGTCAGCGACACGACCGGTAATGCCACATTTACGATCCTTACAGATACTCTGGTGGGCTCATCCATGATCTTTGATCAGAAAGGCAGACAGGAAACGGTACCTGTCACCACAATAGACACATTTTGTGCTGAAAACTCCCTGGCCGTTGATTTCATCAAAGCAGACATAGAAGGATCAGAACGCAGCATGCTCGTCGGAGCAACAGAAGTTCTTGCAACCCAGGGACCAAAGATCTCGGTGTGCACATATCATCTACCAGATGACCCACAGGTGATAAAAAACCTTATCCTGAAAGCAAATCCCAGCTACCGAATCGTGGAGAAGTGGAAGAAGATCTACGCAGAAATCTAAAAAAAAGGGATTTACTCCCCGCTTATATCCTGATCATCATATTCGGGAGGGGGAAGAATCATTTTGACCTTCAGGATCTGTCTTCCCCGCATCTTAGTAACAACCAGAGTGATATGTTCACCGGGAAGCGGGATCGACTCTCCGAGACGGGGTATATGACCCAGTTGAGAGAAAACCAGACCGCCGATCGTTTCATAATTTCCCGGATCTTCAGGGAGAGAGATATCAAACCGGTCATTTAACTGGGCAACACGGACCTGCGCGTCGATCATATACAGACCTTCACCGATCGGAATAATGTCTGAGACCTCATCACCATCGGATTCATCCATGATATCGCCAACGAGCTCCTCGAGAATGTCCTCGAACGTCACAACACCAGAAAATCCACCGAACTCATCCAGGATGATCGCCATATGGACACGCCGCACCTGAAGTTCGCGAAGAAGATCATCGATCTTCTTTGACTCAGGCACGCAGTAGACATCAAGCATCAGGGTCTTGACAGAGGCTTTTCGGTTATCTGTTGAGTAGGCATTGAAGAGATCCTTGAAGTTGAGGGTTCCAACGATATTATCGGTCTTATCATGATACACCGGTACACGCGAAAAACCGGTTTCCCTGAAATGAGAAACAGCCTCCTCGAGGGTCACGATATCCTCGATCACCGCAACATCGGGTCTCGGGGTCATGATCTCTTTCGCAGTTGTATCATTGAATCGGAGAACCGAGTAGATCATGTCCTTCTCTTCCTCTTCGATTGCTCCCTCCATCTCTCCGACATCGATCCATTCACGGATCTCTTCTTCCGTCACTGAAGGAGAAGTGGCCTTCTTCCGGAACCGGTCATAAATAAAGAAAAACGGTGATAGGAGCGTCGTCAGGAAATAGATAGGTGTTGCAACAAACAGTGCGGCACGCTCCAGCTGACGATTGGCACAGGTCTTTGGACCGATCTCGCCAAATACCAGCAACAGGAGAGTTACAACTCCTGTGGCGATCGCAACACCGTTGTTCTGGAATAATTCCAAGGCAACGGCAGTCGCAAGAGCAGCAGCGCCGACATTTGCGATATTATTACCGATCAGAATCGTGATCAGGAAATGATCGGGATTATTTTTTAATTTTTCAAGCCGTTTTCCCCGTTTACCAGTGTCGGAAAGTGCACGGACCTTAGCCCGGTTGATTCCTACAAGGGCAACCTCAGAAGCCGAAAAAAATGCCGAAAAAATCAGCAAGATGATAAAAATGATTATATTCGTATAAACTACCATAACGTCCACGCCGCATCTGCGGCAGATCTATTTTTATGTCTAGGAACAGCCATTGGTTAAATCTCTATATTAATTTATACGTACGTTTTCTTAAATACATCGGCAGTGGGAAAACTCTTCAACTTCACGAGTGAGGATCGCGATCTTTTCCTCATATGAAATGGAACGAAAACAGAGAGTACTTCCATTCGGTTCAAGGCTCAGGTCTTCAAGTTCGAAAGTCATAAGACCACCATACCCTATCTCTGAAAGAACTGTTCTGAGTGCAGCCGCCTCAAGTGTTCCGGCAAGCGGTGAGTGCATGGATCTACGGTCACCCTTGCTTGTATGAATATTTATGATTCGCTCCCCGCATTCCCGGGGGAAGGAAAACGGATCGCCCGCCAGGCATGCATGAGCATAATCCCATGTGAATGAGAGCCAGGCATACTCATCCAGAACGGTACGGATCTCCTTTGCCGTTACCATGTGAGCATTCACCGCTGGCGGCATATTTTCAAGAGCAACGGTGACTGAGCTGCCGACAGCGGCATTACCCACCCTCTCAATATAATGAACAAACCGTTCCTTATCATCGGACTGATGGGACGTTTGGATGTCAGCTTTCCTGGATGGATAGTGAGAACACCGCCGCCAAGCTGCTCCAGAATATCCATACAGGCTAGCGTGTATTCTGCAGTCAGGTCAGCAACCTAAGCATTAAATGAGCAGGGATTCAGTTCGAATACCGGAGCATGCATCGCGATCTTTGCGAAGGCAGGGTAGATATCCAACAACTCGATAAGTTCTGAGACGTTCGCCCCTCGCATCCAGAAGGTCGGGGTTTCCATCCAGAATTCAATTGTATCGGCTCCGGCTTTCTCCACTGCGGCGAAAATTTCATGAGGTTCATATTCATGAAAGAACATAGAGGACGCGGCGAGTCGGATCATTGACCGTTATATTTCTCATGTCAGCAACTAAATGTATCGTATATGGCAGGAAAGAAGCGGACAGCTCAGCAAAAGACGCTTGCGTTTGGTAACGAGGAGTCAGAGTCCTCGCTTCTTACTCCAATTACGGAAAACTCAACGCTAGGAGCTCCAGACACCACCCTCAGTGTATCTGAACTTGCAAAGCGGATACGTGAAGTTGTTGACTGCCCGCTTCTCACCGACATCGTTGTCAGAGGAGAGATCACCGGATATCGTCCAAACGCGTCCGGGCATCTCTACTTCTCTCTAACCGAACAGGGAGATAATCCAGCATCCATTTCCTGTGTGATGTGGAAGTATTCGGTCAAAAATCTCCCATTTTCTGTAAAAGACGGCATGCTTGTCCAAGCAACAGGTCTGGTTGATTTTTATCCGGCAGGGGGAAGACTCCAGTTCATTATCAAGAAGATGGAGCCTGCGCTTTCCGGAAAAGCAGGTCTTTACCTTCTGAAAGAACAGTGGCGAAAAGAGCTGGAAGCAAAGGGGATCATTCCAAGACCGCAGGCAGATATTCGTGACCCGCCGCTTTTTCCAAGAAACATTGGGGTCGTTACCTCAAAAACCGGATCGGTCCTGCAGGATATTATAAATGTTATCGGCAGACGGTATCCTCTGCCGATCCTGCTCGCCGGCACATCCGTACAGGGCGACGGGGCAGAGAAGGGTATCGTGTCGGCGATCCGATCTCTGCAGGATAAAGCGGATGTGATAATCATTGCAAGAGGAGGGGGGAGTTTTGAAGATCTGTTCGTCTTCAACCACCCGGACGTGGTCACCGCGATCCGAAACTCAACCGTTCCGATCATCAGCGCGGTCGGGCATGAAACCGACACGACCCTCTCGGATTTTGCCGCAGACCGACGAGTCCCGACCCCTTCAGCGGCAGCCGAGACAGTAGTCCCGGACCGTTCAGTGCTTCTCGAAAAACTTGAAAAGGACCGAAGATCCATCCATGACAGAATGATCTGGCTTCTTTCTGCAGAACAGAAAAACGTTGCCGAGATGAAGATAAGAGTAGACCCGACCCGTCTGACCCGAAAACTGGATCTCATGCACCAGCAGACAGCTGAACTCGAAGAGCGGATCAGGAGAGCAGCTCTCCGAAGGATCGACGTTGAACGGGAGGCGTGCAGAGCATGGTCGGTGATGATGCAGAA
The DNA here is from genome assembly GCA_963677995.1 of uncultured Methanocorpusculum sp. Lineage (GTDB taxonomy): Archaea > Halobacteriota > Methanomicrobia > Methanomicrobiales > Methanocorpusculaceae > Methanocorpusculum. Next base: position 1,547,558 of record OY782579.1, on the reverse strand, counting down.
AGGTGCGAAAAACAGGATCACGAATGCACGTCTCACGTTTCTTACGCAAAAGGAGATCATCCTCGGACGTGATCCTTACAAACCGCTTGAACGAGGATATGCTCTCGTGTGGAAAGACGGCGCAGTAGTCCGTTCCGTGAAAAAGATCGCCAAAGATGACCGGCTCAACCTGAAACTCGCCGATGGAGAAATTACATCGATTGTGGAGAGTATCAAATGACCAAAAAAGAAACCGAACCAACGTACGAAGAGATGATCGCTGAACTGCGTGAAATCGCAAAACAACTTGATGATCCGAACACCCCTATTGAAGATGCGGTAAAACTTCACCAGAGGGGGATGGCACTCATCCAGAAATGCGAGACATTTTTACAAAAAGCAGAGCTGACGATCACTGAGGTCCCTCAATCGTCAGAGTAACGGTAAGTTCAGCCCCGCGCTGTAACGCAGCCACAAGTTCGCGCGGGAGAAGCGACGCAGTGTGATCGCTGTAAACCGCAATGGTCCTGGGACAGACGAAGGTGCTTCTTCTCCAAACCATATCCGTAGGATGAGTTAGCGTTATGCCGGATGCGCCCTGGGATAGAATCGTTACGGAAAGTTCCGCAGAGGTAAGCGTTGTACGAAGTATCGCCGTGTCATCCGCGACTGCCTGACGAAATTCGGGAGATAAATCGATAGCTCCCTTGTCAGCTCCAACGGCAATAATACAGTCACCATTTGGCGAGAGTTCGGTCTCTTTGGTGATCTCAAACGTGCTTTTATGAAGCCCCAATACATTTTTATGTCCGCGACAGTGGATGATTTCAGTTACTGACATGCAATTTAGTACGTGTTGTATGTCATATCTGATATAACGTGTGCAAGAGAGGAGAGAAGGCTTCATAGCTTCGTCGGGAGGTTGCGCTTATCACCTTGAAAATACAATATATGAGGTATGGATAACGATATCATACTACTCGACTGTCCGGTCTGCGGCGAGGAGACAGACTTTGAGATTCTGAAAGATCCGCCGGAAGCAGTTGTAAAATGTACCGTCTGCGGACATGTGATGCGGGTAACTTTGAAAGAACCGCGGGTTTTGACTGTAAAGGCCGTGGTAAGCTATGGAAATGATTCACACACCGGCACGATCGATTTGATCGAGGGAGACACCATCACGGTCGGCGATTATCTGGTCGCCGAAGTTGGAGAAGATTCTTTCAGTGTTGAGATCACCTCGATCGAGGAAAATAATGCACGCAGACAAAAACTGCCTGCAGAAAAAATAGAAGTACTCTGGGCCAGACTTGTCGATCAGGTCATCATTCGTGCTTCACTGAACAAAGGTGCCATAACGATCCCACTCTACGAGAATGTCGAAGGGAACAAAGTCTATACGGTTGATCACATCACATCCGTTGGCGGCAGACAGTTCCGCGTAACAAGAATCAAACTTCGGAAAGGAAATATCATTACCAGAAAAGACAAAACCGCCGAAGCGCACGAGATCAAAAGGATCTACGGCGAACGGTCATAAACCTTTTTTTAGCCGGCGACGGCGACTTTCACAAAACAGATTAAAAAATAGGATTTTATGCCAGATTATTCCGGCTTTCCCGCAACGAACACATAGAAAAACGCTGCGAGTACGGCGCCGACGATCGGACCGATCACATAGATAGGGTATGTCGTCCAGAGAGCATCAGACCCGGATATGATCAGTCCCATAAAATCAGGACCAAAGGATCTTGCAGGGTTGATCGAGCCGCCGGAGATGTTCCCGGTTGCGATGATAATGGCAGTGACTGCCGCACCGATCGCAATACCCGCAAACCCTGCCGGCGCTTTCTTGTCAACGGCAACTCCCATGATCACGAGCATGAGGATAAACGTCCCGACTATTTCTGCCAGGAGAGCTTGCCAGAGGGATATCCCGGGGAACGGGGCAGTCGCACCAAGTCCACCGACACTGAGTGATTCAGGCCCGATAATAAGAAACAACAGAACGGCGCCAATAGATGCACCGATACATTGTGCAATAACATACACAACGGTGTCATTCACTGGGAACTTCCGGATCGCGCAGAGAGCTATGCTGACCGCCGGATTGATATGGGCACCCGAAACGGTTCCAAGTGCGTAGATCACTGTCGCGACAGCAAGACCGAATGCAGCACTGATACCTAACCAATCACCCATTCCTCCAAGGGCCCCGATCCCGATATCGAATGAGGTCGACGTAGTCGTACCTACAGCAAGCATCAGCATCATCACGACAGATCCACAACCAATGAACACAAGGATCATCGTGCCGATGAGTTCTGCGAGAAAACGCTTAAAGAGATCCATCACTTATCCCTGTTCCATGCTTTGCTGCACTCGGGACAAAGTATCCGGGGGATCGGATGCTTCAGTTTCTTTGCCGGGAAGGGGTAACCCCCCTCCCAGGTATCAACATCGGAACGAACCATATGTTTCGTGCAAAGACCCATGCCGCATACGATACAGACACCGGTTGCATCCCGGTCGACTCCCTCCTGCTCACATACGTAACATTTCATCTAAACAGCCTCTCGGTACTGGCAGTACTGGTGCCGGGCTCCGACGAGACATGCTGTTGCACAACTCTTACAGGAACACACCGGGGCTGCCACGGTCTTTTTGTCGAGCGCAATGATGTTGGTCATCATAGTTGCTGTAATCGGTTCACTGGTCAGCAGACACGGATAGTCGGCAAGCCGCATAAGAGCAGAGGCACGAACGGTGATGGCGCATGCCGGATATGCATAGCGCTGGGGATTCATGAGCACTTCGTTCTCATGGATCGGTGAAAGATCGATGGGAATTCCGTCAATTTTTGGTACGAGCGGTTTACCTGATCCATTCTTAACTCTCTGAGCTTTATCAAGGATCTTCCATCCGCGGTAGATCATATCCATGAAATCGCAGTTGTGCAGTTCGGCTGCTGCCCCTCTGGTCGGATTGATCATTACAAGGTTGTGATACCTCTTTGTAAGAAGATCCACGATCATCGGAGCATTGAATGCATCGAGCTCCAGAATATACTCAGTTGCCGCAGCCGAAGCCCCGGTTGCCACATTCAGTAACTGGTAAGGCGTTTTGAAACTTGGAATCGCGGCAAGAAGCGTCTTTTCGATCACATTAGTGACGGCATCTATCGTTGCCATGACCACATCATCCTTGCACATGTTGAATGTTGACTGGGCAATGTGGTGGGATACATCACCGACACAGTATGCCGGGATCGTGGCGATGTTTCCATAATGAACACCGTCATCGATGGCGGCTTTTACCACCTTCTCCATGCCTTTACGGTAGTTCTCCATATATTTCCTTGCGGAGAAGGATTTCATCCCTGCTTTTTGCATGAGTTTCGCCTGGGCATCTACCGGGTTGCGGTAGATATCCTGAAGCTGACGCACCTCTTTTCTGGAGGCTTCGGCAAGGGAATCGCCGGCTTCAATGCGTTTGGCAAAGAGGTCACCGATACCATATGAGGTGTTCATTCCCCATGATTTTGCGGCAAGGATCGCCTGCTTGTGAGCAACCGGCATTTCGGTTTTTGTGAGGACCTGGTTGACGACATTGCTTGTTGAGCCCGGCATCAAAGCAAAGTCAACGACACAGGTGGGACCGTAGAAACCGGCATAACAGCGTGCAGCCTCTTTACCGATGATCGCCTCATGGGTTTTGATCGAATCTGCAAAGATCTCCAGACTTTTTGCAAACTGTGCATCCTGGTCCCGAAGGATCTCCAGAATCACAGGTGTCTGATAATGTTCAACAAAAGGATCGTCTTCGGGTCTGACATGTCTGGTCAGACCGGAGAGAACGTCAAAGTGCGTCTTCACGGATTCTTTGTGCAGATTGATGACGGCAGCGCTCTGTTTTGGACCGACGGTCATCTTTTCTACCGCTTCAACATAGGGGCGGCAGTCTTTGAGCGTGAAATGTTTTCCACGTCTCTCTTTAAGGACTTCGACATCGGCATGCTGTGCACCCATTGCCTCAGTAATCATCTTTTTGTAGAGTTCGGACATGTTTTTTTTCTCCAAAGGGTTTAATTTATTGATTTGCCCCTGAGGCAATAAAGGTATGCATAATGGGAGTTTGTGCTTTTAAATTGCCCACATACCGAGTTTTTTATTAAAAAAACAGATCAACAACGAATTTGGTCGTGTGCAAGACGGGAGGCGGCATATGCAAAAACCGCTACACCAAGAATGCATCCAATATTCATTACCGTAAAGATCAGACCACCTGAAGACCCCTGCATCTCCCGAGGACTGTGAATGGTGATTCTCTGCATGCTTGGCCCTTCATTCAGCCCCATACCAAGCCCGAGCAAAAGAAGTCCGGCAAATAGTAACGGCAGACAAAAAAGGATGACACTGAACACAAGAACGAGAAGACCGGCTGCCATTACAACTGCAGCAGTATTGCAGAGACTCATGCAGCCAAATCTTCCCGTTAGAGAACCCGCGGGAATTCCAATGAACGCCATTGAAACCGGTGCGAGAATCATCACAAACCCAGCCGATGCTACGGACATCTGATATGAACCTGTCAGATAAAAGGGCATCAGATAGACAACACCCAGATAGACAAGCGTAACCAGGAGTGTAGAGAAAGACGCCCACATGACAGTTCTGTTTAAAAGAAGCTTCACTGAAAGAACCGGATCAGGATGCGAGAGTTCCCGCCGAATAAAGAGCAAGCCGGCAACGGGCGTGATTACCAGGAGGAAAATCGCCGGGAATGTCCACCCGCTGGAAACACCAAGTTCAAGACCTGCAAGAAGCGAGACAAGAGTTACAGCCATAAGGATGGCTCCTGAAATATCGAATGGGTGCTTTGCACACGATCATACCTCCGATCTTGGGATCAGGAAAAGAGCGAGAAAGGCCCCACTATTCCAACAGGGATATTGATGAAGAAGATCCAGTGCCAGCTGATGAATTCGGTCACTACACCGCCGATACCGGGCCCCAATGCCAGAGCAACACCCCCAGATGTCGCAATGACCCCCATTCCAATAGCCCGAATACTTTCCGGCAGGCGTGTTGTGATCAGCATGGTCGCCGTAGAAACCATCATTGCGGCGGCAACTCCCTGGAAAACACGGAAACCAATCAGCATGCCAATATTCTCAGAGAAACCGCAGAGAAGGGAGGCAAACGTAAACAAAACAAACCCTGCGGTGAAAATCTCTCGCTCACGTCCGGTTCTGTCAGCAAGTTTCCCAAAGAGGAGAAGTGTGCTCCCGAGAGCAAGAAGATAAGACGTCAGCACCCAGGATGCCGTGAAGGATCCAACCCCAAGATCAACTGATATCGTGGGCAGAGCAATAGAGACGATACTGGTATCCAGATAATCCAAAAAAACAGCTATGCTCGCGAGGATCATCAGAAGGTACTGCCGGAGGCTGCTGGTTAGGATCATATATCTGAAAACGGCGAAGACGCGGAGTGAATACCACCCTGAATACAAGGACAATCAATAATATTGTGCGCGTATGTTCATGCGTTTTGTAAAGATATTAAGGTAAACCATAGACCATTTGCATACCGGTTATTGCCTGCTGTGAAAAGAGTAAGGAACTCTCTTTCTGTTTTGATCCGAATATACCGATCCGATAAGCCACAGTATTCAATATCTCCCGCACACAAATACTATTCAGTATTTATCGGAGACTCTTATGACAGATACAAATGAGAAAACAGGGAAAGGCACTGTTGTCCTCGCCTTTTCCGGAGGTCTTGACACCTCAATTTGTGTTCCTATCCTGAAGAACATGTACGGATACGACCGTGTGATCACGGTCGCGGCAGATGTTGGTCAGCCCGAAAGCGAAGTCAAAATGGCGACCGACAAAGGAAACCTCATCGCAGACAAGCACTATACCCTTGATCTGAAGGACGCATTTGTCAAAAATCATGTCTTCCCGGCGATCAAGGCAAACGCGCTTTACGAAGGATATCCGATGGGAACATCCCTCGCCCGCCCGATCATCGCCGAAGAGATCGTAAAAATCGCAAAAAAAGAGAATGCAGCTGCGATCGGACACGGATGTACAGGCAAAGGAAACGACCAGCTCAGATTCGATTACATCTTCCGCATGCATGGATTTGACATCGTCGCTCCAATGCGTGAACACAATATGACCCGTGAATGGGAGATCGATTACGCAGAACAGAACAATATCCCGACCCCGGTAAAAAAATCCACACCGTGGAGTGTTGATGAAAACATCTGGTCCCGCAGCATCGAAGGCGGTCGCCTCGAAGAACCTGACTACCACCCCCCTGAGGAGATTTATCACTGGACAGCAGCGTTGAAAGACGCCCCAAATGAACCGGAGGTCATCACCATCGGATTTGAAAACGGTGTCCCGGTTTCTCTGAACGGCAAAAAGATGAACGGCGTCGAGCTGATCGTTAGCCTCAACAAACTTGCCGGAAAACACAGTGTCGGCAGAAACGACATGGTCGAGGACCGTGTTCTCGGTTTGAAAGCCAGAGAAAACTACGAACACCCGGCAGCCACCGTTCTGATCACAGCCCACAAAGATCTCGAGAAACTGACCCTCTCCAGAGCAGAACTGAAGTTCAAAAACATCGTTGATGATCAGTGGGCAGAACTCGCCTACATGGGACTTATCCATGAACCTCTCTATCATGACCTAAATGCATTCATAGACAAAACACAGGAGCGCGTTACCGGAACCGTAGATATCCAGCTCTATAAAGGCGGCCTTCACATCTTAGGCAGAACCTCACCGAACGCGATCTACTCTATGGACATGGTATCCTTCGATTCTACAACCATCGATCAGCGTGATGCGATAGGCTACTCCAAATACTTCGGAATCCAGGGCAGAATGCTCTGGCAGCTCCAGAATAAGTAACATTCAATGAATAAAGACGACGTCTGGGTACTGATCCCGACACTCAACGAAAAATCGACCATCGGCCCGGTCATCAAAGAACTGCAGAGTCTTGGCTATAATAATATCCTGGTGGTAGACGGACATTCCTCAGACGGGACACCAGAGATCGCATCAGACCTCGGCGCCAGGGTCCTTACCCAAAAAGGAAAAGGGAAGGGTACTGCGATGATCGAAGCATTCAAGCAGATCACCGAACCTTATATTCTGATGCTTGACGGAGACGGGACCAAAACCCCCGAATACGCTGATGCAATGATCGAACCGCTCGTATCAGGACGGGCAGACCATATGATCGGCGATCGGCTTGGCAGCTATGAACACGGAGCACTCACCCGTTTGAACCGTCTGGGAAATTCTGTAATGAACAAGTCTTTCAAATGGGCACATGGGACCTATATGACAGACATCCTTTCGGGATATCGGGTGTTCACGAGGGAGTCAATTGAAAAAAATGAATCTTTCCCAGGCTGGATTTGAGATCGAGACAGAGATCAGTTCAGCAGTTGTTCATCATAATCTCAGGTTTGAGGTAGTCCCAACGTATTACAAGAAGCGTCCCGGATCACCCACAAAACTGAATCCGTTCCGAGACGGATACAAGATCATCAGAGCCATAAACAAATACGGGAAGATGAACAACCCATTGTTCCATTTCAGCGTTCTTGGAATAATCCTGGGCCTCGCGGGTTTTATCACCGGCATCTATGTTCTGATCGATTGGTTTAAGGGGATCGAACATCTGCCAATGACCATCCTGACAATGCTCTTGATCGTAACAGGCATTCTAACATTTATGATCGGACTTATCAGCGACATGATCCTCGCCTACCATAGAGGAGAGATCATGGAGATGGAAAAATTCGTGCTGAGCTTGAAGAGCTGAAAAAAAAGTAAAATAAAAAAATAATATTTTTTTTAGCTGGTTGTTAAGTAACCAACCATTTTAATATCTATTATGTCAGAGCCATACTGCAGAGTCAGGCCATCATCAGTTTTCGCAGTAACAACACATACACGATATGCTTTTGCTGCTTCACCATCTTCGTTGGTATACTCTACTGTAATAAATACCCTATCAGCAACTTTCATATCATCAAATATCAGACCTGCAGTCTCGGCTTCTTCCTTAGTCAACTGATACGCCAGATTAGAACCGGACCCGGCAACAGTCTTACTTTCCCCAGGCACAAGACCAATTACTCCGGATGATATCTGATTAAACTCTGTTGCATAGATCACAAATGGATAATCATATCCTTCAACGGTTACGTAAAGAGATTGATTAACATCGGATCCTGCATAGAATCCCATAGCGTTCTCAAAAACTGCGGAACCGCCAATATTCAAAGTGTAATTTGCATAGACCGGATTTCCTGCGACAACTGCACCTGTTTCAGTAATTCCGTCACCGTTGATGAGGTTGCCAAAAGCGTTCGGCAAACCGCTAAAGGATACTATACACATGAACACTACCAGGACACAAAAGCCGATAACGCCGACCTGCGTCCAGTTTATTTTCTTCTTCGGACCTTTATCCTCAGATTTGGACTTCGTCTGTACTGCCATTTAGGTATAATATGAAGATGTAATATCATAAACATCTTCTCTTCCGATATGTCATCACCGCCAGGATAAGTATATATACCACTATAACTTACTATTGGTAAATCACGTTGGATGATGAAATAACAGAAGGTACATACTATGTCAATCAAATTCAGCCCATTCAGTTTTGGAACGCTTGGTTCCGAGCTTGACACGCTTTTTTCCGAGATGGAAGAGCGTGCCGAAAATTTTGCATCACGCTCAGAAAGCTTCAAAACGATGGCTAAAAATGCCGTTCCGAGAATCACCGGTGATTTCCACGTAGATCTCTGTGAGACCCCGGCCGAGATCATCATTACCTGCGACCTGCCGGGAGTTGAAAAAGAAGATGTCTCAGTTAAACTTCTGAATGAAACATCCCTCCAGATCAAAACGAAATCTAATAGTGAGGTTTCAAACACTGACGTTTCCAGAATCTATCATTTACGTGAGCGCAGATCCGGAGCCGGAGAGAGGGTGATTCGTCTGCCCGCCGAAGTCATCACAGAAGGTGCAAAAGCCTCGTTCAAAAACGGCATCGTAGAGATCACCCTCCATAAATCCGTAAAAGATCCCGGTCTGCCGATCGAAATCGAGTGACATCAGACACTGCAGGGTCATTACCCCACCCCCACAAAACCCTTTTTTTAACAAGATTGATGTTCTAGGCTCACGAATAGTAGGTTTAAGCGATGGAGAAAAAACAGATCCGCGACTACATGACGCATGATGTAATAAGTATCGATGCGTCCGGAACGGTAGGAGATGTGATCCACCAGATCCATACCACAGATCATGATGGTTTTCCTGTTCTCAGAGTTGGAAAAGTTGTAGGGTATATCTCTGCACGGGACATCATCGGTGAACATCCCTCAACGAAAGTTGAACTGCGGATGACACGCCACCCGATAACTGCACGGCCCGATGTTACGATCACCGAGGTAGCACGGCGGATCTTCAGAACCGGGATCCAGAAACTACCCGTGGTAGGACCTGACAATGAACTTCTGGGCATCATCTCCAATATGGATGTGATAAGGTCGCAGATCGAGCGGGTGACACCAGAGAAAGTATTCAATTTTATGCGGGCACTTCATGCCCTTTATGGAGTGGAAACACATCTCAAGCGTGAGTTGGTCCCTGTCAAAGATATACAGCCGACACAAAGTTCCGTCCATCAGGATGAACTGCAGGGAAGAACATATGAACTCCATAAATATCTCGCAGAGCCGGTCATTGTGGTGAAGTCCGGAGGACGGACCATTCTTGTGGACGGTCATCACCGGGCAGTCGCGGCAGAAAGACTTGGGTTAAAAGAACTGGATGCCTATGTTGTGTATCTGGATGCCGACATCGAACTCGGACTCGAAAAAACCGCACACTCCATGAAAATATTCCAGATCAAAGATATCAGGATCGATGATAATCCAGAAAGATCTCTTGTGCGGCCCACACATCCGAAACTGATCCCGACCGAGAAGAAGCTCGTGAGAGAGTACATGACAACCAATGTGATCAGTCTTGACGCGGGAAAGACGGTCAAGGATGTTATCGGGCTTATCAGGACAACGACGCATGATGGATTTCCGGTATTAAGTAATGGAAAAGTTGTCGGTCTGATTGCTGCAAGGGACATCATCGATGCAAAAGCGACAGACAGCATCGCACCTTTGATGCAGCCGGTGATCCTTAAAACACAGCCTAACGAAGGTATGACCGATGTCGCACGCAAGATGTTCAGGTTCTGTGTGCAAAAACTCCCTGTTGTTGATAAGGACGGGAGATTTGTCGGAATCATTACAAATGCAGATGTGATCAGATCACAGATCGAGCGGGTGACGCCGGAGAAAGTGTTCGATTACATGACTACCCTGAAGACCCTGTACGGACTGGATCCTCTGCTGTCACGCGGAATGGTCCAGGTCAGGAGCCTTATTCCGACCCAGTCCAAAGTGTATATGGATGAACTGGACGGCAGAGCATATGAAATCAAAAAAGGTCTCGCCGAGCCACTGATCGTCGTTCACCGGGGAGACAAATATATCCTGATCGACGGACATCACCGGGCGGTCGCAGCCAATAGGATGCGTGTTCAGGAACTGGAGGCCTATCTTATCGACATCGACTCGGACACAGAACTCGGTATCGAAAATACCTCACGAAACATGCGTCTGTGGTCACTTGATGATGTCCAGATCATGGACGAGTCACGATGTGCATTTCTCGCATAAGATAAACGCCGGCGAATATTTCGTCAGAGGGTGAACGAGCCATATTGGCCGCCGCCGCCCGGAATCAGCGTGACGCGGCCTTCACGCATCGATAATACTGCCTCGGCCACCTGTAGCGACACCGCGGCTAAATCAGCATACGGTACCTCGAGCAAAATAGCGATCTCGTTATCGAATGCCTCGATGAATACTGCATACAGTGCGCGTACTTTTTTGGTGTTTGGGGAGGAAACTCCCAAAACGCGGGCGATAACATCACCAAGCGGGATCATCTTCAGATAGGGCGGACGATTCGTCGGGGGAATCGTGGAAAGCTGTTCAGCGCGTTCCTTCACACCGAGTTTTATCCTGCCTTTGTCATGAGGGCATTTCCAGTGAAGACGTTCCGCTTCAGCAAGGGAGAACTGTGCATAACACCGCGTACAGGCGGTTCGGTTATACTTTCCCTCCTCTGGGAAAAATCCGGCATTCAGCACGACCGAACCTTTTTTTATCGCTTCAAGAACAGCACGTATTGTTGGAGACGGGATATCCATCCGCGTGAACTCACGACCAAGTTTTTCCGGCGCGGCACTATGAGCGTCCGAGTTCGACAAAAAAGGGACTCCGACAAACTCTTCGATCCCGGCACCATATGACGAGTCGGCCGAGAGACCCAGCTCGCAGAACTCGATGGACTCTTCGCCATAACATTCGGACGGCCGATCAAATGCAGCAAAAAGGGAAGTCCACGGAGTGAATGCATGGGCAGGACCGATCAGTCCGCCGAGTTCATGGACCTCGCGGGCGATCTCTTTTCCTGACAGATAAAGATGAGGACGGCCTGCCGTCGTAAGATGACCGCATGCAGAGGTAAACCTCTGCTGAAGTTCGGCAAACTGATCGAAGGTCTCCATCAGGATCAGATGATGAACCCGTGAGGAGTCCTCGACCTCGGTCTGGGGAACGACCGTGATGCCCTGCTCGTTCTCTACAAACGATTCCCACATCTCACGCCAGCGAGGATGAAGAGCATCCCCGCTTCCGACAACATGGATACCTTTTGTTCGGCAGCCGGCAAGGATCTTTTGAGGAACCATTTCCGGCGAAGTCGCCATAGAAAAACAGGAATGAAGATGCAGATCCACGTTTTGCTGCATAGAGATTATCCGATGTAACTCAGGTCGTCTGCATTTTTTCTCTGGATCGTGGAGGCGATGGCGGAATACTCGGTCATCATCTGGCTGGCAAGCTCAGTGAGGTAGGTCCGGTCTGCTTTGATCCCGGTAAGATTCTCCAAGACATCCAAAACAGCAGTCGCGCTGACAGGATCCACCAGATATCCGGATGTTTCCCCAAGAAGGGCAATACCATCCATACCGACAAGACGACCAAGGGTGATCAGAAGGCCGGCTGCGCCGATGATCCCGCCGACCGGTTCGTCTTTGTTCAAAACAGCGCAGGCAGAAAGGACCTCTTCCTTCAGCGCTGATGAGGAAAGCGCAGCGAGGATCCGAGGTTTCTCCACCATCCGGCCAACACCGTATCCGCCAAGAGTGTAGATCCGTTTCACACCCAGAAGCTCAAAGACACGAATATACGCATCACCCAGCTTATAATGTCCCTCGGGCGTCGTACTCTGACAATCTCCTGCCAAAAGAAGTACCGACGGAGTGGTCTCTGACCCAGGCGCAAAAAACAACTCGTTTCTTGGCATGCGCAGGACCGCATCTTCGGAGAGATACATCTGCGGAGGGAACAGGGTAGAAGTGATCTCGGCAACTTTCACGGCTGAAAGAACCTGAACAAGATGATCGACAACCAGTTTTCCGACATGTCCCACCCCGGGAAGTCCGACGATCACAACGGGTGATGAATGGGACGAGACATCCTCAACATACCATCTGACGTTTACTTGTTCCATGATGTAACCATCCTTCGATATGTACCATATGGATCCTCAGGAGAATACCTGGCAGGATGGGCAGATACCGTTGGATATCTGCATTTCTGACACGTAATAAAAAGAGTGTAGGTGTTACATTCAGGGCATTTACGAATATGACCCGTCATAGAAAACACCAGATATTACTTTTGTTTCCGGATGAGTTTGCCGGAACCTTCTGCACGTTCCATTACACCGATCGCTGCTTCGGAAGCTTTGACCAGTGCTTTTTCTGCAGTTTTATAATCCGGGGCAACAACTTTTACCCGGTAGTGAGGTGCGCCGAGATAGAGTAGTTCGATCTCGGCACCATCGACCTTGGGTTCAGCACTCCTGAGTGCACGGCGGATGATGTTTACACCGTCGGGTTTGGTAGAGGTCAACTCCAAGACCGCACTGACGGTGACCTTGGGGACCTTTACATTTTCGGAAGCAACCTTTGCCAAGGCTAAGGTCCCTTCAGGGGGCAGGGAGAATTTGGAGAGCGTTGCATCACCGTATAAAGCGATGGCCTCGAAAGCCGCATAAAGCGATCCAAACTCGGCATACATCGTTTCTTCGAACGTCTTGATGTCGACATTCGACTCGGTTGAGGCAAAAGCTATCCACTTGTGTGCCTTCTGCTCATTCTTCCAGTCCTGGATCTTCTCCCGGCGCTGGTGTTCGTTGACATCTTTGAGAGAAAGATCGATGTGACCGCGGTGTTCATCTACATGAAGGACTTTACAGACAACCTTCTGTCCTTCACGGATGTAATCCCGGATGTGTTTGATCCAGCCACGGGCAATCTCTGCGATAGGGATTAACCCCTCACGTCCTTCATATTCATCCAGGTTTACAAATGCCGCAAAGTCCTTGACTTCTGCAACGCTGCAGACGACAAGTTCTCCATCTATTGGCCAATCTCTTTCACTCATCAGATAATTTTCCAGATTTATTCAAATGTTGCTACGATGTATGCTTTGATTACAGCCTTGCCGCCGGTGGGCTCTGCAAGGACACGTCCGCAAACGGTACATTCAACAACGGAGGTTGCTTTCTCGAATACGAGCTGTTCGTTTTCACAGTCCGGACATTTTACCTTCAGGAACTTGCTCCGGGTTTCTCGGGATGCTTTTACCATATTACTCACTCCGTAAGTTCGAATTTGCCTGCACGGAAACCTTTTCTCAGGTGGGCTTTCCCGCATTCTTTACACCGGTAACGCATGTTGATCTTCTTGGTCGGTTTGTCTCCTCCCGGAACTTTACCGAATTTACCACGGTTACCAACTTTGCTGCGGCGTGCTTTCTGACGGTCAATCCAGTGGAGACCGGTCGTCTTGCCTTTCTTTACCCTCTCAACCTCGTGCTCGGTGTGTTTCCGGCAGTATGGGCAGTAGGTGTTAAATTTTACTGGTTTCTTCATGAATATTTACCCCTTTTAAACGGGAATACCAAATACCATACTTATTTGCGAAGCCTGATACTTAAGGCTTTTTTGTCTTTACACAGAACATCTGCCATCTGAGGTGGCAGCGATACGACATCTCCTGGCGAAAGAGCGTAAATTCGTCCGCTATAATCCTGAAATTCTGGAAGATTTTCATATACCGCTATCACGCGGTATGACTCGGGAGCAGGGGCATCGGCGGACGTAACGTTCACTTCATCTGCGCACAACTCATCCGGCCTTTCGTTCACAGGTTTCGACAGGACCGGAGCTTGTTCGGCCGAAACCTCTGCGGGAACGAAATGGTATGCAGTGGTCTCTAATGTTGGCTTGCCATCTAAAAGAGTCTTTCTGCAGGAAGCAGCAGATTCGTAGACAACATCAAACAACATGCGCTCGCCCGGAACCATCATCCTGACTTCATCACGGTTGATTTCTTCGCTGTTTGCCCGAGCCAGGGCAAGTGCGAGGATTTTCCTGGTCCTGACCGAATACAGGTCACGGATATATTCGCGCAGACTTTCGCGCTCCTTCAACAGACTCTGCGCGCCCTCGCCAAATGGATCATCGTGCGCAGCGGCCAGTTTATACAGAGCAAGGATGTCCACATGAATTTCCTCATATATCGTCGGCGGGATCTCTGCAAGAGAACCTGTGTTCCGCTCGTCGATCAGGTATCCATGCAGGTCGGACGTGCTGATTCTACCCATCTATACACCCCCGGACAGCTCAGCGATCCCGCGGCAGCAGAGGAAAACTCCCAGTGCCTCAGGAACAGTGTTACGACCGGTGGTCAGTGTGTAGGTGCTTCCAAGCATCAACATGGACATATTGAATGCACAGTCAACGGAAACACTGCGTTCACCAAACACCACCGCATCAATGAGCGGATCGAACGCATCCAGCTGATCGATGGCGATCGGGACGACGCGCATACCTGAGCCGCCGTGCAGGGAGCCGGGGTGACGGATCAGACGCTTCACATCAGTCGTCACAGGCTCATCAGCCTGGGCTGCGCGGGAGAGGACACCAGACTGGAAGGGTTCGTTCTCAGAATCAGCGATCGCCCGTATCACTTTGTTTGCAAGAAGCTTCTCAGGATCTTCCCGAAGCAGCTTTTGAGTGGTCCCGATGTTTTTCACAAAACCGGCGGCAAACTTTTCAGACATCCCGGAAAACCCGGAAAGATACGTAAGCGCATCCTCCGAAGGCAGGGCCGCGATACGGGAGAGTTCATCCGCCAGCGCGTCGAGATACCTGACCTGCCAGCCGGATTTTTTTGATGATACCATCATGCTTTCAAAGGAAAGTCCGGTCCCGGAGACATAATTCACCAGCTCGCGCCGCTCGGCAGTGTCCCAGCCCCGGACGGAAAGAAGCGGGAGATGGACATGATACCCGCGCCCGCCGGAAAAGTTGATGCGCAGATCACGTTTTGCAAACCCTAGCTCGTCTGTGAGCATATCGATGAGTTTGAAAAGATCCTCTTTGACCCGGGCAAGCATAACGTCATACGGACCGCGGATGATATGATCTGCATCCAGATCGAAGATGACGTCGGCTCCGAGCCAATCTTTGTCTGCCATCTGGGCAGCCCCGGGATGAGTATAATACGCGGTTGAGTAATACACATGAGCGGGGACCATACTTTTCATATAGGAATTGAGTTCCTCCATAGACGTGAAGGATAGGTGACGCCGCATCCCGGACCGTGGATTCGCCGTGAAAAAAAGAAAGCCCCACTCTCGTTCAGTCAGCGACTCAGGAGTGTAAACCGCACCCGCTCCCTGAATGGTTCCGTTGTAATAGGCGGAAAATCGTTGCCTCAGGAATTCGAGAGTGGCAGGTTTCATAGATTCTTAATCATGTATGGGCCTATACGCTGATATCCCTGTCTATGATAGTAAGGTCTGACCCCGACACCGCTCATCACAGCCACAGAGGTATACCCAGCCGCACGCGCAGTCTCTTCGGCACGGGACAGAAGCTGATGACCATACGACATGTGTTGACGTTTCTCTCCCGAGCCGTGCTCGCCGAGCGGAACGATCTCACCATACACGTGGAGTTCCCGAACCAAGGCAGCGCCCTCGAGTTCCGGTCTGAACACCGTTCCGGGAAACCGAAGACGAATAAAACCGACCAGTGACTCCCCGGTGACCGTCGAAAGGAAATGTTCTGTCCCCCCGCAGCAGGGATATACAAGGGTCTTCTCTTCATCACAGGCATTACTCGGCCTGCGACCGATCTCCCGACATCGTATGCACTTGCAGCTCCCACCCTGCTTTTTCAGCCTGGCAGCCGCCATCTGACGGATGTGCCCATGGATCGACCCGGAGACGATAAGTTTTGCCGGGATGTCCCGCTGGATCCGCTGGACTCTGACATACTCAGGAAGCCTGCTTTTTGCATAGGCAAGCAGGTCGACAAGCTCGTCCTCATCATACGTGACATACTCGTCCTTTTGCCAGAGTTCCTCGAGTTCTGCGCCGGGCGTGACCAATGTGGGGTAGATCTTCAGGAAATCCGGGCAAAATCTGGGGTCGGTGAAGAGCTGATCGAACATCTGCCGGTCACGCGGGATCGTACTTCCATACAGATTCGGCATAACATGGAAACCCACTTTGATACCGGCATCTCGAAGGAGCGTGTTTGCACGAACACTGTCTAAAACGGTGTGTCCGCGTTTGTTTAACTGCAGGAGTTCATCATCAGTATGCTGAAACCCGATTTCGACCTTGGTCACACCAAGTTCAAGCATTTTATTGATATGCTCCTCACGACACCAGTCCGGACGGGTCTCAAAGGTCGTGGCGATACAGCGGACATCGGATCTTTCGTTCTCGAGCATCAGCTCATTCACTGATCCGGCGGTGGATTTTTTTCCGGGAAACTCGTTCATGGCGCGAATACACTCGGAAACAAACCACTCCTGATACTGCTGATCACGGGCAGTCATCGTCCCCCCCATGACGATCAGTTCAGCTTTGTCAACATGATGCCCAAGAAGTTTGAACTGCCCAAGACGGGCGGTCACCTGACGATACGGATCATACTCGTGCTGACGTGCACGCAGAGCCGCCGGCTCCTCTCCTGTATAACTCTGAGGAGAGTTGAAGATGTGATCAGGTCCGCCGGGACAGGGCAGACATTTGCCGTGCGGACATGCGCAGGGAGATGTCATCACCGCGACCGGAGCGACACCGGAAAGTGTCCGGGTCGGTTTTATCATCAGAACACGTCGAAGGGCTTCATACTCTTCAGGTTTCGCAGCGGCGAGGATCGAGGAGTTCTTCGGCATCACATCAAGGGCATACCTGCGGCAGACCGAGAGTTTGATATGCTGGATATCCGAATCTGGATCGGAAAAAATGAGTGAGATAATCTCACGATAAATGGCGTGCTCTTCCATCTGTGATAAAATCAGTGTTCTGCAACAATACTCTGGCTTGGTTCCTGGGCAAACGAAGGCTGGGCAGCCTGAGCGGAGGTCATCTCGGAGACGATCTCATTCCCTAGGGTGAGAAGAGCAACGCGATGCAGATTCTTATTTTTATGAATATGGATCGGCGAGATCTGCAATGCATCGTATTCAGCAGTGTGAACGCTTTTTCCAGAGACGGATTCATAATACTTCTTGACCTGAACCATCAACATGTGTAAATGTAGTAACTCTTCTTTCTGCATTATTTTGTAACACCTCTTATCAAAAAATCTTCCTTATTCTTTTCTATCATATCGACACATATAGGTTACTCGTCATATTTATATCAGAGTTCATGACACGCGGTATTTTTCGACCGAATGAGAGAGAGAAAATACACTATATTGCTTCAATCAAAAAATAACACCAGATTCTCTCTCGAATTCACGGCGCGTGACTCACGATCAAACGCGATTTTCAGACAGCCATATATGTAAGGACCGTGTAGGTGATGACAATGAAGGATGATCTGAATGCAGGAATTTTAGGAGGGCTCTTCGGTTGTGCGGTCGGCGATGCTCTCGGATCATCGTACGAAGGAGCATGCAGAGATGAAAAGAGAAACGTCGAAATGACGGGGGGAGGGCAGTTCGATCTTAAACTTGGCGAGGTCACCGACGACACGCTGATGATGCTCGCACTTGCAGAAACATTCTGTGAAACAGGAGAGTTCACCCGGGATATTTTTCTCCATAAGGTCATCCTCACCCTTCGTGAAGATGACACCACGTTCGGCAGAACAACAAAGACCCTTGCCTCGCTTCTGGAGCAGGGATGCACACCCAAAGACGCCGTATACGCCTTTCATATCACATGCGGGAGCAGAACGAACGGCAGTGTTATGCGGACCATCCCAGTTGGTCTCGTGATGCAGGATAATGTTGAAACGACCGCCCGCAGAGTATCAGCATTCACGCATTATGACCGGGATGCGGGCGGCTGTTGTGCAGTAATATCCAGAGCCGCTGCCGATTTGGCTGCGGGAAAATCAAAAGCCGAGGTCCTCGCAGATATCCCGGCAAAGTATCTCTCCGGAGAGCTTATACCTTCCATTGACCCGGTCGAAACGACCAGATGTGCCCTTGCCTGTTTTCGTGACGGGAGCGGGTATACTGATGTGATCCGCCGCGCCTGCGTTTTAGGCGGAGACACATACACGATCTCCTGTATCGCGGGAGGACTTGCCGGGATCCTCTGGGGCGTGCCGCAAAAATGGATAGACACCCTGCTCCTGAAGGACAGGATCGCGCAGGTCGCCGAACAGCTAAGCAATAAAGCTGCAGAATGGAGCTTCGCTGAGAAAAAATGAGGGATCAGGTCGGAACGGAACGCATCTCAACGAGCTTGAGATTTTTCTTACCCTTCGGACATTCAGTGTAGGGACCAAGGACCTCCAAAACCACATACCTTCCATTATCCGCGAGACCGTCCGGATGACAAAACGCATACCCTTTACAGAAGACGTCGTCGCAGACAGGCGTATAGGTTATTCGTGTTCTGCGTGTCGCCTGACTCGTCGGGATCACCGCCGTGATGATCGTCTCAGAAACTTCCACGGCCTTTGCCCCGCCTTCATGAACGGCGCAGTCATGTTTTGTTTTCCTGACCGAGACAACACGATATCGTTTTCCGTCATGGAGTTTGGCATTGTGGCAGACCTTTGCTACCTTACATGATTCGCATTCGGCTGCTTTACCTGCATAGACAAACTCGGCACCCTCATGGGCGAAGACCGAGCCGACAATGGTCACGATTGTTTCTTCCTTTTCCATAATTTACTCCTCATACAGCTGGGCAACGAGACCTGCCGCCCTTTCCTGCGTGATCTCCTCATCAAAGATCGTGTAACGTTCGGGCCGGATCTCTTTTGCCCGAAGGATCGCCTCGATAACGATCTCATCCGGGATACCCAGCTCTTTTGGCGTTGTCGGGGCGCCGATCGTGCGGAGAGAGTTTCGGATCTTCTGCCAGTCTCCTCCATGCATGATCATACTGATGATCGTCCCGACCCCGCAGGCTTCCCCGTGAAGGGCCTTGCCGGGAACGAGCCGCTCGATCATATGGGCAAACTTATGTTCCCCGCCTGATGCCGGTCTGGAGCTTCCTGCGATACTCATCGCAACGCCGGATGCAAACAGTGCCTTCACGACGATCCATGCGGCATTCTCATCGAAAACTTTGATCTTATCAGCATTTTCCACCATCAGTTCCGCAGTGATCATCGAAAGCGTCATTGCATATTCGCTGACCTGTTCACCGGTTTTGGTTTTGGAGAGATCCCAGTCCAGAACCGCAGTGTAATTCGCAACCATATCTGCATAGCCGGCGGCCATCAGCCTATGCGGAGCCGCAGCAATGACCCCCGTATCGGCAATTATCGCGAGAGGAGGATGGGTCGCTACACTGACATTGCCGTCTTCGGTCATCACCGAGGCACGCGATGAGGCAATCCCGTCGTGGGAAGCCGCTGTTGGAACACTGATAAACTGGATGTCGAGATTGTAGGAGACGACCTTTGCCGTATCGATGACCCGACCCCCTCCTACGGCGATGATCAGCACGATCCCGGCGTCCCGGGCAAGATCCTCGATCCGCCCGATCTCCTCATAGTTGATCTCCCCTACAATGGCGGAGACGACCTCACGGCCTTCCAGAAGGCTGAGGACCTTGGAACCCACCGTCTGCATGGTCGTATTTCCTGAAAGTAGAAGCAGCGGACCGGTGATACCCAGATCGGTGATTACGTTCGGAAGCTGAAGCAAGGCATCGTGCCCCGCGATCACATCCCTCGGCATCTGGATCCACCGGGATTTGTCAAAGGTTTTATCCTTGAGTATCCTATTATTCTTAGCTTTCATAGTCGGGATCCTATATGTTAAATGAATTATATGAATGGGTAGTCGAACTGGAAGGATCAACCTATACGGTCATCCAGACGATATTGTATGCATTATTAGTGCTCGTGGGACTGTATATACTTTACCGCTTTCTGAAAAAGGCAAATATTGCGATCGACACGCCTTTGATCCTCACCGGTCTTTCCTATATTATTCTTGGCGGGCTCCTTCGTGTTGTGGAGGATACGGGCATGGTCCCGGAACCCTGGTGGATCCTGTTCGTGACCCCGCAGGTCTATTTCCTTACCATGTTCTTTGCGATAGCGATGTTGTTTATCCCCTATCAGCTGCAGAAGAACAAGGTCGTTGTGTCATATACGACACCATTTATGCTTGGCGGAGTTATTTCATCACTCATAACAGCCGGATTTCTGGTCTGGTTCGGTTTTACCCAGGCAACCGACGTGGATATGGGTGCGGGAATTCTGGTTGTTCTTATAGCAGCTGCCGCGGCAGTAGCTCTCTGGGCGGCCCTCCGGTATCTGTTCCGCTGGGAATATATCAATCAGCCCCTGTATATCGTTTTGATCGCGGGGCATATGCTGGATGCCTCGGCGACGAGTTATGCCCTTGCGTTCAAGGGATATATCGAACAGCATGTTCTTGGAAGCACGCTGATCGATCTTACGGGAACTCCATATGTGATGTTCGCGCTGAAGCTCGTGGTCCTGATCCCTGCCATCTGGATCCTGGAAAAGTTCCGGAAAGAACCGGGAATGGACAGTATCTGGCATCTGGTGCTGCTCGCGATGATCGTGGTCGGTCTTGCCCCGGGTCTCCGGGACGTGCTGCGTATGGTTCTTGGGATCTAGGATCCTGATATCTCACCCCGCCCCCTTTTTTCGCATATTTCCCGGATAGCCATCCGTTTTCCTGCATCACATCACCCCACAATACTCATATCCCCTCACAGCAAATATACACAGAATGAAAGCCTGCATTATGTGCGGCGGAGAAGGGACCCGCCTTCGTCCGTTAACATTTGAACGTCCAAAACCCTGTATTCCGATAGCAAATAAACCATCGATCGTACACCTGGTGACGCACCTTGCAAACCTCGGATTTACCGACATCGTTCTGACCATCGGATACCTGGGTGACGATATCCAGAATGCACTCGGAGACGGATCTCTCTATGGGGCAAATATCACCTACGTATCCGAAGAGGTAAAACTCGGGACCGCCGGCAGTGTCAAAAACGCTCAGAAGTACCTTGAAGATGCCCCGTTCCTCGTAGTCGGGGGCGACCACATGACCGATCTCAACCTCCTGGAGTTTTACCGGGACCA
This sequence comes from uncultured Methanocorpusculum sp., assembly GCA_963677995.1. GTDB lineage: Archaea > Halobacteriota > Methanomicrobia > Methanomicrobiales > Methanocorpusculaceae > Methanocorpusculum. Next base: position 1,525,766 of record OY782579.1, on the reverse strand, counting down.
TATGAATTCCCCGGCGATCACCTCGATCGGTCTGATCAGTATCGAGGACCCGCGTGAATTCGGTATCGCTGAGATCGACGCTTCCCTTCGGATCCAGAGATTCAGGGAGAAACCTTCCCCGGGAGAGATCTTCTCTAACCTTGCAAGTACCGGCATCTACGTCTGTGACCCAAGGATCTTCGAGTTCATACCGGAAAACACCAAGTTCGACTTCGCCAAAGATCTGTTCCCGCTCCTTATGGAGAAAGGATATCAGCTCAACGGCTGGCTTGCACGCGGCAACTGGACGGATGTCGGCAACCCCGAGATGCTGCGTGCCGCCGAAAAGTGGATCCTGCAGGAAAAAACCGTGACCAGCGTTTCAGGCACGCTGAATGTGAAGGACGCACACATCACCGGACCCGTTACCTTCGGCGACGGTATCACGCTCGGTGCAGGTTCACGGATCGTCGGCCCGGTCCTGGTCGGTAATGGTGTGATGATCGGAGAAAACGTCATCATCGGCCCGTACACAAGCATCGGAAACAACTGTGTGATCAAAGCCAATGCCAAGATCTTCTCCTCATCGATCTACCATGGCGTTATTGTCGGATCCAACACCACGATCTCAGGCAGCATCGTCGATGTCAATACGAATATTGGAGACAACTGTTCAGTAGAACACAACACTGTTATCGGTCCGCGGTCGATCCTGCAGAATGGTGTCACCATCCACTCGGGGACCCGACTCTGGCCCGAGGTCATCGTTCCGGAAGGCTCAGTGATCAAGGTGCATCTGCTCAACAGCAAATTCGACTCACGGTTCGAAGGCTCGTAAAAAGAGATACTATTTTTTTATGACCGGGCAGCCTTTTCCTTGGCTTCCCGGCATTTATTGATCAGTTCACGATCATTTCCGTTCGCAAACGAGAGAGCTTTATCGAAGGACACGATCGAATCCGCATACTTGCCAATAAGCAGCTGCTCATACCCTTTGTTATACCAGGCATTCGCATCATTTGGAAGAGCGAGCAGGACACGCCGGAAACAGTCATACGCCTCCTCATGTTTTCCAAGACAGCTAAGCGCCATCCCTTTATTGTTCATCGCTCCCGTCATTGAACGTTCATACTTCAGGGCTTTATCATAATAGAAGACCGCATCCTCATATTTGCCCTGGGATGAAAGAGCATTCGCACAGTTGAAATAACTCACCGCATGACCCGGCGCGATAGTGACGGCAGCTTTGTAACAGGAGATCGCGTCATCGACCTTCCCGCAGTCGAAGAGCATCGTGGCACGATCGAACCAGTGTTCCGGACCACGCGGTTCCAGATCGCAGACCCGTGCCATGATATCGTCGGCCTCCTTATACTTTTTTGCGAGGGAAAGCATCCGTGCATGACTCGTGAGAAAGACCACATCGTCAGGGGCAAGAGAGAGAGCCTTTTTGAAACATTCATCCGTCTCACCATACCGATGAAACGTTGCGAGAGCATCTCCCTTATTGTGATAATAGACCGCTGAATCAGGGCGGAGTTCGATCGCCCGGTCATAACAGGGGATCGAAGCCTTCTCTTCATTGACCATCGCAAGGATACGCCCTTTCTCATGCCAGGCAAGCGGATTATCCTTATCACAGGAAATAGCTTTATCAAGACAGTGAAGAGCGTCGGTATACCGTTTCAGCCGAATATACGACTCAGCCTGTGCAAGCCACATCGCCGAATCCGCTTCTTTTGGAGCGGCATTATTCGGTTTTTTGAACTTATCGAACAATCCCATGTAGTAATAAATCATTTTGTGTTGAAAGGTGATGAACGATTCGGAAACAGAGAGGGAAAAACCCAAGTTACCGTAAAATGCTTATAACAACCCCTCTAAATGGTTAGTCAATGATACCCTCCTCGTCCCTCTCTGGATTTTTCGCAGGTCTACGCAGCATAGGACTTTTCAAACGGCTGTTTTCCTGGAAACAGGTGATACGCCGCGGCGACGAAGCATATGCCCAGTATCAGGCCGAAACGAACGAGAACGCGAGAAGATACCGGGAGATCGAGATCCAGATCGACCAGCTTTCCGGAGAACTGCAGAGGGAGCGGGGAAAATACGCATCGCTTGAAGCTTTACGGGACGCAGAGATAAAATCCTCTCAGAATACGAGGGACAGATTTGAAGTGACGGCACGGGAGCTTGAGGTCACCAGAGGGAAATTGTTCGGCCTTGAACAAATACGCGAAGAGCAGAGCCTTACCGAAGCCGAGCGCAGACGCGAAGAGCGAGAGAGATACCAGAGACTTGAGAGCGAGTATGGCCTGCTCTTTGAACAGATAACTGCAGCCAAAGGAAAGATCTCCGCAATGGAAGGTGCACGCGAAGAGCTGAACCTTGCCGAAGCCGAGCGCAGACGGGAAGAGCGGGCAAGATACCAGAGCCTTGAAGAAACCTTCACCGAACTCTCCGAGCAGCTGAGCCAGGCAAAAGGCAGGGTCGCAGCACTCGAAAGCCTGAGAGATGAGTTAGTATCGGCGGAATCCTCGCGAAGAAAGGAGGAAGCGCTGAAGCATCTGGAGCTGAAGGAAAATCTGGACGCAGTGACGCGTGATCTGATCGCCGCAAAAGAGCAGATCTCCGCGTATGACAGTGTCAGAGAAGAGCAGACGGCAGAGTACAACCGAAAGATCGAAAGGATCAACACCCTGTATGATCAGTTGAAATGCGACCGGGAAACGCTTGCAAACGAACAGATGAACCTCCTGGTGCGAAAACAGGAGGAACTTGCCGTCTCCTGGCAGAAGCATGAGAGCGAAGTCGCGGAAAGCATCAGAACGATCTGCAGAAAACATGATTTTGTATGGTGCGAGAAGTGCGAGTATCCCCACCAGGGGACACCGGATAACGTTGTGCTGATCGGAAAGATGTACACCATCTTCGATGCAAAGAGTCCAAAGAATCCCGAAGAGCTGGAAAACTTCCCGGTCTATCTGAAAAATCAGGCCGAGGCGATGAAAAAATACTGTAAACACGATGACGTCAGAAAAGAGGTGTTCCTCGTGGTCCCGTCAAGCACGCTTGATGTTTTGACCACCTATCAGTATGATCTGGCTGAGTATGTTGTCTACATCATCACGCCCGAGTCACTGATCCCGACCCTCCAGATCCTCAGACAGATCGAGAACTATGAGTTCACTGAAACGATGAGCCCGGAGGATCAGGACAAACTCTGCAGATTCATCGGCAAACTCTCCCATGCGACCAAGAGAAAGATCCAGATAGACACCTACTTCTCCAGGGAACTCATCGATGCACTGAAAGGGATCGATATGATCCCGGATGATTTCGCCGCCGAGATCGGAAAGTATGAACAAAAGGCAAAACTCAATCCGCCGATGGAAAAACGAGTCAAGATGATCGAAATCAACGATGTCGAGAATGAGGTCAGAAGAATGGAAACAGAGATCGCGGTGAGGACCGCGGTCGGTGAATAATTATTTTTTTCCTTTCGCAGTCATCAAAGCATTTTTTATGATCCCGGCGAGGATCGGATTTTCTGTATGTGCCGCTTCCTTAAGCGCCAGTATCACCGGCTCGCCGCCGATACTCCCAAGAGAAGCCGCGGCCGCAGCACGGATACCGGGTTTTGGATCGGCAAGACAGGCAATCAAAGCGGGGACCACATCAGGCCTCTCCGAGTTGCCAAGAGCCGAAGCTGCCGCACGGCGGACACCCGGGACCGGATCAGAGAGAAGAGGGAGCAGGGTATCTTCCAGATGGAGTTTTTGTTTTCGGACCGACTCGACCGCCGCTGATCTCACCGACGGATCAGGGTCACCACATAAGGTGATGAGAACCGGGATCTCCGCGGTCACCGAGGCAAGGGCCCGGCGAACATACGGCGATGGGTCAGCCGTGAGGCTGGCCGGAGTCAGGGCATCCAGAACATAGACACAAGCAGCATGGATATCCTCCCGTTCATCAGTAAGCGACTCGGAAACTGCTGAAAACTCCTCGGCGGATAGCTGCCGCCCCCGGATACCGGAGAGTGCCGCAAGCCTGACCGCTGGAAGATCTTTTAACGAGGAGACAAGGGTCGGAACGACTGCCTGATCGTGATAGACCCCAAGCGACATAACGGCGATCTCCCGGATATCCAGTTCGGGTGATGAAGCGGCAGAGATCAGCGGCGGGATCGCCCCCGGAACCCTGAACTGTCCAAGGGCCTGGACCGAAGCATACTGAGTCGGCATATCCTTCGCTGAGACGCCCGTGACCAACGTGTCGACCGAAGGCTGACCGCCTTCCATGAAGAGCATGAGTGCGGCTTCCCGGACACCGAGATCCCCCGCAGAAAGATAGGGGAGATACTGCGCATAATCCAGCTCAGCAGAATAATTCCGCAAGGCCCAGAGCATAACGCGCTGAGTAAGAGGACCCTCCTCTTTCAGCACGCCCAAAATAAGGGAGAGGGAAACGGGATCTTTCAAGGCACATACCTTGTTCGCCGCATCCTCCTGCCTTGCGATATCATCACTCCTGATCGCGGCGATAAGATCGTCAAAGGCAGATTTTTTCATAGAACCTCAGTTCTTAACGTCAGTTACTTTGATGATATGCCAGCCGAACTGGGTTTTGACCGGACCCACAACATCGCCTGTATTTGCCTTGAGACATGCATCCTCGAAGGGTTTTACCATCTGCCCTTTGCCAAAGTAGCCAAGGTCCCCGCCGGCATTGCCGGAAGGACACTGCGAATACAGCTTGGCGAGTTTCGCGAAATCGTCGCCTGCGGAGATCTTCTGCATGATCTGTTTTGCTTCAGACTCGGTCTTTACTAAAATGTGGGATGCTTTTACCCGTACCATATTTCTATCATATCGTTTTCACTGCCAATAAGCTCTATGGTTTCTCCGGCGTCCAGAGGTGATCGAGGATGGCCGCAGAAGCCTCCACGCCGCCGTCCAGATACGCGGCCCCCATCAGAGCTTCGAAGCATTCCGCAGATACCCGGCCGCTCGTCCATATCTGCATGCGGAGCTCGCCTTTTCCCCATCGCATATACGCGGGAAGACCGATGTCCTCGGCGAGCCGGCGGACGACCGTCATGTTCACGAGATCGATTTTTTTCCGGGTGATCTCGCCTTTGTCAAACTCGCCTTCCTCGATGAGCTGACGGATCACGATCAGATCCAGGACCGCATCTCCGAGCACGGCCAGGGAATCCATCGTATCACTCATGGAAAGTTCATTTTCCCGGGCATAGGCCGTGCGGGTGAGGGCATGGAGAAGGAGGTCGACATTCGTAAACGTGTAGCCGATCTTTGCATACAGGTCAGAGTAGTTCATTCTGTTCTCCCATATTGATTGATGAGTTGTATCAGGTGGGTAAACCCTTCCAGTTCCATAGTCAGGACACCGGTCAGATCCATACCCATACTGGTTTCGCCGTCAGCAGAAAGGGTCTCGGGACCGCGGATCACTCTTCTGTCGAGAAGATGCTCGGCCTCCGGATCATGAACAAATGCCCGGCCCGGAATGATGACCGTCTCTTCAAGCAGAGACGGATCCAGTTTTTTCAGATCATCGATCGTGATGAGGCAGGAGATCTCCTTATCGACAGGAACGACCATGCCTTCCGGCGCCCCGCAGGAGCGAAGGATCTCCGTGATATAGGGGGCTGCAATACTCCCGGTGATGACAGAGACCCGACCGGTGATCCTGGGCAGATGACCAAGAAGATCAGGCTCGTTCCGGATGGCAAAAGGCGAGTCGGACGCAGGATCGTACAGCGGGGTCGCAGACAGACGAAGGTTCGGGAACCGGACCGCGGCATCGCGGACCAGATCCCGGAACTCTTCCACCGTATGAACACGCTGGTTTTCGATGACCGGGGCATTATCCAGAATGAGTCCCTGGTTTTCCCGGTTCGCAAACCTCATGAGGATCACGCCTTTGACGCCGATCTTTTCGAGCCATGCAAGAGTGTTCCAGAGAACTTCCCCGTCGTTGACGTCCGGAAGAATGACCAATGCCGCGTAAACATCGATTTTTGCGGCAAGCCGTTCGATCACGTCGAGCGAGGCCTGGGGTGTCGGGTCATGCATGTATTTTTCCCGAAGGGCAGGGTCACTCGCAAAGATCGTGAAGGAGACCTCCTTCATATTATTTTCGATCATGAAGTCAGCGATCTCCGGCGTGTCGAACCCTTTTCCGCTGGTGTATCCGATGTGGAGAGGGACGTTGAGGGATCCGAGGATCTCTATCAAAGCGGTGAACTCAGGATAGCAGCTTGGGTCGCCTCCGCCCGATATCGTGATCTTAGAAATATCTCCGGTGACCATCTGCAGATCGGCAAGGAAATGATCGGCAACATCTTTGAGCGAGTAGAAGCCGGCGTATTCTTCTTTTACGCCTTTGGCACAATACTCGCATCCTTTTTTGAACGGCATGCAGTATTTGCAGCCGAACGGCGGTACATCTTTTGCATGCTTGAAATAGCAGTAAGAGCAAAAACCCCAGCAGTCTTTACCGGGTTTCCCTCCGATATCAAGTGTTAGATGTACCATGTTCTGTATCTATATTGGCGTCACTGAATATGAAACCTGTCAGTTGCAGGCTCTTTCTCTTTACTTTCTCCGAAGAATTATCGCGATGAAGTTCATATACTTCCCGCCGCCGGCTTCCATGGTTTTCCGGTCGCCGACTGCATACGGGTTGTCGCTAGCGAGCCAGTCGTTCCAAACAGGACACCTAAGCGCATCCCCGTTTTTTTGCATCACCCACACCCCTCATCACTCACTGACAACACCATATCCGCAAAACGCGGGGGCATCATCGCACCGCGCGGTTTGGGGTTTATATGAACCTGCATCGAAGTTTTCATATGAACAACATGATCTCATCCACCTCATCCTCCCAGGATCAACCCGAATCAGCAGAAAAAATCCGTGCGGAACTGGAAAAACTCTGCGACCCCGAATATTTTCCTGACATCCCCGACAATGTGGACCCCGAATACATGGCCCTTCTTCCCTGGCATCATCCGGGCATATCTGAATACCGCATCACATCCATAGACACCGACACCTATTTGGACCAGGTGGTCCTGCCTCACGGCTGGCAGCTCGTCTGCCCGTTTGAACTCGCTTATCCGCCATTCGAGATCTACCCACGGTATAGGGAATGCGTCTGGGCACTCACCCATAACGGCTGTATCTGTCACTCCTTTTCCTCTTCCGACTCAAGCAGAGAAGCGCTGTGGGAAGGCATCAAAGACCTCCTTGCCTGCGTGGAAACAGCAGAAATCTTTGCCGAGATCAGATACCTCCTCTCTCCGGATGCGGGGACCTGGATCGAACCTGATAAGGACGACTACTATTTCCTTGATCATGGATATTATCTCGAAAAAACCGCGACCCTCGACAAAGGCGAACATCTCGAAGGCCTCAAACTCTTCGAAGCTCACGAATGGAGCCTTCTGCACAACGGATCTGAAATCGGCCGATGGGCGAAAGGCCGCGACGCGGATCCGGAAGACATCTTCGAAGGTGCCCGGGAATACATCCCTGCCGACCTCTTTTTTGCGTGCCGTCTTTCCTTCGATCTGACCCAGCCATCGACCAAAGATACTGCCGCTGAGGTCTATGCCGAACAGATATGGGCAAAGGGAGACATGCTTGCCTTTCTGAGAAAGATCTGCGCAACACGCCGCGATCATGAGGCGGGCACAAAATCCCCGGATAAAAGAGGGAGAGGACACCCGGTTTGCCATTGCCCGGGCCCTCTGGAGTCTGGTGGAGCAAAAGGTCGTGTCGGTCCCTTTTGCCCACCAGGTACGCTGTGATCCGATGATGGATTCGCGGAATCTGAAACTGATGTTTTGTCTTGTCGCGGCCCACGCTCTTTTGCATGCTCCCGTTCGGCGAACGATGATCGGCGGGGATCTCCTGGCAGAGGAGGAGGATTTTTATGCGGTGATGGAGATTTTGGAGCCGCTGTTTGCCAATCAGAAGGGCAGTCAGCATGATAAGCTGTCCAAATCCGGGGCGAAGATCCTTGGATGGCTGTGCGAGCAGGAGTCGGGTCTGATCCCGTTTGGGGATATCCGGATCGCGACAGGTCTTTCCCACAGCCAGCTTTCCCATACGCTGTACGGGACGAATGAGCGGGGATCGGACGACCTCTTGGCCCTGACGGCGGCGATCGGCATAGAACGCTTGTCTGAAACACGGCCGGATGCCGATGATCCGGAACTTCGGCGGTCGGAAAACAAGAAAGTGGTCCGGTGGAACAGAGAGCTTTACCAAAAAGGAGGGATGGGAAGGAACGGGTTCTGGCTTGCCAAAAAGTGAGGGTAGTTTTCAAATGATTTATCAAGTGTTTTCTGGCGAATTTTGAAGATCGAAGGGATATGAAGGCTTTGATTTTGGTATTTGAAAATTTGATCCATTTGACAAAGGTGAGGGAAGAGGAGGAGCTGAATGGTCCGGCATGCCGGGCATGAAAAATCTGCGGGCTTCTCTCTTTCTTGTGTAAAATAGTAAAATATAATAAATATAATTATAATTTAAGTTATTTTTAGATTTAAAGGAAGATATGAGGTTTTTTTGTTGTCAAACGATTCTGCAAGTAGGTGACAAGTCGACAAATAGGTCTGTCCGATGAAATCAATAAACTGGTTGAAAAAGATATCAAGATTCTTCGGATAGGACTTCCGTGGTGTGTTCTCAACCAAAGAGCGTACTTCCGTATAAGATGTACTTTGGTTTCGTGTATGGGATCTTTGTTGATACCTGAAAAAAACCAACCGCGAATCGGCGCGAATCTCGCAAGCCTTTGGCTTGCTCTCAGAATCGGATTTGCTGACCCTCACTCTCGCTCGTCGTGTCTTCTAGACACGACGGCTCGTCCCTCATCGGGAGCGTTCGGGCAAATCCTGTCGGCGCCCCAGCGCCTCCCAATGGTCATTCCCTTTTCTGAATCTCATTTTGAGATTTTCACTGAAAGAATAGTTTTCACATTTAGAACTGAGCAATGAATATCTCCCTCACAGGAGCCGCTGGGGCCGCGACAGGATTTGCCCGAACGTTCCCGATGAGGGATGAGCAAGACCGCGAAGCTGGATTGCGAAAGTGAGGAAAAGCAAATCCGAATCTGGGAGCCCGAATGGCGGGATTCGCGCCGATTCGCGGTTGGTTTTTCTCATGCATCCACATCTGACCTTTCCCTCTCTGCGATATTTGGTTGACACTCCCCCATTCATCCGCCCCTGTCCCCCTTTCCCTCAAAAAAAGAATACCTTTCCCGAACCTCAAAAATAAGATATCTCCACCGCGTCGGGCTCCGCGCCGGATCGCCAGCCTTCGGCTTGGTCGCAAGGCTACGCCTTGCTCGGCTAAGATCGCCGGCTGCGCCGTCGATCCGCCTCAGCTAAGGCCGCCCCTTCGGGGCAGCCCGCAGTCACTCCCCGCACCCCAAATCAGAAAAGAGATGTGTAATATAAGAAAAACCGGCTCAAAATAATATCAGGATTCTTCCGAGATATCCTCGTTCCAAACAGACGGATTCTCCTCGACATACTTTTTCATCATCCCGATGATCTCTTCGTTATTCAGGATCGTCACCTTGACCCGGCGTGAACGCAGGAAAGCAGGTTCACCCGGATAATTGACATCCTCACCGATAACGACTTCCGGGATCTTGTACAGCAGGATCGCGCCGGAACACATTATGCACGGTGCGAGGGTGGTGTACAGCGTGCATTCTTTGTAGAAAGACGCCGGATGACGACCCGAATTCGAGAGAGCATCCATCTCCCCGTGCAGGATCGGATCGCCCAACTGGACCCGCCGGTTATGTCGCCGCCCGACGATCTCTCCGTTTCGAACAATAACGGCGCCGATAGGGATGCCTCCTTCGCTTCGCCCGGCAAGTGCCTCCTCATACGCGGCCCGCATATAATGATCCATTGCTTTCGTCATGATGGTTCCCTGTATGCAAAAATAGACCTGCAGAAATGATAAACATACGTTTTTCGGAGGTACCAAAACCGAACCCACCCATAAAATACCCATCCCAACAGGCTTTCCTGTACCGAAATAAATATGCCTTTAAAAACCAAAATACATAAGAATATTTAGATCTGACCGTATCGGGAAAAAACCCGGCAGACACATATCTGAATGCCGTAAATAGAGTTGGAAAATACGAGGAAAAGGAAGTAATACATGAAAGTTATTTACAGCGATGGAACAATCGGCGAGTGCCCAAAAGAAGAAGAACTGCAGGTCATACGTCATACTGCAGCTCATGTACTGGCTCAGGCAGTTAAACGCCTGTATCCTCAGGCGGCTTTTGCCTACGGGCCTGCGACCGAGAAGGGATTTTATTATGATGTTGACCTCGGAGACACAAAACTTTCAGACAGCGACCTTGCCGCGATCGAACAGGAGATGCGGGAGATCATCAAGGCGAATCTGCCGATAAAACCGTCAATTCTCCCGCGTGCTGACGCATTGAAGCTGATGGAAGAGCGAAACGAGCTGTATAAGATCGAGCATATCGCTGATCTGGATGAGAACGTGCCGCTGTGTTTCTACGAGCAGGGCGAATATATCGATATGTGCACCGGTCCGCACCTTACCTACACCAAGACCCCCAAAGCCTTCAAACTCACCGGATTATCCGGAGCATACTGGAAAAACGACAACAAAAACAAGATGCTGACGAGGATCAACGGTACCGCGTTTTCGACCGGAAAAGAGCTTGAGGATTTCCTGAAACTGCAGGAAGAGGCGGAACGCCGCGACCACCGCAAGATCGGGAAAGAAATGAAGCTCTTCATGTTCTCCGACGAGGGTCCGGGATTCCCGTTTTTCCTGCCGAACGGCATGATCGTGAGGAATGCTCTGCTCAATTACTGGCGTGAACTTCATGCAGAAAACGGATATCAGGAGATCTCGACACCCTTGATCCTGAACCGCTGTCTTTGGGAAACCAGCGGCCACTGGGATCACTACAAGGACAATATGTATGGAACAAAGATCGATGACGAGGATTACTGCATAAAACCGATGAACTGTCCGGGCGGCGTGATGGTCTACGCAAACGAGCCGCACAGTTATCGGGAACTTCCGATGCGCCTCGCAGAACTCGGGCTCGTTCACCGCCATGAGCTGAGAGGCACGCTGCAGGGTCTGTTCCGTGTCCGTTGTTTCACGCAGGACGATGCACATATCTTCATGAGAAAGAACCAGATCGCCGACGAGATCGCCGGAGTGGCCCGGCTCATCGATGAGGTGTACACGAAGTTCGGCTTTGCGTATTCCCTGGAGCTTTCCACCCGTCCAGACAACAGTATGGGCAGCGATGAAGACTGGGAAGCGGCGACAAACGGTCTGAAAGACGCACTCGACCAGCTGAAACTTTCCTATACGATCAACGAAGGAGACGGAGCATTTTACGGTCCGAAGATCGATTTCCACTTAAAAGACTGCCTCGGACGTACCTGGCAGTGCGGAACGATCCAGCTCGATTTCCAGATGCCGGTCAACTTCGATCTTTCCTATGTGGATGAGAACGATGAGAAACAGCGGCCGATCATGATCCACCGGGTCTGTTTTGGCTCGATCGAGCGGTTTATCGGTATCCTGACCGAACATTTCGCCGGCAGGTTCCCGGTCTGGCTCGCACCGATGCAGGCAAAGATCCTTCTTGTTACAAAGAAGAGCGAGAGTTATGCAGAGGAGATCTATGCGATGCTGAAAGATGCAAAGATCCGCTGCGAGCTTGATAACCGCAATGAAAAAATCGGATATATGATCCGGCAGGCGAATTATACCGAGCGTGTCGCGTACATGATCATTATCGGCGAGAAGGAGCTGGAGGAGCACACCTTGTCGATCCGTACCCGTGACGGTAAGACCGTCACGATGACGCCGGATGAGTTCATGACAAAGATCAAATACGATATCGAAAACAGAGTCTGATTTTTTTTACGGGGTGCAAAACACCCCAATTTTTTTATCGATGTGATGTGGTTGTTTCCAAATCACAAAGATCAGAGATAAAAGCGTATCCTACCTTTGTCTGTAGGAATCCCATTGCATGCCGATTTCCACTCGCCATTTTGACAGACTTCATATTTTTCAAAAGCGCAAGGGAGGCCGTTTGCCGTCGTTATGTCGCTGCTGTCCATAAGCTGAAAATGTAAATGCGAAGCAAAAGAATTCCCGGAATGACCTACTCTCCCGATCACGTCGCCCTTTTTTATACTATGTCCGACGGTGACCTGGATAGACCCTTTTTGCAGATGGACGAGCGCAGCATATACATTTTCGCCGCAGTTCATAATGATGTAGTTGCCCGAAACTAATTGTACGTCGTCTTTTTCCGGATCGAAATAATGAGCATTTTTATAAGCATTGGACATGTCCGAAATCAAATTCGTCCGTGCCCGTTCTTGATAGCCATCCTGTGCCTGGACAACGATCCCGTCACACGGCGCATACACTTCCTGACCCCAGCAGTAATATTCCTTTAAGGGAACCCCGAAGAGAAGATAGTGCGGGAAACTCACGCGATAGGCGGGCCAGCCTTTTCTCTTCCAATTCACTTGTATAAAGTCATAAGCATATCGTGTTCCTAATCGGTTTGTGCCGTGACTCGGTATTTTTTTCCCGGGAGTGGTAGGAGAGAGCCATTCTCCCCTCAAAGGAAATTCTACTATTATCGGCTCAGGTTCATTCATCATCTGATACCTCCTTTCATTTTTTCACCACCAATAATGTTGATTGTTCGCTATCCATCATCGTTTATCTTGTGGTATGAGACCTCCGAACACGGATCACGACGAAAAATATTATAAACGGCTCATTTCTGGATCAGAAAACGAATGCGAAACGGGATTAGCTCAATTGATCATAACTTTGCAAAAAAAAGGAAAATGTAGTGCCTTCACCCGGACTTGAACCGGGGACAACCAGATCTTCAGTCTGGCGCTCTCCCAACTGAGCTATAAAGGCTTTTGCGTAACCAATGTTAGTAGGAGAACTATTTATAATAATCGGATTGCATATCTCACATACCTTATACATTCCAAAGTCGAATTACTACACAATGGTCAAGAGCAAAAATACTAAAAACAGGTCCAATAAGCAGACCCTCCAGGAAAAAATCGTTGGGCGAACCACACATATCGTCCATCTGACCCACAATGACTTAGACGCCGCAGGATCTGACGCGATCTGCCGGATGACATTCGGCAACGAGATCCTGACCCTCTTCTCTTCAGTTGGAAAATTCACCTGGTTCACAGCGCAGGTCAGCGGATGCAACGGGAAAGGAGACACCCTCATCATCAGTGACCTGGGCTATCAGAACGGGATCGAAGACCAGATACGAAAAGCCCACGCGGCCGGATGGGTCATCCAATGGTACGATCACCACAAATGGACCGATGCAGAAAAACAAAAAGTCACGCCGTATGTCCAGACCCTCATCGTGGACACGACAAAGTGCGCCACAGGCGTTATCGCCTCGGTTCTTGCCAAAGATAACCAAAGCGCACGCGAGGTCGCGAGCGTCGTCTGTGACTACGATCTGTGGAAACACCAGGACCCGAGATCCGCAAAACTCGGCATCGTCACCTCGAAACATGAAAACCTCAGACTTATCAGGGACAAACTCACAGAGGGCATCATCATCGACGATGAAATATCCTGCATCTTTGAAAAAATCGAGCATGACAAAAACAAGTGCATGAAAAAAAGCATCAGGGCCGCAAAAATATTCCGGGGAAAATACACCATCGCCGTCATGCCCGCCTATGGTTACCCAAGCGAAACCTCCGCAGAAGCACGCAGACAACTTGAGACCGACATGGAACTCCTTGTCTTTGACAATGGAAAGTTCTCCCTCCGCAGTGTCCCGGAGATCAGCCACATCATTGCAAAACAGTTCGGAGGCGGAGGTCACCCGAATGCATCCGGGGGGAGCTTCAACTATACCTGGAAAGAGAAGTGGATGCTCAAACTCTTCAAAAAAGTTTCCCAGACGGACAGATTCATAGCTGCAGCGCAGAAACTCTGACCGCACACTTTTTTTTATCACCCGCCCAATACTAGCTTATGACCAATCTGGCCGAAAGCCTCAGAATAGATTACGGGATCTGTACGACCTGCGGAGCATGTGTCAACGTTTGTCCAGCAAACATCATCCAGCGCGATGCTGATGCCTCACCGATCGTTCATCCGGGTCCGGACTGTATTTCCTGCGGACACTGTATTTCGGTCTGCCCTAGCGGCGCCATGAATCTTGAAACAGAGAGCGAACCTGCAGGGATCGCGGACCCGGCGACGCTTGCACGCCATCTCAAGACCCGCCGGTCGATCCGTGTCTGGAAAGACACCCCCGTCACAAATGAAGAATGCGAAGAACTCATCAGAATAACCGGCCATGCACCTTCCGGATGTAATATCCACCCGGTCAAATGGGTCGTCGTAAACGATCCGGCAAAAGTGAAGGCATTCGTCGCAGCCTCTGCTGAACTCCTGAGAAACGTTCCAAAGGAGGATCGTATGTATGGTCTCGCTGCCGGACTCCTGAGAAAACTGGATGCAGGAAACGACGCTGTCTGCAGAAACGCCCCGGCACTTCTCATCGCGGTCACGGATCCCAAAGAAGACTTAGGTCTTGTGGACAGTATAATTTCCCTCACCTATGCAGATATCTATGCCCCTTCGATCGGACTTGGTACCTGCTGGGCTGGATTTGTGATGATCCTTCTCGGCGTGTTCCCTCCGCTGCAAAAGATCCTTGGCATCCCGGAAGGGTACAAAGCACAGTTTGCCCTCCTTGCGGGTCATCCGAAATACACATTCAAAAGTATTCCGCCAAGAGATATGCCGGAAATCTTCTGGACATAAAAAAAAGATATTAGATGGTGAGAAATAAACGGGGCAACTCACGGGTGAGCCACGGATTTGCCTTGAATATCGCAAGAACAAGTGATTTCACCGTGATCTCATCAAGGGAGATTTCGGTCATCGAATGCATGATGGAGTTGAACTTTGCATCATCCATTTTGATAAAAGACTCTTTTACCGCATAATTTCTCGCAAGTGAATGACCAAGATGACCTTCACGCCAGGTGTTATCGTAGACCATCAGTGCCTTCTTGGATGTATCGCCTTTTTTCAGGGCCGCTGCTGCGACTTCTCCCGCAAGCTTTCCGGTGTACATGGCATTATAGATGCCCCCGCCGGTGATCGGATCGGAAAGACGTGCTGCGTCACCAACGATGATAAGATTGTCGGCGACCGTGCATTCTAGAGGTTTACAGACCGAGACCCCGCCGACGATCAATTCAGTGATCTTACCGGTCGGGAACTCACGGGCAATGAATTTATCGAGGTAATCCTTTGCACGGTGACCTTCACCTGATTTCGTGCCGGCGATACCGATCCCGATATTTGCACACCGGTGACCTTTCGGGAAAACCCAGATGTATCCCCAGGGAGCATCGGTATATGAGAAATAAAACAAATTTGCCCGCTCATCGATATCGATATCATTTACGATGTACTGGGCACAGGTCTCCAGCTCGGAAAGCGGGACGGTCGTATTGATACCTGCCCATTTGGCAAATTTCGACTCAACACCATCTGCTGCAATAACGACTTTTGCCCGGACCTCATAGGTCAGTCCATGCTGGTGGATCACAGCGCCAGAGACTTTGCCGTCGATCATGATCGGGGCAGAGGCACGTGCATGGACCTGGATCTCGGCACCCGCCTCGGCAGCCTTCCAGATCAGTTCGCGGTCGAAGACCTTTCTGTCGAGAACGTATCCGACTTTCCCTCCTGCATGCTCGCCACCGATGGAAAACTTCGTTCCATCAGGTCCGACCAAAACAGCTTTGTTAAGATCGGCAGCGATCCATTTCGGATCTGGTTCAATGAACTTGGCCAGTTCTTCCTTGCCGATACCCTCCGCACAGCGGACGGGCACCCCGATTGCCGGACGTTTTTCGACGAGGAGAACAGACAAGCCCTGCTCAGCGGCAGTTTTTGCTGCGAGAGCTCCTCCCGGACCTCCGCCAACAACCAAAACATCGTATGCTTCCTTCATTGTTCCTCCATCTTGATTGCGCCAAGCGGGCAAACAGTATAACAAATCTTACATTTGCTTTTACAGAGGGTCTCATCAACGGTCAGATAGGCATCGATGAGTTCGAGGGCCCCTCTCGGACATACGGAAACACACGCCCCGCAGTATCCGCAGACATCTCGTCGAATATGAATCATCGTCTTAATAATTTGTTTCAGGCGCTTAATAGTTTGCTCTGCGGGAGCCTTATATCGTCTGACAAACAACATGGTTGTATGGATGCGGAAGAAAATACAAAACCGGGTCTGATGTATGTTATCCTGATGATCGTTGCGATCGGCTGTGTGATTTACGGCATCTTTGGATGGGTCACCGGTCAGTGGTAAGAAAAAAAGGGAAAAATTATTTTTTCGAGCCTGGCGCGGCGGTGACCTGCACCACATCTGCGGCAAGTTCTTCCAGTCTTTCGGCCGGGAAACCTGCGACCATCTCCTCATCAGCGATACCGGAAAACTTCCGGGAACCATCACAGCCAAGCGAGAAGTTCGGCTCTCCATTCAGCAGAACACAAGCCGTTGCATCCGAGCAGATGGACTGGATACCGGACATCTCCGGATACAGCCTTCCGCCAAGTCTGAAGAGCGTGGACTGGGCAAGCTTCAACATCGAGAAAGGTGTGGCAAAGATGATGACAACATCAGGGACGAAGGTCGCTTTTTCTAAGGGAGCATACACAACGGCATAGGTATCCTGCGGAAGAGCAGGGACATTGTACACGGTTCTTTTGCTTGCGCCAAGCGAGCTGTATTTTCCGAGTTTAAAGTAATGTTCGCCTGAGTTCATGGACTCACCGATTCCACGCAGACCGAGGACCCATGCGCCACCGCCGCACTGATGCTTGGAATCGGTGGCGTAGAAGATCTTTCCTTCCCGTGCAAGCGAGACCATCCGGCAGTGACGAACGGTTTCCTCAATTTCCGAGATACCTTCAGGAAGCTTGTCCTCGGACAAGACTATTTTTATGGCGACCAGCGAGCCGGTAAGGTGGAGAGCCTCCTTAAGGGTCGCAGAAATTTTTGCATAATCTGTCATGAAGTAAAATAGGTTATCAGATTATTTAAAAACGCTTATAGAAGACGTAGCTTCTGCTCCACCTTATCGAAGAATCCTCTCCCTACATCAACAAAGAGAGCAGGATCCGGAGATTTGCGAATGATCAGGGTGGCATTTTCTCCAATCTCATACTGATCCTGACCGTCGATCACAAGAAGAGCGGGCTTGACCGAAATCAAACGGATCTCCACCTCGCTCTTCGAGTTGATCAGGTATGGACGTGACGACAGCATGTACGGTGCAAGAGGAACGAGGAGCATCGCCTCGATCGTCGAGTCAACGATCGGACCTCCTGCACTCATTGCATAGGCGGTCGATCCGGTCGGCGTTCCGATGATCAGTCCGTCGGCACGGAACTCATCGATCTGCTTCCCATTAACATAGATAACAAACTTCAGGATCTTTGCCGGGCGCGAGGTAACGATTACGGCTTCATTGAGCGCTGAACCGACTGATGTCCCATTGTATTCAATGGATATCCTCATACGCGGATCGAGCGGGAGCGGCAAAGAGAGAGACGTTAAGATCTCTTCAGCTTTGTCACGTTCGATATCAGTCAGGAACCCGACCTGACCCTGATTGATCCCAACAACAGCGACTTGTTTTTCGAGCATCCGAACAGTCCGCAGCACACTTCCGTCTCCGCCGAGTATGATGATCAGATCAGCCGAAAAATCCTTCGAGATAGAGACCGGAGAATACCCGAGTTCGGCTGCGACCGACTGTTCATACACGACATCGTGTCCCAGGTCACGAAGCATCCATCCTATTGATTGAGCAAGTTCGACCGGTTCTTTCAGATCGATCCGGGACACTATACAGATCTTCATACCAACCTCATAATATCTGAGACTTTTTTATGGATAGCCGGGGTTGCGGCGAGAAGAGGGCAGCCTGAGCAGACATCATCCGGGAAAAACACCGGAGATCCATCCGGGAGAGTAACGAGCCCTCCGGCCTCCTCGCATATGAGCATTCCCGCAGCAGCGTCGGTGATCCGAAGGGTGGTTCGAAGATCAAGGAACCCTTCAAGTCTTCCGCAGGCAACATAGCAGAGTTCGAGCGCAGAAGCTCCGAGTTTTCTTCCCCGGCGGGTACGAAGCCCTCTCTCCAGAAGAGAGATCATATCGGGAGCGCGGGCGTAGATGCTCATCGCTGCGGTGTTCATCTCAGTTTTCTTCGAAACACGAATAGGTTTTCCGTTGAGAAAAGCACCTTTCCCGCGGATCGCCGTGAAGGTTTCGCCGTCCGCGAGATTCCTGACATAGCCGGCGATCATCTTCTCACCATCAGAGAGTCCAATGGAGAGCGCATAGAACGGAATACCCGCACCCGCATTGAAGGAACCGTCAACCGGATCAAGGTAGGCGATCCCGGACTCTCCGCCGATATCGCAGAGCATTCCTGCCTCTTCTGAGAGAAGAGCTCTGCACACTTTGCGTGATCTGAACACAGCGAGAATGATATCTTCGGCGATTTTATCAAGACGTTCGGTCGGCGTATTATCTGCACCCATACAGAGTTCTTCTGCACCATACTCTGTACCGATCAGAGGAGCCAACGCTTCCTCGACCATGGGAGCGACCTTTTCACAAACAGAAAGAAACCCTGCAGGATCCATAATTGATAGTTCTATTGGCGGGATATCCTCATGAATACTTGCCTGGAGCGGATTGCCGTAACACTCATAAGTAATTACCCCCATACTTAGAGAGATATATTATGAAGGAACAGACTGAAATTGGAAAACTGAAAGAAGGTCGTTACGTTGTTGTTGACGACGAGCCATGCAAGATCCAGAGCATCGCAATCTCCAAACCGGGAAAACACGGAGCAGCAAAAGCAAGATTAGACGTCGTTGGTCTCTTTGACGGGCAGAAACGCTCAATTGTTTCCCCAACCTCGGCAACGGTCTATACACCGATCGTTGAGAGAAGATCCGGACAGATCCTGACGATCGCAGGAAATGTTGTCACGTTCATGGATATGAAAGAGTTCAATAACTTTGAACTGATTGTGGAAGATAAACACATTTTAGAAACCTTCCAGCCGGCTCAGGAAGTTCCTTACATCGAGTCACTCGGCAAGCGTAAGCTTGACCTCTAAGACTGCACAATAATCCGTATATGCAGTCTTTCTCTAACACTCTTTTTGCCGATGCTGAAACAGCATATGTAGACGCATCGTATGGAATATTCGGCGTACATTTTGATGGAACGACCTCTTATAAGACAGGATGCCGGGATGCGCCGGCAGCGATCCGTCAGGCATCATACAATATCGAGACCTACAATCCCTATTACGACATAGAGCTTCCCGATATCCCTTTTCATGATATGGGGGATATTTACACAGAGTGTCTGCCGGATCTCGTTGTGGCGCAAGTGGAAGATGTTGTTCTTGATCTGATGAAGGACGGCAAAATTCCCGTGATGATCGGCGGCGAGCACTCGATCACTATCGGTGCCGTCAGGGCTCTTTGCCCTGTGTGGTATGTGGTGTGTGATGCCCACCTGGATATGCAGAACGAATACCGGGGATCTGCATACAATCATGATTGTGTCACAGCACGCGTGAGTGAGGTCACACAAAACATCATCATCATCGGAGCGCGGAGCGGGGCAAAGGACGAGTTCATTTCTGCAAGAGAGAAGTATCATCTCTACACAGCTGATGAGATCAGAAGCAAAGGTATCCAATCAGTTCTGGAAGAGGTCTTAGAACTTATCGGGAACGACTCCCTGTATCTTTCGATAGATGCGGATTCGATCGACTGCTGTCTAACGCCGGGTCTCGGCACGCCCGAACCGTTCGGACTTACACCTACGGATATTCGTGATGTTGTCCGAACGCTTGCAAAAAATGCAGTCGGGTTTGATTATGTCGAGGTCCTCCCAAACGATGCAGGTCAGACCGCTATGGTCGCGGCACATCTCATCCGTGAATTTATCGCAGGCCACGCATGCAGATCGAAACACAACGACTGACGGTCGTCCCACCGGACCTTCAGCAATTTACTTTTTTTCCAGAAAGATACTTGACTGATGTAAAAAGAGGGAGAGGGGTATTTTATGCCGGAACAAAAACCAGGAGTTCTTTTCCGTCTTCGTCGGTGATGATCATATTCGAATCAACGATCGAATAACCGACGGATCCTTTAAGCGCGGAGAAGAAAGCAAACTCAGCCTGCATCTGCTCTTCGGTTCCTGCCATCATTGTAGAGATGATATCATCGCCAACGGAGAGGGCATTTCCCGAGGTTGTGTAGGATCCGCCGTAGATGTTGACCGGGGCCTGACCGCCTAATGAACCGCCTGCGTTGAAGGTTACGGTAACATTGTTATCGGAGGCAAGGAGCCATTTTCCAACGATTGCCGAAGGTTCTTTGAAGATCAGAAGGTTAGTGCCGGCGTTGTCAAAGAGAACAAGCGATCCGTCAATGATCTTGCAGCCTGAAACATTTTTGAGCGCATTGTAGTATTCCTGCTCCTGTGTCATCAGATGAGCTGGACCCGCCATTTTAGTCGATCCAAGATCGCTGATTATCAGTTTTCCATCAGGACCGACGGTGACCGAGCCGAAGTAGTTATTTACACCGCTGTTTCCTGAGATGTTTAAGTCCGTGATCTCAATGGTGATGATTCCTGTTATTGGTGTGTTGTCAGGGCCTGAGCCGATGAGGAACCAGTTTCCGTTGGGGGTCTCGCTTACAGGGCTGATACACCCTGCTGCAAATATAACTGCCCCGATGATTACCAAAGCAAGGAACACGAGTGTTGTGTGCTTCATATTATTTTATTAGACACCAAAGACCATAAGGCTGGCTTTAACTAAGATTATTTTAACAGTTATTAGGACTCTGTTTTAAAAACAGACTGATATTAGAGATTATTCACAATTAATGAGAGTACATGATCGGATAAAGGGAATCAGATGAAAGAAATATTAATAAGTGAGGATCGTCATACTGAATGTCTGTATGGATGCTAAAACTGATGAAATCGTAGGTACATGGTACGCAGATCAGGAATTATCTCATTCAGGAGCTTACTTTAATCTGAAATATGTTTTCGCCTCGGATGGGACCGTTAGTGAATTCTGGTATGATCCAACAGAGGGAACACTTCAGCGTCAGTATGATATTTTCTGGGAGAGAGACGGTGACGGCGAATATACGCTGAATGATGGAAAGGATTTTAGAAAGTATATGATATCTGATGCAAAACTTTGCGATGTGGACTTTGCGCTGTATTATCATCGCGAATAATTCTTTTTTTCTCGTTTCCCCATCTGTTATGATGTATACTGGATACCTTATGGTAGCCGGATAGATCAGAACAGAAAAGGAATACAAAACAAAAACACGAGAGCGTACACTCCCATTAAAAAAAACACAAACAAAACATTTCAAAAGAATAAAGGGGGGGTGCAGCGTTGACCAGTTCCCGAGAATTCGCATATCTCAGTACAATGACCGACGCAAGAGAGCTTAACTGCCGGGTTCGGAATGGGTCCGGGTGGAACCTCTCTGCTATGGCCGCATGATCCCCCAAGCTAAGTTCCCGATTTGAACGGGAGTAGAGTTGCTCTGCAGGCAACCGCGTGGCCGCTCCGCCAACTTAGCACAGTAATCTGGTATAATATATTAGCCGTTACTGTTTATAAAGGATATACCTTCATAGGTTTTGCATTCAGATAACGTCTGGGCACAGCGGACACTTCAATATTAATCGGTAGTAGACAAATTCTCGAAAGAGCAAAGGCACAATTTTCATGATGCCAAAGTCCATCTACCACTGCATTTCCATTGAAGTAACCAATCATCCATTGTAAAGTATCGAGGCATACCAGTTCATAAAGAATCTGGATTTGAGCGTTAGTACTTGCGGACTGAACACGTCGTTGCCTTCGTGCGTACATCCCAAGCCTATTAACCCGGTCTTTTACCGGTGCTCTATAACGAAATCTCTTTTCAAGCGAAGTTTCAAACTTAGATGCTTTCAGTTTTTATCTCGTGCCACGTAGCTGCTCGGCACTGCCTTATCAGACAACCGATACACCAGAGGTGACGACTGAAAGTTCCTCTCGTACTATTTCAATCTTGCTCTCAGATTTCGAACACTCCCATCAGATAGTAACCGACCTGTCTCACGACGGTCTGAACCCAGCTCACGATCCCCTTTAATAGGCGAACAACCTCACCCTTGGCTGCTGCTGCACAGCCAGGATGGAAAGAACCGACATCGAGGTAGCAAGCCGCCGGGTCGATATGTGCTCTTGCCGGCGACGACTCTGTTATCCCCAGGGTAGCTTTTCTGTAGTCAATAGCCCTCACCAAAAAGGCGTATTGGTTCGTTAGACCCGTGTTTCCACTCGTGATTTCTTGCTGTGCGAAATCACGTCAAGCCAACTTATGCTCTTGACACTCTCCTGTGAGTTGCTGACTCACATGAGTTGACCATAGGGCACCCTTGATATTTTTTCGAGGGTGTGGCGCCCCACCCAAACTGCCTACCTACCGATGTCCTCACCATAAAAGATGAGTGAGAATTACAGCAGAACAAGGATAGTGTCTCAACTGAGGCTCCACTCATACCGGAATATGAGCATTAACACCTACTATCTACGCTGCGCATGTAATACCGTAATTCAACGACAGGCTGCAGTAAAGCTCCATGGGGTCTTCACTTCCCGATGGGAGTCCCTTGCCTCTGCACAAGGATAAAAGGTTCAACGGATTTGCGGTAGGGACAGTAGAGCCCTTATTAATCCATTCATGCAAGTCGCCAATTAAGCGACAAGGTACTACGCTACCTTAAGAGGGTCATAGTTACCCCCGCCGTTTACGGGTCCTTCATCCGATTGTAATCGGGGTTCAGATACCCGCACTGGGCAGGATTCACAAACTATACTAGTCCTTACGGAGTTGCAGTCTGCTATGTTGTTGTTAGACAGTTAGAGCTCCCTGGTCACTGCGACCTGCCTAATCACTAGGCAGGCACTCCTTGTTCCGAAGGTACGGAGCCATTTTGCCGAGTTCCCTTACCACAAATAATTCCGACACGCCTGAGTCTTTTCAACTAGGGGCACCTGTGTCGGTTCTCGGTACGGACATTGCGTTACCTTTTCACGGGCACCAGGTGTTTACACACTTACGCCATCACGCTTTCACTCAATTCTCACCATTACGGTACTCCGAGAGTTTATACGATTGGACGGGACGACAGTCCCGCTATGCATAACCCGATGCGTCAGTATAATCAACGCACGGTACAGGAATATTAACCTGTTTCCCTTTTGCTACACTCAAGTTATGGTGCAACTTAGGACCGACTAACCCTCAGCTGACGAACATTGCTGAGGAAACCTAGCCCCTTCGGCGGAACAGATTCTCACTGTTCTATGCTTCTACTACTGCCAAAATTCTCATTCCTATACGGTCCACAGGAACTTACACCCCTGCTTCAGCCCATACAGGACGCCTCTCTACTCGATCACGTTCAAAAACGTGCGCCATGGTATCTGCAGTAGGCTTGAGCCCCGTCCATTTTCTGCGCCCTAAATCTTGACTGGTAAGCTGTTACGCACTTTTTAAAGGATAGCTGCTTCTGAGCTCACCTTCCAGTTGTCTTTGACCTAGGACTTCATTCAGTGTTGACACTTAGCCTACATTGGGGGGCATTAACCATGGTCTGGGTTGTCTCCCTTACGGACTACAAGCTTACCCCGTAGCCCGGACTGCCCGACGTCTACAAAGATAGGGAGTTTGGAGTTTTACAAGAAAGCGAGGAATTTCTTCCCCGGGATTTCTAATAGGTGCTCTACCTCACTATCATTCTCGGTCGAGGTCATGCTTAGACATGTTTCGAGAGGAACCAGCTGACACCCGGTTCGATGAATCTTTCACTCCTATACCCAAGTCACGCGAATGATTTGCATATCAATACCGCATGCGGTCCTCCACGCACCTTTCGGCACGCTTCAACCTGCTCAGGCATAGATCACCAGGTTTCAGGTCGTATCCCGTTGACTCCACGCACTATTAGTACGCCGCGCCAGGTAAACTACGCGCTTGTCGCTTTCGCTGCGGCTACCCTTTCGGTTAACCTCGCCAGCGGAATACACTCTTTGGCCCGTTCTTCAAAACGTAAGTTACGACGTCGGCAACTCTACTCATACTACCGCCTCGCGACGGGTTCTTTCGAAGAGAAGATCCTTGCACGCCGTAACACACGATCACCGGTTAGTTTCAGGCACTTTTCATTTCCTTTTTAGGGATACTTTTCAGTTTTCGCTCACGCTACTATTTCACTATCGGTTTTGAGGAGTATTTAGTCTTGGAGGTTAGGTGACCCCCTTATTCACGTGGGAATTCCAACCCGCGCTACTCAGGACACTTCTAAGCCATGTTTATCACCACGTACGGGACTGTCACCCTCTAAGGTAAGCCATTCCAAGCTACTTTCATTAGATAAACACATACTATATTGAAGGCCATACACTACATCTCCCTTGCGGGATTCAGTTTAGACTCTTACGGGTTCGATCGCCTCTACTAACGTAATCTCAATTGATTTCTCTTCCTCCCCCTACTGAGATGTTTCACTTCGGGGGGTTCCCCATCCTTACGGATTCACGATAAATCGTGTGGAGGTCCTATTAGGGTATCCCCGGATCACAGACTCCTTGCGTCTTCCCGGGGCATTTCGCTGCTTGGCACGCCCTTCATCAGCTCTCAAACCGAACCATTCACTAACCGGCATAAGAACCAGGTTCTTTGTTCTCTGATGTTCCAAAGCTTGGAACACCAGAGGGTATGTCGATAATTTTCTTTCGATGATTGTTTGTTACAACAATGTATTATTTGTGGTAAATGGAATATTCAGCATCATGTTTATGTGCTGTTGCCAGGGTCCCTTTGTCTCTCTTAAAGTGTGTCGATCTACCGACAAATTTACTTTCAGTAAAGAAAGGTTCCGCTGATACCCATTTAACGTCCAAATGCAAAACCTATACACGGCCTCAAAGAGTCAGTGACTCTCGGCCCTTCCCCGGTAACTCGCGTTTCCGGGTGCATTGGTAACCGTAACCGGTGACAAAGAATTAACTTTTTCACAGTCGGTTACGGAGTGGACGCGTGGGGATTTGAACCCCAGGCCTCGGCGTTGCAAACGCCGCGCTCTTCCAACTGAGCTACGCGCCCCTCACACTATATTTATTCGTTTGTTACTGTTTAACAAACCATACTGCGTGTGAGTATGATATTGATGTGTTGGTATTGTGGCGATTGTACGGTTCATTGAAATGACCATGCTAATTCTGTCATACAGGTTATGTTTGGATCATTCTTTAGGAGGTGATCCAGCCGCAGATTCCCCTACGGCTACCTTGTTACGACTTAACCCTCCTCACGGAACCTAGATTCGACCCCGGCAAAGACCAGGGACTCATCCAAACCCCACTAGGATGGTTTGACGGGCGGTGTGTGCAAGGAGCAGGGACGTATTCACCGCGCTATAGTGAAACGCGATTACTACAGATTCCAGATTCATGCGGGTGAGTTGCAACCCGCAATCCTAACTAAGGACGGGGTTAGGAGATTGACTGCACCTTTCGGTGTCGTTACCCATTGTCCCGTCCATTGTAGCCCGCGTGTAGCCCGGATAATTCGGGGCATGCTGACCTACCGTTGCCCATTCCTTCCTCCTCTTTAGCAGAGGCGGTCCCGACAATGTCCCCAGCCATCCGGAGATGCTGCTGGCAATTGTCGGCGTGGGTCTCGCTCGTTGCCTGACTTAACAGGATGCTTCACAGTACGAACTGACGACGGCCATGCACCTCCTCTCAGCTAGTCATGTAAAACCTTCAGATTGACAATCATACAGCTGTCTTATCCGGTGAGATGTCCGGCGTTGAATCCAATTAAACCGCAGGCTCCACCTGTTGTGGTGCTCCCCCGCCAATTCCTTTAAGTTTCAGCCTTGCGACCGTACTTCCCAGGTGGTGCGTTTCACGATTTCTCTTCGGCGCATCAGTAACGCGTGGTTACCGACACACCTAACGCACATTGTTTACGGCTGGGACTACCGGGGTATCTAATCCCGTTTGCTCCCCCAGCTTTCGTCCCTCACTGTCGAAGCTGTTCTGGTAAACTGCCTTCGCCATAGGTCGTCCCTCGAGGATTACAAGATTTCACTCCTACCCCCGAAGTACGGTTTACCTCTCCCAGTTCCAAGACTGCCGGTATCTCTTAGACGCCTTCACGTTAAGCGTGAAGATTTCCCAAGGGACCTAGCAGTCAAGCTACGGACGCTTTAAACCCAGTAATAGTGGCCATCACTCGAGCAGCCGGTATTACCGCGGCGGCTGGCACCGGTCTTGCCCTGCCCTTTCTTCACATATGATTTAGATATATGAACAGCCTGCATCGACAGGCACTCAGGGTTTCCTTATCACGATTGCTCGCATTGTAAAGTTTGCGCGCCTGCTGCGCCCCGTAGGGCCTGGATTCATGTCTCAGAATCCATCTCCGGGATCTTGCTCCCACAACCCGTACCGATCAATGGCTTGGTGGGCCGTTACCCCACCAACAACCTAATCGGACGCAGTCCCATCCTAAGGCGACGGATCTTTCGAGGATGCACCATTCCAGGATGCATCCACTATGGAGCATTAGCCCCAGTTTCCCGGGAGTATTCTCCACCTTAGGGCAGGTTAACCACGTGTTACTGAGCAGTATGCCGAGGTCTTACACCTCTCGACTCGCATGGCTTAGTCAAACCCTGATAGCAATGGCCTCTGGCAGGATCAACCAGAATTACTATTTTCTTTTCTTTCTTATAGGCACACAGTTGTTGTTTCTACGACATAATCACAAAAACACAACCGTATGAAAGGAATCAGCGGTCATTTCAATGAATGTCCGCATCGCCACAATACCAACGTCAGGACCAACAATCACTCAGGCCTTACCCGGATGATTCGCGTTTTGTCCTCCACTTAAACAGCTCTACTATATCAGCATCAAATGCTTATATAGTCTTCGAACCGACTTCCCAAAGAGCCAGGCACAGGGTGCCAGGCCCCTTGGAGAGTAAATCCGAAAGCCTTGCGAGGTAACATATTTACCCCCAATCACTTATAAACCCACCGAAACATGGAGGGAACACACCCGGAGAAAACCAGGAGAATTTCAACGCAGATCGGTTTGTTTGTGAGGTAATAATATTAGGGATTGGGGCATATAAAGGCGCCGGTTTTACAAAGATTGCCAGACCATAAATATCATTATCATGGACCACGCAGAAAGAAATAACAAATACAAATTACAGGAAAAAACACCCTTGTCAAAAGAAGAAATAACCCTTAGTGAAGTCCGTTCGTGGAATTCGTCCGAAATCATCGATCTTTATCGAACAGGCGGATGGTGGGACATGGGATGGAGTACAGACCGCATCGCGCAAATTCTTGATGGAAGCTTTATCCTCATAATCGCCCATGACGATCAAAATCGCGCAGTCGGCATGGGACGGATAATCTCCGATGGAATAGTTGACGGATACATTCAGGACGTTGTCGTCTTCCCCGAATACCGTGGACGCGGTATAGGAGAGCGCATAGCAAAAACGCTCAGGCAACTTGGATCGGCGCACGGTCTTACCTGGATCGGGCTCATCTCTGCGCCCGAAAAAGAATCGATCTATCTCAGAGCAGGCTTCTCTGAAATGAAAAACTATACACCCATGCTCTTTGAAAATGAAAAGAACTGACTTCAAAAAAATAACCCTCGCGGAAAAACCCATCATCGACGACTACTTCCGGCGCTTTCCCCAATATCACTCGGAACACAACTTTCTTACATTACTCTCCTGGGAACACTACTCGCCCTGTGAATATGCAGTGATAAATGACCACCTGATCCTCTCCAATACGATCAACGGCAGAAGCACGTGTCATGCCCCAGTTGGTGAATTCGACCCGACCATATTTGAAGAACTCCTGCATTTTGCAAAAAAACATACTGGCGACTGTGCCATTGCCTTCTATGAAGACAAATATATCCCATATATGAAAGAGCATCATCCCGAAACGCCGGTCTATGAGTCACGGGGATGCAGCGAATATTATTACAGAACAGAGGAACTTGCCGAACTCGCCGGAAAAAAATACCTCAATATCCGAAGACAGATCAAACAGTTCAATACCAAATACCAGTATACAACAGAAGCCATCACCCCGGATATCATTCCTGAGATCCATGATATGCTCAATAAATGGAGCGACACCAAAAAAACAGAAGCAAACAATGTTCTGAAAGAAGAGGTGGGCGCAGCACACGCTGCACTCGATAACTGGGATAAACTCGGGTGTGAAGGAATTGTAATCAGGGTCCTTCCAAAGAACAGAATAGGGGCGGTCGCCATTTGGGGTGAGATGAATTTTGAGACCGCGGTCATCCATTTCGAAAAAGGTATCGCCCATTACAAAGGCATCTACAAAGTCATCAATCAGGAAACCGCAAGGTTACTCTGGGCAGATATGAGTGGATAAACAGGGAATCCGATATGGACGTGCCAGGGCTCCGCGAGGCAAAACTCCGCTATCACCCAGAAAAGTGTGCGAAAATCCGGTACATCAAACGAAAAGAGATCGTATGACGTTGAAGGAAGTTGGTAGTCACAAAAACATTACTGATGCTTCCCGACCCCACAGATATTATTAGCCAGACCGCACATCTATAAAGCGGATGAATCTGTTGTTTGAACTCTCCGGAGAGAACCTCTCTCTGGCAACCGCCGAACTATCCTGTGTGGGAAACGTGATCCGCACGGAGAATGGTATTGCCATAGTAGATGTTGACGATCCCGGGAGAACGACACGGCTCGCACAGACGCATGTCGTAATGCGCCTCCTAGGCGAATGCGATGCCACAAAGGAAGACCTTGAAGATCTCCTCGAAAGCCTCGCACTCACAGCCCCCGGCAGTTTCTGCTGTCGGGCAAGAAAGATTCATCCAGTCACTGTCAATGCATCCCAACTGGAACTCGAGCGCATGATGGGACAAAAAATTCAGGGTAATGTTGACCTCAAAGATCCCGATATCGAATACCGTGCGGTATTCACAAACAGCAGATGCTTTTTCGGGGAAATACTTCACACCATAGACCGTGGGTCATATGCTTACCGAAATCCCCAGAGGAGAGCATTCTTCCATCCGGGAGTCATGATGTCTCTGATGGCACGGACAATGGTCAATCTGACCCATGTTGAACCCGGCCAATTGTTATGTGATCCCTTCTGCGGAACAGGCGGCATGCTCCTCGAATGTGATATGATGGGTATTGATGCGGTCGGAAGTGATTATGATCCCGAGATGCTCATTGGATGCAGGCAGAATCTCCCAAACGGAGCATACATCCGGGCCGATGCAACGAATATGCCCTATCCAAACGAAGCATTTGATGCGATCGCAACAGACCTGCCGTATGGCCAGTCAACGACCATCGGAGCTGACAGCATTGATACCCTCTACACCGGATCCCTGAAAGAGATCAGGCGTGTTCTCAAACCCGGAGGGAGAGCAGTTATTGTGACGCATAAAGACATCAGACCTCTTGCAGAAGATCTCTTTGAGATCATCGGCTACTACGAGCAGAGAGTGCATAAAAGTCTCACGCGACGGATACTCATCCTCTCATAAAATAAATTATGAAACAAGAAAGCGGAGAGTTGTAATGCTCTCATGGATTAGTGAGCAGTTCAGCCACTACAAACCTGACCGGGCGATCGCTGTAAGAGCGCTGCGCCACATGCGTCCAGCCGAACGCAAAAATCTCTTCTCGGAAGACATCATGCTCATGCGGACGGCCGAAGGATACTGGTTTGAAAATCTCATATATGAACAGCTCATCAGGATCTCGGAAAAAACCGATACAATCAAGAAGGTCGTAAGAAAAGGCGCCGATGTCCCAAAACACCGTGAAAAAATCAGACTCGGAGTGAACGGCATCTATTCTGCGGAAAAAGGCGACATCAGAGTCAGAGGGAACGGCCAGGATCTGGCAGAGGTGGATCTCCTCCTCTTCGATAAAGACAAACAGGTCGTATTCAGTGAGATCGTGACAAGTCCTGCAGATCTAAAGGACCTTGAAGCTGAAATCATCTATAAGAAAAAGCTGTTCGGCTATATGTTCAATCAGGAGCATGTAGGATTCATTCTCTTCTCATCCGTTGATATCTCCGGAACTCAGGTCGTGCGAAGGCTGGTTGCCGATCCGGATAATGCGTACATTGGGACACATGAATGTGAAGTGATGAAATCCTGCCTTAAAGGTCTTCGGATCACATCCATCCTTACGCATCCTGAAAAAAATCCGGTGCTCATCCCAAGTGAGACCTTAAAGATACGCGACTTCGATTACAAAAAATTCCACGACGACGCACTCACAAAGCTGTTTTTCGCTATGGATCATAATATGTCGCCAGATCAGTACTTCTCGGACCCTTCCGTCTCCCCCTTGGTGAAGAAAGTTATCTGTGGAGGTCTGTACCCCTCGGCGATCAAAGCAGTGATCGCAAATTATGGTCTTCGGGTCAAGTCGGAGATCCTTGATGACGATTCGATCCTGGAAAACTACTCTAGAGTGATCCTCGGCGTAGATTTTCCCGAGATGTCACCGGTGATTTATCTCAAACCAAAGAAACAGCGGACATATCTGAAGATGATCCCGTCAAAAACAGGCGGCTTCAAATATGAACGCCCCACTCCCTCACGGGTAGGATTCTATTTATGGCTGGAGGCAACCAAACCGGCAATCGGAGCAGAGCGGGCACTAAGTGTGTTACATTACTGTAATACCCCAGTAAAAGACTGTGTCTGTGCACCTATGACTGCACTTCCACCGGGCAGTGTTGTACCCAAAAATCATTACCACCCCCGAAGAAGACGAAAGTAAGAATTTTCATCCTCTTTTTAACTTTGGGGCATAACACGGACATCGGACGATGAGCAGTCCGCCAACCAAAACAACAACTCCAACAATAATAAAGACCCCTAAATACCCGATAGGGAGAACAATGAGACCGGCAACGAACGGTAAAGCCGCCATGCCTGCATACAGCATCGTTGTATAGAGACCATTCATCACACCCTGTGGATGAGGTGTGCCCGCGATATAATTCAATACGGCAACTGAGATCACGCCAAACACAGCCCCAATAAGGATCATTCCAAGCGGTGTAAAAAACACAAGTGGAACTGAAACGGCAAGAAGAACCGCAGAACGCCGGATAATTCCAAGTGAGTCAAAAAGAGTGAGACGTGACACGGCATAAACACAAACTGCAGTAGCCACACTCATCAGTGCGGTGACGACTCCGGAGATCTCAGCTGAATACCCGGACATCTCCGGATACATGCTTGTGACAACACCTGTTGCTCCTGCGAAAATAAACAGGGTCACCCAGAGCCATTTATGATACTGCGTGATCGAAAAAATCATCCTGACCGGTATCATTACTGAAACGAATCCAGCCGAGTCCCGGAAGAAGAGCCCTGCAAGAAAAGCAGATCCTGTCAGAATACCGAACGCGAGCACACCTGCATACGGATGAATTACTGCAAGTATGCCGGAAAAAACAAGCCCTGCCACCAGACCCACGTTCATCAAAGCGAGATACATGCCGGACAGTTTGGTATGATCGACCTCCGAGTTGATATAGGAAAGGGCTGATGACACAAAAATACCCGTAAAAAGACCTTCCACAAACCTGAGACCAACTGTGAACAGAGGGTCTCCCGCGAAAAACCAGATCATGACCCCGGACACAAATGTTCCGGCGAGACCTATTTTGATGAGAGGAGCTCGACCAATTTTATCAGATATCCATCCGGCAGGAAACACCATGAAAAAAGCGCCTAAAAAGTAGGCAGAGAAAACGGCCCCCTGCAGGGCGACATCCGGAGTGATCAGTGCCAGAACCGGAACAACCGCATTCGAGAGAGCCATAGTCGCAAAAGCTCCCAGATAAATAGCAATTCTCGAGAAGTTCATCAGCGTTTGAGGATACCTATTTCTGACAGCATTGACGGGAGATATTCTTTCGTAACGAAATCGAGACCGCGGCTTGCAAATGCCTGCTGTTCCGACTTCAGATTCATTTCAAGCTGGAGATTGATCTCCTTCTTCCAGAAATCTGTCGCAAACCGCGGATCGGTCAGTTCCGACCTCAGTGCTGCAACGTCCAGTTCTGTAAGTTTATCGGCAGGCAGATTGTACCGCTGGATATCCGAAGGCTTTACCCCGATGAACTTGGCAGACGGTATTGCCAAAAGTTCGGACATGTGAGCGGACTTGATCGAACCGTAGGCAACAGATGCATAAATACGGTAAGACCACGGATCACCGTCGGTGAAAACCATAACCGGGATCCCCAGTTCCTCGTTCATTCGTTTCAGCATACGCCTTGTTGCCCGCGCGGGCTGACCCTTCAAGTGAAGAAGGACAGCATTGTAATCTTCATCAAAGCCATTTTCCTGTAGACGGGAAAACATACCACCGGTTTCGATGGCGATAACACAGGAGGCATCATGATCCACTAACTCCACGTTTTCCACATTATTCGGAATGTTGTATCCGGCTTCTCCCACATCATCCTGACAGTGGATCTCTTTCATACCACGCCGGGTATTTTCCCGGATACGGATAGGTCCGAAAATCGAAGCTCCATCCTCTTCCGGACGCATATGGAAAAACTCCCTCTGCATAGCAGTGATGATCTCGAGATCCTCGATCAAATAATTACTTTCGTTCTGAGCACCGAACTTCGCCTGCTTCCAGCCCTCCGAGATGTAATACATTTCTCTTAAGGTCGAGGAACGGTTTTCCTGCAGCTGCGTTTTTATGAACCAGATGACATACGCCATCTTGAGCATATGCGTGGCGGACTTCGCAGTCCCGGCATTTCTAACGGACTCTTTGTCGCCGTACTTCCAGACCTCAGATTCATCATCATATTCTATATTGTATTTTGTCCTAGTAGGAAGAGTGATAGACGGGATCTCACCACTATTCATCTGATCATACCAGACTTTGGCCATCCCCATAAGACGCTTCTTCGTTGCCATGTCTCTTTCTGTTGGTTCAGACATCCAGATCCACCACCACTTTGAGATTTTCAGCCACACCCTGCATCTCGATCATTCCTCCGCCAAGACCAGTATACGTCATTTCGAATGATTCACCGGCGGAAAGGGTGAACTTCCAGATCTTCGTGTACTCGCCATCCATTTCAGATACGAATGAAGGAGGTATGGTCGCATCATCTGCGTTTTCTCCTGAGATATCATACAGGGAGATATCCTGTGATTTTGTTGTGTAGTTATCGATATGGATCATGACTTTTCCGCCAGCTGAACTTTTCTTGAGAACCACACGACGCATGATCCTTCCTTCGATAATTGAAGTGTCCGGGGTCGGAAGCTCCACGATCTCCCCTACCTTCACCGCGATCAGGGGAATCACCGAGCAAATTGCCCGGGCACGGTCATCCTGAAGTTTGTTCCTGTCGCGGCGGGACAGAAACATCTTCAGGTCACGGCCAAGTTCCTGCAGAGCAAGCGTGATCTCCCTCTCGATCTCCGGAATCGCCGCGACCGCATCCTTCGACTCACTCGTGAACGGAACACTTGTCGCGGCAACATGCACGAGGATCAGTATGGGTCCGGTCGGAAGCCCGGACTGGGAAACTCCATAGGATTTCCAGTTCACATTCTGGACTGCATTTGTGATCGCACAGGCGCCCTGCTGATAAAGAAGCGGGACACGATTCGCAAACCGTAAGAGAATGGCACTACCCTCAGACGGAAGTTTCCCACCGTATCCTATCGCTGCTTCCACGATGAACGAGTGACCGCCGTACACACTTCCAGGCCGTGTCCTTGCCTTGATGAAATCCAGCTCAAACTCCTTTTCCATCCCTTTGACGATAAGTTCGTCGGTGATGGGAGACAAACATTGAGATGCCGAAGGAGCCGGGATCTTTGTTGTCTGCATGGCATCAAGAAGAGGATTGAGCGACTCGAGACCAAGCGAGGCGACCTTTACTGTGGGATCAAGTCTTGCGGAACTGCATATCTCAAGAGCGGTTTTCTCCCCGACCTTCGAGAAGCTTTCAACTAAAAACTCTCTAAGAGGCAGATCGGATGCAGTCGTCATTCGTTTTAAGACACCAAGTTCAATTCCGTAGGGGTGGGGTTTGATCGCCACCGGACAAGGCGGAACCTCGGATGAAACCCGCTCAAACGTAAAGGACTCGTCATCGATCTCAACACGGAATTTTGCGTGGGGGTTGACGATCGAGGTGTACTTCAGATATTCGATGAGTTTTTTCCTAGCCGCGATATTGCTTTTGAACTCGAGCTGGACACGGGTCCCGTGAGGAAGGATCCAGTCAACTTCCTTATCGGAGAGAACTTCAGGCTCGTTTGTCTCCGTTTTGATGACAAGCGACATGGTATGTGCCTTGTTCTTCGCATCGGTCCGGGATGTTACGATCGTCGGTTTACCAGTGGTGAGCTGGGCATACAAAACAGCAGCAGAAATTCCAATTCCCTGCTGACCGCGGGTCTGTCTGACCTGATGAAAACGTGAGCCGTAGAGAAGTTTGGCAAAAACACTAGGCATTTTTTCAGGGACTATTCCTGGCCCATTGTCTTCGACAACGACACGAAACACATCGTTTGAGATTCGCCTAACCGAAACGAGAATGTCTGGGAGGACCTGTGCCTCTTCGCAGGCATCAAGTGAATTATCGATCGCTTCTTTTATAGTGGTGATGATACCCCGGGTTGGGGAATCAAAACCAAGCATCTGCTTATTTTTCTCAAAAAATTCCGCTACACTGATGCTTCGCTGTTTCTTGGCAAGTTCATCGGCAAGAACCATGAATTACCTCGATGGCAGATTCAAGCGACATTTCGGTCTGGACTGCAGTTGTGAGATCTTTGAGAGTTATTGTTCCGGCATTTGCTTCTTTTTCTCCGATGACCACTGCAAATGATGCCCCGGATTTCAGTGCCGAAGAGAGCTGGGCTCCAAACCCTCTGTCGAGCAGATCCATGACCGCAGTTATGCCTGCACTGCGAAGTCCTGTAGCTGCTTTGTAGGCAAAAAGACGTGTTTGCGGGGTACAGACCACCGCGACCACAGGTTTTATTTCGGGCGTGAACTCACCCAGTGAGACGAGGACCCGGTCGAATCCGATACCAAACCCACAGGAGGGGACATCCTTTCCGCCGAAAAGGTGGGCAAGTCTGTAGACACCCCCGCCAAGGATCTGGTTTTCCGCTCTGAGATTGTCGGCAAATGCTTCAAAGACCATGCCGGTGTAGTAGTCGAGACCTCGGGCAATCCCGAAGTTCTGTTCAAACGGAATGTTCTGTGCTTCGAGATACCCAAAGGTCTCCTCGATCCGCCCTTTTTCCGGAATATCTCCCGTAACTGTAAATACTTCCGAGAGGGTTTTTGCGGTGGTGAGGACCTTTAACGACTCAAAAAGATCAGAACGGTCAAGGGCTGCAAGCACAGTTGCAAGCAGTTCCATATCACGTTTATCAAGAGCGGCCATCACCTGCTTCTGGGAAGGAGCATCAAGAGCTGAAAGAAGATGTTTCATCGGTGCAAGATGCCCGACTTTCAGAACGAAACGGACACCAGTACGTTGCAAAAGTGCATAGGAAAGAGCGATGACCTCCGCATCGGCAGCCGCCGAGTCAGCGCCGATAAGTTCAGAACCAAACTGCCAAAACTGCCGGTAGCGTCCCTTCTGGGGACGTTCATATCTGAAACATTCCGCAAAGTAGAACCAGCGCAGGGGTTTTGGCGCCATCTGCGCTTCGTTGACATAGGCACGGAGAACTGCGGCGGTGAGTTCAGGACGAAGTGTGATTTTTCTACCGCCTTTATCCTCGAAGGCATACATTTCGCCGATGATCCCTTCGCCGGATTTTATTGTAAAGAGCTCCTGCTCTTCGAACATGGGGGTCACCACTTCGCCATAACCGAATGAAGCGGCAACGGCACGCATTTTTTGTTCAATAAACCTGCGCTGTGCCATTTCGGGCGGGAGGAAGTCCCTTGTTCCGCGGGGTTTTTGTATCATATTTATTTTCTCTCCTGACGGGGCGCCGATCCGCTCAACCGGGTCCACGCAGATTCATTTCCGACCCATACATCCTCTTTCTTCAGTCTCGACTGGAGATACAGAGCAATCAACATACAGCCGACACCCAGATACATAAACGTAGTTTCACCAAAGCCGGCAAGAGCACACCCAAACCAGCCGAGAGCTGAATAAAGAACACCCTGATAAGCGGCTTTCCGATATCCGTCTTTTCCGGTCCGGACAAAGATTCGCGTATCTCTCAGCCATAGGAACGAGACGGAAGCTGCACCAAAGGCGATGATTATTACTATCGGGTCGATGTAGGACATAGATGCTGTAATATTTGGCGGGATTATGCATTAAAGATGTCACCTGGATGTCTCTACCCTATGAGTATACAGAGGGGATCGATCTCATCAGGCGGAACAACGGCAACACCCGTGACTTTGTCACCGGAGTCAACACGGATAACACGGACGCCTTGTGTTCCGCGTCCCTGTATCGAGATGTCCGAAGCCTGGGTCCGCAGGACAACTCCTGCGGCAGTCGTGATGATGACCTGATCATCATCCGATATCGCAAGGGAGGAGACGACTTTGCCGCGCTCGAAGTTCGCCACGATAGACTTCACGCCCTGCGTTCCGCGTCCATGACCCATGAATGCATCGAACTCGGTCCTCTTGCCATATCCTTTGTCGGTGATCATCAGCAGATACTGTGTCTCGACCAAGGTAAGAGCACAAACATAATCTCCCTCATACTTCAGCCGGATACCGATAACACCCTGAGTGCCGCGGCCGGTCGCTCTGACCTCATCCTCGGAGAATCTGAGTGCCTGACCAAACGCGGTCGTGAGCACAACTTCAGAACTGCCGCCGGTAACGACCACGTCAACAAGTTCATCGCCGTCAAGGAGCGTGATACCGATGATACCCCCGGTCCTTGGCCGTGAGAACAAGTCCTGACTGAACTTACCCACACGACCTTTCTTCGTTGCATACAGAAGATTTTTATCAGCATCGAAATCACGCATCGGGATGATAGCTGAAACTTCCTCGTCAGTAAGGTTCAGCAGATTTACGATTGCCTTACCCTTACTGGTTCTTGACCCTTCAGGGATCTCATACACACGGAGCCAGTACACTCTGCCTTTGTTCGTGAAACACAGCAGATAATCATGCGTGCTCGCCATGAAGACTTTATCGACAGAGTCCTCGTCCTTAGTGGTCATGCCGATCACTCCTCTGCCGCCGCGTTTCTGCTGGCGATAGAGATCAAGAGGGACCCGCTTGATGTAATCCTGGGTCGTGAGCATCACAAGGATCTGTTCGTCCGGGATCAGGTCCATCAGGTTGAAGTCGGTGTTTGCCGTGTAATCGATCTGGGTGCGGCGCTCATCAGCGTATGCTGCACGGACCTCAGCGGTCTCGGTCTTGACGACCGAGAGGATGTTCTCCTCAGATAATAATATCCAGGTGAGTTTGTCGATGATCAACTGGAGTGAGATGGTCTCGTCCACGATCTTCTGCTGCTCAAGGGCTGCGAGACGGCGAAGCTGCATCTTGAGGATCGCCTCGGCCTGTGCTTCTGAAAAGCCAAGCTTCGAGACAAGAGCTTCCTGTGCCACAGAAGCCTCCGGAGAGGCACGAATGGTCGCTATCACCACTTCGATCATATCGAGAGCCTTTAAAAGACCTGCCATGATATGCATCCGTTCCTCTGCTTTACGCAGATCAAATAGCGAACGTCTACGGACGACTTCGACCCGGTGGGCGATGAAATAGCGCAGAAGTTCGACGAGTGAAAGGATCTTCGGTTTCTTATCAACGATCGCCAGATTGATGATACCAAACGAATTTTCGAGCTGGGTATGCTTGTAAAGCTGATTCAGAACAACATTGGCCTGAGCGTTCTGCTTGAGTTCGATGACAACACGGATCCCGTCTTTATCAGACTCATCGCGGATGTCACTGATGCCTTCGATCACCTTCGTTTTTACAAGTTCGGCGATCTTCTCGATCATCGACGCCTTGTTCACCTGATAGGGGATCTCAGTGATAATGATCTGCTCGAATCCTTTTTTGCGTTCCTCGATCTCGGCGATGCCGCGGAGAATGACTTTTCCCTGACCGGTCTGATAGGCATTAATGATACCGTCAGTACCCATGATCTTACCGCCTGTCGGGAAGTCCGGTGCCGGAAGGATCTTCATCATCTCATCGAGCTCCATCTCCGGGTTATCGATGTAGGCATCGACCAGATCACAGACCTCTCCAAGATTATGCGGCATCATGTTCGTGGCCATACCGACCGCGATACCTGTCGTACCGTTTACCAGAAGATTGGGGATCCTGCTTGGAAGAACATCCGGTTCCCGGGAAGACTCATCGAAGTTCGGAACGAAATCAACGGTATCCTTATCGATATCTTCCAGGAGAGACTCAGCGGCCTTGGTAAGACGTGCCTCGGTATAACGCATTGCTGCTGCCGAGTCACCATCAATCGAACCGAAGTTACCCTGACCATCTACTAACATACACCGATAGGAGAACGGCTGAGCCATCTTCACGAGCGTATCGTAGATCGCAGAGTCACCATGCGGGTGATAATTACCCATGGTGGCTGCGACTGCTTTGGCGGATTTCTTGTATGACTTATCGCTCGTGTTCCCCTCATCGTGGAACATGGCGTACAGGATACGCCGGTGTACTGGTTTGAGACCGTCACGGACATCGGGGATCGCACGTCCAATGATAACACTCATCGCATAATCGATGAAACAGTTTTTCATCTCATCTTCGATGTTGATCGATATCGTTTTGTGCGTGGTGTTCTCTTCAGATGTCAAGGTTCTTCACCTCCCCTGCATGACGTTTAATGAAATCTTTCCTGGGCATGACATCATCTCCCATGAGTTTTTCGAATATCTCATTTGCATAACCTGCATCCTCGATCCTTACTTTCTTTAAGATACGGAACTTGGGATCCATGGTGGTGTTCCAGAGCTGATCTGCATTCATTTCACCAAGACCCTTATACCGCTGGACCGAGATGCCTTTGTCCCCAAACTCGGCGATAGCGAGACGCACATCCTCTTCAGTGTACACATATTTTTCCTGTTTGCCTTTCGCAATTCTAAAGAGAGGAGGCTGAGCGATGTAGATGTACCCCATCTCCACGAGGGGCTTCATGAACCGGTAGAAGAACGTCAGAAGCAAAATCCTGATGTGTGCTCCATCCACATCCGCATCCGTCATGATAATGATGTGGTGATACCGGGCACGTTCAGCATCGAACTTTTCCCCGTATCCCGCACCGATGGCGGTGATAAGGGTCTGGATCTCGACATTTTTCAGAGCCTTGTGTTCCAGTGCCTTCTCAACGTTCAGGATCTTACCGCGAAGCGGCAGGATCGCCTGAAACTTTCTGTCGCGTCCCTGTTTGGCTGAGCCGCCGGCAGAATCTCCTTCCACGATATAGATCTCGCTTTTTGCCGGATCGCGTTCGGAGCAGTCGGCGAGTTTGCCCGGAAGACCGGACATCTCAAGCGATGTCTTCCTTCTGGCGAGTTCCTTCGCACGGCGTGCAGCCTCGCGGGCATTTGCCGCATCAAGGGATTTTTTAATGATTGCAGTAATGACCTTCGGATTTTCTTCGAAGAACTGCGTCAGGGCCTGATAGACCATGGTGTCGACAAGACCTTTGACGCTACTGTTTCCAAGCCGGAGCTTGGTCTGACCATCGAACTGCGGGTTCGCGATTTTGATACTTATGACAGCAGCAAGTCCCTCGCGGACATCCTCACCCTTCACGAAGATGTCTTCTTTGAGGTGTTTGTTCACATGGGCACTATTATTGATTGCCCGGGTGAGTGCCGAACGGAATCCTTCCAGATGGGTCCCGCCTTCCTTGGTGTTGACACTGTTCACGTAGGAGTAGAGGGTTTCCGAGTAGGAGTTATTATATTGGATAGCAACTTCCACCTCAATTTTGTTTTCCTCATCGACTTTGTCGATGCAAATCGGTTCAGTGTGAAGGAGTTCCTTTCCTTCGTTCAGGTGAACGATAAACTCGCGAAGACCTCCTTGGTAGCAGAAGGTCTCGGCATCTCCGGTACGGTGATCCTCGATCTGGATCTCCAGACCTTTATTCAGATAAGCAAGTTCTCTGAATCGGTGGGCAAGGACATCATAATCGAACTCGGTCGTCTCAAAAATGGAGCAGTCAGGATAGAAGGTGACCCTTGTTCCAGTCGTGGTCTCTTTTGCCTGACCAGCCTTGTCCAGCCGCGTCTGCCGCTGAAGATACTCTTCATCCGTTTCAGGCCTGCAGGAAAGCGGCTGCAGAAGTATGCCTTTTCCAAAGACCATGGAGTAGATGTTTCCGTCACGGAAAACTTCAGCAATAAGACGGGTCGAGAGAGCGTTTACGACGGAAACACCGACCCCGTGCAGACCGCCTGAAACCTGATAGGTGTTTTTATCAAACTTACCGCCGGCATGAAGCACGGTCATAACGACTTCAAGGGCGCTCTTGTTCTGCTTTGGCATGATATCGACAGGAATACCCCTGCCGTCATCCTCCACACATACCGATCCATTCGGGTTAATGATGATGACGATATGTTTACAGAATCCTGCTAAGGCTTCATCGATCGAGTTGTCAACGACCTCATATACGAGGTGATGAAGACCGCGGGTATCGGTACTGCCGATATACATGGCAGGTCTTTCACGGACAGGGGTTAACCCCTCCAGAACTGTGATGTGGGAGGCGTCGTAATTATCAGTCATCTATGTTTGGTTCTCCTTATCAATTGGACATATATTTGAGGGCAGTTTCGAAAATGGTTAACATGCTCGGAAGCG
The DNA here is from genome assembly GCA_963677995.1 of uncultured Methanocorpusculum sp. Taxonomy (GTDB): domain Archaea; phylum Halobacteriota; class Methanomicrobia; order Methanomicrobiales; family Methanocorpusculaceae; genus Methanocorpusculum. Next base: position 1,484,538 of record OY782579.1, on the reverse strand, counting down.
ATTCTCAAAAATATATTTTCATTATTATATTAGTGCGGATTCCTTATTAATGTGGGTGAACCATAAATGTTATACCTGATAAAAATGGTCACAATAGACAGGGAATTTGAGCCAAATCGAACACATATGAAGGCAAAAAAGGTAGTATTTCAGAGGGATGACGAAGAAAAAAAACGTTCTCTTTCTCACTCAGTCATCTGAATATAATTTTTCAGAATCCTGATACCGGCGTCCCCGCTTTTTTCCGGGTGGAATTGAACACCCATGACATTGCCCGCACAGACGGCCGACGCATACGATACGACATAATCGGTCGTCGCAATCGTAAAGTCAGACGTTGTATCAGCATAATACGAGTGGACAAAATAGACGTACGTCCCATCAGGTATTCCTTCAAAAAGCGGATGACCCGAAGGAGAGATCTTGTTCCACCCCATCTGAGGGATCTTCATGCCTGGCAGTTTTGGAAACATACGGACCGTACCCGGCACAAAACCAAGCCCTTTGTGAGAACCATGCTCTTCACTTTCCTCCAAAAGCATCTGCATGCCCAGGCATATTCCGAGAAGAGGTTTCTTTGCCGCCTCTTCTTTCACAAGATCGATCAGGGGGGTGAGTTTCTTCATTCCTTCGGCAAAGGCCCCCACACCCGGAAGGAGAAGCCCGTCGGCCGATTGGATGACCTCAGGATCATTCGTGATTTTCGGGCGGCCCCCTGCGGCTTCAAGACCGCGGACCACACTTCGGAGATTTCCTAATCCATAATCCAGAACTGCGATTTCAGAAGTGCCCATCTATATCACTATCTTCTTCATTTGTTTCACGGATCCTTCATAAACCTTTCGACGCCCATTCCGGTGATTTTCCGTTTGCATCACCCCATGCTTTCAGTTTTCGTTCCCAGTCGGCCCACATCTCAGGATACCGTGCCTCGATATCCTTCATGCATGCCAGGTCGGAAGACGGACACATGAAACAACCGATCCGGTCGAGACCAAGTTCATAGAGCGGGTTATACGGTGCTTTTTCACGGAAAAGATACAGCCAGTCGTGCATAGCGGTCCAGTGCTGGATCGGTGCTGCTGAAAGCTGGCAGGGAACATTTCTGTTTCTCCAGACCCGGGGACTCTGCATACGTTTTGCGGACTCAAACTTACGCTGACCAATAAAGGAGATTGCCTCCCCCCACTCGTTTTCGATCAAAGTCTTGACCGGAGTAAGTTTGCATGCATTGCAGCACCACCTGAAATCCACGGCAGGAGGACCCTGCTTCTCGAATGCATCCCAGAATCCTGAATTCCCCGATTCCTGGATAAGCGGAAGTCCAAACAGCTCGGAGACCTGATGGACATTTTCGATCGTTTCCGGGAACTCAAGTCCAGTGTCCGCGAAGATCAACGGAAGTTTGAGCCCTGCCTTGAGGGTGATGAGAAGAGTTACCAGACTGTCTTTTCCGCCTGAATACGAAACGGTCGGCTGGAGTCCCGGGTTTTTCGCAATGACATCGTTGATGAACTCGATCGATTTTCTTTCATAGAGATCGAGGATATTTTTGTTTGCGGAAATCGCATCCTCCCAAGTCGAAGGAGCAATGTCGACCACCGGTTTCTGGGTCCGGCGGGTCCGGACAAGCTGACCCCGGGTCGCACCCACCGTTTCCTGGTAGGACATCTTTGCTCTGCCGACTGCCACGCATTCGCCTGACTCTGCAATAACGAAAACACTGTTTCCTACGGCGATATCGGGAGAAACAAAGATAACACCAGGCATCAGAACACTGCTTCCATCCTTGATGTAGCCGGCTGCATCATCGGTGACTCTTATGAAACGCTTGGTTGGCACAACCAGTGATGCCGCTGCTTCTCTTGGGAGGACCTCCCATCGTGACTCAGCCGGGATATATCTGATAGCACAGACTACCGCTCCGCCGATGATGATCTCCTCCATCCTGTCCTCGTCAGGGACTTTATTCAGAATTGCAAGAAAACCATCAGGGATAAGCGGAACACCGAACTGCTCTTCGAAAAGGCGGTTCACGAGATTTCTGTCACGATCAAAAGCAGGGCGGACATCGCCCGGCGGAGTGACCGAGACAGGGCGGGTCTTTTCTCCGCAGGAGCAGAGTTTTCCCATGACCGGAGTGTGACATTTGTCACACCAGAAAAACGGCACGGGGGCAAGAAAAAGGGAGTTTTTCATACTATTCACTCTATTAAAAGGAGCATGACGGTCGTCATCGGAGAATCCAGAACGGATCCGCCATCAACCTTCGTGCAGGAGAGGATCTCAAGATCCCAACCGACGGATGCGCAGGTGGCATACACATCGACCCCTGCAGCTTCCATGCTTGGACGCATTTTTCTTCGGTTCAGGCAGTCAGTAAGCTCTGCACCGTCATCTTTTGCAGTACAGTGCGTACATAATCCGCACTGATGACCAGTATAGGCAAAAGCCTTATAGAATCCAGCAGAGAATGCCATCTTCTCAAGCTCATACATGACATCCTGAACATAGGTGGTCATCTCACGCGAAACAAACCTCTCCGGCGTGGTTTCACCGACATCGCCTAAAAATTTTATGAGAATGGCGGTTTTGTATTCTTTGAGAACTTTCCTGGTCTCTGCAGGAGTTGGTGTATACGGAGGACAGGAAAACCGGCGACCAAATCCATTGCAGCCATAGAGACACTTTTGTCTGACCCATTCGGCGGTGACGATATCTTTTGCAGGGATCAGGGTAGCATCCCCGCCTTTCTCAACGATGAATCTGACTAGCTCGGAAATGTTATCCAGCTTATCCTGTTTCTTCTCTTGTTTCATTGCTTTCGTCTCCTTACAGCTTCCTCGATGATCTTTGTTGATGAGGTAAAAGGCATACCGGTGTACTCAGAGATCCGGACGACATCTGCACTGATACCGCGCTCGCCCATATCAGCTTTGAGCTTATCCTCAGACCATTTCTGGTTGAATCCTATAGTGATGACAGCAGGATCGATCTCCCGAATCGGTTTATACATATCAATATGATCCCCCAACACCGCGTGGTCCACACATCGGAGACTCATGATCATTTTGAGCCGCTGATCTTCAGAAACGATCGGCCGGGGTTTGTGAACGACATTTTTTTCCCGCGCAACGATGACCCATAACTCGTCACCAAGTTTTTTCGACTCTTCAAGATAGTATATATGTCCGGGGTGAAGGATGTCAAAGGTCCCGGTAGCAACAATTTTTTTCATGGTATAACTTCCGGAATTTTCTGCTTACCGTCCCTGCCGTAACATCTCCAGGAGTTTTCATCGAATGGGGCTCCGACGATGATATGACACTGACCACTCTGGGCAAATGTGGAAAGATCCGCGTCGGAGGGTGATAAACAGCCGTTCGGATGACTGTGTGCAGTCCCTGCGATATGCATCCCCAACGGGATCATGTCCATGAAAATGTTCGCACTATCCTGTGAGACGGTAGTGCCGGGTATTGGATAGGTGACATCGATGACGCCCTTTTCCATGCCCAACATGACGATATATTCATCAGGAAAACTAGATTTACCCATCTCCAAAAGGAGTTCAAGTACTTCCTGATCTATGGCACGGGCTAACATTCAGTTACTTATATTGGAGAGTAAGAGAGATAATGTTTCACATTATGGTTTTTTCGGTCGTATGGAATGGACAGCATATTCCGATCAGGGTCATCTACTCAGAGCGGAGAAGGTCCTGGGCTATCGAGGTCACGACCACAGGCGAGGTCCTCGTCAGGGTGCCTTCCGCAGTTTCCGAGGGAAAGGTGATGGAGATCGCACAAAGCAAAGCTGAGTGGATCGCAAAACAGCAGGTGAAATTCCAGACAAGAGAGAAGGAACTGCGCAGATATGCAGAAGGGGATATGATCTCGTTTTTCGGGGAGCAACTGATCATTGCACGTAATGCAGGTCCCGCAAGGGCGGAGATCACCAGAGGATATCTCAACATATCCATACCTGATTCTTTTTCACCGGATGATGCCGAAATAATCGCCCGTAATGTGGTGATGCTTTTGTACCGGCGCCTTGGGACAACTGTTCTGGATGCATTCGTGGAAAAGTATGCAGGTCTTGCCGGCGTGACTAAACCAAAACTGCGGATGAGACTCCAGAAGAAAAAATGGGGATGCTGTACACCAAAAAACGGGATCATCATCAATGCACGGATCTTACTTGCGCCGAGAGTCGTTGCTGAGTATCTGGTCGTGCATGAGGTCGTACATCTTAGATATCCTCACCATCAAAAAGCATACTGGAATGAGGTCGAACGGCTGATGCCGGAGTGCCGGAAAGTCGAGAAACTGTTGAAGGATGATGGATGGGAATGGGAGTTTTAGTTCTAGGAAATTTGTCCCTCACATAAATTATGCAGGACCAAAAATTTAAAAAAAATAAGGTTTATGCTTTCTTTACAAATACTGTAAGCCCGGTGGAAACTTCCACGAGGGATTTCCCATCTGCAGAGAGGATGTAGGTACCTGCATTGAATAATTCGGAGGTCCCGGTGAGCTTATAGGTCGTCTCCTCGATTTTCTCCCATGTCATAGGGACAGCTGAAGTGATGCCAAGGATACTGAAGGTCAGGATTCCGGTTCCATTATCATTAAACACAACGGGGATCTCGGTACCTGAGACGAACCAGTCACCAACGATCGGTTCACTGCCGATACAGCCTGCAGCCCCCACAGAGACAAGCAGGACGGGAAGCAAAGCTGCAATCAGAATTTTCTTCATAAGTTAGAAATTAGAGAGTGAAGTATATCTCTCTTTCTTTTGTCGATTAAGCGGTTTTTATCTTCGCAACGTCTGCGAGACCAAGGTCGACGATGGATATCTTCTGCATATCACCCTTCTTGATCTTGCCGGTGACGGTCATTGGGAAGGTATCAACGAACTTGTAGTAACGCGGAATTTTGTGGCGGGCGATCTTGCCCTCAGCAAATGCCCGGATCTCATCTGCCGTAACCTTCATTCCGGGCTCTGCTTTCACCCAGGCACAGAGTTCCTCGCCGTACTTTGCATCCGGGACCCCGATGACATAGATGTCAGAGATCTTCGGGTGGAGGTGGAAGAATTCTTCGATCTCTCTTGGATAGAGATTTTCTCCGCCGCGGATAACCATCTCTTTCAGACGGCCTGCCATCCGGATGTAACCCTCTTCATCCATCGTACCAAGATCTCCTGAGTGGAGCCAGCCGTCTTTGTCAATGACCTGCTTGGTTGCATTCGGATTGTTGTAGTAACATTTCATCTTCATGTAACCACGGGCACATATCTCACCTTTTTCACCGAGAGGGACGATCCTCCCGGTCTTTGGATCGGTGATCTTGATCTCAGTGTGGGGGAATGCTCTGCCGACGGTCGCGACACGATTCTCGAGCGTGTCGGAGGTGGTGGACATGGTGATCCCGGGGGCAGTTTCAGTAAGACCGTAGACGATGACGATATCTTTCATGTTCATCCGTGTTGCAACCTCCCGCATCCTCTCGATAGGACATGGAGAACCTGCCATGATACCTGTCCTCAGACTCGACAGATCATACCGATCAAAGTTCGGGTGTTCCAGTTCTGCGATGAACATGGTCGGGACACCGTGAAGGGCCGTACATTTTTCTGCCTCGACCGCACGGAGAACGGACTCGGCATCGAAAAATGGAGATGGAATAACCATCGTTGAGCCATGCGTCACGCAGGCCATGTTTGAGAGGACCATGCCAAAACAATGATAGAACGGTACCGGGATACAGAGCTTATCATTCTCAGTAAAACCCATACCATTTCCGATGGACAGTCCATTGTTTAACACGGAGTGATGAGATAATACGACCCCCTTCGGAAATCCGGTCGTCCCTGAGGTGTACTGGATATTCAGTGCATCATCGAACGAAACGGTCTCCTCACGGTTTTCCAGCTCGAAGTCAGAGACATACTCCCCCATCTCAAGAAGTTCACTCCAACGGTACATGCCATTGTAGATGATCTCGCCCATGAATACGACGTTGCGCAAATACGGGAACTTCTCGGACCGGATCTTGCCGGGTTTTGCTTCGAATGCCTCAGGGCATGCTTCGTAGAACATTCCGACATAATCGGATGTCTTGAATTTGCCCTGTAAGATCAGGGTGTCAACCTCTGATTGTTTGAGAGCATACTCCAGTTCGAACGTCCGGTATGCCGGGTTGATGTTGACCATCACTGCCCCGATCTTTGCGGTCGCAAACTGTACGAGTGCCCATTCTGCATAATTCATTGCCCAGATAGCAACACGCGTCCCGTGTTCCACACCAAGCATCATAAGACCTTTTGCCACGGCATCTGTCTCAGCAAGGAACTCCGACCAGGTGTAGCGAAGGACCTTGGACCCGGCAGTGGTGAGGGTTCGTCCGGACTCGCGGTACGAGTTGGGCTCGTCGGAAACGAGCCCTTCGTGGCAGTAATTTGCCGCGTCAGACATACACCGTTTACTGTAGGGATTCGGCTGAAAGGAGACTAGAGCATCATTGTGGGGATATTTAGCCGCAATGCTGTTCAAGACGTATCCTACGGTACTTCCCAGAAGTGGTTTTTGGGAAGTCCCACACGCGTAGCTTTCAGACATGTGCTTACTACGTTAGAGTGGAGAATATAAAAAGCGTATTACACCTGATAAAATCAGGTGCGTTTTACGGTGATCATCACAGCATCAAGCATGATGACGTCGACTGATTCACCGGAAACCGAGTAGATGTAGGATGTGGTCCAAGCTCCTTCGGGAACAAGGATCTCCTCGCCGTCGATAACAACTTTTGCCGGCGGAGTGATCTTGTCGGCATCGGAAAAGGCATTGACGGCTGCCATAAATGCGCCTGCTTTATTCCGGAGGGTCTTGCCAACTACGCCCTTGTTGAAGACAACTTCGCCAACCGTCTTTTCAAGTGCCGGCTCCTCTGCTTTCCAGACGACCGCCGCGTTTATGGTCCGGCCAAGATCGCCGGAGTCATCAATATCATGGGAAGGCGTATAAATCGTGACATTTCCAAGAGGGGCATTGAGAGCAAGACCTGAATCATGCTTGTAATTTCGGAGAAGGCTGACGATCTTTACAACGAGATCCCCATCACGCAGAGCATTCTCATCCTCATAGGAAAACGTGGTCCACGAGTGATCGATGATCCGTTTTCCGCCGGATAAGTGGTGATAACATTCCTGAGCAAAGAACGGGATATAGGGTGAAAGCATCGTACAGAGCGAGTCAAGTGTCGTTTTCAGCGTATAGATCGCACCGGCACGTAACGGGTCTTCACTGTAAAGTCTGCCTTTCACAAACTCAAGATATTCATCAGCCATCACATCCCAGGCAAATTCACGGATCGCCTTCAGACCTTTATCAAAGAGATAAGCATCCATGGACTCGGTGACTTCAGCAACCGTCTTTGAAAGGTTCGCAAGCATCCACCTGTCAATAAGCGTGGACGGAGCATCCGTCTCCGGAACCAAAGACTCTTTTTGGATCTGCATCAGGGAGAATCTGACAATATTCCACATCTTAGTCTGGAATCTGGATGCAGCGAGCACATCGTTCCAGTTGAAGAGAATATCCTGACCTGTCGATGAACCTGCTGCTGCCCACTGTCTGAGAGCATCCAGACCATACGGACCCATAACATCTTCCGGACCGATCACGTTGCCGCGTGACTTGGACATCTTGAAACCATCCTCTCCAAGGACCATTCCGTTGATGAGGATACCATCCCATGGCTTCTCTCCGAGAATTGCCATGCTTCTGAGGATCGTGTAAAAAGCCCAGGTCCGGATGATATCATGACCCTGCGGGCGGATCTGAGCCGGGAAATAAGGCGGCATTCCGCCTCCATCCCATCCAGTTACATGAAGATCTGTGATGGAAGAGTCCATCCAGGTATCGAGAACATCCTTCTCGCCGGTGAACTCGGTTCCTCCGCATTTCGGACATGCATGTTTTGGTTTTTCCATGGTCGGATCTATCGGGAGATCAGCCTCGTCGGGAAGAATCAGTTCACCGCATTTATCACAGAACCAGACCGGGATAGGGGTCGCAAACAATCTCTGTCTGGAAATACACCAGTCCCATTCCATCTGATCAGCCCAGTTTTCCAGACGCTGGAGCATGTGTTCGGGATACCATTTGACCTCTCTGGCGGCCTTGACGATCTCCCCGCTGTTCACCTTCACGAACCACTGTTTCTCGGAGAGGATCTCGATCGGCGTCTTGCATCTCCAGCATCCACCAACCCTCTGCTCGATCTTTTTCTGGTCTTTGAGAATGCCAAGCTCTTTCATATCTGCAAGAATCGCTGCACGGCAGTCTTTTGAGGTCATGCCCTCATATTTCCCGCAGATCGCAGTCATCGTACCTTTTTTCGTAAGAGCCTTGCGCAGCGGAAGATGGTGTTTCTTCCACCAGAACACGTCGGTCTTGTCACCAAACGTACAGATCATCACAGCACCGGAACCAAATACCATATCCACAGCATCATCCTCGATAATGACGACATCGTGACCAAAGATCGGGACCTTGAGCGTTTTTCCTACGATAGATTTGTATCGCTCATCATCCGGGTGAACTGCGACCCCGACACAAGATGCGAGGAGTTCGGGGCGGGTCGTGGCGATCTCGATTCCATCGAAATCGAAGAAGTTGAGAAGCGTCTCACCTTCGTAATACGAAACTTCAGCAAAAGCGATCGCCGTTTCGCAGCGGGTACAGAAGTTGACCGGATGCTCGTCCTGATAAATGTAGCCTGCTTTGAGCATGCGCAAAAACGACAGCTGGGTCTTTGCGTAATAATACGACTCCATGGTGATGTATTCGTTACTCCAATCGATGGAAAAACCCATAGTTCGGAGACTCTGCCGCATCAGGATGATGTTTTCGACGGTGAGTTCCCTGCACATTTTGCGGAACTCTTCACGCGAGACATCGTTCTTTGTGATATGATGGGTCTCTTCGACTTTTACTTCGGTTGGGAGTCCATGACAATCCCAGCCCTGGGGAAACATGACATTGAAACCCGTCATACGCTTGTAACGGGCAATGATATCCATATACACCCAGTTGAGAGCGTGCCCGATGTGGAGTTTTCCAGTCGGATACGGCGGGGGAGTATCTATTACGTATTGAGGTTTTTTCGATTCTTTATCGAAATAAAAGTCGCTGTCGTCCCACTGGTTAAGCCAGCGTTTTTCGACAGAGGCAAAGTCGTAGGTATTTGGAAGTTCCTCGGTCAACATGTGGAATATGTTTTGTTTTTCTTCCCATATAATCCTCCCACACCCGAGAGGAACTATTCTTCAACAGCGTTGAGTTTATGGGAGACCGCCGGACGATCGAGTCGGTTATGCTGGATGAACTCGACAAGACCGGCAAGTTTCTGATACTCGGCAACGAGTCTGTTGTAGGAGTCGAGTGTTTTTTTCAGACGCTCTACATTTTTGTTGTGGATGCAACGGAGCGTTTCATACTCTTCAGTTTTGCCTTCAGCACGTAGGACCGGCAGTTCATCCCGGGATCTGGTGAGCTCCTCCTTAAGCAGGAGAAGTTTCTCATGGAGGTGGACGATCTCCTGCGTAAGTGTTCCTTCCTCGGATATTTTTTCGTTGAGTGAGGTGAGTGTCGCGAGGATTTTTGCGACCTCGCGGATGCAGTCATACCGCTTTGAACCGTGACCGATCAAGAAGACCTTGGGTCTGGAGGTCGTGTCGGCATACTCTCCTGCGGGATGACCAATATAAGATATCGCGGTGGTTTCGACGACCGCCTGACCGCATCCGGTAAAATCATACCCCAAAGGAGCGGGCAGCCCAACGGTCAAATGATTTTCCTTACCAAACTGGAGAATGGATACCGCATACCCCTCGTGGGAGAGAAGACCTGCAAGAAGTAGGGATTTATCGCTGCATATCCCAGTACCGTCAACGATCGTTTCGACCGGGAAACGTGGAGCTATTTCTATTGAGGAGAGTTTGTCTGTGTCATAAGGTAGTGACTGGACGTAGGCGGTCAAAAGTTCCAGATACTCATCACCGTTCAGGTTTCGCTCATTCCTGATCCTGCGAAACTGTGATAATAATGTCTGATATACACGAGTCTGAAATGGATCGAGAGCGAAGGCTTTGTAGTAGCCGTCAAGCCAGGCATCCTGGATCCCGGCGGGAACACGGGCAGATTTACCCGAGAGCTTTGCGCCTTCGTACAATGAGAGCGGTACTTCGATGGTGAACGAGTAGTTCAGATGACGATACGGAAACGCGATTTTTGCGGAGATCGTTTCAGACTTTTCAGTAGGAACGATAGAGGGATAGGTCACATATTTTTCCAGGCCGCGTTTTGCCATGCTGAGTAATATATTAGGAGTAGTATGAGAAAAAAACCGGAGATGGCGATCACAAAAAAAACCGTTTGATAGAATAGAAAAGTGATAGGACATCAGGACCACGCATCATCACGACCTTGCGGTTCAGCGGGGGTAACTTTCATCATCTGTCCGATTAACTATTATATCACTCATCAGTATCATTAATTCTTTGCAAAACATACTAGAACAGAACATACTGCTTATGGTGGACAAGAGGACAGTAACAATCGGAGTGACCATCAATCTGGGCAATTACGAGAGCCTGAGGATTGAGGTCTCCGATATAGCCGAAAATGAGAGCGCTTTGAGAGACCTCGCGGATTTCCTCGGGAAGGCTCTGGACGAATTCGGCACACAGGATGCCACAACGAGAGCGGCGGTCGAGAGATATAAAGAACGGGTGCTGGAACGATACGCGCAGGAAAAGGAGGAAGAAGCAGGATATTATCCAATGGAAGAGATCCCCCGGACACACCCGGTCGAGGAATATGAGGCGGAAGAGGAGATCCCCATGCAGGTTTTGGAGGACACGCGGATTTCGCTGCCGGCTGAAATTGAGCTTGAGACACCATCAGTCATGTCTAAACCGACACCTGTTGCCCCGCCAGTTCCGGAAGGCGAGTTTGTCTGTGAAAAATGCGGGGTTCCTATATCCAAAGTGCAAAGAGACGTGTCAAATCTTTTTATGGGAAAAACACTCTGCAAGAAATGCATGAAATGAGGAGAAAATGAAAAAGAATCTGCTTATGTGGGACCAGACTCTTTTCAGAGACATAGAAGTCTTTGAGATCTCTTATGTTCCTGAGCAGTTCGATTATCGTGATGAACAGATAGAAAGGCTTGCTTTTGCCGTTAAACCTGTATTAATGCGTGGAAACATCCTCAATACCATCTGCAGGGGCGTTCCAGGGACAGGAAAAACGACCTCGGTGAAGAAATTCTTCGAAGAGATCGAAGGAGCGACAACAAAGATCGTGCCGATCCACATCAACTGTCAGATCGACAGTACTGAATATGCAATTTTTTCCCGGATCTACACAAAACTGACGAAAAACAGCCAGCCCTCATCCGGCACTGCGTTCAAAGTACTCATCGACATGATCGCAAAATACATCGAGAAGGAGGGAGTGACCCCCCTAATCTGTCTTGATGATGCGAATTATCTGATTTATAATAAAGAGTTCAATAACGTCCTCTATGCAGCCCTGCGGATCCATGAAGTGTATGAAAAAGTCGGGATCGGGGTCATTGTCGTCATCAGTGATCAGGATATCCTTCTCGAAGAGGTGATCGATGCACGCGTCTCCTCGGTTTTCAGATATGAAACGATAAACTTCGAGCCGTACAGTGCCGCTGAAATTGCCGGAATCCTGTCTCAGAGAGTGGCACAGGGTTTGTATCCGAACTTACTATCCTCCGAACAGCTGGATTATATCGTGGACCGGACGATGCGGTGCGGGGACATTCGCATCGGTCTTGATTTGATCAAACGTGCCGTGATGTATGCTGAGACGGATGCACGACGAGAAGTCATGCAGCCGGATTTGGAAAAAGCCTTCTCTGCCTCACAGGATCTGCATCTTGCCGGAACGATCCGGTCTCTTTCTCCCGACGAGCTGAGTGTCCTTAAACAGCTGGTGAAGATGACAAACAATGACACGCTGATGACGACCGGGGATGTCAGAAGAGCGATGCCGAAGGGTGCTCCGAAAATCACCCGATTCAATGAGATCATGGAGAAGTTCGACCATCTCCGGCTGATCACGATGGGATATGCAAACAAAGGAGAAGGAAGAAAACGGTATGTGAACCTCAGATATGATAAAGAGCGGGTGAACAAACTTCTCCAGAAATAGAGCGGATAAAAATCCCGACTCATAACTCTTATCTATTTGCCGGTCCAATATCTGAATAATATTCCTTAGGGTGATTTATTTTGGTAAGTGTAAACGAACTTGGACTTGATCTCTTCGAAGAACTCGTAGAGAACGCAAATCTGTTTAATGTTGCATACCACGAACTCGACAACGGTTCCCGTGTAGTCGATTGTGGTGTGAGTGTTGCGGGCGGCTATGGAGCCGGAGACTACTTTACCCGTATCTGTATGGGCGGTCTTGGCGACATCGCATTCCGTCAGGGTATGGTCGGTAAGTTCCCGATGACCTTCATCGATGTGAACACCGATTTCCCGGCGATCTCCTGCCTCGGCTCACAGAAAGCCGGCTGGACGATCAAACAGGACAACTTCTTCGCAATGGGATCAGGACCCGCACGTGCCCTGTCCCTTCAGCCGAAACACACCTATGAGGTCATCGGCTACGAGGATGAGTCCGACGCAGCAGTGATCTGTCTTGAAGCTGACCGCCTTCCAAGCGGAGCAGTCATGGAAATGATCGCAGAGAAATGTAAGGTCGATGTCGGAAATGTCTGCGCTCTTGTCGCTCCGACTTCCTCTATGGTCGGTTCGATCCAGGTCGCAGGACGCTGTGTCGAGACCGCGATCTACAAGTTGAACGAACTCGGCTTTGACACGACGAAGATCATCGCAGCAGCAGGTAGTGCCCCGATCCCGCCGGTACGCGGTGCAAAACTCGCCATGGGCGTTACAAACGATGCAACGATCTATCACGGACAGATCAACCTGACGATGAACGCACCGGAGATCGTGGACTTCCTTGAGAAGATCCCAAGCTGCTCATCCAACGGATATGGTAAACCTTTCAATGATATCTTCAAGGAAGCAGGATATGACTTTTACAAGATCGACAAGAGTCTGTTCTCTCCGGCAGAAGTTATCATCAACGAAGTCTCCACAGGCAAAGTGTATCAGGTCGGAAAGATCGATACCGCTGTGACCCTGAAGTCATTCGGTCTTGCATAAGACAGGCATCAGAACTGGGATTTTTTTTTCCCACTCTTTTTCCGCAGGATTAATAACTCCGTAAATAGTATTTAGTAAGGTAATTTGGACTCGTGGTCTAGGTGGTTATGACGTCGCCCTTACATGGCGGAGGTCAGGGGTTCGAATCCCTTCGGGTCCACTCTTTTGATTTTGTTTTTTGAGGAGATTTGTTTCAGTGTGCATTTCCATCACACAAAAGCATGAACTTATCTAAAGTCAACGAAATATGTGAAAAAATTATAATTTTTTCTACTAAAAAAGGAATTGATTTTCAGCAAAAGAAGCGAATTTTAACCGGAGTTAGTCAATAGCTACCATTATTTCACTTGATTTTATGACTGCGTAGACCTCTTTTCCCACGGCAAGGGCCAGGGATTCAGCTGAGGTTTTGGTAATAACGGATACGATCTGCTGACCACCGCCGATATCGATGGTGATTTCGCTGTTGACCATCCCGTGAGTTACTTTGACTACTTTACCTTTGATCTGATTTCTTGCGCTAAGTTTCATATGTATCATATACAAATTCGCACCACCATATTATATACTTATAGATAAAGGAATTAAATCAACTAAATGCCAGAATTTCTGTGAATGATAGACATTGTAATGATTGATCCCTGCTCGACACGCTCATCAACATTTTTCGATAAAGCATGGAAAGGAGAGGACATGCTGTAACTCAAAGATGCATAGTACCTCATCGATCTCATGTTATTTTGTTATCCCCGGATTTTTCATAGCCGTTTATAAATGATGAGATGCTCTGACTTCTCACACATTTGATTTTTTAGCGCATTTTCGCAGGTTTCATTTCCCAAAATACCGGATCTTAAACTACTTTTGTAAATATAATTTATTTAACTTAGATAAAATAATAAATAAATATATTTATACAATTACAAACGAATAATGATACCAAATAGGCAAAAATAATGACTTTTGAGACCCCGTATTCCGATTTCCATAGCTTTGAATCCTCTAAAAACACCGGTAAGTAAAAATGACGATAAATACATTGTATCCTAAATTTTCGAGAAAAAGAGAGAACGACACTACCATGATCATGGAGCAGCGTCTTCTCAAATCGGTATCACAACTCATTCTTGACACCGCGAGATGTGTCGGTTGTGGCATCTGTTGGGAATCGTGCCCTAAAGATGCAATCATTTTACAAAATGCCGGTGTCCTGAAAGGTGAAGGAGCAATCCAAGTTGACCCCGCAAAATGCTCATATTGCGGTATATGTTCAATACTCTGTCCGCTCAAAGCCCTGAAAATCACCGTCAACGGAGCAGAGACCATGACCCTCCTTGATAATGAAGGATTTCCCCAGTACGATTACATAACTCAAATCGATGAAAAAAAGTGCAAACGATGCACTGTCTGCAGTGAGGCATGCCCGGAAGGAGCAATCGTTCGGGACATGCCGATCTTTGAGGGGCAGGATCCAACCGGAGCACAACGTCACACAGCTTTAACAGCAGATATCACCATGGTCATCTGCCTGCACAAGTGTACTGTCTGCGGCGTGTGTGCCTCACTATGTCCGGCCCTTACGGTAGAGCGCGATCCGTTTACTGCAGAAAAAATGTCGTTCGGTCCGGTAGGATGTCCTGCAGAAAAAAGCGGAATCAAATGCGATAGTCAGTCTGGACAAATCAAATGGGAGAAATCCCTTTGTGACGTCTGCGGTGTCTGTGTAGATGCCTGTCCGGAAAAGGCGATCCTTGAAGTTACCCGCAAGCTGAAAAAGGATCCGATTCTACCGGGGAAAGTCACTATCAACAGAGATAATTGCGTTGCATGCCGCTGGTGCGAGGAAATATGCCCGTATGATGCAGTGACCGTGACAAAGTTTTTTGAGGGAGAACTCACGATCGACACTGCAAAATGTCTTGAAGGCTGTAATGCCTGTGTAGATGTATGCCCTTGTCATGCATTTTATGTTACCACTCCGACACCTGTAAAGGGAGCAAAACGGACGAAGAAAGACAAAAAAAAGTTTGTTTCTGTAAATCAGGATCTTTGTATCCTGTGTGGTGCCTGTGTATATGCCTGTCCGGGTGAAAATGCTCTCACTATCCATCGTAAGGGTATCAACGTGAAAGGTACAGAGACAGATATGTTCAAAACCATCGCGACCAAACTCTGCACGCCGAGAACATCTGTAGGTGTAGATAATACCGCAGACATATCAGCAGCCGAAAAGTAAGGGAAAGGAATTAGCGGATTCCATCTTGCCCGAACAACAGCCGAATATTTGAGGGCAGATTCGAGTGAAAGTACTTTTCTCTTCCATCCATTTTCTTTTTCAGATTCGTTCCCGTACCTCTAATAAATAGAGGGACGGGAATGTTACCCAAATTTGATCTGCCGACATTCAAAATAACCCGAGTTTGAGTCGTAACTCAAATTAGATAATAATTATATAGCTACGGGTAGAATAGGTAATCAGGCTGGTTCAACCTGCACAGGAGTCAATAATCATGTTTACCGGAATAGTAGAAGAGATCGGCACAGTGACCCGCATCAAAAAAGGTCAGAACTCTTCAGTCCTTACCATCCAGGGAAGCCGCATCTTTGAAGACCTGCATATGGGAGACAGTGTTGCAGTAAACGGTGTCTGTCTTACCGTAAGCAGACTCGATAAACAAAGTTTTGACGCGGACACGACAAGCGAGACACTTGTCAGGACCTCTCTTGGAGCACTGAGACCCGGTAGTAATGTGAATCTTGAACGTGCCATGTCGTCAAACGGCCGCTTCGGGGGACACATCGTCACCGGCCATGTTGACGGGACCGGGACCATCACGCAGATCCGCAGGGATGATCGAACGGTCTGGGTCACGTTTTCAGCAGGCCCTGAGATTCTGAAATACATCATCGAAAAAGGGTCAATCGCGGTAGACGGCATCAGTCTGACCGTGGCCTTGGTGAATCCTGACTCGTTCAGCGTCGCGATCATTCCCCATACCGAGAAATCCACGAACCTTCTCTCGAAAACACAAGGGGAATCAGTAAATCTGGAATGTGATATGATCGGAAAATACGTTGAACGGTTTATTACCCGGATGCAGAGTAAAGAGCCGCAAAAGTGCGTGATAACCGAGAAATACCTCACCAAAGCAGGATTTTAGCTATGTTTGCATTTAAATCGATCGATGAAGCCCTGGAATCGCTCAGGAATGGAGAGATGATCATCGTCACCGATGATGAAAACCGAGAGAATGAAGGGGATCTGATCTGTGCCGCCGAGCACGCCACAACTGAGAATGTCAATTTCATGGCAAAATACGGCAGAGGACTTGTCTGTATGCCGATGAGCAGAAGACTTGTCGAAAAACTCAGTCTCCCGCCGATGGTGACGAAGAACACCGATAATCATGAAACGGCATTCACGGTCTCCATAGATCATTTTGAGACCACCACTGGCATCTCAGCGGTCGAACGCGGCATCACCGCACGAAAGTGTGTTGAGACGGATGCAAAACCCGAAGACTTCCGAAGACCTGGACATATGTTTCCGCTGCAGGCAAAAGACAATGGTGTTTTCGAACGCGAAGGACATACCGAAGCGACCGTTGATCTCATGAAACTTGCAGGTCTCAAAGAGGCAGGGCTATGCTCTGAGATCATGGCGGATAATGGTGAAATGATGCGGACTCCGGAACTTATCCGGATGGCAAAACAGTATCACATGAAGTTTATCACGATCCAGGATCTCCAGGTCTACCGGAAAAAACTGGAAGAATCCGCTCTCGCAGTTGAACAAAAAAAGATGAGTCCAATGGACTGTTAAGGTGATCAGTATGAAAGTTTACGAAGGAAATCTGGTTTCAAAAAATATCAAAGTCGGCATCGTTGCAGCAAGATTCAATGAATTCATCGTATCGAAGTTAGTTGGAGGGGCTCTTGACGGTCTCAAGAGACATGACGTTCTGGAAAATGATATTGAGATCGCCTGGGTCCCGGGAGCATTCGAGATCCCGCTGATCGCAGCAAAGATGGCGGAGTCGAAGAAGTATGATGCGGTCATATGTCTGGGGGCCGTGATTCGCGGTTCAACCAGCCATTATGATTATGTCTGCAACGAGGTCACCAAAGGGATCGCTACGGTGTCTTTAAAGTCGGGGATCCCGGTCATGTTTGGCGTGTTAACGACAGACAATCTTGAGCAGGCGATCGAACGTGCAGGATCAAAAGTCGGAAACAAAGGATATGATGCGGCGGTCGGTGCGATCGAGATGGTCAACGTTATCCGAGAGATCGGCTGCTGAGACACAATATATATTTCTCTTTTTTCTCCTTAGGACATTATTAAGATGATCTGCGTGTAAGATATGCACAGAGTATGAGAGTTCAAATGGAGGCAATATAAAAAATGTATGGAGTTATCGATCTTGGGTCCAACACCATACGTTTGGCACTATACAAAGTAACCGACAACACTCTCCAGCTGAAGCTCAGCGAAAAGTATACAGCAGGCCTTGTCGGCTACGTAAAAAAACGGCGTTTCACCCCGCAAGGCATCAGAAAAGCCGTGGATGTACTGAACGATTTCAGGGTTATCCTGGAGAACGTCAGGGTCGAACGTCTGTATGTTTTTGCAACGGCATCACTTCGAAACATAGAAAATACTCTGGAAGTTACTGCAGAGATTAAGAAAAATACCGGATTCGACATCGATGTTTTGAGTGGTAACGAGGAAGCTGTCTTTGATTATTACGGAGCGATGCAGACCGTCGATATGCATGACGGGTTGCTGGTTGACATAGGCGGCGGTAGCACTGAACTTGTTTTTTACCAAAACTCCGAAATCGTGTTCACTGAGTCCATACCGCTTGGATCCTTAAACGTGTACTCTGCCAATGTTTCTGATCTGCTGCCGACTCCGGTCGAGCGGGAAAAGATCAGCAAGGCAGTGATCAGCGAGCTCGATAAAATTACCGTCTCATGCAAAAATATCCCAACGAATATGATCTGTGGTGTTGGTGGAACGGTGCGGGCAAGCTGTGAACTGTATAATGAACTCAAGGAAAAGGGGCCTGAAGTGACTGAATACACTACCCAGGATCTGAAAAAGATGATAGATCTGGCAGAAAACGACAGAAAAGCTTCCATCTCACTGATCCTCAAGGTCGCCCCGGAAAGGATCCACACACTTCTTCCGGGAATGATCATTCTTCAGACGATCGCCGAGTATTATACCAGCAAAACAGTAGTCATCAGCAGATCAGGGGTGCGGGATGGCTATCTTTACCATAAACTCGAAACTGCCGGTGTGATACAGGCGGAATAAATCTGCTTCCTAGGATAATAATGGGGGCAGAAAGCGGCTTAGCAAAAGCGGCGTGTATTCGCTAAACAGTGTTCCGCACGCTCCTTCTCGCCAAGTGCAAGGAGAACTGTTCCTTTTCTTTCCCAGAAACAGGTGTCAGTCGGAACGATCTCGATACCGATCTCAAATGCCAAAAGGGCATGTTTGTACTCTTCGAGAGCTGCATAGGCAAGGCCGAGATTCATCCAGTAATCAGCCTCGTGAGGATTCAGATTCGTTGCCCGCTGAAATGCCACCACCGCGGCTTCAGGGTCTCCCTGACGAAAGAGGACAACTCCTTTCGCACACCAGATCGCAGCACATCTCGAATCAAGTTCAAGAGCATGACGGATACAGCGGAGAGCATCAGACCCGGATTCATCATTTTCATACATCGCGAGTCCTAACTCAGACCATTACATGGCATTGTACGGATCAAGTTCCACTGCCCTCTCGAAGCACAACTGTGCCTGGCGAAGGTTCCCTGCATCACGTTCGCGTTCGCCGGCGGAAAACCAGCTTTCCGGGTTGTCGATAGGATCGGAATCACTCATATCTGTTATCAGAATAGAACTTTGAGATATTAAATCCCGTTGGCAGAAAATGTGAATAAGAAAAGAAAAAAAATAAGATTAGTCCCTGCGGACTAAAGCAACCACACCAATTACACCAAGAAGACCGATTAAGGCAAAGCCCATTGGGGAGGCGGGGGTCGTTGTAGGTATGGCTGTTGTAGGGGCTACACTGGGTTTCATATCAATGTTGACGATCTCAGTCTGACCTTTTGCAGGAACAGTTACGGAAACGGTCTGGGTGACCCACCCTGGTGCCGAGACGACAACAGAGTTGATCGGAGTTCCGGTAGTGAAGACAGCAAACGCAATCTTGCCGCTAATATCAGTGTATCCGGAGTAGCCAACTGAACCAGAGATCGACATAACGTCAACCTGTGCTCCAATAATGTTGGTGTTGACTTGGAGGGAACCGCGGTCGCCGCCGACCGGCTGTGCCTCAAGAGTTACCGGCACAACGACGGTCTGACCAGATGGGGGGACCGTTACGGAAGCGCTGGCAGTGTAGTAACCGTCTGCAGAGACAATGACTTTGCTCACCGGCGTGCCGGTCGTGTACACATAGAACTCAGCCATACCGTTGGTAATGGGTTTTGGTCTCAACAACATCACCGTTGATCGAGATCAGAGAGGCTGATGCCCCGTTCACATCACAGGTAACCTGAACGACACCTTTGTCGCCGCCAATGGTTTCTGCTGCTGAGACAGCACCGGCGAAGAGGAAGAGCACGATCAGGGCAATAAACAGATAGGATATTTTTTCATAGAATCACTCTCGTGTTAATCAGAATAAGTTCTGATACTATAGAATACCTCTCACAGGTATGTATTCTTTTCGGGAGAAAAGTAGGGACATAACGTTGTGAAACCCTCATGAATCAGAAAAAGGGAGAGAGAAGGAGATCACGTTAACATAGGTATTAAGAACTCCGAGATGAATATTTCATACTAAAGAGGGGGATCAGTTTCGTACGAAAAAAAGAGTTTGATCCGTTAGGCGGGTCAGTGGGCGGTGATAAACCAAAGAAGGCCAAGAAAGATAATCCAATTCTTGGGTCGAAAGGACATACCGGTTCATCGAGCGTCTACGACGAGGTGGAGTATGCGCCTATATCTAACGGCTACACCGATGCTCTAACGGCAAGCGGAGCGTCAGATAAACCAAAAAAGAGAGGACTATTTTCCGGGATCTTTGGGCAGAAGAAATCACCAAGAGCATCCAACCTATCAAGAGGATCCGGATATGAAACAGATTTTCCAACCATAGAGGATTCCGAGATAACTGATACGGAAAAACACTATCACACGGTGACGGATATCCGTGAAGATGACATCTTTGAAGAAGAACCTCTGGAGATGAACGAGCCGGCGGTTCCCAATGCCGAGCCCTTCGAAGAAACATATGCGAAGTCTCAGACGTTCGTCACAGACCAATCGGAGATAAGAAGAACAGCAAAAGAACCGGTTCATTTCTTCGTCGAAGAAAAACCGAAACCAATAAAACAGACGATGAGAAATCACCCAAACGTCTGTTACCTGTGCGGAGCGGATTCTGCAGTCCCGCATCAGCAGTTCAGATTCGAGGGAGAATCTGACAAGGAAAACGCTGTTCCCCTTTGTAAAACCTGTATGCGCGCCGTAAAAATGCTGATGGAATGCCGTGATCCCGTAGATGAACGGGAGATCAAAAGCGAGTGGCGGTTTCTTTCGCCCGGTTTGGATGAGAAACGTGCTGACGACATGATCAGTGAAGCACGCAGAAATTACCAACGATAACTCTTTTTTGAGTTACAACGCAAAATGAATATCCATTAATACATCCGAAAAACAATAAAAATGTATATGGAAAAATTACGTCTGAGTGCAAAACAATATCTAATTGCAATAACAGTCGGAATTGCCTGTTTTTTACCACCGTTCATCGGAGAGGCGACAAACATCGCCCTCCCAAATATGCTCAATGGGCTGGGATATACGATGGGACCAGACTACTGGGGTCTTTACGGCTGGATCCTTACTGTCTACCTGCTCACATCCACGATTTTTCTTATACCTGCGGCAAGACTTTCCGATAAATTCAGCAAGAAGTGGTTCTTCTGCATAGGTGTCCTTCTGCTCGGTATAGGATCTCTCGGTGTTGGCATGTCAACTTCAGGTGAGATGGTCCTTGCCATGCGCACGATCGAGGGGATCGGAAATGCATTGATGTTTGGAACCGCGATAGCTTTGCTTGCTTCGGCAGTGAAGGTCGAACTGCGCGGTACCGCGATAGGATTGGCCATGACCGGAGTATTCATGGGACAACTCGCCGGACCTCTGCTTGCCGGCGCCCTTACCGATGTCTTCGGCTGGTCGATGGTGTACCTTATCCTCTGTCCTATCGCCCTTCTGTCCTTCATTCTTGCAATTCCCTTCATCCCAAAAGACCACCCGACAGATACGGGACGATATGACTGGATCGGCGCGATCCTCTTTATGGTGGGAATGGGTCTTGCCCTTTACGGATTTGCTAAACAGCCAAACACAGAAGCATTCGAGCTTCTCATCGCCGGGATCATTCTCCTGATCGCCTTCTTCTTCTATGAAAAGAGGAATGGAAATCCTCTTATTCCGGTAAACCTGATCCTCCACAATAGGGGATTCACCATCAACAACTCCGCAAACCTGCTCTATTATGTGGCGATCTACGCAATGGGTTCTCTTGTCTCTCTCTATATGACAAATGTCTGGGGGATCACGGACGCACTGCCCCGTGCTCTCATCGTCACCACGCAGGGACTGATCCTTGTGTTCTTCACGATCGTGGCAGGCAGATTCTATGATCATCTTCTGCCCAGATGGCTTCTCGCATTCGGGGTACTTTTCACCATTGCCGGGATAGCAGGAGCATTCGTTATGGGCGCCGCCTCCGCTGAACCTGTATGGCTGATCGGCGCGATCCTCTGTGCAAGTATCGCAGCATTTGGGATCGGGGCAATGATCCTCACCACAATTGACCGGCTCATCAAGCATGCCCCGCCAAAATATGCAACGACCACGGGACTTCTCATCATCAGTATAGGAATGATCATTCTTCTTACCTGTGGAACGGAGACCGCCATCTGGAGCATGATCGCAGTTCAGGCACTCTTCGGGGTAGGTATTGCCATCTTCGTTACACCCAACAGTACGGCGATCATGAACTCCGTGACCCCGCAGGAATTTGGTGTGGCGTCCGGTACCCTTTCCACCACCAGAATGCTTGGAATGGCGATCTCGATAGGTATCGTTTCCATTCTGAAAAACATCTTCCTTGCAGGAGCCTCAGACAACTACTCGGCATCCTTCCTCCAGATGTTTGATGGGACCGTCATTGCAGCCCTCATTGTTCTGGTCCTTGCGATGATTCTTTCCTGGACCGCGGGATCCAGAAAGAACGCATAATCCAAAATACTCCAACCTCTCTCTTTTTTTCTTCCGCGTTCATACTCTTACCACATATGGCAAAGAGATCAGGCAAAAAACGACGTTCATCCGTTACGACCCAAAAGAAGATCATCAGCCTCATCTGCGGTCTGCTCATTATCGCAGTTGTGGTGATCTATGGAGGAGCTGAACTCGGCGGATATGGCAGTTCGACCCCGCTTGCTCCGCTGGTCACCGATGAGCACGCCTTTTCTATGCATGTCATCGATATCGGACAGGGAGATACGATACTTCTTTCCAAAGATGGAAAATATGCGCTGATCGACGCAGGTGAGTCAATGTCCCCTTCGATTCGCGAGTCCCGATCTGCGACATTCGCCTACCATGATTCGCTTGGCATCGAAAGAATAGAGTTCCTGCTGATCACCCACCAGGACTATGATCACATCGGTTCAGCAAAAGATGTTCTCGCGACCTATGACGTCGGAGTTGTCTATGACAACGGCGTTGAACATACATCAGCAACCTATGAAAATCTCCTGCAGTACATCTCTGATGAAAATATTAGTTATACTGTCGTCAGAGAAGGGGATCAGATCACGAATCCCTGGTATGGCGTGACGATCGAGATCATCTCATCATGGCGGCATCATCTCCCGATATCAACGAAAACTCCATCGTTCTCAACGTAACTTACGGAACGATCTCGTTTATCCTCACCGGGGATGCCGGAAAGAAAGCCGAGGCATACATCCTCTCTACAGGCACGGCAGTTGATGCGGAGATCCTCAAAGCAGGTCATCACGGAAGCTCCACCTCATCCACGGATGCATTCCTCAAAGTAGTCAGCCCGAACGTTATCGTTATGAGTCTTGGTGCAGACAACGATTACGGTCATCCCCACATCGAAGCCCTGACACTGTTCGCAAAATACACCGACCACATTTACAGGACCGATCTTGACGGGGATGTGGTCGTGACGACCGACGGGTCAGTTTACTCCGTCGTCACCAGAAACGAACATATTGCAGAAAATATTCTCGTATCAGGAGACGGGGTCAGGGTATGAAACTGCTCGTGACCGTTGATGAGATAGAAAACAACAAAGCCGCACTCCTTCTCCGCTGTCCTGCCGGGGAAAGACCGCTTGGGGTTTTTGCTCTGAAAAACCTGCCGGCGGATACTGCAGTCGGCGATATCCTCTCTCTCTCTCATTTGAAAAGGAGGAGGGAGAAACTACAGCAGCTCGGCAAAGGATCCATTATCTGCACAAAGCCCTGGAAAATCAATAGATCTCTTTTTATTTTTTTGAAGCATAGTGGAACATATGTCCATCGAAGCTCACCGGTATTTTTTTGAAGCTGGCAATACTCTTCCCATTCAACGCAGACTCCTTGCCCTGCAAAAACTCCGGGCATCCATAAATGCCCATGAACCGGAGATCACAGCGGCTCTTTTTGCTGATCTTGGGAAATATCCGTTCGAAGCATACTCATTTGAGATCGCGCCTGTCCTTCACGAGATAGATTATCTGATCAAGCACACGAAAAAGTTCCTGAGAGAGAACAAGATCCGTTCCCCACTGCTGCTTTTCCCGGCAAAAACCGTCATCCGCCACGACCCGTTCGGCCTTGTTCTCCTTCTGTCTCCGTGGAATTATCCGTTCCATCTATTCATGCTTCCGCTTGCGGGTATCATCGCCGGAGGAAATGTGATTATCGGAAAAACATCCCGAAGATCCCCGGAGACAGGAAAGATCATCCGGACGATCCTTGCCGAAGTATTCCCCGAAGAGTGGGTCAGTGTGGAAGACGAGATCGATCTCGATGCACAGTATGACTACATCTTCTTCACCGGCGGAAAAGAAACAGGAAAAATGATTGCCGAAAAGGCGGCAGTCCATCTCACACCTGTGACCCTGGAGCTTGGCAGGAAAAATGCCTGCATCGTCGATGAGACGGCAGACATTGCCGTAGCCGCAAAACGGATCGCTTGGGGGAAATTTGCGAATGCCGGACAGACATGTATTGCTCCGGACTATCTGCTGGTACACAGCTCCATGCGGGACGACCTCGTGAATAAACTCAAAGAAGAGATCATCAGCCTCTACGGAAGTAATCCGGCAACAAATGGCGACTACGGAAAAATCGTCACTATGGATGCATATGACCGTCTGGTCTCATTTGAAACACCGGAGAATCTCATCCTCCGGGCCGGAGAGCATGATCCCGAAGGAAGAAAGATCGCACCTACGATTTTGTCCGCAGGTCTTTCCGACAAAATCATGCAGAATGAGATCTTCGGCCCGATCCTTCCGATCCTCACCTGGGAAAGAACAGATGAACTTGAACAGTTGATCAAAAAGGATCCGCTGGCTCTGTACATATTTTCCTCAAATAAAACCTTCTCTGACCATCTCATCGACCACCACCCGTCGGGAGGTGTCTGCATCAATGATGTGATGATGCAGGTCGCAAACCAGAACGCACCCTTCGGCGGGGTCGGGACGAGCGGGATGGGAGAGTATCACGGGAAGTACTCGCTTGAAACATTCACAAGGAAGCGCACGGTCGTGATCAGGAAAACAAAACCCGACCGCAAACTGCGGTATCCGCCGTACACTGAAAAAACGCTGAAGCTCGTAAAAAAGTGGCGTAAAAGACTGTTTTAGATGGTAAACAGATGCCGGTCTCCGTGGATCGAAAACAGACCGGCACGAACCCCGCAGTCAAGCCAGCCGTGCCCGTAGGAAAACAGCACCAGAGCATTGATGAGATCGTCCGGGAGACGGGTCGATCCTTCGATCAGATACGATCGTGCCTTTGCAAGGATAGTGGATGCCGCAGCATACATCGCGGTCTCCGGATCGGGCGCGGGGAAAACCCCATCCAAAGCGTTCGTCAGCATTCTCTGATATCGGTAGGTTTTCTCATTAAGGTGCTCGGCAAGAGACTCGGGAAGACAGTCATCGATTCCGGGAGGGGCCGATGGTGAGCCGGCGAGATACCCGAGATAGCGTCCCGCATCCAGCCAGCCGTATCCGTACGCAAACGAAGCCGCGGCATTCACCAGACCACCTTTTTTGAAAAACACTTTGCCGTCCGATGCATAACAGGAAACCATCTCGGCGATCTCGTCCGCGGTCTGTCCAAGAACCGTGTTGTTTGGAACGGTCTTCTCAGAACCCGAGTCCTTTGCAAAGATCTTCCCATATGCATCGATCAGCATAGACCCGCAAACCTCTCAAGATACTCACGCTCGATGTCGTGGAGCTGGCCCGGGACGATCAGGATGTGCAGAGGAGAGCCGAAATCAAACGATTTCATCTCCTCAGCACTTCCTGCATGGACCACCGGGTCGGGCGAACCCGAACGGGCGATACCGACGTAGAACGGAATTTCGGCACCCACGCGGCGGGCCTGCTCTTCCAACAGATCGACGGCCTCGGAGATCTTCATGTATCGTTCCTTGTCCTTCTGGATATCGAGAAACACCAGTGTGTGGAGATTTTCCTTGAGATTTGCCGAGATGACCTCTATCGGGGTCATCGGGAACCATTTCCCATATGGGAAAGGTACAGAGACGGATTTGCCGAACCGGTAGTTCTGCAGACCGGAAAGACCGCATATGGCTGTCGTGATGGAAGCACCATGAATGATTTTTGTCTGAATGTTCCGATCGGCCGCCCGGATACGGAGATCAGAATGGGTCGTCGCGATCATTGAGTCACCTGCAGTCAGAAAAACAGCGTTTCCGGACTCTGCCGCATCGAGGATCTTATCTGCATGGATCTCCACATCTTCCCGGTACAGAGGCGTGATATTTTTACCGTAGAACCCTTCGAGCCGTTCGATCGGGGCACCGGTAAGAACCGAGGTATACACTTCCAGAAACACCGTGTCCGCGGATTTGATAGCATCCATACCCCGGACCGATACGTCAGATTCGTCAAAGAGGCCAAGCCCGATAAAAGTCAGCATTGCACCTAATCTGTTGGCTCTCGCTCATGTTATTTTTATTGAGAAGGAGAGGGGGTGTCTCCA
The DNA here is from genome assembly GCA_963677995.1 of uncultured Methanocorpusculum sp. Lineage (GTDB taxonomy): Archaea > Halobacteriota > Methanomicrobia > Methanomicrobiales > Methanocorpusculaceae > Methanocorpusculum. The sequence goes on along the minus strand of OY782579.1, from coordinate 1,457,896 downwards.
CTCAAAACAGCATGAAAAGAAAATGCAGAAGTGCCCCTAGGGAGGTACCGAGCATAAGAGTGAACACCGTGATAAGAGCCGCCGCTTTTACCCCGATCTCCTTCATCAGAACGGCTATTGTAGAGATACACGGAACGAAAAGAACGCACACGAGAGCAAAGATATAGAGCTGACTGCTTGAAAGGATGGAAGCAAGATCGGTCGTTCCCCCCATGATCGCGAGGGTTTCAAACGCCATTTCTTTTCGGAGGATCCCAAACATTAGAGCGGTGAACGCAAATCCGGGTAGCCCGAGAACCGCGGTGGAGATCGGATCAATGAACGACCCAAACATCGTGACAAATCCCAAGTAATCGAAGATCCCCAGAAACACACTGCTGATCAGCAAAAGCGGCATCGCGATGTACAGGAACTCGCTGACACGCATCCATGCTTTTCTCACCACATACTTCGGGATCGGACGGCGGAGCTGAGCCATCTCGAGAATCATCCCGTACTGTTCTCCAGGCGTGATCCGGGAAAGGACGCAGCCGATAATGAAAACGAGGATGAAAACGATCCCATAGATAGAAAACGCGGCGCCGAAGCCAATGAAGGAAGCAACGATCCCGGAGATAACAACGGTTCGCGCCGAGCAGGGAAGCATCGTCACGAGAACAGAGGCAATGACACGTTCACGCCTCGTCGGGAGAAAGCGTGTGCTCATGATCGCGGGCACACTGCATCCAAAAGAGAGAACGAGCGGGATCAGACCCTGACCATGGAGCCCGAGTTTATGCATTCCGCGATCAGCAAGAAATGCCGCCCGGGTCAGATATCCGGTATCCTCCAGGATCGAGATGAAGATATAAAACAGAAACACGTAGGGAAACGCGATCCCAAGACCTGCCATGAGAGCCAGGATCACGGCACTGCCGACTGTATCCAGAAAAGGTGCAAGGTTCAAAGCGTGGAACGGATCGAGAAGATACGTCGTCATAGCTCCGACAATGACTTCCTCTAAAAATCCTCCTAGCAGGAAAACGGTACCAAGGATCGCGATCATCGTAATGATCAGGATGGGGATGCCGGGAAAACCTCTCGTCAGGAGCGAATCGAGATCGCGGCGTTTTTTCAAAGGAGTGAGAGTTGTCACCTCTTCAGAGATCGCCTTTGCCGTGTTGTGCCGATTTGCCGCGATGATCTGCTTAGGGGACATCATGTGCCGTTTTTGGATCTCGTCTGAAACAACAGAGGCGCTTTCCATCACCTCGGGTGAGAGTGTGCTCAGGGAGACATTTTCCAGTGCTAAAAGAGCTTCGGCTTCCGAGAGATCATGATATTTTTGCAGACTTTTTGCTGCCGCTTCGATGTGATGATCGTATCGCGGAACGATCTTTGGAACGAACAGTTCATCGGAGATGACATAGTCAGCGATTTTCTCCAGATTTTTTCCTTCAGTTGCAATGGTCTCGATGACCGGAACACCAAACTTTTCCGAAAGTCCAGCGGTATCGATGATCTTCCCGGCGGACCGTGCATCATCCATCATATTGAGCACGATCACCAGAGGTTTTCTGATTTCGGCGGCCTGCAGCAGAAGATACAGATTCCTCTCAAGATGCTTGGCATCCAAAACCGCCACGATAAGGTCTGATTCACCGGTGATGAGATACTCCCTGACGAGTTGTTCCTCGGCGGAGCTTCCTGACAGAGAATAGATCCCTGGCAGATCCGAGAGAGTAAATTCCGTTTTATTGTAACGAACGACGCCGGACATCAGTCCAACAGTGGTCCCGGGATAATTGCTCACCTCGACGCCAAGACCGGTCAGGTGGTTGAAGATGAGGGATTTACCCACACTGGGGTTCCCGATCAGAACTGCCCGGCGCATCATTGACTGTTGCACCGCTCGACCATGATATTCTCAGCGACCTCGGGGCTTAAGGCGATGTCGCATCCTTTGACGGTTATCACGACCGCATTATTATCAAGCTTGCGTCTGAGAGTTATCAGTTCTCCGGGAATAACGCCCAAATCGATGAGACGGCTGTGTTTTCCAAAGCATCGGATCATAGAAACATGTTGGAGGGAACCTTCCGGACACTCGGAAAGAGACACGATGGGATTGCGTTTCGTGAGTCCGGCATGTCCTTCATGCTCAGCTAGATTGCTCGTTTCCGAATCGGCCATGCGTCTTCCCCATGATCTTCCGCGACAGGTTTTGCGTCCACCCGGACCGCGCTTTTCCAAAAACGTATCAAGACGCTCGATTGTCTCCGAGGAGATGCTGTGTTCCATGATGCATGCCTCCTTTGATGCGTGATCCGGTTCAGCACCAAGAACATCGGTGAGAAAACTCGTCAGGACCGCATGTTTACGGGCAACGTGAGCTGCCTTCGTGGTTCCCTTGTCTGTGAGCGAAAGTCCGTCTGGTGACTCGGTGACATACCCTTTATCTTTGAGACAGGTGACCGCCTGGCTGAGCCCATCAGTATTGCTATGTACCAGATCTTCCAGATTCGAGACCTTTACTGTTTCTTTTCCAGTATTGAGTATTGCTTCGAGAATATCGTCTGAGAGTTCAAAGGTCATAACTATCTTAGTATGTTTTTTTTCTCAGAATATCTAAGTTATGCCTTTGACATCATTTTCGAAAAGAGAGATTTGGGTTTTTCAACGGCGGAACAGGTCTCCACAAATTTACACCAGGAACAGTACGGACCCCGGACAACTTTCGGAATCCCCCCTTTCGTTACTTTTTCTGCTGCCCGTAGTGCGAGAAACAGAGCACGTCTGTCCTTTGGCTCCACAATAACACTGCGTATAGTTCCCGAACTGAGATACTCAACGCGCCCGTAGAAGGGTTTCCCATACATCTCTTCGAGACAGACCGCGTAACAGACTACGCGGAGCCGGTCGGAAAGATAGACACCGCGTGTGGGGGCCGACCCGCTTTTTACGAGGGAAAAACTGTCATCAAAGAACCGGTCAACCTTCCCAAAGATACCGTATTTATCAGAGAAAACCGATACATCATACCGTTCGGCCTGACGCCAGGTCACTTTGCTGCAGGAAACGACCATTTTTTCGAGGTACGAGAGCGCGGGCTGATCCTAGTGCACCAGGTTTTTCAGTCCCCCCTCCCAGACATCCTCAGTCGAGAGAATATCACCAAGATAATAGGAAATTTGTTTTGCGACCGTGTATGCTATCGGCTCTTCGTAGGGGATATCAGTGGATTTTGCCAGGTAGAGCTGCATGGGACAGGTGCCTGCTTTCACCACATCTGTTACAGAAATCTTCTCGTCCGGCATGATGACTCAATAGACATAAGTTCGTTCAACACACTATTAATAATTATGGCAGGTAATGAACTCAACATTCAGATTCCTCAGAACCTTGACCCGGTTTACAGTAATATGATTCAGATCGCATTCAAGGATGATGAGTTCACAATGATGTTTTTACACCAGCTTCCGGTGGCAAATCAAGCAAAAGCAAAGGCAATCGTAGCAATAAGCCCGAAACATGCGAAAAAACTCCTGGGAGCTCTGCAGAAGAGTGTGAATGATTACGAGGCGAAGTTTGGACAGATAACCAACGGAGCGCATGCCGAAGGAGCCGATACGCCGACTCTGCAGGGATATTCATAAATCAATAACCTATTTATTGTCTAACAGGCAATGTGTTTAAGCACATAATGTGCCGTCGTGGCTTAGCGGTATAGCGGCTGATTCGTAATCAGCAGGTCGAGGGTTCAAGTCCCTCCGACGGCTCTCTTTTAAGGTCGTTAAATCGGTATTTAAGGTCGTATTAGTCACTATTAATACAGTCGCATATCCGCCATTCGTTTTAAGCGCGTTAATCGCTCAATCGAAGAATCAGGAGGTTGTAAGACCAGCGTTCTTGATGAAATATTAGTGATCCGGGTCAATAGTAAGATAGATCCTTTTTCTGATTCTCTCTATTAAATAACAGGTTTCAGATTTAGCCGTTGATTTCATTTTCTTATTTCCTGTGCGTACACATCCGTAAGTGTACTGACACCTGAATACCACCGAAAAATTCTGCAAGGTCAAAAATAATAGGTACGTACCAAGGAGAGAAACCATTCGGGCCACTCCTGAGGGGTGCGTATTCAAACGTCCAGACAGGGAAATCCCTGATTCGGATCGTATGCAGATCAGCAGATCCAATTGAACAGCATAAGCTCTATTTCTGGGATGCCCTGCCGGCTGCAACAATATTGGAAAAACATATTCACACAATATATACCGAAGATACATATTTCAGGAAGATACCTGGTATAAACGTGGTCGATCCATATGAGACTCAGCAGTGAAGGATCTCAATTAACAGGGTGAGCTGATACCTCCACCACCTTTTAGTGTCGATCAAAATCTGTTGGACCCACATGGATCAAAGAAAATCTGTTTTGAGGAGGGACCAAAAAAACAGACCCCCGCTCAAACAGCACTTCAGGCGGGGGAGGGTTTTTCGATATTCACACCGGCTGTTTCATCCTTCCATACCCGCGACCTGATTAGGACGGCGGCAAATATTCCCATAAGAAGAAGGATCGGCAGAAATGCTATGAGAATATTGCTGTTTGCAATAAACGAATTCCCGGTAAAGACGAAGGAGTCTATGAGTGCATGCAACAGCACGGCGATCCAGATGCTCCGGGTCTTCAGTACGGCATAGCTGAATATAATACCTATAATGATCGTCCATCCGAGATAAATGATATTTCCTGCAAGGAGGTTGTCGGGAAAATTCAATCCGACGAGACTGAGTGGAAGGTGCCACAATCCCCATATGATCCCAATAAGGACGACGCCACGGTATGTGCCAAAGATGGGAAATACCCTGTCCTGAAGATAAAATCTCCAGCCGTACTCTTCCCCGAAATATTTGGACCATGCAACGACGAACGTGATCAGGTACATGCCAATGAACACGAAGAATGTACCCGGATCGTACTCCGTCGGCGGAAGGCTCAGTCCGAGCATATGGCTTATGAAATACCCAAGGATGAACAGCGCCGAAAAGATTACCGGTATGATGAGGTATTACCGGTAATTATGTCCAAAGGATAGTTTTGCATCAGCCAGGCTTTTCCTCCCGGATGCTCTAAGATTCAGCAGGAACACCATGAGGAATGCGGCAACGGAGATGATCACAGTAAGAAGGAGAAGGGGTCCGATCGTTCCAAGGAGAGGCTGGTATAATGCCTCCACCAGCGTGACGGCTGAAGCAAGCAGGAACATGGCAAGGAATAGTTTTGACTCCCGTGTCAGAGCCTTCGATTTGAAACCGACCATACACAGTATTGCACCAACAGCCGGGATGTACATCGGAATGAGCATCCACTTGCTGGATAATATCCCGGATCCCTCCTGCATAATCACCAAGATCTCAAGGAGATAGGTTGCGACAAAGGTTATGACAAGAAAAGCAGACAATTCTCTTATCAGCTGTTTTTTTTCAGGTTTGGCTACGATCATATTCTCAGTAAAAAGATAATTAATCCACAATAGTATTTAACCTTATCCCCCGCCAATTTTTATTTAGGTCCTCACCTCAATGCCAAACGACTTTTCCACCCTGTCCTTTGCCTGATACATCGTCAACACCTCAACAGGATCCTTCATATCATGGGAAATAATCACAAAATACCCTGCATACTTATCCTGAAATTCTAAAATAGCCTCATCATTTAGAATAACCACCCTTCCAACACGCTGCTTTCTCTCAATCGTAAAGAACCGGTCATAGAACTTCTGGTGCTCGGGATTCAGCTTTTCAGATCTCAGCTCTTGATAATACACATCGATCTTCCGGTAAAATTTCGAATCATCCCCTCAAACCTTCCGCGGATCGTAATATAAATGCGTAGAACATCGATGTGCGGGAGGGAGGGGTGTTCCAGGTTAAGAGAAACAGGGGATTAGGATAGAGGTTCACAAGCCGGCACCTCAATAGATGAACGGATATTCTATTTTATCAATTATAATCCTATTCATTATCGAAATTGTACCATTTATATAAATATGTACACAAGGTAAAAATGTGGGTCATACATTTAGGAGGAGAACTTGTGCCAGTGATACATGTCCAGGCTTGGATTTACCTACCCTATGGGAGAACGGCGTAATATCTGTGTATGATGCTCAAAAAAGTTTACTCATCCCTGCACACAGCGACGAGTCTATCCTCTCATCTTCTCGAATCTTTTGATTGTTCAATGAGTTCATATTTCCGACGAATGGTTCTGGCAGACTGTCCAGGGGTTTTCGTGGAGGGCTTCTGCCGCTTTATTTGTGTTTGTAAGGTTGAAGTGAACTCTGTCATATTTTTCTCTTTGCCCGTTCTTAGCTTTCGAGAACGCTTTTTCAAATACCAGACCCCGCATGAATGCATATGGATTCGTGCGTGGATCTCTCAATGCATTTCCCGGGGAGGTCCCACGATATTCTATAATAGTTCTCTAGCCTTAACTTACTTCGTGCCGCAAGACGGTTGCCAGACCGAGTATGTTAACATCTTCCAGCAGTTCCCTGACACGGTCAAAGTATAATTTCTGCGTGTTAACATCCATTTTAAACATTATTATTAGAATGAATGACACAATAAAGCGAAATAGCACATATAAGCAAAAAATACAAGAAAGCCGATGATTAATGATCGTAAATGATATTTTCATGCGCTCTATATCGTGAGGAGCATCATTATAAAAAAAATATTAACTCCTGAAAAAATCAGGGATATTTATTGTCTTTTGGACGAATGTGTTTCTCCACGCCGTTTGAGATATACACATATCGGTACCCCTGCCACTCACCGTTTGGTCTCTTCACGTCGGTGAGCATTTCCATCGCTTCAAGCCCATCCTCATCATAGCATTCCAGGTCAAGGGTCTCTTCTACCTCACCAGTCTCGGTGTTGTACCGCTCCCAGGTGACAACATTTTCATCATCATACTCATTATCCTCAACCTCAGGCGTATTGGGCGAAGACTTCGTTTTTTTGAACAGATCAAACATAATCATAGAGTTTCCCGCAGGAAAGTATTAAAGCGTTCTCTTCAGGAAGTGAAAAAGCGGAAACGGACCAAAAGATCCCGGACAATCATCCGAGGAAATCAGTCGTGGATCTCCTTCGGTGCGGAATCAACATCTACAGACAGGATCATACGGTACCCTGCATGAGATCACAATCAACATACATTCTCAACAAAAAAGTATGATTAATTGAGAGCTATAGTATAAAACCTTAGTTCTCAACAATTATCCGGACCGGAGTCGGGAGTTTGTATCCACTGTGAAGAAGTGCATCCTTTGCCTGATCGATATACTGCGCGGTTGTCCAGACGGTGAAAATACGCTGTCTTTCTTCAACACGGGCTGCAGTTCCGACTGGTTTGCCGAATGCAAGTCTCATACCTTCAGAAATACGGTCCGCACCAGCACCAGTTGCCTGCTTATGTTCACGGAGGACGTGGTGAGGATACGGTCTGATCTTTAAGTGGAAATTGTTTCTGCCGACGTCTTTCATCAGACGTCTGTTCATATTGATACGTGCAGCTTCCATTGCCGTGTGACGGATCTGGCATGCTTCAAGTGCTTCAAGATGAATTGCGACCGGGAACTCTTCAGAGAGATTTCCCATATCAAACGTTACAACTTTTATGCCCGGCACACCGCCCATATATTCACGGCGGCAATATGCCTTCTTGGCGAGTTTATTATACATTCTTGCTGGCTTTCTTACCATTTTTAGTTACTCCTAGCTCTCTTAAATGTGCAAACTACGTTAGTTGGAAACCATATTAAAGGTTCTTATTCCCCGCCTCTAATTTCTCGATTTCGGCAAGAACATCTTTCCTGAGTTTGGCAAACTCTACACTGGTTCTGTCACGAGGTCGTGGTAGAGAATTTGGATATATTTCATATATTCTCCCCGGGCGGGGAGTGAGAATGACGATTTTATCAGAAAGATAAACTGCTTCATCAACGCTGTGCGTAACGAAAATCACTGTCTTTTTTGTCTCCCCCCAAATCTGGAGAAGCTCACGCTGCATTTTATTCCGGGTCTGCGCATCGAGCGCGCCAAAGGGTTCGTCCATCAGCATGACGGCCGGATCTGTTGCAAGAGCTCGGGCGACTGCAGCCCGCTGACGCATACCCCCGGACAACTCGTACGGGTAGCTGTCGCCAAATCCGGCGAGACCCACAAGCGCAAGACGCTTGTTGACTTCGGCGATCCTCTCCTCTTTTGGAACGCCAGTCATCTCCAGACCGAACCCTACATTCTCCGCGACGGTACGCCACGGATAAAGAGAGTATTCCTGGAAGACCATCGTCATCTTCGGGGATGGACCGTCCACGATCTTTCCATCGATCGAGACCGTACCTCTGGTAGGAACATCAAGTCCCCCTATCATCCGAAGGATAGTGGTTTTACCACAGCCCGAGGGACCAAGCAGGCAGACGAACTGACCATCATGGACCTCGAGATTAATATGCTCCAGAGCGGTGACATCACCTTTCCGAGAGGAGAACGTCTTTGTGGCATCCTCCACTTTCACCCATATTTTATCCCAGTCAGTCATTTGTCAAGCACCTCCCAGGCGAACTTCTTCCGCAGAACATACTGGAAGAACTGATCCATAAAAATACCGATGATGCCGATAGCGATCATGCCGGCAATGACCATCTGGACCTGACCCCAGTTATATGTGTACATGATAAGATACCCGAGACCCGACACGGTTCCCGGCATCATTTCCGCCGCGACAACGCTCATCCAGGCAATGCCGAAACCGACGCGAAGCCCATTCCATATGGCAGGACCTGCAGCCGGAACAATGACCTTGGTAATGATCTGGCGCTCATTTGCCTGATAGATCCGGGCCGTTTCGACCCAGCTTTTCTTCACCCTTTTCACACCGTCTATAGTATTGACAAGAATCGGAAATATACAACCGATCACGATGATAAATAGGATCGGTGTAAGACCCAACCCGAACCAGGCGAGGGATAAAGGTACCCAGGCCATAGGAGGGATGGGGCGCAGGATCTGGATCAGGCTGTCAGAGAACTGTTCAAGAACAGAATACCTGCCGAGAATGATTCCCAGAGGGACAGAAATCAGGCAGGCGATGATAAATCCAAGCGTTACCCGGTAAATACTGATCCAGCTGTTTTCCAGCAGACTTCCGCAGCCATAGAGATCGGCAAACGGTGTCGTAAAAACGGCGAGAACATTCTCCACCCGGGGAAGGATGTATGCATTGTTCATCAGAATCGCTGCAACTTCCCACAATACGAGAACAAGTGCGGGAAGTATAAGTTTCATGTACCATTTCATATTTTGTCTTGTCCACCTTCCCTTTATTCTATTAATATAGACTTTACAGAATATCAAATGTTTGAGGGCGGACACGGTTTACGTGTGTGAAGGATCTGTCAAAAATTCTTCATTCACACTATGATGATAAAAAAATGGAAGGATGGTTACGCGGATTTGACCACGTAGGTGATGTCGGCAGAATCGAGAGCTGACTTCAGCATGACATCCTGGATCGAACCGAGCTGAGGGTCACCGAGAACCACATTTTTGCCTTCGGCGCTGCGTGCCTTCACCCAGGCAACGAAACTGTCCCAGTCATTTGCCGGGGAAGAGACCGAAGCGACAAGTCCTGATCCTTCAAGATTGATCGGAGAAATGATTTTCAGGCTCATATCGCCGGTACTCTTATCGATCGCGCTCAGATACGGAGGGGTTCCGGCAATGGCATACTGAATTGCATTCTGCTGGAGAAGCGTCATCAGCTGGGGCCCCCCGGTACCTTCAACGAGCTTGATATTGGCAACCTTCTGACCATTGATGTAGAGTTCAGCATCGCTGATCTTTCCGGTCTTTTCCGTGACAGGCTTCAGATAACAGTTGTAGGTTTCCTTGAAGTATTCCCAGTTCTTTAAGAGAACGAACAGAGATGCATCGTGGTCGCTCGGGAGATATCCAATGGAAATAACAGGCATGGTCGACGATGTCGCCGGAGTAATGAATACTCCGCTCTTGATCTGTGAAACTGCGGAGTCGTATGGATCAAAGTCGTAGATGAGTGCTGCGGATTCGGTCTCCGTGGTCGGTGCGAGTTTCCCGGTCAGGATACCAAGTTCACGCTGGGACAGGATGAATTTCTCATTGCTGCTCATCCATGAATCGGTGACCTCGCTGGAGAACTTGATCGTCGGGATCGAGGCTTTCATGACATCAACGGAACTGACGGTTACATTTCCGTAGGTCATGTCCTGGCCGGCGAAGAGCCAGTTTGCCGTGGAAACCGCAGCCTCATTTGGATTATCACTGACATAGGTGTTTCCAAGAATCATCAGAGCAGTAAGGCTTGCAGCGATTTCCGGATCATTTTCAAGAGTCACGGAGTTTGCACCAAACGCACAACATGTGTGATTCACCCAGGCCCCTGCAGGTGGGAGATCCTGACTGTATGAGATGACTTTCCCAATCTGACCTTCCGTTGCAACGGAGACAAAAGGTTGCCAGCAAATGTAGCCGTCGATCTGGCCGGTTGCGAGAAGTCCGGGCATTGTTCCGGCTCCAGTATAAAGAATCTCCACGGTAGCATTGTCACTACCAGGGTCGGTACATCCTGCGGTAAAAACCACCATGACACACATGACGAGTGCCATAAAGATCAAAATCAGCTTTTTCTGCATACATCTATATTTGCTTATCGAGGCTATCAATTAATCGTAATGTAATGTATAATTATTTATCATATATAGTCCATTTTAATATACATTAATACAAAATAGTATAATTAACCCGCAAATACCAATAATTTAGTATCCTTAAAGAGATTCACCACGGCGCCACCGAAAAACCTTTCTTTTAATGTGGTTTAGAGACAATATAATAAGAACAAATGAGAATATTGATACTTGGTGCCGGAGCCGTAGGACTCTCAATCGCCGCAAAATTATCGAAATATGCGGAAGTCTTTGCTGTATGTCGGGAAATATACAGTACATCTATAGAAAAAAATGGGTTTTACCTGACAGGGATCTGGGGGACGGAGACTTGCCGATTTCCCTGCGGCACGGCCCCTCCAAAAGGATCATGGGATTATATCATTATCTCCACCAAAGCAACGGCCACACGGGAGATCTGCGAACGGTATAATCATCTATTCGGTGAAGCCGAGGTAGTAAGTCTTCAAAACGGGATCGGTAATGAAGAGATCATTGCTGAGTACACGAAACATGTGCTTGGGGCAATGATCATTACCGGATTTGAGTGGAAAGCCGATAATGCGGTTTTTGTATCCGTCGACGGCGGTGAGACGGTCTTCGGCAGATTCCCAATCGGGAAAGATGCAAAAACAGATTGCCTCTCGGAGTTGTTCACCAAAGCAGGAATGCGGGCGACCCCCTCTGAAAACATCAGAGGGACAATCTGGTCAAAAGCACTCTACAGCTGTTCGCTAAACCCCCTCGGCGCAATCATGGAGTGTCCTTACGGAGAACTGCTCAGAGAACCAGCCTGGAACATCATCACCCGGATCGTTCACGAAGCGTTCGAAGTTGCAAGCGCAGAAAATGTCATACTGACACAGAATACCGCTGATGAGTATCTTGAGTTCCTGAAGACAAAGAAAATTCCTCCGACATCCGCACATTTCTCCTCAATGTATCAGGATATTGCTGCGAACCGCAAAACCGAGGTAGATTACATCAATGGGGCAATCGTAGCACTGGGTAAGAAACACGGGAACCACACACCGGTGAATGAGATGATCGTCAATCTTACCCATTTCAAAGAGGAGCTATCATGCCGGTAAAACGATCTGCGATGATCCTTGCAGGCGGAGAGGCCAGACGGGTGAACGGCCGCGAAAAGTATCTTTTTTCGTACCAAGGCTGCTCATTCATCTCACGGCTTGTGATGACCTTCGAAGGACAGGTCGATGAGATCGTGATCGTCGCAAAAAACAAAAAGCAGACAGAGCATTTTTCAGGCCTTTCCGATTTAGTCAGATGTACCTGGGATAAAAAATCCGGACTCGGACCGATAGGAGGAATATCAGCAGGCCTGGAAGAGATACAGAGCGATCTGGTGTTTATCTCAGCGTGCGATATGCCCACGATCAGCAAACCGATCATACAATATCTGTTTGAGAACATCGATGAGTATGACGCGATCATTCCAGAATGGGAAAACACCGACCTCGAACCACTCCATGCAGTCTACAGAGTATCGGCGCTCAGAGAATATGTCGTAAAACACGAGTCTCTTTCGCTCCGCGACATGGTGAATACATTGAACACAAAACGAATTCCTCCCGAGATGTTTCGAACGATCGACCCTCATCTTGAAAGTTTCAGAAATGTGAATACGCTGGAAGAGCTTATTGCAATGGGACCTGAAGCTGCATATCAGGAAAAACACCCTCAGAAGTAACACATTTCGGTTTCGTGCGGATCGACCCACCCGATAAAATACGATTGTTAAAAAAAAAAGAGACGAATTTATGACTCGTCTTCTTCTGACTCTTCTTCCTCTTCCTGTTTGAGCTCGACATTGGCGATATCAAACTGGCGGAAAGCAAGTTTCTTTGCTTTGATGATGTTTCTGCCTTCTTTGCCGATGGCAAGACCGCGGTCGACATCTGCGACCTCGATATAGGCAACTTCGGTGTTTTCCTCTTCATCCTCTTCGAAGATGACGGTCTGTACCTGGACAGGGAGGAAACAGTTTCTGATAAACTGAACTTTATCCGGGTTGTATTCAACGACCTCGACCTTCTTACCGAAAGCGTCAGATGCCTTCTTGATGCTAGCACCCTTCTTTCCGATTGCAAGTCCCATCTCTCCCGGGTTGATAACGAAGAGAATGCGGCTGAATTTATCATCGACAACACAGTCTCTTGCACCTGCACCGGTGAGATTCTCAAACTGGGCAATCATACGCATGGCGTCTTCGGAAATGGTAATCTCACTCATATTTATTCACTCTTAAGGGAGAGGATATCAGATTCGCCCGCATTGACAATCGCAAGAACACTGATCATGTGGTCCCTACCACATTCTTTACCGAGCTGACGGGAGCTTCCTTTGAATTCATAAAGGGGAATGCTTTCATTTGCTGCAAGAAAGGCACGGACTTTAACCGGGGCATTCTTTGCGATGATGACGAGTTCTGCTTTGTTTTCAGCAACGATTTTCTCAACAGAGTTCTGGCCGAGGGTAACCTCGCCAGTTTTCATTGCTCTTCTTAAAGATAAGTTGAAATCCATTTTGTTTTCACCTTTTTGAGGTTCACTGCACTCTGGACAAGACTCAGGGGAGGTGAGTCCCAAACAGTATTCTTGTCCTTCCCGCAGGCCGCCGGTTTCATATATGAGACCGGGAAGTTTCTTCAGGAGTTTCCTTCAAAACTTTGTATATGTTGACACCCAGAAATAATGAAGGTATCCTCACACGAACGAAAATGATACAAATACTAGAACGAAAAAAGGAGAAGATTAATCTCTTCCGTAGAAGCCGTGACCGGAGTCCCTTCGGGGGGCTGCAGGTCCGCTGCTTCCACGGCTGAAACTTCTTCGATCGCTGCTTCCGGAGCTCCGGTCACCGCTACGGTAGTTACTTCCGCCACTACTTCCGCTGCGATTTCCGTAGGAGGATCCGCCGGAGGAACCTCCGCGCCGGTCTCCGCCTTTGTCCCGGTCACGCTCATGTTCCTCTTCTTCAGCAGTACGTGATGCTGCGATGGAGATCTCAAGTTCCTGACCACGGATGGTCTTGGAACCCATGACCTCGGCAACAAGATTTGCATGCTCTAAGGGAACATCGACATAGGAGTAGTTGTTGTACAGATCGATCCTGCCAATTGAGGAACCCGGAATGTCGCACTCGCCTGCAAAGGCTCCGACGATATCCTTCGGGCGGATCTGCTGGTTCTTACCAAGAGAGATCCGGAATCTGACCATACCCGTCTCAGCACCGCTGCTCTCAACGGTCCCGGGCGTAAACGTCTCCGAGATCGAGGGGGAGGGTTGAAGAGGCTTTATGTCCTCACTTTGGCTGGCATTCTTACCGGAATCAAGGTACATCTTCAGAAGAGCTGCCGCAACCTGAATACTGGTCACTTCAGCTTTGGATTCTGAATCAGTCTCAGTTTCCGTCTCAAGAAGCTGCTCAACGAGAGGAAGATACATCTCAAGATTTCCTGCAGCCATGATATCCCGGACTTTGTCCAGGAAGATCTGCTGTTTCATCTCAGCTACATCATCCAAAGTCGGCAGAGGGGTCTTGGCGATCTGGATCTTTGCATACCGCTGGATATCCCTGAGTTTGTAGATCTCACGTGGAGCAACAAACGTCACGGATTTTCCGGCCCTGCCTGCACGGGCAGTTCTGCCAATACGGTGCACATAGTACTCGACATCCTGCGGAACATCATAATTGAATACGATATCCACATCATCGACATCGATACCGCGTGCTGCAACATCCGTTGCAATAAGGACATCGATGGTACCGGCCCGGAAGCGTGCCATTACACGATCCCGCTGCTGCTGCTTCATATCCCCGTGGAGAGCTTCCACAAAGTATCCGCGCGCCTGCATCCGGCTCATTAAATCATCCACCGTTCTCTTCGTGTTACAGAACACGAGTGCGAGTTCAGGGTTGTTCATATCAAGAGTGCGGCAAAGTGCTTCGAGTTTGTCGCGCTCTCTGACCTCAATATAGGTCTGTTCGATCTGAGGGACCGTAAGTTCCTTACGGGTGATCTTCAGGAACTGGGGATCATGCTGGAACCTTTTGGTGATGTCCAGGATCGATTGCGGCATAGTGGCCGAGAACAGGATGGTCTGCCGGTCCTTTGGTGTATCTCGGAAAATATCCTCGATATCATCACGGAATCCCATATCAAGCATCTGATCAGCTTCATCAAGGATGAACATCTTGATCGAGTCGAGATGCAGGGTCCCGCGTTTGATGTGGTCAATTACACGACCCGGAGTTCCGATGACGACCTGCACATTGCCTTTGAGGGCGCGGAGCTGGCGGTCGATCGGCTGTCCACCGTAAATCGGAACTACATTCAGCCCTTTTTTATATTTCATCAACCGAGAGAATTCCTCGGCGGTCTGTATTGCAAGTTCCCTTGTGGGTGACAGGACAAGTGCCTGTACATTTTTGTTATCTGGATCAAGCCGTTCAATAATTGGAATCCCAAACGCTGCCGTTTTTCCCGTTCCCGTCTGAGCCTGCCCCGTTACATCTTTCCCATCAAGGATCTGTGGTATTGCCATTACCTGAATTGGTGTTGGCTCCTCAAATCCCATGTCACCTATCGCCTGAAGTATTTCTTCAGAGATCGCGAAGTCCGCGAATGTTTTTGTTTCCTCCATTCTTCTTACATATGGGCGTTGTGAGGTTATAGAATGGTTGGTGGCATTTTTGGAGAGACGGTGTAACTATCATAATGCATGAGAAGCAAATATTCACCCAGAATGGCACGGGTATTTATAGCAGTCGAACCTGCGGGGGAGATAAGAGATAGACTGGAACAGGCCGGAATGTCACTTTGGGAAGCAAATGCACGACTGACTCTGTCGACAGCAGATCAAATGCATATCAGGCTGAAGTTTTTGGGAGAGGTCCCGGTGAGCAGCATTCCAAAGATCACCACTATTCTGGAAAAAAGTGAAAGGTGCACCATTCCAGTTGACTGCAGCACGGGTCAGTATGTTTGGCCAGAGGGTCATCAAAGCTGAGGTGACCGATCAGGGATCATGTGCAGCTCTTGCAAAACAGATCGACGGATTCCTGCTCCCGCTCGGATTTCCAAAAAGGAAACACGACCGTTCTCCCCCCACATCACCCTTGCACGAATAAAGGAATATGCACCCGATCTTGCGGCAAAGACGGACATACTTAATGAAACATAGTTTGGCACATGCATGATAGATGAGATACTCCTAAAGCAGAGTACATTAACCTCCAAAGGATCAATATATACCACACTTGCGCGGGTGAAGTTATGAGAGATAAAATAGAAGAGAAAATACTAGAGAACATTCGACCGGCGGATGAGGAGCGGCGCGAAGTTCAGGAGATGGGGCAAAAACTCATCGATGCAGTGACCCTGGTCGCCGGCGTACCTGCAATGATGACGGGGTCGGTTGCCCGCGGAACCTGGGTACGCGGCGACAAAGACATCGACATTTTCATGCTTTTCCCCCCTTCACTCTCCCGGGAAGAGCTTCAGGAGAAAGGACTTGCCGCCGCATACGGCGTGGTGGAAATGTTCAAAGGCTCATCCGAAGAGAAGTATGCCGAACATCCTTACCTGAATGCGGTCATCGATGGATTCGATGTGGATCTGGTCCCCTGCTACCATGTCGGATCGACCGCCGAGATGAAATGTGCCGTTGACCGGACACCATTCCACACAAGATATCTGCTTGACCGAATCGGGAGTCTTCGGGACGACGTTCTCCTTATGAAACAGTTTGCAAAAGGCGGAGGAGTATACGGATCAGATCATATGACCGGTGGATTCTCCGGATACCTCTGCGAACTTCTCATCCTCGCATACGGCGGATTCTCCGAACTTCTCCAGGCCGCATCAAATTTCCGATACGGAGAGGTCATCGACATCGAAGGATTCTGCCCTGACAAAAAAACGATCAGAAAACTGTTCTCAGAACCGCTGATCGTCATTGATCCGACCGACAAATCGAGAAACGTGGCGGCGGCATTAACACCGACACGCTTCTCCGAGTTCATGGAACTCGCCAGGGACTACTGCTCAAAACCTGATCCATGCTACTTCATCGCAGATGGGGCCACTTCGATCTCAAAAAAAGATTTCATATCGTTGCTGGAAAAACGCGGAACCACAATGCTGGCCTTGTCCTTTAAAACACCAGCATATGTCCCGGACACCGTCGTCCCTCAACTAAGAAAAACGATGGAATCCATCAAAAATCAGCTGGTCAGCGAAGACTTTCCCGTTCACCGGGCAGAAGTGGTGATGGGGGCCGAACGCTGCCTTATCCTCTTTGAATTGCTTGTTGCGACCCTCCCGTCAATCGTCCTCCGCGAAGGGCCGCCGGTCTGGGTTCATGACAATGCAGACAGCTTTGTGGAAAAATATCTCAGGGAAAATGAGTACGCAGGTCCGTGGATCAGTGAAGATCGATATTATACTGAGGTCATCCGCAAATACACACGTGCCTATGACCTTCTGGCAGATCCGCAGAAGATCCTCTCGGGCTCGATCGGAAAACATGTGAGAATGTCGATGGAAGAAGGATACGAAGTACTCGTCGGCGAGGAGATCTGGTCCCCTGAGTTCACCTTTTTCCTCTCAGCATACTTTGCGAAAAGCTCCCATGCAGTCAGAAAACTCCGGGTAATCCATCAGAGATGACACTAGCGGAGATTCTGAGAGAAAATTCGCCGGCACTTATCGCCCTCTCTGGCGGAACAGACAGCATGACTTTGCTCGCTCTGTTTGTGAAAGAAGGACTGCCGGTGTCCGCTGCCACGATCCGATCAGAGTTTATCGTGCCCGAAGAAGTCACACGGGCGGAGGAGTTCGCACGAAAGCTCGGCGTAGACTGGACGGTCGTCGACGTTTCTGTGTTATCCGATGAACGTCTGCGGTTCAACCCGCGAGACCGGTGTTATATCTGCAAAAAACTCATCATGACCGCACTTCTCGGAGCCGTCAACGGCAGAATAGTCTGTGACGGGACGCATGCGGATGATTCCGCAGAAGACCGACCCGGGAGAAAAGCCCTCTCAGAACTCAATATCATCAGTCCATTTGCATTAGCAGGGTTCGGAAAAAAAGAGATTTACTCACTAGCAAATGAGCTTGGCGTCCCGGTAATTCCCTCATCTTCGTGTCTTGCCACACGGATCCCGTTCGGTGAGGAGATCACCGGAGACAACCTGAAAAAAATCGCAGAAGTTGAGTCGTTCCTGCGGAAAAAAGGAGTTTCAGGAATGCTTCGGGCCCGTCTTTCATCAGGACACACCGTCATCGAAACAGAAAAAAATGAGAGGGCAGGTGCAGAATTATACACAGGGGATCTGAAGACCTTCGGGTTTTCCACAATAACATTCACGGAATACAAAACAGGAGGAGAAAACTCATGGAACAAAATACAGCAGTAATGGTTCGGATCGGAGAACTCTGGCTCAAAAGCGAGCCGATAAAAAAACAGTTCATGCTTGCTTTGACGAGGAACATCAAAACAGCACTGGATGCACAAAAAATCGACTACTCCATCGAGGAGTACCGTGGCCGCATCCTGATCTTCGGCGACACAAAGCGGATCGCTCCGATCGTTTCAAAGATTTTCGGTATCGTTGATGTCAGTATCTGCGAGACCACGACAAACCAGCCGGAAGACATGGCAAAAACAGCCCTGACGTTTGCCGAGAAAAAACTTAAGCCAGGCATGCGGTTTGCGGTCCGGGCACGACGCCAGCATGTAAGCGGGTTTACGAGCCAGCAGCTTGCCGGCATGATAGCCGATGTGATCTGGGAAAAGAGCCCGGACTTTGTAGTCGATCTGGACGAACCGGAATATGAAATATTTGTCGAGGCACGCGAGTATGGAGGGATCGTATATGATGAAAGGATTCCGGGACAGGGGGGTCTCCCCCTTGGAACAGCCGGCAAGGCAGTAGCTCTCCTCTCAGCCGGCATCGACTCCCCGGTCGCCGCATGGCTCATGATGAAACGAGGTGTGGTGATCTCCGGTCTTTTCATGGACGGGGGGAAATGGGCGGGACCTGCCACACGGAACCTGGCTATGGACAATGTCCGGATCCTTTCCACATGGTGTCCCGGGCGCGGCATTCCACTCTGGATCGCGAACCTTGAACCATTCTTCGATGCGATGACGACTTCCTGCGACCGGCATTATACCTGTCTCTTCTGTAAAAGGTTCATGATGCGGGTTGCAGAAGGCGTGGCTGAACTGAATAAAATGGAGGGGATCGTTTCCGGAGAAAATCTGGGTCAGGTGGCATCCCAGACATTACAGAACATCGGCGTGATCACCACATCGGTAAAACTCCCGGTCCTGCGCCCTCTCCTCACGTATGACAAGGAGGAAATTGTGGCGATTGCGAGGCGAATCGGCACATATCACGAAAGTCCGGGTGATACGGGGTGCCTCGCGGTCCCAAAAAAACCGGCGACCCGTTCCGCTCAGGAGCTTATCGACTCCGAAGAGAACAAACTTGACATGGATAAACTTGTCCAGGAAGCAGTTCAGTCAGCCGAACTCTGGATCGCAAAGGACGGAGAGATATTTCAGAAAATACTCTCCGAGTGAGCGATCAGTTTTTCCTTAACAACACACAATCTATTTTTACCACAACGACTAATATCATAAGGTCTGGAGCCGAGATAGTCTAGTCCGGAAAGGCGGTGGCCTTGAAAGCCTCTGGTAGTAATACCTCGGGAGTTCAAATCTCCCTCTCGGCGCCATTTTGAATCAGTCTCTTTTCGCTTTCTTTATCTCTGTTATCGACCAATATAATTTCATATGTGTATTGCAGTTCCCGCAGAAATTCTTGAAATCCGCGACGGAAATGTCGCACTCGTTGATTACGGCGAACTCCAGCAAGAGGTTCGCATCGATCTTGTTGATGTAAAAGTCGGCGAGTTCGTTCTTGTGCATGTAGGGTTTGCCATCCAACGACTCTCGCGTGAAGAAGGATTGGAAACGCGGGAACTGTTTAAAGAAGTATATAAAGCAATGGAAGAACTGGACCATGCATGAATCCGGGATCGCCTACGACGTATACGTGACCTCAAAGAGGGCAGCTGAAGAGAATCACGCAAAACTGGTGAAGACCATCTATGTGGACATCGGGTCCATGGCCATGGTAAACCCCGAACAGGTGGAATTCATGTTCCATACATTTATCTCCGACGACCCGATGTTCGTCGAAACAAAACTCGTTTTTAACACTATCCTCCCGATTGCAGAGTGTACATGCGGATACAAGGGACCGGAGATCTTTGTCTGTCCTAACTGCGGCAAAATGCCCCACATGATCCAGGGAAGAGAGATCTTGGTGAAAAATCTTGAAATCGAAACAGGTGACTCAGAATGAAAAAGGATACTGAAGTAAATATGATGCACGGTGCCGGCGGAGAGGTAATGGGAGAACTTCTCCAAACACTCACGGCATTCAAAAACAATAATGCAGGCGGAATCGGGCTTGAATCACTCGATGACGGATCGACCTTCATGGTCGGAGGAAAAACCGTCGTTTTAACGACTGATTCCCACGTCGTAAAACCGATCTTCTTCCCAGGAGGGGACATCGGCAGAGTCGCAGTTTCAGGAACGGTCAACGACCTCGCAGTAATGGGCGCACGGCCGATCGCTCTTACCTGTGCAATGATTATTGAGGAGGGATTTCCTATCGCAGATCTTGCACGAATCGTTGCCTCTATGGATGAAACATTGGGCGAAATCGGAGCCTCGATCATCACCGGCGACACAAAAGTCGTAGAAAAGGGAAGCATGGATGGTATCATGATCAATACTGCAGGTGTCGGTGTGATCGAGGACGAAGGATTCCTGATCCGGGACAAAAACCTCACGGTCGGTGACAAGATCATTGTCTCCGGAACGCTCGGAGACCATGGACTCGCCATCGTTTCATACAGAGAAGGTTTCGATCTTGGCGATCAGCTGAAGTCCGACGTTGCCCCACTCTGGAAGATGATTGAAGCCGCGATGAAGGCAGCCGGCAACGGAAATATCCACGCTATGAAAGACCCGACCCGCGGAGGGTTCGCCGCATGCATCAACGAGATGGCACGCAAAGCTGGTGTGAAAGTCGTCGTCAGCGAAGAGACCGTCCCCATCAGGGAAAGCGTTGCATCCGCCGGATCACTGCTCGGGATCGACCCCCTGCAGGTCGCAAACGAAGGGAAATGTGTCATGGGTGTTGCTCCGGAAGCGGCAGAACGCGTCCTTGCCGCACTGAAAGCTCACCCTTACGGTAAAGATGCCGCGATCGTCGGAGAAGTGGTCGAAGGATCCGGTGTTGTTATGCAGACACGGATCGGCGGCGAACGGTTCATCGAACCTCCTCTCGGAGATCCTGTTCCCAGAGTCTGCTGAATATGACCGAGCTGGTTCTTTCAAATGTCCGTATGCCTGACGGAAGGATCGCAGACATCTCGATCGATCGCGGGATCATCACCCATATAGGCAGTTCCGGTGTCGCTGACAGGGTGATCGACTGCAAAAATCAGCTCTGCATCCCTGCGGCTACGGATATGCATGTCCATATGCGTGATGGGCCTCAGGCGGCAAAAGAGACATGGAATACCGGCACTCAGGCAGCTGCGGCTGGTGGGGTGGCCACAGTAGTCGACCAGCCAAACACCCTCCCCCCGATGGAAACGGTGGAAAACTTTGCGGCGAGGGTCTCCCTCGCTTCGAAAGAATCCTTCTGCCACTTCGGGATAAACGGATCCGTTACAGAAAATTCAGATATTCCCGGTCTGATTCAGGCAGGGGTTTTTGCATTCGGGGAAATGTTTGCAGCCCCCTCAAGCTATGGGAGTGCCCTAACCGTTGAGGTGATCCAGAACTCACTGAAGATCCTTGCGGATCACAACATGCTGGTAACCATCCACGCAGAAGAAGTCAAGGCAGGAGAGGTACACTCTCTTGCGGAACATTCCCGTTCACGTCCTATTTCAGGCGAGGCATTTACAATTCGCCTCATACAGGATCTCGCACCTTCGGGCACAAAACTGCACATCTGTCATGTCAGCGGCATAGAGGCGTTTGACACGATCAAAGGCAGTTTTGAAGTTGCTCCCCATCATCTGTTTTTATCGAATGAAGAGACAACACCCGAAAACACCTTCTGGAAAATGAACCCCCCCCTCCGCTCGAAAAAGGAGCGGCTTCTTCTGATCAAAAATTTCAGAAAGATCCCGGTCATCGCCTCGGACCATGCCCCGTATACCATTTTGGAAAAGTCGCAGGCATTTTGTTCTGCACCGTCGGGAGTTCCGGGTGTTGAAACAATGCTCCCCTTGCTGATGAACGCGGTCGATGAACGAAAGATCACCTTGGATGATGTGCTCGAAAAAACGGTATCAAATCCGTGTAACATTCTCAACATCCCCGCACCCTCGCTTACTCCCGGCAGCAGGGCAGATCTTTCTGTGTATGCCAACGCCCCGGTGAAAATAGCGGGCGAATCTCTGCACAGCAGATGCGGGTGGACCCCCTACGAAGGAATGCCCGGACTTTTCCCGGTGACGACCGTGATCGGCGGGGTCGCGGCATGGCATGACGGGGAGTTCACCCGCGGCGGGGGACAGATGTGGACAAACACCCAGGTCCGGCAGCTTCACCGGAATGAATAATAACCATCAGAATAAACAGATTATCTATCCCAAAAAATATCAGATGTATTTAGGATTCCGCACAACCCATACAAAATCGTGTGAAATGAGTTCCGGGACAACATAACATGCCGCAGGCGCCTCCTGCCAGGTTTTCAGCCATGAAGAGAAAATTATCTGAGATAAGTAATGACGGTGTATCGCCTGTTATTGCCACCCTGCTTCTCGTTGCATTAACAATTATTCTGTGTGGCATTGTTGCAGCCATCTCAATGCCCTTCATCAATCAGTTAGATGAACAACCTCCAGAAATCTTAGCAATCGAGTCGGTCAATCACTATAATAACGCTGGATCCTATGAAAAATCAAGCAATATAACGGTGAAAAACATTGGCAGAGAATTTCTCTGGAATTCAGCTTACTGGCCGGAATTTTATGTCAATAATGTAAAACAGGTTGTCGAGGTCTCCAAACTAAATGCGAGAGGAAGGGGGACTACTGGCGTGGGTCGTATTACAGGCGACGGTCCAAATGGAGACGTGTGGGCACCCGGAGCCATCGGATATTTTGATTTGACAGACAAGATGATCTATCCTGGAGTCACGCTCCAAGTCGATATCATTAGAAACTCGGATGGAAAGCTCTTCTCTCGATCCATAAAATATATCGAATGAATTATTTCATCATGTTCCTTACGCAGTAGAAGAATAACTATATCCCGTACCGTTGATGTGATCAGGGCCCCCTCTAAAGATCCTTGCCGAACACAACATGCGCTTGACCTTCACACCCTACTTTGGCGAGGCAGAAATCATTCGTTTGATACAAAATCAAAGGCATTATTGAAGTTATTCCATCTCATCTGTTATTATTGTATGGAAAAACTAAGACTACAAATACATCTTGGAAAGTGACCTCCTCCTCACTCGAAAAAAAGAGCGTCTTCTTCTTATCAAAAAATTCAGTCATCACCTCAAACTATTTTGGAGAAATCACAGGTATTCAGTTATACACAGTCGGGAATTCCGGGCGTTGAAACAATGCCCCCGCTTTTGATGAACGCCGTGTGGGAGGGAAAATGTGGACAAACACCTGGACCGGGCAACTTCACCGAAAAGAGTAAAAACCAGGAAGACAAATAAAGCATCAGTGCCAAAAATACCAGACATGTTTTAGGCCCCCGTACGATCAATACGCGATCGCGTGAAATGAGTTCCGGGACAACATAACATGCCACAGGCACCTCCTGCCAGGTCAAAGATCCGCGAGAAAATGCAACAGCATACGATGAACGGACTCGGTTAATGGCAGGGGACAACTCATCTTTTCAGTCATGAAGCGAAGATCGTCTGAACAAGGTGATGACGGTGTATCGCCTGTTATTGCCACCCTGCTCCTTATTGCCCTAACATTAATTATTTGTGCCGTTCTTGCTGCCATCTGCATGGCACTCATCAGCCCTTCAACGGGAGAGTCTCTTTTATCTCCGCCGGAAATTCTTGCGATCGAATCAGTCAATCACTATAATGACGGAAAACTGACTTTTGCAAGAAAAGTAAAACTGCGAAACATCGGAACCGAACCCCTCTGGAATTCTGATTACCGAGCAGAAGTATACATCGAAGATACAAAACAGTATGTCATCATCAAGACACTGAAAGCTGATGAATTTATTCCCACACAACATTTCGGGATAAGTACTATCTCCGGAAGCGGCCCAATCGGGTATGAATGGGAACCCGGAAACTCCGGGATCTTTGATCTCCAGGATGGGATGGTCCAGCCAGGCTTCATGCTCCGGATCGACATCATCAGAAAAGGGGACGGTGAGGTCATCTCACGTTCCGTAAAACTGGTGAAATAATAAAAATATTTTTCAACATGTTGCTTAAGTAGTAGGAGAGTAAATATATCCCTTACCTATGGATTTTCATTACATTCATTCACATATCCATGGAGGTTTTACATGTATTCAATCGACAGTATCAAATATCTCATTCATATGCATATCGAAGCGGAGGGGGTGGTCGAAAAAACCGACGTAGTCGGGGCGATTTTTGGTCAGACCGAAGGCCTCCTTGGCGAAGAACTGGATCTCCGTGACCTTCAAAGGAGCGGACGGATTGGCAGGATCGATGTCCAGATCATCAGCAAACACGGCAAAACCTCGGGCGAATGCTACATCGCATCCTCCCTTGACCGGGCGGAAACTGCGATATTAGCTGCGGCGCTAGAGACGATCGACCGCATTGGCCCCTGTATGGCCACGGTCCGCATCCAGAACATTGAGGATCTCCGGGCGATCAAACGCCGGCAGATCGTCGAGCGGGCAAAAGAACTTCTCCTCGAATCCTTTGACGAGGTCGGCATCTCCACCTACGACATCCTTGCCGAAGTCAGGCAGGCAAGCAGAGTCGAGAAGATCACGACGATCGGAACTGAACGACTCCCCGCAGGACCGGCCGTTCTGGATTCCGACTCGATTATCATCGTTGAGGGACGCGCGGACGTGTTGAATCTTTTGAAGTGCGGCATCAACAATACCGTAGCGGTCGAAGGAACAAAGGTCCCGGATACGGTTATTGATCTTTCGTATAAGAAAAACACCACCGTGTTTGTTGACGGTGATCGGGGAGGGGATCTGATTTTACGTGAACTTCTCCAGGTTGCCGACATCGACTTCGTGGCGTTCTCCCCACGCAGAAGAAGTGTTGAGGACATGAGCCGTAAGGAGATAGTCAAATCTCTTAGAAACAAAGTCCCTGCGTCAGTCCTGAAAGACCACATCGAAAAGGACGAACCGATCTCTGATCTGGTCTTCGAGATCGAGGCAGGTCGGGAGGAGGAACAAAGCACCCCTATTTTCCTGGATGAAGATAGAAATGCTGCTCCGGCTGAACCGGGACGGCTCTCCACAGAACCGACCCCGATAATCAAAGAGGAGGCAGAAATAACGCCGCCCACGGAGCCCGAACCAGTTCCAATCAAAAAACCCGAAAATCCCGTTACGATCAAAGAACATACCGAGTATATGAAAAATACCGGCCGCGGCAGGATCCTCACGGAAGATGCGGGTCTTATCGGCGATTACTCATTTCAGGAACTCAAGGCAGTCCTGCCGAAACTGAATGATGATGCTGCGGGAATCATCGTGGATGCAGCCGTCGATCAGAAATTCATCGATCATGCATTTGCAAAAGGGCTGAAATATGTCGCAGCACACAAGTTCGAAGGGATCGTCCGGAGACCGACTGGTCTCAAACTTATCCCCTTCTAATTCAAAAACGTTTTTTATCTGCACAGAACCGGCCGATGATCTCCATATAATCCTCGGGCCGGTTCATCACATCGAGTGTATCGTTTGTTCCGACCATGCCGTAGAGACCACGGCCCTGAACTAGACCAAACTCCGGCAGGGGGAGGGGGAGGATCACGTGCATCGGGATCTGTTCGCCGTAATGCGGATTAGGGACCCAGCCCTCTTTTTTCATGTAGTAGTAGGCCGCCCCGTGCATCTCGTTGATCTCGCCATATTCACTGGAGAAGTCTATGGACACCAGGTTTGCCATGATCAGCTCCTCGCGACCCGGATTGATGGTCACATGACCATATCCGGGAGGGATGAGGACAGTGTCGCCGGTGTGGGCAGGAACAAGTATGAGATCCGTGTGGTCGCGTTTTTGTAAAAGATAGTAGGCGAATCCCGAAAGGACCTCATACACCTCAGGATACGGGACCCCGGCGGTGTTTGAGGGGTGGTAATGCCCTTTTGTTTTGGTGTATTCTCCGTTGATTACCCCGGCAGGGATACGGGTGATATCATATCTCAGATGGTGACGTTCCAGCCAGGTATGATCCCCATGCTTCTGATAGAGATCCCGGTACATATAATATAGCGGAGCCTCAGGATCACGGTTCGACGGACGGACGGCAAACACATTCTCCATATCCTCTATGGTCCGGACAGACGGGGGCGGAAGGGAACCAGGCCAGAACAGTTTCATGGAATAATGATATGCTGTTCCTGCTATAAGGACATGATTATTTCCCTAACCAAACGGAGATACTTTTTATTGAGAAATGCCAATGGTATATCTATGCAGATCGCAATAACCCGTCTCGCGGAAAAAGGTATGACCGACCAGGCATTATGCGAACGATACGGGCATTCAGCCAGGATCGTCTCGCCGCTACGGGCCGAGCTGAGGGCAAGTCTTGTCCAGACCTTTGTTCTTGCCGCAAATGACGGAGATTTTGACGCCATCTTCTTCACGAGCGCATATCCGGCAAAACATATAAGTATCCACTTGGACCGGGAGATCACGAAAAAGTGCCGTGTCATCGCGATTGGACCGCAGACAGCAAAGATCCTGCATGGTCAGGGTATTGCCGCAGAGACCCTGCCAACCTTTTACTCACGGGACTTCGTACCGTATCTCGGGGAGTGGATCGAGGGGAAACGGATCGGGATCCCGCGGGCGGATGTGCCGAATCCGGATCTGATCGAAGCAATCGAACAGGCAGGAGGAATGGCCTTTGAGTACAGGTGTTACGGGCTTGTCCCGACCGACGAATTCCTTGATCTGGAAGGCGCAGACATAGTGCTTTTCACCAGCGCAAACTCCTTTTCACAGGCAGTCTTGCCCAATCTTACCGGAATCATGCCCGCAGCTATCGGGGAGATAACAGCAAAACGCATGCAGGACGGCGGCGTCACGCCGGTTGTGGTTGGGGACGGATCACTTGAAGGAACGCTCAACATCCTGAACGAATATCTGAAAACCCAATAACAGAATATTTCCTCTTTTTCCGGTCTTAGACGGGCGCATATAATAAATCACGCAATGAACTGACAGATAAAAACTCTAAAAGAAAAGATGCATCGACCGGGACTCGAACCCGAGTTTAGGCGTTGGCAACGCCTAGTGATAACCACTACACTATCGATGCTAGTGTGCCCTATTCTATTACATAAATTCGTATAAAAAGATTTCTACCAGACACGCCAGGCCCAGGAGCCGGCTATCAGACAGCAGATGAAGAAACCGATGATCGCACACCCATTGATCAGCGGCAGACCAGGTTGGGGTTTTCCGGTGTTTACCGGCACCATAAGGATCAAAAGACCGACGATCCCGCCGATAAGTGACCCTACTGCCGGCAGATACAGACCAAAAACCGAGATGATCCCCTCGCCTCCGGCAAACACCTGGGCGGAGACCACGAGGATCGCCGGCATGATCACATCCCCTATGCCGATCATGTACGCGCCGCGTTCTCCTTTGGAATCACGGATGGAAAATCCACTCTTTCGGTACGAGTAGCCTTTCGTCTTCGGAACAAGAAACATGATCGGCATCTTCTGACGAAGCACGCCATCAGCGAGGGTCAGCATATGCTTCGACCGTTTCACCGCAATAAAATCATAGACCATCAAAAGAACAAGAAGGATCAGGACCGGCAGGAGTGAGAGAGACACCCCAAAAATAGCTGCACATCCTGCTGCCACCACGATCCCTGCGATGTTGATCACGTACCATTCAGGATAGAACCAAAGAAGAGCAATGATCCCGACCCCGCAGATCACACACCCCACATCCGCCCAGATACCCAGTCCGAACTGAAGCAGAAGAGCCATCACCACATAATAGATAACTGCTGCCAGGGAAAAACCGATGATGATGCTGATCACCTGCTGTGCCTTCCATTTGATGAGAATCAGCAGGATAGCGGTGACCACCAGCATCGCGAAGATGAACAGAAACGCATTTAAAATAGAGTCGGGATCCTCAAATGCACCTAAACCCGCCTCCATCACCGGACCAATAAGAAGGACCGCAAGAAGGCTGGTCACCGCCATCATCAGAATCAAACCGACATATGACGCGGCAGAACGCAGATTATATTCACTCATATATAGTTAAGTTAATATTAACCCTCACCTTAGTTAAACTATGAATGTTCGCGACATCATTCCGGAGATACTTCTCATCCTTCTGATGGCGGTATCCGCTATCGTGGTTGTCAGCAGATTATGGCAGGATGCCATCATTTCCATCGGGATTCTCCTGCTTATTCTTGCATTCGGCGGACTTATTCTGCAGGTATTGTTACGTCTCCGCCGGCTGGAAGAGCAGGCAATTCAGCGTGAGCGCATTCTGAGAAGCAATCTGGAGGATCTGGGCAGACAGTTGATCGCCAAGCAGGACCTCACCTCACAGACGGTCATCGAGGCGGTCGAAAGTATCAAGATGCGGATGTACCGTTAGATGGGTGTTGCCCTCCGGCCGCTTCTTGCGGAATATAAAGAATCGCCCGGATGGGAAGGGCTTGGCGGAATTGCGGCGATCGATGGATTCAACGCATTATATCAGTTCCTTTCAGGAATAAGGCAGGCAGACGGCGCCCCCCTTATGGACAACGAGGGACGGACCACGTCCCATCTGAGCGGGTTGCTTTTTCGGAACGCGAACCTGATCGAAAAAAATATCACCCCCATATATGTTTTTGACGGGAAGCCCCCCGTGTTCAAAGCATCAACGCTGGCAAAGCGCCGTGAAGTTCGGGAAAATGCCGCTGACTCATGGGAGAAGGCCTTGAAGGAGGGAGATGAAGAGAGCGCCAGAAAGTTTGCGATGGCTTCATCGAAGGTCGACGCATATATAATCGATTCAGCAAAGGAGCTTCTCTCGGCTCTTGGGATAGCCTGGGTCCAGGCGCCCGAAGAGGGAGAAGCTCAATCCTCGTATATGGCATTGAATGGGGATGTGACCTATGCAGTATCCCAAGACTATGACTCGCTCCTATTCGGAGCTCCTGACCTGGTTCGAAACATTACGATTTCGGGGAAGAAAAGGATCCGCGGAAAGGTGTTCTCGGTATATCCGGAGCGGCTCAGACTGGAAGCAGTCCTTTCTGGAATGAGAGTGACACAGGAAGAACTGATCCAGATAGCTCTGCTGATCGGAACTGATTACAACAGCGGGGTGCCGGGAGTCGGACCGAAAACAGCAGTCAAAATCGTTGCAGAGGGTAAATTCTATGACCGGATCGGCGAGTCTGAGAATGCCGCAGAACCGGATCAGCTGATCAGATACTTCCTTAACCCTCCGGTGGAGAGATCCTACCGGATCGAGAGCAGATCCCCGGACCCGGACCTGGTCATCGACCTTTTGTGCGGGAAGCATGGGTTCACGAAAGAAAGAGTGGAAGCAGGACTGGAACGACTCGGTTCAAAGAAGGGGCAGGCCACGCTGGACGCGTGGTTTTGATCACGTTTTTCAGAGAGGAGAGGGAACGGCTCATCTTCATAGATGTTGCCCTAACAAAAAATAGTAAAAAAGTATCAGGCGCTTTTGCCAACGATGACGATCGTCTTTTCGGTCATCTTTGCAAAGATACCGTTTTCCAGCACACCCGGGATCGCATTTATCCGGGATTCGAGCAGAGCAGGGTCATTCACTTTGCCAAAAGAACAGTCAAAGATGTAGTTCCCGTTATCCGAGATCACCGGACCATCTTTTTTTACACCGTTTCTCATGACAGGGGTCCCTCCAAGCTCAGCAAGTTTTTTGCAGACACTCCCGTAAGCAAACGGCAGGATCTCGATAGGCACCGCAGCATCCAAAACAGATACCTCTTTTGCCTGATCGATGACCACAACAAACTTTTTTGCCGCATCAGCCACGATTTTTTCTCTGAGGTGGGCAGCGCCTCTTCCTTTGATCATCTGCTTGGACGGAATCACCTGATCAGCCCCGTCAATGGCCATGTCCGGCACCGGGTGCAGGGATAATGTCGTCAGCGGAATGCCGTACTCCTCGGCACGCATCGCGGTCTGATGAGAGGTCGGGATTCCATAGATCCGCAGACCCTCCGACCTGATCCGCTCACCAAGACGTTCCATCGCGAAAAACACCGTCGATCCGGTTCCAAGCCCCACGATCATCCCGTCCTTAACCATATCAGCCGCACGATACCCGGCGTTTCTTTTTGCTTCAACCACAGCATCCATTATGCACACAAATATGCGTGATATCCTAATAATGACTTTGGATAGGAAGCTTCCGTACTGATTTATTATAGTGAAAAACCTTTACTATTTATGAAAGAGACTCTCCCGTCAGGAAAGACCCTGATATTCATACTAATCGTGGCATCCATCGCCTCATTCATGTCAGCCCTTGACGGGACGATCATCAATATCGCCCTCCCAAGCATCGCGAAAGCATTCGATCTCTCCACCTCCTCCGTCGCCTGGGTCAGCACAATATATCTCCTCGTCATCGCCGGCCTGCTGCTGATCATCGGGAAAATTACCGACACTATCGGCCTCAAAAAAATATTCCTGGGAGGATTTGCCATCTTCGTCATCGGCTCTTTTTCCTGCGGGTTTTTCCCCGACCTCTTCCACTCGTTTAATATCCTCCTGATCTCCCGGATCATCCAGGCAATAGGCGGCGGGATGATGATAGTTGTGGCCCCAGCCATGCTTTCCCGGTTCATGCCGGGTGACCGGCGGGCAAAAGGCCTCGCTCTCGTAATGCTTTTTTCCGCCATCGGTATGGCACTTGGTCCAACACTTGGAGGATATCTTACCGAGTATCTTTCCTGGAACTGGATCTTCTTCATCAACGTCCCGGTCGGCATAATTGCCATCATCATGGGACTTATCGTCATCCCGGAGAACAAACCTGATTCATGCTCACGCAAGAGATTTGACGCCTCCTGAGCAATTCTTATTTTTGTCGGCCTTGCGGCGCTGCTTTTCGCCTTCTCGGAAGGATTCTTCCTTGGATGGACATCACCCCAAATAATCATCTCGATCCTCCTTGCCATAATCTTTATCGGCGGCTTCATCCGACGTGAACTACACTTCGAAAACCCCCTGATCGAACTCGGCATGTTCAAAAGCAAATCATTTGTTATCCTGAACACCGTCTACGCACTGCTCTATTTCACGTTTGCCGGAGCGAACTATTTGCTCCCGTTCTACCTTGAATATGTACATGGTTTCTCGACCTCAAACGCGGGACTTATCCTGACAAGCCTTTCGGTCGGCATGATGATCACCGGCATCATATCAGGTCTAGTCTATGCAAAACTGGTCGGCAAAATAAAATATATGGTCATGGTAGATGTTATCTTTATTGGAGTGGGATATTTCCTCCTCTCACACCTAAGCCCAATCACTGGGCTGGGAGTTATCATCACCGCACTATCACTGATCGGTCTCGGCCTTGGTATAACGATCACACCTTTTACCACGCTGATCATGGGAGTAGCCCCTCCATCCAAGCAGGGCATGGTATCAAGTCTGACAGATCTGGAGCGGTATGCCCCCATGACGATCGGTGTGGCAGTCTACAACCTGATCGTGATCGTAGGAATCGTCACTATCGCCAAGGACTCAGGGATAACCTATAAAACACCCGCAGATATCAGCCCATCCATCCTCGCCCTTGGCTTTGACCTGGCCTTTGTGATCTCGGTGATTCTCGCACTGGTGATCCTGATCCTCTGCTTCTTTATCAAAGAGGAAAAGGCGGCAGAGGAATAAACCTTTTTTTCAAACATATATAAATAGTTGCAAATACAACAATGATGCAGCAAATTCTCGCATGCCGAAATATTGGACACAACATCATGGCCTTTGACAAGTATTTCAGGATATTTCTCAAAAATTCCCTCAAAGTCTACGATCAAAATGCCGCAGAAGGAATGATCCTTCTCGCACTCTACGGACAGGATAGCCGGACAGAGGGGCAGATCTTTGAGAGCATTCATCAAAACGGCCCGGAAACGACCCAGGACCAACTGGTACACGAACTGCATTATGATAAAAGCGTCATGACCCGAACGATGCAGTCACTTGAAGGCAAGGGGTATGTTGTCCGGTCGGGGAACCCGAAGGACAGCAGGTCATTTCTTTTTGGTCTGACATAGGCGGGATCTGCGTTCAAAACTGTCCTCATGAACATCATGACGGCGTGGAACGATGCAGTGCTGGAGGGATTTACGGCTGCGGAGATCGGCCTGATGAGCGACATGCTCGCGAGACTTGCCCAAAACGCCCAGAAAACGAATATCCGGAGAGAAAAATGAAGAACAATACCTCTATCGCAAAAAAAGCCGGCAAAGGTCTTGCGACCTATCTGACTGATTGGAAAAATCTTCTGGCACACTCCCTTCTGGGGTGTCTTCTTCTTTTGATCGCAATTATCGCCCCAATCCCCCTCTGAGCAAAACTTGTTCTCATCATCTGTCTGGTGACGCTGAACATTCTTCGCATGAGATGGTCAAAGGCACGAAAGTCGAAAAAACGTTGTAAAGATGAGCTGAAAAAACTCCTTTGTCAATTACTTATAAATGCACGTGGAGTTATGTAGTTAGTAAATATACCGGAGGTAGGATCATGACATATGCAGTAATTTACTTTTCACGAACTGGAACCAGCAGAAGGATTGCTGAAAAAATCGCGAAAAAACTCTCCGTCGAACAGGTAGAGGTGACCGACAACATGGATTGGGACGGGACTCTTGGCTACATTCGTGCAGCACGATGCGCAATGAAGAACAAGGATGTCGCCATACAAACCCGTGGTCAGATCGGAACGGTTGACGAATATATCGTGGTAACACCGATGTGGTGCGGAAAAATCACCCCGGCGATCCGAATACTTCTACAGGATCTTCCAAAAGACAAAGTTCACCTGATCGTTTCATCGGGAGGCATGAACTTGAAAGAACGGGACGGGTATCTTTCCGTTCTGGACATCATGAAGAAGGATAAGAACGAGGATCAGCAGGTCGACTCTTTCGTCGGCGGCTTATCCGCATAATCGATCATCTCTATTTTTATCCGGATATCAGCATCTGGAAGGCGATCACAAGCATCAGGATGAAAAATATCCGGCGAAGCCAGACATCCGAGATACGACCAGTGATCCTGACGGCAAGCAGAACCATTGGTATCGCCGTGATGACGAGGATCGCCCACATCATGATGTCAATGTAGCCGACAAGATAAAATCCGTACGCGGACAGATCAGCTCCGGCGGAAAAACCGTTCACCAGATACGAGAGGATCCCGCCTAGTGTGATAAAAACGATCGCAGCCGAGGAAGTAGCGGCCGCTTTTTTCATGGTAAACTTGCCTAGAAACACCATCAGAGGCACCAGGACAGTGCCGCCGCCGACACCCAGGAGGCCGGACATGAAACCGGCAACCCCACCGATACCGCCGGCAAACGGAGCAGCCATTCCCTCACCGGTCCCAGACGGGAGACAGGTCACCAAACGGACAGCCCCATAATCACAGCGTCCCGCCAAACCACATTCCTTTTTTTCGTGTGGCCGATGGCACCGGTAAGAACGGTTGGAAACGCCGCTGCAAGACTGGTCCCAAACGCAACCAGAATCGTGATATCATTGGGCACACCCGACTGACGGAGAATAAAAAACATCACCGGCGCATACAAAAATCCACCGCCGACACCCAGAAGACCAGACATGAAACCGGCAAGAAGACCTGTCCCGATCAAAATACAGATGAAGACAGGATCCATGATATCAGGGTATTATCTCGCAGCCGTTGTATCTGGTGTGGACAAATGCATCCATAGAAAGCCTGCCTTCATCCAGCATCCTCCTAATACGGGGCAGGTTTTCGAAAAGAGCGTCATGCAGGTTTCTGATCGTGCCGCAAACGAGTCTATACTCATCACGCCATGGTCTGACGATATTTGAATACAGACACCTGCCTCCGCAGAATCCGTATATATCACACGAAAGACAGGGTTCCTGAACCGGGATCTCAGGAAGGGAGAGAGGGTCAGCGGTAATGATCTCGCCCGCATAATAATCCGCCATCCCAACCATGATCGGACAAGGGGCGATCTGACCGTTGGTCATCACACTATAGTTCACATACCCTGAGCCGCATCTGAGTTTGGAGGAGTGGCCAAGCAGAAGATCTTCAGTCGTCGAAAGAAATGGATACCATTTTGGAACAACACCCGTTGTCTCGATCCTCGAGACCCACTCGGAAACAAGCCGGCGGATCCCGACATTATATTCTTCACTCCATGCGACAAAATTCCGGCGGGAGAAGTCCCCGGTGAAATCCGCATCCATCTGCCAGTGGATCGAGCTGAAATGTTCTGCAAGATGCATGACAGCAGAAAATATCTCTGTGTCTTCGGCTACGGTCATCCTCGCGATAAGCTCACCCGTGAATCCGTTGGAACGGATCAGGACAGCGGTGCAAAGCACCAGATCATACATCCCCTTTCCCCGGTGTCCATCGGTAAGTGCCCTGTCCCCGTCGATGGAGATAAGGATAGTCTCGAACCGGTTTGTGTACTCAGGCGGGAGTTTTCCAAGAAGGGTGCCGTTTGTCTGGAGCATGAACCGTTTCACCGGCGCATGATCCATGATCTCCATAACCAGATCGGACCGGATGAGCGGTTCACCCCCGATGAACGTGAGAACGGCATCCGGATCCTTTGCGAGAAAAGCATACAAATCAGACAGAGGATAAGACATATCTTCGCTGATCGTTTCATCGATCGTTCCCGGAGAATGACCGGCAGGATCCTCCTCCTCGAACATCTTTCCCCTGCAGTACGAACAGCAGAGGTTGCAGTCATCGGTCACGATCAAATGAAAGAACATAGTTAATTGATCGTCAGACCATTTGTTTCAGCGATCTCAAGATAGGCATCTGCCACATACTCGGCCTGTTTTCGGGTCATGCCGTAGGTGTTGATCTTCCAAACCTTAGTGGCTCCGGGAATGATTCCCCTGATCCCTTTTTTTCCAAGGGCGCTGGAGAGGAAAAAACCCCGCTTCTTGTGGGTCTGTGCGACCTGATCAAAGGAACCGGTGGTATCCACCCGGGTAAGCGTGTGTTTTCTCGGATACTCGGACACGATCTTCGTTCCCTCAATGGATCTGAGAGCCTCGACAACGATCTTACTGTTGGTAAGCTCTTCGTCGAAGTGTTCAACACGGGCCTTCACCGTCGGGAACGAAGCAAGAAGTCCAACGATCGGAGCACCCATCAGGGAACACCCAAGAATTCCGACCTCTTTGATACCGAATTTCCGTCCGGTGATATCGCCTTCCATCTGCGTTGTCCGGAAGACCTCATCTGCACGCTCCTCGGTTGCGGCAAGGATCCCCGAAGGGGCTGGGGCAGCCATGCTTTTGTGGCCCGACCCAACGATGAAATCAACACCGAGCTCTTTGCCGTTCACCTGCATGATACCCACGGTGTAGACTCCATTGCAGAGGACAGGGATATCATACTGGTGAGCGACCATGACAATGCCTTTCACATCATGCATGTTGCCGAACTGGTAATCCACCTGATCGATGAACAGTAATTTCGGAGCGACACCGAATTCGCGGATGACATCCTCGATCCTGTTCGCGGTATCCTCTGCAGTGACATGGTTGTCGGCAGTTTGGGGGATCTCACGGACGATCCCTTTCTGAAGCTCGACGGACAGATACGAAGTATAGTGCGCAAGAGCGCCGATCAGAACAGGGTCACCTTTTTCCACATAGGTGCCGGCGACCTGCTGGAACCCGCGGCGTGCTCCGGGGATCGTGCGTGCCTGGGCCATCCCAAGCCACTCGGCGACATCCACGTGGAAATCCTTCAGCGGCGGTTTCTCGATATAATCCAGGCGGAACGGTTTTCTACAGTTGTCACAGACAGAGTAACCATCACCCCAGGATATCATCGCTTTCATCGCCTCGGTCGTCAGACGACCTCCCACCTGAATTGGATCCAGATTGATGAAAGTCTCATCGACCATCCGGGCTTCAATGTTATCACAGCATTTCATAAGAGTTCCTCTCTAAGTATGGATATCTGTTTCTCCACCGATGCAAGGGCCTTTGCGGTTTTTGCCTTCTGGTCCTCGTCAAGGGAATGATCCGGGGCAGTAGTCCGGAGAATGGCTCTGATGTCCGTTAAGGAGAACAAAGCCTGAAATACTGCATCTGCGGCTCGCTGTGACATGATGGTATGTATGTCTACTCCTAGACAAAAGAAAATATCGTTACAGGCTAACGAGACCGAAGAGGAAAAGAACACCGATGATGATCGGAACGTGGACGAGATAGATGATCAGCGTGTGGCGGCCGATGAAACATAGCGGGGAAAATCCCCGCGGCATCTCACCAAGCCGGGTGAGGATCCCGTGCCGGACTCCGTCTTTGTAGATTACCGAGCCAAGTGCCACGCCAAGAAGAACGATCCCAAACCAGGGGATGAGCGGCTCGTAGTCCAGAGTCGCAAATCCATTGTAGGTAATACCGAACGGGATCAAAAACGCAGGCCCCCGAAGCATCGAGACGATCGGCGAAAGGGCGATACATATTAGGCCAACGACGAGAGGGATATACGGTTTGACTTTCATCACGACAAACGGGATGGAAATGATCGTCGCGATGCCTATCATATGAAGAATGCCAAAGACTACCACCTCATCAGGATAAACAAACCAGGTGACCAGCGTCACCACCGCAGCAAAGCAGAGAATATAGAGACCGCGGAAAAAAAGTTTTTTTGCCGATCGGACTGGACTGGTCTCGCGGCCGGCAGAGAGAACAAGGGAAACACCGGCGATCACTACGAAAAGGAATGCGATCGGCGCACCCGACATGGTAAACGGATCGAACCAGGGAGCAAGCCCGGTATCGAAGAAATACATACAGAAGAGGACATGATACAGGATCATCAGGATGAGGGCAACCCCGCGTGCAGCGTCCAGTTCAAAGTAGCGTGACCCTCTCATTGGATTTATTTTGATGCGGATATCATATCTATGCATCGAAAAATGACAGCCGAACATATCATAGAAGCAGTCGGGATGACCCGTGTCGTCATTAGGGACGGGAAAGTTGTCGAGGTCGGAGAACCGAAGATCCAGTTCTGTTCGCTTGCGAAACGGTTTGCAACGCCGGTCGATCCTATCACGAAGGAAGCAGTGCAGAAAAACATCGAAGAACGTATCAAAAACTTCGGAATGTGTAGAAAAGATCGTGAGGTGCTTGACAAAGAGACCTTCGTTCTCTTTGGGGCATCTGAGCTGATGAGTACCGGTCTGAGAACAAAGACGCTGGATGCGGCGGTCATCTGCTCAGACGGCGCAGGTACGGTCATCGTCCGGACCCCGGACCTTGTCCAGGGACTCGGCGGAAAGATGTCCGGTCTCGTCTTGACGACCCCTCTCCCTGATGTTATAAAAAAAATAGAGGGGGCAGGGGGCATCGTGATCGATAAAGAGACCGCAAAACTTGACGTCCTCGCCGGACTTTCCCGGGCAAAAAATGAAGGCTGGACCAAGACTGCAGTCACAATCGCAGGATTCCAGCATGAACTCGCAGAGGAAATCCGCACAAAATACCCTGAAGCGTTGATCATAGTAGTTCACACTTCAGGCGTTCAAAGTGCAGAGAATGCAGAGAGATTAGTCGCCGTATCCAAAGCACTCGCCCAGGGCGGGATCGGCGTGCCGGTATATGCAGTGAGCCGCGCCGGAAAACGTCTGATCATGGAAAAGCTGATCGAAACAGATCAGCAGATCCTTGTGAAAAACACCAAACTTCCGGTCGAAGATATGGGGAAACAGCCGGAACCTTTAGTCTAATTTTTTTGCCCGGCGAATACCCGACCCTGCCGCCGGATATTTGTGACAAAAGAGCTTGCCGAATACAGTTTTGTTATTATTCAGGGCACAATTTTAACCTATTTTGACATTCCACTTAATTACAATCGAATTGGGGCAAAAGGTATATAGCGTGAGCCCAAAGTTAAAGTGTTCACCGGACTGTGCACTTGTATGCCGATGATTTTTGGTACTTCAATACGATTCTGGCTTTGCGCAGACCGTTTTCTACTCCGTTGGGGCGAAAAACAAACCTTATTTGAGGAGGAAAAATGCATCCATTGTACATTACATCATTTTTCAGGCTCGGGAATGAACCTGAACCTGCTTTGCATGGGAACGAGTTGAGAATAGATCCGGTCACCGGATTGATCATTGATCATCATTATGAATTAAGTGACTCCGGACCGTCAGGGCCAGGAGGGCTGAAAATATGACACTGCCGCCAGAGTCCCCGGAGAAACGCGCATGTGGTAGTGCAACGACGAATGAAGCAGGTTCCTTTCCGGAGGGGGGGTATGCCGGTATAGATACCAATGAATACTGGAAAAACTGGAAATGGCAGGTCAGGCATGCAATCAGAAGCATTGACACGGTCCAGCAGGTACTGGGGATCAGGTTTGACCCTGAAGAACGCGAGTTGCTCCAAAAGACCGTCGAGAAGTTTCCTCTCTGTATAACACCGTATTATCTCTCTCTTATTGATACTGAGGATTACCGGAACGATCCGATCTTCCGGCAGGCATTTCCCTCCCCTGCAGAACTCATCGTGGAGAATTATGAACTCAACGATCCTCTCTCGGAGGATAAAGACAGTCCTTGCGAGTGTATTACCCACAGATATCCTGACCGTGTTCTGTTTCTTATCAGTAATACCTGTGCAATGTACTGCAGACACTGCACAAGAAAACGGAAAGTTGGCGACATAGATTCGATCCCCGACCGGGAGAAAATTCTGGAGGGCATAGCCTACATTCGTGAGAATCCCCGGATCCATGATGTGCTTCTCTCAGGAGGGGATCCGTTTATGCTGAGTGATGAGGTCTTAGACTGGATACTGACCGAACTCAACGCCATACCTCATGTAGAGGTGATACGTATCGGGACACGGGTCCCGGTGGTCCTTCCGTTCAGAATCACCGATGATCTAGTGAATATGCTGAAAAAGCACCACCCGATCTGGATCAACACGCAGTTCAATCATCCAAAAGAGATGACGATCTCGGCACAATCAGCCATTGCCAAACTTGCCGATGCCGGCATTCCGCTTGGAAACCAGTCGGTTCTTCTCGCACGAATCAACGACTGTCCGATCATCATGAAAGAACTCGTCCACCAGCTGGTGAAAAACCGTATCCGTCCGTATTATCTTTATCAGGGTGACCTCTCTGAAGGAATCAGTCATTTCCGAACACCCATGGCCAAAGGGATAGAGATCATGGAGAGTCTGATCGGGCATACCAGCGGATTTGCCGTGCCGCGGTATGTGGTCGATGCACCGGGAGACGGAGGGAAGATCCCTCTTTCTCCGAATTATCTGCTGACCTGGTCAGTGAACAAGGTCGTGCTCCGAAATTATGAGGGAATAATCTGCACATATCAGGAACCTGCGCACTATGATCGGATTCTTTGCGATGAAAACTGTGATGCCTGCAAACTCCAGCTGAATATCGAACGTGCCGATGAATCAAGGGTGGTCGGGGTCGCGAGACTTCTCGCCGATTACGATGAGACGACGACCCTGATCCCGGAGAATAATGAACGTATTGACAGGAGGGAGGATGAAGCCGTCTGATTCTG
This sequence comes from uncultured Methanocorpusculum sp., assembly GCA_963677995.1. Lineage (GTDB taxonomy): Archaea > Halobacteriota > Methanomicrobia > Methanomicrobiales > Methanocorpusculaceae > Methanocorpusculum. Next base: position 1,417,983 of record OY782579.1, on the reverse strand, counting down.
TAATAAAGTACGGAAACAGCATACTTCAGCACGGTCATTTCAACAACCGGGTATATATCATAAAACTCGCACAAGATGACCTCCCGGGGATCATCGGATTTGCCGACGATCTGGCCGAGAATGAGAATTACACCAAAATATTCGGAAAAATGCCTGCATCATCTACAGATTTATTTGCCTGTGCCGGTTACGTCATCGGCGTCCATCCCCTCATATTTTCAGGGTAAGGAGGAGGCCGTATTTATGGCAAAGTACTTTGATCCAGACCGAAGCAAGGCAGTTGATGCAACGGAACTTGCCGGAATCTGCACAGCAGCCGGAAAACATACGGGAAAGAGACATGACCTGAAACTCCCTGAAGGGTTCACCCTTCGACCAGCACATACAGGGGATGCCGAGGAGCTCGCAGAACTGTTCCTTAGGGTCTTCCCGACCTATCCCTTTCCCATCTCCGATCCGGCGTACATCAGAACCACCATGCAGGATAACGTACGCTATTTTGTGATAACAGATGGAAAAAACCTGCAGCTGCATCATCCTGCGAGGTCGATAAAGAGAACCTGACAGCGGAGATGACGGATTTTGCAGTGGATCCACGCTTCAGAGGACACGGTTTTGCACGGAACCTGCTTACTGTGATGGAAGAAACAATGCGAAGAGAGGGGATCATCACAGCATACACTATTGCGAGATCGGTCTCACTCCCTATGAACGCTTCTTTTGCGGGGGCAGGATATCGATTCAGCGGGATGCTCCCAAATAACACCAACATCAGCGGATCGATCGAGAGCATGAATGTCTGGTACAAAAAAATCCAGGAACAATAATTTGATTTATTTCCAGATTTTGCCAAAAATGACATTAAATATTTGAGATAATCAAATGTATTTTTTATATTTTTACTATAAATACAGAATAATACGGAAAAGGTTTATACGATAAAGATCAAGTAAAATCTGTTTAAAGAATTGTGCATCGGGTCACTAAGATCTTCTGTTAACGGCAATGTGATCGATCTTTTTGCACAAATCAAATTTGCCCCTTTTGGGCAGATTACCCCCATAAACGAGGTAAAGAAATGCATCCAAAGTACATTACATCTATTTCTGCGCTTGACAATCTTGGCGGGCTTGCTCCTAAAGAACGGGAGATGATGGAGAGAGTGACCGACGTATTCCCATTCCGGGCCAACGACTATTATCTATCCCTGATAGACTGGAAAGACCGGAGCGATCCGATCAAAGCTATTATCATCCCCGACTCCCGTGAACTAGAAGTCGGAGGATCTGCTGATCCCTCCTGTGAAAAGGATTATACCAAAAAACCCGGCCTCCAGCACAAATATGATCAGACCGGACTTCTGCTCCTGACTGATGTCTGCGGCGGCATCTGCCGTTTCTGTTTTCGAAAACGCCTTTTTGTGTCCTGCGAACGCGAGACCGTGAGGGACGTATCAGAAAATATTGCGTATATCCGTGAGCATAAGGAGATCACCAATGTTCTTTTGACCGGAGGGGATCCCCTCACTCTTAGTACTCGGCATCTCGAGTCCGTGATCCGAGAACTCCGGGAGATCCCGCATGTGAGCATCATCCGGATAGGAAGCAAGATGCTCGCATACAATCCGTATCGAATTCTCAATGATCCAGAACTTCTTTTGGTCCTCTCACGATACAGCACCCCTGAGAAGAGGATATATCTGATGGCACACTTCAACCACCCCAACGAGATCACCGAGGTTTCGATACAGGCAGCGGAGGCTCTCCAAAAATCCGGCGTGATCATTGTCAACCAGACGCCGATCCTGAACGGGATCAACAGTGGTCCGGAAACCCTCGCGACACTGTTCCGAAAACTTTCCTTTGCAGGGATACCCCCCTATTATGTCTTCCAGTGTCGGCTGGCAACCGGCAACGGGTTGTTCCAGGTCCCGGTCGAGACGTCCTACGATATACTCCAAGAATCATGGAAAAACTGCTCGGGTCTCGCAAAACGGGCACGGTTCATCATGTCCCATTCGACCGGAAAGGTCGAGGTGGTTGGGAAGATGCCGAAGATGATGATATCGGCAAGTTCATGACTTTCCAGAAGAACCCAGAGGCCGAGTGGTTCGATGATTATCTTGCAGGTCAAGTCCCTGTAAAAAACTGACCACTCTTTTTTTGGAATAGGAACCGCAAGCTTCAGCTCCTTATCAGGCATCGACCTCTATCCTAAAAAATCAGACACTGCGTGTCCGTCTTTTGTAAAAGTAAAATGAAATAATCTTAAAAAAGGGGGTATTAACCCCGGCGACCAAACTGATTGGCGCCAAATCTCCGTCCGTTCCCACAGCCGCAGCGAATTCCACCGCGTCCTGCACCATAGATAGGTGCCTGCACATTGGACTGAGCCTCATATTCTCTCATCTGTACTGCACCTTGTGGTGCCTGTACCGTTGACGGTACAACTTCAGTACGCCCAGTTACAACCCGGCAGTTCCCAAAGCCCCGTCCGGTCATTGACCCTGCTCCGCAGGGTCCTGTCCCATCTAATCTTGGCATTTTTATAAATTCCCTGGCACTATTCAAAGCACCATATATACTCATATGCGTATAAATATATAAAAGTATTTTTTGCAGCAATTTTCACCGCAAACGTCAACACAGCCTATTTATCGGCGATATTTCCGGATATCACAGGATTTCGAGGACGTAATTCCCCATCGACCCTGGAAAAAGAGCTCTTATTCTGTATTGGGCAGGCACCACTCGTTCGGGCAGCACACTCCTCCATAAGGATCACTTTTCCATTTATTATTCCATCAGCGACCTTACGGCGGGCTTCGTGGACATCGCGCCACACGGTCTTTCGAGAGACCCCGAGAAGGATCGACGCCTCTTCCTGTCCAAGCTGCTGAATATCGATCAAATCCAGTGCAGCGATCTCTTCAGGGTAAAGATAGATCACCTCAGTCTGTTCATCGACGTTACACTGAGGCGCATAACACCGTCCGCGCGGGGGACCATAGGCCCCCCGGTTCATTCGCGGCCGTCCTCTGCGGCGACAAAATCCCCCATTTTCCTCACCGGGTTTCAAGGTCTATCAACTCCTTCTCCAGATCATCCGCAAGTACCCGGATGGCCTGTGATGCAGGAGATACACCAAGGTCCGTGACCGGGACCCCCGCGCGCACTGCATCTATGACCGCCGGATCGAAGGGGATCTTGGAGATAAGGAGCAGACCTTCCTCACGACAGTATGTTTCGATCTCTTTCATGTGCACAAGGTCCAGATCATATCGATTAACGACAACAAAGATCTTCGGACGGAACTGACGGCATACTGTGATGACCCGTTTAAGATCATGGAGACCGGAGACACTTGGTTCGGTGACCACAAGTACGGCATTCATGCCGCTGACCGAAGAGATCAGCGGACAACCAGTTCCGGGCGGACCATCGACTAGGAACTTATCGGCATCCCCGTCCCGCTCAAGTGCTGTTTTTTTCACTGCGTGGACAAGCAGTCCGGAGTTTCCTGCGCCAGGTACGAGCCTGGCATGGACCAAATGACCACATGCGACCTCCGAGTACAGAATCACGCCGGTTTGTCTCAGCTGCATGCTCACAGCATCGGACGGACAAACCACCGTGCAGACCGCACACCCTTCACAACGGGAAGCATTGATCAGGTAAGCCCCACCGTCCATATCAACAGCATTAAAGCGGCAGTGCTCCTCGCACGCACCGCACGCTGTACACAGATTTGGATCAATGATCGCCGACTTCATTCCCATGAACGGATCGGTCCGGAGCAGACGGGGACTCTGAACAAGGGCAAGGTTCGCGGCATCCACATCACAGTCTGCAAGCACGAGAGAGCCTTTAAGCAGACGGGAGAGAGCGGCGGTGACCATAGTTTTTCCCGTACCGCCCTTTCCACTGACCACAGCGATCCTGATCATAACTCCACCGCCGCAAGTAATTTAGACTTGACAAAGAGGGAACGAAACTCCTTCTGCCACTCCGATTGTACCCGGCATAGAAGATCGCCGCCGCTCTGGATGGAGGCGATCTCACGGCTGAACGGGATCGTGAGCATGACATCAAGACCATGCTCTGCACAGAACCGCAGGGTCTCGTCATCCTTTCCATCACTCCGGTTGATGATGACACCTGCCGGAATGCCGAGTCTCGCCGCAACATCAGCGGCGAGAGCCAGATCATGCAGACCGAAGGGAGTGGACTCCGTTACGAGAACACAGGCATCGCATCCTTCAAGAGCCTCTACGACCGGACATGATGTTCCCGGAGCCGTATCCAAGATCACGATGGGATCATCCGAGGTCTCTTTTTTCACCTCATGAATGATAGGGACGGCGAGAGGGCTCCCAGTATCCAGCATCCCTGTAACGAGCTTCAGACCCGGAAGCGGTGTTGAAACAGAGAGAGTTCCGATTCTTTTCGGCTCTTCATGGATCGCTTTCTCCGGACAGACCAAAGTACAACCACCGCAGGAGTGACAAAGATCGGCAAAGAAGAGAAGCTTCTTCGGCAGTACAGAGATGGCCCCGTACCGGCAGAACTCTCCGCACTTTCCACAGTAGGTACAGATGAGCTCATCGATCACCGGTATCGGCAGCGTTACGTCACGCGTAATGGGATCTGAAGGAAAGAACAGGTGGAGATTAGGTTCCTCCACATCACAGTCAACGAGACTTACCGGACTATCCATCGCAAGAGTGAATGCTAGATTTGCGGCTACCATACTCTTGCCGGCACCACCTTTTCCACTGGCAATTGCTAATTTCATGATTTCATTCTCTGATAAGTATTGAAAAACTGATTGACTCTCCTTATAAAAAAGGAGTTAATTCACCCGATCGAGAGTATTATTCCTGAATGCATCCAAGGCGACACTCACCGTTCCGCCGCCGCGGTAAACATACTGGGCAATACCTGCGGAATCAAGAACAGATTTTGCATTTCCGCCCAAAAGACCGCTGATAAGAACACCGGCCTGGTGATCGATGATAAGCTGGGCAGCTTTTGGACCAACCCCGCCGGAACCATCTTTAAACGGATTTGCGATCGCTTCAAATGATCCGGTCTCGCTATCTGCGATAATAAAATACGGAGCTCTGCCAAATCGATCCTCGACTTTGGCATCAAGTGTTGCACCTTGTGCAGTAATACATACTTTCATAATAGATATAACCTCATTACTGTTTTACTCATATGCGCACAAGTAATTTAAACTATCTTATCGTAAACATACTATCTTCTGCAGAAGATTCTGCTGACCATCCGAAACGATCGGATGGTTATGAGAATCAACTCTGCATGAATAGGTGAAAAATATCATGAGCAACTCTATGATCATCGATGAACTGCTTGCAAATCTGCCGAAAAAGCCCGTACCAGTTCGATCCGTGCTGATCGGGGCCCACTGGACCGCCGTATGCAGTACCCACTGCGGTCTTGCCACAACCATAATCGAGAATAATTGTCACGAACACGCACCTGTTGTGCGCGATGCCGGGTCCCTACATCTGAAAAGTGCGCAGGAACTTGCCGAGTATGCAAAATCAGAATATCCCTTGGAGGCCAGTATCGGGATAGCTGCCATCAACTCACTTCTGCATATGAATGAACAAAACGCTGTAGAGATAAATGCCGCTCACGTACTTATGGAAAAGGGCGCAGGAAAAAACGTGGCGCTTGTGGGACATTTTCCCTTCGTTCCAAAACTCCGAAAAAGTGTCGGGAACCTCTGGGTCATTGAACTCCATCCCATCGAGGATGACTACCCCGCGCAGTCTGCTGCTGAGTTGATCCCAGAGGCCGATCTCGTAGCAATCACCGCGAGTTCCCTGATAAATCATACCATGGATGATCTGCTGAACCTCTGCGACCCGGATGCACTCGTCATGATCCTTGGACCAAGCACACCCCTCTCGCCGGTATTGTTCGATCACGGAGCAAACATCATCGCAGGGTCGCGTGTTCGTGATGAGGCCGCCGTTCTTCATGCCATAGGACAGGGCGCCACGTTCCAGCAGATAAACGGTGTCAAGTTGCTGACCTTCACGAATCCATAACGATTTCCAAAGCGGTAAGAAAGAAAATGAAAAATATGATAGAGAAAACACATCAAACAATTATCCATGAAGATGAAGAGAAAACGTCCATGAAATCATCTGCAGAAACACTGAATTCGTTCACATACACGCCGATCGGCATCGTGCGGTCACCACATACCGATACCGTGGGCGTGCCAATCCAACCAACAGGAGCGGAAGGCGTGCGCGGCACCATAGTTCTACACCCGGAGTTTTCTCCAGGTCTCAACGACCTCCGGGAGTTCTCCCACATTATCCTCATCTATGCATTTCACCGATCCAAAGGATACTCCCTGCAGGTCACCCCGTTTTTGGACACAGTCCAGCGCGGAGTCTTTGCCACCAGAGCACCAAAACGACCGAATGCGATCGGACTGTCGATCGTCAGACTGATCGATATCCAGGAAAACACCTTAACGATAGAAAATGTGGATCTTCTTGACGGAACACCCCTGCTGGATATCAAACCCTATGTGCCGACGTTCGATGCATTTTGCTTGGCAAAAGCAGGATGGCTCGACCAAAGTTCCCAGGATGCAGGATCGGCAAGATCCGACGAGCGGTTCAGTGAGTAACTGATCCTTGCAGTAAAAAGGAAAAAATCGTATTATTATGCATAAGGACAAAAAGAGATATACATGAAACGAGTCACATCTGAATACAGATCCGGGAAGAGGGAAGAATGACAGAGAACCATATCTTCGGTCCGGTCAGTTCCAGGAGACTCGGAAGATCGCTGGGTATCGATCTTTTACCCTTCAAGACCTGCTCGCATTCATGCGTATACTGTGAATGCGGAGCGACCACCAATCTAACGACAAAAAGGGCCGAGTTTTTTCCAACAGAAGAAGTGATCGCCCAGCTTGATAAGGTCCTCAGAAAAGGACCGACTTTGGATTACATAACGTTTGCCGGATCGGGTGAACCGACCCTCTCTCTGTCGATCGGGCGGATCATCAGACATCTGAAAACAACCTATCCCCAGTATAAGGTAGCCGTCCTCACGAACGGAAGTCTGCTGGGTAATAAGGAAGTCATAGCGGATCTTGTCTATGCAGATCAGGTTATTCCCACCCTGACCAGTACCGATCAGGAAACTTTTGAACGGATCCACCGTCCGTGTGCCGGGCTCTTGGTAAAAACGATCATCAATGACATAGTGGAGTTCAGAAAGGAGTTCCGGGGAGAGATGTGGCTGGAAATTTTCCTGATACCCGATCAGAACACCAGCGCGGAAGAGTTGGCAGCTCTCCGAAACATCATTCAAATGATCCGGCCCGCACGCATTCAGCTGAACACGCTTGACCGGCCGGCGGCGGAGGACTGGGTCACGGCTCCGGATCCAGAAGAGCTGGAGAATATCAGGAAATACTTTGCCGAGCTCAAAATACCGGTGGACGTGGCCGGAGTATGCTGCGAACAGCCTGACATCTGCATTGCCGGAGAAAGCACGCATGCACAAATTCTGAAGACACTGCAGATCCGCCCTTCCACAGTCGAGGACCTCGCTTCCATGACCGGATTACACCATCATGAGGTGGCAAAATATCTCTCGGGATTGCTTGAAGAGGGAACGATCCATATTCAGAGGGGGAAACGAGGTGTTTTTTACTATGCCGGACCGGATATTAACCGAAAATAAAAATAACACTCTCACCTTTTTTTTACGTACGTTTCAAAACGATCCGGCGGATACGCTGAGACCGAAATAATAAATCATACGTCAAGACTGAGAAAACAAAAGAATGCGGGGTAATAGTTACCCGAAATCAAATAAGATATAAATATCTTTGGATAGATAAACAGAGTATGACCGTAAAACAAGGAGTGACATGCACACTGGACGAGTTACGGGGACAGAAATTAGGCATCCCGAAAACGTTACCCGCCTTTGATCCTGATACGGATGTACCGGATGCTCCGGATTATAATAATCCCGATAGCTGGCTTGTGATGCCCGCATATTTCAGCACCGAAGAGCAGCCGGTAGATGTGTTCTGGGTATATCCCACCATCCTCTCTGATAATGTAACCTATCTGATGGATATCAGCAATTCGGCATTACGGGAGAAAGCACACTGGACGCTCGTGGAACAGGCCAGCATATTTGAGGGGCAGGCAAATATTTACGCACCGTTTTACCGGCAGAACAATGTGAAAATAAATCCTTTGATGCTGACCGGTGCGAAACCCATCTTCGATCTGGGGCAGCAGGACCTCATCCACGCTTTTGACTATTTTCTGAAACATTTCAACAAGGGAGAACGGCCCATTATTCTCGCGGCCCACAGTCAGGGATCGGTCAGGGTCGTTGAACTGTCAAAGACAGGAGAACTCCTGACCGGTGATCATGAATCCCTGAAGAGACTGGTGGCGGCGTATGTTATTGGCTATTCGATCACAAAATCAGACCTTGAAAAAAATCCCCTGATGAAGATCAGTGAAAATGCAACGGAAACCAGGTGTTTTATCACCTATAATACGATATCCGATGCAGAAGGCAAAGAGAAGGAAGGGCCGACGATCATTCCCGGAACGTTTGTAGTAAATCCCCTGACCTGGAAGACCGATACCACGTTTGCACCTGCTTCGGAAAATATCGAAGCAGTGTTTTTCAAACATGAACATCCCGAAACTCCGGACAGGCACCCGAACTTTGCAGCAGCGAGAATCGTAAAAAACGCGCTGGTAATAACAAACATATCTAACCCGGAAGAATTACCGGCAACCAGTGCCACCTTCCCGGAAGGTGTCTACCATATGTATGACTATGCGATCTTTTACGAGAATCTCAGAAAGAATGTCGGCGATCGGATCCGTTCGTATCTGGAGAATGAGAACATCACGCAAAAATGAAATAAACCATCTCATTTTTTCTGAAATCTGATGATCAGTATTTTTTTGAACAATCTTCATTTGATAGGATAGCATACCGAATTTTCTGTAAAATTCATGACATTAAAACAGAAAATCAAATTATGCTATTATTCCATCCGGCGAATGACCAGCATCCACTTCCGGGGGAACAAACGACGGCGGCCGGATCCCTACTTTTCTGAACTCCGCCATGCCCTCCGGGAGACTTCCGATTTGAACTCAAATTCAAACCGGAGATCGTTGACATATCCCTTTGCACGGACACGCTTGTAGAACGGGAAATCGTCAAGCAGCACTGTATGGATATATCTTTTTGAGATGATCACATATTTTGATGTGACAAGGGCTTCATTGAGGATTTTCATGGCCAGCTCTGCATCAGAATCCGGGTGGACATAGAGATCGATGACGGTCATCATGGCAAGGTCGCCCGCATTGCCGCTGCTTACCGACTGGCTGAATATCGTACCATTCGGAACCGACACCTGTTCATCGGCAGGAGTCTGTATGCGGGTAGAGCGAATCCCGATATTTTTTACCTCCCCATAATATTCTCCGATGGACACCTTGTCGCCGATCTGATAGGGTTTTTCAAAGATGAGGATGATACCCCCGGCGATATCGGCAAAAAGGTCTTTCAAGCCGAGCCCGATGGCGGCGCCAAAGAGTCCCAAAAATGCGAGTAATAGGGTCAGCGAAGGTTCGATAACAGCAATGAGGACATAATAGAGGGCGACCGCATACACGGCAAGCTTCAGCAAGGGAATCAGCATTGTGATTGTGGTACAATACCGGCCCGCCCGTTCCGAGATATGTGTCAGGAAAAAACTGAGCAGCCAATTGAGAACATACGCGAAGATAATGATGAAAAGAACATACAGGACAAGGTTCACATCTATGGTTTTGAGCGGGAGGTCGGCCACAACTTCCGTCGTTATTATTGGAGAGCAGAGTGTCAGCCGAAACACTTGTCGTAACATTAGAGAGCAGAGTATCGGCCATGATTACCACAGCCTCCGGGTCTTTTTCAGATACTCGGCAACCGGCTCAAGTGCAAACGCCGAAATACTGTAATACCCGTCATCATTCCCCACAAGCCCCTCCTGGACAAGACGATAGAGCACACGTCGGGTATCCATCTCTGACCCAACGATCGACATCAGATCTTCCTCTTGCAGAGATTTCATGGACAGGATGATCGTGACGATGAATGATTCGCTGGTATCGAGATTGATGGAATAGGTAGTCTCGGTGATCGCGTTCAGAGATATGGTATTATCTTTCAGGCTCGACTCCCAGAGAATGAGGGACAGACCCGGGTTTCCCCGGGAGATCCTTTTGATTTTTTCAAAGATCAAATCCTCGATGGACATCTGGATGCGTTTTTTCCGGGGGAGTCGATGCCGGATGAGAGTAAAGTTCAGTTTTATCCAGGGAATTGAAACTTCGGCATCCTTCAGCGGCAAATGGACCTGTTTATGGACCAGAGAGAAAAACATTGAGCGTTCGGCAACCCCGTCGTTGATAAACTTGATCTCCCCGGCTTATGCCGGGACATGATCACCTGCTTGAGATCAGGCATGTCCATCTTCTTGAGAACGATAATGGTCGGGAAATATGCCTCAATGTTCATGACGGCCGAAAGATACTGCCAGCTGTACAAATTCCATGTCGTGATCAAGAGTTTCTTTGAAGAGATCAGTGCAAGCAAAAACGCATCAAGGACATCAAATCCGCCGATCCTCCGCGTTGCAAGGAGCCGGCAATTATCTATCAGGACAATATCCCCGGGACAGGCAGAAAAATCTGGAAAGGATGAGGGCGACATCACGAACTTCAGCGGAAGATAGTGTACCCTTTCGCCGTAAAGGCGCCGGATCTCATTGGCTATGGTGGTCCGGCCGCCCAGCGGTTCGGCAACAATGGCGATGTGTGCCGGCGCACCTTCCCCATACCGTTCAATGGTCTCTGCGATTTCCTGTAGCTCTTTCTCAAGGCCGATAATGGGTCTGTCGGAAACCGCCTTCGGGTTTTCTGCCATGGTAATTTTGTTCCTGATAATAAGATATCCGGGGAACTATTAAAGGATATGCAGAAAACATGACAAACACCTGCGGTTTCTTTTATGAAAATTTCAAGGAAAAATATCATAGAAAGCCATCGAAAAGGGGACTCAAACTGGAAAAAGAGCTCCCATAAGCAATTGAACGAAAGCGTAAATAACGGATGCAAAAGAAGACTGGACGACTATAACATCAAATCCATATGCGAGGGATGGGATTCGAACCCAAGAACTACTACTAGACTAGCCCCTCAAGCTAGCGCCGTTGACCTGGCTTGGCTACCCTCGCACTGTGCGACCTATAAATGTTGGTCAGTCAAGTAAATAAATCTACTGAATTTAAACAGAGGCACCGGACATCACTGTACAAAAATCAAGGCAAGCGTATATATGTATTCCTTGATAGACAAAAAGATACAATGTGGCGGAGAATACTCGAACAATTTCAGGACTCACCCTCGCAGCAGCGTGTAGTCCGTTTTCTCCTTGAGAATGGATTCGGTGTCTCTGCTGAGGGGAAAACCGTAGTAAACGGCATAGAAATATCCGCATCCGCGCTCGCACGCTTCATAAAAGTCGACAGAAGGGTCGTGGACTCCACCCTGCGCCGGATCTGCGAGATCGATGAACTGCAATCACTCTTTTCCCGTCTCCGCGTCACCTCGGATCTAACGGACGTCGCCAAAAATCTTGGCCTTTCGGTGATCACCATCCTCCCGAAAAATGCCGGCGACAAAAACATCGTCTCTTCAGCAGTGGATGTCCTTGCATCCTACGATCTGCCGCTTAGACAGATCTTCGTCACCGACCCCTATGTGGTCGAAACACCGCGCCTTGTCATCATAATCGACGGAGTGATCCCGGCAGATGCCATACAGAAACTCCGCAGCCTCCCAACGGTCCAGTCACTCATCCTGTAGCTTTGGTCTGTCTCAAAAGAACAGATTAATTATGTCATATACCTAACACTTAGAGATATGGTATCCAGCATTGTCCTTCCGATAAAAAAGGTCAACTCACTCGTTGACTCAAAAATTTCTGTGGAGATAAAAGATGAGGGATGTAAATTCGAGGGACGGCTTGTCGCAATGGACGAGTATCTCAACCTTCACCTCGAAGAAACCGTTGAGATCACCGCAAACGGTCGAAGAAACATCGGCACGGTCTTCATCCGCGGAAACAACATCCTCACCATCTCCCCGCTGAACTAAATATGTCCAGAGAAGCTGAACTAAACGAAGCGGACGAAAAAACATTTGCCTACCTCAAAGGACACCCCAAAGGTGTTCTGCAGAGTGATCTCTGGAAAGCAATCGAGGTAGACAGCCGTACGTGTTCACGTATCCTCAAGAAACTTGAGGATGCAGGTCTCATCGCCCGGGAAGAGACCAAAAAGGATGGGACACGGACCTATCTCATCACCGTCGTCCATACCTCCCAGGCGGTCGACCTCAATCTCCTGATGGCAGGAGATTTTATCGTCCCATGTGTCGCCTGTGATGATGAGTGTACCGTCGAACACTGTAAAAAGCTCGAAGACTGGGTCTATGAACTGGTCTTCGACGAACTTGAATAACCCTCTTTTTTCATCTGTCAATCAATAACGAAACCTATTTCTCCATTGCATACTGATTCAATGTATTATGTCGGCAGGTTTTTTTGACCGATTCTCTGCAAAGAAACCCTGGATCGTCGAGAGTGTGCCGCCGCCCTCGACCGGTCACGGGGCGGGAATGCAGGTACCCGAATACAAGTCCAATCCTTATTTCATCGTCGCATCCGTCGAAATGGGAAATACCACCACCAAATGCATTCTGACAGGTACAAACCTTGATACCGGTAAATCCTATATCATCCACAAGACCGTGTCCATGAGCCGGGATGTCAGAAAACCAAGACCCGGAGAAACCGTCTTTGGAGCCACCCTTGACGGAACGGAGCTCACAAGGGAGTCCGTCACCGACCTTGTCAAAGACACTCTGATCAAATGCCACAAAGATGCAGATCTGAGCATAAAAGATGAACTCGACTTCGTTGTCAGAAGTACAGGTGTGGTTGCCGCAATGGACTCGCCCGAACAGGTCGGCGAGTTCGTCAAGGCACTCGCTAACGGATGCCTCCTCGCCGGCGTCCCGCCGAAAAAGATGACCCCCCCGATGGGGATCAACAACCTCCCGAAAAAACTCAGGGGCTATTCATATGCCGACCGGCTCGTCTTCACCGGAGCGATCGCCGGCGTAACGCCCCCGATCGGATCGACCGGCGTTGAGATGGTCGCAAACGAGATGGAAGGAGAACTGGCAATGGCAGGGATCAAGGAAGGAGCCAAATGGACTGGCGTCGACTTCAGAAATCCCTGTATCTCCATGGACTTTGGCACCACGCTTGACGGTCGTATCACGGGTGACGTGGACGAAAAAGCGGAAAATCCCTTTTCAAAGACCATCGGAAACTTCTGCGGCCTCGCCGGGGCAATACCTGATGCAATAATCCGCGGAACAGGTCTCGTCGATAAAAAGAAAGGTACCGCGCTCGATCTATTCGGAGAAAAATGCAAAAGATCCTCGAACCGTTCGACCAAAAATGCAATGCCCTATGTCGAACGCTGCATGGAGATCATTGACGTCGCCGAAGTTCCGCGTGAAAGGACGCATTTCGGCATGGTGCCGGTCTGCGCCGATGTTGCCGAAGACTCAGGGATCGTCCTTATCGGTGTGGATATCGGCGTGAACGGAGACCGGACAGCCGATCTTGAAGCGATCGGAGCAGAGATAGCCAAAAACGAAAACAAGGAGGTCATCAGGGAGGTCATCGACCGGGTGTGTGCAAACGTCGCACTCAAAATCATCGACCTCTGTATCAAGAGAAACTTTCTCCCGAAAAACAGCTCGAACGGATTTACCGGCCGTGCGATCATCTCCGGGAACAAACCCCAGTACATCCTCGAAGGCGTTATGGAGAGAGCGATCTACGACGACCCGATCGATCACCTGGTCTTCGTGGACGACGGACTTGCCCGCGGAGCGGCACTGATGGGCCGGTGTATGAATAGTATCGGTCATCCAAAGTGCCCGATCGGCGGCGTTCGGGGCGGACATTGTATAATGGCAAAACGCCAAAAGATAGGTAAGTAATATGGCAGACGAAGAATTTGATTTAGTCATCCCTCCGGGAACTCCAAGAAAGATCATCCGTGATGCGGCCTTAAAGTTCAACATCGAGGTCGTGAGTGTCACCCGCCCGCTGAATTATGCGAATATGGTCAACGACGAACGACAACTCCTGGCATTCAGAGGAAATAAAGAAGAGATCGAAAAAGTAAATGAATTCGTTTATCAGAAAATAAAGGAATTTATTGACAGCTAACTTTTTTTTTAATCTGATATACGAGCTGACCCTCTAAAGGAGAAAAAAGCTGAAAAATATAGATTTATGTTAATTGATATTTTCGAGACTGTATCCACGTGATGAGAGAAGTATTTTTACTCTGTCACGGTGATTTCCCTGAAGCTCAATAGAGTTTTCCTTCACGGTGCCTCCGCACGCAAGCCGGCCTTTGAGGAACTTGGACAGATCATCAAGATCGATCTCATACGGGTCGAGACCGTCAACGACGGTCACTTCTTTACCGTACCGTCTCTTGCTTACTTTAACACTAATACGTTGCTGTTCTTTTGCGACTTCTTCGCAAATACAGAGTTCCTTTGGTAAACCACATTTCGGGCAGATGCCACTGTTCATTGCAGTAGTTAATTGGTGTCGGCAAGTTAAAATATATATGGTTGAATTAAGTAATCCAAACCTTAGCGAATTATCCTTTAAAATTATAAAAATAATTATTGAGTTTCTCTTTTTTTGTCACAATATCCCGTTCATTTTTCGATAAAAGAAGATCACGCTCCCTGCTTTTGACCGCCGGGCAGTATTTGCAGAAGGCATCATCGATATCATTCCATGCAGCGCGGACCGGGCAGTAATACTCCCCGTCATACTGTTCCACAGAAAATCCGCCGGGGAACGGCATGCCGACCGGGTGGACCGGCTCTTCCTTGATGTACACCGTGTAGGCGGCGATAAGATATTTCAGGGACCTCAGACGGTCTCCCGGCGTCCCTTTTGAGGCCGCGGTTCGTGCATCGATCACAAATGCTTTCCATGACGAAGGAAGCGGAACCGCAGCATGGATATCGACAAGTTCATCCGTCATCATCCGATGATATCCTTCAATGATCTGGATGCGGGCATAATGCATGAGAGCATCGCCGTATTCGCGAGGCACGTTCTCCAGTTTTTTTTTGCGTATTGGTTAAGCATCAGCTCCAGGTCTTCAGGAGAATACAGCTGACCTTTTTCTTTAAGAGCAGAAAGAAGCAGCCCTTTTCGGGAAATACGGGCGAGATCGTTCCATGAAAAAAGAGTTCCCGAAGGGGAATTCCCCTCGCGATTCCAGAATCCCATCAGGACACCTTACTCTGACAGAGGTTTTGCTCCCTTCTTCCATACCTCTTCCCGATAGGTCGGGCCGCTGTTATAGGTACAGAACGGGATGAGTCTGCCGTCCGGGGTCGCATAGTGGATACAACATCTCGAGACACGTTCGGTGTCATAGTTGAAGGCATCCATGAAATGCATCGTGCCGATAAAGAGAGCATTTTCGTGGAATTTCCCGAGCGAGTCATAATCATGTTTGACGAGAGCGTCGTAGATGAGTTTCTTCAGATCGATCCTGATCCCCTCGATCTCTTCCTTTGAAACGGTCTTGTTGATCTTGCCTAGACGAGTTGCCATTGCCAGATACTTCCCGGCCTTGCCGGCATTCTTGAATTTCTCCGCCATGGCGGCTGCCTCGGTAAAGAACTTATCCACATCAACGAACCGGGTGATCGGCACGAGATCGCCCTCATCATTCACAAATCCGTAGGTCGCCGCCCCGCAGTGCGGGTGGGCACAGAACATGACCTGCGGTTTTCCCGTGTATGACTCGATCAGATCACAGATCGTCATTACCGATGGGATCGGATAGAAATCTGATGACTTGAGTTTGCCGTTCGTCTGCTCTTCGATAGAGTGGGTGATATCCGGAATGGTGAAACGTTCCCGAATAACGTCATCCTCCTTTGCCGCGCCCGTGAAAGCTACGGGCTGGAAGTTGATCCCCCGGACGATGTCGACATTTTTACTCGCGAACCGAATGATGTCGCCGATCTCATGGTTGTTCTTCCCGTTGATGATCGTCGGAACAAGAACCACACCGAGACCTACTTTTCGGCAGTTTTCGATTGCCGGCAGACTGGTTTTTTCGAGAAGAGGATTCGTCTCTTTCGAAATACCGTCAAAATGCAGATACACCGTCGAAAGACCTGCATCACGCAGTTCCTTAGCGAGCTTCGGATTTTGAGCAAGCTTCACACCGTTTGAGGCCATCTGCACCTGGCTGAACCTGAGTTCCCGGGCTTTTTTGATGATCTCCACGAGGTCATCGCGCATCGTTGGCTCCCCTCCGGAGAACTGGACCGCCGGGCATACCACAGGCTGTTCTTTCCTGAGAAGCAGGAGCATCGACGTGATCTCGTCAAAGGTCGGTTCATACACATAGCCGCATGCTTTTGCATTGGCAAAACAGAACTCACATTTGAGATTACAGCGGTTCGTTACATCGATGTTTGCAAGAAGCGTTCCGGATTTGTGATACTTACACAGACCGCAGCGGGTCGTACATTCTCCAGTACTGTCGACATTCGGATTTTCCACACCTCTGCCGATACGGTCGTAGGCGTCAAACCGGCGGTACATCTCTGCATCCGACCAGTACAAGTTCTTTGCATAACCGTGTTCCGGACAGGTCCGGCATATCCATATCGCGCCGCCCTCCTCAATGATCTCCGCGTCAAGCAATTTACCACAGACGGGGCACAGGCTTTTTGTTCTTTTTATCGGCGTCATGGTTAACTCCCTTGAAATATAATTATTATACTAATTCGCGTGCATCTATAAAAGAATGAGAGTGAGAGATTGATAACAGATATTTTGATGACAATTGGTATGGCCTGTCTGTGGGCAGTATGGATCATGATCCCCGCATATATTCCGAACCCAGCCGCCGCGCTCATTGGCGGAGGGACACCGATCGATTTCGGCAGATGTGCAAAAGACGGACGACGGATACTTGGTGACGGGAAAACCTGGCGCGGTCTTATCGGCGGA
The DNA here is from genome assembly GCA_963677995.1 of uncultured Methanocorpusculum sp. Lineage (GTDB taxonomy): Archaea > Halobacteriota > Methanomicrobia > Methanomicrobiales > Methanocorpusculaceae > Methanocorpusculum. Next base: position 1,400,737 of record OY782579.1, on the reverse strand, counting down.
ATCATCGTAGGTATCATCTTCGGCCTTCTACAGATCTTTCTGGTGGACTACTTCCAACTGGATTTCCTGCCGAAACAGACGCTAATCACCGTTTGTGCCCTGGCTGCCGGAGCACTTCTCGGCGATATGGTGAAGAGTTACTTCAAGCGCCGGATGGGAAAAGACCGGGGAGCCAAATGGCCGATCGCGGATATGTACGACATGGTCGTCGGATCCCTTGTCCTGATGACGCTCGCATTACTCGTGACCGGGAACATCGGATGGTTCGCCGAGAACTTCGACTCGGTCGGATTTCTGATCGCGACCTTTATTGCGATCCTTATACTATCACCTCTATTACATAGAGGAACAAATATTATCGGATACTTACTCGGGTTAAAGGACGTACCATGGTAAACAGGATATTAGATCTTCTGGTTCAGTATAAAGCAGTGGAGTTCGGGGATTTCACCCTGGCGTCCGGTGCTCAAAGCAGGTATTACATCGATGTGAAAACGGCGATCATGCAGCCCGAACTGCTTTCCGAGATCGCAGCTGAAGTCGCAGCAAGATTCGATTTCGAGTGTATCGCCGGCGTTGCCGTCGGCGGGGTCCCCTTGGCCGTTGCCGTGTCACTTGCGGCAAATAAACCGTGCGCCCTCATCCGGGCAGCTGCAAAAGACCATGGTAAAAACCAGATGGTCATTGGAAACGTTCAGGGAAAACGGGTCCTCCTGATCGAAGACGTCACAACATCCGGCGGTTCATCGAAGCACGGCATCGATGAGCTGAGAAAAGCCGGAGCACTGATCGATTCGGTCGTCACCGTCGTTGACCGGGAAGGCGGGGCAAAAGAGCTTCTGGCCGCAGACGGGATCATCCTTCACCCGTTAGTAAGAGCAAGCGAACTCCTCGCATAAGTTTTTTTCTTTTTTCACGCTGCCAAAACATCCGGCATTTCCTATCCGTACGAGACCCCGGGAGCCTGGTGTTTTTTGACATCTCCGGGTTCTTTGGATTTTTCATCTTTTGATAAGGAGTGAGCAAATTTCCTTCCTATGCAGTGATACGGGGCGGAGAATCCGAAGTTATTGGAAACATTATTTGACTGTTGAAGCGCCATAGATAAGGATATGAAAATATTAGTGGCCGGAGGTGGCGGAAGGGAACACGCCATCTGCTTGGCACTCACCAAAAATGCGAACGTCGAACTCTACTCTGTCATGGGGAAAAAGAATCCCGGGATCGCAAAAATAGCCCGCGAATCTTTCATCCACATGGAAACGGATGTCCCCGCAGTTCTGACCTTCGCAAAAGAACACAATATCCAATACGCCGTCGTCGGACCCGAAGCCCCGCTCGAAGCCGGACTGGTCGATGCACTCACGAAAGAAGGGATCGGCTGTGTAGGCCCGGTAAAAGCAGCCGCCAAAATCGAGACAGACAAAGGATTCTGCCGCGGACTCATGAATAAATACGGGATCGACGGCTGCCCGGCATACAAACTCTGCAATACCCCAAAAGAAGCCGCTGCATTCATTCGCGAATATCCAGGTGACCTTGCAGTCAAACCGACCGGTCTTACCGGTGGAAAAGGGGTCAAAGTCATGGGCGAACAGGTCGACCGCGAAGGAGCGGTAGAATATGCCATGACCCTGAAAGACCAGGTCATCATCCTTGAAGAACGCCTTCTCGGCGAAGAGTCCACGTTGATGGCATTCGTCGACGGCAAACATCTCGTTCCCATGCCGCTCGTTCAGGATCAAAAACGAGCATTTGAAGGAGACATTGGTCCCAACACCGGCGGAATGGGCTCCTACTCACTCGAAGACCACAAGTTCCCCTTCGTCACCGACGACGACTACGCTCAGGCAATCTCCATCATGCAGGCGACGATCGACGCCCTCGCAAAAGAGGGGACCCCCTACAAAGGCATTCTTTACGGTCAGTTCATGAACACAAAAACCGGACCGAAAGTGATCGAGTTCAATGCACGGTTCGGCGACCCCGAGGCAATGAACGTCTTATCGATCCTGACCTCCGACTTTTTGACCATCGCAGAACACATCATCAACGGCACGCTTTCGGCAAAGGACGTCTCCTTTGCCTACAAGGCAACGGTCTGCAAATACATCGTGCCGATGGACTACCCGGAAAAACCCCATGCGGGCGATGTCATCACCGTCGGGCCGGCAGAAAACACCGTCCTGTACTATGCGAACATCGCTTTGGAAAACGGTGTCCTGAAAACACTGACCTCCCGCACGATGGCATTCGTCGGGATCGGAGACTCGCTCGCCGAAGCAGAGAAATCTGCAGAAGCAGCATGCAGAAATGTATCCGGAAACATCAGATACCGCAGCGATATCGGGAAAGAAACCCTGTTTGCAAAACGCATCATCCACATGAAGGAATTACGATCATGAAAAAAGATTTCATTTCGATCACCGACCTTTCAGCAGAAGAGTATGAAGACATACTCACCCTCGCTGCCCGGCTCAAACGCCAGCGGTATGCAGGCGTTCCCCACCCCCTTCTCGCCGGAAAAACACTCGCGATGCTCTTCGAGAAGGCATCCACCCGGACACGGATGTCGTTTGATGTCGGCATGTATGATCTCGGCGGTTACGCACTCTACCTGAACGCCAAAGATACCCAGCTTGGCCGCGGCGAAACCGTCGCCGACACGGCACGAGTGATGTCCCGGTACGTCCACGGGGCGATCATGCGGACCTACAAACACGAAACGATCACCGAGTTCGCCAAATACGCATCCATCCCCGTCATAAATGCACTCTCCGACAAAGAGCACCCCTGCCAGATCATGGCCGACTCGCTCACCCTCAAAGAAAAATTCGGGGAACTTGAAGATCTGAAGATCGCCTGGATAGGAGATGGAAACAATGTCTGTAACTCGCTCATCATGTCGTCCGTCCAAACCGGCATGGAGATCGCAGTCGGGACCCCGAAAGGATACGAACCCGACCCCGAAGCGATAAAATTCGCCAGAGAAAACGGCGGCAAAGTCACCATTTACGATGATCCGGTCAAGGCAGTGACCGATGCCCACGCGATCTATACGGACACCTGGATCTCAATGGGCGAAGAGGAGATCAAAGAGACCAAGCTCAAAGACTTCGTCGGATACCAGCTCGACACCGCCCTGCTGAGTAAGGCAGCCCCGGACGCTCTCGTTTTGCACTGTCTTCCCGCCCACCGGGGCGAAGAGATCACCGACGAGGTCATCGACTCTATGCAGAGTGGGGTCTGGGACCAGGCAGAGAACCGTCTGCATGCCCAGAAAGCCATTCTTGTCCGGCTGATGGGCCAGGTACACTGAGATGCAGCCTGACTTTCCGCGGATCGGCAAACGGCTGTTCTCTGAACATCTGGTCGGAGGAAACTTCGGCAATATGAGTATCAGGACCGATGACGGATATCTCATCACCAAAACAGGATCCTATCTGGACGCTGACCCTGAACAGATCGTCCTGATGCCCTTAAACGGCAGGGTCACCCCGGGCGCATCCAGCGAATGGCGGGTGCATACCGCCGTCTACAATGCCTCGGAGCATAAAGCGATCGTCCATGCCCACCCGCCGTATGCCGTTGCCCTTTCACTCCTCACAGAGGGCGAGATAGTTACTATCGACAGCGAAGGACAACTGCTTGCCCCGACGATCAAGGTCGTTGACGGACCCTGCGGTTCGCAGAAACTCGCAGATGTCGTGGCGGAAGGCCTAAAAACAGCACATATTGTTATTGCCAAGGGTCACGGGACCTTTGCCGCCGGTCGCGATATGGACCAGGCATATCTCTACACCTCGCTCGCCGAGCACTGCTGTAAAGTCCTGCATCTTACAAAAACATACAGATAATTTCTTATTTTTTTTATTTCCATTGGAACATACGCGGTGTGTTCCCAATCAAAAAAGCTGATGTATGTGTACGATGTACTTTGATTTCGTGTACAGTTTTTGTGTGGATACCTGAGATTCGCGGTTTTTTTAATCTCATGCTTCCACACCCAACCATACCCTTCCTGAATCGGATTTACACTAACACTACGTAAGTCCTAATAAAAAAGAAATATTTCAGAGTGCCGCATCGATATACTCTGATATCCTCGGCACCGAAATTGCACCCACCGGCACAACTTTACCGTTCACCAGAATGATCGGCAGCGGCGGGTGATCGATCTTCACGATCTCGACGACCCTCTCAGGGATCCCTGCATCCAGGGACGTAAGGATCACCGACACCCGATCACCGTACTTCTCTTTTAGGACTTTTTCCAGTGCCGGAAACGCAAACACCAGCGTTTCCTTCTCAAAACATTCCACAAGCCCGCAGGAACGATCCTTATCACAAGGAAACGGACCGCAGGGACGGTAAGTATAGCCAATAACTTCTACAGAGATCGGAGTCATGCCTAATGTATTAGTGCTGACGTCTAAAAAAAGAATGGTGAAACGTCCGGACGCTTCTGTTCAGATAAGTGCCAAAAGGAGACTCTCAAGCGTATCTGCCTTGGTCACTCCTTCAAGCCGCTGGATGACCTTACCATCCTTTTCGATGATAATGGTTGGAACTACACTGATGGAATACTTGTTTGCAAGATCCCCGTGCTCATCCACATCGACCATCTGGACATCGACCTTGTCACCAAGTTTTTTGGCAAGATCATGGACAATCGGGGTCTGGATCCTGCAGGGTCCGCACCAGGTGGCGAAGAAGTCATATAATACCGGTTTTGACATGATTAAAAGTGGGAGAAGAAAACTAATATAGCTTCCCATCAGGGAAGATTTGCTGCTAAGTCGAAAACATAGTTAGGGAGTACGAGACAAAAATAATAATGAGTTGGGAATGATCGTTTGACAAAAACACAAGAGTAATACCCTGTATTGGGGTATCACTCCTAAAATAATAATTTTGAAAAAAAATTCACAGATATCCACAAATATTAATGCATAGAATAACCTATAGAAAATCATTCGTATGAATTCAAAGATTATTCTAAAAAGAATTGGAGTTATAATACTAGGAATAATAGTAGGCTCATGCATCGCAGTTGCATCTGGTAATTCTTTTATTACTAACCTTGGTCGTTTTTTTGGAGCCATAATTCCAAGTGTAATAATTATTTATTTGATTTTTTATATCACAGAGAGAAAGAAATCTCCTAGAAAAGAGGTTGAAGAAACTGAAATGAGTCATGATGAATGTATAAATGCCATACAAAAGACAATAGAATCTTCACCAAACCTTAATCAAACTACTCTAAAATATATCTCTACACACGATAGGCAAAGTATTGAAGATTTTGCGTCAAATAAATCTAATGTTTCAAAACTAAAATCTGAAATATTCAATAAAACTGGTGCAAAATTCTCTGATGAAGAAGTTATTAATTACTTCATGATTTGGTGCGACAATAAACTCAATGAAACGGGATCTCTCGATAAATCATGAGTTAATAGGGACATCTATTCTATTCGTTAAAAACACTCTATTTTTGAAATCAATTATTTTCTGAGTACGCATACTTGATTGAATATTCTATTCAAAGAGAGAGTTGGGAAGAGATGCTCATAAGGGAATAAAAACTGAGGGAGGGGACCCCAGAAATATTTATTTTATAAGTGCCCGGATCAGATCACGATCGAACAGCATGCCGGAAAGCCGCTGATCGTTATCGATGATCGGCATCTGATCAACACGTCCGCGTTTCATCCGCAGAGCACAATCGCTGACCTCTGCATTATTTGGCACAGCGATGACCTTTTTGACCATGCATACCTTCACAGGACGGTCCGGCAGCTCGACTTTGGAGACACCGTAGGAGACCGTGTGGTTATCGCGAATACTCTCCCAGGTCCACTCATCGTCATCCGTTCCGGTCGAGAAATCACTCGTCTGGACATCATCCTCAATGCTCGACCATCTGATAAGATCCCGCTCAGAGATGATACCGGTGAGTTTGTTCTCCGAGTTCAGGATCGGCATGGCATCTATGTGGGCAAGTTCCATGATCCGGCCGACGACCGGGAGAGGGGTCTCTTCCCAAAGGGCATACGTCTTTCTGCTGACATACCCGTTTCTGATCTCGCAGACATCCTTGAGTTTCGCAACCGCTCCGATAAGATCGGAAACGCTTAAAATACCCATGAGATTCTCGCCGTCAACAACAGGCAGACGGCGGACATTCATCTTCGTCATGATATCTGCGGCTTCAGAGAGCGTAACATCAGGACGGATCGTCAGCGGCTCGGAGGACATCAGAAGAGCAACCTGGATCTCTTCCGGGTTACGCAGAATATCTTTTCTGGTAACGATACCAAGCAGCTTTTTCTGTGGACCTTTCACCACCGGAACACCACTGATTCCGGTCCGCTTGAGAATACGCAGAACATCATCGCGGCCCGAGGGGATCTCGACCGTGACAACATCTTTTGTCATGTAATCTTTTGCTAACATTTCCGTCATGATATTCACCTCAGAATTCAGGTCGGTCACACAAATCGACCCTATTGGTTTTTCCGTTACAGAAAATCCATGTGTATTTCTTGGAGTGCCGGAGATAAATAACACTTACATTCCTTAGGTGGATCTTGCGTGAAAATGCCCGCGAATCATCTATTCGCGCAGAAAAAAGTTAAGGGGGGTTAGTTTTTGATGATCAGCGTGTTGGTTTTCGCATAGTTGACGATATGCAAAGATACACTGCCGATCAGAAGACGGTCAAGTTTGCTCTTGCCGCGGGATCCGACAACGATCAGATCACATTCCAGCTCAGTTGCTTTATTGATGATCGTTTCTCCGGCATGTCCTGCTTCAAGATGGGACGTGAGGGTCACGCCTTTCTTTGATGCTTCCTCAACCAGTTCCGCCATGACATCCCGGCCTTCTTTTTCAAACCGCTGATAAATCAGTTCCCAGGATGTGTCCACCGGTCCGGGCGAGATCATGCCGGACTCGATAACGTAGATAGCATGCAGTTCTGCTTTGGACGCTTTTGCCAGTTCGACCGCTTTATTGAATGCACTTTTGCTGATGTCGGATCCGTCAATTGCAACAAGTATCTTAGTAGACATTTTTACAACCTCCTACTTTATGAGTAAATTACTCCTGTAAGGTTATAAAGAGTTGGTATTACAACTCGAAATGACCCGGGTGATGCCCCGGGACCCTATCCGGGAGAACAGGGAAGCTGCCGGGTCCTGCGTCCAGCGGCCGGCATACCCGCCGTCAAGCAAAATGAGCTCGGCAGAAGCGCCGACCTCGATCCTTGCCCGCCGGCCCAGAAGAGAGAAGCCGTCCGTCATCATCCGGAGAATATCCGAAGAATCTATTTTGTATACGGTCTGCAGAAATGCCGCCTCGGCGAACATATCCGGCGGGACGAACATCACATTGTCGGTCCCAAGAAAAACCCGGCATCCGGCATCCAGCATTTCATGAACAGGCGGGCGGCGGGCATCGGCGGTCGCTCCGAGAAGCCAGTTCGATCTCGGACAGATGACGATCGGGATATTGCGGTCTGCCGCCTCGCGAATGTGGGCTTTCGTGAAATGCGTCGCATGGATGATCAGATCGGGATCGAGAGCAAAAGCCGCCTCGATGTCTTTGACCCCTGCCTCACCTGCATGCACGGCGAAAAGTTTCCCTGACTGTTTTGCGAGGCAGACCGCCTCTTCCTCCGCCGCCGTTCCCTTCGCACTGGAAAGACCAAAACCCTGGGCGGCAAACTCACCCCCATCTCTCCCGAAGACGAGCATACCCATCGAAGGATCTGCAGCCTGATCGAGAAGATCGACACCTGCCTTCCCTCCTTCCCGGAAATCTGCAAAACCGAGGGTCCCGGTCGCTTTCATGAACCGAATCGTGTCCCGCATCGCAGAGACCTGACGGTCAGGCGGCGTTTCCCGCAAAAGCCGGTGCTTCAACCCGTTCGGCGGGGCGACCAGCTCGGCGAGCGGCCGGTCGATTTTCGTGTCCATGCCGATGGTATCGGCGATGTGGGTATGCGCGTTGAAAAAAGCCGGAACGATCCACTGTGTGGAGGGGGATTTTATATCTGTCATCTCAGTGATATGCCCGCTTTCGATGACTATTCTGACATTGCGCGGGGTAAACTCATCCCCGGTGAATGCCAGCCCTTCCAGTGTTTCCTCGTGCATCTATCCTGTGTTCTCCTGTTCTTTTATATGGGTATAGGATGAATATAATAGGATATGGCAGCAAAGAACTCGGGCAGAGGACTAAATTCATCAGCAGGTCTGGTTACCTATTACGATGCGGACGACAAGAAAGCGTTTCACATTAAACCAATGATGGTTTTAGTGGTCGCAGGTGTCATCGGTGTCGTGATCTACATGCTGAACCTTTTCATCTAAGTCCCAAATAATATACTTGAGATCTTATCTCAACATTTTTTCTGATCCCCGGATCACTTAAGTATTTCAGAAGAGAGGTATCTGTATGCAATTTCGGATGATCCACAACAACATCAACGTGCTCGACCTTGACCGTTCGATGAAGTTTTACGCAGAAGCTTTGGGACTGTTTGAAGTAAAACGGATCGTGCCGGAATCAGGGAACGTTACGATAGTTTTTCTGGGAGACGGTCTGTCGGACCATAAACTGGAACTCACGCAGATCACCGGCAGAACGAAACCGTATGAACCGGGCGACAACGGGATGCATCTGGCATTCTCGACCGACGATTTTCAGGGATCCCTCGAAAAGCACAGAAAAATGGGCTGTGTGACTTCAGTCAACGAAGCAAGCGTGGTCTATTACCTCGAGGATCCGGACGGATACAATATCGAGATACTTCCTCTCGGCAGAGGAGGATATTGTATATAAATCTATCCAATTTGTGAAAACGAGAGCAAAAAAACGCGGTTTTTTACGTATTTAGAGCATATATCTCATTACATTATGCCGGACTGAAATACCATACTCAGGATACTGAGGAACGACCCGTCCGGCAGTCTGAATACGAGCTAATTTATGAATATTGATTCGACGATTCCAAGCAGAGAGGGGACCCTCTCCTCTCCGGCGGAAGAGCTCGACCTCTCGACCCTCTTTCCGCCATTGAACAGCCATCCGAACATCACCCTCACGTATGATCCAAACGAACCTGAGGGTGAGCCATGCCCCGTCTCTCCGGTCCCGGTCACCCGGGAACTGCCGCCGAACACGGCAGGGGCCGTAAAAAGCGCCGGCAAAGCACTGAGCTACTACAATAAAGCAAACCGTTCCTTTGCAGGGATCTATGGAGGCCGCCTCTGCGAGATTACAGACAACGTGATCACGTCTCTTGACCGGGGCAGACTTCGGATCCTGCTGACGGCACTTTCCCGCTGGCACAAACCGGGCGATGAATCCAAGACCGAGATCCCGCTTCCTTTCGACCTGCTCGAAAGCGTGCTCAAGGCATCGTCCAGGGAGCTGGGCGGCCTCCCGGAAATCAAAGGAGTCCATTTCGGCGCGATGTGATGCCAAACGGCGGGACTCTTTCCGGCGAAGGCTACGATAAAACGACCGGCTGGTTTTTCCTGAAAAAAACGGATGTCCCACCTGTCCCGGAGACCCCGACGGAATCCGACCTGACCCTCGCACGCGAATATATCGATTCGGTGTATCACGAGTTCCTGTTCAAAGACCGGGTGGATTATGAAAAAAATCTGGCAGCGGTGTTTTCCGCGATGCTGAGACCAAGCCTTGCCGGTCCGTTTCCGATCCATGCTGTCCGCAAAAAAAGTCCGCGGACCGGCGGAAGTTTTCTGCAGCGGGTGAACGAGATCGCCGCGTTCGGGTGTGACCGGCAGGTCTACCCTGCCCCGTCCCGCCCGGAAGAGATGGAGAAACTGCACAAGACGATCGTAAAGGAGAGCCCGCTGTACGCGGTCATCGACAACGTGCCGCCGGGTGGAAACTTTGTCTCGGATTTTCTGCTGACGGCAACGTCCGGGAACGGCACGACATCGTTTCGGGATCTCGGGAGCCTGAATCAGGTCGAACGGACGGTCACGACGCAGTTTTGTGTGAACGGGAATCATCTGAAGATCTCTGCCGATGTCTGCGGACGCGTGATCGTGACAAACATCATGGCGCCAAAACCCTGGCAGGAGCTGCGGTTTTCCCGGAAAAAGGATGAGCTGATCGCCTATACGAAAGAGATGCACCCAAAACTCGTGTGGGCGTTCGCGGTTTTCCTGAAAAACTGGATCGCGAAGGGCCGTCCGGCGCCTCCGCCGTGTCCGGGAAATCTGTCGGAGTATCCGGAATGGTATTCTATCATTGCAGGATCGCTGTATGCAGCAGGATTTAGTAAGGTTCTTTCGAATATGGATGAGATCCAGACAGCGGAGAACGAGGCAGAGACGGAAGGCTGCGAGCTTTTGTTCCGGCTGTTTGCCAAGTTCGGGAGCGAGATGTTTTCTCCGGCAGGTCTGAAGACGGTCCTGGTCCAGGAAGGAGAGATGCGCAAAGATCACCAGGTCTCTTCGCAGACGATCCTGGATTATGCACCGGATCATCTGGTGAAGGCAGCGGTTGCCGGAACGCTGACGGATGTGATGACCGGAAAGTGGATCTCGCAGATGGCGGATCAGAAGTTTGCCGGATATGACCGGTATCTGACGAAGGTCAAAACGAAGGTCGGTGCCCGATACCAGCTGGTTTTGGTGGAAAAACAGACTGGTCTTGCGGATCTGGTGTAGGGTGTGATGGAGGGGTGATGGATCACCCATCACCAATCTAATCGATTATATCATTCATTTTTTGATTTTAAGCAATATTTAGAGAGTGGTGACGGGTTGACGGGTGTTTTTCGTTCAGGAGGAGAGGAGGGGTAAAACTATATAGATACTATAGAGATTTGTTTCCCGGTGAGGATGGATTTTTCACAACCGTCACCATTTTCTATTTATGGGATATTCTGTGCTTGATTCTTATTTTGAGGTAGATATAGGCTTTTTTCTCCGTCACCACAATCATCACCCAACCCGTCACCGACGGCCCGCAGGGGGGATATACGGTTTTTAAGATAGGAGTTACGCGGTGTTGGGTTTGATCCGATTCGGGAAGAAGTTTGTTGGGTGTGGACACATGAATTTATTTAACCGCGAATAATCGCGAATTTTCGCGAATCGCATTTTTCTTGCGTTCAGGGGCTCTGCTCCGGCTGATCGCCGACTCAGGAATCGCTCCTTCACTGGAAAAATGCTGGGGAAAAACCCGCCCGCGGGTTTTTCTATTGTTCCGTGCCCATGTGAATCAACTGGGTAGATAAATGCGTAATGTTATCTCATCCAGACTCAATAAAGTAGTATTTAGAGGGGTTTTAATTTGCATGGTAGTAAGAAGTATCTGACTCGTCTTTTAGGCTCAGACGATATATTCGTTATTCCTGTTTATCAAAGAGAATATGAATGGAAACTGGAGCATTGTAAACAGCTTTACAATGATTTGATTTTTACCAGTAAGACGGACCGTGGATCACACTTTTTTGGATGTATTGTAAGTGCTACCAATCCAAGCGGCGGTCGTGGTGAATACGTGATAATTGACGGTCAGCAAAGAATCACGACCGTATCAATTCTTTTGATTGCCATTCACAATATTTTGAAAAAAGGCATCCTGCAATCAAATGATGAAAATTTAGGAAATAAAATCCTGAAAAAATATCTTCGTGATCAATACGATAACACGATAAAACTCGAACCAGCTTCAAACAGCCAGAAAGCGTATTATGCACTATTTTCTGAGGATCAAAGTGACTATATTGGAGATTCCCGAATCACTCTAAATTATCAGTATTTTTATGACGCTATTCTCAAGAGTGAGATCACGATCGATGAGTTGATGGATGCACTTTCCAAACTCGTGGTCATTGATATTTTACTGGATAAAGATGACGATCCCCAACTTATTTTTGAAAGTTTGAACTCTACCGGTTTAGCTTTGTCTGAATCTGACAAAATAAGAAATTATATATTGATGGCTTTGCCCTTAAATGACCAGCGGAGGTATTATACATCATATTGGCAAAAAATTGAAAACTACACTCTGCAGAATAGTGACGTGTTTATCCGCGATTATCTGACACTCAAATTACGCAGGATCCCTACGATCACAAAGATCTATGCTGAATTCAAAGAATACTCTCAACGTGTCGGTAAAGAGGAATTGCTGCACGACATGGTGAAATATGCAAAATATTATGCCGTAATTCAATCTCCTGAGTTGGCTGTGCCGGGTCTAAGAACCATTCTCACAAAACTTCGTAAACTGGATAATAGTGTCATCAATCCCTATGTGATGGAAATAATGGACGGTTACCAATCCCGAGAGTTTGAATTAACCGAGATAGTTTCCATTCTCCAAATTTTAGAAACATATCTTATCCGGCGGATCATTTGTGCGGTTCCAACGAATGCGCTGAATAAAATATTTATGACCTTGCATAAGGATGTCCTGCGGCAGGAAGGAAATGATGCAGGATATTTGGAAAAACTCAAGTATATTCTTTTATCCAAACAGGGCTCGGGTCGTTTCCCAACTGACAGGGAGGTTTCTGAGAGTTTAGAGAACCGAAATCTCTATCAGGATATGAAGAGGTCATATCTGCATTACCTTCTGGAATGTCTGGAAAATCAGGATAACTACGAAGTTGTCGATCTGCAAAAACTGATATCCGAGGGTCTACTTAGTATTGAGCACGTCATGCCTCAAACATTGTCTGAGAAGTGGATAGATGATCTTGGCGGTTCTGAACCTGCCGGAAAAATTTATGATCAGTGGCTACATAAACTGGCTAATCTCACTTTGACTGCATATAATGCAAAATACAGCAATAATTCCTTTGTTGATAAGAAAAATATGCCTAAGGGATTTAAAGACAGTCATCTGAAGCTAAATCATTATATTGCGAATTGCGATACGTGGACTGAGGAAGAGCTTGTTGAAAGAAATAAGCAGATAACAGATCTTGCTTTGAAGGTATGGCCAATATATGCGTCTTCATTTGTTCCCGTGATCAAAGAGGGGAATACTTTTTCATTGGACGAAGATGTTGATTTATCTTACAGGTCTATTTACTCATTTTCTTTTGTCGGGACAAAGTACACTGTCAAAACATGGCGTGAGTTCTTTGTTTCTGTGATGGAATTACTTCATGAACGAAATTCTGCAATTCTTCCAGAACTCGCTATTTCTCTAGACAAAACCGCAATATCTCTAGCTCTCTCTACCAGTAATGATGATGATCCCAAGGGATTTTTCCAGCGTATTGCGGATGGGATATATTTACGGGTCAATAACAGTACACTTACAAAAGTATCACTGATTAAGAAGTATCTGGTACTCTTTGGGGTGGATCCAGAAGAAATCACCATAACTATTTCTGATCCGATACCATCGAACACAACATCTGTTACTTCTTAAAAGAAAACAGAAATCTATTCCAGATTTTTGAATCAGGTTCTTATGGAAATGAAAGAAAAACCCGCACGCGGTTTTTTCCCCTAGCATTTTTCCAGACGGCGTGTGATTCCTTCGTAGGCGATCAGCCGGAGAAGAGCACGACGGCGCAAGAAAAATGCGATTCGCGTAAATTCGCGGGGATTCGCGGTTAAATAAATTCATGTGTCCACACCCAACAACCCCCTTCCCGAAAAAATATGCCTGATTTCTCCGGAAAAATCAGATCCCTTTTGTATGCAGATACTACGAATACAGGACATGCGTTGCCCCCTACCCATATCCTTATTACCTTACCCTCTCCATACAATCCCAGAATACTATCATCATGTCCCGGAAATTACTCCCCCTGGCCTTCCTCCTCGCTGCTCCCCTCATTTGCCCGGCCACAGCAGACCTGTCGTCCGCCTACGACCCGCGGGACCTGAATCTCACCCCTGTGATAACTGACCAGGGAAATTACGGACTCTGCTGGGCGTTCGCCACGATCAGCTCACTCGAATCCAGCATGATCTATCAGGATCCGGAGAAATACACCGGGATAGATCTCTCCCCCTATCGCCTTGCCTACTTCACCTATAACCGTGAGGAAATCAGCGACCTGACCTCTCCTTTCCCCGGACTTGAAGGCATCGCCGGCGACGTTACCATCCCTCCTTCATGGGATATCATCGACAACATCCGCGGACTCAATACCGGCGGATACGAATATCAGGGAAAATACTCACTTGCCTCGAGGATAGGAGCAGTGAATGAATCCGCCGTTCCCTTCGACTCGTACGGAAACAACACACCGATTTCGCGGGATCACGCCATCTCCGAAAACGAGATCCTGCTTGATGTCGCATTCTCCATCCCCCTCAGCGAGACAGACGCCATAAAAACGCATCTCATGCAAAGCGCAGCCGGCATACTCTCCTTTTACGAAACATCCGAAGAACCCTACATGAGCCAGATCGACACCGGCGACTGGGCATATTATCTTGGATCAACCGACAGGGACACCCTTTCAAATGCCGGAGGTCACGCAGTTACTCTCATAGGATGGGACGATACCTTTGGATCCTTTAATCTGACGCCCGAGCAGGACGGCGCCTGGCTGGGCCAGAACTCGTGGGGAACTGACCCCGCAAACTGCTCGTATATCTGGATATCCTACAATGAGCCAAGCCTTGGCGGGATCTTCTTTTATGTAGGAGGAGAAACGCCCTACGATCACAATTATCAGTATGACGGGGGAACACTCCCGAATGATCACCCAACCGATCAGACGAACGTGTCGATCGCGAACGTGTTCACCGCCGGCGGGGACGAACTGATCAGGACAGTGTCTCTGGATACGAACCAGTCAGTTAGCTACAGCGTATCTGTGTACACTGACCCGGCGGGCGATGCCCCGGATACCGGCAGATTGTCTGCACAGCAGAGCGGCGATATCCCCTATCCAGGATATTATACGATCGATCTGGATGAGCAGGTGCCGATAGAAAAGGGACAGACCTTTTCTGTGGTCTATCTGCTCGAAACAGACGGGCAGCTGAATATTTCTATCGATTCCCCTATCGTATCAGAGGATGTCGAGACGGTGACCTTTGCAAAAGCGGGACAGAGTTATCTGAATAACGGGACGGGGTGGACGGATCTGCGGATCAAAGCATTCACGAACGACACGGTGTTTTCGATTCGAATCGATCCTGTCTCGGTTTCGATAAAAGAGCGGGGTGTTTCAATTGCCGGAACAACGAACTTCGCGGTCGGCAGAGAGATCACGGTGACGCTTGTCTGCCCGAACGGAGATGTCCGGAGGGAGACGGCGGTGGTGAAGAAAGGTTCGCAGGCGAATTTCTGGGAGGTTCGGTTCTCCCCGGTGAAGCTGACGGAGGAGGAGTTTTTTGTGTCGGCGGTGAGAAACGAGATCCAGACGGAGATCGGGTTTGTGCCGAGCGGATTTAAGGAGATCCTGGTCAGCTGGGCAAAACCAACGATCATGCCGGCGAGGGATAACTATTTGGGAGGGGTACAGTAGGGTGTGGACATAAGGGATATTTAACCGCGAATCGCATTTTTCTTGCGCCGTCGTGCTCTGCCCCGCCCGATCGCCTCCGCAGAATCGCACCCTCTCTGGAAAAATGCTGTAGGAAAAACCCGCGCGTGGGTTTTTCTGTTGTTTCGTTATTTTTTCGATTACACAAAAAGAGAAGTTAACGGAGAGAAAAACCCGCACGCGGGTTTTTCCTACAGCATTTTCCCAGTCGACGTGCGATTCTGCGGAGGCGATCGGGCGGGGCAGAGCACGACGGCGCAAGAAAAATGCGATTCGCGAAGATTTGCGGAGATTCGCGGTTCAATAATCTCATGCGTCCACATCCTACGGTCTCCTTTCTTCTCAGAGCTCACCGGTCTTCCCATCCTTCCGCCCCTGTCCCCGTAAGACTTTCGACTTGGTCACAAATCAGAGATCTGCTCTCCGCTTCGGGTCTATGACCCTCGCTTGAATCTCCGCGAAAAAAAGAATGCTGCCTGATTTCCGCTGCGAAAAATCAGATCCCTTTTTTATGCAGATGATATGAGTAGATGAACGGTACTGCGACCATCACGAAGATCGCTCCGAAGAAGACCGGGACCCAGAACCAGACGAGGAACGAATTCACGATCATCAGGAACCCGCCGATCGTCCAGAGATACCCGGCGAGTCGATGGGTCCGTCTCCAGTTCTCCTCGCTTTCAAGCGTCCATTTGATCCGAATTCCGGCGACCGGGTTCTGTTTTGTCTTTGGAAGGTAGTTGCCGATGATGATAAAGATGATACCGACCATCACCGGAGCAATGATCTGGATCGGGATATCCGCACCAAGACCCTTAAACAGGGCGATCGGAGCGATCACGAGCGCGATTATCGCACAGAGCCAGCGGGAAAACTTCAGCATCATGCTCTGATTTTCCCCGCCGTATTTTCTGGTCGAAACATTTACGACGATGTTTAAGAGACAAAGAAAGATCGGGATACCGAACACGACAAGACCTTTCGGTCCCCAGAAGTCCGGATCGCCGGCAAAGTCGAAATGGATCGGGATCGAATCGGGCAGTCGGTCATACAGCAGTACGCCAAGCACGATCGGCAGAAGACAGATCGCCGATGTGATCAGCAGGGTTTTGTCAATTTTCATTTTGTACCTCTTTGAACTGGGAGATCCAGCACATAAGCTCCTCGAACACCGAAAGATTCAGCGCATAATACACAAAGTTCTTGTATTTTGTTTCAGTTACAAGATCCGCTTTTTTCAGCTGGGACAGGTGATAGGAGATCGTAGCTCCGGTCATGTTGAAGTGCCCGGCGATATCTCCGGCAGACATCTTCCCCTCTTTTAAGAGCGTGAGGATCTCACGCCTGACCGGATCGGATAATGCCTTGAATGTCTCGGGAAATCCCATAATATTACCATACTCTTTTGTCCGTGAAACTATTTAGATGTTTTTCTAAATTGATAAATTTCTAAATAGAGTGCAGGCTGGAAGAAGGCAATCATGAGCGTAAAAAAAGCGGCGGTGTCCGCGGAAACAAAAAGGGAACGAAAGGAGTTCTACTCTTCGTTCACCTGAATGGAATCGTTATTCTGCCTGTTTTTTATAATGGCGATACTTTCCGCCAATAATGATGATAACGACCCCGAAAAAGAGACCGATCATCATCAGGATCAAGTTTGGATAGTAGGTTGAGAAAACTACTGATGATGCTATCATAACGACAACACCGAGCAGGATAACAGCGGTCGAGATAACAGCGCCGTCTTTGATAAGATATTCGAAAAATGAAGACATACACCTAACATATATCTTAAATATAAATAAACATATTGAGGATTCGATAATCAGAGGCATCCAGCCGCCCCAAAACTTCATCTCCTTCTCAAGGAAGCCTCCCGCAAACGACCGGTACGGGAACAGTTAATTTACATGCATAGCCTACATATAGGCAGAGAAACGTCCAGTCACCGAAAGGGATACTGATATGGTTTACAGGATATTTGTTGAGAAGAAACCCGCTCTGGCAAACGAAGCACGAGCATTACAGAATGAACTGCAGAGTCTGCTGGGCATCAAAGAACTTACATCGGTCAGAATAATCAACCGGTACGATGTCGAAAATATAGAAAAACCGCTGTTCGAATACGCAAGGTCAACGGTTTTCTCCGAGCCTCAGCTGGATATAACATATGATGAACTGGCTTTTGCCGATGAAGACGCAGGCTTTGCCGTTGAGTATCTGCCCGGTCAGTTCGACCAGAGAGCGGATAGTGCCGCCCAGTGTATCCAGCTGATCTCCCAGGGAGAAAGACCGCTCGTGAACACTGCAAGAGTGTATGTTCTCCGGGGAAATATCTCCAAAAAACAGCTGCTTGCGATCAAAAAATATGTCATCAACCCGGTCGAGAGCAGAGAAGCATCTATGGATAAACCGGCGACCCTTTCCGTATCCCACCATATCCCGACCACCGTCGAAACGCTCACCGGATTCACCAAACTGGATGAGAAAGGTCTTACCGGCCTGATCCACGAACTTGGACTTGCGATGGATCTGGACGATATCAGATTCAGTCAGCAGTATTTTATTCAGGAAAACCGGGATCCGACGATCACCGAGATCCGGATGATCGACACCTACTGGTCTGATCACTGTCGCCACACGACGTTTTTAACGACGATCGACAAGGTCAGAACAGAAAGGCCGCTTCTCCAGAAAGCATTCGACGACTACATCGCAGTCAGAAAAGCCGTTGGACGGGACAAGCCGGTCAATCTGATGGATATCGCGACGATCGCCGTCCGACATCTGAAACAGGCAGGAAAACTCGACAAGCTGGACGAATCACCCGAGATCAATGCATGTACGGTGAAGATCACGGTGAACATAAACGGCAGAGACGAGGACTGGCTTCTTCTTTTCAAGAACGAGACCCACAATCACCCGACCGAGATCGAACCGTTCGGCGGAGCGGCGACCTGTCTCGGCGGGGCGATCCGTGATCCCCTGTCGGGCCGTGCCTACGTTTTCTCGGCAATGAGACTGACGGGTGCCGGAGATCCGCTGACTCCCGTGAGCGAGACGCTGATCGGGAAACTTCCGCAGAGAAAGATCGTTTCGACGGCGGCAGCGGGCTACAGTTCCTACGGAAACCAGATCGGGCTTGCGACCGGGATGGTAGATGAACTGTATCATCCGGGATACCTGGCAAAACGGATGGAAGTCGGCGCAGTTATAGGTGCAGTCCCCATAGAAAATGTCCGGCGCGAAGTCCCGGTCGACGGGGACGTCGTGATCCTGTTAGGCGGACGGACCGGCAGGGATGGATGCGGAGGGGCTGCAGGATCCTCAAAATCCCACATGGTCGCATCTCTCACGAGCTGCGGAGCGGAAGTCCAGAAGGGAAATGCTCCCGAGGAGCGAAAGATCCAGCGGCTTTTTAGAAACGAGGAAGCTTCGCTTCTTATCAAACGGTGTAACGACTTTGGTGCAGGCGGGGTTTCGGTCGCGATCGGAGAACTTGCCGACGGTCTGGAGATCGACCTGAACGCGATCCCGAAGAAGTATGAGGGTCTGGACGGGACCGAACTCGCGATCAGCGAATCGCAGGAGAGAATGGCCGTTGTCGTGGACAAGAACGACGCGGAAAAGTTCCGATCCCTCGCTCATGCTGAAAATCTCGAAGCAACGGTCGTTGCCCGGGTCACGGAAGATCCGCGTCTGATCATGAACTGGAACGGGAAAAAGATCGTCGATATCTCCCGCGAATTTTTGAACACGAACGGCACGGAAAAACACATCGGGATCGAACTCGCCGAACCTCAGCCGTTTGAAAAAGAGATCGAAGACGGATTTGCCGAGAACTATCAAAAACTCGCCGGCGACTTAAACATCTGCTCGAAGAGAGGTCTCTCAGAGCGGTTCGATTCGACGGTCGGTGCCGGGACGGTCCTGATGCCGTTTGGCGGAAAATATCAGCTGACCCCGATCCAGGCGATGGTGAGCAAGATATCGGTGGAGAAGAGCGATACCGAGGACTGTTCTCTGATGGCATGGGGATTCAATCCGATGATCTCGGAGAAAAGTCCGTATCACGGGGCGTATCTCGCGGTCGTAGAAAGCGTTTCGAAGCTTATCGCCACCGGAGCTGAGTTTTCGGATGTGTATCTCTCGTTCCAGGAGTACTTCGAGAAGCCGGGCAAGGATCCAAAACGCTGGAGTAAGCCGATGAGCGCTCTTCTGGGCGCATTTGCGGCCCAGATGGGGCTTGGCGTCGGGGCGATCGGAGGGAAGGATTCGATGAGCGGTTCCTTTGAGAGACTTGATGTCCCTCCGACACTGATCTCGTTTTCCGTGACAACGGAGAAGATCAAAAACATCGTGACGAACGAGTTCAAGAGTCCGGGCCACAAGGTCGTTCTTCTGAAAGCCGAGTATGATGAAAACGGTCTCCCGAAGGCGGAATCACTGATCGCAAATTACCATCTCGTAACGATGCTTATGAGAGAGGGGAAAGTGCTCTCCTGTTATACCCCTGCCTTGGGCGGTATCGCCGAAGCAGTATTAAAAATGGCATTCGGGAACATGGTCGGATTCGTGTACGACAGCAGCGTCGATCCACAGGATATCTTCGGATACAACTACGGTGCATTTATTCTCGAACTCGCCGATGATTCCGAGGTCGGTGTTCCGTTAGGTATTACAAAGTCGGATGCTTTCATCCAGTATGCCAGTGTAAAACTCCCGCTGGAAACGCTTCTGAACGTCTACGAAGCAAAACTTGAGTCGGTCTATCCGTGCAATATCCCGCAAGGGTCAGGCAGGATCAGAAAGATCAAGTGTGAGACACGAAGTCTCATCAAACCGCGTGAGCGAACAGCCCACCCGCGGGTCCTGATCCCGGTTTTCCCGGGAACGAACTGTGAATACGACAGCGCAAAGGCCGTAGCAAAAGCCGGCGCAATTCCCGAGATCCTCGTGATCAACAATCAGACGGCGAAGGACACTGCCGAGTCGGTCGACCGGGCTGCGGACGCGATTCAAAAATCCCAGGCAATTTTCATTCCGGGCGGTTTTTCCGGCGGAGACGAACCCGACGGATCAGGGAAATTCATCACGGCATTCTTCCGCAATGCGAAGATCAAGGACGCCGTCCACGATCTTTTACAGAACCGTGACGGGCTGATCCTTGGTATCTGCAACGGATTCCAGGCACTGATTAAGTTAGGGCTTGTTCCCTATGGGGAGATCATCGACGTGGATGAGGATTCGCCGACGTTGACGTTCAATACGATCGGCAGACATCAGTCAAAACTCGTCCGCGTACGAGTATCGTCCGTGAAATCACCCTGGTTCTCCAAGGTGAATGTCGGGGACGTGTTCGCAGTACCGATCTCGCATGGTGAGGGGAGATTCCTCGCAAATGACGACGTCATCCAAACGCTGATCGAAAACGGTCAGGTGGCGACGCAGTATGTCGATCTGACCAATCATCCGACCTCGGATATCCACTACAATCCAAATGATTCGATGATGGCGATCGAAGGGATCACCTCGCCTGACGGCCGCGTGCTTGGGAAGATGGGGCATGCGGAACGGATCGGCGACGGGCTTTACAAGAACTATGATGAAGCGTTTGATATGAAACTCTTCGAGTCACTGGTCGAGTACTTCAGACCCTGACCTTTTTTTATATCCAGGGGATCCTTCAGGTGCAAACACAGTGGTATTAAGATCATATCTATTGAATAGGAATTATCATGAATAAAACCGGGCTGATCGTCGAAGGAGGGGGAATGAAGTGTGCGTATAGTGCAGGGATCCTTGACCGGTTTTTGGATGACGGGATCTGTTTTGATGAATGTATCGGGGTGTCGGCGGGGTCCGGCAATCTGGCATCATATCTCGCGAACCAGCGGGAAAGAAACCTGCGTTTCTATACGATATATCAGAAACATCCGGAGTATCTCGGGATGAGGAATTATCTGAAACACGGGTCCTATTTCAATCTGCAGTATATCTATGGTACGATAACCAACTCGAACGGTATCGATCCGGTGGATCATCAGGCATTGATGAAAAATCCCGCAGAATACTATCTGACGGCAACTAATGCAAAGACAGGAAAGGCGGAATATTTATCCGGACATGATATGAAGAAGGACGATTTCCGCGCTATCATGGCAAGCTGCGCCATTCCGGTGGTGTGTAAACCGATCGAACTGAACGGCAATCTGTATTTTGACGGCGGGGTGTCGGATTCGATCCCGGTGCAGAAAGCACTTGACGACGGCTGCGATAAACTGGTGGTCATACTGGAAAATCAGCGAAGTTTTCACCGTCAGCCCCAGAAATACAAACCGTTCTATCATTTTTTCCTGCGGAACTATCCGGAGATCGTCCAAAAGATCGACAGACGGCATCTCGATTACCATGTGGTGATAGCCTATGTCAAAAAACTGGAGGCTGAGGGCAAAGCATTTGTCTTTGCCCCGTCGCAGCAGGGAAACGTGAAAACCACTACCAAAGACTCAGAGGATATACATGAGCAGTATGATCTTGGTGTCGCTGATTACGATACGAGACGCGGGGAATTAAAAGAGTTCCTGAGCGGGTCACGGTATGGTTTCAGCCGGATCCGCCCCGCATTTTTAGATTGGAAACAGCAGTACTTTTTTCACGGGGATTTGGTCTGAACCAAAAAACATTGATTAATGATATCTGAAAGGGAATAGGTGATGTGATTATGATCGAGACGAAACGGCTGATCCTTCGGCAGATCGTAGCCTCCGATGCAGAAGATATATTTGCCTATTCAAGTGGACCAAATACCGGTCTGAATGCCAGCTGGAAACCTCACGAAACGCTGAGAGAGACGAGGAGAATTATGCAGGAGGTTTTTCTTGGCCAGAAAAGCGTTTTTGGTATCGTGCTGAAAGAAACCAATGTGCTGATCGGGAACATTGGTCTGATCAATGATGAGATGCGTGAGAACGATTCGGTCCGGATGCTCGGGTATGCTCTTGGGGAAAATTTCTGGGGACATGGGTTCATGACCGAAGCCGCTAAAGTTGTCATCGATTTCGGGTTTGAAACGATGCATCTCGATCTTATTTCGGCGACATGTTATCCCTTCAACGTCCGTTCCAGCCGTGTCCTCGAAAAACTCGGGTTCCATTACGAAGGTACACTCGCTCTCGCAGAAAAGAGGTATGACGGCAAGGTGTTTGATAAGGATTGTTATTCCTTAGCGAAAACGGCGTATTCTGAGAATACGGCGGGATCCTGATTAAAAAAAAGGTAGTGATCTTTCAACTCACGCTGCATCAGACGTCCGTCTGACTTTCAGATATCCAATAACATACACAAAGCCGATACCGATCGAAACAATGCCGAAGATCAGGAACATGTTTGCGTAACTTGCCGCGATCAAAAACACCGGCACGGCAGCAAAGGAGGAAATGAACTGTCCTATGTTTGAGGAAACTCCGTAACCACCCATCACTTTTCCCATGACAGGATGCGGCGTGATCACTCCAAGCCAGCTAAGGGCGGTGGGCATTAAGAGGCCGTTTCCTAAACCGACGATTATCACTGCGATGAACAGCATAGCGAGCGATGTGGAGATACCAAACAGACAGTAACCAACGCCAAGCAGGAGGAAGGAAAGGGCAAGATTCATCACCCGGTGTATCCTGCCGGTAATTTTCCAGTAAAAGACCCCCACAAGTGCAGAGAAACATCCCATTACTCCAAGAAGAATGCCTGAGACGAATGCCGAACCTCCGGTGAACTCAGAGACCAGGTACGGAAACTTTGTAGGCATTAGAAAGAACAACAGCATCCCGATCAACAGTGTTCCGTAGATCAGGGTGATGGATGCCACAGGTACTTTGACGTTCGGCGCATCATGATCTATTTTAACACATTTCCGGACAGGTTCTTTCATGGTGATCAGCGTACCGATCAGGATGGACAGACCGACCCCGTAGATGAGAAATGACAATCTCCATGAGATACCGGCAAGCAGCCCTCCACTCGTTTCCAGGATCAGAACACCAATTCCCATAGCAGCTGCCTGATATCCCAGAACTTTTATCCGGGTATTACCCTGGTAATAATCGGTGATCAGGGATGTCGTAGCACTGATGATGCCGGCAATACCAATACCTAAAATGATACGACCAACAAGGATCGCAGGAAGCGTCGGCAGGAAAAAACCAGAAAGGCCGGCGAACGTAAATACGACCAGAGATCCCGCCAGTACCGGCAGTTTTCCGATTTTATCGACCGCTGCTCCGACAAAAAAACCGGTACAGGCGATCGCGAGAGACGGGAGAGTGATTATGAGGGATATTATTGCATTAGAAGCCTCGGGAAAGGCCTGACTGATTTCCGGTAAAGCCGGAGCTACGGCTGCGCCGCCCATTAATATCATCATTGAAGAGAGGAGTAAAAAGGTCAGTGTCCACCGCGTTGCGCGGAATGTACTGTCCTGCATCATAAAATATAGGTTTGAACGTAATATAAGACTGTTCTATGATAATACTGCGAAATTTTGGACTGATATTTATATAGTGACGGAGGGATCCGGGTCTAAACGCACATACAAAAAAGTTTGAAATCCGATGAGATTTATTTCGTCGAAACAGGCTGGACATGTATGCATTGTTTTATCTGATACCGGACATCTTGCCACCCCTTTTACTACTACATTATCTGTTGTTTGGTCGCGATATACACGGCCCGAAGGAGTTCAGGTTTTTGCAGGATAACCGAAATCCTGCGTAATCGTCTCTGATGGGAGATGTTCAGAAGAGAGATGTCTGGCCGTCACGCAGCCTTATCTGACGGACATTCGTCATACGATCGCCGTCTCTTGATGTTCCGATGAGAAATGGTGATGAGGGGTCATGGAGCTCCCTGTTTTTCCGGACGGTTTCTGAATCATAATTGGCATAACAGTAGACACATCCGTGACCGCAGGTGTTGTAGGCACCGATATCGCAGTTGAGCAGACATGAGCAGGAGCTGCGTGTCGAAGTGCTGCCAAAACCAGGACGAAGTTTTTGACCGACCGCACGTTCGAGGACTTCACGGGTAAGACATCCGGAACAATCGACGCCGTATTGTGATAGTTCCGATCCTTCCGCACAGGATTTTATCATTATTCCATATTCGCGGCCGATCTCGCTAAAGGCTTTTCCAAGAGCGAGGCGATCCTTTCGTTCCACTTCTTTTCCGGCAGGGAAATTCCGTCTGGTTTTTTCATAGAGATCAAGAAAACTGATGACGCAGACATCGGTATATCCAGCAAGTTCTGCCGCCATTTTTTCAAACGAAGCGATATGATACTCAAGGGAATACTTTTCCGTCAGAAAAATCGGATCATACCGCCAGCCGATACGGTTGAGTCCGACACAATCTGAAAGTGTCTGAAATGAACCGATCGCGTCTTCGACCGAAGGAACATGTGGTTCGATCTCTTTTCCGTACGGGGTGATGGTGACATACCAGAACTGACCGAATTTATCCAGTTCATGGAGCCGCGTAAGCATCGGCGCGGGATCTTTGGTACAGAAATTGATACAGTCCACGATATCCGGGTCCAGTAAGTATTTCGTGACCTTTTGAGGAAAATACGGGTTTCGAACCAGGACATATCCTTCGCTGATCCGGTTGAAGAACCATTCGCTGAAGAATGCAGGGATATCTGTCCTGCTTCCGGTATTGAGGATCATGGCGGTTTCACTCTGATAGATTTTATTTTCGAGGGGATAAAAGGGATGCGGGAAAAGAAAAACAAGACCATGAAAAAATCAAGATATAGGTTTCAAAATGTTTCCTATGATAGGGAAAATGATCTATCATCTCCAATAATCGTCACGATACTCAGCACGTAGTTCAGCACGTAGTTCAGCATGACATTCATCCATTAATCTTTTCATTTCATACATTGGGGCACACAAACCATCAAGAGCCTGCGGGAGCCAATTTGTCACAAGAGCGAGATTTTCAATATTCAATACAACAATAGAATCTTTCATTAAAGGTTTGCCATTTACGTCTATCGGATAACGAAATGTTTGTGCCTGGCTGTCCTGAGAAAGTTCTTTGACATAATGATCTATTGTAAGAATAACCTCTCTTACTTCTTTATCAAAATCAGAGTATTCTTTACATTCATAGACTACTTTAAATATTTTTTTGCATTCACCCCATAGCTGAAACAAATTATGGCCCTTTGAAAAACTTATATCATCTCCTATTAATGGTCTTCCGATTAGCATGATCTCTTTGAACCTAAGTTCAAGATAATGTGAAAAAAGGTAAAATATAGGATATCCAAAGGTATCGTTGGTAAGTCTTCCCTCCAGCACAGATTTTATAAGTTCTTCAACTGCACTGAGGTAACCTCTTGCATATGTACCCCAAATATTTTCCGGATTCCCCATCCCTGCACGATAAACGTAGCCGGCATTCTGGTAATTTTTAGCACGATCAAATAATGATAACTTTCTGTCAGGTATAGAATCAAAATAGCTCATTGATTTACTTTTATTAACTGTGATTATTTAATTCCCTTCATTGCACAACTCGCAACGGCCATTATCAACACTCATCATCTCAAAATCCTCTGCACATATAACCTGGCTTTGACAGTTTAATCAAATAGAACTTACGCAATGTTGGTGTGAATTCGTTTCGGGAGGTAGATGAATGGAGGTGGATACATGAAAAATATCCTGAATTTCAGAATAAATACAGTTAATTTAAATTTAATTTCAGAAAAAGAAAAGAGCCTCAGGCGAGAGTTGAACTCGCGACCTCGTCCTTACCAAGGACGCGCTATACCACTAAGCCACTGAGGCAACAAAATATTGCGATAACAACATACAACTCAGACTCATTTAAACATTATGAAACGAGGGCAATATTTTGAAACTGAAAACGACCCCGTTCCAAAAAACAAAGGGCAAACCCCACTCACGCGCACAACATCCGGAGAATCGTTTTCGCGACGACAAAACCCGTGGAAAATGCCGCTTGAATGTTGTATCCCCCGGAATCCCCATCGATATCCATGACTTCTCCCGCAAAAAAGATCCCCGGAGCGATCTTCGACTCGCAGGTCTTTTTATTGATCTCCGTAAGCGGAACACCGCCGGCAGTGCACATTGCCACGCCGAAAGCTCCCACCCGCTCTATTATAACGGGGAACGCGATCAGATTCTGAACAAGTGCGGCCCGCATCTTCGACGTGAGCTGACCCCCGGTCGTCCCTTCAGGAATACCGGAAACTTCCACTAAGGCGCGAGTGAGACGATCCGGACAGGAAAGACCGGAAAGAAGATTCTGGATCTGCTTCCCTCCGGATTCGGCGGTCCGCTCTCTCAGAAGAGCATCCGTTTCCTCCGAAGAGAGAGGAGTGAACGCTACCTTCAGCAGATCTCCTGCACGCATCCACCGCGAAGAATCCAGGATCACCGGACCCGAATACCCAAAACGGGTGATCAGCAGATCCCCCTCCCGGGTCATCAGCTTCTTTCCTTCGTGCCATATGCTGACCTTCGCGGGAAGCGAGATCCCTGAAAGATCCCAGAGCTGATGGTCATCGACATATACCGGCGTCAAAGAGGGTTCAGGAGGGACGATTTCATGACCCAGCGATTCCGCAAGAGCATAACCGTCCCCCGTCGAACCGGTCCCGGGGTATGACATCCCCCCTGTCGCGATCACCACGCACTTTGCCTGATATACGGCGAGCGAGGTCTGCACAGAATATCCTCCGCTGTTTGGGGCGACAGACTTCACCGCCTCCGAATAAAATATCTCAACTCCTGCCTCATCACAGGCATCCAGCAAAGCATCCAGCACATCATCCGCCCGAAGCGAAACGGGAAAGACCTTATCGTTCTCGTTTGTGAACAAAGGCACGCCGCGATGTTCGAAGAAATCCATCACGGTCTCGTTCGAACACGCCATCAGAGAAGGCTTCACAAAATTTCCATGATCCCCAAAGTTTCCGGTGAACGTTTTCACATCACCGGAATGCGTGGGATTACACTGACCGGACCCGGCCAGCATAAGTTTTCGTCCCGGCAGTTTCATCTTTTCCAGGATGAGAACTTTGGCAGGGGCAAGATGGGCAGCACAAAACAGTCCTGCCGGTCCTGTCCCGACAACGATCACATCATACTCACGCATACTCATTGTATGTACGTACGTCCCAAACCCTTATTATTGATCCCCTCCAACATATATGAAGCACTTAGGTGCTGACTGAAGTAAGTCCGACGTGTCTGTCTACTAAGACACTGCCTTATGGCTTTGGGATTACGACGAGTCAGCTGTATTATACATGCTGCTCTTTTCGTGACTTACGATCATACCTGTCAAATTCAGTATCCGCGAATACGTCGTCAGGTTGGTTCTTCACCCAGTACGGATGGGTGGACAGTCTCTTTCGCGAGGTGATAAATTATGGCACGAATGCATGCTAGAAGAAGAGGAATTGCATCCTCTGTGAGACCATACAGAAAAGAAGTACCTGCCTGGTCCAACTCCGATGTAAAAGAGATCGAGAGTAAAATCATCGAGATGCGCAAAGCAGGTCTTTCCTGTGCGCTGATCGGTCTCACTCTCCGTGACAAACACGGAGTCCCGAACGTAAAACTCGCAACCGGTAAGAGGGTCAACGCCATTGTTCGTGAGAACAACCTTGACACTGACATCCCCGAAGATCTGCGTAACCTTATGCACAAAGCTCTCGGAATGAGAAAACACCTTGAGCAGAACAAAAAAGACCATCACAACAAACGTCAGCTCCATCTGACCGAAGCAAAGGTCCGCAGACTCGTTAAATACTATGTCGGCAGCAAACGCTTACCTACTGGCTGGGTCTACAAGCCGGAGACTGCAGAGATCCTTCTGTCCAGATAATTCATCATAACCTATGTCACTAGAAGAAGCCGCCAAAAAGATCGCTGACCGCCTGAGAGGGATGGAGTACGTGGAAATGTACGCCCACCACGATGCAGACGGCATATCCTCGGCGGCGATCATGTCCATAGCCCTGAAACGGGCGGGCATCGCGTTCAGGCTCAGGTTTTTACCTGTTCTTACGAATACCGATGTCACGAATCCGGACATTTCCCTTCTCTGTGATCTGGGTGCGTCGTGTGCCGGTTTACCGGAAACGACAATGATCATCGATCACCACGTGCCTTACACCACCTCCCAATACCATATCAACCCGCGACTGTTCGGTGCAGACGGCGAAACGGAACTTTCCGCCGCCGGATGCGCCTATCTGGTCGCAAATGCCCTTTTTGATAACCGTGACCTTGCCGGTCTGGTTCTTCTCGGCATCATCGGAGACGGTCAGAAACTCACCGGGATGAATGAAAAGATCATCGGTGAGGGAATCGCGAACAATCTGATAAATCCGGGGAGAGGAATCCATCTCGCCGGCAGGAAAACCAGAGAGCAGATCGAATCTGCGTTCTCGCCCTATCTTCCGTGTCTTTCCGGAAACAGCGGAGAAGCTGAGGAGATCGTAAAGATCTGCTCAGGAAAGACGTCGGACGAGACCTATCTCGGTTGTCTGTTATCAGAAATGATCGCACGATCCAGTGCTTCGTATGATGTTCTGATGAACCTGTACGGTGATACCTGGACCCTTGAGAGGGAGAGTATCCAGAATGCCCATGCCCTGACGATGGTCATCGATGCCTGCGGAAAAGCAGGCAGAACTGATATCGCGTTCGGGCTGGCATGCGGAGATGCTTCTCTTCTGAAGGAATGCTGGGAGACCGCCCTTTCTTTTAAGAAAAGGGTGATCAAAGCCGCAGGTTCAGCGAAGCAGGTCTCAAAGAATGCATGGATGGTGGATTCTGTCGATACGGTAAGCGATGTCGCTGACATGTTTGCCGAATCGGAGAACCGACCTCTTTTCGTTCTTTCTCGGGGAGAGTCTTATCTAAAAGTCTCTGCCCGGGCTCCCCGGACCGCGAACGTAGACTTTGAGCAGTTCATCGGAACTGCAGCAAAAACGTTCGGCGGAAACGGCGGAGGTCACAAGACCCGTGCAGGAGGGGAACTCCCGCTTGCATGCGAGGCCGAGTTTATCAGATCACTGGGGGCATTTGTATGAAGATTTCCGGTGTGATCAGGTCGAAGAGTCTGAGTGCTGATGAGATCGAAAAATCTCTCGCTCCGGATAACGGCGGATTTATCGAGACTTCTTTTGAGCACGGGTGTATTGTAGCAAGGGTGAACGGTGAGTCGCTTCGGACGGTCATTGCGACGATTGATGATTATCTGATGAATCTCTCAGTTGCAGAACGGCTCATCGAGACGATCTGTGAAGAGAATACGTTAAAAAATAATTCAGGTGAATAAACCATGGCAAGAAAGAAGCAGAGTGGTGGACGCAAGATCGAGGGCTGGAAGGCAAAGAACTGGTATAAAGTTCATGCACCGGAATTCCTCGGTAAGCAGTTCATTGGAGAGATCATCTCTTCAAATCCGGAAAATCTTCCGGGTCGTGTAATGACGGTTAGTCTGGGCGAACTGATCCAGGACTATTCCAAACAGAATGTTCGTACATCCTTTAAGATCATGACCGTTGCAGGAGATGCAGCATACACCCAGTTCTACGGTCATGAGATGACAAAAGAGTTCGTTCGTGCAATGGTAAAGAAAAGAGCCTCCCGTGTCGACAGCACGATCACGATCACTCCTCTTGGCAGCACCCGCGAACTTCAGGTCACTATCACTGCATTCACTATCAACCACGCAAGACTTGGCCAGGTCCAGGAACTTCGTGCAATGATGGTGAAGGTCGTTGAAGAGGCAGCAAAGGAAGCAGACTTTGAATCCTTTGTTTCCGCTATGCTGAAAGGCGATCTTTCCAAGAAGATGCTCGCTGAATGCAAGCCGATCTTCCCGGTCCGCAGGGTCGAGATCATCAAGTCCGAGTCGGTCAGCTCAGCAGCAGACCGCGCAGCAGCTCTTATCCGTTAAATACGGATAAACTCTTTTTTTTTAGAGATACGCTCAGTTTCTCAGAAAACTTCACCTAGGCAGGAACCACGCACGTCTCAAGAATAACGACAGTGCTGACCTGAGTTCACTTTCATTCTATTTCGGTGAATGCAGGATCCCACTGAATATGGGAGACAGAGATCCCGGGTCGCGGATCTTTGATGACAAGATCATCCCCGTCTGCAAAAAAGGTCATGCCGGTGAACTCGTCGACAGAGCAGAGGAGATGCTGCTCGGGATGGGTCCCGCGGTTGATATCACACCGCATCTCGATTTTTTCAGCGGCCGAAACGACATAGGAAAGTCGCTTTCCTGCCGGATGGGTTTTTGGCAGAGCGATGACCGGCAGATGATAGGTTCTGACCATCTCAAGAAGATAAAGAGCGGGAAGGACTTCACCGCCTTCCGGGGCTGAAACGATAACGAGGTCCCCCGGATACACACCCCACCTCTGAATGGAACGCGAAGATCACCGGTCATTCAAGTTACATCTCGGTAACGTTTTCCGACTGGCAGGTCGGGCACATCGGGTGTTTGCCGATCCCCGTAAACGTCGCCCCGCAATCATTACATTTATACTTCTTACCTCTGCCCTTTAAGGGGTCATTGAGGTCAACATCGACAGGTCCGCCTGCTGAACACATGATTCGTTTTTGGGCGGGGGAGGTATTATGCGTGTCGGTGAATACTCAAACCATTTATCAAATGACGGCAAATATCAACACAAATGTCAGAAGAGAGTGTACAAAAAAAGTTCATCATCTACTTTTGCATAATCGGCTGTTTTGCGATATTCTCTACAACGATCGCGAAAAACCCGGTGCTCCCCTTATTTGCAGCATCCCTTGGAGCAAATGATGCATATCTTGGACTGATCGCGGCCGTTTCCCCTCTCGCCGGAATATTGTTCAGTTTCCCAATAGGAGTGATCTCAGATAAACTTGGTCGAAGAAAACTCCTCATTGCATCGGGATGCGTATTTCTCATTGCCCCGTTACTCTATCTCCTGATAACAGATCCGATCTTTCTCATACCTGTCAGATTTTTTCATGGATTGGCGACCGCGATCCTTGGACCGGTGATCGGTGCAATAATCGCTGAAAAATTCGGGAACAGAAAAGGAGTGATGATGGGGACATACAGCTCAGCCACACTCATCGGCAGGACTGCCGCCCCTCTTGTGGGAGGGTTGATCCTCACGCTGTTTGCCCTTGCACCGGGATATACAGCATATCATATGGTGTATCTTGCAGCGTTTTGTGCTGCCGTACCGGTATTTATCCTGATACTTTTCTTCCATGACACAAACGGCAGTGTCAGGAAGATAACCATTGCTGATTTCACAAAAAGTCTGAAGACTTTTCTTTCGAACAAACGTCTGCGTGCTGCGTCTATCGCAGAGATGATCACCTACTTCTGCTTTGGGACCTTTGAAACATTTTTGCCGGTCTACCTTCTTTTCTCCGGAGTTCCGGCATGGCAGACCGGGATCATTTTTGCCGTGCAGGTCGTGGTCATTGCCCTGACTAAGCCCTTATTTGGCAAACGGGCAGACCGTGGAGATCCGCAAAAACAGATCGCCGCAGGTATACTTATTACAGGATTATCCCTTGGAGCCATGGGTCTGGCTGCAGATTTTTGGATACTGCTTGCCCTCAGCTGTATTTTTGGGGTCGGGATGTCACTTTCGACTGTCGCGACGAACGTTTATGCAGCAAATACAGCAGAGAAAAATGAACTGGGAGCATCACTCGGCGCCCTCTCCTCGATCATGGATATCGGGCATGCCTCGGGCCCGCTTGTATGCGGGATCGTTATTACCTTAGCCGGGTATCAGACCGGATTTGGTCTTTGCCTTCTCCTGTCGATATTTGCGACAGTCTTTGTGCTGATCACCAGGCAAAAAAAGGGAAATGAGTAGGGAATATTATTTGAGGTAGTGGCTCAGCGGTTCGATGGTGACCTTGTTTGTCTTCATCGACTCGATTGCCTGTACCGCAGCTTCAGCCCCGAAGATCGTCGTGATATACGGGATCGAGTAATCGATACTTGCCCGCATGATCTGCAGATGATCGGCCCGTGCATTTTTATCGCCGGGTGTGTTGATGAGTAAATGAACATCCATTGCCCGGATCATATCCAGGATGTTTGGAGAGCCTTCCTGGACCTTTCTGACAAGGTGCATCGAGATGTCGTGCTGTGTAAGGAATTTGACCGTTCCTTCAGTACCGTAGAGCGAGAATCCAAGGTCGAAGAGTTTCTGAGCGATGGGCAGGATCTCATCCTTCTGATCATTTGTGACTGAGATGAACACATTTCCTTTCAGCGGGATGGTGTTGTCAGCTGCCTGACTTGCCTTGTAGAATGCTCTGCCGAAGTCGTAATCGATACCGATGACCTCACCAGTACTTTTCATCTCCGGACCGAGGATCGGATCGACACCCGGGAGTCGGGAAAACGGAAGAAGAACTTCTTTTACTGCAACATGTTTGATCTCTTTTTCCTCATACCCGAGATCTGCAAGTTTCTTGCCGATCATCAGTTTTGCTGCGATCTTTGCAAGAGGGATACCGGTTGCTTTTGCGACAAACGGAACAGTCCGGCTTGCCCGCGGATTTGCCTCAAGGACATAGACCGTTCCTTTGTGGAGAGCATACTGGATGTTGATCAGACCGATGACATTGAGGGAAAGAGCGATCTTTCGTGTGTAGTCTTTGACGGTTGCGATCTGATCGGGGGTGAGGGTCTGGGTCGGGATGACACATGCGGAGTCTCCGGAGTGGACACCGGCTTCTTCGATGTGTTCCATTACACCGCCGATGAGGACCTCGGTCCCATCACACACCGCGTCCACATCGAGTTCCGTAGCATTGTCAAGATATCTGTCGATCAGGACAGGGTGGGTGTTGGAAACACGCACGGCTTCTTTGATGTAGGTCTGAAGTTCAAGTTCATCGTGAACAAGTTCCATTGCCCGGCCGCCGAGGACATAGCTTGGTCTTACAAGGACAGGATATCCGATCCTGTTCGCGATCACATAGGCCTCTTTCTCGGAGTAGGCGGAGCCGTTTGCCGGTGAAGGAATGTTGTTGTTTTCCAGAAGGACACTGAACCGGTTTCGGTCTTCAGCAACATCCATGTTGTCGGGACTTGTTCCAAAGATCTTCGTCTTCAGACCAAAGAGTTTGATCTCTTCCTGGATCGGGATGGCTAAGTTCACGGAGTTCTGACCGCCGAACTGTACCATAACACCGTCATAGTCGCCTTTTCGGAGGATGTTGACGACATCCTCAAGCTGCATGGGTTCAAAATACAGGCGGTCCGAGGTGTCGAAATCGGTAGAGACCGTTTCCGGGTTATTGTTTAAGATATGGACCTCGATCCCTTCTTCACGCAGGGACTTGACTGCGTGGACCGTACAGTAATCAAACTCGATTCCCTGACCGATACGGATCGCACCGGAACCAAGAATGAGGACCTTTTTCTTGTCGGACTGAGTAAGCTCGCACTCCTGTTCCCAGGTTGAGTAGTAGTAAGGCGTTTTTGCCGGGAACTCTGCTGAGCAGGTGTCGACCATCTTGTAGGTCGGCAGACCGACAAGGCTCTCGATCTTGTAGATGTTCCAGCCGGTGAGTTCGCGGATCTCGGCGTTGGAGAAGCCGAACTTCTTCGAGGTCTTGACAAGTTCTTCTGTTGGGTGGTCACGGAGCTCAAGCTCGATGTCGATGACATTCTGGATCTTTTCTAAGAAGAACGGTTCGATCTGCGTGAGGTCGTAAACTTCCTTGACGGTCATTCCAAGACGGAAAGCATCAAAGAGGGTGGGGAATCTCTCATCGGTCGGGCGGGAGAGGATCATTTTGATCTCATTCAAGTCGGTGTGCCGGTAGATGTCCGTATCAAGTGAGCGAAGAGCTTTTTTGAATCCTTCTTCTACCGTGCGGCCAATTGCCATGACCTCGCCGGTACTTTTCATCGCTGTCGTAAGGGTCCGGTCGGCGGTCTTGAACTTGTCAAAAGGCCATCTGGAAACTTTGACCACGACATAATCAACAGCCGGCTCGAAACAGGCAGGGGTGCATCCCGTGACCGTGTTCATGATCTCGTCGAGATGCAGACCGATGGCCACTTTTGCTGCCACACGGGCGATCGGGTAACCGGTCGCTTTTGAGGCAAGAGCGGATGAACGCGAGACACGCGGGTTGACTTCAATGACCCGGTAGTCGCCGTTGTTAAATGCGAACTGGACATTGCATCCACCCTGGACATTGAGGGCGCGGATGATTTTGATCGCAGCACGCCGCATGATACCGAACTCGTCAGAGGTGAGTGTCAGGATCGGGGCAACGACAACGGATTCTCCGGTGTGGACACCCATCGGATCGACGTTCTCCATACCGCAGATGATGATACAGGTATCAGCCGCGTCACGCATGACTTCAAACTCGATCTCATTCCAGCCTTTGACCGATTCCTCGATCAGGACCTGGTGGACACGCGACTTTGTCACACCGTGCTCAACGATCTTTCTGAGTTCATCTTTAGTGTTGGCAACTCCTCCGCCGGCTCCGCCAAGTGTGTATGCCGGACGAATGATTGCGGGAAGACCGACTTCTTCATATGCCTCATCAAGCTGTTCGATCTTGGTTAAGATGAAACTCTTTGGGACCGGCTCACCGATCTCGATCATTAATTTTTTGAAGAGATCGCGGTCTTCACCATTGTAGATAGCTTCGAGCGGGGTCCCAAGGATCTGGACGCCTTCAAGGGCACCCATTTCATAGAGTTCCGCTGTAAGGTTCAGACCGGTCTGACCACCCATCCCTGAGAGAATGCCGTCAGGTTTTTCCTTTCTGATGATCTCGGCGATGATAGATGCTTTAAGAGGTTCAACGTAGACTTTATCGGCGGTTTCCGGATCGGTCTGGATCGTTGCTGGATTGGAGTTGACTAAGACAACTTCGATCCCTTCTTCACGAACAGCTTTACATGCCTGAGTTCCTGCATAATCAAACTCGGCAGCCTGTCCGATCTGGATAGGTCCTGATCCAATGAGGAGGACTTTTTTAAGTGAAGGGTTTTTAGGCATCAGGGATTCCTCTGTACATGATATCGTAAATTGGTTTTTCCACACCGTCGTAGATTCCGTCGTGTTCCGGGTGGAACTGCACACAGTACACACCAAGGTCATTGTTGACAAAGCCCTCGACCGTACCGTCGTTTGCATTGATACAATTGACTTCACATCCTTCCGGGAGACTGTCGGCGACTACGGCATATCCGTGTCCCTGGAAAGTTACGGCAACAGTACCGTCAGAGAATTTGACAGGCTGACTTGCTCCTCTGTGACCAAGTTTGAGTTTTTCGATCTGACCACCAAGGGCCGCGGCGATTATCTCCGAACCCATGCAGATCCCGTGTACCGGGATGGTTCCAAGGATATCTTTCACACAGAATATTGCTTTTGGTGCGGCAAACGGATAACCCGGTCCATTCGTTAAGAAAAGGGCATTTGGTTTGTCGGCAAGGATCACATCGGCCGGTGTTCCGTACGGGTAGACATAGATGTCTGCACCGCGGTTTTTCAGACTGGTGAATATGGATCTTCTGCATCCAAGGTCAAGGACGGCAATTTTTTTGCCCTTGCCTTCGATGTGATATGGAGCCGGACAGGTCACACCTGAAATGAGGTCGCGGGTTTCCTGGACCGGAGCGGTCTGTGCCATGCTGATGGCTTTGTATCCATCGTCAGAACCGGTGATGAGGGTAGCACGCATGACTCCCTGTTCACGCAGTTTGATGGTGAGCATCCGGGTGTCAACACCTTCGATGCCCATGAGGCCGTTATCCTCAAAGAATTCGCCAAGTGTCGGCTGATGTTTTGGATGAACGCAAAGTTCACGCACAATTGTTCCCGCAGCGTGAACTTTATCATGCTGGAGCTGATCTTTATTTGCTCCGTAGTTCCCGAAAAGTGGGTAACCGAACATAAGTAATTGTCCGGATACACTCGGGTCACTAAGGGCTTCCATGTATCCTGAGGATACAAGGGTGACAACCAATTCCCCGGAAGCAGAACCTTCGACGCCAAAGCCGGTTCCGGTAATGATTGTCCCATCTTCAAGTCCTAAGACAGCCTTCATGATTTTGTACCATTATACATGTCAACAGGATAGATAATAAGATTAATCAATGATGGCCATTTATATTTTTTATAATATATATTTAATTTAATAAATATATTGTTATAATTAAAAATAAAAATATATTGTGACCTTGGCAATATATATTATAACCTGGGATATGTTCATTATCCGCGATGCCCTACAACAAACCTGTATGAGACTTGGAGCCGTCATAGTATTTTTCATCCTTATGTTGTGTACAACCACGGTTATGGGTGAGACTAAAACCCAGGAGAAAAAAGGTCCAGTCATATTTATACCAGGTATCATGGGCAGCCGGTTGTATGATCCGGAGGGTAACCTTGTCTGGATAGCGTATTCTCTGAAACTTACACAACTTGGCGAGAGGATGGGTATGCAGAATTCCCTGATGGTAAAATATAATGAGATCGATCAGGTAACATTGACCGAAAATGAGCGCGAGTACGGGACCATGAGACCATTCGAATATCCATACAAAAAGATCGTTGACCGCCTGTGTGATGAGTTTCCGGACAGAGGTGTTTACTTTTTTTCCTATGATTTTCGTCAGTCAAAATCTGATTCCGCATATTTGCTAAATCTGCAGATCCCGGATATCCTGCAAAAAACCGGCGGGTCCAAAGTTGACCTTGTAGCACACAGTCTCGGGGGGTTGGTCGTTTCAACATATCTGGAAACCTATGGTGAGGAGCATATCAGAAAAATCATAACGATCGCAACCCCGTATGAAGGCACGCCAGATACAATAAACACAACATTGACCGGGGAACTGACATATGTTCCGGCAGGATGGCTTGATGCCGTAACTAAACTTTCGAAAGAGGTACGGATAAGTTTTCCATCAACGGCAGAGCTGATCCCAACGAATGCATATGATGACCTGCACCCGGCATATCTGTATAACGGAAATATTCCAGTCAGTGATGACATACAAGAGAAGGAAAACACATTTTCAGAGGGAAAACCGTATTACACCCCCGCCGGTATTACCAAAGACACAGGACTAAATGTCTACAAACCACTGACCGGGAGTCAGTATGAGATGATCCTGAGAAAGATCTTGGGTGATGAACATACCCTCAGACTAAAAAATGACAGCCTGATCATCACCACAATGGATAGATCATACTTTGCCATCGGCATAAATCATCAGACAATACGGTCATTGATATTCTCAGATGACCCATTGGACCCCAGGATAACCCACGTGATATACGATCATGAAGGGGACGGGTGTGTTCCTGAGGAGTCAGCAACTATCTACGGATATCTCGAAACTCTTGGGAAGGACCCACTGGGAAACGAGCGTTTACTCAAAGTAGAAGCAGAGCATGGAGGCATTTTTGGCCCTGAGAAAATAAGGGACTGGATCGTTGCCATTCTCTCTGACAAATCAACTGAAAACATCCTATCAGACCCAGTCATCAGAGACAAAACAGTTACGGTAAAAACCGCAGGCCGCCGGGAAATCGTGTCCAAACTGCAGAATTTGGTTACTTCAATCAAAAATCAGAAACACACACAATAAAAATAAAAAAATTATTTTGCCATGATCTCCATCACGACCTTACCATAGGCAGGACGTGTGAGAAGAACACCGATCAGGATACCAAGGATGCTGATAATTGCAAATCCCTTGAGCGTGGAAAGATCCATGATGATCAGCGGGAACATGGCGATAACGACCGTGGCGGCAGAGGTCATGATGATGACAAGAGCACGTTTCAGGCGTTTGAGATAGAGAGCCTTGGATGGGATATGACCTTCATGCATGACCTCGTCGGTGATGATGACCAACTGATCTATACCTGTTCCGAGGACGGCTATCAACGCCGCAATGGCCGCGATATCCAGCTGCTGGATGAAGACGGCGATACCGAGAAGAATGATGATCTCGGAAACATTCGTTGCGATCATCGGGAGAACGATCTCAGGAGTACGGTATCTGAGATACACCATCAAAGCGACTGCCGCAAGAGCGGCGATTGCTGCTATCAGACACACGACCTTGAAGTAGTCACCAAGGACCGCAGAGGTTGAACCGGATCCGGCGATCTCGACCTGGACTGGAAGAGCACCGGCACGGAGATGGATCTCAAGTTCCTGCGCCTGTTCTTTACCTTCATCCCCGTTACCGGTTCCGGCATATAAACTGTTCACCGGATTCTTAGCGATCGAAGATGCAAGATCAGATGAGAGCGGCGCACTGTATACAAGATTACCGTCAAGATACATTACCAGTTCATGGGCAGTCGGATTCTTCGTTGCACCATAATAGATGCAGGCCTGCTGAAGTGCTTCTGCACCGGCATTATCAATACCGAATGCGACACCCCAGTTATTGGAACCAGCAGGGTTCTGGGTCGGGGTCTGGACAGAAACGACCGAGTCACCATATAAGACATGAGCCGTTTCATTTCCGGTCGTAACGATACGAAGCTCGAAGAGACCCTGTGTCCCGACAAGTTCCTGAGCGGTCTGCATATCTACACCCGCCATCTCGATGCGAACATATTGAGCAACACCATTCAGATTCGTGAGTGTGTTGACCTTCACATCACTCGTTCCAAGACTGTTTAACTTGGATTCAAGAATACGCTTTATAATATCTGCCGTATCAGTGCCGACTCCGAGCTCAGACCCAATATATATAGCACCTGCAGCTTCAACTGCGGAACTGAGTTCAGCTACAGTTGCAGATTTCTGAACTTCGATCTTGGTCAGACCAATAGGAACAACAGTACAGTCAAGTGTATTTCCCACACTTTCCGCGACAGCCGTAACGTCAGCACCCTGACCTATTGTGACGACTTCGGACTGGAACTCCAGCTGTATCCATGAACCTCCATCCAGGTCAAGACCAAACTGCAGATTCGTAAAACCTTCACGATCACCAAACGGAACAAAGATCGCCGCAAGTGAAAGAGCCACCAGTACAAGTACAAGAATCACCCGCGGATCACGGATCACAGCATTCCAGCCGGAGTACTCCTTCATCGTTTTTTTCGGGGACGAGCCTTTTTTGGAACTCATTGTTTCGCACCTCTATTATCCTTTTTGGGTTGTTTTGGCGGTGCCTGAGATTTTTCCGACCCGGACAAATACATGCGGAGAACTCCGGCATTGAAACCCCAGGTGAAAATGATATCACAGATAAGACCGATGATCAGGACGACCGCAATAGAATACAGCGTGGGGACCTGGCCGATAAATGCGACAAGGAACATAGCGATGATCGCAGCAAGGGTCGTGGTAGTCATAATGATACCGGTCCGAAACGCGCCCTCCATTTTTTCCTCAAGCTTTCCCTGACGCTTAAGGACTTTCATTGTCAGCAGAATGTTGCTGTCAACAGAGTAACCGATGAGCATCAGAAGAGCAGCGGTCGTCGCAAGAGAAAGTTCAATTCCAAGGAGATTCATTACTGCGGCAGTTATGGTGATATCAGCCACACCGGCAGAGACCACCGTAAGGGCAGGGACTATTTTTCTGAAAGCAAGGAAAACTACCACTGCCATCCCGATGAAAGCGAACAAAATCGCCCACATCGCCTGGGACTGGAGGGTTGCTCCAAAGTTTGCACCTATCTGGTCAATGCTCGCCTCAGGATATTTCGAAAGGGTCTGATCGTTAAACGTCATCATATCCTCGTTGGACATCGGACCAAACCTAAGGTAATACCCTCCCGAGCCAATACCTTCGTCGATGGATTTCAGATCGTATCCATCGTAGAAAGCGACAATTTCTTCTTTGGTATCATCCGTGTGGATGGTGACCGCTGTTCCACCGGCAAAATCAATACCTGGTGTGACAGGCATTCCTGTCAATGCAAAAGTTATGCCGACGATCACCAGTGCGATACCAAAAAGGACGGCGGGTATTGCCATCATACGTTTTGGCTCGTATTTGTTGATGTCGTATTTGGGGAGTTTCATACTGAATTAATATTTACGTTCAATGAATATATACTCGTTCATATTGATGGAAAAAAGAGAGATTATTTTGTTTCGGAGATTCCTTTCTGCTCAAGCATGTCTGCTACGGTCGCATTTGCGTGATGATACCGCTGACGGTTGGCAGTTTTCCCCCCACAGGACAATGCTTCAACAGGGCAGAACTGAAGGCAGGCAAGGCAGCCCTCACAGGTGTGGAGCCACTCCTTTTTTCCATGGGGAAGGGGATGGATGTTGTTTACCGGGCATATCCTGACGCAGATTTGGCAACCGTTACATGAAGGGCTGAGGACAAATTTTTTGTCGAAGTTGTGTACGTTTCTGATGAAGGGACCATACATGAGACCCAGGACGCTACCGATCAAAGTGAATCCCACGATCGAACTCCGGCGTTCTTTTATATCCTCCACGATGACTGCAACTTTACGAAGCGCGT
Source organism: uncultured Methanocorpusculum sp. (assembly GCA_963677995.1). Lineage (GTDB taxonomy): Archaea > Halobacteriota > Methanomicrobia > Methanomicrobiales > Methanocorpusculaceae > Methanocorpusculum. The sequence goes on along the minus strand of OY782579.1, from coordinate 1,359,634 downwards.
TTTCCCGGATGGTCTTCTCAACAGACTTCTCCGGAGGCGCATTAAAGGGGATGTAGTTGTCGGGCATCTGGATCCACCAGGCTGCGTTGAGGTTGTGTCCGCTTTTTTCACATAAGGAGGCGATCTGTTTTGTCGGTGAACCGCTTTTTCCTCCTTCGGTAACGACGGAGAAAACATACCCTGCATGGGAGAGATCAAGAAGCGCGAAAAAATTTACAACGATCTTAGGGAGACCCATGGCATAAAGCGGATACACTATTCCGATGTTTACATCATCGGGAACCGTGACCTTCTCGTCGATGAGCATGAGTTTCGGGATGGGCGCGAGTTCAGTTTCAGGGAGTCGGGTGGATATTGCTTTAGCCACAGCGAGTGAATTACCCGTTCCGGTAAAGTAGTACAGTATTGTTTTCATGGTGAAGCGCACCTCCGTTTGATAAATATGGAAAGTCTAGATGATTAATCCTTGTGGCTGAGTAAAATGATTCTACTCTGATAATTTCCGAATACAAGGCCATTAAGCCGGCAGCATAACTGATAAACAAGGGCAGGAAAGATACCGATCCTCTATGTATCAGGCTGCATTCAAACTGATCGATCCATTATTTGTGATCGACCGTTCAAATCCGGAAGAGCCGGCGTATTTTAAGTGGATCCTGGTTTCAGATGAACAGTCGTTTTTGCTGATCCGGATTACGAACATTCCTTATGTCATGAACACGGAAATGATAATGGGGTGCTGTTGCAGATCTAAATCTGACTGCAACGGCTGAGATTATACCCATATAACCTGATTCGGGTAATGCCGGCGTAGGGAGTCATTTTTCCTCTATTTGCCAGTACATTATCCACCCAAACTCAGGGAGGATAACAAAATGGACTTGGAAGTAACCAAAGCAATCACAGATTCCTGGTTTTTAAAACTTCAGGACAATCTATGTTTCGACGTAGCAATTGTAGGAACAGGCCCGTCCGGGCTTATCGCAGCACTAAAAATTGCAGAAGCAGGCTATAAAGTATCCATGTTTGAGAGCAAACTTGCCCCGGGCGGCGGTATGTGGGGTGGCGCCATGTTGTTTTCATCTGTTGCGATCCAGAATGAGGCAGTATATCTTTTGGATGAACTTGATATTCCCTATGAAAGATACAACGATAACCTCGTCATTTGCGACAGTGTTCTGGCAACATCTGCACTTATTTACCGGGCAGCAAAGAGAGGTGTTCTGATTCACAACGGGATGAGTGTTGAGGATGTAGTGTTTAAAAATGATAGAGTATCAGGCGTTGTAGTAAACTGGGGTCCTATTGTAAGAGAAGGACTTCATGTAGACCCTCTTTCCTTCAGATCAACGATCGTGATAGATGCAACCGGGCATCCCTGCATGATCTCAGAAACCGTTGCGAGAAAGAATAACATCACTCTTAACACACCGACAGGAAAAGTCTGCGGCGAGCGTTCTTTAAACGCTGCCGAAGGCGAGGCAGAGACCGTTCAAAATACCAAAGAGATCTATCCGGGGCTTTATGTCTGCGGTATGGCAGCAAACGGAGTGTTTGGATCCCCGCGTATGGGGCCAATATTCGGAGGAATGCTTCTTTCAGGAGAAAAAGTTGCGAAACTGATCATTGAGGAGTTAAAGTGATAAATAATGACTTCGGACTCTACCTGATAATCACAAAACCTTCTTTTTCCTATAAGAAGATCACCGAAACAGCAGTGAAATATAATGTGAAATATATTCAGCTGAGGGAGAAAGAATTAACTGACAGAGATATTCTGCGGGCTGCAGGCGAGATCATGAGTGTCACAAAAGGAACTGAAACCCGGTTTGTGCTGAATGATCGGGCAGACATTGCATATATCTGTGGTGCGGACTGCCTTCATCTGGGCCAGGAAGATATCAGTATAACAGATGCAAAAATGATTTGCGGCGAAAAGGTTAGCGAATTTGGACTCTCGACCCATAATCTGAAACAGGTAAAAGAGGCCGTAAAGCTAAAACCTGACTATATCGGATTTGGACCGGTATTTCAGACCCCCACTAAGAAAAATCCCGACCCCGTCACCGGAACAGAAATCATCGCTGAGGCAATTAAGTTGGCCGGAGATATTCCGATCGTTGCGATCGGAGGCATCAATGGGGGAAACCTCACCAGTGTTCTGGATGCAGGTGCAAAAAACGTGTGCATGGCCAGATATTTTATGGACAGCGTTCATTTTGAGACGAAAGTCGAAAAAACGGTTCAAATCCTGAAAAATTACGGCATTTAATTCGAAAAAAAACAGTGCTGCGAGAGGGATCCGAACCCCCGATCTCGGGATTATGAGTCCCGCGCCCTAACCAGCTAGGCCACCGCAGCAAATATGCATTACATGAATGCTGTATCCTCATATATAGATTACGAAATGCCAAGTTAATACATAAGTCAGGTGATATGGGATTTATCCCTGTGATCGATGTCTCCTAAACCCAAAAGTGTAATACCTCACCAATGAAACGTATCTGACAAGAATGCCCCGACCAAAAATACTCTTAACGAATGATGACGGGATCAACTCTGGAGGCCTTTGGGCCGCGTATGACGCCCTATCACTATTCGCTGATGTTACGGTCGTCGCGCCGGCAACCCAGCAAAGTGCAGTAGGCAGATCGATCTCGATCTTCGAACCGATCAGGATGAATGAGTTAACGATGCATGGAACTCAGGTATACTCCGTCGAGGGGCGACCGACGGATGCCCTCCTCCTTGGCCTGTATGGACTTGGGCTCAAGCCAAACCTTGTAGTATCCGGCATCAATCTTGGAGAGAATATCTCATTCGAATCGATCACGACCTCCGGGACGGTGGGTGCTGCGATGGAAGCAGTCAATCAGGGAGTCCCTGCCCTCGCATACTCCCTCCAGATGAGCGATCAAGGAAATAAATTCGCAGATCCCCGGTCCCACACTACGGATTTCACCCAGAGCAAAGCGGTCGTCACGAAGCTCACCAAATTGTTTCTGGAAAAAGGTTTCCCCGCAAAAAGTCAGCTGATCAATATCAATATTCCAGCTGAGAAAATAGAGGGATATGAGGTGACGGTCCTTGGAGAACGAATATTTGAAACCTCAGTCGAACAAAGGATCGACCCGAGAGGGAAACCATATTACTGGATCAACGGAACACCCCTCTACATCCCGGAAGATCATTCAGATGTGACGGCACTCAGAAATAATCAGGTTTCGGTCACCCCGCTTTCAATGGACAACACCGCATACAAAGCATGCAGTGAGTTGAAAATAATGATTGGAGATATTGATTAACACATCCGCAAGACTACAGTAGCCACGTGCCGACCGAAATACTCAGCCTGCCGAAGATCATGCTCAGTCAGTTGACCATCGGCAGCTAGTCCGTAATGTCCACCGTTGTGTTCCTCATTGTTTGCTTCGAGGGAGATCGGATCGCCGACAACGATCATGCCGTGGATCAGCATTGCCTGAACGATCGATAGGATAGCTGTCTCTTTTCCTCCAGTCCGATCACCGGCTGTGGTGAATGCAGCACCAACTTTTCCGACAAGTTTGCCGCGCACAAAGGTGGTGTCATCAATGAACTCTTTTAATTCCGCCGCCACACCCCCAAAATACACCGGAGATCCAAGGATTATCCCATCATAACGGACAAGATCAGTTGCGGTCACACGATTGAACGGAAGAACATCGACGATCACACCTTCAACCTGCTTTGCTCCGTTGCCGATCCATTCGGCAAGCATCTTGGTTTTACCGGTCCTGCTATAACAGGTCACGAGTATTGAGGCCATTCCTATTAGGTAGGGGCTAAAGCATTTTAAAAATAGGTTTTGGGAAAGTTATTCGTATTCAGGTTCATCTTCATCGACACCGTTCTTGTAGTACCAGAGATCATAGGTCTCATACATTCCCAGCTCAACTGCGATCTGTACCGCGAGGGTATGCCAGCACTCTTTCCCGTAAAGAAGGGCATTACAACTGCAAAACGAACCTTCAACAAAGTATTCATCTGTGTTCCCGACAACAACAAAATAATCCCGGTACTTTTTCACCCGTTTTTCTCTGACGGCATCAACTGCTTCCATGCCCCGCTTCCCGTACGCATCGATGAATGCCGTACGCACGACATCATTGAGTTCGCCTTCTGTTTTGAGGACTTGGAACGGATGGATCATTGGATGATTGAAGTGACCGGGATGTCCTCGATAAATTCCCATCCCTGAACTTTTGCAAGCGAACGCATACCGGGGGCTTCCAGAGCATAATGGGTAGCTTCGATACAGGGAATGGGTGATTCGCGGGTAATATTATACTTTAATTCGGATGCCATGTAAGCTTCTGCCCCGAGAGAAACGGCCTCCAGAATCAGTTCTGGATCGAATGCCGAACCACCGGCGACCGCAAGTTTCGTGACACCGGACACATCACCCCATACACGAAGACCGCAGCCGAGAATACGGGAAATCTCGGTAAAACTTTTCGACATGTTTCCAACAACGCCGATCGAGTTGGGGGTCTTGTCCATTCTTACACAATCTGTGAGCCCGATCTCCTGAGCAAGAACATCGTTTATTCCCCCATAGGCATGGTCAAAGTTTGTATGCATGGCATAGAGGTTGATATTATTCTGAAGTAATGGACGGAGGATCTCGACATTTCTCCCGGTTACTCCGTGCATCGCATTCCAGAATGCAGGATGATGGACCACAAGAGCATCGAACCGTTCCTCCGCTGCACGCTTACAGACGTAAGGCGTTGCGTCCAGAGCACATCCCACTTTTTCGATCCTGTCGGTTCCGTCAACGATCAGACCAATTCGACCTTCATCAAAATCCTCTGCCAGCATAGGCGGAGCGATCTTTTCCAGAAGAGCGATGAACACATCTTTATGCATAATCATAATGGGGAGTCAGATCTTAATTGAGTTTCTTGATCCGGATCTTTTCCGGTTCGGATCGTACATCCTCTTCGACGTCCCGAAACGCCGAGATCGGTTTTATGGTGAGGGCATTGATGTAGACGGACCCGGCATTGGTAGCTTTGCCAAAGACACGGCCAAGTACCTCAACATCTGCTCCGACCCCGACAAGCAGATCCGGCAGGGCAAAACGTTTAGCAACGACCTGACCGGTCGGATCCTGGATCAGGTAGGAGGGTTTGTTCATCATGAGCCCGGTTATTTTCAGAACTTTTCCTTCAATAATAACAATGCTCCCTCTCATCGCCGGAGAAAGCTGGCGGGCACGAACAAGTTTTGCGTGGCCGCGATATTGAATAGCATCACGAAGGACCTGTTTCTCGTTAATATAGGAAATCCAGAGGGGAAAACCTATAAGAATGGCACAAAGCGGGAGACCTATGTATATATAGATAAGATCTTTGCTGGAGCCGTAGGTCATTGCACACATAACTGCAAAAAAAACGGTTGCTGCAAGGAGGAGGGTGGGTAGCCTGACGGTTATGCCTTTTATTTTCATCTAAGTAAGAAATGGGAGGGGGGAGATTATGAAGATAACGCCGATTCCGGTCAGAGGATTGATTACATATTCTTACCCACTACTAATCACACATATGCCTCGTCATCAGGTTAAGATCCCATCCCTTCTCATGACCACAGTATTGGTTGGTATTTCATCGCTGGACGGCACGCTTTTTGCTGCAGCAAAACCCTGTCCTCTCTGCGGTGGAAAACCTCAGCCATATGATACCAGGAAAAAACTCTATGTGACGCTGAGAACCCCCATGGGACAAAAAAGGATCACGGTCAACATCCGGCGATTCAAATGTAAAAAGTGCGGGAATCTCATTTATGCACAGGAACCATTCTATCCGGATACGAGACTCGGATCAGCGATCGTTGATATGGCAATATCTCTCTCGAGGCTCCATTCCTACTCCCATACAGCAGAGATCATGAAGGCGCTCGGAATCGAGATCGACCGGGGGTCGGTCCGAAATTATGCACTATCGGATCTGGCAATTCCTCAGGCAAACTTTCTGTATGGTATGCAGCTGCCAAATTCATTCATTTCTCTTATGACAAAAGAGATATCGGGACCGAAAGGATCAATCTCATCCCAGGAGATCCTGGCATCAAGTGGTTATCCTGCCTCCTACAAGGCACCGACAGACGGAAAAGGAACGTCAGCTGAGTTCCAGAGACATAAAAAACTCAAAAAGAAAAGTTAGGTTTGAAAAAATCGAACATCGCTCAAACGATCTCAGGTCAGAGAAAACCTGCTATCTCTCTGACGGCATAAGCCGGTAAAGCGTCTGCAGGGATTCTCATTGCAGCCGTAAGATCGATACCGCCGACAGGGGGAGCAAAGGTCGGAGAACCGATACCGCCAACGAGGATGACGTCGACTCCTGCATCCTTTGCAGCCTTTTCCACTGCACTGCAGACAAGATCCTTTTGAGCCATCCAGAAAACTTCCGCAATTTTTACAGCACCCTGCTCCCCGATCTCTTCAAGATCGGCACAGACCGTTCGGGCAAGCCGTCGGAGACAGGCTTCGCGTGAAACTTCTTTTCCGTCAGGGGTGGCGGATGAATATTCATCGGACCCGATGTGTCCAAGAACAAAATGTGCATCTCCCGAACAGGCAAAATACTCGGTGGAGAACGGGGTCAAAACCCCATCTATCTCCACAGAATTTGCGAGAGTGGCGACCGGTGTTCTAAGCATTCCAGTATAAACGAGATACCCGGCTTGAAGACGGAGCGTATCGGTCATATTGATAAGCTTATCAAACTTGGAAAAAGGAACGATATCTGCGGTCGTACTGCCGATATCCAGCATCATTCCATTCGGATAGGTTCTTCGAAGAAGATCGACAGAGGCAAGCCAGTTTGCGGCCGCAAGTTCAGGACATGCTTGGGTATGGAATTTTGCATCGGTCCCATAGAAGACAGCGTCTGGAAATGTTTGCATGACAGAATCGACAATGAAGGAGATACCTTCGGTTTTATTGAAAAAACCATCGGCAAGTTCCCCGCTCATTACAACTGCAGCATTATCGGCAGATGCATAGGTACTGACGATCTGTGCCAGATTGGATTCCTTCCAGAGCGGACAGTAATGAATGTGGACGCCGCGTTCATCAACGATTTTGAGGTTGGCACCTCCGACGTCAATGCCGATCACTCTACAGTTACCCCGCCCACATCATCGAATTTTGCGGTTTTGCCGTTGTAGTTAACACATTCAGGAGGTAAGCCGACCGTTGCTTTCAGCAGAACTTCGGCGATCTCCTCTTCAATAACCTGCACGATCCCAAGAAGGCTCATGGTCGGCCGGGGATTTACGTCAATTACCCAGATCTTTTCGCCGACAACCATGTCAAGACCAACATACCCCTGACACCCAAGTGTTTCGATCGCTTTTTTGGCAACTTCGATCATCTCGGCCTCACGGGGGGGATGGACCGGAGTTTCACCGCCTTTGTAGACAAATGTTCCATCCTCTCCTACTTCGCAGAACTGACGGTTGATCGTCAGAAAAACCGGAGGGAGCCCGCTGTAAAATCCGCAGGCTTCTCCGACAACCCGGCTCCCGACGATACTTACACTATAATGATCGCCTTCGAGATACTCAACAGACAACTCACCAGCTCCGGGAAGTTCTCCGTCTTTTGCGATGTGGACACCAACGGAACCTGCTCCTTTGACCGGTTTGATGACACGTTTTCCGGGATGATCAGAGGAAACTTCAGCCGGCACATCAATGCCGACCTTCAGAAGAAGTTTGCCGGAAAGACGTTTGCTCGCACAAACTGCGACCGCGGTACTATCCGAGCCTATGTTGTGTGTGGCTAGCTCAAGTGTATTCGTATATTTTGCGAGATATTCGTCTGGAGCAATGACCAGACCGTAGTCACAGTCTGGGGCAAGACGGGCGATCTCTGAATCAAAATCGCTTCCGGACGGCATCACAACTGAGTGCCCTAAAGTTTCAAAACTCTTTTTCAGAGCAGAAACCATAGCTTTACCCTCAGGAGCGAGAATCGGATCATGCACTGTTGTATATTCGGCGATGAGAACTTTCATGTTATGCGTCGCGTTTTTCTACCTCGGCGATGAGGTTCTCCATGACTTTGTCAACCGCATCCCAGGTCGGGTTGGTCTCGCCGGGTTTTCTGATGAGGAACGGTTTTCCTTCATCGCCGGCTTTTCTCATTTCGATATCGATAGGAATGGCTCCAAGGTAGGGGACATTGTACTGCTTGGCAGCTTTTTCTCCTCCACCTTTACCAAAGATATCGACAACCTCACCGCAGTGAGGACAGACCATACCCGACATGTTTTCGATAATACCAAGAACTGGAAGATCCATCATCTCAATGAACTTGATCGCTTTGGTTGAATCGAGAACTGCGACATCCTGGGGGGTCGTAACGATAACAGCCCCTTCAACGTTGGGTGCGAACTGTACAATATTCAGTGCTTCGTCACCGGTTCCCGGCGGAAGATCAACAACCAGATAATCCAGATCGCCCCATTCAACGTCACCGAGGAACTGTTGGACCACAGAGGCTTTCATCGGACCACGCCAAACGACCGGACTGTCGGTCGTATTTAAGAGAAGCGCCATGGAAACTACTTTCAGAGATCCTGTGACTTTGGCCGGCATGATCTTGTTGCCGATCCCCTGAAGCCGGAGATCCTCTATTCCAAGCATCTTACCGAGGCTTGGACCGTGAATATCCAGATCGAGAAGACCGGTCTGGTATCCATGGTTCGAAAGGGCGTACGCAAGGTTGACGGAAACCGTACTCTTTCCAACACCCCCCTTCCCTGAGAGAACCAGTACCACATGTCTTACACTGATATCAGATTTTTTGGATTTCTGACAGGTATCGGTCTTCTGTGAACAACCATCACAGTGACCATCGCATTCTTCGGGTTGATCGCTCATAATTATCTCCTGAATTGTAAGTCTATATAACTTATTGCATTATCTGTTGTGTGGATTACAGTATAGTCTTTTTGGATTGAGTAATAGGCATGTAGAATCACAGGATGCTGCTGCCTGTTAAGAAGAGGAAGAAATTGATACATCGATCACACGAGTAATAGTCAAAAACCTCATCTATCCCCTCCCATTCCATCACGCAAAATACTAAACAAGTTCTTGTCACGAATATTTAGATATAATAACTGCTAAATAGTATAGTAATCAAATTCACGGCGTGAACACTATGGATAAAAAAATCATTTACATGGATCATGCTGCTACGACCTACACCGCTAAAGAGGTCGTGGAAGCTATGTTGCCCTACTTCTCCGAAGAGTTCGGCAATCCGTCTTCGGTTTATTCCATCGGTCAATCCAATAAAAAAACTCTTGACCTTGCGAGAAAACGGGTGGCATCGGCTATCAACGCACAACCCGATGAAATTTACTTTACCAACGGCGGAACCGAATCAGACAACTGGGCTTTGAAAGGCGTGGTATTTGCCAACGAACGAAAAGGAAAACACATCATCACGACCGCGATCGAGCACCACGCAATTCTTCATTCCTGCGAATGGCTCGCATCCAGAGGATTTGAGATAACCCACCTTCCAGTAGACAAGTACGGCATGGTTTCTCCGGAGTCGGTTGAAAAAGCGATCCGCCCTGACACGACCCTCATCTCCGTTATGTATGCAAACAATGAGGTCGGCACGATCCAGCCGATTGCCGAGATCGGAAAGATCGCCAGAGATCACGGAATCTATTTCCATACCGATGCCGTCCAAGCGGTTGGACATGTTCCAATCGATGTCGTCACCGACAAGATTGATCTTCTCTCTCTCTCTGGACACAAATTTTACGGGCCGAAGGGGGTCGGCGCCCTCTATATACGAAAAGGGACGCGGATCCAGAATTTCATTCATGGAGGGGCACAGGAGAAGAAACGCCGTGCAGGTACAGAAAATGTACCGGGCATCGTTGGTCTCGGGACCGCGATCGAACGGGCGATGAATGAGATGCCCGAAGAGACGAAACGGCTCACTGCACTGAGAGATGAGTTGACCCGCGAACTTCTCAAAATTCCGGCAACACACTTAAATGGTCATCCGACAAAACGTCTTCCAAACAACACGAACATCATCTTTGAGTACATCGAAGGAGAATCGATTCTCCTGTTCCTGAACATGAAAGGCATCTGCGCATCGACCGGAAGTGCCTGCAACTCAGCATCGCTTGAACCATCGCATGTCTTAACAGCGATGGGGATCTCTCACGAGATCGCACACGGCTCCATTAGACTTACCGTCGGCGAACGAACGACTGAAGAGGATGTGAAATTTGTGATCGCCGCACTCACCGAAACGGTGGCAAAACTCAGGGCAATGTCCCCGCTTACCCCAAAGGAGTTGAAAAATGTACAGTGAAAAAGTAATGGACCACTTCACAAACCCGCGCAATGTGGGAGTGATCGAAGATGCAAATGGTATCGGGGAAGAGGGAAACCCTTACTGCGGCGATATCATGAAGATGTATCTGAAAGTCGAAAACGATATCATCGTGGATGCAAAGTTCCAGACATTCGGCTGCGGTGCTGCTATCGCTTCCAGCAGCATGGCAACAGAGATGATCAAAGGCAAAACACTGGAGGAGGCATGGACGCTTTCCAATAAAACCGTAGCAGAAGCATTGGATGGATTACCGGCAATCAAAATGCACTGCTCGGTCCTCGCAGAAGAAACCATCCACAAAGCAATCAATGATTATTTGGTAAAGTCAGGCAGAGAACCGTGGGGCGACGGAGAATGTAGCTCCTGCGGACATGACTGTGATACCTGTGAACTCTGAAAAAGATTTCCCACGTGCAGTGATCTTCGACATGGATAACACCCTGCACGATCTTCGACGGGCACACATGTGTGCAGCAGATGCTTTGATGGCATATTGCGGGGTGTTTGGAGACCTGCATTTTTATACCCTGAACAAAAACTCTCCAACTATGATAGAAGATGTGGTCACCATCTATCTGGCAGATGGAGTTGATGCTGATTTTGATCAGTGTACCTGGCTGTATCACACGCTGGAACTTGCCTGCATATCTCCCTTCGACGGGATCGAGGAGATGCTCGGTGAGTTGAAATCTGCAGGTATTCGTCTGGCAGTTATCTCAAATGCAGATCGGCCTGACATGGAAAAACGTATGGCAGCCCTTGGATATGGCAAATATTTTGAACTGATCGTCACACCCAAAACGTTCGGCGTGAAAAAACCAGACCCCCAAGTATATTTGAAAACAATGGAAGCACTCGGTGTCTCAGCAGAGGAAACGGTGATGATCGGGGACAAAAAGAACCGGGACGTCAAACCACCAAGAGAACTGGGCATCAAAGGAGTTCATGCAACCTTCGGCTCAGTGGATAAACGGGACAAAATCTGTGCTGTTGATTCACCAGCAGAATTTCTAGCACTATGTAAAAAAAAATTAGGCGATCTTAGATAGAGCGCCGCTTTTCAGATCATAATACATTCCATGCACTTGCAGACATCCTTTTTCCTCAGCCATCGAAACAAGAGGATATAATCTGAGGTGTTCCATCTGCAGGCGGATGTTTTCAAACTCGATCTCTTTTTTCCGGATCGCCTTTTCTTCCGGAGTCTTTGCTTCACCAAGACGGGCATCGACCCTGGTCTGAGCATCACGTGCATTGTTGATCCAGAGAGGGATATAGGCATCCTTTGACATGTCAACGTCCAGAGCATTGAGAGCTCCGCAATCCGAGTGACCGCAGATAACGATATCTTTTACCTTCAGATGCTTGACTGCATATTCAAGAACGGTTGCAAAGTTCCAGTCATGTGTCGGAACGATGTTTCCTATGTTTCTGTGCGTGAACAGCTCTCCGGCACGGCAGTGAGTGATACGTGCCGGATTTACCCGGAAATCTGAACAGCCGATCCATAACACCGTCGGATGCTGAGTACTGGTAAGCTGCATGTATCGTTCTTTCTTCCGCTCGAAATCCTGTTCCTGGAATATTTTGTTTCCTTCAATAAAACTGTCTATCATGAGTAAAACCCCGATAGAAGTTTAATTAACTCTTCAAACTTATGAGGTTTTGGGTTTTACTCAGATGTACGGCTGCATGCCTCACGCCCTCTGAGAGAGCGGCAGATATTACAGAATTTGCCTTCGAGTTCATCGTCAGTGACCGACCCGGATTTGATCTCTTCAGCTAGTTTTGAGATGACTTCTTTGATCTCATCATCAAAAACTATTCTGTATCCTCGTTTACCGGATAAATACTGGGATACAGCAGATGGGGCAAGTGAGAGGGATTTAGCAACCTGTATCTGCGATACGCCGAGATTGACCAGTTCGGCAGCAAGAGCAGCCTGTATTTCGGGGATGATGTCCCACACGATTTCCTGACAGGGGACTTTAACCATACATACATATTCCCACTGTGAACTATTATAGATTTCACACGAAAAAAGAGGATTATGATCTGCGGGATGCCGCAAACAATCCTGCTGCTCCAAGACCAAGGAGGAGACCTGCAAACGGAACCGGGGATTGAGTTCTTTTCGGACCAGCTGAATCTGCTGTGTCTATGGTGTATTCGTAGATTGCTCCATTGGTGATGTCGTCGAACTTCATTGTAATGACCTGACCAGAGGTAATTTTAACTGTACTCCAGTCCGGAGTCGTTACTTCAGTCCCATCGACATATAAGTACCACTTATCAGTCTTGTTCGGAGACTTATGTGTGTGTCCATCATAGGTATTCAGATTAAAGAAGTTTTGACTTCCTCCTTTATAGAATTCAACTACAGGGAGAGAATTGGCAAGGACGCCAAGAAGTGAATCGCCGGCGACGCTAATAGCCGTGTCCGATCCTGAAATCTGAGATGCGGGGATAGTGACGTTTCCTGTTTTGATAACACCGACAATGGTCTTCGATACTGGTTCGGCATTGTTTGCAACCGTAGTTTGGATCTTTACCGTGTATTCATCAGCATCATAGATGAGTTTTACTGTGTCACCCGGCGTTACGATAACCTTGGACCAGTCATTTACTGTGTCAGTGGTCTGCTCAACGCCACCTACGTAGAGAGTCCAGACTCCGCCATCTTTATGGGTACGACCGTCTAAAATATTTAAGTTGAACCATGTTTTGGTACTTCCAGGTTTAAACCAGAACTCAACATCCGGGTAAGCCTGATAAATAATACCTGCTACTGAGTCTTTTGGAACAGTAACATCAGCGGTTCCGCCATCAAAGTTTGCCATCGGGATTACAATATCCCCACTTTCAAGAATCACAGTCTTTTCAACGGTCTCGGCACTGACTGCCGGGATAAACAAAAATGCAAAGATAACTGCAAAAGTAATCATTGCAACGAGAGATGATTTTTTCATACTATATTTCTCCACACCCACTAATTAATCTAGCAAAGGCAAGCCGTGAGTATCATTAGTATTTCCCTTTTCACACACAAATATATGTGGTTAACTAGTTAAATTAACTAAGTTAATAAAACACTGATTTAGAAATACTGGATGGTTGAAAGATACCACAGACCAAAACCAACCAATGCCGATATTATCAGTGCAAAATAATCTGATCGGCCCATTTTGAAAGGCTGGTGAAGGGTTTTGTGTCCAGGGCTCCCAAATCCCCTGCACTGCATTGCGTCAGCTGTCTGCTTAGAACGCTGCATGACTGAGATGGTCATGGGTATACCAAGAGCCATGTAATGTAATCCTTTGTTTGCAGGATTTCCTTTTTCAAACTCAATACCCCGGGACCTCTGTGCATCCATGATTTTAGTCAGATCAACACTCAGAGTGGTAATGGATTTCATGGCATACCCGAGAGAAAATGCCAGTGTTTCCGGAATACCAAAGGATTTCAGTCGGTGAACAAACGCATTACTGGTTGTTGTCATAATGAACAACGTGGATACCGAGGCTATGACAAACATCCGGGATGTCATCAGGCAGGCATAGATAATCCCTTCAAAAGAGAGACCGCCAGTCACAGTAAGAAAGGTGTAGGTGATCCATGGATCAGCAGGAATCACCTGTGGAAACAGCAGGTTGATGAAGAAGATAAAGAGAAAAACAGGAATGAGAAAACGCAGTGAACGAACGAGAATCAAGGTCAAATGTTCCTGTATCACCGGCAGGTAGACAAACACCAGAAGCAGAAGCATTGCGGGGAGAGAATTGATCAGAATGGCGATGATACTAAAATACAAAACCAGAATGATCTTTTTTCCCAGATCAAGACGGTGAAAAATGGTATCCTTATCAACATACTGGATCAACTTTTTTGAGAACTTCATCTGAGAACTCCAGTGTCGTTTATGACCCTGCCGCCGGATAATGTGATGATTCGGTCAGCACATAGATCCGCAAAACTGCGATCATGCGTTGCAACTATGATGGTTTTTCCAAGGTCCCGTTCTTTTTGCAGAATCGAGACAAGTATCAGTTTGGAGGAGGCATCAAGTCCAAGGGTCGGTTCATCTAAGATCAGGATGTTAGTATCCATCATGAATAATGTAGAAATGGCAATCCTCTGTTTCTCACCAACAGATGCCTTAAGGGGAGATGATTTTTCACCAAGCGGGAGAAGACCCAATCCAGCAAGAATACGACGAGCCTGATCTCTAGCAGGTTCAACCGGATATCTGCGAATGCGGGGTGTACAGAGTAATTCATCAAGAATCGTCTCTTCAAAAAGCTGATAATCGGCATGCTGAAAACAGATGCCGACACTCGACGAGATCTCTGCCACGGTTTTGTCACGGATATTTTCTCCATGAACAAACACGTCTCCAGAATCCGGGCGAAGTATTCCATTCGCGTGCCGGATCAAGGTACTTTTTCCAGAGCCGTTGTGTCCCATGAGAACAGAGATCATACCTGAGTGAAAGGAAAGAGTGAGATCTGACAACACCAATCGGTCGGATTCTCCATACGCGAAATTCACATGAGAGAGTGAGAGAGAATTGTCAGATATAGATGACGGAGAGGGGCAACGCACGACAGTAGAATTACCAGATGATGGATCTCCAAAATGGATATGCCGGGTCGGAAAGTCTTCCAGACAATTTGTTCGATGTTCTGCGATGATGATAGTAAGTCCGAGCAGTTCATTCAAATTTTTCAACACTTCGAGGAGTGTTTTGACCGCTCCTTCATCGAGTCCGGAAAACGGTTCATCAAGGAGAAGGATCTCAGGCTGCATAACCAGAACCGAGGCGATAGCAACTCGCTGACGTTCTCCCCACGAAAGAGTATCCATCATTCGGTCACGAAGATGAGCAATACGTAATAATCCAATGATTTCATCGATCCGCCTCTGCATTTCCACAGGAGAGACGCCATGTTGTTCAAGGCCATAGGCGATTTCACTTTCAACGTCTGCACAGAACAACTGATGATCCGGGTCCTGAAATACCATCCCAATATGAGAGGCAAGCTGAGAGATGCTGAAATTACGGGTATCAATACCTGCAACCTTAACGGAACCTTTCATATTTCCAGGTTCGGAATGGGGAATCAGACCATTCAAACAGCGGAAAAACGTTGATTTCCCGGAACCGGAATCTCCGGTGAGAAGGATCCGTTCGCCCGCATATATCGTGATGTTCAGATCATGAAAAGGAGCCGGTCGTCTTCCTCCTGGTTGGCGGGGATAGATGTATGTGAGGTTGTTCACCTCAATTATCGGTGTCTTTTTCATCCTCAGTGATCACTCCGGCACGCTTCAACCGAGATAATATCAGCACGGCAAGAATTCCGCCTATACCCCGCCGAATATCAGATGTGTTGTCGCTGAAACGGTGATTCCAACCAGAATAAAAGTTGCCTGAACACCAAAAAACATCTGAACGGTGTAGTTTACCAGCATCTTCGTAAAATTTCCAACAGCTCCAACAATACATCCTACAATTGGATTACTGAAACGGTAAAGAAAGAGCATGGAAGTTAAATCGATAGAAAGCCCCATTGCAAGATACTTGAAAATGTCAAGGACATGCAAAGCGCCTACACCAAAGAATGAGGCGAGGATTCCGGAGATAAAACCCATGTACAATCCAGCCCCCGGTTTTCGTACAATTCCCACGCCGATTATGAGAGGAATGACCCATACCAAACCGGAGCTTCCGGACAAATGAATCGGGACCTTGAAAACCATACGTAATACGAAAATAAGGGCGCCAAGAAGCGAGAGCAAAGCAATCTCGTGAAGCTGAAAATACGGTTTCATTCAGACCTCCAGTGGAAAAAAGCTACTCGTAAATGTAAACGAAAAATCATCATTCTGGGGGGAATTGACCGCAAGCATGAGGATAAGTCTGCGAACAGTGTCTCCTCCGGTGTGGGTGATATAGAATGTTTCGCTCAATTCGGAGGTAGTAGTGACCTGACCTCGGGGTACATCAGGATCCAGGGTGAAATGGAGAGCAGAAAGGCTGTTCAACTCATCTTTTGGAAACGGCAGGGCGAAGGGAACGCCGATCTCCATATCACCGTCGGGAGAGTAATACTGATTAGAAACAGAGATTATCATCGGTAGTTCGTCTGAGTAATCGGCGAGAGTAGGAAGAGTCCCGGACTGCGGTGAAGCAATAACCCTGTATCCGGATGCGGGTGAATGAAACTGGTGGGTGGTCCAGGTCTGACCGGAATCATAACGAAGACCATATACTTGGAACACGGCAGTTCCCGTGAGATTTTCAAATGTGTAATCGATTTTCACTGAGCCGGGACGAACAAAAAAAGGATTGCCGTTAACGGGAGTCTCATTCACTATGGCAAACAAAACGATCCAGTCTTCTGAATCATACATACCTGATTCTGCATAAATGGGAATCGGGAGATACCCCGGGTGATAATTTACCGGTCCATAGGTAAAATCATCAACAGTAAGGTTTTGTTTGGAGGAGGTTACAACGTCCGGAAGATCAGATTCATATGTAGCGAATGAAAACTCAGCTACGGCAAATCCGGCGATAATGACACCAAAAATGCTGATAATAATCAGAATCCTTTTCTGGACGGGACCCATATTTATCCCCGTTTAATCGGCAAAATATTTCCATCCTCCCTTCTTACGAGAAGGGTGATTTTCCCTCCAATCGGGCACGGTTTGACCGATTTGCCTTCTTGTTCCATAATAAGACCGGTCGTAAGCATTTCGCCGTCGATCGTCTGGACACAGTCCACGCCGGCGGCAAGAACCTGTTCTACGGTTACGGGACCGGTCATGTTTCCGATCAGCAGATACCGACCATCACTATTCATCGCTGCAAGTCCGAGTCCGGCAAGTGATCCAATAACCCCATCCTCTGTTCCGCCAAGACCTTTGAGCCTGATACCAAGATTATTTGCAAGGGTCCTGGCAATATTCTGGTTGAGAACGGTGGTTTGGGGGCATCCCGACCGTAAGCGATCAACGCAGGAAGTATCTGTCTTTCCTCAGCAACAGCGAGGCCAGGATCGCTGCCCGGGATAAAATCACTGAGCATTATTTCTTCAGTGAGTGCAAAAAGTTCGTCCGCGATCTCCGGACCATCAGCATCGACGTGAAGAACAGCACAACTATTGTGCGAGGTGAAAGGAATGGATTCATGGACGTAGAGTTGATGACGAGTAACTCCTTTTACCGGCCATTTTTTTGAAATGACAGCAGCAGCAGCTCGGGCAAGTCTGTCGGTGCCTCTTGACTCGAGGCTGTCAGTATCATCCATTCCAACATAGATTGTCATAAGTGATTGTTATGTCTGTTTTTCAATTGTTATAATCATATGATATATACTTCTCAACTTCGTTAATTATTTTCTCCACCCATATTTTTTCAATCTCTCTATGAGAAAATCCGGCATCACGACATCTCAGAAGAAGATCTGCTGCACGGGGAGAAACATCCCGGGAGAGAAGCTCATCCGTTGTAACTTCCCTATCTCCGGTAAGGAAATATCGGAGGGATTTGCCGGCATAAGATGAAGCATCTTGATATAACCCTTTTTCAAAGGCAACTTTCGCACACCTTAAATGTTCATCGGCAAGAGAAATGTTACTCGGCTCATTTATTTTCGGAGGAGACTGAAGCGAAATAGCAGAGAGCCGGCGCCTATTCCAGTACAATAAGATGATTACACCAATGAGAAGAAGGAGAGCAGTAATCATCCAGGGTGAAAATAATTCTGTTTCAAAACTCATTTCTACCGAGTTTACAACGCCGTTGTTCAGATGCGCAGTGATTTCAGCGACCCGGCCCTCGGGAGTTTCCAGATGGATTACTATTACGATATCCCCTTCGTGAACATCACTCTGTGTATCTGTATGAAGATACCCTTCAGCATTTACTTCGGAGATGGCTGAAAGATAGCGGGTGTCTTTTTGCAGGATTAGGGGGATTCCTGCAGGGGCATCTGCCAAGGATGAGGCTGAAAAGAGGACGCTGGAAACATTTCCGGTTATCTCTGCCTCATTACCGTTTGCATTTCTATACCCAATAGAGAACGTTCCCGCTTCGGATGCAGATGAAGTTATAAAGGTTTCAGAAACCAGAAACCCATAACTGGTTATCGATTCTTCCAAAAAAATGAACTCGGGTATTGTTCCCAAGTATGAAGTAAATTCTTCATCATGATCCTCCGTCATGTTTAGAGAAAGCTCGGGAAGTTGATCTCCTGTATCCGAAGTCACATAACCTGCGATCTGGGAAGAAGGGTCTGCAGTCGTACCGCTTCCGGAGGATACGGACGGTTTTACAATATGAATGGATTTAAAACTTGTTATCGGTGAAGGCTGTTCTGTTACCGGATCGGTTCTGAATGTAACCGGAGGTAATGTTACATCACGCATGATGCCTGAGGCATCAGTGTATGTGAATAACAGATTCACTACTACCTCATCTCCTTCAGAAATTTCAGGGATATTCACCGAAAAAGAAGACACACCAGAAAATAACGTCCTATCCATTATTCGTGACTCGCGGAAGACCGAGGTTCCTGAAATTCTGATTTCACTGATGGTCAGTTTACCCTGAATATCAGATCTCGTGTTCTGGTCGACCCCTAACTTTAGAGATATTGACTCGCCAGCATCTACGGAAAACTCATGAGAAGGGGAAGTAAAGATGACCTCAGCTGCTGCCGGTACGATGAGAAGAGAGAGAACCACAAGGATGAGTAGGAAACGGCACTTCATGGAATCACCCGTTTGCCGCCGTATCTGAGATATGCCTCAAGTAAAAGTAAAACGAGTATTATCCAGAAGAACCATGACTGGATACTGGTTTCCTCAGCCTCTCTTTCAATAGAACTCCCAATCGTATTCTGGATCTGCATCAGGGTCGTCTCATTTACCGAACGGAAATACTCTCCTCCGGTTATTTCAGCAATTGATCTGAGCGTTGCTTCATCAAGCGAGGCATACTGCAGGACCCCCTCGGACGATACTTCCACCGGCGAGTCACTACCGATACCGATTGTGTAAACGACAACACCAGAGTTTTTTGCAAACACAGCCGCATCTTCGGGAGTAATCATGCTGGCGTTGGATAATCCGTCGGAAAGAAGGACAACGATGTATGTTCCGGCAGGGATTGCCGTCACCATATCAATAGCAAGTGTCAATCCATCTCCAAGGGCAGTCTTACCAGTCTTTGCCGAGACCTGATCAAGTCGCGAAAGAACTCGATTTTTATCTGAGCTCAGATATGCTGCACTCGACGCACCTGACTCAAAAATTACTACCCCGGTGTTGTCGGACTCACTTAAAGATTGTATAAGAATTTTTGCAGAACTTTTTGCCGCTTCAAGCCGGGTAGGTACGTAGTCGGTTGCCGCCATACTAGCAGAAACATCAAGGGTGACAACCAAATTCACATTCTCCGAAGAGGAAACTAGGGGGATGTGAGGATCGGCAACTCCGATGATAGCACAACCCAATATCAAGAGGAAGACGACAAAAAGTATCCTCTCCCGTTTTTTCAGATCGTCATGTTGAGTCTCATCCAAAAAAACATGGGAAGAAAACTTTATGGATTTTCGTTTCTTTTCAGTAGCCACTTTGTGATACCAATACCAAAGAAGAGGCAATATGAGAAGGAAGAGAAGATAAAGCGGATAAGAAAAGCCCGGCCTCAGACACCCCGGGAAAATAGTATCTGTAAAGACCGGATACAACTTCCGTCTGTTGATAACGAAACATACAGGGAACCTGAAGAGAGAAAGATGCTAAAACATGTACTCTCTGCATCTTTTGCGGCAGCAGAAAACCGTTCACGAACCTCCTTATCTGACGTGTTGACCAGATATTGTTTTCCTGATTCAGGATCTTCGAGAATGATTCTTCCAACATCAGGTAAAGTGGATTCTGCAGGATCGGTGATCCGAAGGGCTGATAAGCGATGTCTCGTTCCAAGAAGCTGAAGACCGGATGCGAAATTGGTATCCTGAAAATCCGAAATCATAATAATCGATGAGGATTTTTGGATGCGGCATGCAAGTTCACAGCAGGCAGTCTGGATAGAGGTCCCTGAATTCTTTGCATCAGTTTCTGCAAGAGTGGTAAGAAGATGTAGATGAGACGACCCGGACCCTGCCGGGATGAACTTTTCAACTGTGGAGGTAAACAGACATAACCCCAGAGGGATATGCTCTTTTTCCGCCGACAACAGGATGGATGCAGCGGCAATTTTTGCCGTCATGAGTTTGCTTGTTCCTGATCCAAACTGTCCGGAAGCTGAGAGATCGACAGCAATGTAAAGATTTAGGTCAGGTTCCTCTGCATGAATCCTTACATGCGGGATCCCCGTTCGAGCAGTGACATTTTTATCAATAGCTCTCACATCATCCCCACTCAGATACTCACGTAATTCGGAAAACTCCGTTCCGAGCCCTACCCTACGGGAAATATACGAACCCTGCATCCCCTGTGGTCTCCGAAAACGGGCCGCAACGGGACGGGATTTTTCCAGGAGTTCAAATAGACACTGATTCATGGGATGGAAACGGTAGTCAGAATATCTGTTATTACTGTATCAGGCGTGATGCCGTCAAGTTGTGCTTCAAAACTGAGCCGAATTCTGTGCCTGAGGACTTCCAGTGAAACTTGGACAACGTCGTCAGGAATAACGTAATCTCTCCCGTTGAGAAGAGCGTGAGCTTTTGAACACATCAAAAGACCAATTGAGGCACGGGGAGATGCACCATTCGTTATGACGGGTGTGCTAGTTCTCGTTGCCCCGACAATTTCTGCGATGTAATGGTGAATTTTTGCATTGGCATGAATTTTTTTCACGGAATTTTGCAGATCAAGGATTTTCTCAATCGAAAGAACAGGCTCCGCCTGCGGTACTTTCTCACCACAGAATCGTTCCATAATCACAATTTCATCTTCTATCGAAGGGAGAGTCATGACTATTTTTGTCATGAACCGGTCTGTTTCAGCTTCGGGGAGAGGATAGGTTCCTTCTGACTCAAGAGGATTTTCTGTAGCGATAACAAAAAACGGTGAGGGGAGGGGATAGGTAGTCCCCTGGATCGTTACCTGATGTTCCTGCATCGCTTCAAGAAGAGCAGATTGAACTTTGGGAGGGGCACGATTGATCTCATCCGCTAAAATAATCTGATGAAATACCGGACCGAAAACTGTGGAAAACTCATTCGGTTTTAGGTTGAATACAACTGTTCCGGTGATATCCGAAGGAAGAAGATCGGGGGTGAACTGAATACGGGAAAAACTACTATTTATTGATGCCGCAAGTGAACGCGCAAGCAGAGTTTTAGCGACACCCGGAACCCCCTCAAGTAAAACATTACCGCCAGCTATCAGAGTGATTACTGTTTTTTCAATAGCGTTTTCCTGTCCAACGATAAGTTTCTGTAACTGAAATTTCAGATCTGCAATGTCCTGTGAGATGCTATTATCCACGCTATCGTTCTCCTCTTCTAATGTGTGTACTATTTGTTACAAAGATTATATGATATATCTGTTGAACTGGTAACTATTATAGATTAATATGATTCAAAATCTATATGCCGGTAGAGGATATAATTACTAGTACATTATGACTGGCAATTCACATCTCGGAAAGATTATTCTGGCCACAATTCTGATGATTTTTCTTTTCTCGGTTGGTACGGGATCAGCAGCATTTGCAGAGAATGGTCCCTTCCCGGGAACGGAAGATATCACGCTGAAAATATCAAATGATGTCAGGTTCGATAATACCGGAGATAACTCGTATTATCTTCCCATAAGCCTCGGAACAGAAGGGATGCACATCTCGGGGAGCTACCAAAAGAGCTCTTCCAATCCTGCAGTAATAATTGAGAACCAGTCCGGAACCTTCTATGTCTATGAAACAGGCGGAGCAGGGTACATCGATGATGTAGTTTTGATGGTCGGAGTTGCTGGAAACATCACCGATGATTTCAAAATAAAAATCACCTCCAACGGATATGTATGGGGGTCGGTTTCCCAGATTACATTCAAATCTCTGGATTTTTGATCCATTGGAACATATAAGACGGCCGCCATATCAGAGTGGTTCGATAAATCTGATCTTCTCTATGGTCCCGTGTCTCTCAGACCCGCAGATGCAGCAGGATTTACTTTCTATCCAACCCAAAGTGAGAGTGAGACGTTTTACGTGATGCTCGTCGATCTTCAGGTTGGAACATGCACAGTAGCAAATGGCAATCTGATAAATTATGGATGTGCCGAAATCGATTATGAGATCACAGGACTCACGGGTCAGGTCACATTTGTTCCATACGGATATCGGGATCAACCCAAGAACGACCCTGAAGAGGTTCTCGGATGGACGGCAGGAGAGACAGAAGGAATTACAGTAGATGTTGTTGACCAGCCCGGTCCCTCAACGACGCAGTCACCACTCAGCGTATTCCCGGTCATTGTCGGTATTCTTGGATCGTTGTATCTGATTACCAGAAAATACTAACTTCTGGAGTTTATGCGTCACATGAATGATTTAGAGAGCATTTTGTGTGTCGTTCTCCTGTTTTTTATTGTAGGATGTTGGCCTGTAGTAGCGGCAGATACTGCAGGTGAGATTATACATTCTTACAAACAGGTGGAGATCTCAACATCCGACGGGACGATATATGCGGTCAGATTTGATGACGAGGGTGGACTAAATTCGTTACATCTTACTACAATCCCAGAAGAACCCTATGGCCAGGTGACTACTACGAATCGTCAGATGGGAACGGTATATATTTCCTATACTGGCGGCAGGGGATTTAATGATAAAATTATTCTGATGATCGCTGTAAATGGAACAATTTCCGATAATTTTGCCATGCACCTAACATCCAGCGGTTATCAGTGGGACCCCACGCCAATCGTAAACATCGGTCCGACTTATGAGGATCTGACATATGTGGAATCAGCAGCAGTGACTATTTTAACAGCGACGGATTTCAGGTATGCTTCACAGACATGGAAACCGGCAGGAATAGAAAACTACCCTCTTTACTATGGACAAGACACAACCGAAACATCAAATGGATTTGCCATACTATTTTTCGATACTAAAGCAGGTACTCTTGGAGTAAACAGCGGGCTTACCGGACTTCGTGATCAAGGAGCGGTCAAGATCGTGTATGAGTTTGAGAATCTCAGCGGCAGTGCTGTCTTCAACGCCTATGCGTGGTGTAATCAGTCAAATGACGGTGAAGGTATTTCCTGGACAAACCGTGTTTCCGACGACGGAAGTGGTGGTTCAAGCGGCTATGCAGTTTTAGGGAGCGGTCTTTCACCCGATTCCGGAGAGTTTACTACTACTATTTCATCACCAGGATATTCAGGAACAGAAGGGGGAGAAAACCGGCAAAAATCTACTAAAACACCAATCGATATCTTTGGAATTGGAGCAGGCATCTATAGTGCCGGGATACTTTTCAGAAAAATTGGACGACCACCTGAATGATAAATGTGGATAGACTCTATCGGGACGAACTTATTATGCCGTCTAAAGACATATGATTTAGGAATATGCGCATCATCAATATTATCGGCCATTCCAATTCCGGAAAGACAACGCTGATTACCAGGCTCATCCCCCTCCTCTCCGAAGTTGGGAGTGTAGCAACAATAAAACATATGGGGCATCACACTTGGAAATTGCCGGAGGGAAAGGACACCACGGTCCACTTTGAGACGGGTGCACAGATATCCGCCGGGATCGATCTGGAAAAAACCGTACTCAGCATCAGAACCACCGACGTACGCGAGATTCTGGATTTCTATGCATGGAAAGGATATGATTACGCTGTTGTCGAAGGTTTTAAACAGGAATCATTCTCCACCGTGGTTCTTGGAGACATCGAGGGGAAAAATGTCATTCTTCGCGGAGCATCAGCCGAAGAGATTTTTGAAAAACGTGATCTCTTTGATGTCTACGTTCCAAAGAAGGCATAATACAATATATATTATTTGTTGACCGGATGAAACACCCGGTCGATAAAACAGATGGATTATTTTTTTAGAGAGAACTCACAGGTTTCATCACGCTGTTCTCCCTCGATCTTCTTGAACAATCCGGGTTTTGTCTTGGGTATCAAACAAAGAGGACACTTCCAGTGATCCGGAATATTTTCATACTTCATACCTGGTGGGATGTTGTGAGCAGGATCACCTTTCTCTTCATCATAGATCCAGCCGCAATAAATACAGTACCATTTTGCCATTAATTATAATCTTGTGTGGATAAGATATAAACCTGACTTTTTAGATAGCCCTCAAATCAGTGGTGTTTTTTCCGGAAAAGCAGCCAAGCATGCATGCCTGAACTTTGATATCATGGACGTGGCAGTAATTTCCGATCATAGTAATCGGAATTGTATATTTTTCACTGATTTCATGAGCTTTTGCACAGGTGATCTCGGTTAAGATACCCTCTTTGACAAATGCCTCTTTGACTCTTTCTGATGTCATCTCCTGTTATTAGAACGGTAAAAAAGATAAGATTATGGAATGAGGTTATTCTGTGTCGGAAATGAACCGTTTGTTTTCAATTGCAACGAAGGTTGACGGATCAGCTTTTTTCAGGACAAATGTCTTGAACTCGTCGAATCCTTCCTCCTCGATCTGCGCTCTGAAACGGGAGCCTGATCTCGCGTACCGACGGATCCATTCAATGATCCCATCCATAACGATCAACAGAGCTTCTTCTGATGATACAGATACAAGATATCTGCCAACGTGCGGCGTTCGTCCATGACTTCCGCCAACCATGATCTGATAGCCGAGAGGCTCACCCTGAATAACATGATAGTGACAGGTTTCAATGCAGTTTCCACAGGTGTTACAGACTGAATGATCAAGCTTAACCACACCTTGACGAACCATAAGAGCGTGTTCTTTACAGTACGCCACACAGGTTCCACAGCCGGAACAGAGAGTTGGGTTTCTTATAGGTTTTTGAATCCCGATGATACCGATGTCACTCTCCCAACTGGCTACGCATGAGTTGGGACATGAGGAGATAGCAATTCTTACCCGGATGGCGAGTTCTTTCCGGAAATATTTTGCATCGATTTTCTTTGCAAGCTCAACACTATCTATGTTGGCATATTTGCACCGGAGTGTGCCAGGACAAGCAGTAACATTCACGACCTCAGTGAACTCGGCCCCTATAGGAGTTCCGTTTTTCTGCAGAGCAATATATATTTTTTCGAGAGTAGCCGGTTTGACATTCGGGATCTCAAATGTCTGACGAGCCGTAACATGAAGCGTCCCATCCCCATAAAATTTGGCGATGCGGGCAAGCCCCCTCATCTGATCAACGGTAACGACCCCGGCAGGAAGGCGGATTCTGACAGTACAATAGTCTGCATTTTTTTGAGTGATGACGCCGCCCATGACGTGTACACCTGACTCGCCGTATTCCCTGTATATACTCATAAAGGAGAGTTAGCGAGAGAACAGTTAATAACTACCGGTATCTGCAAAGCAGAGTCTGGAAAAAATTGGAGAGGTGGGACGACATAGTCGCCCCTAACACAACCTAACGTTGTGCCGATCTGAGAATATTATTTCTTCAGATACAATTTGGCGTAGATCGGCTGACCCTTACGAGTCGGGTGACGTTCGCCAAGATCGCCGTTATATACAGCAAACTTTGCTTTGGTGCCTGCAACTTCGATTTCTGCATCTTCAAAGTATGCATAACCGGGCATCATAACATCAACAGTTCCAAAGAGGTAGATCTCACCGCGGGAAGCCTGACCGCCGAGGCGGCTCTTTGCATTTCCTTTAATGACGACTTTACCTCCGTCTGCATGGGTCATGACGTGGACATCAACGTTTCCACCGATGACAATCTCACCACCGGTCATGCAGGTAGCACAGTCGCTACCTGCATTTCCAAGGATGGTGATCTTGCCGCCAGACATACCTCTCCAGTCTCCACGATAGGAGGCTGCAAGATAGTTTCCGGCATTTCCTTCAACAATGATCTCTCCGGCTGACATGGAGGTAGCTGCGAAGTGACCAATGTTTCCTTTGGCAGTGATCTTGCCGCCGGTCATGAAATTTCCGACATACATGTCTGCGTTGCCGTTAATAACGACTTCGCCTGCAGTCATCTTCGAACCGATATATTTGACACGGCTGGTGTCGCCTTTAATTACCAGTTTGGTATCGGCAGCGGTAGCTCCGGCAGTTCCATCGACAGCAAAGTAGTCACCGATGGTTTCTGTGGTTTTACCGATATAGATCGGGAGTTTGGAGATTACGTCAGCAGATTTACCTGCGA
The DNA here is from genome assembly GCA_963677995.1 of uncultured Methanocorpusculum sp. Classification (GTDB taxonomy): domain Archaea; phylum Halobacteriota; class Methanomicrobia; order Methanomicrobiales; family Methanocorpusculaceae; genus Methanocorpusculum. Next base: position 1,332,849 of record OY782579.1, on the reverse strand, counting down.
GTGCGTCGGGAGAGAAACACTCAGCTTCAATGAATAACTCCGGCTGTTTTGTAATGGTGATTGTAACAGTGTTCATCTTTTTGACCTCACTGTGTTGCATCAATTTTAATGACGCAGGGATTCTTCATGAAGGCGTGCTCTTCGACGTCGTAGTTATTCTTGGTAACGGTGTAATATTTCGTGAACATTTCACTGAGATCACGCTCGACCTGTTTATTCGGATTGGTTGTGACTTCCACCCAGTAGGTCTTCTTGTTACCGTTGTTGACGATCTCACTTTCGTTGATGATGATCTGCCCATCTTTGATAAGGTATTTAGCATTGCCAAATGCCCACTCAATCTTCTCAGCGTCGTTGCCGTCGGTATCCGGATTGAATGGATATACGGCGATATCTGCCTGCAAACCAACACCAAGACCACCACAGCGATCTCCAAGACCGAGAGCCTTGGCAGTTCCTGCACGGGTCATCATGGCGATTTCGTAGAGAGTCAGTTCACGATCGATCGAGGATAGACTTGATCTGTCCCGGACCTTATCTTCGTTCTTCATAGTGTGAAGGAGAGCCTCACGAGAGTCCTGATTCATGAGCCACTTCATTACACGCGGATACCGGGTAAACGGACCTGCGTTCGGGTGGTCGGTTGTCAGGAAGCATCTCATGTGATCTTTGGCAAGGAGTGCCATTTCAAGACCAATGGACCACTGAACACCACATACGTAAACATCTTTGCTGTAGACGTACGGAACGATTCCGGAACCACATTCAACTTCAACGTCAGTGTTTGCCCACTTGAGGTGGTTTAAAGCAGTCAGATGGTGCTCGAACGGACCGTCTCCAGTCATGGTTGTCGTTTCATCAAGGGTTACAAACCCGATATCACAGGTAATGTTCTTGTTCTTGTTGACGTAGTCCATGACTTCAGGACCTTTGGACTCGAAGTCTGCCCACGTTGTTCCGCCATATGAGTGGAACTGGATGTGGGTTTGGTGAAGAACCTGCTCACGACCAAACTTGTTATCGGTCTTGACGCCTTCGGCGATCTTGAGCGTGTCAATGGTAGTCGTGTAGTTACCCGGATTACCGAGATTGTTTCCATGCAGGTGCATCGAGTGAGGCAGATGAAGGGATTCATTTGATTTGATCAGTCCACTGATGATCTCACGCGGAGTGATTTCAAAGTAGGGAACAGGATCGTTTATTGTGACACAGTTAAGACCCCAACCCCATGCTTCTGTTCCACCAGGATTGACACACTTGACACCATATCCTTTGGTGGAACGCAGAAGCCAGGCCATGTAGGCGGCTGCATTGTCGTATTCCTCGTTCTTGAGGTAATCGAGCATGAACCAGTTGTTACCAAACATCGGATACGCGCCCTGATCAAGAATCGGAGTATCACGCATCTCCTCATGGGTGTGGCGTGCATACAGCGGAGGCATTGCTGCTTCGAAGACTGTCGTGTAACCTAAATCAGCGTATTTGTATGCGGTCTTGAAGACGGTCGGAACAGAGAATCCGCCAGACATGTGGCGGACGCCGCGTGCCGGTTCATAGACTGCCTGAAGTTTGTCTTCCGGACGGAAGTTTCTGCCAACATTGACCTTTGCTCCGGCAACGTGGGTGTGGATATCCACACCACCAGCCATGACGGTCATTCCGGTTGCATCAATAACCTTTGCTGAGCTGGAAACCTTGTCAACGATTTTGCCGTCTTTGACAGCAATATCTTTTTTATCGCCTTTAATACCCTGAGTAGGGTCAAAGACGAATCCGTTTTTAATGAGGATTTCAGTCATGGTTCTTATGCAGCTCCTTTAATTGTCATTACTTCTGCCAGAATGAGTTTCAGGAACTCATCATCGGTAAGCATACCTACCGGTGGATCAACGACCTTTCGTGCTTCGAGTGGCACATTGTCCATACGATAGCAGGAACCTCCAACTTCAACACCAACAAATGCTACAGGGACGTGACATTTGGAGACAGCAGCTGTCGGGGTCATATGCGGATCGATACAAACTGACGGGAGTTTATAGATCTCTTGGACTGATTTGTTGGGGAAATGGGATCCCGGGTCACTTCCAAGAACGAAGCATGCATCGACTTCATGGCGGAGAAGCAGGTCGTTTGAACTGGTCTCTCCAGGGTTGTACCGGGCAAAGCCGCGGGATAAATCGACACAGAACGGGAAGCCGAACTGCCAGCCAAGCACCTGACCAGAGCCTGTCACATTATAGTGACCACGCATTGGAATGATGGATGCTTTGGTATATTCGTTCAGGTCACGGGTAACCGCGATTGCTTCATCGATGTTGTGATTCTTACCAAGGGAGTGAGTAACACCCATTCCGAAGAAGATCGTGACAAATCTTCCGCTTTTTAATATGCGGGCAACTTCATAGATCTTGTCTTTGGGAACGCCTGCTACAACATCCGGCAGGTGGCCGTTTTTGAAGGCTACACGAAGTGCATCAAGCAGTTCGTAGTCGTGACCCTGTTCAATCTGGACGTGGTAATCAGCAAGTGAGGCTGTATCAGTCGGGCGTGGATCAACAACAATAATTTTTCTGCTCTTGGATCCTTTTCCGGTGAAATAACCTCTCGGGAAGATTGAATACCTGGACATGTGGCGTGGGTGAGCGTGTGCCGGGTTGCATCCCCAAAAGACGATGCGGTCGGCACGATTCTTTACTTCACCAAGCGTACATGACGGGATACCCACATCGTGGACTGCAATCAGAGATGGTCCATGGCAGACGGTTGCGGTATTATCAACAATACCTCCAACCTGTTCTGCGATCATGTGACCGGTCGCCTGTGCTTCACAGGATGTTGAGGACCAACCGTACATTAACGGTTTTTTCGCTTCGCAGAGAATTTTGGCAGCATATTTTGCTGCTTCTGCGTAGCTGATATCTTTCCAAGTCCCATCATCCTGTTTCATGCGGGGGCGAATAATTCTGTCCGATGCCTGTGAGTGAAGGAATTTGGTGGCTCCAATTGCGCATGCATTGCGAACCTCCAGGATTTGTTTTCCATCATCGCTTACTTCGACTTCAAGGTCGTCGCACAGCGTTCCACAGAACGGGCAGATTACATCAGTAACCAGATTTGACATAGTTTTGCACCTCTTACTATCCACATGCTTTAAGAACGACAGATAATGAGTCGAGGACCGTCTCATTTTCTGCAGGTTCAACGGTAATTTTGGTACCTTTGAATGTCGGCATCCCTGTTGAATTGGTATTGAGATCAATTACCATATTGGCCCATGGACCCATGGGGATCCATCCGATTCCCGGGTGGGGACCCTGAGTAGCCTCGATGGCTTTGACGATAATGCTACCATACTCGCTGGCGACGCGGACATTAGTATTTTTCCAGATGCCGAGTTTTTTGATATCTGAAAGATCCAGTTCGATGATTCCGCAGGCTTTCATGTATTCAGGCTTTTCTTTCCCTGACTCCATGGAAACACCCTGCTGAATCGTCCTCCGGTGATCAGATTCAGAGTAATCGTGTTCATAAACTCATGTGCTCCTATTATATTCTGCCGAGTTTGTCAAAAAGATAAGTGTGGAGATAATTTTTACTTAAATTATCTTTATCCACACATTAGCTTCTTTTGTTAAACTCCGCGAGGGGGCTCGGACCAATCGCTTTGATAGTATTAATCACGTCGGTAATTACGACTGCCCACTTTGCACCTTCCGATGCTGACACAAAGGTCATACGGAAGCGCCTGTGTTCGATACCCATGTTGCTGAGAATACTCTTTACAAGGAACATTCTCTTAGCTGCCTTGAAGTTTCCTGCAAGGTAGTGGCAGTCACCAAAGTGACAGCCAGACACGAGAACACCATCTGCTCCATCAGCGAAGGCTTTCAGGACGAACAGGGTGTCGATACGACCAGTACACATGACACGGACAATTCTGATGTCCGGCGGATACTGGGTACGGGCTGAACCAGCACCGTCTGCACCGGCATAGGAACACCAGTTGCAGATAATACCGATAATCTTCGGTTTCCATTCGTCAGACATTACAGTTCACCTCCAAGGAAAAATGCATCGATCTGAGCCAGAATCTGTGGGCTCGTAAAGTGCTGCATTTTGATTGCTCCGCCTGGGCAGAAACCACCGCAGGTACCGCAACCTTTACACTTTGCTGCAGTTACTTCCATCACTGTTCTGCCGTCGACAATAGTCATTGAAAGAGCAGAGTATGGACACTGTTTGACACACATACCGCAACCGGCACAGATTTCCTGTATACACTGGGCATAGTATGGTTCGAGTTCGACCTGACCAGAATGGATTGGGATGGATGCCGCGGATGCTGCACCTTCTGCCTGTGCTACTGTGTCAGGAATATCTTTTGGACCCTGACAAACACCTGCAAGGTACACACCAGCAGTGGTGGTTCCACAGGGGTTCAGTTTCGGGTGGGCTTCAAGGAGCCACTTGTCGATCGAGCAGGAAACACCAAAGTGTCTACGGACAACTTCTGTTTCTGCAGTCGGCTGGATAGCAGCTGCAAGGACAACAAGATCAACTTCGATCTCAACGGGCATTCCGAGGAGAGTATCTTCGGCAACAACGATGAGGTTCTTGTTTGGAAGCTCCTGGATCATGGCAACACGTCCACGGATGAACTTGGCACCTTCGTGCTGGATACGGTAGTAGAACTCCTCGTATGCCTTACCGAATGAACGGATGTCCATGTAGAAGATGTATACTCTGCAGTTGGGGATCTTTTCGATGATCTGATGGGCGTGTTTCAGCGAGTACATGCAGCAGAATCTGGAGCAGTACGGCTTGCCGACACCGGTATTGTCACGGGAACCTGCACAGAGAACGAATGCAACGGCCTTCGGGGTCTCACCGTCAGATGGACGGATGAGGTGACCGATTGTCGGACCAGATGCACAGATCAGACGCTCGAACTCAAGAGAGGTGATGACGTTGTCATAGAGTTTGTAACCCCATTCTTTCTTCTGTTCGATCGGGAAGGTTTCGTAACCGGTTGCAATGATGACGGTTCCCACTTTGATCGTGAAGAGTTCGTCTTCCATCTCAAGGTCAATGGCTTTCTTGGTTCCACAGGCAGTAACACAGAGACCGCATTTCACACATGCATCGAAGTCGATGGTGTAGATAAGCGGGACAACCTGTGCATGCTGAATGTAGATTGCCTTGCGGTGTGCCATACCGAATTCCCATGAGTTGGGTTTTACGACAGGGCAAACTGTTGCACAGTCACCACAGCCGGTACATCCTCCGCCAACGATGCCTTTTGCTGCGGCTTCTGTTGGGGTAAGGACACCACGGGCGTGGCGCCGGATGGTGACATCAAAGTTACCGATGTATCCCTCAACATGCTCAACTTCAGCGAGGGTGTAGAGTTTGATGTTCGGCGTTCTGCCGGCTTCTGCCATCTTCGGAGACAGAATGCACTGGGAACAGTCGAGGGTCGGGAAGGTCTTGTCAAGCTGGGACATACGACCTCCGATTGTGGGTTCCTTCTCAATGAGATAGGTCTCGATACCGGCGGCTGCAAGATCCATAGATGCCTGAATACCACCGATACCTGCACCAACAACTAATGCACGGTGTTCGACCGGCACGGCCATCGGATAAAGGTCTTCGAGTAATGCTGCTTTCGCAACGGCAATACGGATGGCGTCTTTGGCTTTTGCCGTTCCGCCTTCCCAGTCGTGCATGTGGACCCAGGAGCCCTGGTCACGAATGTTGGCCATCTCGAATCTGAACGGGTTCAGACCGCCGTTTGCTGTGGCGGTTCTAAAGGTCTGTTCATGCAGACGTGGAGTACATGCTGCGACAACGATACCTGTAAGGTGGTGTTCTTCGATTGCCTCTTTGATCATGTTCTGACCAGGGGTCGAACACATGTATGCGTAGTTCTGGGCAACGACGACGTGCGGAATGGTTTCTGCATATTCCTTTACCGCCGGGACATCGATGGAACCGGCGATGTTGGTACCGCAGTGACAGATGAAGACACCGATTCTTGGCTCTTCAATTGCAGGGGATGAAGCTGCGTTTTTACCTGTATATACCATCTTACTGCCCTCCCTTCAGTTTGTCGAGGAATGGATTGCATGAAATCTGGTGAAGGTCGAGACCTAGTTCATTCGGGGTCATACCCTGGGCAAGACCGAGCATTTCACAGTAGTGAAGAACCGGGATTTTCCATTCTACACCAAACTTTTGGCCGATTTCATACTGGCCGCGGTCGAACTGCAGCTGGCAGAACGGACAGGTGTCGACGATTGCGTCAGCACCGACAGCGGATATGTTGGTGAGTTTTTCGTTGGTGATATCAAGAGCGGTAGCGATATCGTATCCGCGGACTCCTCCGCCGGCACCACAGCACTGCATTTTATTCCGATATTCAACGGCTTCTGCACCAAGAGCATCGACGAGTTCTTCGAACCACATCGGGTGTTCACTGTCGCCGATTGCACCGCCGGCAAACTCACGGTCCTTTGCTGGTTTAAGTAAGTGGCAGCCGTAGTGGCAGGCAACTTTTACACCAGTAAGGGGCGTATTTATACTGTCCTTGATTTTGTCAAGACCGCAGATTTCGTCATTGTAAAAAAGTTCGGCAAGGTGATAGACATTGGAAGTACCTTTGAATTCCATGTCAACTTCCTTTAAGACTTCATTGACTGAGTCGCGGAGTTCATCGTTGTGCTTCAGTTTGTGGTTGACTTCCCAGATAGATTTGTAACAACCGTTACAAATCAGGGCAATATCCATATTCATCTGTTCTGCTAAGATGACGTTTCTTGCAGCCATTGCATACCAGACATTGAGATCGATGGACCCAAATGCTCCAGGTGCCGGACAGCAGGATCCTCCCTTTAACGGAAGAAGCTCAATACCGAGATTCTTACCAGTACGGATCGCAGATGACTCGATACCGGGATACCGGTTCGGAGCAATGCATCCAAGGAAGAATGCGTATTTGTGCGTTTCGTGTGACATGATTACTGACCCTCCGCAAGGACTTTATCTGCGAGCTGTTTGGTTCCATATGCCTCGAGAATTTTCCGGATTGCCGGAATATATTCTGGGTATTTGCAGGTGGTTTCAGGTTCAGCTTCAAGACCTAACTTGACACGGGCAGCACGGTTAGCATCATTGTTCGGAACACCGTGACCGGTGTTGTAGATGAAGTTCACCGTTGCAAGGAAGTTTTTAGGAACGATTCCCTGCTTAGCTGCAATATTTCTCATTGCCATGATAACATCAGTCGGAATGAGATCTCTCGGGCAGCGGTCAGAACATGTGTAACAAGTCGTACACAGCCAGAGATCGGGATCGTTGATACAGGCATCTCTCATCCCGAGATTAACTCTGCGCATGAAATTTCTGATCCGGAAGCCGCTTCTTGCAGCAGCTGGACAGGATCCTGTACAGGTTCCGCACTGGAAACAGATGTGAGCTTCAGTTCCGCTAATCTTTTCGACTTCAGCAGTGAACGACGGGTGGCTGTCTTCCTGAGGACGGTAATACTTGTCAGAGAGACGTGCTGCAAGGGCAGCATCTTTGTATGCTTTTGCACTAGTCATATTTGTTCACTCCAGTTTCTTTACTTCAACGTGACCTGATGCCTCACGTACTCTGGAGGTTCTTGGGGCGTAGAGTTTTTCTGCAATCTTCTTGAAGAGATCGGTCTCAGGTCCTTTGACTCTGATTTCAGTTCTCTTAAGAGTGATAACATCTTCTGACGGGCATGCATTGACACATGCACCACAATAGATACAGAGTTCCTTGCTGACGGCAATTACTGCTTCCTTTTCTTTCTTCATGCCAACAGCTGAAGCTGGGGAAGGAAGGTAAATCGCATTGCACGGACAGACTTCAATACAAGTCGAACAGCCGGCCGGGCATTTTTCTGCGTTGAAGCTGATTTCTCCATCGAAGAACTTCTTGATAGTGATAGCTTCGGTCGGGCAAGTGAGTTCACACCATGAACAGGTGCAACAGTTTTCCACGTCAATAGTTACTTTACCTGGAAGTTTGTTGGACTCAACAACACGTTCAACCTTGATTGCTTCGGTCGGGCACGCAAGGGCACAGACCTGACAAGCGTTACAGAGTTTCTCGTCCCAGACAATTTCGCCGAGGGATTTAACCGTTTCAGCATAGAATGGAACGCGATCTACGGAAAGTGCTGGACAAAGAGCCGCACAGATACCACAGACGGTACACTTTTCCTTGTCAACCACAAAGGTTGTTTTTCCGGTAAGGGCTGCCTGACGCTTCTTACCATCTGCGGCATCCACACCTTCAAAGGTCGGAACATCACGGATGATTGCATCGTTTGGACAGACCTCATAACAGATAGTACAGCGGTTACACTTGGACTCGTCGATCTCGGCAGTAATATCATACTGCGGGAAACCTTCCTGTTCAAGAATAGGCAGACTCGGTTCACCGTCAATCTCTAATTCAAGAGCATTGAACGGACATAAAATTACACACACACCACAGTAAGAACACTTTGCCGGATCTACTGAGATGGGTGCTTCGGTAGTCACTGCACCACGGCGGACTGCTCCAACAAGCCCAAGGACAATTGCCTCTTTGGGACATGCTTCAGAACAAATACCACACCCGGTACATACATTCTTTTTCAACACGAGGTGGGAGACTTTCGCGAGGAGCTTCTGCTCCATAATGATGTTGTCTCCATCAGTCTTCGTGGAGAATTTTGGATACATTGTGCTCATTGCCATGTATTAATCCTCTCCAATTTCTTTAGTGGTGGGTTCCAACTACAGCTTTAGCTGCAGGGGCTCCTTCCTGCGGTCCTACCAGTCGAATAACGTTGTACGGACATGCTTCTACGCACACACCGCAGCCCGCACAGAGCTCGTGTTTCACGTCAAGGATTTTTGCCTTGCCGTCAACGACGAGGTAGATCTTATCGGTCGTTGCCGGATCTACTGTGTTGAGCTCCAGTGCGTTCACGGGACATGCGACCACACAATTGTTACAACCGGTACATCGCTCCATGTTAATATGCATTGCAAATGCCATTGCTTATATGCACCAGCCTATATCGATCGAAATCGATTACTGATATGGTTGAGTAAGAAGATAGATAAAGGTTCTCAATGTAAAGAAGCTCAATTTGAGCTTGAAATATTGACAATAAAATACAATAATTTACTAATAACCTATTGTTAATGTCCTACAGAGAAATAAACCCACCGATACTCAGCAAAATAAGTCCCGCGTATATCCCTTCAAATTAAAGAGGGTTGAGCAATCAATCCGATATTCAAACGTATTTTGATTGATAGACCCTTTTATGCGCGTTTTTTGGATTGGGTCCGATTTCAGAATATGATTAAACCACACAGGATATCAACCATCTTTGCTTATCCAAAATGTGAGAATAATAGTGGGTTGTTAAAAAGAGTGTCGCATCGAACATCTCTTATACTCCCACGACCGATGTTTCTGTTAACGAAATTTCCGGTATCAAAAATATGACACTGACATTAACCCCAGATCAAATAAAAGAAAAGTTTGGACCGATGTTCTGTCACCGGCTCCTCGTGATGACCGATGAGAAAAACGGCATTGCAGAGATACATGAACAATGCCACGCACGAGGTCCGATCGAATGGGATCATATGAACCGGAGAAGAGCAAAAGGAGCGCTCATCTCGGCAAAAACCGAAGGGACCGCCATGACGATGCTCGCAAATATCGGCTCCTATCCCATATGCTTTGGGCCATCAGATACAGAACTCGGCGGGCAGGCACTTGAAGCAGTCCTTGTACAGGGAAATGAAGTACGGACCTCCTGGGCAGGAGCAGCAGGAGTGGGAGTAGCCGCCTGTTTATCTCAGGCCCCGGGCGTCATAAGAACAGGATATGCCAGCGAAGAAGATCTGAAAGTAGGCGGTGCACGGATATGCAGAAGTACGGTTATCCTGCCGAAATATGAGAAGATCACCTTTGGCATAGATGATACCGACACAAAAGAGGGAGGAGCAACATGGGTCCTCGCTTTGAAATGCGGTGAAGCCTGTTCAATTGACGGAACCATTTTCCTTGGAATGCGGATCATCCAGCTCAACCCCAAGGCTCCTGAGAAAACCACGAAATGTACCGGTTCGGTGATCACGTTCGCAGTAAAACCAGAGAAGAAAAACGAACTGATCGCATTTGTCAAAACATTCATCGAAGAAAAAACGATGAGCAAAACAACCGGGATCTGCTACTATGCCGGCATCCTTCTTCCGGATTCAACCTATGCAAAGAGAGTGAAAACCGAACTGCTCACACGCGAAGAAGCGGTGACCGAAGCAGAAAAACTCGGTATCACCTTTATAGACAGTGCAAACGGAAAAGGAAGGATCGGAGCTCTTGGAGCACTCCTCTGGGCAGACGGTGGTGTTGAGGCCGCAGGTCTGTATGGCGAGACCCCGTGAAATAAAAAAATTATATATTTCTCTCTTCTTTTTTACAGACAGCAGCAAACACCCTGCTCCCAAACACTGAAGTTGATTCACATCCTCCCAGATCAGGTGTGGACACACCGCTGCTGATCAGATCACAAATCGACTCTTCGACCAGATCCGCCTCAGGCTTCATTCCAAAATGCTCGAGCATCATTGCTGCACTTCGGATCACAGCAACCGGATTTGCTATACCCTTCCCGGCAATATCCGGAGCACTCCCATGGACCGGCTCAAAAAATGCATGCTTATCACCTATGTTTGCACTCGGAAGCATCCCCAGACCACCGGTGAGATATCCGCATACATCGCTTAAGATATCACCAAACATGTTTGTTGTAACGATCACATCATAATTTTTTGGATGCTGTAAAACATCAAGACACAGTGCATCGATAAACACAGCTTTTTTTTTTATTCCATGTGACTCTGCGACCTCTGTGCAGGTGTCTCTGAAAAGCAGATCGGATTTGAGCACGTTTCCTTTGTATCCGATAACGAGCGGTCGAGCAGGATCCCGTTCCAAAACAAGAAAACATGCTTTTTCCGCTATCCTCTTGGATCCAAATTTCGTTACCACACGAAGGGTCGTCGACCTCTCAGTTCCGATCTCCTCGATACCTGAGTAAAGTCCCTCGGTATTCTCCCGAACGATCATCATATCAACTGCGGATCCGTCACTCTGTGACCGAAGTGATCGTATTGGACGAAGATTCGCATACAGATCGAGTTCGTGCCGGATCTGCAGGAGAACACTTCGGTAATCCGGGTCAGGAGGAGTCGTCACAGCGCCGAAAAGTATTGCGTCAGCCCCTTTCAGCTCTCGAATATCTTCAGGAGAACACGCAGACCCGGTTTTTTCCCATTTGGCAAGGCCAAGTTCAACCTCAAAAAAATCCGCATCGGCGAGAAAATGCTCAAGGATCTTTCGTGCCTCAGGTATCACCTCATGTCCGATACCATCGCCCTCCGATACAGCAATACGAAGGCTCACGGTTCACCCTGACTAGAAAGATAGGCATTAAGACCACCAGCAGACAGTATCTCCTTCATGCGATCTGAGAGAGGTTTTGCCTGATAAACAGCATCTGATGTTTTTACATACGAATCATCGGTGTCGAAGGAAACGATATCCCCATCCCCACACACGACATCCGCCTCAAAGACGTACAGTCCGAGATTAACACAGTTCCGGAAAAATATCCGTGCGAAAGACGGGGCCACAACGGCACGGACGCCCGCTTCTTTGAGAGCTGCCGCCGCCTGCTCGCGGGATGATCCGCAGCCGATGTTTTTCCCGGCAACCAGTATAGCGCCGTTCAGTCTTCCGGCAATACTCTTATCATAATCTTCAAAGGCATGCTCCACCCATATCGAACGATCAGTCGTCCTAAGATAACGTCCGGCGATGATCATGTCGGTATCCACATCCTCGCCCATCACAACGGCATGTCCAGATATAAGCATCAGTTCACCCCTCCTTCCAGCTCATTTGGCGATCTGATCTCACCATAGAGAGCACTAATAGCAGCCGTCGAGGGAGAACATAGATAGTACTCGGCACCGACACCCATCCGATTTTTGAAATTCCGGTTCGCTGTTGAAAGACCCACCTCGCCTTCGCCAAGGACACCCATGTGTGCCCCAAGACAGGGACCGCAGCCCGGCGGACAGATGACACACCCAGCCTCGAGGATATCAGACAGAACACCTGTTGCTACGGCTTTTGCATAAACATCCTTTGAAGCGGGCGTAACGATCGTCCTGACAGCGACTTTTTTGCCTCTGACGATATCAGCGAACCGTTTGAGATCCTCAAACCGCCCGTTTGTACAGGTACCTACGAATACCTGATTGATTTGAGTCCCCGAATACTGTGCCACTGATACGGCATTATCGACCCGATGAGGGACGGCAAGAAGCGGTTCAATGTTATCGAGGTCAATATTTACTTCTGATTCATAGCTGCAGTCTTGGGGTTTCTGCAGAGAGATGGTTTTTTCATCAGCACCATACTGCAATAAATGTTCCCGGGTCAAAGCATCCGCATAGAATAATCCAGTCTTCGCCCCGGTCTCCACAGCCATATTAGATAGGGTCAGTCTTCCTTCGACCCGCATGCCTGAAGCCCCGTCACCAATAAACTCCAGAGCTTTATAGGTCCCGCCATCCATTCCAAGCGCCTTGACATAAGATAGTGCGACATCCTTCGGCTCAGCATGACCGGAAAGTTTGCCGGAAAGCACAATGCCGATGGACTCAGGAACTCTGAACCAGGTACCGCCGGTCGCCCAGACCCCTGCCATGTCGGTTGCCCCGACCCCGGTCGCAAATACACCCAGTGCCCCAAGAGTACATGAATGTGAATCAGCCCCGACAACGATCTCGCCCGGGAGACAGACTCCTTCGCTCATTATCTGATGACATATCCCGCAGCCGACATCATGGAACTGCATCCCGTTTTTTCGGGAAAACTTGCGAAGATCTCCCTGAAGATCAGCCGTTACCGAGTTGTTCGCCGGCGAGATGTGATCATATATTATAGAAAGTTTTTCCGGATGAACAACGGTCTTACCCGTGATCCGGAAGTCTTCGAATGCAACCAGTGCCTGAGCACCGGTCCCGTCATGGGCAAATGCACGATCGACCATCCGGTCAACATACGTTCCTTCGGCAGACCCGAGGATCCGTTCTGAAAGTGTGCCTAACATATCATCCCGTCCTGGCTTTATTCGAACCTGATGTTTTTTTCATTTCAGTTTCCTGTCTAGCCTCGGCAATTACCGAGAGAAGAACATCCGGGGTGATGGTCTGCTTTGTTTCACTGATCGATTTGATCCGCTCCAAAATTACATCGACCTCACGTGGGATCGGATTATACCCAAGAGTCGCCAGAATATACTCGAGTCCTTTTCTTCCGGTATGTTTTCCGAGAATGAACTTCTGCTCAGCTCCGACCATCTCAGGCGGATAATACTCATACGTGTTTCTGTCCAGGATCAAAGCGGCGATGTGGATCCCGCTTTCATGACAGAAGGCATGTTCACCCACTACCGGTTTGGTTTTTGCAATTTTGATACCGGAGTATGTTTCCACAGTCCGGGAAAGAGTCTGAAGAGCAGACAGATCATATCGGTCAACACCCCCCTGCATCCTGAGTGCGACGAGAACTTCCTCAAGGGAGGCGTTCCCGCATCTCTCACCGATACCGTTTACGGTCGTGTGAAGCTGGAATGCCCCGGCCTGAGCTGCAGTAAACGTATTTGCACTGGCAAAACCCATATCATTGTGACAGTGAACACACAGAGGGTTTTTCAGCCCGGCGTTCAGTTCAAGCACGGTCTCGTACATGGAAAGAGGAGTCATACAGCCGACCGTATCGGCGTAACTGCTGTATGAAGCTCCCCGTTCAGCTCCTTTTGCATACATCTCTTTCAAAAATGAGGTATCGGTTCTCGACGCATCCTCTGCAGAGAACCTGACCTTGATCCCATGATCAAGGGCATAATCGAGCATGTTGAGAGCAAGATCGAGCATCTCTTCCCGGGTCTTCTTGTATTTTATTCGAAGATGCAGATCAGAGGTCGCAAAAAACAAACTGACCAGATCGACACCACAGTCTATTGCAGCATCGATATCGCTTTGGACACAGCGGGAAAGACAGCATATCTCGGACGGGAGATCCATCTCAACGATAGATCTGACACTGCGTTTTTCATACTCGGACACGCTGGGAAATCCTGCTTCGATGATATCGATCCCGATATCAGAAAGTCGCTGGGCAATATCCTGTTTTTCTTCGCAGGTGAACGACACGCCGGGTGTCTGTTCACCATCTCTGAGCGTTACATCGCATATCTCAACATTCAATGGTTTCATGATTTTCTCCAGAGGGGCATTCCCCTTCGATGACCAGAATTACGAGTCCGGTGTTTTCCAGAACTCCCTCTTTGATCAGCTCTCCAAGACCGGGATCATCAGCCGAAACGACTGTGGGTGTAAACCGGGTCAGATAAGGCAGAATATCCGGGCAGTCCTGACCTCCGGTCATACCCAGTTTTCTGTTTTTCAAAATGAGACAGAACAGTGACTCATCCTTTTCACTAATATCTATCAGTGCATTCAGACCTGAGTGCAAAACCGCATAATCTCCCATAAGAGCGATCTTCGTGCTCTCCCGCGCAACTGCCAGGGAAGAACCGAGCCCGTAATTCGCGAGAGAGAAACAAAAAGGCGGGTTCTTTGAAAGAAGCGAACATCCGGTATCGCAGATGGCGGCAGTCTTATTCTGCGAAAGTGTACTTTTCAGGATACGAAAAAGCGGTTTATACGGACAGTTTTTGCAGAGAGTTCGAAAATGACCTCGGGAAGCGAACGTTTCGGGAACGATGTTCTGCCGGGTCTGATCATGTTTCATAACAGCGGTGATGTTCTCTGCATACTCGCACCGCCCTTTCATTGTCAGATCATCAGGAAAAAGCAGCCCGGTCCCGTTTCTTCGTTCAGGAATGGAAACGTTCGGAATATCCGCATCCAAAACCGCAGGGGTCACCCGGATGATGACGATCCTTGAGTAGGTTTCCGAACTCTGCATCGCCGCTTCAACCGAGAAGCAGAGTTCATCCGCTGTTGGTTCAAGTAACATGACCGAGGCAACATCCCCGTACTCACGGGAATCCTGCCGGGTCTGGGAACCGCGAACCTCGGTATCATCACCTGCGATGATCACGACGCCGGACCTAAGCCCCTGATAAGTTGTGCTGACCAGCGGATCGGAAAGGGTGTTCATGCCGGCATTTTTGACGATGACCACCGCTCTTTTCCCGGAAAGCGACGTACCGAGAGCATACTCAAGAGCGATTTTTTCATTGATCGTGTACTCAGCTTCGCACTTCTCCGCAAGATCCGTGACCGGATAGCCGGGAACGGAGTAACAAACATCCGCCGCGTGCAAAACAGCGGATGCAAAAAGATCCTCGGCCTTCATGTTGTCACTTCCCCCACGTACAGGTCGGTCATCGAAGCCATGTCACAACCCATACACTTTGCGCACATGGTCCGTGCCTTTGAAGGATCGAGTCCGAAACGCAGAAGTTCACTCTGCAGGAATTCGGCAATGCTGAGAATATCTTCAGCCGAAGGACGGGAAAAATGAGAGAGCTGCGCCGAAGGGGTCAGGGGGCGGATGATCGGGATCACGCCATTTTCCAGACATTGCGTGATGCATTGTTTCATCTCGGCTTTTGACTCGCCAAGGCCCAGGATGATATTTGTATAGACACGGTTTTTTCCAAAAATACCGACCGCTTCTTTGAGGGCATCCCATAACACACCCCAGTCAAGACACGGACACATCTCGGTAAATAATTTCCCGGTCGCGGTCTCGAGATTGAACTTCACCTCAGATACCCCGAGCTCGAAGAGCCTTTGGGAAAGACCGGGAGTCGGATATACGGAAACCCCGATCGGCAGACCAAAGGATCTCACCCGTTCCAGAATGGCAAAAAGCCGTTCATCTTCTTCCTGCATTGTGCCGATAACACCGCTCGTAAGAGAAATACACTCAATATTTTCCCGTCTGACTTTATCTGAAATGAGGGAAGCTACCTCATCCGGCGTTTTTATGTGTTTATCCAGGTTTGGAACATTACAATATCTGCACGAGAAGATACAGCCTTCATTTATCGTGATATAGGCCTGTTTTGGACAGTGACAGCCGGTTTTTTCCACAAATCCTTCGATGGAGATGAGACCAGCCGGTCCATCGAACGTTAGGACAGCGGTCTTTCCGGAGTTTTCGATCAGAACCGGGCTTTTCTCATCCAGCGTCAACCGTATTCGGGAAACACCATCGGAGAAAAACACCGATCCGCCTTGTCCGGCACCGGGACCCGCGTGAGATGATAACGAAACCGGAAGGGGAACGCCGGTCACCTTTGCAGAGCCGATCGCCAGAAGCAGGTACTTGACCCGACCAAGTTCATTCGTATCTGCAGCCCCCGTTCCTCTGGTCATATCAAAAGAGCCTCGGTATAATTCGTGTAAAATGGTATCGCCGCCGCAGCTCCGATGATGCCCCGTCCCTCGATCCGTACATCCAGATGACGGCGAACAGTCTCAAAATCATCCAGCGTCACCTCTCCGGCTTTGACTTTCCTTGCATACGGCATGATCACAGACGGATCAAAACCGATGTAGGCACATAGACCCGTCTCACCGGAAAGAGTGTAGCGTCTGACCAGGGATTCAAACCGGTCGATGAGTTTTTCAGGTTCCGTTGTGGCAAACTCACAGGCAAGAGCAACACAGTTCTTGGTCCGGTAGGGAACAGGATAAAGCTGGGTTATCGTGTGGGAAAGGTAACGGGACTGCTGACTCTGAACGGCCTTCGATATATTGTGGGCAAGCGTCCAGGTCGCACCCTCTTCAGGCGTATCCGTATCATCGAGACCGATGATGACCCGGGTATATCTCGGCAGATGAATGGTCGATCCGGCAACTTTTCCCCCGCCGCACACATCACTTGTATGACGTAAGACCCCGCCGGCGGTCGCCCGGCAGATACTTGCCCCGACGCCCCCGCCGCCAAGACCAAGATAGGAAACGGAGATCTCCGAATCGGTCATCCCGACGCTGGATATTCCCGCAGGAAAGTATGAGCCTTCAAGCTGCAGACCAACATCCCCTTTCCGGAGCATAAACCGCTGAGTATCCGAAACAATACGGGAATTTATCACAAGTGGACTTTTGGCATAATGATTTTTTACCCACATCGCCCCCCCTATGCAGTCAAACCTCTCGATCAGTTCAACAGTTGAGCCTTCTTCAGATCCAAGCGCAAGGATCTCCGGGTAGGATATGGAATATGGATTTTCTATCATACAGGGTTCTTCGGTCATAGATATCAGTCGGGATTTTTGTTGCCGATATTTTCGCAAACGAAAATTTCGTTGGCAAATATGTGTGACTGACGGGAATATAATGATTTGTGTTGTACCCGCAGATACAGACTGGATAAAATACTAATCCTTCAAACCCCAATTTACTTGTAATCATGTGGAACTCGCTTAAGGAGCAGATACTCGAAGTAGGCAGTGTCAAAATGACCGGAGCGGATGCTTCAGCCTATGTAAAAAATAATGAAGTGGTCTTTGTCTATGAAGGGAATAAACTCTCCTTGAAAACAGCAGATGAATCACCGATAACTATCCGTCACATTGGCGGCGGGTCAGTAAAACTCACCTACAAAATGATCGAAGTACTGGCAAAAATAGAAAGACCAGAGTAATGATATTTCCAAGAGAGTGTAAATACGTGGGTAATGCCACCAGTTCACCACTTGGCAACAAGGTATATTTTCTCACAGAATATCTGGTCCATTCAACACCCGATGGGTTTGAAGTCCTGAAAATACAACCAAAGGACGGACCGGGACTCATGCGGGAGATAGCGTACTTGGAGCTTATTGCCGGACCAGAAGATACGGTAGTGTGGAAAGATAAGGTCAATGCTCACAACAAAGCAGGGCTGGTCAGAATAGCACTTTCAACAAAGAAAAAGTGCACGATATTTGGAAAAGAGGATGGTCACATGACATTTGTGTGTGATCCTGATCTCTCAACGTTTGAAACGGTCCACGTCTTTGACATCATACCTCCAAACCCGTCCCTGACCGACACGCTCAACGAACTAGAAGTACTTGGGTTTTTCGAAACGGAAAATATCATCTTTGACCATCACATACGGGATATCAGAACGATCGATGCGCATGTGTACCCGTGCAAAGCCGGAGGCTTCTCTCGGACCCTGGACCGTGATGTCCCGCCTAAAGGATCAAGGATCGCCTGCTGCAGGACCGGCAGACAAATCTGTCACGAGAATTACGGAGATGACTTCGAGTTCGAAGATATCTGCCCGATCACCCAGGTAAACAGAGAGCCGTTCATCGCAAGATGCTGCCGTGCGGAAAACAGCGGCATCGGCATGTACAGAGGATACTTCGGGGCTGTGGTCCACTGGGGAGCAAACCCGAAAACGATTGCCGATGCATTTTTTGGCATGATGAAAGAGTGGAGAGAACGAAATGATTAAACTCGGATTCCATGTATCGATCGCAGGTTCCTTACCTCTTGCCGTGTCGCGTGCCGAGGAAACCGGATGCGACACCTTTCAGATCTTCACAAGAAGTCCGCGTGTCTGGGCTGCAAAACCGATCGAACCCGCTGTCGCGGGAGCGTTCATAGATGCAGTCAAAGCCTCCGGGATCGGACCCGTCGTGGATCACATGCCCTATCTTCCAAACCCCGCGGCAGAAAAACCCGAGATCTATGCAAAATCGATCTTTACCATGACCGAGGAGCTGGACCGCTGTGATCAATTAAAAATACCATACCTCGTAACACATCTGGGTCACCATGGAAAAGAAGACGGGCATAAAAAAGGGCAGGAGAAGGTGATCGGAGCGATCGGTCAGGCACTGGATGAATCAAAAGGAGAGACCGTGATCCTGCTCGAAAACACCGCGAACGAAAAAAATACCGTAGGTGGCACATTCACCGATATAGGGTTCATCTCCGATTCTCTCTCAAATGAAAAGCGGGTCGGATTTTGTTTTGACACCTGCCATGCCGGAGCAGCCGGTTACGATCTGAAAGGGCACGGAGCAGAGATGGTCTTCTCCTGGTTCAATGATGAGGCAGGAAGCCTCTCGCGGATCAAAGTTATTCACCTAAACGATATGAAAGGCGGGGTCGGATCCCACTTAGATAGACATGAACATTTAGGCCTGGGCTACCTCGGGGAAGATACCATCCATGATATCCTGACATTTCCAAAGATCTCACACTGCGCATTCATTATGGAAACGCCTTCTGACGAGGTCAGGACCGATAAAGATAATATGGCAGTCGCAAGACGACTGGCCGTATGATGCCGGGAGCGAAGAAAGCCCCGGGAAAACCGAATCAGGGGAGAGTTTGAAACATCAGTGCCGCCTTAAGTTCATCAACGTTCGAAACGACCTCTGCTCCCATCTCAAGCATGAGATTCACCCGCTCAGACTCACTGAATTTCCTGAAATCCGTCCTGAGAGCGATCACCCGCTTACCGCATGCAAATGCATACCCCATCTCCCAGGAAGTACCCGAATCAACATCAGACCCGTCGATGACCCCGACAACGATATCAGCTTTTTTCAGTTCAGAGAGATTTTTATCATAGATCATCCTCTCACGATCCTCTCTCCTCGCCTCTGAAGTATCATCAAGTTCTTGGGGAAGATACACTGAAAAGAAATTCTTTCGAAGAACTTCAGCAAGGTACGTATTATACCGGCGTTCTCCCTCCGAAAAGAGAGGAGATGCCAGATAGATATGATATTTTGCAAATACGCGGGCATCAACTATCCTGGACCCGGAGAATTTCTTCAGAAAAACACCCGGACCGGAAGACTTCTCACTCGTAAAATACGTGGTCGTGACCCCGCAGGTAGGGGATGAATTCACTCCAAGGATACAGAGGGGTTCCCCTTTCACAGAAATGATCTCCCGTACCTCCTGCTCTAACCGGTCAAGAAGGGCAGAAAACTCAGGGGTATCAAGCTTTTCAGAAAACGAACCCGGGGGCCGGGGTGTCCCAAGATACAACGTCTCGGGACAGGGCAGCGGAACAACTTCGATATCAAACTCTTCGCAGCGTTTTCTGCATTTTGTGAAAATATCGCGATCCTCATCGGTTGTGATACCGTCTGCGCGTAGTTTTTCATTCAAAACACAGGGAGAGGAGAGGATAAACATAGGTATATTATTTGTAGCACGGAAGCATAATAACCTGTATGAGCATGTTGATTTCCCTGATGGCATTTCGTGATGACTCCTGTGATCCAAAAAAATGCACAGTAAAAAAGTTGGAAAGATTTGGAATGATCAACGTCGTTAACAAAATGAATCATGTCCCAAAAACCACGCTTCTCCTCGACCCTACCGCCGAATACGTCATCTCCCCTCCTGATAGAAAATGGGTCTCCTCCATTACTGCACTTGACTGTTCATGGATAGTTCTTGACACGACCAAACTCAATCCATGGAAAAACCGGCGTGCCCTGCCGTTTCTCGTTGCCGCAAACCCGGTTAACTTTGGAAAACCCTTCACTCTGACCTCAGTCGAAGCGATATCGGCAGCTCTCGTGATTTTGGGTGAGAGGGAACAGGCTGAACGTATTCTTGGAAAATTCAACTGGGGTCTCAACTTTCTCAAACTCAACGAAGAGCCTCTGGAAGAGTATGCCAACGCAAAAGACAGCGCAGAAATCCTGAAAATTCAGAGTGAATACATCGGGGACAGACCATCAAACTAATATTTATACCCTAACAAAATAGATGGATACCTACTATGGGAGAGGTGCTCATTTTAATCGGCTGCCCCCAGATTCCGGTTCAGTCGCCGCTTGTACTCTACATTGCAGACTTTCTTCAGGATGCGGGACACCGCCCGATAGTTGCGGCGAATCCGTCAGCTAAGCAGCTCATTAAAACCAGCGATCCGAAAAGTCACTATGTTTCGGCATACAAAGATTTGGATAAGACCATCGGAGAGCTGGCTGACGGCACCATCCGGTATCCGCTGATCATTTCCCTGATCCACAACGATGCCGGACTCACCTACACGGCAACAACTTCCGCGGTAGCTCCAGGCACTCTGCTCATTTCGGTTCTTTTCGGGGAACACGCGTATGATCTTGCTGAAGAGATCGAATATCCAACAGAAAAAGTCGTGGCCCCGGTGACACACAACACCCGGCCCCTTCTCACAAAATTAGACGAGGTACTAGAATGGGCTGTCTTGAAAATATGAACTACGAGATCCTGGGAAGGAACTGCAGTTTCAAAGAAGCACGGGAGATCATCAAAGCAAACAGCACGGAAAAATACGAGGTCCCGCCGGGATTCAAGCTCCTGGACAAAGCCCTGATAGGAGTTCCGCCGCTTATCATCGGCATCGCCAATGAAAAACTCGTTTACGCCTACACAAAACCCTGCCACGGTACTTTTGTCGTCGTCGTCGAGGACCCGGAAGGGGTCGAACATGTACGCAGGAACGGAAAACCCGTCCAGTAATGCCTGATCTTCTTCTCTCATCACTGGTCATCGCAGTTGGCCTCGCCATGGACGCATTCTCCGTCTCACTTACGGGAGGGGCAGCGCTCAAAGAAAATATTGTAAACACAGCAGTCATTATAGGGATATTTTTTGGATATTTCCATTTTGCTATGCCGCTCGTAGGGTGGGCTATCGGAGTCCCCATAACTCAGATGATCGATCCGTTTGGCTACTGGATAGTGGTCGGTCTGTTCTTTTTTATCGGCGGAAAAATGATCTGGAGCAGTCTCTTTAGGAAAGAGGATAAGATACGTCTGGTCGGATGGAAAGTACTGCCCCTTCTTGCAGTCGCAACAAGCATAGATGCCCTCTCTGTTGGAGTAAGTTTTGCCCTCATCGGAGAATCAGCCCTCATCCCGGCGGTGATCATTGGTACGGTTGCCTTTTTGTTTTCATTTTTCGGAGTTCTTGCAGGTCACAAACTCAGCAGTATCCTTGGCAACAAAATGCAGATTCTCGGAGGGGTCATCCTCGTCCTGATAGGCATAAAGTATCTTATTGAATACTGTTTGTGAATCAGACAAGACCCAGAAGTTCGGCGACCCGTTCGGCTGATGCCTGTATTCGTTCCCCGGCACCCTCAAAATCAACTGAGTCGATGGCAGCCTGGGTCCGCTGATTGGTCACCGGCATGGTGAGGAACTGGTTCAGAAAATCATCCGGATCATCAGGAGACAGTCCATCTATTGAGGGAAGATATTGAGGGAAGAAATCCGAGATCGAGCAATGAAGAGGTGTCTGTGGTATTGACGGATGAAAGGGTGCCCATGAGGTCATCGGCCTCGCCCTGCGTTATCCCTTCTTTTGTGAAGGTCAACCCGAAGAGTTCCACCTTCATGTCGAACTTCTCCGTTACCGATCCATTTGACAGGAGGTTGTCAGTGATCGGCGTGACATAAATATGTCCGACCGTCTCATTTCCCATATTGATGTCGGTCGTCTGTGTCCCGAAACTGATACAGCCGGCACTAAAAACGAGCATCAAGATCAAAAGAAGAACCGCCGGAATATATTTCATTGATAAGGAATGAGCGGCACGAACAGAAAAACCTTATCTCACCAAAGACCATCGGGCGTTAGACGTATTTGTAAGAAAAGTCAACAGGTGAGATATGCTTGAAATCCTCAAAAAGTCCCTTCTGACGTGCCCTATGGTCAAACGGGAAAAAGACGGGGTCGTCTACAATTATTTCATCAACCCGATAACTGACGGGATCCCGGCAGTCACGGCAGAACTTCTGCGTGATGTAACGGCCGCCATGCTGAAATCACTCGATCTGAAAGGTGTCGATAAGATCGTGGTGTCCGAGGCAATGGGTATCCATATCGGAACGGCCCTGACTCTTGCGACCGGCATTCCCTTCGTTGTTATAAGAAAACGAGAATACCGTCTGCCGGGGGAAGTCGTCATCGGTCAGGAAACCGGATATTCCAAAGGGACACTCTATATGAATTATGTAAATAAAGGCGACAGAGTCGTGATCATCGATGATGTCATCAGTACCGGCGGGACGATCAAAGGGATCCTTCCTGCGCTGAAGATCGCCGGAGCAGAGCTCGTGGATATTCTTTTTGTTGTTAACAGAGGATCTCCCGACATCGGCATTCCCTACAAAACGCTTGTCACGATCGATGTTGACGAAAACGGTCTGAAAATCATTGATTCAGCTTTCTGAAGTAATAACCGAGCTGAAAAGCCGGAATGCCAAACGGGTCGCCGTCCAGCTGCCTGAAGGATTGAAACGAAAAGCTGCGGAGATCTCGAAAGCTCTGAAAAACGAGGGTTTCGAAGTTCTCGTCAGCGGAGATGCCTGCTGGGGAGCCTGTGATTTGAGTCTGGACGCCTTGGAGTGGGCAGATGTTCTCCTCCATATCGGGCACACCCCAGTCACCCCGGAAAAAAACGTCATCTATCTCCCCTTCCAGCAGGACATTCCACTGGAAATTCTGGAGTCCGCCGTACCTCAACTCAGGCAGTACAAATCCGTCGGCATAACAACAACGATCCAGCATGCCCATCAGACAAAAGCAATGGGTGAGTGGCTGAAAAATCACGGGGTGGACGCCGTGATCGGGACCGGATCGTCCAGAACCCCTCTCGACGGTCAGGTGCTCGGATGTACCTATGCTTCGGCAAAAAACGCCGATGCCGATGCATATCTATTCATCGGGACCGGCGTTTTTCATGCGATCGGCGTATCGCTCGCCACAAAAAAACCGACCTTTGCTCTTGATCCGTTTGCGGGCGGTATCCTGCAGGAGGTTTCTGCCGACCGTCTGCTGAGAAAACGGTTTGTGCAGATCGAAAAGGCGAAGAGTGCGAAGACATTCGGGATCCTGCTCTCTTCTAAGTCGGGTCAGGCACGCCGTGAACTGGCTGAACGGCTTGCAGCCATGCACGAAGACGCCGTGATCATTCTGATTCGGGAAATATCCGAGATGCAGCTCCGAAATCTCGGCTTCGATGCCTATGTAAACACAGCATGTCCGAGACTTGCTCTGGATGACCAGAGCAGGTTTCCCATGCCGGTCCTCTCACCCTCTGAGTTTGAAATCGTTCTCGGAAAACGCAACTGGGACGATTACACCATCGATGAAATATTACCATGAAACTCAGACAACTTGAGATGTACCTGCAGAAGGTACAGGGATTTCACTCGCCGGTAGCAGATCTTGAACAATACATGACCCCCGCTCAGTTAGCCACAAGGCTTCTGCACGAAGCGGCCCTTGCCGGCGATATAGAGGGGATGGAAGTCGTGGATCTTGGCTGCGGGACAGGAATGCTTTCGATAGGAGCTGCACTTCTCGGGGCAACGGTCACTGGCGTTGAAATAGATGAGGCTGCCCTAAAGACCGCCAGAAAAAATGCCGAACTGTTCGGGGTCGATATCGAATGGATACGGATGCGTATCGACGAGAACGCTGAAATCCTTACGGCAGATACGATATTGATGAACCCGCCGTTTGGAGCACAGAAGGAGCATGCCGACCGGCCGTTTATCGACTTTGCGCTTCAAACAGCGCCGGTCTGTTACGGGATATTCAACAAAGGAAGTATCCCGTTTTTCAAAGCATACACGAAAGATACCGCCATCATCACCTCAAAAACAGCAGCTTTGCTGAATATCCCAAAACAGTTCGCTTTCCACACAAAAGAAAATCTGGAGATCCCGGTCGAGATCATCCGTTTTGAGAGAATATCATGAATGAACTTACAAAGCGCATAGCTGGTCTTGCCGCAGGTCATGGGGCAGCGGATTTTTACATCCCGGTGGTTCCGGCTATCCTGTCGGCATTGATACCCATATTTACCGAACAGGGTATCACATCCTATGCGATGGCTGGAGGTCTTTTCACCCTCGTGACCCTGACGAGGATCATCTTCCAGCCCATGACTGGTTTGATGATCGATAAGAGACGCTGGGTCCCGGGGATCTCCTGGTGTATCCTTATGACGGGGCTTGCCGTCGCCATATTCGGATTTACCCAGAATTACTGGGTCCTTTTGATCATGGGAGTGTTTGTGGGAGCCGGAAACTCCATGTTTCACCCAAATGCCTATCAGCAGATCCATCAGTTCACCACATCGGCTAACCGGGGGACCTTCCTTTCACTATTCTCGGTCGGAGGATCATTTGGTTATGGAGCTGCCCCCCTCATTACCGGTGCATTATTTGCATGGGGAGGATTTCCTGCACTCATCTGGCTGGTGATCCCGGCAGTCGTAATTGCAGTTTTGCTGAGAAAACATCAGCAGAAACCGGCGATCCTGCCGCCGAGATCCGTGGAGATGGAAACAGTAAAACCCAAATGGCGAAATGCCGCTCTCGTACTTGGTATAAGTTCACTGAGAACCTGGGTCTACTACGGATTTCTTGCCTTCGCCGCGGTGTATCTGACGAAATATGCAGGGGTCGATTACCTGCTCGCGACCGGGGTCGTCAGCGGTATGATCTTTGCAGGAATGTTCGGCACTCTCATCGCAGGCCCTCTTTCAGACAAGATCGGTAGAAAGGAGGTCATGTTCACCGCTTACATCGGAGCAACGACCGCCTATTTCGGGATATTTTTCCTTTCAGGAGTTGGGTCGATCATATCTCTCGTGATCGCCGGATTTTTTATGATGGCAACCGCCTCCGTGGAGATCGCGACAGTACAGGAACTTATGCCGGGAAGCGTTGGACTCGCATCCGGGCTCATGATCGGCATTCCCCAGGGCATGGCAGCTGTCGCAATAATGGTTATCGGCATCATGGCAGATGCGATCAGCATGCCGACAGCACTCTTCTCCCAGGTCTGGCTGATGATTGCGGCGATCGTTCTCTGTGCTGCTCTTCCTTATCCGCTGAAACTTCTCAAACATAGCCCCAGAAAAGCTGAATAAATCGGTTGAGATCTTCTCAGACTCTTTTTTCGTGCCGGAAAAACCGGCGTCCTGCTCCATTGATCCTGCCGTCCTCTGTATCGACCCGCAAACGCTATTTACCACCATGCCCAATTCATATAATATGGAATTCAACGGTGTAATTCTTGAAGACACATATGCAGAAGGCTTCCCGGTGTGGGCCGCCCGTGTTATCATCACTGCAGTAACGAAAGAGTGGGCATACAAAGCAGCAACCGAAGCAACCGGTTTTGCAACCTCGACCATCGGATGTCCCTGTGAAGCAGGGATCGAACGATTCGTCCCGGCATCAGAGACCCCCGACAACCGCCCAGGATATGCGATCATGCTCTGCTGCGGTAAGAAAGCACTCAAAGAACAGGTTCTCGAACGTATTGCCGAGTGTGTCTTAACTGCACCTACGACCGCAGTATTCAATGGAAAAGCAGGTCTGGAAGAGATCATCCCTGTCAAACTCCACTTCTTCGGTGACGGATATGAGTCCAAAGTCGTCGTCGGCGGAATCAACTGCTGGTCTATCCCGATCATGGGCGGAGACTTTATTATCGAAGAGGAAGTCGGCGCAATCAAAGGAGTTGCCGGCGGTAACTTCCTGATCATGGGAGATTCCCAGATGTCTGCACTTATTGCAGCAGAAGCAGCAGTCGATGCGATCAGCTGTATTCCCGGAACCATCACCCCGTTCCCGGGAGGAGTTGTTTCATCAGGATCCAAGGTCGGCTCCAAGAAATACAAGTTCATGGGCGCATCCACCAACGAAAAGTTCTGCCCCACGATCCGTGAGAAGATCGCCGATACCGAGATCCCTGAAGGCGTCAAGGCAGTCTATGAGATCGTCATCGACGGTGTCTCCGAAGCAGCAATAAATGAGGCAATGAAAGCCGGTGTCCAGGCAGCATGCAGAGTTCCGGGTGTCGTCAAGATCACCGCAGGAAACTACGGCGGAAACCTCGGTCCCTTTAAGTTCTACTTAAAGGACTGCATCTAACTTTTTTTTAGTATTTTATTCTCGTTTATGCCGGCTCTTTAGTCACGGCGATCCTTCGATCAAAGAAAAGCGATGGAATCGTACATCAGATCGGTTACAAAAAGAGGCGGCTAAAAAAAAGAGTTGATACAAGAACCGGGAAATTACCGGCGTCTTACAGCCAACAGCATTCCACAGATGCCAAGCCCGGCAAGAATACCGATGAATGGGGCAGGTGAGGAGGTCGGGGTTGGGATAACCGTCGGGGACAGCAAAACGGTCCTCTCAACGGTCTGACCAGCTGAGAAGGAGATGGACTGAGTCCAGTCATCATAACCACTGTTCTGGAGAAGTACGGTGTGAGTGCCGACAGTGATGTCGTTTAAATTCACCGGGGTAACTCCTCTGAACACATTATCCACATACACATCAGCCCCAGACGGGTCTGATGAGATCTGAAGAGTTCCGGTCGTTACTACCGGCGTGATCGGGGTCATCGTCACTGAAATCGTTCTGGTCTCACCCGAACTCAGCACGAATGACGTTGAGTAGGAATTGTATCCGTCAAGAGTGAAGAGAAGTGTGTGGGACGTTCCGGGCGTGAATGGACCTGCATCCAAGTAGTTCGGGTTGGATGCTGTGGAGTACTGGGTGTTTCCCACATAGGTCCCGTCAATATAGACGGCAGCACCGGACGGATAGGTGGCGATCTGAACATAGGCATTCGCACTCGGCTGGAGATTTGCCGAAACTGAAGTTGTCGTACCTGTGTTGACGGTCGCCGTGGTCGAATATAGAGGTGTAACCTGATTTCTTCACCATGACCTGATAGGTCCCGGGATTCAAACCGATCGTGAACGAGGTATCCCCTTTGTAAACGCCATTGATGTAGACATCAGCATTCGACGGGCTGGAAGAGACGGAGAGATAGCCGTATGTCACGGAGGGAGTCAGAGAAGCGGAAACTGAAGTGGTCTGACCTACATTCACGTTCGTTGAGCCTGACCATGAGTTATACCCGGACATCGACATTTGAATACTGTGTGAACCGGCCGGAAGAGTGACCGGCAGCGGGCTCGTTCCTTTGTATATCCCATCGACGTAGACAATGGCACCGGAGGGACTTGAGGAGATGGAAAGGTAACCGTTGGTAGGGGTCGGGGTCAATACAGCATTGACCGTGATATAATCACCTATCGTGAAGTAAGAGCCGGCATCATAATGATAATCATAATACCCGCTTTTCGACACAGTGATGTAATGATCCGTTGGAGTGCCGGTCGTGTAGACAATAAAAGTGCCTGGCGTAGTAATGGTTTTTCCGGTAGCAGAATCAGTAGCGGAAGCCCCAGAAGGAGAAGACGTTACATAAATGGCCGCTGTATCCGAACCGAGCTCGATTGCCAAAACCGGCAAAAAAAGTAAGTAAAGAGCAGCCACTAACACGAGTAAAGTGAGAATAGACTGTTTCATAGATAATACAACGGAGTGATTACTAAAAAAATCTTTGGTTAGAGATGCGTTTTTGAGGGAAAAATACATAGAAGTGCATCAGACCCGGTCATTCCTATCCTGATCCCCAGTTTTTCTGCAGATTCGGTAACCTCTGTGATATTTCCTGCAAGAAGCTCTTCGAGCGTCGATACCCCCGTGATCCTGACGGCAGATATCCCGAGTTTTGCAAACGTACGCATATCAAAAAAACCGCAGCCGATAAATCCTCCGGGAGTTGTAATGAATATCAAATTCGACGGAGGAATCGGCAGGCAGAATCCTTCGATCAAAACCCCGTTCACAGTTCCAAAAGCATGTCCCGGACGGTCATACTGTAACTCCATACATATGTATGTGTAATCACAACACTAAAACGATTTCAGCGAGAAGAGAATCATATGATCTGTGAGATTCGAAAATACGGAGACCCTGTGCTCTTTCTGCATGCAGAAACGGTTGAAAAAATCGGCACAGAGGAGATCGGTATCCTGACGGATATGTGGGATACCATGATCCGCAACAAATGTGTCGGTCTTTCAGCTCCCCAGATAGGCGTGTCAAAACGCCTCTTCATCGTAAACATCGGAGGAGTAACGATCAAAGGAGCCAACCCTGAAATTCTCAAAGAAGGCACACTCGTTGGAGAGATGGAAGGAAGTCCGTGCATCCCGGGGATCCAGCGGCCGGTCCGCCGACCGGGAAAGATCAGCTGCAGATATCTCGACATATCCGGCGAACTCATCGAGACCGAACTCAAAGGGATAGCAACCCGGGCTTTTCTCCATGAAAAAGACCATCATGACGGGATACTCTTCCTTGACCACCTGAAACCTATGCAGAAGCGCATGATCCTCAAATCCCTGGAAAAATGATCCACATGACTTATCCACAAACCAAACCCTGATAACTTCTGAGAAGGAATATTTGGTAATGAATCTCATTCCCACACGTGAGGAAATTCTGGAAGTCGCCGAGAATATCCGTCCATCAATTGAGAAGATTGCGGTCAAGAAGGGCTGGGTCCTGAACGAAAATAAAGATATAACTGATTCAACGATCGAAGGACTAGCGAGAAACAAACTGATTTACGGAAAAAGATTCTGTCCATGCCGTATCCCGACCGGGGACGCCGAGGCCGATAAAATTTACCTCTGTCCATGCAGGGACTCAGGCTCAGACATTGAAGCTTTTGGTCACTGCCACTGTTATCTCTATTTCAAAAAATAATCTCATTTGAGTATTATCTCACACACTATTTTATAAAGATCGTACTGCCTTTCAGGATGGGAAGTGCGTGATTCATAGGATTAATTAAAATGATTAACAGATTGAGAAAAAATTGGGTAATCATAGCCCTTATTGTGATATCCCCGTTTTAACAGGAGGTTGTGTCGATCATAAAAAAACAAGCGTCATAATTTAAAGCCGAATACGGCCGTTATTTCAAAAAAAAGAGCTTTTTGTCACTTATGTCACTTATGTCGATTATTTTTGGATCCCGGGGCCCTATACGTAGATTCTGTATATAGTTAGAGACCCAAAAACATTGACAGAAGTGACATAAGTGACATAACGAGTTAAATTCAAAAAATACCCAAAATATGAGCTTCGATTCCTGTCACTTGTAATATCGAAAGTGACAGGATCGACACGAAAGATCAGTTTTTGCGAAGGATCCTGGCTGCGAAATGTCCGGCATTTTCTCCGCCGTCCACCGCCATACATGCCACCGGCACACCTTTCGGCATCTGAACGATCGACAAAAGAGCATCCAGCCCGCCTGCGATCTTGCCGGAGACCGGCACGCCGATCACCGGTTTCTTTGTTCTCGCCGCGACGACCCCGGGAAGAGCTGCCGACATTCCCGCGATACAGATGAAAACCTGCGCATCCGACGACTTCACGTATGCATCCAGTTTATCCGCATCACGGTGAGCAGAGATGATCTGGACATCAAAGGAAATATTGTATGATTGAAGAACGGTCGTTGCTTTATCAACGATCGACTGGTCCGAAGCGGAACCGGCTATTACTGCGACTTCTGGCATCTGATAAAACCTCTATAGAGTTAGTATATGTATGTCTATTCTCATATATGTAACAGACTTTCCCATGTATAATGAAACTCTGCTCATGATGCCCGGACCCGTTCCGATGCCGGAAACGGTCCGGAATGCAATGACGAAACAGGCGATCAACCACAGAAGCAAAGAATTCGGTGATTGCTACGCAGATATTGTCAAATCCTTAAAACCCGTCTTCGGAACGAAAAACGACATGCTCGTTCTCTCCGGTTCCGGAACTGCAGGTCAGGAAGCCGCTATCGGTTCGTTTGCTAAAGGCAAAAAGATCGTGTCCCTCGTGAACGGAAAGTTTGGAGAACGCCTTGGTCTTATCTCCAAAATCTACGGCGAGACCACCATGATCGAATCTGAATGGGGACACGCACTCGATCTCGAGGCCCTCAAACAGGAACTCGAAAACGGTGCCGAAGTCGTTACCCTCGTACATAACGAGACGTCCGCCGCGATCCTCAACCCGGCAGAAGAAGTAGGAAAACTCGCACGAAAATACGATGCACTCTTCATCCTTGATGCGATCACCTCGATCGGCGGAGACACCGTAAAGGCTGATGCATGGGGTGCCGATGTAACGATCGTCGGAAGCCAGAAATGTCTTGCAGCCCCCGCAGGACTTGCCGCTGTTTCCGTTTCACAAAGAGCCTGGGACAGACTCTCCGAGACCAGACCATTCTATCTCGACTTAAAGAAGGCAAAGAAATCAGCCGACGGTAACCCGATGGAAACCCCGACCACACCTGCGGTCCCCTTGTTCCTTGCACTGCGTGAAGCATGCAGACTCATCGACGAAGAAGGACTCGAAAACAGGATCGCACGCCACCACAAAATGTCCGGCGTAGTTCGCGCTGCAGGCGAGGCGTGGGGACTTTCACTCGTCCCCCAGGTCGACGCTCTGCACAAAGCATCGAACACCGTTACCGGATTTTTCTACCCCGAAGGTGTCGAGGATGCAAAGATCCGCGGAGCATGCAAAAAGATGGGTATCGAATTCGCCGGCGGTCAGGACAGATTCAAAGGCAAGATCTTCAGGATCGGCAATATGGGTATCATCGATACGCCCGAGATCATCACGACCGTTGCCGCCGTCCAGATGTGCTTCAAAAAAGCCGGCTACACACTCGAAGGCGACGGACTTTCCGCAGCCATCGATTTCTTATCCTAATCCCTTTTTTTCAGACCAACGTCTTTCCTTAAATATCTTGCAAAACAGACATAGATGGTATGTTGCCTCTTTCAGAGAATATCGCCGCGGTCCCCCCTTCCGCAACGATGGCGATGAACAATCGTTCAAAAGAGATGATCGCAAACGGCATAGATGTCATCAGCCTCGCGGTCGGGGAGCCTGACTTCGCTACTCCTGCACACATCACCCAGGCTGCAATAGACGCCTTACACCGGGGCGAGACCCATTATGCACCATCCCGGGGGATCGCCGATCTGACCCGGGCGATCGCTGAAAAACTCAATACAGAAAACCATATACCGACCGCGCAGAACCGGATCCTCTGTACAAGCGGTGCAAAAGACGCGATAAGGATCACTATGACGGCATGCCTGAATCCCGGCGATGAAGTCATCATCCTCGACCCGGCCTGGGTCTCCTATGATCCCTGTGTCACCATCGCCCGGGGAAAACCGGTCCACCACTCTCTCAATGATAATTTCCAGGTCGATGAATCCCTGTACGAAAAGATCACCGATAAAACCAAGATGATCATCGTCAACACGCCGTCGAACCCCACCGGTTCGATCCTTGGCCGCTCATCACTCAGGATCCTTGCGGATGCCTGCATCGATCACGACCTCTACTGTCTCTCCGACGAGATCTATGAAAAACTCGTCTATGGACAGGAACATGTGTCGATGGGTTCCCTGCCGGATATGGATGAACGCACGATTACCATCAACGGATTTTCCAAAGCCTACGCGATGACCGGATGGAGACTTGGCTATATCTCTGCCCCGCAGAACGTTATCCCGTACATGGACAAGGTCATGCAGCATTCTGTTGGAAACGTCAATACCTTTGCCATGTGGGGAGGTGTCGCCGCTCTTACGGGGGATCAGACCTGTGTTGAGTCCATGCGAAAAGAGTTTGAGCAAAGGAAAAAATATGTCATCGGCAGACTTACCGGCATGGGACTGAAAACAGCACCGGCAAACGGAGCATTCTACGCATTCATCAACTGCGGAGGAGACGACGGGGCAACCGCAAACTTTTGGCTGGACAAAGCCCATGTCGCGGCGACCCCCGGATTTGCATTCGGCGCTCCGGGCTGGATCCGGATCTCCTACGCCGCATCCATGGAACGACTGGAAGAAGCACTCGACCGTA
The DNA here is from genome assembly GCA_963677995.1 of uncultured Methanocorpusculum sp. Taxonomy (GTDB): domain Archaea; phylum Halobacteriota; class Methanomicrobia; order Methanomicrobiales; family Methanocorpusculaceae; genus Methanocorpusculum. The sequence continues at coordinate 1,299,900 of OY782579.1, read as the reverse complement.
TCGAGTCTGTTCTCTGATATAAGAGAAACACGACCAACCCCGTTTTTCTCCGGCGCGTATCGGGTATCCTGCATACAGGCAGGAAGATATGCCGCGGAAACATCTCCGATGCTCATTAAAAATGATCATGTTTATATAGAACTACTAAACAACATATTCCATACATTACTCTGTTAAAACAGGGTATAGGTGATTATACTATGTCAGCACAACTTGGCGGACAGCCAATTTATATCCTCAAAGAAGGAGGAAACCGTACTCGCGGACGGGATGCACAGAGCATGAACATCGCAGCAGCAAAAGCTGTGGCAGGGGCCGTAAGATCTACCCTTGGTCCGAAGGGAATGGACAAGATGCTCGTAGATACCATCGGAGATGTTGTCATCACCAATGACGGTGTGACCATCCTGAAAGAGATGGACATCGAACACCCGGCAGCAAAGATGATGGTCGAGATCGCAAAGACCCAGGATGACGAAGTCGGAGATGGAACCACCACCGCAGTCATCATTGCAGGCGAACTCTTAAAGAAAGCTGAAGAGCTTCTTGAGATGGACATCCACCCGACCGTTATCACTCTCGGATACAGACAGGCAGCAGAGAAAGCACAGGAACTTCTCAAGACCATCGCGATCGATGTCAAAGCAAAAGACACCGCCATCCTTGCAAAGATCGCCGCAACCGCAATGACCGGTAAGAATGCAGAATCCTCCAAGGATAAACTCTGTGACCTTATCGTCCGTGCAATCACACTCGTTGCAGACGCTGACGGAACTGTTGACACAGAAAACGTCAAAGTCGAGAAACGTGTCGGCGGATCGATCGACGAATCCGAGATCATCGAAGGCATGATCATCGACAAAGAACGTGTCCACCCGGGCATGCCGAAAAGCGTCAAGAACGCAAAGATCCTGCTTCTGAACGCTGCAGTCGAATACAAGAAGACCGAAGTCGACGCAGAGATCTCCATCACCTCCCCAGACCAGCTCCAGATGTTCCTCGATGAGGAAGAGCGTATGATCAAAGGCATCGTCGAGAAAATCAAGGCATCCGGCGCAAATGTCCTGTTCTGTCAGAAAGGTATCGACGACATTGCTCAGCACTACCTCTCCAAGGCAGGTATCTTCGCAGCCCGCCGTGTAAAGAAATCCGACATGGAAAAACTTGCACGTGCAACCGGCGCATCTCTTATCTCCTCGATCGACGCAATCTCCGGTGATGAACTTGGTGTTGCAGGTATCGTCGAAGAGCGTAAAGTAGGCGGCGAAGAGATGATCTTCGTTGAGAAGTGTAAGAACCCCAAAGCAGTATCGATCATCATCAAAGGCGGAACAGACCACGTTGTTGACGAGCTCGGCCGTGCTCTGGAAGATGCACTACGTGTCGTTGCCTGTGTTGTTGAAGACAAGAAAGTTGTCGCCGGAGGAGGCGCACCTGAAGTTGAGCTTTCACTCAGACTCCGTGAATATGCAGCGACCCAGGGCGGACGTATCCAGCTCGCGATCGAAGCATTCGCAGCCGCACTCGAAATCATCCCGAGAACCCTTGCAGAAAATGCAGGTCTCGACCCGATCGACAAACTCGTAGAGCTCCGTGAAGCCCACGAGAAAGGCAAGAAGACCTTCGGTCTCGATGTCTATGAAGGAAAGGCAGTCGACATGTGGGAAGCAGGCGTTGTTGAGCCGCTCCGTGTGAAGACCCAGGCAATTTCCTCAGCAGCAGAAGCCGCAGTCATGATTCTCAGAATCGATGATGTCATCGCATCCGCAAGATCAGCCGGACCATCCCCCGAAGAGATGGCCGCGATGGGCGGAGGCATGGGCGGAGGCATGGGCGGAGGCATGGGCGGAATGCCCCCGGGAATGATGTAAAGGCAGATATGCCGCGGGAGAATACTCCCTCATCTTTTTTTTTTGATCATTCACGAACTTTAACTATTTTCAAACACTAATGATATATTAGTATTCGAGGGATTTTTCCGTGCGTCACGAAGTCTTATATCAGTATGATCTCCCGATCGAGATCCTGGATGACATTCCCCGGACCGAAGAGGTCCTGAATGTGATATACGCACGAAGTAAGGATAAATTCCTGATCCCGATCCTTTTAACGCGTCTTCGCATGCTCTGGGGATACCCTGAGCGGGAGACGGTGTACCGGATCTATGAGATGAACTATATCGATCTGCTGGAGGCGTCAGTCAGGTTTCCGACCGCAGGTGCCCCGACACTGATCATAAAAACAGTGAACAATGACAAATATATCTTCCACAATGTGAAGAACCAGGTCGAGGAGGTGAGGGCAGCACTTCTGACGCTGAGCGAAATGATGAATATGAGAGCAGGGGGGAACTGGCAGATCGAGGTAAAACGCAATTTCCTCACTGAGGAGTATGTCCTGAAAGAGACAGGGCAGGGGTCGGCAGCTCTCCCTGAAACCGGAGAGGACGATGTGTTTGAGGATACACCGACTCCGGGGTCCGGGAGGTTTGAAGAACCGGGAAAGGAAATGTTCGAAGAGAAGATCACGATCTCAGAAAAAGAGCAGGAAGAGGCAAAGGCCGCCTGGGTCTCACGGATGGTCGAAGCGACCCAGCCCACTCCGGAACCTGCAGAGAAGCCCGAGGTCCCGCTGAATGATGTGAGCGTGTTCGAGACGGATTCCGGGAAGATAAACGATCAGTGGCATGACGAAGGGAAAGGGGATGCAATGATCCTGCCGGGAGGAAGGACCCGGGTCGGCGGCGGGCGGTATAAACACCTTAATGACGAGACAAAACATCTGCCTGCCGATGACACGGTGGTATATATCTCGAAGAAACCGGGGGTCCAGAAACTCCCGCAGCCAAGGACGGTCTCGCCGGTAACGCTGGAACCGCGGTCAGGACTGGATGACGAGGCGATCGATAAATCACTGGATGCACTGAAGTATCTGCGGGAGAACGGGATCATCACCGAGGATGAATATAAAAAACGGTGTCTCGGACTTTTTAAGAGAACCGGGTTGTAACCAACTCACGCCCTTCTATTCCAACATGCAAACTAAAGTGTGTCACACTATCTATTTTATCGACGTATTTTAATCACATCGATGCAACTTTGAAAAAAAAGAGATTGTATCCTGAAGCAGAAACACCTGACGCCAAAAACGTCAGCTGCAGCCGCTCCATCCGCAGTTTTTGCAGATCCCCATATTACAGCCCTCGCCGAAATCGAGAGGCTCGCCGCACTCGGGACAGGGGGGATTCTTTTTTTCTCCGGGCGTGACGGGGGTCACAGACCAGTTGTCGAGCGTGGCGATCGCCTGATTGGTTGCCGCAAGTTCGATGCATTTTCCGACAACATCTGCACAGGACAGACCTTCTGAGTTTTTGTTTTTGATTGCCGAGACACAGTTCACTTTGGCGAACTGTTTCACGAACTTCTCATACGGAACACCGTTCTGTAACCCGGTACTGATACTTCGGCCAAGTGCATTGCTGCTTGCTTCGCATCCTGCTCCGACGGTTCTGATGAAAACCTCCATTGGCTTTCCGTCCATGGTATTCACCGTGATATACAGACGGCAGCATCCTGACTGGGCAAGGAAGGTCCTTCCAACGAGTTCCCGCGGGCGGGTAAAGATCGACTTCGTGACGATACCCGGAACGAGGGTCACCTGCGTCTCGACCGGCTTTGCCGTATCCTGCTTTTCAAGAGCGAGAACAACATCCTCCCTGGACCCGGTACGGTACAGGGTCATGCCTTTGATACCTTCCTTCCACGCAAGAATGACCGCCTTTTCTACATCCTCTTTCGATGCGGAGACCGGCATGTTGATCGTTTTCGAAATCGAGGCGTGGACATGTTTCTGGAATGTCGCCTGCATCAGGACATGATCCTTCCAGCCGATATCCAGAGCGGTCTTGAAGACAGCTTTGAATGAGTCGGACAGCCAGTCGATATCCTGGACAGAACCTGTTTCATGCGCATGGTTGATGACCTCATCGCGTTTTGCTTCCGCTTCAGGACCAACAAAGCCCATTGTTTCTATCACGCGCCGAAGTTCGGACTCGAAATAGGGATGGAGGATCACAAAAGTTTTGCCGACGGTGTTTCTCCGGGTGTAGGCAAAGGAGAATACCGGCTCGACACCCGATGAACAGCCGGCGAGAAGTGAGATCGTTCCGGTCGGCGCGATCGTGGTGAGAGCAGCGTTTCGCATGATGATTCCCTGTTTGTCCCAGACACTTCCTTCATACGCAGGGAACGTTCCCTTCTCTTTTGCAAGGACCATGGACTCTTCGACGGCAACATTATTGACCCTCTCCATCACTTCGATGCAGAAGTTTCTGCCGGCTTCAGAGTCGTAAGGGATCCTGAGCATGAGCATTGCATCGTGCACACCCATCAGACCAAGACCGACTTTACGTGTACGGTTGGTCGCTTCACGGATCTCCGGGATGGGGAAGACGTTTTTCGTGATGACGGCGTCAAGGAACCGGATGCCCATTCTGGTCATTTTATCGAGAGCATCGTAGTTCAGACCGTCGGCACGGATGAATTTTGCCAGGTTGATACTTCCCAGAACACAGGATTCGAAAGGCAGGAGCGGCTGTTCACCGCATGGATTGGTGGTGTCGATCTCACCAAGGTCAGGGGTGGGATTTTTCTGATTGATGGTGTCGTAGAAAAGAATTCCCGGTTCACCATTCTTCCTGACCCCGTCGATTATCCCTTCCCATATTTCCCCGACGGTGATATCGGTCGCTTCGGTGTTGGTGACCCAGACCTTGTCCATCTCACGGTTTACCACATGCCCCATGAACACATCCGAGACCATCACGGAAATATTGAAGTTGCTGAAGTCACCTTCCTTGGCTTTACTTTTGATGAACTTCATGATGTCCGGATGCCAGACATTCAGGATACCCATATTTGCCCCGCGTCTTCTGCCGCCCTGTTTGATGACATCTGTCGCGGCATTGAATACCCGCATAAAGGAGACGGGACCAGACGCCACACCATCCGTGGAACGGACCGGTGACCCCTCGGGGCGCAGGTTGGAGAAGTTATATCCAGTTCCCCCTCCTGACTGATGAATGATCGCCCCCCAGCGGATCGCATCAAAGATCTCCGGGAGAGAATCACTCACGGGAAGGGTGAAACAGGCTGAAAGCTGCCCAAGCGGGGTTCCTGCGTTCATCAGTGTCGGAGAGTTGGGAAGGAAGGACAATGACATCATGGCGTCAAAGTATTCCTTCGTCTCTTCCGGTGTTTCACCCAATGCATCTGCAACTCGTCTACAGACATCTTCGAAAGATGCCTCACCGGTGCGGTAATATCTTGCCGCTAAAATACTGTCAACTACTGAATCCGCCATCAATTAATCCCTCGATTACTGGTACATTGTTCAAAAACCCAGATCGGGATACGTCGTACCCCGGGTGAGTTTTTGTACGTAAGAATTAATAGGACATCACCGTATTTTAATCCACTCAATTCAAAACCAGGTCCTGGAACACAACTCTTAAGCGCTAGTTAACGAGACCAATTAACTACGATGGTAGTTCCCGCAAAAGTATTTTTAACCCGAGGTCAGGGTGTTCACAAAGATCAGCTCGTTTCGTTCGAGATGGCCCTCAGAAATGCAGGGATCGCCCCTTTTAATCTGGTGTATGTATCGTCCATCATGCCGACGGATGCTGATATCGTCTCGCGCGAGGAGGGACTTGCCACCCTGAGACCGGGAGAGATCGTTTACTGTGTTATGGCGAAAAACGCATCAAATCAGCCAAATCTTAAAATATCCGCAGCTATCGGACTTGCAGTCCCGCAGATCCATGATAAGCAGCACGGATATCTCTCGGAGCATCACTGCGTCGGGATGTCCGAAAAAGAGTGCGGAGCATATGCCGAGGAACTCGCAAGAACGATGCTGGATACGATCATGCAGAAGCAGGGCGGCAATATCCTGAAAACCAGCAATATCAGTATTTCTGCAGAAACAGATGAGAACGGCAACTGGACGACCGTTGTCGCAACTGCGGTCTTCGTCTGTTAAACCTATATCTGAATAGAGCCAATATTTCTACAACATGTGCGGCATCGCAGGAATTACCGATACTACAGAAGTATCGGGATCATTATACTTGGCATTATATGCACTCCAGCACCGGGGTCAGGAGAGTGCCGGTATCTTCACGTATGATGGTGAAACCGTACACAAATGCAAAGGATACGGACTCGTGTCCGAGGTGTTTAGCGGATCTGTTCTCGAACATCTGATCGGAAAGACCGGTGTCGGTCACGTAAGATATCCAACGACCGGGGGGTCAAAGCCGGAAAACATCCAGCCGTTCCATTTTATGTTCCGGGGACATTCACTGTCGCTCGTGCATAACGGGAATCTGATAAATACGGATGAACTCAGATACGAGTACGAAGGACACGGTCACATTTTTTCCACGACGTCGGATACCGAGGTCATCGCCGCGATCCTTGCAAATGAGATCATTCATGATCACACGCCTGACGAAGCGATCAGTTACTGCATGCGGATGATCAGCGGGTCATATGCCGTGATCTTCATGCTGGACGGAACATTGTATGCGTTCCGCGATCCGCTCGGGATCAAACCGCTTTGTCTCGGAAAGACGGAGACCGGCGGTCATATCCTTGTTTCCGAGAGTGTGGCGCTGGATGCGATCGATGCAGAGTTTGTCCGGGACATTGCCCCGGGAGAAAGTGTCAGACTTCAGGAAGGAGAAGTATTTTCCCGAAATATGATGAAGGCAAGATCCTGTGCGCATTGTATGTTCGAGTATGTCTACTTCGCACGGGCGGATGCGGTGATCGACGGCGTATCGGTCTACGATGTACGCAGAAAGACCGGAGCACTGCTCGCAAAAGAAGCCCCGGTAAAAGCTGACCTTATCTCACCCGTCCCGGATTCCGGCACGGCAGCGGCAACCGGATTTTCCAGCGAGTCGGGCATCCCGTTCCTGGAAGCCCTGATCAAAAACCGGTACACAGGACGAACATTCATCATGCCGACACAGGAGAGACGCGAGATCGCCGTCCGGATGAAACTGAATCCGGTCCGCGGACATATCAAAGACAAATCCGTGGTTCTTGTTGACGACAGTATCGTGAGAGGGACGACCTCGAAAAAGATCCTGTCGCTTGTGCGTGAGTTCGGTGCAAACGAGATCCACCTCAGGATCGCATCCCCGCCGATCATCGCATCCTGCTATCTCGGAACTGATTTTCCCACACGAAATGAACTGATCGCATCAACGAAATCCGTTTCAGAGGTGGAGAAGGTGATCCAGGCGACCAGTCTTGCTCACATCTCCCTCGAAGGACTTATCGAGGCGATCGGCATTCCACGGGAAGATCTCTGTCTGGGCTGCCTTACCGGCAGATATCCAGTGGCGATCCCGGGAGAAGAGGAGGACAAACGCTATATAGAAATGGTAGACTCCTACTCCTGTCCCTGAATAAGTAAGTATTATCATACCACTTTTTTGAAAGTCAAGAAATTTTGTCGAGGCCCGACCTAGATAAAGCAGGCATATAAGAAAAACATTGAAAACAGTTCAGCTGTTTGAAGGTTTTTCCACTTCCGGCAAAGAAGGGAAAAACATACTAAAAATTTTGGAGAGGTTTTAAGAGAGTGTTACGTGTCATTAACATGAGTATTTTTTATTGAACAGACCCGGAAACAGTAGTGGTGTGGTGTGTTTTGTGAGGTGTATATTCTGTGGAAAAGGCCGGTGTGTGTGGTGTGTCCTTGTTTCCCATTTTACAGAACTGATTTCGTTCACGGGTCTGTTTGCCGCTTGTGCTCTTCTCACAAGCTGCTACATTACTATTTGTTATTTTTATATTTAAATGTACCCCACAATGCACAGCATTGATGTTGTGCATTGACGCAATGCATAGTGCAAAGCATAGTGCAAAGCATTATAATTTCAGGAGCCAAATTAAGAGTAATGGTAGAGCAGGCAGGCGATTTCTCCGAAATTCTCACACTTTTACGAGAGAATCCCCGTGGGATGTCAGTCACAGAAATTGCCGAAGCCACGCACCTGAACCGAAATACCATAGCGCGATACATGGATAATCTGCTGGTGTCCGGGCGGGTCGAAATGCGCACATTTGGAAAAGCCAAGGTGTTTTTCTTATCAAAACGGGTCCCCGTATCAGCGATGCTCAATCTCTCATCCGAGATGGTCATCCTGATCGACTCAGATCTGAAGGCCATTCAGGCAAATGAATCGTTATTATCATTCCTCTCTGTAGACACCGAAGATGTCGTCGGGAAATATGTATATGATAGTGCCTGTAAGACGTTCTGTAACGACATACTGACCGATCAGATCAGGGCAGCCCTCAACGGCGAGACGATCAGAAGCGAACTGCGCCTTTTGAAAAACGGGACAGATTGTTTCCTGGACCAGCGGATCTACCCAATGGTCCTTTCCGACGGCAGACCCGGGGTCACAGTTGTCTGGGACGATATCACGGAAAACGTAAACTCCGAGGCTGCGCTCGAACAAAGCGAGGCAATGTTCCGGCGTCTCGTTGAAACGATCCATGATGTCATCTGGTCCATGGATGAAACGTTTGGCATCCAGTACATCAGCCCTCAGCTCACCGAAGTGACCGGATATCTTCCAGACGAACTCCTCGGTCACAAATTTTCAGAGTTCATGCCGGCCGGGGCAGCTGCCCGATTCGAGTGGGAACTCTCCTCAGTGATATCACAGGAAAACGGATTCACGCTCCCCGAATTTCCCTTCATCTGCAAAGACGGAAAAAAGATCTACTGCGGATTTACCGGTTCCCCTATTCTTCTTGAGGAAGAGAGATCCATCTTCCTTGGATACAACGGCGCCCTTCACGATGTTACCGACAGGAGAGATGCTGAGCTTGGGGCAAAACGGTGGAAACGTTTTCTGGACTCCGTGATGAACAACATTCCTGCGATCATCACCGTTATCGGCATGGAATCCCGGGAATACTATTATGTCAACAAATCTGCTGAAAAGTTTCTGCAGAAGTCCAGAGCTGAACTCTCCCAACTGACCTCAAAAGAGATCCTGGCAAAAATCGGATCGGTCCGGCTGACGGAAGCCCACGACACAGTAGCTTTGACCGGGAGAGAGGTCCGTGTCTCCGAAGACCGGATCGTGGTGAACGGGGAGACCAGATACATCTCTGCCCGGGTCATCCCGATGAAACTCGCGGACGATCGGCAGTATCTGCTGACGATCGTCAACGACATCACCGAAGAGGAGGAGGACCGGCAGCGGCAGATGATGAGCCGGGAGCTTGCTTTCATCCTCGAAGGTGTATCCACGACACAGGAGATGTGGGATCCGCTTCTTGATATGCTCCCGAAAATTTCCGGATTCGAATCGGTTGCGGTATATCAGCGGAGTATCTTTGATGATTACACGCTGTTCCGGGCAAGGAACGGCAGGTTCGTCCCGGCGATCAATACCGATTCGATCATTCACCGGATCATTCGAAAAGGAGAGCCGGTCATCTTTGACAAACACCGGATGAAACTTTTGCCGGAAAACACTATCTCCCCGATGGATCAGGCAAAGTCGTTGATATTTATGCCAGTCATCTTCGAGAGCCGGGCAGTTGCCTGTGTGATCCTCGGATCAAAAACGGCACTCCCACTGGACACCGTGCGCAGAACCCTGCTTTTATCGACAGCATTCCAGATCAGTACAGTTGCATCCCGGTGTCTTGTCCAGGAAGAACTCCAGCGGGAACGCGACCGGACAAGAAGTTATCTTGATGTGGCAGGCGTCCTGCTTGTCGTTATGAACCGGGAAGGAAAAGTAGAGATGCTGAACCGGTACGGCACGAAGATCCTCGGCTATACCGAATCGGAACTGATGGGAAGAAACTGGTTCACGACCGTGATTCCGGAGAACTTCTCGCAAAAGAGGTTTGGATCTTTCCAAAAGATCATTGCCGGAAATATCCATGACGATGATTATGTGTATGAAGGAGCGGTCCGATGTAAAGACGGGACTGAGAAGAACCTCAGGTGGAGAAACACCCCGCTCCGTGAAGACTGCGGAAGTATCTCCGGGATCGTGTCATCCGGAGAACTGATCTAGATTTTTTTTTCGAGAGCTTGTTCGACGATCTTTATCGCACATAGGTCCCCGCACATCGAACAGGTATCACAGTCCCCGTCCCGGTCGTGGACCTTTTTTGCATGCTCACCATAGAGGGAAAGATCATATTGAGCCTGCCAGTCGAGATTTTTACGTGCCTCGGCCATCTTTGTCTGACGGGGAAGTTCAGCATCCCTCCGGCGGGAAAGATCGCCGACATGAGCTGCGACTTTGCAGACCCGGGTACCCTCGATGATGTCATCGACATTTGGGAGAGCGAGATGCTCGGAGGGGGAAACCATGCACAGGAAATCCGCTCCGGCACACGCTGCAGCAGCTCCGCCAATCGCGGCCGTGATATGGTCATACCCCTGAGCGATGTCCGTGACCAGCGGACCTAAAAGATACAGCGGTGCGAATTCCGTGATCTCCTTGATCATTTTTACATTGTAGGAGATCTCGTTGTAATCCATGTGCCCGGGACCTTCGATCATCCGCTGGACCCCTTTGTTCCGGGCACGCCTCGCAAGTTTTCCAAGCGTCAGATACTCCTGGGACTTGGCAAGTCTCGTTGAGTCGACATAGGCCCCGGGGCGCATCCCGTCGCCAAGCGAGAGAGAAATATCATATTCATCAAGGATCTCGAGAAGGTAATCATATTCTTTATAGAGCGGATTCTCCTCGCCGCTTGAAATCATCATCGCTGTATGGAACGATCCTCCGCGTGAAACGACACCCATCACCCGGGGATCGAGGGTCAGAGCATCCAGGACTTCCAGATTGACACCGCAGTGAAGCGTCATGAAATCAACGCCCTGTTTTGCTTGATCACGGATCACGGAAAACAGAATGTCAGCCGTTAAGTCGACAACGTTTCCGGCACGGCGGACCGCTTCATAGAGGGGAACGGTCCCGACGGGAATTCCGAGTTTAAGGATCTCTTGTCTCATTCTCGGAAGATCCCCGCCTGTCGAAAGATCCATTATTGCGTCAGCCCCGTTATCGATCGCAGCCTGTGCTTTCACCATCTCCTTTGCCGGATCGCAGGTGACGCCGGATGTTCCGATATTTACATTGATCTTGACGGCCGTTCCCTCGCCGATCGCACAGGGTCTATATTCACGTACCTCATTTTTCAGAAGAATGGTCCGACCGGCGATGATATTTCTGGAAAGAGCCTCCGGCGTCATTCCCTCGTATTTTGCAGCCTCGACAACTCCGGATAAATCTCCGTGAAGGCAGCTCTGGATGATGGAGTGCATATGTATGTAGGTATTTGTTTTCCCCTTGCATTATAGGTTATACAAAGAAAGTTAAACCTGAGTAGCGAAGATATCTGAGTATGAGCGAGTCAATAATCTGGCTTTCGGGCACCGGCTGGAGAGCAAACTCCTATGTTGCCGGAAATATCCTTTTTGATGCTGCAGTATCGGCGGATGCAGTATATCCTTACAAAGATCAGATCGACACGATCGTCCTGACACACGGACACTTCGATCACACGGTAAATCTTTCCAAACTTGCAGAGCTCTGCAGTGCAAAGGTCATGATCGGCGAGTATGATCTTCCGTTTTTAACGGATGCAAAACTCTGCCTCTCGAATCAATTCGGAGAACAGCCGCCGAAGTATCCGGCAGAGATCCTGAAAGACGGCGGTGTGATTGACGGGTTCACCGTGTACCACACACCGGGACATACGCAAGGAAGTATCTGCCTTTTTAGAGAATCAGACGGAGCATTGATCGCAGGAGACACGATCTTTCCAAACGGTTCATTCGGACGCTTTGATCTGCCGACAGGAAACCATGCACAACTGATCAGCTCGATCAACAGACTTGCAGAACTTCCGGTGGAATCGCTTTGGTGCGGACATGAGATGCCGGTCGTAAAAGACGCAAAACGCCATGTCCTCTTATCACATTACGATGTTGTAAGATATGGATAAAGGTGTTTACTGTCTGACCCTCAAATGCGCAGAGCCGTGTACGATCACGATCGGCGCACAGGGACCCACGAAATTCAAAAAAGGCTGGTATCTGTATGTGGGTTCAGCGCTTGGCTCGGGCGGACTTTCCCGGGTCACCCGGCATATCAGATTTTTTCATGAACTGTACCGGAAACCCAAATGGCACATTGATTATCTCATGGCAGCCGATGAGATCACCCTCACGAGCGTTATCTGTGCAAAAACCGAAGAGAGGCTGGAGTGTGTTCTTGCAAAAAACATCGGCGGGGACAGAGTGGAAAAATTCGGCTGTTCCGACTGTGCCTGCAACTCACACCTTTTCTATAGGATCGATCAGCCGGAAACAGAGGTCATCCGTACTTTTGAAAAAACAGGACTCGAGCCTGTGTTTCATCTCCTCCGGTAAGGCGAAAGAAGACTGATCGTAAGAATGATCCGGGCGATCTCGTCTGGAGACTCCCGCTCCTCTTTCTGGATCCAGGTCAGAAACACATTGAAATGCGATGCGTTGATGTACGCCAGGAGATACTCGAGCGGGACGGAAAAACTATCCTGTAAAGCCACGGTGACGAGTTTTTCCGCAAAAACATCATGCCAGAGACGGTCTTTCAGCCTGCTCTGGAATGAACATGATCCGTTCTCCCCGAAAAGGGCCCGCATTATCTGAATGTTCTCTTCAAAATACGTGAACAGGGCCACAACGGTTTTTGTCAGACTCCGGCCCTCCGTGAGCGGAAACACCTCCCCTCTGATGATCTCACGGAGATCGTTTCCTATCTGGATCTCGAACGTCTCCAGAAGGGCATATTTATCCTTATAATGCAGATAAAAAGTCCCGCGGCCGATGTCGGCGGTATCGACGATATCTTTGACTGACAATTCGTCAAAGCCTTTTTTTGCCACAAGGTCAATGAAAGCGGAACGAATGGCCCGCTCCGTTTTGATAAATCTCCGGTCTCTTGGATGTAACTCTGTCATGCAGTATGGTTTCTTTGCAACGCTGATTTTTTCTATTTACTTGAAATACACACCAACGTCCTTCAACCCGTTCCTCATGGCAAGGGTGATGACGAGCGGCGTGATACTCTCGATGGTCGCGGCACATGCAAGCGAACCTGCATCCAGAGGCACGAGTTTTGATACGCTCGCGACAAGATCCATCACGATCCGTTTTGCTTCCTCATCATCCCCGCAGACACAGACGGAGTAATCAAGCTCTTCATCAAGCTCCATCCATTTCCCGGAGGCAACATTGTTAAAGGCTGTCGTAAGTTTCGCTGAGGCCGGAAGCATCTTTTGGATCGCGAGAGCGGCGGAACCTTCAGCCGGACGATCCGGCAGGAAGTACTTTTCTTTCGGGAAGCGAAGCATCGGATTGATCAGAGAGATCACAATTTTATTTTCAAAAAGGGATTTCCCGATACTTTCAATGGTCGACCCGATCTTGTCGAACGGTAGAGAGAGGATGATGATGTCGGAATCACACACACTTGCATTTGATCCGCCGCTGCATATCACACCGATCTCACATTTACGGTCGGTTAGGCAGGATACCACTTCATCAGCAGCGGATGCTGCTTTTGCCGGGTCACGGGATCCAAGCGAGACATCATATTTCCCGCTTATACAGATCCGGCGGGCAAGGCCCTCACCAATATTGCCGGTCCCGCCAATGATTCCAACTCTATACCGGGTCGTATTTTGTACCATTTCAGTCATCATCATCTCCACAAAATTTTATGCTAGGGATTCTGACATGATGTTCATTAGTCTCACATGGATATATTAGCTTTCCGGTGTGAGATCCAAAAGAGATTTTCACGAAGAACGTATAGGCACGAAGTCCCGGATTTCCCTGATTTTTCTGGAGATTATTCTGAAAAATCCATGCTCACCTACGAGTGATTCAAACCCATGGAAAGTATTTATCTCCAAACCCACAATTTATTAAGAACAGAAATATCTAAAGGTCTTGTATGAACAGAAATAATCTTCGACACATAATTCTCGCAGCATGTATCGTCTGCGCTTTGATCCTCTCCGGGACAGGAGCGGTTTCGGCTGCAACCCAGTCCACCTTTGTTATCACGGATTTCTCCATGTACCCGGAATCTCTGATGTCGGGTGACTCAGGTATCGTTACTTTAACGATCAAAAATACCGGAACCACATTCATACCGGTCAATCAGATCTTCATCAAAGACGCTGACGGGATCAAATCAACAGTGACCCCGTATCAGAACCCGATCGGCGGAGTCGGGGCAGGAGATACCTTCACATTATCTCTTCCGATCACCTCAACAGGAGAAACAGGCACATTTTACCCGGTCCTTTATCTGGATTTTGATGGGAACAACGGAAATTATCTGAAATATCCATTTGCCGTCATCGTTGACGATCAAAGTGTTGCCATCTCGATCACGAGCCGCCCCGATGTATTCGAGCCGGACACCACACAGACCGTCGCTCTCACGATCGGAAACCTCAGAACGAATGCGATCGAGGCAGTCGAGATCAGTGCATCCGGAACCGGGTTCACCTCCAAACAGACCTCACTCTTCCTTGGAACGATCGCGGTTAACAAAGCAGCAAACGGGACTTTAAGCGTTTCCACAACGGCAGAGACGAAAGAGGTAATCTTCGATGTGATCTACCGGAACGGAGCAAACTGGCACACCGAAAGTCTCACGATCCCCCTCGAGTCAGGAATATCCAAAACCGGAGCTGAACTGATCGTCAACAACCTCGAAGTGAAGAAGTCGGGAACCTACTACACGATCATCGGTGATGTAAACAATGCAGGACTCACAACAGCAAAGGCACTCGTGGTCACGACAGACGGAGCGACCAAAACCGGACTTTACCTATCCTATGTTGTAGGATCCATGGATGAGGACGGTCTTTCCGAGTTCGAAGTGACCTTCAGTAACCCGGTCAACGACAAAGTGACCCTGGTCTTTACCTATTAAGGATGTGAACGGAAACGTCTACACACAAAAACAGGAAGTTCCGATCACCTCTGCAGTCACCGAGTCCCAGACGACCGGTGAGTCAAGCCCGGTCGCTACCGTTCTGATCGTCATCGTGATACTCGTCATTCTTGCCGGCGGTTTTGTTGCCTAGAAGAAAGGAAAAATATTTGCACGGAAGTAAGCCATGAACTCGATCCCTGTGGTCGAACTGTATGACGTCTCCAAAATCTATCGAATGCCTGCGGGCGACGTCCATGCATTAAACCACGTAGATTTCTCCATTCAGAAAGGGGAATTTGTGGCCATCATGGGACCGTCAGGTTCGGGCAAATCGACATTGATGAATATGGTCGGATGCCTGGACGTGCCTACCTCCGGTGAGATAAAGATCAACGGGAAGTCAACGTCTGAGATGACGGATGACGAACTGACCCTGCACAGGAGAGAGACGATCGGATTCATTTTCCAGAAATATAACCTGATCAGTCTCCTGATCGCATATGAAAACGTCGAGTATCCGCTGATCTTAAAACACGGATACAAAGACACGACGACACGCACAGCAGATCTTCTCAGAATGGTCGGACTGAGCGAAGGTCAGATGCGGCACACACCCTACGAACTCTCCGGCGGTCAGCAGCAGAGAGTGTCGATCGCACGTGCTCTTGCAAACGATCCGACATTTCTGCTGTGCGATGAGCCGACAGGAAATCTTGATTCAAAGATGGGTAAGCAGATCATGGATATCCTCAAAGAACTGCATTCCCAGGGAAGAACGGTCGTCATGGTCACCCATGACCCAACGACCGCCGAATACGCCGAACGTATCGTGATCATCAGGGATGGTGAGATCGTCGATGAGTGAGGAAAACACATCGTTCTGGCAGAAGGTCTACTCACCGATGATCCTCTCGCTCGCGGTCAGAAACCTGAAACTGAATAAGTTTCGGACCATCCTTTCGATGATCGGTATCGTGATCGGTGTTTTTGCCATCTGTGCGATGGGAATGCTCAGCGCAGGATTTACCGAGGAGATGAATTCAATGATCTCTGACACGGCAGATACGCTCACGATCACCCCGATCGGTGAAAAAGTCATTGACGGTACGACCACAACGGGTTTTTCCACCAAAGATCTCCGGGATATCGAATCTGCAGTTAAATCCGTGACCAAAGAGTATGATTTCATCCCGATGTACTCTTCAAGTAAGTACATATATATCGGAAAAGAGACCACGGGAGCCACGATATCCGGAATGGATTCAAGTGACATCACGAAGCTTGCGACGCTGATTCAGGGCACTCTTCCGCGGGGATCGACCAATGTTATCGTTGGCGAAACATTTGCCGAGGACAACGATCTCAGGATCGGGAGCCGGCTGATCATGCTCGATACTACAAGTCAGGAAGTGACCTGCAGAGTCGTTGGTATCATGGAAGACAGCGGCACAATGACACTTGGATTCTCCACAAACAATGCAGTTTTCGGATCGATCGAGTGGTACACCGGACTTGTCGGAGATAATCACGGTCTTTATGACAAAGTGATCGTCAAAGCATCTGATCCAACGGAACTGAACGCGATCGACGCAGCGATCGAGAAGAAGATGAACGGCAAGGAGGACAAAGACTCCGATGATACGGTCTATATCCTGAACTCATATGAGATCATGGCAGTCTTCGACGATATCATGTCCATGTCAAGTATCTTCACGACCATCATCAGCGGGATCTCCCTTCTGGTCGCAGCAGTGGCCATCGTAAACGTGATGCTGATGAGCGTAAAGGAGCGGACAAGAGAGGTGAGTATTCTCCGGAGTATCGGAACCTACCGAAGTCAGATAATGCTGATGTTCCTTTATGAAGCAGGGCTGATCGGTCTGATCGGCGCAATTGCCGGGACAGTGCTCGGATTGATCGCAGCTCCGGTGTTACTGATGGGAATGATGGGATCCATCGATGCGATGTTTACCCCAGCTGTTCTCGTCTATGTGCCGATCGGCATTCTTATCGGTCTCGTCGTCTGTCTGCTATCCGGTCTCTATCCGGCATGGAAAGCAGCGAACCTCAATCCGGTCGAAGCGATGTCGACCGACTGATCTTTTCTTTTTTTGAAATACAGCTGCAGAGATCATACATCCCGCAGCAAAAAAGGGTGATAATAAATATTCAGAGCAGGTCGCCGACTTTGAGATAATGACCGTTCACGATCTCATAACCCGGCATCTCGCGTTTCCCTTCGGGTTTTGCTGAAAGGAGACAGAGAGCACGATCCCCCGTCATCACGACTGGTCCCTTCTTTTTGATCACATCGACGACCTTGCCCGGTTCTCCGGTATGATCCCCGGAAACCTTCTCAGATCTGTAGATCTTCATGAGTTTGCCGTCAGGAAGACGGGTATTTGCTCCGGGAATCGGGGAAAGCCCCCTGATCCTGTTATGGACCACGGCAGCAGAGAGAGACCAGTCGATCACACACTCCTCTTTGGAGATGGAGGGGGCAAACGTCACCTTTGAATCATCCTGCGGAGTTCTGGTGACCTGACCTGACTCGACCAGCTCAAGAGCCTCGATCAGTGCAACGGCACCGAGATCAGCCAAAGAATCATGGACTTTTCCATAGGCGGCATTTTCATCCAGAGGGATCGACTTTGAGAGGATCACATCGCCGGCATCGAGACGGGCAGTCACATACATGATCGAGACCCCGGTCTCACTGTCCCCGTTCAGCACTGAATACTGCATCGGAGCAGCTCCCCGATACTTCGGCAAAAGCGAGCCGTGCAGATTTATCGTGTTGTGTTTCGGGAGATCGAGGATCGAATCGGGTATCATCATGCCGAATGCCACCACAACGGAGATGTCCGGGGAGAGAGCCTTCAACTGCTCGAACAGAGCAGGATCCTTCATATCTTCCGGCTGAAAAACCGGGATCCCGTGCTCAAGTCCAAACACCTTCACTGGAGAAAACTCGATCTTGTTTCCCCGCCGGTTCGGTTTATCGGCACGCGTGAGAATACCAACGATCTCATGCTCTGCAAAAACCGCTCGAAGAGAAGAAAGGGCATACTTCGGTGTTCCCATGAAAAGGACACGCATCTTACGTCTCCTTAAGACGTATATCCTCAAGCTGTTTCGCGATAATTTTTCTGGCGATCGGCGAGATCTTATCAACAAAAAGGATCCCGTCAAGATGATCATATTCATGCAGGAAGACCCGTGCCGGATAATCCTTCAGCTCCTCTTCGATCAGTTCCCCGGCTTCATTGGTATATCTGACCGTGATCCTCCGGGGGCGACGGACTTTTTTATGGATGCCGGGAACAGAGAGACAGCCCTCTTCCATCTCGGCGATGGCATTGCCGGATTTCAGGATCTCCGGGTTGATGACTTTACGGACTTTGTCTCCGGGATTCATCACAAAGAACCGTTTCCCGATCCCGACCTGCGGGGCAGCAAGGCCGACACCCCGACATTCTTTGAGCATCGGGACCATCTCATCAAGTGTAGCTAATAGTTCAGGGGTTATTGTATCGACGGGTTCGGCGACTTTGCATATTACTGCTTTTCCGTATATTTGAATCTCCATTATTATTAGTGTTGGATTTTTTCCCTGATGAATCTGACTGATAGAGACACTTAGTTGAAAAAAGCGATGAAACATACCGAAAAACACGGAAAGGTTTCCCGAAAGCCAAAGGCAGACCTTCGATCCCGCGGTAAAAAGTATGTATACTACAGGAAAAAAGCGGTAAAAGAAACTGAATAAACGTTAAAAAATTGATGTGTTTGGACAGTTATGTCCAAACAGTATTAGAACCGGTTCCGTGGGGTCCGGTGTTTTGGAAGGCATTCCTGACAATAGACTGGTCTACCTTCTGTTGGCTTAAACGGTACCTCGCATTCTTTTCCACAGTCTGAGCAGACTGTTTTGGTCATTTCGCGTGGGCCGTCATTAAACTGGCGTGGTGCGCCAAAATTATTTCTTCTTTCCATGATAGGATTTCCTTGGAGCATAAATGCTCACGAAAAAAACAATGAGACAAAAGAGTCTTACTGATATTTCCCACAGATAACTGCATTACATTATACACACCCTGTAGATAAATACTTGTGTATCGTGGAAGAATTAAGCACGACGGGTATTCCCGCAAAAAGATCCAGAGCTATTTTGCTTTCCTATTTCACGTATGTACTGTGGGGATGCCCTTATCCCCCGGCAACCGGCGGGAACAGGGCAATCATGTCCCCTTCATCGAGCGGGGTATCCAGACCAGCAATATAATGGATGTTTCTCCCGTTTTTCAGGATGTTGACAAAGTCCCGGAGAGTGTCCGGAGCCGCAAACATCAACTCACCCAATCCTTCGTATCGCCCGGTGAGCTCAGTGAGGAGCGTGCGGACGCTCGAACCAGCCGGAAAATCAAGCTCGATCTACATATCCATAACCTCGCGAAACGTTGCAAACGCCTTCACCGTGATCTTCATACAGAAGACCTCCGGACATCCGGTCCGCGCTCTGAAAAACCGCAGTCGGTGCAGTCGGGAGAGTTCACGATCTGAAGCGGGTCGGCCTCACCCCGCAACCCGTCCCAGAGCAGCAGCCGGTTTTTTCAGAAGCTCACCGGTCCCGGTGAGATATTTGATCTCTTCGGTTGCCTCGATACAGCCGATCACACCACAGGTCACCCCGATGATCACATTCTTTCCCAGTTCGGCGCAGTCGGAACGATGCAGCGAAGACAGGGGGTAGCGCCGGGAATGAGCGTGGTTACCTGCCCGTAGAATCCGTTCACGGCACCATGAACGAACGAGATCTTTTCATCGAGTCCCGCCCGGTTCAGGATGTAGCGGGCAGCAAAATTATCCATGCCGTCAAGGATCAGATCCATCCCCTGTATGAGATCCCCTACAGATTTCTCATCGATATGCCGGCAGACCGCATCCACATCGGCATCGCGATTAAGTGCATGGATCGTTTTTTCCGCTGCTTCTACTTTGCATGCACCGATATCCGGCTCGTGATACAGGATCTGCCGGTTGAGGTTGGAACTCTCCACGACATCCTCATCAACGATCCGGATATAGCCGACCCCGGTCGTGGCGAGATACGTTGCGATCGCTGAACCAAGACCTCCTGCCCCGGCAATAAGGATGCGGGCGTTCTTAAGTTTCTTCTGTCCCTCTTTACCAAAAAGAGGGATCTGCCTCTGGTACCGGACGTCCGAAGACTCTGCTGACATATCGAAATGCTCCAACGTGGACTGTCGCTCTATTCAAGCCCCAGTTCCTGGAGCTTTTCCTTTGTCGGGATCCCTTCGAGATCCCAGCCTCTAAGAGTATAATACTCATCGAGCATTTCGGGCACCCGGGACACCTGACCAGTCGGAGCACGTTCTGTCAGCGGTTCGGTCAGAAGCCTTTCCGGCAGGGTGTCGTCTTTCCGGCCGAACCCGCGTTTGACATTATAGAGCTTCTGGAGATTCCAGATCCGTTCGCCGATTTTCAGCAGTTCGGCAGTGTCAATTTTCATTCCGGTGGTTGCGATAAGAAGATCCGCGTAATCCTGAGCATCCAGCGCAAAGGAAGTGAACAGGCATATGCCCGATGCATCGATGGAAGAGGTCAGGTCCTGGAAGGTCTTGACCAACTGGGGTTTTCCCTTGATCACATATGGATCGAGTTTCTTCGGCGACCCGAGGATCTCCGGAGAAATCAGGTACGCATAAACATGATCCCCGCCGCGAACCGAGGTGGCCGCTTGCAAGTCCGTATCCCTGGATGCCCCCGGGATCATAGGCAGGCAGTTCCTGCTTCTTGGAGCTTGTCGAAAGTTCCGGGTGATCGTATTTCGTCGCAAACCGGAAGGATCCCTCGGTAAGTTCGTCGCCGATATCCTCACGCTTCGCGATCTGCTCCAAGAGTTTCAGCATCCCTTTCACGTCACCGAACCGGATCGAATGTTTGACATACCCTTTCTCCGCCATCTCCATCAGGCAGGCGATCGTTGTCGGCGCCGAGATCGCATCGAGCCCATACTCGTTACAGATGTTGTTTGCCCGGGCAATCATTTTGAGACCATCGACCCCGCAGTCAGCGCCGAATGCCCAATCCGGTTCATATTCCGGACCCTCACTGGTCTCGCCGTCGATTTCGAGGACCCTTCCGCACTACACGATGCAGGCATAACATCCTTTGGGTTTCTTAAGGAGTGTTTTCGCCATCGTCTCGCCGGAGATCTTCTCTGCCTCCGGGAAGTGGGAGGTCTGGAAGTTCCGGGTCGGCAGGAGATAATTCTCATTGAGAATGTTCACGAGCACAGCCGTTCCGTAATCATGCAGACCTTTTGCGATCCCGTTCTCCTCGATCTTCTTTTTCACGCGATCCTTAACAGTTTTGAGCAGTTCTTCGTCTGCCGCCTTGATGGGCTGATCACCCCGGGCCACGACTGCTTTCAGGTTCTTCGACCCCATAACGGCCCCAGTCCCGCCGCGTCCGATAGCCCGGGACTTTTCGTTGATAATGCAGGCAAACCGCACGAGTTTTTCCCCGGAAGGTCCAATGCAGGATACCCGAACACTCGGGTCCTTCAACTCATCCACGATGGCATCGGTGGTTTCACCGGTGGTTTTACCCCAGAGATAAGCAGCATCACGGAGTTCGGCCTTCCCGTTGTCGAGGAACAGATAGACCGGCTTTTTGGATTTGCCAGTGATAACGACCGCGTCGAACCCGGCTTTTTTCATCTTCCAGCCAAAGAAACCGCCGCTATTGGCACTCACTGCTAAGCCCGTGAGAGGTGCAATTGTCGAGACCTCAAACCGGCTTCCAAGAGGAATCCCGGTACCGGTCAGCGGTCCTGCTGCATATATGAGAACATTCTTCTCGCTCAGCGGGTCGATCTTCGGGTCGACCATGTCGGTCATGAGCCGGATGCCAAACCCCCGCCCGCCGATATATGACTTTTTGAGTTCATGCGGCGTGGGTTTGATCGTAATTTTCCCGGCCGAAAGATCGGCATAAACCATGTTTCCTGCGTATCCATCCATAATGCTTATCAAACAGTTACTTCGTAGTCATTGCTCATAAAGGTTTGAGTAGGGGATGATTTTCATAGATGGATCAATAGCCGTTTTTTGCGTGAAAGCCCGGGAAATGCCCTCTGAAAATCTGCAGGATCAGTCAAAATATCTCTGTTCGACCCATACACACATCAAGGAAACATATTCAGAGAAGAAACAACCGGGGCACAAAACCCCTTATGTATAACGACGACCAATATTTATCCACATATTGAGTGAGGGAAAACTCGTGAAAGAAATACAAGAAAGCTATGTACCTGCCGTTGTCGAAAGCAGCGTCCGGGAGTACTGGAAAACAAACAATACCTATCGTGAAACACGCAAACTTCACGAGTCTGGCCAGCCGTGGTTCTTTGTCGACGGTCCGCCGTACACGACAGGCTATATCCATCTCGGGACCGCCTGGAACAAGATCCTCAAAGACTCCATCCTCAGATATCACTCAATGACCGGCCAGCATATCATCGAACGTGCCGGTTACGATATGCACGGTCTCCCGATCGAGGTCAAAGTCGAAGAAAAGCTCGGGTTCAAAAACAAGACCGACATCGAAAAGTACGGTGTCGCGAAGTTCATCGAAGAGTGCCGTGAGTTCGCTCTCACCCACAAAGACCTGATGAGCGATCAGTTCCGGGGACTTGGGACCTGGATGGATTTTGACGACCCCTATCAGACGGTCGATAAAGGATACATCGAAGCGGCATGGTACACCCTCAAACGCTGCGAAGAAGAGAAGATGCTCGAACGCGGATCCAGGGTCGTCAACTGGTGTCCCCGCTGCGGAACGGCCATCGCTGATGCAGAAGTCGAGTACTGGGACGAGACCGATCCGTCGATCTTCGTCAAATTCCCGATCCAGGGAAAAGATAACGAGTACCTCGTTATCTGGACCACGACCCCCTGGACCCTTCCCGCAAACGTGGCAGTGGTCGTTGGAAAAGACTTTGTCTACGCAAAATGCCGTGCAGTAAAAGAGGGGAAGACCGAAGATCTCTGGATCGCAAAAGACCTCGTTGAACAGATCCTCAAATACGGTAAATATCAGGATTACTCGGTCATTGAAACAAAGACCGGAGCCGAACTCGCCGGAACAAAATACAACTCTCCCCTCGCATCAGTTGTTCCGATCCAGGAAAAAATCGAGCACCGTGTCATCATCGCCGATTATGTGGCGATGGAAAACACCGGAATGGTCCATATCGCTCCGGGTCACGGCTGGGACGATTACCTTGTCGGTCTGAAAGAAGATCTCGCGATCGTCTGCCCGGTCGACGGAAACGGAAACTTCACTGAAGACGCCGGTGTCTTTGCAGGGAAATACGTCAAGGCGCCCGAAACCAATCAGGAAGTCATCGACGTCTTAGGCGGCGCCATACTTGCTGCCCGGAAGATCACTCACCGATACGGACACTGCTGGAGATGCAAGACCCCGATCATCTACCGTGCAACTTCGCAGTGGTTCCTGAAAGCAAAGGATATCAGAGAGAAGATGCTCAAAGAGATCTCGGAAGAAGTCACCTGGTTCCCTGAATGGGCAGGTTCTGCCAGATTCCACGACTGGATCCAGGAGGCACGCGACTGGTGTATCTCCCGGCAGAGATACTGGGGTATCCCGATCCCGGTCTGGGTCTGTCCGATCTGTAATAAATATCAGGTCGTCGGCAGATATGCAGAGCTCGAAGAACTCTCCGGTCAGAAAATGACCGACCCCCACCGGCCGTACGTCGATGATATCACCATTCCGTGCGAATGCGGCGGAACGATGAAACGTATCCCGGACATCTTCGATGTCTGGTACGATTCAGGGATCGCTTCCTGGGCAACCCTCCGGTTCCCGGAAAAGACCGAAGACTTCGCCAAGTACTGGCCGGCGGATTTCATCCTCGAAGGACAGGATCAGACACGCGGATGGTTCTATTCGCAGCTTGCTCTCTCCACGATCGCCTTTGGCAGATCACCGTATAAATCCGTACTCATGCACGGATTCTCGCTTGATGCAAACGGCAAAAAGATGAGTAAAAGTCTCGGGAACGTCATCGCACCCGAAGATGTCATCGAACAGTTCGGTGTGGATGTCATGCGCCAGTACATCCTTTCGGCGAATGCTCCCTGGGACGACATGCGTTTCTCCCTTGAAGGGGTCAAGACGAACCACAGAATGTTCAACGTCCTCTGGAACGTCTACAAGTTCCCTCTGCCGTACATGGCACTCGACGACTACAAGCCGGCGACCAAAGACGGTGCCTGGGATGCAGCAGACGTCGAAAACCGGATCAAAGAGTTCTGCAGAGAAGACCGCTGGCTCATCTCACGCGTTAATTCTCTCGCCGAGCAGGTCACCAAAGAGATGGAGGTCTGCGGTCTTCACCGGGCCACCCGGCCGATCAGCACCTTCGTCCTCGATGAACTCTCCCGCTGGTACGTCCAGCTGGTCAGACCGAGAATGTGGCTCGAAGAAGAGTCGGTCTCAAAAATGCAGGCGTATGACACCATGTATTACGTTATGCGCAGACTGATCACCATCTTCGCACCCTTCGCTCCCCACATCACCGAAAGCATGTATCAGAACCTGAGATGTGAAGGAGACCCGAAATCGGTCCACATGCTCGACTGGTTCAGCGGAAACGATGCACTGCGTGACCCGACCCTCGAAGAGGAGATGGAGATCGTCCAGGAGTTCGACGAGGCGGTTTCAAACGCCCGCCAGAACGGAAAACGCAAAGGACGCTGGCCGGTCGAACAGATCATTGTCGCGACCGATTCAGAGAAGATCACAGACGCCGTTTCAGCAATGAACGACATGTGCTGTGACCGGGCAAATGCCCACTCCGTTACGGTCGTAAAAGGCATCTGGGACAAACTCGACTGGACCGCGGTCCCGGTCATGAAAGTGATCGGCAAACAGTTCGGACGGGACGGACCCAAAGTCAAGGCATTCGTCGAAGAGTCGAACGGGACCCTGCTGAAAGCTTCCCTGACGGCAGACGGAAAGGTCATGATGGAAAAGGATGGATTCTCCACCGAACTTACCGAAGAGCACATGACCTTCGAAGAAAAGATGCCGGAAAACATCTTCTCCTCGCCGATCGAAAACGGCATGATTTATGTTGACGTGACCCTCACCCCGGAACTCGAAGCCGAAGGATACTCCCGTGAAGTCATCCGCCGGATCCAGGAGATGAGAAAACAGGCTGGTCTCGCCGTCGATGCAAAGATCAAAGCCGAAGTCATCATTGATGATGCACGGGTCATGCCTCTTGTGGATTCTCAGCATGATGTTATCGAAACCGAGGTCCGGGCAAAGTGCCTCAAGATCAGAATGCCGGACGGGGAACCCTGCGGATGCGGTGTTGCCGAAAAGGCAGACCTTGTGATGAACTGGGAGATCGATGATCTCAAAGTTCACATCAGCATCTCCCAAGCCGAATAATACCAACCACTTTTTTTTATTCCGGTATCTGCGGTACTAAAAGACTTATCTTATCACGACCAATTCTGAATAAAGAAGGGATATGTGTGAGTACAGTCGTCATTTATAAATCGAAATACGGATCCACGAAACAGTATGCTGGATGGATCGCTGAAGAGTTGGGAGCTGATCTGAAAAATGCCGATGATGTCAAGCTGCAAGACCTGCTGCCGTACGACACGATCATTTACGGAGCCGGCGTTTACATCGGGTGTATCGCCGGTATCGCGCTGATCTCGGACAATTATGAGCAGCTCAAGGACAAGAAGATCATTGTCTTCACCGTCGGATTGACCGACCCGGCAGACAAGAAGAAATGCGAAGATCTCTGTACCAAAAATTATTCCTGGAAAATGATGGATACTATCCAGCCCTTTCATCTTCGGGGCGCACTTGATTACAAAAAAATCGGGATCGGCAACAAACTGATGATGAAAAAAATGAAGATAAAAGAGGCGGATTTCGTGAGCAAAGAGCAGATCCTGCCATTACTTCAGGCTCTCGGATCAGCCAAACCGGAAACCGGCACAATAATCTACGACACGCCCAGACTCACCATCGAAACCCGGCACGTGCATCTGCCGAATGGAAAGGACAGGAACTATCTGTTCGTCCAGCCCGTTCCGGCGGTCTGCATCCTGCCGATGGATGAGACCCACGTGTATCTGATCAGACAGTACCGCGCCGTGATCGATGAATACATTCTGGAGGTCCCAGCGGGCGGCATGGATAACGGGAATGAAACTCCCCTGGAATGTGCAAAAAGGGAGCTTGCAGAAGAAGCACGGTTCTCGGCAGATGAGTATATCCCGCGAGGATATGTGTACTCGACGCCCAGATTCTGCACGGAAAAACTGTGGCTCTTTGAAGCACGGGGACTTAACCCTTGCGAGGATTGTGCGAGAGACGAGGACGAGATCATCAATGTCGTGAAAGTGCTGAAAACTGATATTTTCGGGATGATACGGAATGGAGAGATCGTCGATGCAAAAACGATCGCTCTCCTCACAAGGTCACTGGCGAAGATTAATACTGACTGAATAGAAATATTATCCGACATCTATGGATATGAAAAATGCAATGAAATACCTGCTGTTCGATCAGAAGCAGTTCTTCGAAGAGTGCCCGAAAGGTCTCCTGATCCCCGCCCTGATCACTCTTCTCTATACACTGATCTCCATCGTCTTCATCCTCCCGGGAGATGCTTTGACAGCGGTCATCACCGTACTATCAGCAGTGAGCGGGGTCTTTCTCTCCTGGGTGATCGTCGCCGAACTGTTCTTGGCCGGTGTAAAGATCATCGGGCATGCAAAATGCACCTTTAAGCAGATGCTCACCGTTACCGGCTATGCTTCAGGGATCATGGCGATCGAAGCGGTCCTGAGCGGACTCGTCGAACTGATCGGCACAATAGACCCGATCGTGACCCTCGCCCTCCAGGGAGCGGTCCTCTTCTGGTGTATCCCGGTCTGGGTCTTTGGCATTGCATCTATAACTGAACTGCCGCCGAAAAAGATTTCACCTGCATTCTTATCCCGATCATCCTGATGATCGTCCTGAGCATCGTCTCTTATGTGATAACGGCATCACTTGTCGGGAGTGCTGCGATGGCAACGGGATCAGGATCGAATCCGGATTACAAATTGATGAGATCTTCCTTCTAATCTTTTTTTTACAGCATATCTTTCAGACGTTTATCCTCGCCGGTCTCCGTGAGGATCTCCTGAGCGACCGGATCGAGAGCCAGAAGAAGATTGGGCATAAGGACATATGCCGGGAACTGGTAGAAGAACTCCTGGACCAGGAGTTTGTTCATGATAAAAAGCAGGAACTCGCGTTTCAGATCGAAAAGAGCCCCGGGCTCTGCCCGGTTTACGCGGGGCAGAAGATCGTCTTTTAAGACCGAAAGGTGATGTTCGTTGAGGGTGTTCATCAGTTTTCTGCTCTCGACACCCTGGAAATATCTGAGGATCAGACCCTGAGTTATGAGGACCAGCGCGAGAAGGAGCGGATATTCACCGGGA
Source organism: uncultured Methanocorpusculum sp. (assembly GCA_963677995.1). GTDB lineage: Archaea > Halobacteriota > Methanomicrobia > Methanomicrobiales > Methanocorpusculaceae > Methanocorpusculum. Next base: position 1,272,261 of record OY782579.1, on the reverse strand, counting down.
ACCAGCGAGATATCGCTGAGAAATTGTGCAAGCGTCATACCTGCGAAAAACATCGCACCCGCAATGATAAGGCAGGTAAATACACAGAATATTCCTACATACAGCCAGGCTTTCACACCGGCAACTCCGGTGTTTTCTTTTTCGGAAAGAGGCTTCCCGACGAAAAACCCGGGAGTTCCGGGTTTTGCGGCAGTAATGCGTGAGTAAAAGATCAGGATCACCCCGATCTGGACAACGAGCAGAAGGAACATCATCCAGTCGATGATGCCTAATAGTTTCATGACGACCGCACAGAGAAGATCGATCAGATACAGGATAGTAAAGCCTTTGACGAGCGGTTTGGTATTGATGAGAAAGGTGTTCCAGAAAAATTCGACCAGGGTCAGCCGATTTTTTCGGACGGTCCGCAGAATGTTTACAATCCTGAGAAACTCCCTCACATATACATGGAACTTTTTATCGAAGATGTTGATTTTTGCGTCCGATCCCACTGACGGGATCATCATCAAAAAGAAGTAGAACATGTAGAGATAGAAGCTTCCTTCGATCCAGATCATGAGGATCTGACCAGGATTCATGGATCTCACAAGAGAGAAGACTGCCACTATCAAAAATGCCGCGAGGGGATCAGGGTCAGATACTTTGAGCGGGTAAGCCGATGCTTTCCATCCTCAAGCATCTTTGTATACTCTTCTTCGACCCGGATCTGTTTTTCGATCCTCGCGATAAACTCTTCCTTATCATACATGGGATTTCTATTCTGTATGTCTGAAAAATTGATAATCCTATTCTTACGATAAGCTTTAACTTAAAAGTATGACCAAAAAATGTTCATAATGGCTGAAGGGGATGAACCGATCTACAATGTCCATGACAAGGTGCCTTTAGGAACGACGGTCCTCACGATCCTGCAGCATTTCTTCGTTCTTGCCGTGTACATGACGTACCCGGTTATCATCAGCAATTCCATCGACGGATCTGACGATGTTTCTGATCAGTGCGACCCTGATCGGTTCCGGCGTTGCGACGATCCTCCAGTCTTTTGCGAAGACGGGGGCAGGACACCTTCTGCCGATGGTGCCGAACTCTTCGTATCTGCCGGCATCCCTTCTTGCAGCAACAGCAGGCGGCCTTCCTCTAATGTACGGAATGCTGATCATCTCGGGATTGTTCAAGATGGTGATCAGCCGGTTCACGAAGTTTTTCCGGATCGTGTTCCCAAACGAAGTCACAGGGGTCGTTTTGTTTCTTCTCGGTATCGCTATCGTTCCGTTTGCATTTCCGCTGTTTTTCGGGAGCGTCGACTCGGGTCCCCTCGATCCGGCATCGACTGTGGTCGGTATTATCACGCTGTCGGCAACGATCCTGCTGAGCGTGATCCCGAGGAGGTTTTTCAAGTTTTCTATGCTATTCTGATCGGCATCGTGATCGGTATGACGACTTCGGTGTTTTTCGGCGTGCTCAGACTGGATACGCTTCTTGAGATGTCGAGTCTGTCGGTGTTCTGGATCCCGAATCCGATCGGGATCGTCTCCTATTCGTTTGATTTCGCGTTCCTGATCCCGTTTGTGATCGCGATGATCTGTGTGATGCTGAAGTCGGTCGGGAACATTTCGCTTCTGAATGCCTATACGAGGGAGGGACGGAAAAATACGCTGCAGAACGGGCTTATGTCTGAGGGAGCCGGTATTGTGATCGCCGGAGCTTTGGGCGGGGTCGGGATCGGGTCTTCTTCCGGAGCGACGGGGCTTGTTGTGGGGACGGGGATCGCGTCGAGACGGATCGGACTTGGTCTTGGGTTTTTTTTTTGATTTTGTGCGGGTTTTTGCCGGCGATCGGCTGGGTGTTCCATATTCTCCCGAAACCGATCCTTGGCGCTACGCTTTTGTATGCAGTAACGTTTGTGATGATCAATGGTATCCAGAGTATTTCATCACGGATGCTGGATCCCCGGCGGAAGTTCGTGGTGATCCTGCCGATCCTGATCGGTGTTTCCTCGGCGATCTGCCCGTTTCTGTATGCCGATCTCCCGAAGACTTTGGCATTGTTCTTTGCGTCCCCGCTGACGTCCGGGTTGATGGCCGTTTTGATCCTCGGTCTTGTGCTGAAGATCGGGATCAGAAAGCAGCAGTCGTTTGATTTTACGAAGGACGCAAATCTGCAGAAGTTTCTGTTCGAGTGCGGGAGACAGTGGACGCTTGACCAGATGCAGGTGTTGTCGATCGCAAATCATCTCCAGAGCGTGGCGAACTCGGGAGATCCGGAGAGGCTTGAGCTGAGGTTCGAGTCGGTCGGAATGCTGAGAGCGGAGATGGTGTTTACGGGGCCAGTAGGCGATGTTCAAAAGATCGACGGGGGACGGGGCAATCTGGAGGCGGAGGGGAGGGTCGTTCGAGCGAGCTATCCGCTGATGTAGAGAGGGACAAAATGGATCACGTATATGGGATGCCTGGATGATCGCAAACTTTCACTTTGCTCAGCTGAAGTCGTCCGCTTCGCGTCCGAACCGCTCCTCACGCAGTCATATCCTCTATCCCGATAAGCATCACGCCCTTTTCCCCTGCCTCATCCTGTAATCGTCTCGTGAAACCTGATTTCGAGAAAAGACGGTAGAACACCCCTATACAGGGCGAGGGAGGAAATTTCAGCATAAGGGAATGCAGCGTGTCGGTATCCGTCTTCGCATTTCTGTACTTACACTCACCAAGAAGCATCCGGGATCCGTCCGCATCGAGCGCCATAATATCGATCTCATCCGTCTTGTTCCACCATCTTCCGATCCTGGTAAAATGAAACGGCAGCATCCCGGCATTGTTCTGTTTTCGCAGATACTGAACGGCGATATCCTCAAAGACCCGTGAAACATATGCATCAAGAGAGGGAGCAACAGCATACGTATAGATCCCCTGGGCACCGCCGTACTCCAGTTCCGACGTATTCGGGTAGATAAACGCATAGTAAAACCGGAAAAAGTTATCCGTGATCTTATACAGTCCTCGCTGGACATTCGACGACTCCTTCAAACTCCCGGTAACGGGAAACTCCCGGGTTATGATCCCCAGTTCGATCAGATTGCGCAGATATGAACTGAGTTTTGATTTTTCGATGAGGGTTTTTGTGTGGATCTCGGAAAGTTTTGTATTGCCAAGCGCAACAGCGCTGATGATGGTATTGTAAACTGCGGTCTCACGGAGTTCTTCATGCATCAGAAACTCAACTTCACTGTAAAGAACGCAGCCTTTCTGCAGAATATTTTGGACAATATTTTCTGCAAGAGAAAGGGAGGGATCGAACTGTTTGAGATAGTGGGGAATGCCTCCAAGAATCGCATAGGCGGTTATTTTATCTTCCGGACTATAGGTTGGGAAGAACTGTACTGCATCAAAAAAATCCATCTCTTTCATCTGCAGAATACCGGTAGCTCTGCCGTAAAGCAGATTTTTTTCTGCGAGAAGTTCGTGTTCGATGAAACTCATGGAACTCCCTGACAAGACGAGTATAATATCTTCATACTGAAGCTTCTCATCCCAGAGGGCCTGCAGTATTGAGGGGATCTCGGGATTGCTTTTTACCATGTAGGGAAATTCATCAATGATGATCAGTCGTTTCGTTGTCGCATCAAGTTCCAGCAGGCTAAGAAACGCTTCCTGCCATGAGGCGAAGACGGAGAGGTATTTTGCTGCCGGGATGTTTTTAGCCAGGAGCCTTTTGCTGAATGCATCGAGCTGCTGGCGGTCGGCCGATTCGGTGCAGGCATAGAAGAGGTGTTCTTTGTTTTTGGCAAACTGCCGGAGGGTTTCGGTTTTGCCGATCCGGCGTCTACCGTAGAGGACGAGGAGTTGACCTTTCGGGCAGTCGAAGCGTTCTTCGAGCCAGGCAAGTTCTTTTTCTCTTCCAAGGAACTGCTGATTCACATAATCGTAATTATTATAATCATGATTATATATATTTTGCGGCGGCGGGTTGGACGCTGAAAGCGGACGACCTTAGCTGAGCAAGGCAAATGCCTTGCGTGAATGGTACCACCCAAAGAATCCAATACACCAAATCGAAGGACTCCAAAAACCCTTCCTCATAAACCCCTTAGGATCACACCAAAAATCTCTCAGTCGCAAATCTAACGATTTGATAGCAAGTCTGGCGACTTGCTCGGCTAAGGGCGAGCCTCTCGGCTCACCCCGCCTCAGCTGAGGTCGTCCGCTTTCAGCGTCCAACCCGCCCATCACACGAAATTCACGAAAATGAAAACGAAAACACGAAAAATAAAGAATCGGCTGGGTGGGATACATGAGGTTCCCTCCCCCGTCCCCACGCAAACCTTCGGTTTTCTCGGCTAAGGGCGAGCCTGACGGCTCACCCCGCCCACACCAAATATACGAAAACGCAAATCAAAGATTTGCTCTGCTAAGGTCGTCCGCTTTCAGCTTCCAACCCGCAAATCAACGAAATTCACGAAAAGGGGGACAGGGGCGGAAGGCTGGAGGAGACTGGTAAACTATGAGAAGGAAGGAGTGGGGATGAGTGGGGATACATGAGATATTCCACCGCGAATAATCGCGAATAAACGCGAATCGCATTTTCCTTACGCTGTCTTCTTGACCTCGTCGTTTCACTCCTCGGCCGCGTTCCTACGCTACGCCTGATCGGCTCCGCGTGGCCGGAACTCCAGCGTGGAAAATGCTGGAAAACCCGCGTCGCGGGTTTTCTCCTGAGAGAATACTGATTTATTTTGTAAGTACAAGGATTTGAGATTCTTTAAAGAAAACCCGCGACGCGGGTTTTCCAGCATTTTTCGTTCCGCCGTCCCGACCACGCGGAGCCGATCAGGCGTAGCGTAGGAACGCAGCCGAGGAGTGAAACGACGAGGTCAAGAAGACAGCGTAAGGAAAATGCGATTCGCGGAGATTCGCGATTATTCGCGGTGGGATTTCTCATAGTTCCACACCCAACCATACTCCCTCTCTGAATCAACCAGGCTCCCCTTAACCCTCCTCCGCATTTATCTGATCCCTCTTTTTCCCCGCCTACTCGCAAGGCAAAGCCTTAGTCGCAAATCTAACGATTTGCTCGCAAACATTCTGTTTGCTCAGCTAAGATCGCCGGCTGCGCCGTCGATCCGCCTCCGCCAAGGTCGTCCGCTTTCAGCATCCAACCCGCATCCAAAAACACCTCACTTTCCACTCGCAAATAGGCATTTCGATTCCAATTTGATCAATTTCAAACCAATTTTCACCAACATTTTTCGATCAAAACCAGTGCTCAAAATAAAAATAAGCCGTTTTCTGCCGATTTGTCAAAAAATCACACTCATCACATATAAACACCGAGCACGTGCGATTAAAAAATGATAAGTCCGAAAAAATATCGTCCTTACGGACGGAAAATATTATATGCCACTTCTTTTTCTTTTTAATTTTCTCTCTCTCTCTCTCTCTCTCTCTCTTCTGTACTAAATAAAATAATAATAATAATAATAAGAGACCACACGTGTGAAAAAAAGTGATTGATGAGAGATTTTTTTTGCGTCCGTAAATACTTACGGACGGACGGAGTTTTACCCCCCCATACAGATTTTTTATCGCACGTCTGCTGCATTTATATATGATGATTCAACTCCCTAAAAAATACGCCGTTTCCTGCCGTATTTTCCGGCAGACACCGGATCTACCCCCTCAAACAGCAGCAAAAACAGCATCCAAACTGGCAAAACTCCAACCGAAAACCCTATTTTCGAGTGGAAACGGCGGGTTGGACGCTGAAAGCGGACGACCTCAGCCGAGGCGGGGACCTTTAGGTCCCTCAGCAAAGCAAATCTATGATTTGTGCTCAAGTCGCCAGACTTGCGATCAAATCGTTAGATTTGCGACTGAGAGATTTTTGCAAGATCCTCATTACCCAACGTGCCCACACAGAACATATAAAGCAGAAGAACAGCTAAAAAACATATCAACGTTCCCTTATGAAAAAGATCATAATCCCTATCCTCCTCGCGATCATCCTGATCCTGACCTCCTGTACAGGATACTATCTTTTTTATTTAGGCTCTAATCCGCACATATATCTGGATGACTCCTATACCGGGACCCTCACTGCAGAATACACCTTCCCCTTCAAAGACAGCTCGGTGACCCTTGTCATCTCCGTTCCGGCATCGACCTATCACGGAGCAGGAAATACCGGATCAAAAAACATTCCTTACACCAAAATACTAACACTCGAATATTATAATAATATCATAAACGATCCTCTGCAGGAGGAAATGTATGCACAGATCCTCGACCAGACTGACAACTTCAGAAGCTCATGGGATCTGACGGACGACGAATATGTCGAGTTACTCGCGACCTTTGTCCAAAGCATACCGTATACGACAATAGAAGTGTACCGCTATCCGGTTGAGACCGTCATCGACAAATTCGGTGACTGTGACGATAAAAGCAGGCTCCTCGCCGGGCTCCTTACACGTGCCGGCTACGACGCTGTTCTCCTCGTCTTTGAAGAAGAGAGCCATGCGGTGGTCGGGATAAAAACGACCGACACGACCGCTTATCCGGATACCGGCGGATATGCGATCCTTGAGACCACCAGCCTCAGTTATGTAACAGACGGATCATTCACCTTCGAAGACGGGACCTCACTCAAAATCACCCCTGTTGTGATCACTGCCGGAAAAGGTACGAAAACCTATAATGCCGGATATCAGGTCAATGCAATTCTCGCCTACCGGGAAAAAGCCGCCGAAATGATCGACCGGTTATCCTTGACAACTGTATCAAACACCCGCAAACTCGAGACCATGGAGGAGACCATGATCCAATACGAGACCAGACTCAACTCCTTAGCTGTATTGATGGACGCAAAACTCTCTGCATATGATTCGTATATCGACCAGGCAAATGTAGTTACATCTCAGCAGAACAAATTAAACCGCGATTATACATCAAATAAAATAACATATGCCGAGTATGTGCAGCAGTGGGACATCCTGGAAGCGGAGCATGCGGAATTACTGGCAGCTGCCAATGAGGCTCGGGATGAATATACTGCATATCATACGCAGTATGAGACACTGTATGCAGAATATCAGGCATATTTCTCAACATATACCAATACCTACTCCACGTACAGCATTACGGTCAACGAACAGAACCGGTATGTAGACATCTATAATCTCATCATCAGAGAGCCGTTCAACAGAGACTATGTATATCAGACCGTGGTGAATGCACCGGATCTTTGAGTAAGTGTAAAAAAAGGATTTACTCCTCGTCAGCCGAGAAGGTTGTGTCGGCCCGCAGTTTTCTTCCCTGCCGTATCACAAGAGCATAGATCACCGCCGTCAGGACACCGGACACGATATATGACATCTCAAGAGGCATCCCTATCCCAAACGGCACTCCTGCGAGGTGTTCCGGGCTTGACCAGAGAATAAACGAGATCACGATAAACAGGATACCAACACCCGGGATCATCGAGATCCAGAACGGTTTTCCTTTACTGATCAGATACACTGTCGCCATCAGAAGAGCAAACGAGGCGATGACCTGATTGAACCAGGAAAAGTAATTCCAGAGGATCGTGTACCCGGTCGGGATCAGATTAGACCAGAAAAGAAGCACGGTTATCACGGCAACCAGCGGCAGAGCCAGAAGGATGCGTTTTCTCATCGTCGACTGATCGATCCTGAAGTGCTCCGCGACCGAGGTCCGGATCACTCTGAGAGCCGTGTCTCCGCTCGTGATCGCGAGGATGATCAAAACGATTATCGCGAGCACGATAAGAAACGTCGGAAACACCAGATCCAAAATCTCGAAAATTATCGCGTTCCCGTTCGTTGACGCAAGCATATCCGGTTTGAGCGTGAAAATGATCGAAGCCCCTGCCGCCCAGATCATCGCAATGATCCCTTCCACGATCATCATACCGTAGAATACCTTCCTCCCTTCACGCTCCGAGGTGATCGTCCTCGACGTGATCGGAGACTGGGGCGCGTGGAACCCTGAAAGGATCCCACAGGCGATCGTGATGAACAACATCGGGATGATCGGCTGACCGTCAGGATGAGCGGTGAACGCCGCCGCGATTCCCGCCGGTGTCAGAACAAGATCCGGGATATCCGAAGCAAACGGGATATAGGCAAAACACAAAAGGGCCGTGACCGCGATCAAAGCCACGCCGAATACCGTATAGATCCTGCCGACCACTTTGTCGATCGGAAAGATCGCCGAAATGATATAATAGGCAAATATCCCGATGACCGCACAGATCAGAACGGGCACGCCGAATGGAAGCAGCAGCTGAATGAAGTTTGCCGGAATGTTCGTAAACGTCGTAACGAGAAGCAGGAGCGAAAGGATGACCAGGACAATAAAAATGCCGCCGACATTTCTGCCGAAAAACTTGCTGACCAGGCTTGTTATGTCGGAACCGTTGTTCCTCGCAGAGATCATGCCCACATAATAATCGTGCACGGCTCCCCCGATCACATTGCCGATCGGGAGAAGAAGAAAAACGATCGCACCGAACTTCATACCAAGGACCACTCCGACGATCGGACCCATCCCTGCTATATTCAACAGCTGGATCAGGATATTCCGTTTTGTGGAAAGAGGAACACGTTCAACAGAATCGGGATGATTCAGTGCCGGTGTTTTCCGGTCGTCAGGTCCGAAGATTTTTTCCGCGACCTTACTCCAGAAGAAATATCCGAAGATAAGGATACAAATGCCTACGAGAAACGTGATCATACTAAGTATTCATTGTAAAACATATGGCATATTAAAAATTGTGAAAAAGAGTTGGAAAGATCACTTCTTTTCAGGAGTCTGACAGGTGCATGTGCAGGTGCATGTGCAGGTGCTCGGACAGAAAGCCTTTGCAGCCTTTTCGGCACGGTTCTCTACCCAGAGTTCGTCGGCGACCGGGGCCCATTTCTCTGCTGCGGGAGCGGTTTTCTTCGTCAGATCATGAACATCTTCAGGGTTCACCATATCCGTGGACTGTGCACCAGTAGCATCGACCATTGCAGCGAGTCTTTTCGGATTGTCGAGTAACGGACAGGGGCGGAGATGGTTCGGGTTGAACGGCTGGTTCGCCCGGTACTGCATAAAGAGCGGGGACTTGTATGCCTCGAGGAGCGTGTGGGTCCGGATGTTTGCATCAGAGTAATGGATGAATGCACACGGCTCGATGTCGCCGTTTGCGTTGATGTGGAGATAGAATTTCCCGCCGGCGATACAGCCGTTCACATACTCGCCGTCGTTCCAGAAGTCCATGGCAAACATAGGCCGGGTAGCTCTGATATGTCTGACCTGACGGTACATATGCGCTCTTTGTTCAGGCGTTGCCAGAAGCTCGGGAACGGCGTCCTGGCCGATCGGCATGTAGGTGAAGAACCAGGCAAACAGTGCTCCCCGGGCGACCATATCATCGATGTAGGCATCGCTGCCGATCGCTTCAGTGTTTGCACTCGTGTAGCAGCAGGAGATACCGAACGGAAGTTTCTTGCGTTTGAGGATCTCCATCGCCTTGATGACTTTCTGATAGACGCCGGCTCCGCGTCTTCCATCGGTCGCGGCCTCGTCGCCCTCGATACTGATCGCCGGAACGAAGTTTCCGACTCTGAGCATCTCGTCGGCAAATGCCTCGTCGATGAGCGTGCCGTTCGTAAACGAGAGGAAGATACAGTCACTGTGCTTTTCGCACATCGTGATGATGTCCTTTTTCCGGACAAGCGGTTCGCCGCCGGAGTACAGATAGAAGTAGGTACCAAGAGCTTTTCCCTGCTCGATGATCGAGTCCCACTCTTCAAGGGTGAGGTTCATCCGGTTGCCGTACTCAGCTGCCCAGCAGCCGATACACTTCAGATTGCAGGCACTCGTCGGGTCCATCAGAATGGCCCAGGGGATGTTGCATCCTTCCTGCTCTCTGAGTTTGATCTTCTTGTCTCTGCCTAGAACAACGGCATTGACGACAAAGTTCTCGAAGATCCGTTTTCGGACCCCGGGATCGATCTCAGTGTACAGATCCTTAATGAACTTGTACCATACCCCGTCTTTGTCGGAGAGTACACGTTTTACGGTGGGAAGAGGACCTTCCAATGTGTTGTTTCTGTCCAGAAGCTCGACCCACTTAAGGAGCTTTGGAATGTTTTTGTCAGGATCGGAATCCAGGTAACTAAGGACACGCTTGATACCGAGCACCTGTAATTTTTCTTTTAATGTAGTATGCGTCATTATTTGTTAACTCCCAAAGGGGTAGTGAATAACTACAATTATCATTCCTTCTCTTTGATATACTTGTTGTCCTGTATTGATTCCATTAAAAAGGGATCAATCATCATGTTTTTTACCCCTGCTTAGCATCTTGTAAAAGATCACAATGATCACAACTACCGCAGCGATATAGGCGACGATAGGAGCAAATTCGACCGTAAAGGTCTGACTCATCATCACGAGAGACAAGCCGATCACGATCGCAGAAAGGATCAGTCCGATAACCAGTTTATCAACGGAACTTTCGATCGTTTTACTCAGGTGCGTGAGCTCTTTTGCAGAGATCTCGACTTTCAGCTTTCCTTCTGAGGCCATCTCAAGGACCGAACCAAGCTGACGGGGGACCCGGGCAAGATCTTCGAGTCTGACTTTGGCATCCAGCATCTTTTTCTGCAGGTTCGCGGGATCCTTCATCTCATTTGCCACGATCTGTTTTAAGAAAGGTTCCACCTCTTTCGTGAATTCAAGATCCGGATCGAGGGTGAAGGCAACATTGGAGACAAGCATCAGGGCTTTTAAGAGCTGCATGATGTTTGGCGGAACACGGATATTGTTTTTCTGGAACAGATCCTGGATGGATCCAAGGAGACCGGAGAAGTTCACCTGGGCACCCATCTCTTTGTAATCCAGGAGTGCAAGATACAGCTCTCCCTGGAACTCGTCGATCCCGGTCTGAGGGATCTGGACACCCAGATTTTTGATGTACCGGATAGTCAGGTCGGTGTCTGCCGAAAGGAGAGCGAGGATAAGGGAGATGAATTTGTTCCGCATGCCCTTCATCACAACACCGCAGACACCGAAGTCGAGGAAGACCAAGTCCCCGGACGGTGAGATCCGGAGATTTCCTGCGTGGGGATCGCCGTGATAGAACCCGTTTTGGAAGATCTGGACCATGAAAGCTTTCAGACCACGGTTTGACAGCTCTTTTGGATCCATGGCAAGCAGCTCTTTTCCGGAGAAGTCCCAGTAGATCTTCGGGATCTTGATGCCGGGAATGCCGGAAAGTTTCATGTTCCGGGCGAGGCGTTCGGCATTCATGCCTTCACGGGTGAAGTCCAGTTCCTTTCTGATCTGCGTGGTGAAGTCGTCGACGAGAGAGACCGAATTGTACATACGCAGTTCCGGGCGTTTGTCTTCGAGCAGCTGGGCGATCGATTTGAGCAGAACAACATCCTGCTCGATCCTATCAGTGATCCGGGGACGCTGGATCTTCAGGGCGAGAATGGTCCCGTCCTGCATCACGGCACGTTACACCTGCGAGATGGAGGCAGCTGCAAGGGGTTTTGGATCGACCGAGGTGAACACGTCACGCCAGTCAGGAATATAATCGTCCAGCGTGGGGATGACTTCATCAAACGGGACCACGCCCACCCGATCCTGCAGTTTACACAGCTCGTCGATCATTTCGACAGGGAACAGTTCTGTTCTCGTGCTCATGAGCTGACCGAATTTTACAAACGTGGGACCCAGTTCCTCAAGGGCCATACGGACCCTGACATACGTCGAGTATCCGCTGTACTCCTCAACAGCTGTTTTTTTCGTATTGATAAAACCGGGAAACAGTTCGTTGATGAAGTACCCAAACCCATATTTGACTAGCACATGAGCGATCTGACCATATCTTCGAAGACTTACACTCGCCATAGTGTAGTTGTTAATTGGTTTTTACAGATGTTAATAGTACGGCTAAATTACCCTATTGGAAGTTCTTATAACCTTGAAGCCCGGATGATTGTAATACCTTAGATACCAAGGAAGGAGGTGATCGACATGCCAAATAAAGATGGAACAGGACCAAAAGGTCAGGGACCAAAAGACGGTCACGGAATGGGTAACGGCAGGGGCAAAAACCCAGGTCAGGGCCCGATGACCGGAGGAAGTAAAGGGGTTAAGGAAGATCCCAAAAAAAGAACTGAACCTTTACAGCGGTCCGAAAGATCGGTGAAACCATCTCTGCGGGCGGTATGACAGGCGGGCACTTCAGGTGCTTTGATCCGGTCATGCCGACCCCGGAAGAGGGGGATAAGACCCCCGGCTTCCCGATCATGTATCCTATGGTGAACGTTGTCACAAACGAGGATCTGCAAAAGACCTCTGATGACATTGCATCTTCTGGAAGAGCGGATCATCGGGATCAAAGACAGAGAGACCCTTTTTTCCTTGGCGACAAGACACTGATGTTCTATCCGGCAGTGAACGGTTCTGTTTTCTTGGGCTTATGAGCTGACCAAACGTTATCCCTCCTGAACTGCTTTTTTCGTATTGATAAACCGAGGATAAAGTTCGCTGTTGAAGTCCCGGGACCAGGGTTTGACGAGCACGTCAGCGATCTGACCATATCTTCGAAGACATACACTCTCCATAGCTTAGGTGTCGATCGGCTTTTACAGATGGTAATAGTACGGCTAAATTGTCCTATTTGGAAGTGCTTATAACCTTGAGGCTCGAATTATTGTAATACCTTAGAATCTAAGGAAGGATTGATTAAAATGGACAAATACCGTTGCTCGGTCTGTGGATATGTCTACGACCCGGAAAAAGGTGCAGGTATCATGTACCCGCCAGGAACCGCTTTTGAATCTCTTCCCGACACATGGAAGTGTCCCGTCTGCGGCGCAAACAAGTCACAGTTCAAAAAGGTGTAAACGTTTATGGCAGCCCGCGAGATTGCTGAAAATATCTATGCGGTCGGTACGATCAACTGGGACCTCCGGTACTTTGATGCGATCATGCCGACACCGAGAGGGAGCAGTTACAACGCTTACCTCGTAAAAGGAAGCGAAAAAACCGCCCTTATTGATACCGGTGAACCCCATGAAGAAGCTGAGTTCATCACCAATCTCATGAGGCTGGATCAGCATTCCCTGGATTATATCGTCTGTCTGCATGCAGAACAGGATCATTCCGGACTTCTGCCGCTTCTTCTCGAAGTGTATCCGATGGTGAAAGTCGTCACAAACGAGGTCTGTAAAGGACTTCTGATGGCAATGCATCATCTGGAAGAACTCGAAGAGCGGTTCATCGTGATCGGAGACAGAGAGACACTTTCTCTTGGCGACAAGACGCTGAAGTTCTATCTCGCTCCCTGGGTCCACTGGCCCGACACGATGTTTGCAGAAGTTGTCGAAGATAAAGTTCTCTTCACCTCGGATTTCCTTGGAACGCACTACGCATCCCCGACACTTTTCCAGGACAATGACTTACCCGATTATCTGGAGGCAGCAAAACGCTATTATGCAGCGATCATGATGCCCTTTAGAGGATCGGTCCGGGAGTATCTGGCACTGGTCGATGAGATCGCGCCGGTGATCATCGGTCCAAGTCACGGTCCGGTCCTGAAACTTCCCGCAAAGATCATAGATCTGTATCGTGACTGGTCGTCCGACACGCCAAAAAATATTCTCGTTGTCGGGTATGTATCCATGCACGGCAGTACAAAACTGATGGTGGATTTCCTTGTTGACGATCTTGTTCAGCGCGGGATCCCCGTTCAGCAGTACAATCTTCTTGAAACAGACTCAGGCGTACTCGGGAGTTCGATCGTTGATGCAGCCACAATTATTCTTGCAACACCGACCGTTCTCTTCGGACCCCACCCGGTCGCAGTAAATGCTGCATATCTGGTCAGAGCACTTCGTCCTAAGGCAAAGTACCTTGGCGTGATCGGTTCATTCGGCTGGGGAACCAATGCCGTGAACTATCTCGCCGAGATGCTGGCCCCTCTTGAAGCCGAAATACTTGAGCCGGTGTACATCAAGGGTCTTCCCGATGAGGCAGCGATCACAGCTCTGCACAAACTGGCAGATTCTATTGAAGAGCGTCATAAAACGCTCTGATTCTCTTTTTTTATTCCCCGATACGTACGTTTTTATTTCAGGTTGACCTATCAATCAACTATGACAGAGCAGAAAGAGATTTACAAATGCGCTATCTGTGGAAACACGGTCAGAGTGATTGGGAAAGGCAAAGGGCAGCTTGTCTGTTGCGGACAGCCGATGAACAAACTCGCAGAGAACAGCACCGATGGAGCAAAGGAGAAGCATGTTCCTGTAGTCGAACAGGTTCCGGGAGGCTACAAAGTATCGGTCGGCTCGGTTGCTCATCCAATGACCGAGGAACACCACATTACCTGGGTCGCACTCAGGACCGATGACGGGATCGAACACCAGAAGTTCCTTATTGCAAACGATAAACCGGAAATGATCGTCAAGACCACCGGGAAAGCTATAAAAGCCGGAGAGTACTGTAACCAGCACGGACTCTGGGTCAAGGAAGTATAGACCTTCTCCCCATTCATTTTTTATTCCTGAAAGCTTTTTCAGGGAACGACTATTATTATCAAACACCTAAATGTACTACAAATGGGGTATCTCAGGGAACTTCCGGCGATTGGTCGTGATATCGGATCAGTACTTCTGCTCATAGGTGCTGCCTCCCTTCTTCCGATCATCATCGGCTGTCTCTATCAGGAATGGTATGCCCTCCCCTGGATGGCGACCTCCACCATCGCGTTGCTTGGACTTGGCGGCTTACTTCACCTTCTTCCAAAAAACACAACGCCCCCCAGAGCGAGTCTCTCGATCTCCGCGACCGCCGTTATATGGGCACTGGTCGGATTTCTTGGGTGTTTTCCGTTCATTTTTGCAGGCATGCCGATGATCGATGCTGCATTTGAATCCGTGTCGGCATGGACCGGGACAGGATTTTCCATTGCATTAAATATCGAAGAATGGCCGAAAACCATTCTTCTGTGGCGTTCACTGATGCAGTGGATCGGCGGCCTTGGGATCGTCGCATTCACGCTTACGGTCGCAAGCCGCTCAGGACTTGTCACCCAGAATCTCTACCGTTCTGAAGGCGGATCGGAATCGTTCATGCCAAGCGTGATCGCGACTGCTTTCCAGATGTGGAAAATTTATCTCATTCTGACGCTGATCGCCATTCTGGCGATCCTTATGACCGGACTCAGTCTCTGGGACGCGGTCAACGTTGCTTTTTGTGCGATCGCGACAGGAGGAATGACCATATACGCTGCAGGAATTACGCATTTCGACAATATGGCTCTCGAAATGGTGTTGATCCCGATCATGCTCGCCGGAGCGATCCCATTCAGACTCTATTATGTGATATATGTCAGCAAATCGTTTCGGGAGATCCTGCACGACAGAATTCTGCATATGATGATCGGCGTGTTCCTTTTTGTTTCCGCAGTCCTGATCGTTGAACTTTTGACCACAGGAATGCCTCTCATGGACGCCCTCCGGGAAAGTCTCTTCATGGCCGGCTCGGCTGTGAGCTCCACCGGATTCCAGAACACGACCTTTGGCGGATGGGGACTCGCACCCATCCTGTTTCTTTCGATATTCCTTATGATTGAGGGGGGCCAGGGAAGTACTTCGGGAGGTATCAAACTGAATCGTGTCCAGGTCATGTTCGAGGCACTTGGATGGTGGTTCAAAAAGACCCTGCAGAGTCCGCGTGCAGTGATCCCGATGCGGCACGGCGGGAAACCCATTTATGGTAAAGAGGGGGAAACGCTGATCGCAAAATCCCTTCTGATGATACTGCTGTTTCTTTTGCTGCTGCTTGGGACGCTGATCGTGTTTCTTCATGACCCGTACTTCTCGGCGAATCTCGGAAATACTATATATGATCTTTGCAGCTGTATTGGAAACAACGGCAGCTCGACAGGAGTGGTCGGACCTCTGATGCCGGATTATGCAAAAGTCATTATGTTCTTTGTTATGTGGGTCGCCAGACTGGAGATCATTCCTGTGCTGATCCTTGCATGGGGCATTCTCAGAGGGTTCGATACGCAAAAAAACGCACATAGAAGAGAGAAGTAATATCATGAAGATCAGGTCTCCTGACCAGACCACATGGATTTAACTCAAATTATATGTATTCTGCAAATCAATATATACGGGAATGAGACAGATCGCCCTCTATGGAAAGGGAGGTATTGGAAAATCCACTACATCAGCAAATCTTTCGGCGGCATTTTCGGAGATGGACCTGGATGTCATGCAGATCGGATGCGACCCGAAGCATGACAGTACCCGTATGCTCATGCATGGACGCTGGATCCCGACCGTTCTTGAGCAGATGTATGATCAAAAAGAGATCAAAAGTGAAGACATCATCTGTCAGGGATTTGGAAACATCCGCTGTGTAGAGGCAGGAGGGCCTGAACCGGGAATAGGGTGTGCAGGCAGAGGGATCATCGCAACGTTCCAGCTTCTGGAAAAAATGAATGCCCTCTACGGTGACGTGATCGTGTATGACGTTCTTGGCGACGTTGTCTGCGGAGGATTTGCGATGCCGATGAGGGACGGATATGCACAAGAGGTCTATCTTGTCACAAGCGGGGAATTGATGAGTCTCTATGCCGCGAATAATATATGTAAAGCAATCGCCCGGATCGCGGAGCGAAGCACCGCAAAATGCCGGCTTGGCGGCGTGATCTGCAACGCGAAAAATATGGAAAACGAACGCGAACTCGTCGAGGAGTTTGCAAAAAGGATCGGGTCAAAGCTTGTCTGCTATATCCCGCGGAGCAACTCCGTCAGGGCAGCGGAAGTGAACCGGATGACGGTCATCGAACACGATCCGACATCCGAACAGGCGGCAGTGTACCGCGACTGTGCAAAAATCATTCTGGCTAACACCGATCTCAGGATCCCGACAGCGCTTGCCTTGGAGGAACTGGAAGAGCTTGCAAGAGACTACCTCTGAGTCACGGATGGCAGGATGCACCCTCACGGGTGCTCTTTCCGTCGCCTGTTTTATTCCCGGGGCAGTAACGGTAGTCCACGCCCCCATAGGCTGTGCACATCAGACATTTTCCATGCTCCATGCGCTGATGAACGAAGCGGAGACGAAGATCGTTCCCGAGATCCTGGTCTCGGGTCTTTCGGACAAGGATGTCATCTTCGGCGGAGAAGCCTGTCTTAGGCGGGCACTTGACCGTGCAGCTGAGAAACATCCGGAATTGATCATCGTTGTGACCTCTTGTGTCCCGGAAACGATCGGGGATGACTGTCAGGCCGTCTGCCGGGAACACCCGTATGCCGAACGCACGCTCTATATTCCGACATCGGGATTTCTCGGAGGGAGCGCTAAAGACGGGGAGAACGCTGCACTGATCGGGCTCTCGGCTCTGGCAGCACCGGTGGATCCGGTTCCCGGGACCGTTGGAATCATCGGTGAAAAAAATCTGGAGTCCGAGGTCGAGGAGAATTTTGCCGAGGTGACTCGGCTGCTCGATCTGCTGGGCCTCGACGTGACGATCAGATTCTGCAGAAATGCCGGAGTATCGGATCTCCGAAAACTCGGAACAGTGTCCTGTTTTATTTTACGAGACGGCAGGTCCGCAGATGCAGGACGCGAACTTGGAAAAAGATTCGGCCGCCCGGTGATCGGCGAGTTTCCGCGGGGACTTTCCGGCTCGATCGCATTTCTGCAGGACGTCGGCAAAGCGTCCGGACTTTCTGCAGAAAAAATCGAAGAAGCGATTTCGAAAGAGACGGGACACCAGAAAAAAATGCTTGAAAAAATCGCGAATCTTTCCGGGAGCGAGGTGTGTCTCGGGGTCGAACCGTTCGAAGGAACACTCGCTGTCGCACGGGAAGCGCTAACACGCCTTGGGATGACCGAATCTCCTCGCGGGATCAAAGTCAGACTGCCGTTCTATCTGCCTGTCGGCGTTTCCGGGACAATGAAGATGCTCTATCTCTGGAGGAGGGCGATTTTACATGGATGAAAGCCTGTGTGTGAATCCGGTCTGGCCGTGCGCCATGACAGGGGCCTGCTCCGTCCTTGCCGGCATTTCCGGGATAAACGTGCTTATCCACGGCTCTTCAGGCTGCTATTATTATCCAAGATCACTCCTGAAAGTTCCGCTGTTCAGTACTTATCTTCTGGAGTCGGAGATCGTGTTTGGGACGATCAACCGCCTGAGAGAGGTGGTGAGCAATCTTTCGACGTCGAACAGACCGATCGCTATTTTGAACACCTGTATCCCGGCACTTACCGGCGAAGATCTCTCGGGGGCATTTTCCGGAGAGGATGTGATCTTTGTCGATGCTCCCGGTTTTATCGGAAACGTCGAAAAGGGAGCAAAGATCGCCTTCGAAAGTCTGGATATCAAAACCGATCCGTCCAGAGAAGGTGTGAACATCGACGGGATCTCTCTTCTGGACCTCTTTTGGCGGGGAAATCTGCACGAAGCCGAGCGGCTTCTCTCACAAATGGGGATCCGGGTCGCTCTCAGGCTCGCAAAAGACAGCTATGAAAATCTTCGAAAGGGCGCAGCTTTGCATACCGTCTCGGTAAACCCGTCGTACCCGTCAGGGATCGGAACGATGCTTGGTTCATTTTTGTTCCCTGATCTGAAAGAGACCTGTGCAAACCTCGCAGATACGTTCCCGAACGCGGATATAGATCCGGCCCTTGAGGAATGGAAACATGCCGAAGAGCAGATCTTTTATTCATGCGACAAGTATCTCCGAAAATATGAACCGCCGGTCATCGCCGTCTGCGCCCAGGAAAGTTACGCAGTGTTCGCCAAAGTGATGATGGAACATTACTTTGGCTCCGAGATCCCGGTCATCCTTGCACGAAACAGTGATGCAGTATCCATTCCCTGTGAAACCGACCTGACAAAGATCACCGGGCAGATTGCTGACTGCAGTCCTGACCTTATCCTGGGTTCGACCTTTGAAGCAAATTCCTACACTGAAGCTGCGTTTCTCGGGATCACTCACCCTGACCGAAGCAGGGTCTCGATAGCAGCACGACCAATCGCCGGGATCGAGGGCGGGATCATGTTTATCGAGAACGTGCTGAATACGTTGATAGATGCAGCTTCCCTGAAGCAAAATACGAATAAATAAGAGATTATTTTTGAATACGACAATAAAGTATCATTCGATCTTTATTGTTGTCAGTTTCACAGACTCAACACCCTTGAGAGACATGAGACGCTCTGCAAGCTGTTTGAGCTGTTCGCCCTGACCACGGACCAAAATGACCTCAAGACACCGCTCATCACTGACATGTGAATGAATGGTGGACTGAACGATATGTCTGTTTCCATGCTGGATCTCCGTGATCGCTTCCATAAGACCGCGGTGATCGTGATCATATACCATCGTGATCACACCCTGACGTTCTCCCGAAACGTCGTTCATCCATTCATAATACGTGATATAGGAGCGGATCGCATCCCGGATCCCTTCCGATCTTGAAGAATATCCGCGTTTACCAATGATATCATCAAATTTATTGAGAAGATTCTCAGGCAGCGAAATACCAATACGTGAAAGATCCGACTCTCCGACCATGCTGAAGTATTTGTCGTATCCCTATATTATAGTTCTTACATAATCTGAATTAATGAAGGGGTTGTACATACTTTGAATGAAAAAATTGGAATTATTTACTCTTCCCTGGGGGAGAGTAAACGAGCTTCGCCGCGAGAACAATGATAACGAGAGCTGCAAAGATTCCTACGATCAGGGTAATTATTCCACCGGCAGCACTATCTCCGAAAGGATAATCCGACATTGGCGCCTCCCATCCGATCGGATCTTCAGCTTCAATGATCTCTTCGCCCGTTGCCGGAGCAAAGACTTCTTTAACACCTCCGCTCACAAGCAGTGTGCTGTCAAGTCCGTCCGGATCGCCGGATGCGAATAAGACTGCACAACCCCCGATAATGAGAGCGATGACAAGGCCGACAACAAGGAATTTTTTGATTGGGACCGCCTTTTTCGTCGTATCTCCCGTCAGTTCCGGGCGAACGGTGAAGACAAGTGTTACCACAACTGCGGTTATGATACCTTCGATGATACCGATGATCGCGTGGTAGATAAACATCGTCGGAAGACCGATCGAAAGCGGAACAGCACCCAAAATAGCGATCTCAACAGCGACACAACATGCAGCGATAACACACGGAAGCCATGCTGCTATGCCGGCAGCTCCGGCGGTAGGAAGTTTCGGGAGAAGTGATCTGAGTCCCTTGAAGGAGTAGAATCCGACAAAACCTGCCACAACACCCATGTTGATGATGTTCGCACCAAGTGCCAGCACACCGCCGTCGCCGAAGATGAGTGCCTGGATGACAAGAACGATCGTCAGAACAAAGACAGCTGCAAAAGGCGAGCCAAGAATGATGGCAGCAAGAGCACCGCCGACTAAATGTCCCGATACACCAAAGCCGGTAGGAAGATTGAATGCCTGAAGGGCAAAAATGCCAGCTGCAATGACCGCAAGGATAGGGATCTTGGATTCATCAAGATTTTTCCTTGCCCAATTTATTGCAAGAGCAACAAAAACAAGAGCAATTATCCAGAATACGATACCAATTGGGACGCCAAGTCCGCTATAACCAAACAGAAAATCAGGTATGTGCGTAGTGTTTCACCTGTACATTACAATAACACGTATTATGTAATAAGTATTGCTACGCGCGCTAGTTGAAGTAAAAGGTATTATTTTAATATCCAGAATCTAAAAATCGTATTATTTCTCATCGATCACCATCTCCAGAAGACCCTCACCGTCTTCCACATCTTTGAGACGCTCTTCACCGATAACGAGCGTTTTGCCGATCATCTTTTCTTTCCGGTAATCCGAGACCACACACAATGAATGGGTGCCGGTGATCTGGGAGATGTTCCCCACAAGTTCTGCACGCTGAACGGTTTTCTGCGGAGATCCGTAACAGGTAAGGATCGTTTTATTTTCAAACACCGCAAATGCGTGGAAAGGCGACCTTCTGAGTTCCTGCACATTGATGCCTATCGACCTGAGATGATCCTCCGGTCTTTTCGGCAGAGCATCGGACTCCGCATTATGACCGGATGCAAGTGAAGCAGGGACATGTTCCTCTTCAGCGGGAGTATAATGGAGCAGATCGATCGGCATCACGATATCATCATTGAAAAACTCCTCGAGCCGCATCGCCATCTCAAGGGTCGTACCCATCCCCCCTTCATACTTGCTGATCGTCCTCCGGGAAACACCTAATGCATGAGCGAGATCACCAAGAGACATCGACTGTTCTTCACGGAGATTTCGAAGTCTCTCTGCATCGATGTTCACATACAGACCTCCGGGTGAAGCATACACCAGAGGAAGTTCGCCTTCTGCAAGATAATCATACAGAGTGGAAGACGAAACAGCGTTGATCCCGTATCTGAGATAGATCGCTCCCCGTTCCAGAGCGACATCACGCGCGCGTTCCCCGATGATGAGGGGGACCGCGTCGAGGTGCCGGGCGATCATATCCAGGTCCCAGGCAATATCTTCGTTTACACTATCGATCTGTGAAACTACTTTGATAACCAGCAGATTCTCTCCCTTTGATGTCATAAGGTCGAAACTTCTCGGACGAATTTCGCAACGTTCCGAGACATTGTATCCAGTCATCAGAAGGATACTGACCACATTTTGGAGGAGTCTGTCGTTGGACATAAGATGTATAATCGTAATAGTAATGCGGTTCTATAAAATAATATCACTTATGATACTCGGGCTTGATGACACGGATTCACCTGACGGGATGTGTACGACGTACCTTGGGGCGTTGATAGCCGAGGAGCTGAAACGCTTGGGATATGAGGTCACAAATCATCGTCTTGTCAGGCTGAATCCAAACGTTATTTGGAAAACGCGGGGTAATGCAGCCATATGTATCGGGATCTCGGGGGGCGATCCAAAAACCGTTTTTGACATCGCCTGCGGATTTGTGGACCGTTTCGCGAGATTCGAGTGCGAAAAAACGAATCCCGGCGTTGTTGTGGTCGATTCTCCGCCGGATCCTGTATTTTATTATCAGGCTCTGCAGAGATTCTGCACGATAGAGGAGACGGTCAAACGGCTGGAAAGGATCGGAGCACTGTATAAAGGATACAAAAACGGCAGAGGACTGATCGGGGCACTGGCAGCCGTTTCGTCAGTTCTCCCGGATAAAACCTATGAATGTCTTGCATACCGAAAGGTAGACGTACTCGGGACTCCGCGTGTTTTTGAAAAGGAGGGATTTTTCACCTCGGAAGAAAAAACGGCGCCGCATACCTGGGACACGGTGGACTTTATTCGGAAAGAAATCGTCTGTGTTCCTCATGGAAAAGACCCGGTGTTGTACGGGATCCGCGGGGAAAACCCCGATTGGGTGGAAAAAGCGACCGGGTTTCTGGATGCCGAAGAGCCGGAATTGTCCCGGATCTGGGAAACAAATCAGGGAACGGATGCACATCTCCTTCCCCTCCCCAAACGGGGACCTGTTGAAGGGGAGTCATACCGGTTTTCCGGATCAGTAGAATCAGCGCCGGTAACGAATCGCGGGGGTCATGTGCAGTTTACCATCCTCGCAAATGGTGTGAGTATCCCGGTGTTCGCTTTTGAGCCGACCAAATATTTCAGGAACGCGGTTCGTGAACTTACGGGCGGCGATCGGATCATCGTCTGCGGAAGTTTCCAGAAAGGAGTTCTTCATCTGGAAAAGTTCAGACCTGAGCTACTTGCAGAACCGGAAAATCGGTCATCTCCGCGCTGCCCGGTCTGCGGGGGAAGAATGACATCTGCGGGAAAAGACAAGGGGTACAAATGCCGTGAATGTTCTGCAAGAGTTCGCGATGTGGAGGGGCGAGAGAGAACTATTCAGACAGTTTGGTATGAAGTCCCGCCGGGATCAAGACGGCATCTGGCAAAACCCGCTGTCAGGATGAGAGATCAAGGCAACTGATGATATCATAAAAATAGGAATTACGCGGTGTTGGTGTGGATCCAATTCAGGAAGGGTATGACTGGATGTGGAAGCATGAGATTTTTTAAAACCGCGTTCGCAAATCAGAGATTTGCTCTCCGCTTCGGGTCTTCGACCCTCGCTTCAATCGCCGCGAATCTCACAAGCCTTTGGATTGCACGCCCCCGCGAAATCAATTCAGAAAGGGTAAAATTGGATGTGGACACAAGAAATATTTAACCGCGGATCTCCGCCAATCTTCGCGAATCGCATTTTTCTTGCACCGTCGTGCTCTGCTCCGGCTGATCGCCTACGCAGAATCGCACGCCGTCTGGAAAAGTCCACGAGCTATAAGCTCGTGAGACGTCTCAAGAGCCTTTGGCTTTTGGACAAATCCTTGGGAAAAACCGGCGTGCCGGTTTTTCTTTCAAGTTGGCTCTCTTTTTGTGTCGTATGAAAAATAATAAAAGAACAGAAAAACCCGCACGCGGGTTTTTCCCTCGGCATTTTTCAAGAGAGGGTGTGATTCTGCGTAGGCGATCAGCCGGAGCAGAGCATCCGAACGCAAGGAAAATGCGATTCGCGGTAATTCGCGGAGGCGTGCAAGGCAAAGCCTTGCGTGCCGCCTCAAACGGGCAAAGCCCGTTTGGGCTTATTCACGGTTCAATAATCTCATGTATCTACTCAAATACGGCACACGAAATCGAAGTACATCCCATAAGTGAGTTAACTATTTAGTTGAGAGAACACCGCGTAAGTCCTATTAAAAAAAGATTGGATAGAGAGAGGGTAGAGAAAAAAAATGAGGTTATCCGGTGATGTAATCATCGGTCCTGACCCATGCTGCTGCCTCTACAGGCAGAACAAAGATCCGGCCATCGCCTTTTTTACTGGTCCGTGCGTGTTCACGGATGACTTTTATGAGCAACTCCACATCTTTATCCGGGACGACTATTTCGAGTTTGGTCTTCGACAGGGTTTTCACCTGCATTTTACCGGCTCTGTACTGAAGGCATACGCCTCCCTGCTCGCCGCGACCGAAAACTTCGGTGATCGTCACTCCCGGGATCTTGTTCTGTTCAAGTGCATTCAATACCTCATCCACCTTTTCCGGGCGGATGATAGCTGTTATCATTTTCATGTTCTGAAACCTCTTTGTGCTTATGCCTGTTCACCGTGCTGGGCAAGGTCCATACCGATGTATTCCTCATCTTCTGTGGCCCGGAGTCCCATGGTCTTGTTAATGATCCATCCAAGGACGAAGGTCAATCCAAACGCGTAGACCATTGCGATCACCGCATCAAGGACCTGGATCCCAAACTGCATCACGTTTCCTTCAAGAAGTCCGCCGACCCCGCAGATCGCGGAGACTGCAAAGACACCCGTCAGTATCGCACCGGCGAAACCTCCCATACCGTGGATCGCCCAGGCATCGAGAGACTCGTCGAGCCCTTTCTTGATCCTGAAGGTAAGGGCAGCGTAACACACGATCGACGTAAGAACACCGATCAGCATTGCACCGATCACGTTGACATATCCTGCTGCAGGAGTGATACCGACCAAACCGGCTAAGGCTCCGGAGATGAAACCCAGCGAGTTCGGCTTTCCGCTCTTCCAGGAGATCGCCATCCAGGTGAGAGCACCCGCGGCGGCTGAAGCTGCGGTCACGAGGAATGCACTTGCAGCAAGTTGATTTGCAGCAAGGGCAAAACCTGCGTTGAACCCGAACCAGCCAACGATAAGGAACATTCCGCCGATAAGCGTCATTGGAATGTTATGGGGGCGGAACATCTGTTTGCCGTACCCGACCCTCTTACCTATGACTAAAGCAAGAGCGAGGGCTGCAAATCCAGAACTGATGTGGACGACCGTTCCGCCGGCAAAGTCAAGGGCTCCGAGGCTGTATGCCCAGCCGCCTCCCCACGCCCAGTGGGCAAGAGGAGCATAGACTAAGGTCAGCCACAGAAGACCTAAGACGATGTAGGAGGACATTTTGACCCTTCCAACGATACCTGATGTCAGGATCGCGAGTGCCAGACAGGCAAACATCATCTGGAAACAGACGAACAGAATGTCAGGTATACCGCCTGTCACCCCATCGATCGGGATCCCCGAAAGACCGATATAATCCAAAGACCACCCGATCACTCCTCCCACATCAGCGCCGAACGCCAGTGTGTAACCGATTATGATCCACTGAACTATACCAAGGGCAAGTGCCACAAAGGATAACATCATCGTTGAGATGACGTTCTTCTTCCTTACCATTCCACCATAGAACAGCCCGACTGCGGGAACCATCATCAACACTAATGCTGCTGAAATGAGAACCCAGGCTGTTGCACCAGTATCAAGATCCATGAGTAATTCACCTAAATCAGCACAAAACAAATACAAATAACCCGAAAAACAGTCCCGCCAATACCCCGTGGTAGTCTAGCACCACGCCGGAGACTGAACTGTATTCCGGATTTTAAGTGGTGTTGATGTACTGATATAATGTTTGTGCTCCTTGTATAAAAAAATATGCTACGTGTTAACAAGTTTCATATTAGCACGGAATTAATAACCATATAAAGAGCATACAAATAACCAGATGACACTGGAAGAAAAAATCACCTTTTATTCCCGGGAAGACGCGACAGCGTTTCAGAAGTACCTCCGGGAAAAGGGATGTCCATCACGGATATCTGTTGAACACAGTTTTTCGGGAACCCCCTACTTTGAGGGAAGCATATCGTCGATCCTGCAGCTCATAGAGAGAATACAGGCGCGGGAGACGGATACCGATCTGGATGAACTGAAATCTGATCTTCTTGCACGCAAAAAATCCCTTGAAGAGTTTTTCGCTTCACACAAAACAGGAGACTGTTTGACGGATGCAACACCGTCACAACTCCTCGCGCAGGTGGAATCGATAGATGCCATGGGCGAAGATGTGCAAAAACAGGCATCCGATAAGTTCATGAATTCACTGATGATCCTTGGGACCCTGGAAGACAACGAGCTTCTGGAAGTAACAGAGGAAAAGGAGTGCTACACACTTCTTGGAACAAAAAAACCGGAAGATCTCCGCGTTATGTACGCCTACACGGACTTCAACGGTGTAACTGAAGATGATCTGAAAGAGTCCGGAACGATGAGCCACATCAGGACCTCCTCGACCACCGAGTTCATTATAACTACCGGGGTCGAAATCCTGTTTGTATGCGACATTGAGGATCTTACCGAGTTCTTAGATCACATGGATGTTGAGGATGACGAAGCTGCACGATTCGTGGACGCGGTCTTTTTCAAACAGGCTTTGATCGGAAAGATCCATAAACTTGTGGCCCAGGGAAAACAGAGCGAAGCAGATCTGCTTGCCGCCTTTGATACCCCGGCCTTCCCGCTCGAAGGGACAGATGATGTGATTTCCTTTGATTTGTCGGCCGAGTATTTATCAGGCGTCATCTCTGACCTGAAAAAACAGAGTGTTCTGTCAGGGAAAGACGGTAAGATTAAAATCAGTTAACGTCATATATTACTGTTAGGTGGGGGATGTGGAGTACAAAGCAGTGTGGATACTGCTGCCCTCACCAATTATTCTGACAGTGTTTTTGTAGATATTGCAGCAAGTGATTTTTTTTATCGGTTTGGTTATATTATCCCGAGCTGAATGCCTCGACAAATACATTAATTAACTCATATTACTATTTTAAATTATTAACCATTATTCGTGTTGATTCAACGCGCCTTAGGGCCTTTTGAGATAGGGATTAAATTTATAGTCACTATCAGGTTTATGTGATAAACTCATAAAACCCCAAATAACGCGATATTTGCCCAGATTGCACATGTGAAGGACAATAGACACAATCATCATGAGAAAAAAACCCGGACGCTATATAAAAAAAGGGTAAGACCATGACCATGGCAGGGATCATTCTGATAGCTTTGCTCATTTTAATACTCTTGACCGCGACAATTGCCGGAATATTCAGTAGCAGGATAGTAATGGAACATCCACTCCTGACAAAAGATGTGAAGACGGTAGTATCTGTTTCCGGTGATGATGTAGTGATCTTCATCTCCGGGGGAAAAGATGCAGCCGGTCTCACGGACATCATCATCTGTATAAAGGAGGTGCAGCTTACTGAAGATCAGACAATGCGGCACGTATACAACAATACCTGTATTTTCCCGGGAGTTGCTAAATGGATCTCCGGAAACATAGATATTTCGATAAAAGGAGTGTTTTCCGACGGATTTGTCACGACACTGATATGCTGCCAAATAGAGTGCATCTGAGATGCGGAATTCTCTTTTTCCATAAACAAGACATATCTATATGGGTGTACCCAACCAACTATATTCAGCATTAAGGTCAAAATCATGCATAAACATTGTAGTACCCCGGTCAAGCAGTTTATCCCACGCGGCAATATGACCGTGAATGAAATGGTCTGTGAGATGGGAAAAGCAGGAGCGTATAACGGAGGAAGTCTCTTCCACGCCGTAGAAGTCTACGAGAAAATGCTCTCCGACCCTGAAATGACAAAGTTCTTCGCTCTTTCCGGAGCGATGGTCCCGGCAGGGATGGGAGGTATCGTATCAACACTGATAGAAAAAGGTCACATCGATGTGCTGACCTCAACAGGTGCAAATCTCACCCATGATGTCATCGAGGCAATCGGGTGTCATCACTATCATGGAAAAGCGGAGTGCGATGATGTCGAACTCCGAAACGATGAGGTGAACCGTATCTACGATATTTTCCTGCCAAACGACGCATTCGAGGAGCTTGAAGAGTTCATTCAGGGCATATACTGCGGACTTCCTGAAGAGCCCATCACGATCAGCAACCTCATGAAAACGATCGGCGGGGAACTTGACACAGGGATCCTTGCAGCGGCAGCAAAACATGATATCCCGGTCTACTGCCCGGCATTTCAGGACTCGGTCCTCGGTCTCCAGTACTGGATGTTCTCCCAATTTCATAAAAAAACTATCCTTGACGCGATCGGCGACATGCATGTTCTCATGAATCAGGTGTTCAATGTGAAAAAAACCGGAGCGGTTTTGATCGGAGGAGGAGTTCCGAAGAACTTCACGCTTCAGAGCATGCTGATGACGCCAAACGATTTCACCTATGTCATCCAGCTCACCGGAGACCGCCCTGACCTTGGCGGACTGTCCGGAGCGACCCTTGACGAAGCAAAGTCCTGGGGTAAGATCGGCGAGGGAGGGACCGGCGTTACCGTATACGGCGATGCCACAATAACACTCCCGATCCTTGCCGCAGCAACGCTGGAGCGTCTGGAGTCAAAATAAATGGCTGAACTTCTGCTCGCCCTTGATGTAAAAGGCGCAAGTGAAGCAGTTCATATAGCTCAGGCCTGTGAAGGGGAGCCGGATGCAATAAAGATCGGCTACCCGCTTGTCCTTTCGACCGGCCTTGGCATTGTAAAGGAGCTGGCAAGATCCAACATCCCGATCATTGCCGATTTCAAAGTTGCCGACATTCCAAATACCAACTCTTTCATTTGCGAAGAGGTCTTTGCAGCAGGATGCTCAGGGATCATCACCCACGCATTCTGCGGGTCGGACTCTCTTTCGGCGATCGTGGACGGGGCACATGATCACGGGGGAAGTGCCTTTGTTGTCTGTGAAATGAGTCACCCCGGGGCCCTCGATTTCCTTAGCGGTGAAAATGCCGAGAAAATGGCACGGATGGCAAAAGAGGCAGGAGCCGACGGGATCATCGCTCCGGCGACAAGACCTGAGCGCACGGCGATCCTTAGAACCATCATCGGGAGTTCGATGAAGATCTATTCACCCGGCGTAGGTGCCCAGGGAGCAAAGCCCGAAGATATCAAAAAATATGTTGACGGGATCATTGTCGGCCGCGCGATCTACGAAGCCGCTGATCCAGGGAAAGCAGCGCACGAATTCCGCATGCGGGCCCTCTGATCTTATTCCTTATTTTCTCGGGAAGTACGAGAGCAGATCCCACGCAAGGGATTCAGCCTTTTTTTCACTGGTCATCATGGTGTCCAGACGATGAGCTCCGGGAACTTCTATCGCGGAATCCTTGATATCCTGAATGAACATATCCACCACATCTTTGTATATCTGCCAGGTCCCGTAGGACGTGGATTCATAGCCCCATGCCTTCATCAGGGCGGCGGCAGGTCCGCTGATCGGCCGGTTCCCGATAAATGGACTTACAGCAACCGTGAACTTGTTTTGCAGAGCCTCACATACACCCGCACACTCAAGGATAGGACCGATGCTCGTGACCGGATTTGAGGGACCGATGATCACCCCGTCACTTTCCTCGATCGCCGACAGGACCTCAGGGGTGGTTTCCAGCGGAGAACCGTCTGCTGTTTTTCTGACCACGCCTTTGATATCCACGTTCCCGCGTCTGCCCACCCAGTACTCCTGATAATGCATCAGGGAGTCATCCTCACAAACCACATACGTGGTAACTCCCTGATCCGACATCGGAAGGATCCGCGCAGATACCCCGTAACCTTTCGCGAGCTTCTCGGTTGCGGTGGTCAGCGTCATTCCGTTTCTGAGAAACTCGGCACGGGCAATATTTGTGGCACGATCCCGATCTCCAAGAGGCAGGAGTTCAGTGTAGCCGAGTTTTTCCATCGCATGAAATGTCTCAAAGGAGTCGCCGCGAATGCCCCACCAGGATTCGGTATTGAGAAGTCCTGAGAAGAGATAGAGAATAGAGTCGATATCCGGGGAAACATACAGGCCCGACATCCAGAGATCCTCAGCCGTGTTCACGACGACCGTGATCTCGTGGTCGCGCAGGATCTGTCGGAGACCGCGGATGAGTTTGGGCGTTCCTGTTCCGCCGGAAAAAACAGTAATCACGGTAAAGGGAATTGGACGGGGGAGGTTAAGATAATTATGAATTGGAGGGAAGCTTTGCTTTCAGCGCTGAGATGAACTCATCTGTCCCGAAAACACCTGCCGGGATGATCGCTCCCTGCAGAGCATCCACGTAAATATACACTGCCCCGTTCTCGTTCACGATATCCCGGACCGATGAATACGGGGAAACTGATGCGTTTGGGCCGATCAAAAAATGCATACCGTCATCTTTGAGAGACAATTCAGCCGGCATTTCCCAGGGCACGCCAGGGCCTCCCTTACGCAGAAACTTTCTCAGATTTCTGTCGATCATCTTCCAGTAGAACTTCGGATAGATCCAGTAGATAAGGGCA
Source organism: uncultured Methanocorpusculum sp. (assembly GCA_963677995.1). Lineage (GTDB taxonomy): Archaea > Halobacteriota > Methanomicrobia > Methanomicrobiales > Methanocorpusculaceae > Methanocorpusculum. Next base: position 1,242,004 of record OY782579.1, on the reverse strand, counting down.
AAAACGATCACGCCGCCGGCGATCCCTGCCCAGAGATAGGTAAACCCGGAAAATGTCACCGCAAGTAACATCGGGATAAAAAAGAACACCGCCGACATATAGACGCGGGACCGGGAAAACTGTCTTCTCATACTGGGCGAACGGGAATAATGAGATTTATTGAACGCGATATAATCATTCTCTGTTAAGGTATATTCCAGATGCATCACCATTCGGTGGGTTTCGGAAATACAAGAAACTTCGCTAAAAAATTAGTTTTTTACCTGAGTGATCTTTCTGCAGCAGCCCGTACATTCGCCAGGTATTTCAAGCGGGAATCTGCCGCTGGAACATCCCATACAGAGATCCTCTGCCGGGATGCCGATCGAGGCCACGAGATCTTCGGTCGATACATACTGAAGGGTCGTGGCATGGATCTTTTCACGGATCGATTCCACATCAAGACCCGCTGCGATCAGTTCCCCGCGGGTAGCAAGATCGATCCCGAAATAACACGGAGCGACGATCGGCGGTGAGCCGATCCGCAGGTGGACTTCATCAGCCCCGAAATCCCTGACCATGTCAACGATCCGAAGTGATGTCGTTCCACGAACGATACTGTCGTCCACCAGGATGACCGACTTTCCGGTCACGTGACGACGAACAGGATTCATCTTCATCCGTACTGCGTTTTCCCGGAGACTCTGAGCCGGCATAATGAAGGTCCTGCCGACATATCTGTTCTTTAACAGACCTTCGATATACGGGATGCCGGATTCCGAGGCATACCCGGTAGCAAAGGCAATGCCAGAATCAGGGACCGGAGAGACAAGATCAGCCTTTGGAGGATTCTTTGCAAGACATGCACCGATCTTTCTTCTGGCATCATACACGAGCACGCCGTCGATGACCGAATCAGGTCTCGCAATATAGACATATTCGAACACGCAGTATGCCTTATGGTCAGATTCGAGGACCTGACGGCGGGAGATCCCGTCCTCTGTTATTGTGAGAAGTTCGCCCGGGCGAACATCCCCTTCAAAGGTCCCTGAAAGAATATCCAGAGCCTCGCTTTCTGAAACCACGACAAAACCAAAATCGGTCTTCCCAAAACAGAGCGGTTTTGTGCCGAGGGGATCACGGAATGCATACAGGACCCCATCAAGAATGGCGACTCCCGCATATGCTCCGGAAAGCCGGATCATGGTATTTACGAATGCATCTTCTGGGGAAACACCGGAAATCAGCTCGTGAGCGATCATCGCCGCGATCAGCTCTGCATTGGTTGTCGTTGAAAAAAAGTGTCCCTTACCCTCATACTCACTCCGGAGTGCCTCGCGATTGATCAAAGCTGCAGAAACGGTAATAGAGAGTTTGTGGTTTTTGAACGTAAAGTTGAGCGGCTGGATATTTTCCGTTCGTCCTCTGTGTGCTTTCTGGGTGTATAACACCTGCCCCAAACCCACATTACCGGCCATTCGGCCCAGTATCTCCTCACGAAACACTTCGGAAAGTTGTCCGGGACCTTTATGCATAAAAAATACATGCCCGTCAAAAGTAGATATGCCCGCAGCTTCCTGCCCTCTGTGCTGCAGAGCGTGCAGAGCATAATAAAGGGGGTAAGCGACACCCCGAGAGTCGACGATGCCTGCAATACCACTCATATTATAACCTTTTTAATTATTCTGCTGCTTTTTTCGTCCAGTTGTACCCACGGATCTTTGAACTTTTGCCAAAGCCGCATGATGAACATACACCGTGCCGTGCGTGCATAGACTGTTTGCCGCAGCGGCGACAGATGATATGGGAATGCTTATTCTTCAAACCCATTGATGGTGTGCCTTTTGTCATTGTTAATTCACCTCGATGTTTATTCTACAGATGTAGACGACGTTGTCTCCGCGCACGATCAAAGTGCCGAGTTCAGCGATCCCGTTCTCTCCTTCTTCCTCTGCCTTGTCAAGAACCAGGTTCATGTGAACATCGTATCCCTGAAGAACTCCACGGATCTCCCGTCCACCTTTCAGTGAAATGATAACCGGCTGGCGGTTCAGAACCTGATCTAAAATTTCTAGTGGTCGCTTTGTCATTGGATTACCTCTCGTTTCTCTCAGGGAGAGAGTCCGAAACGAATACACCGACAGAATATGCCGTGTAAACACAAAAGCCGCGGCTTTTGTGCAGGTTTCGGACGTCACATAAGCCTAAGACTCATGCACGAGTGCTTAATGTATACGCCACTCGGACACATAAAGATAGCGGGGATAGAAGCCTGGAATCAGACAGTTGAGAGCAGAGTGTACACGTAAACTCTTCTGTGCTGACCAGGAGATTCCCAGATGACCATTCACGGAGTCTATATAATTTCACGCGCCCAATAACACAGTAACAAATGGTAGAACTTATCATCAAAAAACGCCACGCCATCAAAAAAAGTCAGCTTGCGGCTTTGATGACAAAGCTTACAGAGAATATCGGAGAAGAAGCGGCTCTGTATAATGCTCCAATGATCGAGATCGCGGAGACCGCAGCAAAATTCAATATCTATATCATCGACAAAAAGCCGCTCGTTATGGAAAAGGATGACTGGGCATTTCCCACACTCCGCGGAGCGATCTCCCGCCCGTTTACCGGCAGACGTATCGTGGTCGATATGGGGGCAATTCCTTACATGATCAACGGCGCAGATATCATGCGTCCGGGCATCGTTTCGGTCACGGATGATGTAAAGGCAGGTCAGCCTGCACTCGCAGTTGATGAGAGTCACAACAAACCTCTCGCCGTGGTCCTTCCACTCTATGATGCGAAGGATATCATCGCGCTCGAGAAGGGGAAGGGGGCAAAAAATCTGCATTACATCGGCGATGAGCTCTGGAATATGGAGATCTAGATGACCAGCACAGATAGAATTAAATAAGCAACAACTAAATTATTTTTCATATGGGATTTCTTGACGGAGTATTTGGCTCGAAGGACAAATCAATAGAAGAAGACACCTACATGAAGCTTGATCTGCAGGCATACGAAGGAGCGGTCGGAGAGAACGAACCCGCAACGATGTATGTCAAGGTCGCAAGTGTCTGTGATATCAAAGACTGTCCGAAGATAAAAGACGAGATCTACAATGGGAATATTGTCATCATCGACATCACCAAACTGAAGCTTGACAAAATCATGTTCGACCGGGTAATGGGCGATCTTCGTGCCGTTTCCCGTGATGTGAACGGTGACATCATCGGACTTGGCGACCAGCGTTACGTTATCGTTGTGCCGACCGGTGTTCGTATCTCCCGCGAGAAACTCAGCGGGTACTAACACCCGATGCGTCAGGTAATTCCCGCCCCCTGCCCAGAGTGCGGAGAGGATATCGAATATATATATGATACGGAAAACATACCGTATTTTTCCGACATTCTCCTGATTTGCGGCGTTTGTAACTGTGGGTTTCGCATCGTCGATATCATGGTTTTAAACGACCACGAGCCAAGCCGCTGGGAGATGAAAGTAGAGACCCAGAACGATCTTGATGCACGGGTCATACGCAGTATGCAGGGTGAGATCGATATCCCTGAGTTCGGTATAAATATCCATCCAGGTCCGGCCTGCTTTGGATTCGTATCAAACATCGAAGGGATCCTTGAACGGGCAGAGGATGCAGTAAAAAGCGCCTCGATATCCTGCGAAGGAGACGAAGTCGCCCGGGCAGCTGAACTCCTGGAAGAGATCGACAAAGCAAGAAGATCCGAAATACCATTTACCGTCATCATCACTGACCCGAGCGGAAACTCGGGTATCGTCTCCTCAAAAGCTACGAAGACCAAACTCGAAATTGAGCCTGAAACTGACGGATACTCCGTCAAAACACTCGTGTAACATAGAATGGATAATCCACGATACATCCCGACCGCTGAGGAAATAACCCGCCTCAACACTTTTTTGAAGATACGCAGCGTACCTGAACTTGAAAAACAGACGATCAAATATATAGAGAAGGTGACCGGCAAATCCTGGAACGATGAGACCGTTCTCGAAAAGATCCGGAACGCTATCATCGCTCAGAAGGAGTCATACTGGAAAGAGGGAGCCCATAAGAGTGTCGCCTACAAAGGAGGATACAGCGTTCTCGGCTACATGGCATACCAGATGCCGGGATATGTTCTCGAGTTCTCTGAATTTTTTGCCTCGATGATCACCTCGGGCCTGATCAGAAAACATGTGAAGATCCTGGATATCGGGGCCGGACCCGGGACCGTTTCGATCGGTGTTGCCCGTGTTCTTTCCTGTCTGGAGGGGATGACCGCAGAGATCACATCGCTTGAATATTATGAGACCCATATCGAAGCATATCAGGCAATAGTCCCTGAGTTTCTCAAAAATGCCGGCGGGAAAGTCACCGCGGAAAAACCGCTCGCACAAGATATCACGAAAGAGATCCCGGAAGGAGAGTTCGACTTGATCGTCTGTTCGAATGTTATCAACGAACTGAGCGGTCTTGACCCGGAGAAAAAAGCAGAACTTGTCATGGCATTGTCGAAGCATCTTGTCTTTGACGGAAATCTGGTCCTCCTTGAACCAGCCGACCTTGCCAATTCAACGATGCTCCGCGATCTTTCACGCGATGTGAAGAAACAAGGCCTTACCTTATACGCCCCCTGTAACGATCTCCGGGGCATGTATTGTACGGTTTCCCCCTGCTGGTCGTTCCGTTCATATGCCGACATCAAACCAACGGACCTGATGTTCGCACTCGGGGGTGAGGAGGAGAAGTTCAGGTTCGTGAACACGGATGTGAAATTTTCATATGCGATCCTCAGAACCGACGGGCACAGAAAATGCGGATACAAAATCCCGACAGATGCAAAGAGAGCAAGACTCTCCCAGCTCAAAAAACATCTGGAGAGAAGGATCCATATCACGGTTTCCGTAATGTCGGCCGACATCGGCGATGCGAAAAACTATCTGTTCCTCGTCTGTGACGGAACAGGGACAACGCCGACCTATCTGGCACTGCCGGCATTCCACAGGATACCCGAGCATGAAGCTTTGCTTACCGCATCCTACGGATCTGTGGTGGCCGTCGATTCGGTAATGGTACGGTTCAATAAACAGCAGAATGCCTACAATCTGCTGATGGGACGTGAAAGTTTCACCAGAATGATCGCCGGAGTTTCAACAGGAAATAAAGCGCCGGACAAGATCGCATTACTGAAGGAAAAATACGGGAAGAAGCCTTCGCCGAATTATCGGGGAAAGAAGACCGGTAAACCTTCAAGTAAGAGATAGAGATATTTTCTTTCACTTTTTTGCAAATTTTTCTCTGAGAATACTGCAGCCTCGGCAAATTCAAGTGTGATGATTGCATACTATTCAGGGTATGAAAGAAATCGCAATTGTCGGGATCATTATCCTCGCGGTCATCTTTGCAAGCAGATGTACGAGCCCGGGAGAATCACCCGATCCTTTTACCGGCACCTGGAATGAGGTAAATCCGGAACAATTCAATGCTACGAGTTTCACGTATGTTTTCAATGCAGACGGGACCGGAAATATGACCGAGGTTTTTGAAGATCCTGCAAAGAATATCAGTATGTTCAATATAACATGGCAAGCAGTCGACAATTCGACCTATGAGGCGGCATTTGCATATCAGCTCATTCTTTCAGACGATGAGAAGGCCTTTACCATTTCCGGAGACGGAAGCGGAGACGGATTTGTCGGCATATGGACAAAGGACATCCCATGGGAAGATGACGGCGTGATCTACGAGGGAGAGTTTGCATTTTATGAGAATAATTCAGGAGCGTTCTCCTGGTATTATCAGAATAATAACACGCATGAATCCACCTATCCGCTTATCTGGTCAAAGAATGACGGGATCTACAGCTATTCATATCTGAATGATATCTCAACATTAACCCTCGGAACTGATGGAATACTTACCGAGACATGGGGGGATGCAACATATACCTATACCAAAGTATAGGGGACCATCTCTTTTTTTGAATTACTAATCAATTACTAATTTTGATAAATTTAGTAATTGAGAATTTGACTGCAGAAATGTTGTATTACGATATTCAAGAACCAATTTCAGGTCTTGTTAAAATAAGACTTACGCGGTGTTGGTGTGGATCCAAGTCTGGAGGGGTAAGGTTGGATGTGGACGCATGAAAAAAAGAGCCGCGAAGATTCAAGCGAGGGTCGAAGACCCGAAGCGGAGAGCAAATCTCTGATTTGCGAACGCGGTTCTTTTTTCAGATATCAGAAAATAACCCGACGGTCGCAAATCGGAGATTTGCTCCGCTGAGGCCGCCCCTGCGGGTCAGCCCGCAAAAGAAAAAATTAGTTGATTTCCACGCCTTTCAGGGTGACTTTGTGTTCTTCGATCACACGACCGACGACTTTTGATCCTTTGACCATGGAAAGTACGGTCTCCACGCTCTCTTTTGGCACGATAAAGGCAAAGCCCATACCCATATTGAAGGTTCGGTAGAGTTCGTTCATCTCAAGCTCGCCCTTCTCGGTGATCCATGCTAAGATCTCCGGGACCGGAAGCGGATCTTCGACGGCAAAACCGTACTTGGAGATCCGAAGGAAGTTCAGCAGACCTCCGCCGGTCACATGACACATCCCATGCACGACGGCTTTGCTGCAGACATCAAGGACTTCAGAGTAGATCCTTGTTGGAACGAGCAGAGCCTCGCCGACGGTCCTGCCAGACGGGAGAACCGTGGCATAGCCGCCGTTTTCTTCAGCGACCAGGCGTGCAAGCGTGTACCCGTTTGAGTGAACGCCGGTACTTGCCACGCCGATAATGATATCGCCGGGTGCGACTTTTTCACCGGTAACGACCTTTTCCTTGTCCTGGACACCAAGACAGGTGCCTGCAAGATCAAGTCCATTGATCATACCTTTGAGCGTAGCAGTCTCCCCGCCGACGATATTGATGTTGGAAAGGCGTGCTCCTTCGTTGAGACCCACACCGATCTGGATCATCTGCTCGGTTTTGATACCCTCGGTCGCGATGTAATCGAGGAACGCGATCGGTTCGATGTTCATGACATACATGTCATTCACATTCATCGCCATACAGTCGATACCGACCGTTGTCCAGTCCATAAGATCGTCAGCGATCCGCATCTTGGTCCCGACACCGTCGGTACACAGGGAAAGGACCTTGCTGCCGAAATTGATCATGCCAGCAAAGTGGCCGACATCGCCGACCATGCCGTGTTCACCGCTGCGTTTGTAGCTCAGCTGATGGATCAGGGCTTTTACCCCGTCGGCCTCAAGGTTGATATCGACCCCGGCCTCTTTATACGAATACTTCTTTGTCATGCTTCCTCCTTTTCGAGATCATACTCCTCATGGATCGCTCTTACTGCACGGATACCGTCCGTTTCCTTTACCACAAACGAGACGTTCACTTCCGAACCCTGTGAGATCATCATCACATTGATCTTTGCGATACCGAGTCCATGGAAGATCCGGTAGAGAGTTCCGGGAGTTCCTGCCATTCCCGCTCCAACGACCGAGACCACGTTCACATCCTTTCCAAACGTGAACTCGCGGATGAGTCCTCTGTTTTTGATCTGGATAAGAGCCTTATTTGCAGCATTTACCTGTTCTTCGGTGATGATCAGCGAGATGTTCATCTCAGATGAACCCTGACTGATGAGCATCACGTTCACGCCTGCTGCCGCAAGCGTTGTGAATATTTCACCAGCCACTCCGGGTCTGCCGGCGGCAAATCCGCTGATGCTTATCATGCAGCTGTTTTTGATCAGTGAAACGGCTTTGACGATGCGTTTGTCGGCATGACTTTCTTTGATGACGACCGTTCCCGGATGGGTCGGGTTGAAGGTGTTTTTGACATAGACCGGGATGTTTTTCTCCATTGCCGGAAGAAGAGCACGCGGGTGAATGACTTTTGCACCAAAGTAGGACATCTCCATCATTTCGAGGAACGACAGCGAATCGATGACACGTGCCTCGGGAATGAGCCGGGGATCCGTGGTCATAACACCGTCCACATCGGTCCAGATAATGATCTCTTCAGCGTCGATACCTGCTCCGATGATCGCACCTGAGTAGTCAGATCCGCTGCGGCCAAGGGTGGTTACGGCACCCTCGCCGGAACAACCGGTAAATCCCTGAATGACCGGGACTTCGACTGCAAGCCGGGAACCAATACGCTCCATGATCCTTGGATAGCTTTCCGGAAGAGCGGTGGCCCCGCCGTGAACACCATCCGTGAGAATGCCTGCATCACATCCGCTTATCTGAAACGACGAAATGCCCGCCTGGCGAAGAGCAGCCGAAACTACGGGAGCAGAGAGTTTTTCACCAAAGGAGATGATGTAATCCCGGGAACGCGGCGTGAGTTCTCTAAGATGGTATACGGCGATGAGGATATTTCTGAGCCGTTCAAGTCTTAGGTTGATATGAGCGGTGACTTCATCGATATAATCCGGAGCCACGACACGAAGTGCTGTAATATGCCGGTCTCTGAGAGTATCGATGAACGTATCCAGATTCTTCTTGTCAGTACAGCTGATGATCCTTTCAGCCTCCGCTATTATCTGGTCGGTGACCTTCGTCATTGCTGAAACGACGACTGCGATTTCATTACCTTCCTCACGGGATTTTTTGATCAGATCAACGACTTTCGCGATACACTCTGCATCACCAACCGAAGTTCCACCGAATTTCATTACGAGCCGCATATTATTGATAGCACCTTTGAATAGTTGTGTAAATTGTGGGTCGTGGCAAGAGATATAGTCTGCGGGATTGAAACAAAGGATATCAATTATTCGGACCAACACTCTTCCATGAAGAAAATATTGATCACCGGAATGATCCTTATGCTGCTTATCCTTTCAGCAGGATGCGTGGCACAGCCGGGCGGACCCTCGCAATACACTGATGAAGAGGGGAATATCCTCACAGGAGACGAGACCGCGGGATCTATCTTTTTCACTGACGGAACGAAAACAGAATGGTTTACCGACCCGGAGGGAAACATCAGATATACCGTCACCGAACCTGACGGGACCGTGATTAAATATTACACGACACCAACGGAGAGACGATTCTCGAGGTATAACTTTCCTTTTCCCTCGCTTTTATCCCCTCTCTCTTCCAATAAATATATTTAAGGATTCGAAATGGGCATCGAAAACAAAAAAGACTGTCATGTACTGGTCATAGGGTCCGGCGGCGCAGGAATACGTGCCGCTGTTGATGCGGAAACATTTGGTGAGACCATTATCGTCTCAAAAACCATCACCGGCAAAGGCGGATGTACCGTCATGGCCGAAGGCGGATTCAATGCAGTATTGAACGAAGAAGATTCGATACAGACCCATTTCGAAGATACTATGAGAGGCGGGGCATTTCTGAACGATGAGTCGCTTGTAGAAACTCTCGCATCAGAAGCTCCGAACAGAATACGTGATCTGTTTTCCTGGGGAGCCGTCTTCGATCTGGCAAAAGATAATACGATAGCTCAGCGGCCTTTTGGCGGGCAGCGGTGTGCAAGGACCTGTTATGCCGGCGATCATACCGGTCACGAACTGGTGATGACCCTTCTCGAAAAACTCCGGGGTTCATCGGTCGAGATCGACAATGAAGTGACGGTCCTTGATCTGCTTTCCGACGGCGAGCGGGTGACCGGCGCGATCACTTGTGACCGGGAAGGAGAACTCGGGGTCATCACGGCCGATTCAGTGATCCTCGCAACCGGCGGAGCGGGACAGGTCTATGATACGACGACCAACTCAACTGCAGGAACAGGGGACGGGTATGCTCTTGGGTACAAAGCCGGAGCGCAGCTCATCGATATGGAACAAGTCCAGTTCCACCCAACAGGGGCAGTGACCCCCTACGACTCACGCGGACGGCTGATCACCGAAGCAGTGAGAGGAGAGGGGGGCACCCTGAAAAACGCACTCGGCGAACGGTTCATGACAAAATATGATCCGGCACGCATGGAACTTTCCACACGCGACATCGTTTCGAGAGCAATTGCCACCGAAGTACTCGAAGGGCGGGGTACACCGCACGGAGGTATCTGGCTGGATGTGAGTCATCTCCCGCGTGAACATATCGAAACACGCCTTCCCATCATGTTGAATCAGTTTCTGAAGTTCGGCGTGGATATCAGAAACGAACCGATGGAAGTTGCACCGACGGCCCACCATTTCATGGGAGGGCTGAAGATCACCCCTGAAGCAAAGACGACGGTGCCGAATCTCTATGCAGCAGGCGAGGTGACCGGCGGGATCCACGGAGCAAACCGGCTTGGAGGAAACGCTCTCGCGGACACTCAGGTTTTTGGAAGAAGGGGCGGGATCTTTGCAGGCAAAACCGAACGGACCGCACGGAAGATCGACGCGGGTCAGATCAGGGCAGCGGAAGACAAACTGCAGTCATATTATAACGGCTCGACGAAAACCGCTGATGTTCGTCGGTCCATGAAGACGATCATGTGGAACAATGTCGGGATCTACCGAAACGAACTGGACCTCAGGGTCGCTGAACGGGAGATCCGAAAACTTCAGAACACCCCGATGAAGATCGACAGCCCCCGTGAACTGCCCGACGCAGTGATAACGGAAAATATGCTTCTTGTCGCCCAGCTCGTTATCGAAGGAGCGCTCCTCCGAAGAGAGTCCAGAGGGGCCCACACCCGTACCGATGTAAAACAGACCTGGACGAACGAGACCTCGCCGTTTGGGCACACCTTCTTTGTCAAAGGCAAATCAGGTATCGAGATCCTGGAGGATAAATTATGAAAGTGACCATTTCCCGTTTCGATCCGGACACCGGAGAACCTCCCCATTTTGTTGAGTATGATGTCAGCGTTAAGGAATCGGCACGCGTACTCAACGTACTAGATGCCGTCAAAGATACGATCGACCCAGGCTTTGCCTATCGACATTGCTGCCGGGGCGGGCAGTGCGGTTCGTGTGCGGTCCACGTGAACGGCGAACCGGTTCTTGCCTGCATGCAGGAAGCAAAGGAGGGAGACATCATCGAACCCCTCGAGCTGCCGAGGATCAGAGACCTGGTCGTCGACATTGCCCCGGTCATGGCACAGATCGCCTGGATGAACAGCGGATGTGACTGCACACAGGTGACCCAGGAGGAGATCGAGGAGATAAAACCTCTGCGTGAGTGCATCGAATGCTACTCATGTATCTCCGTCTGTCCCGCGATCGCTGCCTCAGATTACAAAGGCCCGACGATCATGCGCCAGGAGCAGAGACTGAATCTCGACCCCCGGGACAAAGGGGACCGGATCCTTGAAGCAATCGACAAGGGACTCTTTTCCTGCACGACCTGTCATAAATGTGTTGAGGTCTGCCCGAAAGGGATCGAAACCTCGAGAAAAGCTATAGAAAAACTCCGGGCCGAGGCTGCAAAGAGAGGTCTCTCCCTGCCGGCACACAAAGCCCTTGCTTCTCTTATCGAGAAAACCGGCCGCTCGGTCGAGCGAAAGGAGCAGACGTTCCTTGAGCAGATACCGGATGTTATCGAACCTGAAGGCGAGGTCCGGGCAACGGTCGGATTTTTCGTCGGGTGTATGTTCAATGGAAGAGTCGTCCAGCCGGCTCTTGATGCCATGGAGGTTTTGCGCCTGAACGGGGTCAGAGTCATCATTCCAAAAGATCAGGTCTGCTGCGGCTCGCCGCTGATCAGAACAGGACTCCTGGGATTCGTTCCGGAACTGCAGAAACGAAATATCGATGCGTTTGTCAAAGCAGGCGTCGACACCGTCCTCACCATCTGCGCAGGATGCGGATCAACGCTGAAAAACGATTACGACACTCCATTCAGAGTCCTCGACATCACCGAGTTCCTCTGCGAGATCGGATTTGTTGCTCCTGCAAAAGTGGAAGGGACCTACACCTATCACGATCCATGCCATTTGCTCAGAGGGCAGGGGATCTCAGAACAACCCCGTATCCTCTTGAAATCGGTCACTGACAATTTCGTGGAGATGCCTGCCCGATGCTGCGGAGCAGGCGGCGGGGTAAAATCCGGTCAACCTGAAGTAGCTGCGAAGATAGGGGAAGTTCGTGCTGAAATGGTAAAAAAGACGGGAGCCGAGTTCATCGTAACGGTATGTCCGTTCTGCGAATTCCATCTTCATCAGGTGACAGGGCTCCCGATCAAACAGATCGCGTCCCTGATGCTGGAAGGGTATCGCAAACAAGGAAAATAAAAATAAAAAAAATTATTCTTTTTTCTGGCCGTTTTTCGCTGCAAGAGCACTCATATACGCGCTCACTGCCGCGGTGACGGCGATGGTTTTTTCTTTTCCCTGACGGAGGGAATCTCCGAGCTGATTCATACGGGTCTCGCTTTCACGCATATATCTCGTAAGAGACCTGGTGATCTCCGGATCCTGAAGGAAATGCGTGTGGGTATTTCCTGCGATAAACTCCGGATTGTTCATCACCGCATAATGGAGCGGAAGTGTCGTCTTCACACCGATGATGACATATTCAGTGAGGGCACGGCGCATTCTCGCAACGGTCTCCTCACGGGTCATTGCTCTCACACAGAGTTTTGCGATCATCGAATCATACAGCGGGGGGATAGAATATCCTGCATGAATGCAGCTGTCGATCCTGATACCCGGACCTCCCGGGGACCGGTACCGGGTGATCTTTCCTGCATCCGCCAGGAAGTTGTTCATCGGATCCTCGGCGTTCACACGGCACTCGATCGCATGTCCCCTGCAGGTGACCTGGTCCTGAGCATAGGGAAGAGGTTCGCCGGCTGCGACCTGGATCTGCATTCTGACCAGATCGAGACCGGTGATCAGCTCCGTCACGGTGTGTTCGACCTGCAGACGGGTGTTCATCTCCATGAAATAATAATTGCCCGAATCATACAGGAACTCAACGGTCCCGGCATTTTCATAATTGCAGGTTTTTGCAACCGTCATCGCAGACTGGGTCATTCTTTCGCGGAGTTCATCCGTCATGATGGGGCACGGCGACTCTTCGATGAGTTTCTGGTGACGTCTCTGGATAGAACACTCACGCTCAAACATGTGGATCACGTCCCCCTTTCCATCAGCGAAGATCTGGACCTCGATGTGCCGGGGCCTTGCCAGATACTTTTCGATGAAGACCGTGGGATCGCCGAAAGCTGATGCCGCCGTCCTGCTGGATTTTGCGATCGCTTCGTCGAGTTCGGTCTCGTTATTGACGACCGTCATACCGATCCCGCCTCCGCCTGCGGACGCTTTCACGATGACCGGGTAACCGATCGATTCGGCAAATGCTTTTGCCTCGTCATGGTCGGTACTCTTGGTCCAGGGAAGGACCGGGACCCCGACGTCATGCATCGCCTGCTTGGAGTCGAGTTTCGAACCCATCATTTTGATGGTGGCTTCAGACGGACCGATAAAGGTGAACCCTGCTTTTTTCACCGCTCCGGAAAAGGCTGCTTTTTCTGCAAGAAACCCGTATCCCGGGTGAATTGCGTCAGCTCCTGCCATATCGGCGACCTCGAGGATCCTATCCATATTGAGGTAACTTTTTGTCGGGTGAGCAGCTCCGATGAGAAATGCTTCATCGGCATACTTCACGTGTAAGGCATTCGCATCGGCTTCTGAGTAAACGGCCACCGTTTCGATACCCATTTCACGGCATGCACGCATGACGCGAATGGCGATCTCACCCCGGTTCGCAATTAATACTTTGTCAAAGTATTCGTTTTTACTCATTGCACCACCACTAAAACGTCGCCGCTCTGGACGACTGCACCGTTCTCGACGAAAATTTCGGTGACCGTTCCATCGACCGGACTGACGATGGGGTTCTCCATTTTCATTGCTTCGAGAACGAGGAGGGTATCGCCTGCAGATACTTTCTGACCTGCCTGGACTTTGATGTCGAGGACCATACCCTGGATACTGCTCTTCACACCACCGGGAACATCGCCGCGGTGATGGGTCTCGGTCGATTTTCCTGAACTGACAACGGCTTCTCCTTCGACGGAGAGGATCCGCACAGCAAATATCTCACCGTCGACCTCGACTTCCATGGATCTGGGGATGTCATAGTCTACTGGAGCCATGCCGCCGACTGAGGTCGGGATCACCGGGAATGCTTCTGCTTTCTTTTCGCCTTTCAGGAATGCCGGGGCAATGGCGGGATAGAGGATGTAGGTGAGAACATCCTCCTCTTTTTTGATGAGTCCCTGAGCTTCTGCGTCGGCTTTCATTTTATCGTAGATCGGTTCAAGGGTGTCTGCCGGGCGGCAGGAGATACGCGGGGTGTCTCCGATGATCGAGGTTACGAGAGCATCATCGAGCGGTTTGGGGCTCTTTCCATAGAGTCCTTTGAGATAATCGCGGACTTCGTTCGTGACGGTCTTGTAGCGTCCGCCCATTAAAACATTTAAAACGGCCTGGGTCCCGACGATCTGTGAAGTCGGTGTTACGAGCGGCGGGAATCCAAGATCTTTTCTGACCTTGGGGATCTCGAGAAGGACGTCGTCCATCCTGTCGAGAGCATTCTGCTCTTTCAGTTGGGAAACAAGGTTGGAGATCATGCCGCCGGGGAGCTGGTAGATCAGAACATCGCTGTCGATCCTGACACTGATCGGATCGATCAGGCAGTCATATTTTCCTCTGATGATTGCCGCTGAGACTTTTATTGTACGGAGAGTTGAAAGGGAGATGTTTGTGTCGCGAGGGGTCCCAATGAGAGATGCCACGATACTTTCTGTTGCCGGCTGACTTGTTCCGCCTGCAAAGGGGGACATGGCGGTGTCCAGGATATCAACGCCTGCTTCGATCGCCGCCTGATAACTCATGGGGGCAATGCCGCTTGTTGAGTGGCTGTGAAGACAGACAGGGATGTCGATTCTGTCTTTGATGCCGGTGATCAGTTCACGGGCAGTCTCAGGCATGATGAGTCCTGCCATATCTTTGATACATATCGAGTTGCAACCAAGGTTATAGAGTTCCTCGGTCATGGTAACGAAACCTTCGATGCTGTGGACAGCGCTGGTCGTATATGATATAGTGCCCTGAAGGTGATTGCCGGTGTCGATGACAGCGGTCATGGACCTCTGCATGTTTCTGATATCGTTCAGTGCGTCAAAGATCCGAAAGACCCGGACCCCGTTTTCTGATGCGAAGGAGACGAATTTTTCAACGACATCATCGGGGTAGTGACGGTATCCAACAAGATTTTGCCCGCGCAGAAGCATCTGGATCGGGGTCTTGACAAATATTTCGCGAAGAGTTCTGAGACGATTCCAGGGGTCGTCGTTTAAGTATCTGATACAGGTGTCAAAGGTTGCCCCGCCCCACGCTTCTACGGACCAAAATCCGGCTTTTTCCATCTCGCGGGCAAGACCGAGCATATCTTCGGTCCTCATACGCGTTGCCGCTAGTGACTGATGAGCGTCACGGAGCGTTGTGTCGGTAATATTGAGTTTTGTCATGGTGTTCTCCCTGCTCATTCGAGTTATCTAAACGTTTATTATTTTGGAGTGAAGAGTTAAAAAAAGTAGTCCCTCGGGTAACACCGGGTCGGAAGTCTTTCCAATGAACAGCCAAAACAGCCGGGGCGGGGTGAGCCGACAGGCTCGCCCTTAGCTGAGGCGGGTCGGACGTGAAGCGGCCGACCTCAGCCAAGCAAGGCTTTGCCTTGCGAGCAAACCAAAGGTTTGCGAGAGGTGGGAAAGGTAAAGAGATAGTATGTCACCTAGATATATTCAGCTTGAACCAATACCCGCAGAGCTCTCTTTCCAGTCTTTCCATATCCGGGTATTGCTGAAGAAGTATGTCTTTGAAGAGAGTATTGTGCTGGCGGATGGTGAGGTGGAGATATTCGTGGGAGAGAATATACTTCAGATGATATGCCGGAAGGTATTGTGCCAGACTGTTGATGGTAATCGTCTTGTTGTTTGAGCAGCTTGCCCATTTGGTGTTCATTTTTCGGAATTTTATCTGGACATCATCGTGTTTCCGGGTTTCCGGAAACTCTTTCACAAGATGTATCAGTTCATCTTTTGTGCGGTTTTCAAAGGAAAGGGTTGCGGATAGATCCAGCATTTCCTTGGGTAAAATCGGGATTTTGTGCTTCGCATCTCAGCTTCAACTTGAAATGCCGACACAGAATTTTCCCCAGAAACAAGATGTTCAAGACCGACAAACTTCATCTTTGCACAATTCACATAATCGACAAATTCAGAGCGAACGTCAAGAACATCTTTGAGGGCGACCCATTTCCACCTCTCCGGCAGATTATCGCTCATGATGCCGCCTCCATTTGAACAGCCGCAGGGATCATTTTGTTGATGTCAACAACATGATGTAATACAGCTCCTTTTGCTGATTCACACGGAATTTTCGCTGTATCCTCGTCCTGCCAAGAATCCGGCTCCACACAAAGCACCTCACTTCGAACTATTCGGAAATGCCGAAGAGTTGGAACTCCGCATAAAATATTATCGGTATACATCAGAACCACCATTCACGTTTGAATCATGATTTGGATGTTCTAAAAGTGTTTTTATCACATCTTCCAGCTCACCCTCATCTTTGACATTCTCCCTCTCAAGCTCCCGCTCCTCAAACACATCAAACTCCCGGGAAGCCTTACTTTTTGCCCGCTCCATCGAAACCCTCCCGGCATTCGTAAGAATACTCATATCATTCAACCGGAGAATCGCCTCCAACTTCACCTCCCAGTCATGCATCGTCATAATTTTACGTGAACGTGCCTGCTGCTCCGCATACTCCAGAAACTGATTCACCAGCGAATTCATCGTCGTAATCTCCTCGCTTGAGAGATAATTCTTCGCCGTCAAAACATCCGCCTGATGAATCTTCCCGTTTGGACTCTCCTTCCACGTCGAAAGCCCCATATGCGGCAAATCCGCATTCGCCCGCAACATCATAACCTCCGCCGCCGTATGACCATGAACCGCAAAATGAATCTTATTCTGCACCGCTGCAAAAAACTTCTTTGCAGCAGGGAGATTTTTATCATAATCCACACTCAGCGCATAAATATCCCGAACCTTCAGGTACAACCGCTTCTCTGACGCACGGATCGCACGAATCCGCTCAAGCAACTCATCGAAATAATCCTGACCAAAACCCGCCGGCTCTTTTAAACGCTCATCATCGAGAACAAAACCTTTCACCACAAATTCATGCAAAAGCTTCGTCGCCCACTTCCTAAACTGCGTCCCCCGTGAAGACCTGGCACGATACCCAATCGCCAAAATCATCTCCAGATTATAACAAACAACGGAACGGAGCACCAAACGCCCCCCCTCATCCTGCTCCACATCAAAAACCCAGGTAACCTTCTCCGGCTCAAGCTCACCCTCCTCGAAAATATTCGCGATATGCTCACTGATCGTCGGCGCTGACCGGTCATACAAATCCGCAATCGAACGCTGCGAAAGCCACACTGATCCCTCATACAGCCTCACCTGAACACGCGTATTCCCTGCATCCGTATTATAAAGCAAAAACTCCGAAAGCTCCTCGGCACGGGATAACTTCTCTGTATTCATACATTCACTCCGAGGTCCGAAAGAGAAACTGCCGGTCTCTTCTCCGTTTTTGCGATCTCTCCCTCAAGAACCCTGAACTTCGCTGTCAAATAGGTCGCTTCATCGATCAGACTCCAGGAGCGTCGGAGCACCTCTTCTAATATCTCACCTTCCTTCATCAGCTCAAGCTGGATTTTCGGGATCTCTTTCCCATTTGCATAGAGCTTGCCTGAATATACATTTTTTTTGAAAAAGAGCGGCTTCATTTGTTCCAGAAATGTTGGGGGAATATCATTCATCATATCTGACCTCCTGTCCGGGTATCTCCGAACGTGTAATCAATCTATGATTTAACGCAATATAAATCCCTGACCGCGTAGTGGCGGGTCGTCCCGAATTGAACAAGTCAAAAGACTTGCGAGTCAATAGTGCCCTAAAAATGAGATGAAATGTCACTCTCAATAAGATAGAAGGGGTAGAGACCATCCATGTACACCCCGTTGGGGCGCACACCCAAAAGGACACTGCCTTATCCTTACTCACCAAAAGCCGCTCGTAAAAAAACGTCGTGATCTGCCGTTCCAGCTGGCGAGTACTCCAATTCGCTTTCACGCACTCATCCAGATAAAACGCCCGTGCCTTCTCATTTGCCACCCGCATCAAAAGCCGGTAATGCGTCCAGCTCAATTCGAGACGCAGTGCGTCTTGTTTTGGAAACATCACATAAAACTGGCGCATGTGGCGCAGATTCGACACATCAAAGCCTTTTCCAAACTCCGCCGTGAGCCGCTTTGCGAGATACTTCAGCAGCCCCTCGACCACCTGCCGGCCGATATCCCAGTACGCAAAGACCATAGCGGAATTCACCGCACGAGAGACCGATGACTGAGCTGCTAGGACAGTGCTTCGGACGGAGCCATACGTCTCCGCAAGCACGTCCGTATCCGGCAGATCAGTCATTTCTTCCCGGCATCATACGCCGCAAGTCCCTTGATCAAAAGTGCGTGATAATAATCATTACAGTCCATATCCGGATCATAATACACTTTATCCGTACGCCCCTTCTTATCTTTTTCACACGCAAGCCCCAGATCGAAAATTACCGAGAGCACTTCATCGAGCGACAATCCTGTCTCACTGCTGATTGCATACAGCCGCTTCTTATGTTCCGTCGTTAGACGAAAATGCAGCACAGATGGTTTTTTGTGAAAGGATTCAGACGTCCCCGCATACCGAGTATTTTCTTCAAATAGAATGGATCATCCATATTCCTATATTTTTATCCGCCGGTATTTATACCCCAAACCGCGCGGTGCGATAATGCCTCCCAAACACACAAAAAGGCCGTTCTCACTCAGAGAGATAGGTTACGAAAAATGCAGAAAAATAGGCTGCAGGGGGGGACACAGGCACGCCGGCCGTCCCCAAAAAATCTTCACAAAAGCCTTCTGCACAGCTCCTTCTGGATCTCCGGATCCTGCAGCATCGCGAGCATCTTCGCCTTCTCCGCATCGATGCCCATATCTCTCCTCGCCAGATCCGTAAGGATCGTCGCCGTCAGATAATCACTGATCGACTCAAACTGCGGCTTCTCTCCCTTCGTCAAAGCGATCACCCGGTCATAAACCTCCCAGCTCACCCGTGTGCTCAGCAAAGGCTTCTTACTTTTCACTGCAACCATATCGTATGTAAACTTATATACGCAGGAGTATATAATACCAATACAAAACAACAGAAATTAAATACGACAAAAACCTATGTATTCAATAGACCCCGATGGAACTCAAACTCGGCGGGGCAGAATCCTATCTGAAACAGAATAACTACACTACTTACCGGCAGAATCTGACGGAGGGGAGCCAACGGCAGTACCCCAACGCACAGCGAGGCATTTTGGCCCAGATAGACTACAGCGACCCAGACATCAGGTCATTGTTTTCACCACTTATTCTTGGATGTATCAAAGAGATCCTTGAAAAAGGACAGGGCAGAACATGACCTCGACTCAACCTCTTTTATGTGTGTATCTATCTATGTACCTACATACACAAAGTAAAAAAAAAACGATATCCCCCTCACGACTACGTCCGGACGGAAGGAAAGACGTACTTACCTACACATATACATACATGCGTTTTTACTTTTCCTCTCTCTCTCTCTCTCTTCTGTACAAAACAAAGTATATACTATACATAAAAAAAAGTGATTGATGAGCAGCTTTTCTTCCCGTATTTACTTACTTACGGACGTAGTCATCACCCCCCCTATCTTTTTTTCAACACATATGTCTATCTGCATACTCACCTATCCACATACACACATAAAACACGTGTTTATTCAAATTTGCATACCGTTTGATGCAAATGATTAATATAAATATCTGCAAAACCCATCTTTTATTGTAAGTCATACGGCTTGCCAAACATCAAACAAACAAGGATGTGAGAAACATAGGACTAACATTCACCATGTATATCGGAGAAGTCGAAAGAAAAACCTTCGAAACCTTCTCCAGGAAGTATACAAGACCGCACACATCATAAATTATCCTCGGTCTTATGAGAAAACACCTAAACGACCACGGAGAACCCGATGCCTGACTACAAAGTCTACATCCCCGAAGCAAAAGCCGGCGTTCTTTACCAATATAAAGAACAGTTCGGCAAAGACGCCTCGGCCGGAATCGTCGTCTTCATGGAGAAAGCCCTTGCGGGCACCAGCCAAATCGGACGGAAAAACCCGGCAGCGGCCTCCCTCGACGACATCTATCAAACCTACTTCGGTGACATAGAAAGCGAAAACGCCTTCCTCTACCTCTTCGAGACCAGGGAAAGCGCCAAACTCGCCATCAAAAACCGGGCAGACATCCTCTACAAAAAACATCCCGGCATCTACCTGGATGTCATTGCACAGTTCAAAGAAAACTACCCAAAACTTGCAAAAATCACAGGAATCATAAAATGAGACAGAACAGAAAGAGACAAAACACGAACCGCGAAACCACTCGCGAAAAACATGCCTGCCCGATAACAGTCTTCAAACATAATCAGGGAACAGGCAAAAACAGATTCGACCCGCAAACACAAAAAACCACCGACCGCCCCTCCGGATCCGCAGACACCAAAGATCCCAAAGATGGAAACCGGATATGGACCAGGGCAGAATACGATGCATCGCCCTATCTCGACTCGATCATCAACACTTTCGACACCAAAAGGAACGGGCTTGCTGCCTGGGTCATCAACTTTATGCGCGAATACGTTGTCAATCTCATCACCGAACACCTCAGAAACCAGGGCATCCCCTACAACACCCTCGACGGCGAAACGTTTACTCTCACCCTCAGATTTGCCAAAGAAGTGCCGGAGGGCGCATAATGCAGGAGCATAAAACCTGCCTTGGCCTGCGGATCGCTGACCGGGTGATCCTTTCCCGGATCCTTGCCGGGACCAGGAAAGTCGACGGGGAAAAGGGCGAGATCATCTCGAGGAATACCGGAAAGCCTCTCAAATTTTCCTATCAAAACAACGGGTATCTCTCCACGCCGTGCCGTTACAAGGGATTCCGGGTGAACATCACGAAGCACCGGGCCGTTTACATCGGCGGGACCTGCAGAACGATGGACGATCTGCCGGTGGATCTGAACCTGCATATCGACCATATCAACGGGAATATCGAGGACTGCCGGCTCGCAAATCTCCGGCTGATCCCGTTCTGGGACAATAACCACCCGCTTTCCGGGCGAAAAAAACGGATCTTTACGGACATGCAGGCGGGGGAGATCCGACGACGGTATGCGGACGGCGAACCTCCGCGGTTTCTTGCAGCGGAGTTTGGCGTGAACAAGTCCACGATCCATAGAATCGTTTCGCGAAAAACGTATGCGGAGGTGGGTCTGTGAGAGGAGCGGTGAGCGGGACGGAGTACCGGCGCATGGTGAAGTTTGCCTGCCCGCACTGTTTTGCGGCCGTGCCGAAAGAGTTCTGGATCCCGGAACTCGGTGATATGAGGCGGAAAATGATCCGGTGCCCGGTTTGCGGTTCGACGATGCTGCGGATCGATTCGGAGAAGGAGGAATACCTTGTTTCGCTCTTGAAAAAGACCTGCCGGAAGATCCACGAGATCATGACAATACAGCAGGAGGATTACTATGCCCGCAGGTAATCCCGACGATGTCAGAGCCGCTCTGGAGGCAACGTTTCCCAATCCGGCGGGGGGGTATGCGGATGCATTTTTCTGTCAGGAGATGACGGCGGTGCTGGCGAAAGTAGCGGAGGCATATCGGGTCCGGTTTCTGGAGACGGTGGAGGAAATCAAAGCAGGCGGTCTTGTGTCGGATGAGTTCGTTCATCGACTGGAGGAGAAGAGGAACAAGTCCGTGAATGTTCCTCTGCTGCGTGAGGAGCTGCCGGATCTGTTTGCGGAGGTGGCGTTCATTCACGTCGGGGGTGCGTCGAAGCTTCTGTCGAAGAAGTTCATTTATGATGAGACGAAGAAGCTGATCAAGGACCGGATCACGAAGTATGAGACGGTGATCATGAAGGATCTTGAGGCACGTCTGCCGGAACCGGAGTTGTCGAGGTATGTTTCGGATAAGCTTGTTTCAGAGAGGTATATGATCGAGGAGCGGCCTCGGACCAGTGTCGAAGAAGGGGGTGACCCCTGATGAGACACTGGTATGAACGGGGTGAACCGACAGGTTCGCCCTTAGCTGAGCAAGTCGATAGACTTGCGGGCAAATCTCTGATTTGCGAGCAAGGTTTTTCCTTGCGACTGAAGACCAGTGCTGAAGAGGAAGGAACGAACCGATGAAGCACTGGTACGATTTCCCTGATCTTATGGACAGAACGAAGCTGAAAGGGTTGGTGGATGAGGGGCTGAGTGTCCGGGATCTTTCGCTGCGTGAAGGATGTTCCAGGCAGTGTGTGGAGACGGCTTTGAAGCGGCACGGGTTCGCGGCGAAGGGGCAACGGGTGGTGATGCCGCGGTTTTTGGGAAGGCGGAAGGGATGAACATTCTTTTTTTTGTGAAGATCTGATGAGATCAAAACGCATATTTGATTTGGGAAGGAACTGACTGGGTGCGGACACATGAGAAAAGACCACCCGCGAATCGGCGCGAATCCGCCCTTCGGGCGAGCAGAATCGGATTTGCTTCTCCTCACTTTCGCAAGCCTGCTATGCAGTCTTGCTCATCCCTTCATCGGGAACGTTCGGGCAAATCCTTTCGCCGCCCCAGCGGCTCATGAAAAAATTATAGTATCCTGAATTCTCTAGGCAACGGGTTTCTTGAAGCAGTATATCGTGATGCTTTGATGATGGAATTCAGGGATGAAGATATTCCTGCCGAGATGGAAAAACATCTGAAAAATGAAAACATCCCATACACCATCTAAAGGAGCCGCTGGGGCGGCGACAGGATTTGCCCGAACGCTCCCGATGAGGGACGAGCCGTTGGGTCGATCAGACCCAACGAGCGAGAGTGAGGAATAGCAAATCCGATTCTGGGAGCCCGAAGGGCGGGATTCGTGCCGATTCGCGGTTGGTTTTTTCTCTTGGGTCCACACCATGCCAATACAGGTAATCGAATCCCACCCAATCAATTACTAAATTTACACAAATTAGTAATTGATTAGTAATTCAAATTACACCGCATTTATCTCATCCCATACAGAGAAATCAAGACATTTCCCCGGCTATTTATCTCATTTCCCATCCAATATGGTAGTAGAGGTCGGGACAAAGTCGAAGAAGACTCTCCTGATACCATACGATACCAATATCATGCCAATACCATACAGATACAATACCTGCAGGCAGAGTAGTTTTCGACCTTGTACCAACTTCGATAAAATAAAATAGGATAGCTTTGGTCGCCTTGGGCTCCCGCAGCAGTCGCAAACCTCCGGTTTGCTCATCGCTTCGGTCGTCTTTGACTTCCTCAGCGCAATACAACATGACAGCAAATTTCATTCAGACAGCAATCTCGAAGTCCGCAAAGCGGATCTTCATTACAGAATTTACGAACGCCGCCGCGTATGATGCGATCATCGCAGAAATTACGGGCGAAACAAACCCCCTCAGCCTTGCCGAAGTCGAACTCGGCAAGCAGACCTACAAGACCTATGTCGGCTACTTCGATCCGGTCACCAGCGAGATGAACGGCAAGGTCCAGGTCACAGCCTACAGCAGAGCCGAGTATTCGGCAGCAATCACCGCCCTCACCGGCAGTGCGGATCTCAAGACCGCATTCGGGAACGGCGGTACCGCAGAGACCACGGAGATCGGTACCGAAGCCACCTGGAACGTCAGGATCTCCGCCAAGCTCGGGACCGACACTTTCCAGATCAGCCTGAACCGTATTCGATGACCGTCTCCGGCTATGCCGATGACGCCACCATCGCCGCGGTCGACGCCTGGGCAGACACGAAGCCGGCCCTGAACTGAGGGAGACCGGAGATGCAGATCTCCAATAAACTCAGGAAGCTCATGATGATCTTCCTCGGGTTTCTCATCATGCTCTTTGGGAAGCTTGTCGAGAGCTTCCTTACAGGACAGAGGTGAGTTCTCCTCTTGTATTTCATGTTATTCTCCATACTAGGAGGGGAAACCCTCCGAATATGGGGCTCTTTTTTTAAGGTGAGTATATTGGACGAATCCAATTCGTGAGGAGCAAGGTAAAGTGTGGAACTATGAGAAATACCACCGCGAATAATCGCGAATCTCCGCGAATCGCATTTTCCTTACGCTGTCTTCTTGTCCTCGTCGTTTCACTCCTCGGCCGCGTCGCTACGCTGCGCCTGATCGGTTCCGCGTGGCCGGAACGCCTGCGTGGAAAGTCCACGAGCTGTAAGCTCGTGAGACGTCTCAAGAGCCTTTGGCTCTTGGACAAATGCTGGAAAACCCGCGTCGCGGGTTTTCTCCTGATAATATCTTGATCTTTTTTGTAATTGCAAGGATTTGAGATTCTTTAAAGAAAACCCGCGACGCGGGTTTTCCAGCATTTTTCGTTCCGCCGCCCCGACCACGCGGAGCCGATAAGGCGGAGCATAGGGACGCGACCGAAGGTCAAGAGGGCGGAACAGGAAAAATGCGATTCGCGGAGATTCGCGATTATTCGCGGTGGAATTTCTCATGTGTCCACACTACCAATTACTTTTCATCAATTATTCGCGCCGATTCAAGCGAAGCGGAGAGCAAATCTTAGATTTGCGAACATGCGAGCGAAGCGAGTTGGGGAGCAAGGCGTAGCCTTGCGAACGCGGGTGGTCTTATCTCATGCTTCTACACCCTGCCGTCATCCGGTCAAATACCGTGTCTGATCCGAGTCTGTCCAATCAACACCCCGATCCATTGGACGGAGTATAGGCTATGGCTCATTGTAGATATTTGGACCCAAACCATCAGCTGTGTTGCCGGTAACAGGAGATGATGAGAAAGAACCTGCATTATATACTCCACCACCATTATTTACCGCATGATTATTGGTAATACTGACAGTTCCGCCATTCTTTTTGTCGAATGTTCCAGTATTGTAAATTCCACCGCCGTTGTATGCTGTGTTTCCGGTAGCTTCAAAACTACCACCATTATTAACAGTAATAGTGCCTTCGTTATAAATTCCACCACCATTACCATTTGAATTAATATTATTTCTTATGAGAAGATGCCCCCCGTTTTCTATAGATAATTCTGAAGCCCCTATTATGTCGAAAGCGGGATGGGTGGCAGGAAGCTCCATGCCATCTAATTCCAAAGTACCATCCTCAATTTTCACCTTCTTATTTTCAATAAGGAATAATGCTAATTCATATCCAGGAGCGCGAGTAAAATTACCATCACCTGTAATCAAAATTCGGAAATTTGGGTGGAGATTGTGAATATTATCGTCGGAAATCGTTATAGGTTCGTCCCCAACAATGATAGAAAGATCATTAATGAAATTAATACCATCACCGGCATCTGTAGCAGCATCACCTGTTGCCTCAGGATAATATCTGTGATACCACTCATTGAACGAAGCAACAAACTCACTAATATTATCATAACCATCCTCTCCAACCACATAATAAATACTCCCAGTCAGTTCCACCACGACTATACCTCCTTCAATAACGACCTTCCCGCTGAAAACCAGGGCAGTGACATGCCCGGTAAAATTGCCGACGATGTTCACATAGTGTACAGTCGAATTAAAATCCGTAACGGTAATACTTCCCGCATCAGGACTATCCCATTGCCCATGATTGGTGTACACACGATACGACTCCATAAATGGGAGATCATTTCCTGAAACCGGCGTTACAAGAGCAGTATTGTTGGTCGCATTCACCTCAACGGTAAACCCGACCACTTTATTCTCAGCCAGTACAAAAGAGTCGATGCCGGCCATTATGGAGAGACTGACGAGCGATATAAGGACAACGGAGAGAGCGATAAGAAGTATAGTTGCAATAACCGGACTAACGCCATCGTCCTTTATTTTATCCATGATTCATTGTAGGTTCCCTGGCATAAATTAGTTTGTGTGGCGGGTTGAATGCGAAGCGGGCAACCTTAGCTGAGCAAATCTTTGATTTGCGAGTGGGCGGGGTGAGCCGTAGGGGCGGCCTTAGCTGAGGCGGGTTGAACGCGAAGCGGCCGACCTCAGCGGAGCAAAGCTTTGCCTTGCGACCAAATCTTTGATTTGCGACCAAGTCGATAGACTTGCGAGTAGATGGGCAAGAATCTCTACATCCCAATAGGACTTACGCGACGTTGGTGGGAATCCAATTCTGGAAGGGTATGGCTGGGTGTGGAAACAAGAGATAAAACCAACCGCGAATCGGCGCGAATCCGCCCTTCAGGCGAACAGAATAGGATTTGCTGTTCCTCACTTGAACTCGGCGGTCCTTATCGTCCCGCCGGTTCATCCCTTCATCGGGACCGTTCGGGCAAATCCTGTCGGCGCCCCAGCTCCTCTCGTGAGAGAAATCTTCGGATAATCGTTTTTGGGAAGAGGGGGGAAGAAATTGTTATTGGGAGCCGCTGGGGCGGCGACAGGATTTGCCTGAACGCTCCCGATGAGGGGCGAGCAAGACAGCGAAGCTGGATTGCGAGAGTGAGGAACAGCAAATCCGATTCTGGGAGCCCGAAGGGCGGGATTCGCGCCGATTCGCGGTTGGTTATTTCTCAGGTATCAAAAAAGATCCCGTACACGAAACCGAAGTACATCTTACATGTACGTCAACTTTTTGATCGAGAGCACATCACGTAAGTCCTACATCTCAAATCAGTAGCACGCCATACCGAAAAACCACAGTGCCAAGCATCAGAAAATCAGACACAGCAGGCGAAAACACCGGGATGTACGTCCCGCCCGTGATATACCCCCGTCTTGTCAGGACCGATGACTGGACGCCTGCCCTCCTCAGGGAAAGAATAAGTAGACCTGCCGCAAGTGAGGGAACCAGAAAGAGGGAAAACTTCTGCCCCTTGATTTTGAGTGCCGACCGCATACGGGAAAAATCGTCACGGATCTCATAGAGAGCCTGGACGGAAAACTCTGCAGCCATTCCCAGATCAAAACCGCTTCCCTGACCAAATACCCAGACAAAAAACTCATCAGCTCGTCGGCGAGGAGAGAAGCCGAGAACCAGAAGGCAAGCAGAACGAGAACGAAGATCTTTGCTCCGTAAAAAACATCCCCGCCGGTAAAATACAAAACGACCGAGGGAAACAGACCGACAAAAATCGATACCGGCACCACGACCTTCCAGGAGTTTTTTGCAAACGTCGTTTTTGCACCAAAAACGAGCCCCCAGCAGAAAACCGCAGCCGCTCCAAACAGACTCACAAAGGAAAGGACCGAAAGAAGCACGAGCGTAAGAAGCCTGAATCTGATATCACTCACGATGCAGCCCTCCGATATGTATTTTCCACTTTTGGGAATTTTTCGGGGCATACTCCGTCTCATGCGAAAAGACGATCGTTATCCCGCGGCGGTTCTCTATCAGACTCGTCAAAACCTCCTTCGCCGACGGATCGAGCGAAGCATACGGCTCATCCAGAACAAGAACATCCGGGTCTTTCGCAAAAACACAGGCAAGCATCAGCCGCTTCAGTTCTCCCCGGGAAAGCGTGAACGGATCCCGGTCCCGTATCACCACATCGAAACGGGAGAAAATCGGATCCTCACGGGAGACGCCCCACGAAGATATCTCACGCAAAACCGTGGAACCCGTCACCTGATACTCGGGAAACTGCATCAAAAGGACCGGAGAACCACACTCTTCCAAAACGACCTTCTCGGATCCGACCATGGATATGCCCGCAAGAGCCGATCCAAGCGTGGATTTGCCTGAACCCACCATGCCGGATATCATATGGACCCCCTCCTCGAAGACGGTATCCACCGTCAGAGAAAACGTGCCAGCACAAAGATGAACAGCGTCAAGAACGATCCTCACAACCTCACCTCAAGATCCGCTTTGCTTCTAATTGCTGCGGAATGCGAACTCCACATCACATACGGAACATGTTTCGAAGAAATAAACGACCGAAGATCTTCTACGGTCTGTGGATCCAGATGGGAATCCGGCTCATCAAGGACAAGAAGGATCGGATCATGAATGATCGCCGCCGTTACCCCGACAAGCATCTTCTCTCCGCCGGAGAGTGTCCGGCATTCTCTCTTGAGAAGATGAGCTATACCCGCCTCCTCTGATGTTTTCAAAACTTTTTCCCTGATATCGCCGGGAGGCGATCGGGCAAATCGAAGAGAGGAGGCGATCTCATCAAAGACGATCGGAAACAGCAGATGTCGGTCGAGAAACTCGCTCACGTAGCCGACATTCTGCAAACGAGGGGAAAGACCGTCTATACTGACCGACCCCTTATCCGGCAGAACAAGTCCAGAACATATCTTCAGGAGCGTGGTTTTACCTGCGCCGTTTTTTCCGGAGACCACCGTTAGTCCGGCAGGAATTTTGAGAGAGGGGACACTCAAAACACCGTGAAGGAGATCATCGATCTGAATCAAGAGCAAATCCCTCACTTTTTCGAAGACGGAGCGTCACCAGCTCGGCAGCAGTGATTTTTATTATATCGCCGGCAATAAACGGGATCACACAGGTGATCAGGGCAGCCGGAAGCGAAGCTCCGGACGAGATCATAAACCAGACCACCCCGCAGGCATAGCAGACAAGCGTTGCGAGAACCAGCCCGGTAATATCGGCAGACAAGGTTTTTTTTCGAAAAGAACAGTCCTGCAGTGAACGCCATCAGGATAAACCAGATAAGAAACCCACCGGTCGGACCAAGCAGGATCCCGATCCCGGCAGTGCCGTTGTGAAAAAGCGGGAGACCAAGCGTTCCAAACAATACATACAAAGCTGCCGGGATCACCGCATATTTTTTCATCACTGATGCCGCCAGCAAAACAAAAAGCGTCTGAAGAGTGAACGGAACGATAAAAGGGATAGATATCCAGCCGCCGACCGTGATCAATGCCACAAACACCGCAGAATAAATGATCAGAGCCGAACGTTTCTCGTTACCGTACATTGTTAACCGTTATTTATATGTTGGTTAACAATAAAAAGAATCAGATAAGGTAACAGTCGCCCGCTATCACGCGTTCGACTTCACCGTTGTCTTTATGAATGATCAAAGCACCGTGCTCATCGACATCAAGTGCTTCTCCTTCGAAGCTTTCCCTTATAGTCCGGACCCGGACCGTGCGGTGCAGCGTACGGGAAAGGCTTCTCCACTCCCGGAAGAGCGATTCCTTCTCGCCTTTCAGGATCATCTGATACCGGCGTTCGAACTCCTTTAAGAACACAGCAAAGAACTGGGCACGGTCCACATCATGACCGAGCTCATCCGAGAGAGATGTTACGAAATTGGAAAGATTCGGCATGACTTTTTCGACACATACGTTCACATCCACACCGATCCCGACCAGACAGTAGCGGATGATATCCTCATCCGCGGTAAGTTCCATAGTGGTCCCGGCAACCTTTTTTTCGCCGATGAACACATCGTTCGGCCACTGGATCAGGGCAGAGAGCTCAAACTCGTGACGGATCGCCCGGGCAAGTGAGATGGAGGACGCCATCATAATAAGGAAGGTCTGATCGACGTGAAGTTTCGGCATCACTACGATCGTCGCCCAGATACCTCCTGCAGGCGACATCCACACGCGGTTCATCCGGCCAAGGCCGCCGGTCTGCTGTTCTGCGATAAGAACAGTTCCGGGCTGAACTTCGTCGCCGACCTCATGCATCATCTGACGGGCGAGGGCATTTGTTGAAGGCACCTGTTCGAAATGATGCATCTCCTGACCGACGACCTTGGTCTTCAGATAT
This sequence comes from uncultured Methanocorpusculum sp., assembly GCA_963677995.1. Classification (GTDB taxonomy): domain Archaea; phylum Halobacteriota; class Methanomicrobia; order Methanomicrobiales; family Methanocorpusculaceae; genus Methanocorpusculum. The sequence continues at coordinate 1,212,135 of OY782579.1, read as the reverse complement.
CTCTTGACCTCGTAAGGGAGTAAGAGCCAGGTACGTTTTCGGAGAGTATAGCCGGTTTTAGCCGAGACATCTATAACATATCCAACCTCACGCAAAAGATGGACATATTTCCAGACGGCGGTACGGGTTATTCCCAGACGTTCACTGATGACGTTTCCGGCAACCGGCTGATCGATTCCGGCTTCGTCCAAAATATGCAGAAGATCAAATATTATGTTTGTCATGAGGTTTTGACTCCGAAATGGATATATGACTTATTATGCCATATGAAATGAATAAGATTTCGTTTGAAGACCAGTATATTTTCAGTTAGAAAGGGATCTCTGCCCCTTCGGAAAATATTTTTAGAAACGAATCACTCGGATACTCGTGCGTGCTTGCGAGAAGAAGCGTGCCTTTTCCGACAGGACACTCGACCAGAACAGGGAAACCATTCTCTGTAGTAGCAAGAGGAATTCCCTCAAACGTTTCAAACCAGCCGTCGGCAGCAAACTTCGTTGTGTCATACCCGTCAAAGATAGATGACCAGGGAGAGGAGGAGTCGACATCGAGGCAGTGTTCGCGAAATTCATAGTGATATTCCACATCCACCGGGAGCCAGTCATATCTGTTTAGGGAGGCATCGGCCGCTCCAAAAACGAGAAGTTTGCCGCCCTCTTCCAGGTACCGTTTGATACGCCCGGAACATGCCCGGAGAGCAGGGAGGAGTTTCGAGTATGACATATTGCCAAACCCGGTCGGGATGATGATACCTGAGTATTTTCCCCAGTAAAACGGCGCCGAAAGCAGAAGCGGGGTGACCGCTTCACACGGGCAGGCCGAATCTTCGACGAGACGGTGAAACGTCATCTTCGTATCCCAGAATACGGCGACGGTCATCCTTTGATAACTCCAAGCGGTCTCAGGCGTGCGACGATCCGGGAGATCCCGGCATCATGAACGGTCTGGACGACCTCGCTGCTGGATTTATACACATCGGGAGCTTCTTCTGCGATAGCCGCCTGGTTCGGGGCCCGGACAATGATCCCCTGCCGGAGAAGAGCATCTGCGACCTCCTCGCCGGTCTGGCATTTCTTCGCGGAAGACCGGCTTTTTACTCTGCCGGATCCGTGGCACGTACTCCCGAACGTTTTCTCCATAGCTCCTTGTGTCCCTGCGAGAAGATAGGATGACGTCCCCATACTTCCGGGGATGATCACCGGTTGACCGCAGGCACGGAACTCGTGAGGGAGCTCGAACCTGCCCGGACCAAAAGCCCGGGTCGCTCCTTTCCGGTGGACGCAGACTTCTTGCCGGAGCCCGTCGACCTCGTGCTCCTCCCATTTTGCGACGTTGTGGGCAACATCATACACGAGAGGCATTTCTTCGTAATCGACCTGGAATTTTTTCACGAAAAGTTCCCTGACGATATGCGTGATGATCTGGCGGTTTGCCCAGGCATAATTTGCAGAAGCCGCCATGGCACCGAAGTATGCTTCTCCCTCGGGAGAAGAGAGCGGAGCACAGGCAAGCTGGCGGTCAGGAGGGTCTATCCCGTATTTTTTCGTTGCCGATTCAAGGATCTGCAGATGATCGGTGCAGACCTGATGCCCAAGACCCCTCGAACCGCAGTGGATCATCACACATATCTGCCCTTCTGACACGCCGAATATTTTTGACGTCTCCTCATCAACGATATCATCGATGACCTGGATCTCCAGAAAATGATTGCCGGAACCAAGCGTCCCGCACTGGGGAATACCTCTTTGTCTGGCTTTTTTACTAACGTGTTCCGGTTGTGCGCCGCCCATTGCCCCGTTCTCCTCGCAGCGCGGGATATCGCTTGCCATACCGTATCCCATTTCAACAGCGTTCTTCGCTCCGTCTTCCAGCATCAAAGAAAGATCGTTCTGCGATAACCGGATCGGACTCTTTGAACCGACCCCGGTAGGGACCGCGGTGAAAAGATCCTCGATGATCCCTTTCATATCAGGAATATCGGAGACATGAAGGGGGGTCGTGATCATCCGGACACCGCAGTTGATATCGAACCCTACGCCGCCCGGAGAAATGACCCCGGTTTCCGCGTCAAAAGCACCGACGCCGCCGATAGGAAACCCATATCCCCAGTGGATATCCGGCATGCCAAGCGAATACCGCAGGATGCCCGGAAGTGTTGCCACATTGGCAAGCTGAGTGAGAGCTCCGTCTTCAAGAGTTTCTGCAAGGTTTTCCGAAAGGAAAAACCGTCCGGGGACCCGCATCCCCGGAACAAAATCCATGGGGATCTCCCACTCGTTATTTGTGATCTTATGTATCTGATCGTTCATGATGTTTAGATGTCGAAAATAATTATCAGTTCATATCCTGTTTTTGTTCCGGTCAGTGAAAGACCGGAGTAGGAGATACCTTTCACCCCGGTACCGCCGGCATGTTTTTTTCTGTCGAATAGGACCCCTTCGACCGTGCCGGAAACAGAGTTTCCTACCATGAGCGTAAACTTCTGAGGTACGAGATACTCGGTTTCTGTGAGAAACAACAGTTCAGAAAGGAAATTTACGATCAGCTCCTCGCGGTCTTTTCCTTCAGCTTGAATCGAAAATGAAACCGTCGGTTTCTCCAGAGGGTATTCGCCGTACAAAATCTTTGCGAGAGCGGACCCGCTTTCAGAAAACAGGGATGAAAGGTCAGATGCTGAGATCCGCATGCGGATATCCGCAGTATGTTCCAGCTCTTCAAAAACCATAATCGCCGTCTTCGAAAAGAAGCCGCGGAACCATTTGCATAGTGATCTCGGATATCCACTGGATCTGATACTTGGAGATAAAGATCACATGATTTCCCGCTCGAAGGGGGATATCGGACGATTTCGCCGGGCGTATCCGTACCGGCATCAGGACCGGACCGCTGCACGAAGTACTTATTCGAAAATCCCCACCGCGTTTATCAATGTACGCGATGACCTCATCCGTGACCAATATATCGGAAAGAGGGGAAGGACCAACCTGCTCGTTATCCATTTCATATAGATAGGAAGTGTATCCTGAAAAAAGTTGGTACTGGATCCACTGATATATTCAGGTGGATGCAACGACCTGTTCGACGAGCTCAGCATACTGATCCTTGAGTTGATAGACCCCAAGTGAGCCGTCTTTCGTTTTGTGAGTAGACAGAATACCAAGTTTCGAGGCAATAATACCGACCATGGATGCGACAGAATGATAGGTTACATCAAACTTTGTCGAAAGTGCCTCATGGATCTGTGGAACGGTCATGGACTTAGCACGGATAAGCAGACGCAAAAGTGCCTTTCTGATTCCTGACTTGTCACGGGATAGATAACTGCGAAGTCTTCGCTCGATCTCCTTTCGCAGATCTGAAGGTGAAAGCATATTCTCCATTATGTAACTCCAGATATAAATACGTATCGTATCTGCGGAGTTTTCAAATATTACACGAATTTGATATGCATGAAAAAGCAATAGAGTATTACCTCATGATATATCGCCTCTATGAGTATCTGATCTCACGGGATCTCACCTGTTTTCCAAAGGAGATATGTTTCATACTGAGCGATGCGGATATCCTTGCCGATTCCAAAAAAGTTGGAGAGGTAATTACCTGGGCAAAAGAGTTTCCCGATATCAAAAAGATCATTTTTCACATCAGCACGGACGATGTCGGGAAAGTTGAAGAGCTGCTACGACCCGCATCCCTTGGAGAGATGACGAAGGTCCGGGTGAGTACGCCGAAACATGACACGATATTCGGAAACGGAACACCTGAGATCCTGATCGCCATGGGGAAAAAAGGAAGAGACGAGATCACCGATGCGATAATCAAGATCGCAAAGGAGGATATCGATCCGGCGGATATCACGGAAGAGACGATAGAAAAACACCTGGCATTTCAGGTAAACCCGGATTATGTGATCAAAACCGGCGGGAACCATCTCACGGACTTTTTGATCTGGCAGTCAGTTTATTCGGAACTGTTTTTCACCGACATAAACTGGGACGGATTTCGGAAAGTGGACTTTCTGCGCGCACTTCGCGATTACCAGTTGAGAAGCCGGCGGTATGGAACCTGAACCGAATCCAAAAAGGGAAAACATATATACCTTACATAGATAAATAAAGCACTATAACAATGTCACTTTCCATTCCAAAATTACCAGAATCAAAAGACCCGAGAATCAATTTTATCAGGGATCTCCTGATCGTTTTGATCATTGTTGCAGCAATAGGAGGTGGTTTGTTTGGAGTATCCGGAACATGGCCGGCTCTGGTGGCCGTAGAATCCCCGAGTATGGTCCCGAACCTGAACGTCGACGACATCGTGTTTGTTGTTGAAGAAAACAGATACGGCGCGTACCTAACCATGGTCGAGGCACAAGAAGCGGGAAAGATCTCTTTTGGAGAATACGGCGACGTGATCGTTTATCAGCCGAACGGGATGACCGGCGTGACACCGATCATTCACCGGGCAATAACCTGGATCAATGAATCCGTTGCAAAAGAAGCAGGATTCACCGGTGACGCAGCACATGCAGGATATATTACCAAAGGAGACAATAACGACCTGTATGATCAGGATGCGATCTTTCCAACGTACGGGAGGATGCAGCCGGTCAAAGACGAATGGATCATCGGAAAAGCATTGTTTTCGATCCCGCTGATCGGTTTTGTGCCGCTTAACCTGTTTTATTCGTTCCTGGCCGTGGTACTTCTCATCGTTATCATTGAATTCACCGGCAGAAAACTGAGGAAGAACAGAAATAACAAAGCGAAAGGAAAGAAAAAAATGAACGTCACCACCATTCTGAATGATGTCCTCGGAGGCGCACGGCTCACTGAAGATGAAGCAGCGTTCCTGTTCTCGGTAAAAAACCGGGATATCTGGAAGATCGCGGAAGCCGCTGATATCATTCGTGAACGAAAAAACGGCGATGTCGTAACATATGTCCGGAACATGAATATCCACATGACCAACATCTGTAAAAACTGCTGCGGGTTGTGTGCGTTCGGACGCAAGATCACCGATCCCGAGGCGTTCTGCTTTACGGATGAAGAGTTTCGGGAACACACCAAAAAAGCCGCCGCAAATAAGGTCACCGAGGTGTCGTATCTTTCCGGGATCCACCCGGCGTTCACCATCGAAAGTTACGAAAAGATGATCCGGACGTTCCACGAAGAGATCCCGGGGATCCATGTCCATGGATGCAGCCCGGATGAGATCCTGTATGCCGCGAACCAAAGCGGGATCTCAACGAAAGACGCACTCATTCGCCTGAAGGCTGCCGGACTTGATTCTATCCCGGGAACGGCGGCAGAGATCCTGGTCGACCGGGTCCGAAAGATCATCTGTGACAAAAAACTCTCCACCGCAGAGTGGGTCAGGATCATCAAAGAGGCGTCGGAAGTAGGATTCCGGGCAACGTCCACGATAATGTACGGCTCAGTGGAGACGGCAGAGGAACGGGCACGCCATTTGTCGATCCTCCGTGAGATCCAGGACGACTGCGGCATTTTCACCGAACTTGTGCCGCTGTCATTCCTGCACAAAAACACACCGCTCGAGCACTCAGGTCTCGTAAACCATGACGCGACCGGACGTGACGATATTCTCATGATCGCTGTATCACGGCTTTTCCTGGATAACTTCGACAACATCCAGGTCCCCTGGTCAAAAGTCGGAAGAAAGATAACAGAACTTTCTCTCCTGGCAGGCGGAAACGATGTCGGGGGGACGATGTTTGTGGACGCCCTCTCAACGGATGCCGGAGCAGGAGATGAAGCGGATTATTTCAGTCCTGAAGAGATGGAACTGATGTGTGCGGGCATCGGCAGAACACTCCGTCAGAGAGATACCCTCTACAATCTCCTCTGATCATCACGATTTTTTTCTCTTTTTTACAACTGATCCGCTCTTTCATCAGGGAGGATCCAATTCAGGAAGGGTATGGCTGGGTGTAGAAACAAGAAATATTTAACCACGAATCTCCGCGAATCTCCGCGAATCGCATTTTCCTTGCGTTCGGGTGCTCTGCTCCGGCTTATCGCCTACGCAGGAATCGCATGCCGTCTGGAAAAATGCTGAGGGAAAAACCGGCGTGCCGGTTTTTCTTTCAAGTTGGCTCTCTTTTTGTGTTGTATGAGAAATAATAAAAGAACAGAAAAACCCGCACGCGGGTTTTTCCCTCAGCATTTTTCAAGAGAGGGTGCGATTCTGCGTAGGCGATAAGCCGGAGCAGAGCACCCGAACGCAAGGAAAATGCGATTCGCGGAGATTCGCGGTTCAATAATCTCATGTATCCACACAAATACGGTACGCGAAATCGAAGTACATCTCATAAGTAAGTTAGCTATTTAGTTGAGAAAAGACCGCGTAAGTCCCATTTCACAAAATAAGCATGCCAAGAACGATATCCACCAGAGAAAATCCGAAGAGGGCAAACAGATACCCGATCGTGATCGGGATCATAAACGGGACCCCATAGGAGATCCAGATATTACCGGCTTTTGCATACAGTTCAAGTTTTGAAGCATACGTATCCGGATCCTCCCGCAGATTGCGGATCGACATATCAGACTGGGTCCTGAGAGCACGGATCGAACTGTGTGCACGGGAAAACTTCCGGGAAATAACGCCGTTCTTCTCGGTGATCTCCTCGGAAACAAAACCGAAATACTTAGTGATGGAATCGGCCGGGACCGGTTTTCCCGAACACATCAGCCAAAAAGGCGCTTTATTTTTCGAAGCAAGATTCCGGATAAGGAACACCACCGGAACGATCAGCGCGAAAACCGCACCGTTCACGAGGGAGGACAAGGCAAGCGAGGGAAAGATCCATGCGGCAAACGGAGTAATAGGGACCGTGAGTGACAAAAGGATCATGGCTTTCCCGTCTGCGACCCCAAAGAGACCAAAATAGGTGAAAACAGCCATCAGAAGAGCGATGAAAACTGGTGTGAGTAAGACATACAATGCCCATGGAGCTGAAAAAGATTCTACCCAGAACCAAAGGACCAAAACTCCGCAGCCGACTACCGCCGGATACCATGTCACTGCATAGATCGTACGGGTCTTCAGATCCTGCCAGCATGCATAGAAAAAGGTCGCAAGGAGCAGAAACGCCGACAATGCAAGCGGCAGTGAGAGAATCATTACCTACAATTTCGATCTGAAATCAGATAAAATCAATGGGTGAGAGAAAGCTCACTCACCCTGAAAAACGTCTTTTGCAACGTACTTTCCGTGCACATATGACGGCATGCCGGCAAGCATATACGATACGCGTAATGCCTCCTCGACCTCTTCCAAAGCAACGCCGACCATTTTGGCTCCTGCGAGCTGTGCTCGGAGAGCATGGTCATCTCTCACGGCGGCCGCAATGCCGATGGCGATCAGCTTTTTCTCTTTTCTCGTCAGAGAACCGTCCGACCAGATATAATTATCCAGTTTCAGGACTGCTTCATGGATCAGCGGATCAGTTTCAGCAAGTTCTTTGAAAAACACCGGGACGTGCCCGATATTGTGTTCAAGTTCCTTCATTTCACCCTGTAATCCGCAGGTGCTTTTCTTTTTTTCAGGTGACATTTTGGCTCATTGAAATATTGTCTGTAGAGTTAATTATCCTATGCATCAAAGCACATTTTTATAGATTGCATGGCATATACCATTCAGTAATGACAAAAAAGATCGTGGCCTTGTTCGGCAGCAATGTCATCGGCGGAAACACCGACAAACTTCTTAGCGAAGCGATTCGCGGCGCAGAGGAGGCCGGATTTACCGTTGAGAGAGTGGATGTTGTCCAGCTAAATCTCTCCGGGTGCAGACAGATCTACCACTGTAAGGAGGAGGAACTCTGTGTCATTCAGGATGAAGCAGAAAAATATCATGATCTGCTTAAGGAGGCAGACGGCATCATTATCGCAACACCTGTCATGACCTACGGGATACCGGGTCATCTGAAATCCTTCATGGACAGATGTCAGCCGTTTTACATGGCAAAATATCATCGGAAAAACTCATTCATCACTCCGGAACACGCAAAGATCCGGAAAACCCTGTTCATCTGCATCTCAGGAATGAACACGCCGGATGTGTTCATCGGACCATTACTCACCGTAAAAGCCTTCTGTCAGATCATCGACACGAAATACTTTGATGAACTTCTGCAAAACGATATGGACACCATTAAGAAAATAGAGACCAAACCAGATGTGCTGAAGGCGGCATATGAAAAAGGGAGAGCATTAGGTGAAGCAATCACGAAAGCACGCGGATAAACCAGATATAAAAGAAGAACTTGTACGGCTCGCAGATCCGAAATACCGCACATTTTCGAGCGGCCTCATACCCGGAGCAGACAATATCATCGGTGTCCGGATCCCGGATCTCCGGGACCTTGCAAAGAGGATCGCAGGCGGGAACTGGCAGGCATATCTCAAAGAAGCAACTGATGACTCATTCGAAGAGATCATGCTTCAGGGTCTTGTCATCGGGTATGCGAGAGGAGAGCCGGATCAGATAATATCAGCTCTAAGATACTTTATCCCGAAAATAGACAACTGGTCGGTCTGTGATTCGGTCGCAATGGGACTGAAGATCACCAACAAACATCAGGATAAATTCTGGAAATTCATCCAGCCGTATCTTGACTCGGACAAGGAATTTTTTGTTCGGTTCGGGGTCGTGATGCTTCTCTCCTATTACGTGGATGAAAAACATATCCCTGCAGTTCTGGAACGGCTCGACACCATCACGCACGACGGATATTATGTCATGATGGCAGTCGCCTGGGCAGTTTCAGTCTGTTATGTAAAGTTCCCGGAGATCACCCATGCATATCTGGAAAAATGCTCACAGAATGACGTCACCTACAATAAATCGATACAGAAGATATGTGAATCCTACCGTACCGATGAAGAGGCAAAAAATATTCTTAGAGGAATGAAGAGAAAATAATATCGGGTCTTCATTCTCTGATTGTACGTCCGAAGAGCACGGACCATATCCAGGTACCGGAATTCGGGCCAGGGAGGAACACAGAAACAGACGGCTGCTTCGTTCCCGTTCGCAAGCCAGGGAAGGAAGTTCGAGGTCCGTTTGTCATTTGCCGTCCGGATGATCAGATCGACCGGAGGCATCTCCACCTCAGCGTACATGCGTTCGGTCACACATTCCGGCGTGATTTGATCCGGCGAAAGCTCGCCGGCACGGACATTTTCAATGATCGACTTTGTTGTCTCCACGATCTCGTGTCGTCCGCCGTATGCAATAGCAAAATGCAGATAAAATCCATGATGATCTTTTGTGGCTTCTTCGATATGTGTGATCTTTTTCAGAAGCCGGTCGTTGATAAGTGACCGGTCCCCGATCACGGTGACGTTCACCTGTTTATCATAGATCCGCTGATCTACCATCATCTCGGAGAACTTTTCAATAAAGAGTTCCACAAGTTCGTTCACTTCTTCGGGCGAACGCTTGAAGTTCTCTGTGGAAAAGGAGTAAAATGTCGTGTGGATAATACCGAGTTCTTCCATCCAGTCAAAAAACTTCAACGTGGTTGCAGCTCCGGCGCGGTGTCCGAATGCAGTATCTTTTCCGCGGGCCTTTGCAAATCTCCGGTTACCGTCCTGAATGATAGCTACATGGTTCGGGACATGGGTCAGCTGCCGAATAAGCCTGTGAAGATACAGGTTCTCTGCAAAAGACCGGATACTCACTGAGGACTCACCTCAACGATCATCCCGTTGTTGGGATATCGCTCGATGATCTTTCGCTCACTGCCGAACTTCCGTGGGATCTTTCTCATCTGCTGCCAGTCGAGTTCGATCGTCCCGTCCTCCATCTCTTCATAATAACTTCCGGCACGAAGACATGGAAGGATCATTTCAAGATCGCCGTTTATTTCCATAGAGCCGTACATCACGGTCCCGTCCTCGGTGATCATTTCAAACGGACGTGCAGAATTCTTGGCGATACGCTTGAGTCTTTCGCGGAGCTGGACAGAATCTTTGAATGTGGATGTGCAGTAATGGACTTTCGGATGACCATTGATCTCACTGGCCCATTTCGTCGAACCTTTGATCGCATTACAGAGAGGATTTTCTGTCTCGAGTTTTCTCTCACGCATGTTGTCGGCACAGGCGTCACCCCATTCGAGCTGGTTGACGTTGAAGAAATCCACCGAATCAAGAAGCGGGAAGAAATACCGGAGACCCGGCAGGGAAGGGACCTCGAATCCGACGGAAAATCCCATCCGTTTTGCATCCCCGACCGACTTAACGAACGGCGAGTTCAGAATATCTTTCCAGATCTCATGAGGTGGATGCATCCTGATCTCGTCAACGTACCCGACAAGAGCGGCGAGATCCTCTTCGGTCGGTGCTTTTCCTGTGTAAAGGTGGATATGGTGATCCTTGCCGAAATGCTTTTTGAGCGCCGAACAGAACTCGACGACCCGTTCGATCTCGAGAAGAGGTTCTCCTCCCGTGACACCGGTCCCAAGAGCATCCATAACTTCTGCTTCTAGAATCGCCTCTTCGGGAGTGGTGACCTTCTTATCGTTTGCATAGATCACATCAAGATCTTTTCTCTCCTCGGAAAGAGGACAGTACCAGCAGTCCCGGTCACACCTTCCGGTAATAAAAAGGACCAGCTTTGCTCCGATATAACAGAGTTTGCAGCCGTCAGAGAGATTTTTCGGTAGTTTTTCCTTCGCCATGATTATAACGACATCTCAAGAAGACGTTTCAGCGTCTCTTCACGGCCGAGTGCTTCCAGGAACCAGCCAAGACGCGGACCTCTGTCAGCTCCGAGGAAGGCACAGTAAATCCCGGTAAAGAGATCTTTTCCGGTAACACCGGCAGTTTCTGCCGCACCGTAAACCGCATTGTGCAGGACATCAGCTTTCCACTCAGCACCAATGACAGATTTTACATAGGCAACAACGGCTGCTTTGACCTCGGGCCTTTCGTTTGCCGCAACTTCCGGAAGGGATTCAGCAATGGCAAACTTGGAGTCGTCGGGAGCATATCGTTCAAGCCACATCTTGGCACGGTTTGCCTGATCGAGAACTGCTTCTTTGTCAATGATCTCATACCCGCTGCGTTTCAGGATATCGAAGACGGCATCATCAGTCCGGGCGATCTGGACGACCGTCACCATATGACGGGAGGGGATCGTTGTCTGGGGGGTGGCGATCCTTGAGAGTTCATACTCGCGTGAATCTCCGGCAACGGCTGCTCTGTCATACTCGTCGATCAAACGGAGTAAGCCCATTCCCGGATCGAACGCGATGGTCTTGTCGGGTTTGGTCTTTGCGATCATGTAACGGAGAACTTCCGGCGGGACGATGTCAAGCATATCACGGATCGTTAAGACGACACCTTTTGAGGAGTGCATCTCGCCTTTTCCTTTAAGGCTGATCCATTCGTATGTCACCGGGACCGGGGCATTGTAGCCGTAGATCTCTTTCGTGATGATCCTCCCGGTATCATAGGATCCTCCTGGTGAGGCATGGTCTTTGCCGAACGGCTCGACCGTCACGCCGTGTACAGACCATCTCATCGGCCAGTCAACACGCCAGACAAGTTTTCCTTCACCTTTGGAGTAGTCGGAGACACCTTCATGTCCGCAGGAACATTTGTAGGTGACGGTGTGGTTTTCGATATCGTGGGAGAGGATCGCTGCACGTGAAATGGTGCCGCAGGATGAACAGATCGGATAATACGGGGTCCAGCCTTCTTCGAGTTTTCTGCCGGAAACTCTTTCGAGGATCTCTTTGATATCCTCGGCATGGATGAGCGCCTCTTTGATCTGTTCAGTGAACATACCGGAGCGGTACGCTTCGCTGGTCCGGATGATCCGCGGGTGGATGTCGAGCTCTTCGATCGCCGAGAAGAAGGGATCAAGGAAATGCTCTGCATAGCTTTTGTGTTTTCCGCAGGGGCAGGGGATATCACAGACAGGCCAGCCGACATACTTCTGATAGTCATCAGAGAGGAACGGATAGACTTTTCTGAGCGGATCGAAATCGTCAGCAATGTAAACGAGTTCGGCCTCGACTCCCCGTTTGAGGAGGGCTTTGTAGATCATATCGCCCGTCATGACCTCACGCATATTTCCCAGATGGATCGGACCTGACGGCGTAATGCCGGTTGCGATAAGCTGCGGGGCATCGGCAGAAACCTGTGCGGATTTTGCATCAGCCCAATGGATCTTCTCATGTATTTTTTCTTCCATGTATTGTTACCTGCTATTAGATGTGTATATAAGTATGTGTTTTCAAGTCTGATAATACCTGATGTCCGGGGTGGACCATCAGTCCGTGACAACAGACCGCGAGGGTAAAAAAATAAAAAAAGGAGAGTTATTCAGTTACTGCCGGGATAGCAGAATCATAGAGATTTGCTAAGAACCGGGCAGTAACTATCATAATGAACGGCATGGCCGCAACCAGCAGAACGATACCGGCGAACGGGATGCACAGAAGAACGAGCTCCACAACGCCCACGATGAGAGCGAGAAGGACCCAGTATCCAAGATATCTGAGCCATCCGATGCTGCCGATAAGGCTGAACAGTTCCTTCATGTGGAATGCTGCGCCGAACTTCTCTTCCTTTGCGAATTTGATAACACCCATCATGCCGATCATAATTGAGATGATCAGAACAATGATCGGTATGATCATGCCGACAATGATCAGATATGCCATATTATTCATCGGACCGAGGACCACAAGGGTGGAAATGATCGAATAGGGGATCATGTAGATGAAGAGGATGATCATCGCAAGGAGACCCTCTACAAACATCTTACCCCAGTTGTTCAGTGCAAGTTCTCCTCCGCGGTGAACTCTCATCATGAATCCATAGATGAAGATACCGGCAAGGATCGTCACAATGGCCCCGAGAATCAACAAGACGACCGAAGCCGCGGCAAGGATGCCGAAAGCCGGATCGGTCATCATCGGACCCGCCATCATGGCGGAATCGACCGCCGATGATAATGCCGGTGTCATGACCGCGATAAGTGTCGCGAGCATGAAGAACGTTCCAAGGATCAGCATAAATGTGCCTGCAAACATTACTGCGTACAGGAGAATCAGGACAAACCAGCTGCCAAAGGATTTGAATGCATGATTTGCATACTCCATGGAGTTCTGGATGTTTTCGCTAAAACCCATTACCATAATACTTACGTATCCGTTGCCTGGACTATATATGGCTTCGCCGCCGGGTTTAAAAGAGTGTGTTTACTTTTTTGGCACCGGCCATGTTTGCGCCCCCCAGCTCGGCAAATCGGAGATCAGCGCCGGAAAGATCGGTTTTCCACATATCAGCACCTTCCAGATGGGCGTGGGTAAGGTCGGCACCCGATAAGTTTACATGCCTGAGATCGGCACCTTCCAGATGAGCGTAGGAGAGCTTCACACCTGACAGATCCAGACCCATAACCGAAGCCTCTTCCAGATACGCACCGTAGACCCGGGTATCATCTGGTTTATTGGAGATCTCGTTTGCATACCACTCGTTCCAGCCAATGACCCCGGCTTTCAGACGGGAAACCTGAGCAGGATCACACTTGATCTTTCCAGCCGCATCATAGACGGCAGCATCCGGATTGGCACCATCAAGGAAAGCCCCGGATAAATAGGCCCGCCAGAGATTTGCACCGGAAAGATCAGCGTAGGAGAGATCAGCGGATTTCAGATTAGCAAACCTGAGATCAGCTCCCTCTAAAAACCAGTACGCAAAATCCCCGCCCTGAAGATGGGCCCCGTATGCATCCGAACTTCTCAGATACATGGTCTCTTTCAGATGGGCGGCATACCACCCGTTCCAGCGGGTGAAATCCTTCGCCTTCGAACATTTCCGGAGCAGGGAATACTGCTCTGCATCAAACTTTGGTTTCCTCATACATCAGCTCCCGGGATTTTTTCTTTCTCCCTTCTTTGATGAAGATCTCATACGCAGTTATTCCAAGGATCAGGAGAACGGGACCCAGAACGAATCCTAAAAGTCCCATAGCCATAGCTCCGCCGAAAAATCCGACAAACATGAGCATCGGTCTGATCTTCACCCGTTTCCCGGTAAGTTTCGGGCGAATGATCAGATCGGTCAGAACACAGGTCAGGAAGTAGCCAAGTGTCGCGATCAGAATAACGCCCCGGATATCACCGAGACACAGGGCATAGATGCCGACAAAGATGATCACCATCAAAGGACCTAAGATCGGGATCAGAGCAAACAAAGCACACATTGTCGCAAAGAAGATCTCGTGACCGTACCCCAGCACCAGGAAAAACCCGTATGCTAAAAAGAAGGTCAGAAAGGCGATGAAGACATGAACGATGTAGATGGAAAACAGGATATCCTTGGTCTTTTTTGCCATCAAAGAGACATTTTCCATTGAAGACTCAGGAACGACACTGCAGAGATCTGCCCAGACATTATCTCCAAAAATGATCGAAAGGTAGACCAGAGAATAGAATAAGATCATATCGATGATGATGCCCGGGATCATCTGTGCGGCGCTCAGAGCAAAGCTTGGAAACATCGTAAGGAGAATGTTCTTTATTTCCTCGACGATCCTTATGGAAAACGCACTGCCGTCGGTCAGATGGAGCAGATTCGCAACGGTGTTTATGATGGTCTCAAAAATGGACATGAAATACTCAAAATCAGAGCTGACGACCACGACGATACCCACAACAATGCCGATGATCACTACTAGAACGAGCGTTGTTAAAATTCCGGCAGAGAACGCTGCAGGGATCCGTCGGATCATCTTCCGGTGCAGCGGCATAATCACCACTCCTACGGAAAGAGCAAGGATAAAGAGAAAAATATAATTCCACGAGACAGCAAGGATAGCGAGAAATATCAGAGCGACAAGGATCAAACTGAAATGGTCCCTTGCATACTGAGGAATATTCATTATATGATTAAAGACGGCAAAGGATAATAAATTCTGGGTTAAAAAAGAAGAGTAAACAGGGTTTACTCGACTACTTTGAATGATTCGCCGGGAACACCGCAGATCGGGCAGTTTTCCGGCGTCGTGTCGATCACGATGTTCCCACAGACAGGACAGAGATAGATGATTTTCTCATCGAAATCTTTGCCTGCTTTTACGGCCTCAAGTGCTTTTTTATAGAGAACGGCGTGCACGCCCTCGGATTTCATGGCGTGTATAAATATGATGGCTGCATCCTGTCTATCCTCTTTTTCTGCAATCGTGACAAACTTGGGATAACTCTCATTGCAGGCACGAAGTTCAAATTCGATAGAAGCCTCAAGATTTGAGGCCATACTGCCAATATATCCGCCGACACGAAGAAGCTGGCGGGAATGGATCTCTTCTGCCGCAGATGTTGCACGGAAGAGTTTTGCCAGATGATCGTATCCTTCATCGGCTGCTGCTTCAGAATAGGTCTTATACTTGCGGTTTACCCTGGCTTCACCGGAAAACGCACTGAGAATACATTCATTTATGTTCATAATATTTTACTATGTGCAGAAATTTGATAAAGATAATGGAAAGGAAACTTTTTCGAAATGCAGATGCCGGTATATTTTCTAAAAAACGACCTAATGCGTCTGAAAAATACTACAAAGGATAATAAATTCCGGGTTAAAAAAAGAAGAGTAAACTTGGGTTTACTCAACTACTTTGAATGATTCGCCGGGAATGCCGCAGATAGGGCAGCGCTCCGAGGTCTTGTTGAGTTCAACGTTCCCGCAGACGGGACAGAGATAGATGGTTTTCACATCGAAGTCTTTGCCTGCTTTAACTGCGTCAAGTGCCTTTTTGTAGAGTTCAGCGTGCACGCCTTCGGCTTTCATGGCGTGAGTGAACGTGATGACCGCATCCTGTCTGTCTTCCTTTTCAGCAATAGAAAGAAACTCCGGATACATCTCATTGGTTTCATGGAGTTCGCCGTCACGGCCTGCTTCAAGGTTTGCAACCGTGGTTCCGATGTAGCCGCCGACACGGAGAAGCCGGCGTGCGTGTATCTCCTCTGCTGCAGAGGTGGCACGGAAAAGGTTTGCTACTTGATCATATCCTTCATCAGCAGCGGCGTCAGCGTAGGATTTATACTTGCGGTTTGCCTGGGATTCACCGGAAAATGCTTCATCAATACAGTCCTGAGTGTTCATACACAAGTATTGCCCGGAAAATCGGATAAAGATTTGGGAGGTGAACATTTATACGAAACAACTATGTATGCTCTTTTCCAAAAGAGAATTACATATGAGTCTGAAGAATACCGCTGATATCGATAAACCCCGGGAAAAACTGATCGCCAAGGGACCTGCAAGTCTGGAACTGGATGAACTCGTTGCAGCGATCATCGGGAGGGGGATCCAGGGCTGTGATGCGATCCAGATCGGAAAGAAGGTTTCAAAGATCCTGATGTCCAGGACCTACGAAACAGGGATACCCGATCTCTGCGGGGTGAACGGGATGGGAGAGGCAAAGGCATGCCAGATCATAGCTGCCCTGGAACTCGCCCGGAGGTTTCCTCCGCCGATCCACCGGCTTACCGTCATTCACAAAGCAGAAGATGTACTGCCGTTTGTTCATCAATACAGATATGACACTCAGGAGAATGTTGTCTCAGTGACATTGTCCGGGGCCCATGAGGTATTGAAGGTCAGACTTATCACGAAAGGGCTGCTGAATGAATCACAGATACACCCGCGGGAGGTTTTCGCCGGAGCGATCCTGAATAGGGCAGCGGCAATGATCCTGATCCACAATCATCCGTCCGGAAATCTTCATCCAAGCAAGCAGGACCTGAAGATAACAAAGGACATGCAGGCTGCCGGTGAACTGCTCGGGATCAAACTGCTGGATCACCTGATCATCGGACCAAAAGACGGATTCTGGAGCATTATGGACGAGGAATAAAAAAAAGATTAGCGTTTTGATTTGGGGCAAACACCACAGGCACGGCAGACCTCGACGCGCGGGGTGAAGTGTGCCCCTTTCCCACAGAACGGCGCAATGTCCGCCGCATCTCTCTTGTAATAGACATGAGGAACGAGCGATATGTGCGTGTATGTCCCGACCTTAACACCGATTTTTTCTGCCATATGTTCCAGGAGTTTTGCGAGCGCAAACATGTTTGACCCGGCGGCAGAGAGCATGTCATTACTCCGGAAAACGATCTTCATATTCAGTTTTCCTTCTCTAACCACGCACTGGACCAGCTGAAGACAGGGGCAGTCGGCCAGTTTTTCGTCGATAGGCGGACACCACGTTATCGCGACGGCGCGGCGGGAGACAGGGCTTTCCTGTAATTTATCGACGATATACTGGATCTGATCCTGATGGATCTCTCCGTTCAGCGAGAGTCCGCATCCCCAGTCGAAAAGTCGTCCGTGGTAATCATACTCAAACACCGAATCCGAACCGCAGATAAGATTTCGTGCATATTCTTCCAGAAACGCCTCCTTAAATCTGGAACAGGGCGAGACCATGGGCAAAGCAAGCGGTGTGTCGACACACAGACAGACCTCGTCGGTTTCTACGGTCTCCTCTCCATTTTCGGTCGTCAGCAAGCTACCCTTTTCCAGAATATAACGGATAACAAGTTCATGTGCCCGTGCAAGATCCGGCGCACGAATAAGTTTCATGTAATAGAATAGAACCTTAAGATAGATATTTTTAGTCAATGATCATTTTGACAGGTAAACAAAAAATCAGAAAAACAAGTAGCCCGTAGCAGATTCGAACTGCTGTCGGGGGATCCAGAGTCCCCCATGATTGACCACTACACTAACGGGCTAAATTACCTTAATGAATATGACATGACAGAATATTAAGATAGCGATTGGATGGTGACCAGATAGATTTTATATCAGCCCTCACAAACAAAATACCAGTGTCAAGACTTATATTCAGCCCAATTTCTATCTGGGTCCTCTTTGCCCTGATCCTCCTTGTCGTAATTGGCCTGCCTTTGCTGTTTTTCGGACTCATCGGCGCCGCTCTTGGAAATCTGGGATTCGGGTTCTGGATGATCGTCCTTTTGATAATCGCGATCGTTTTCGGAAGTTTTATCAATATTCCTCTCGGGACTCTGAAACCAAAGAACCGAAAACCAAAAGAAGAACCGACTCCAAGGAAACCGACCGGACAGTATGCTCCGTCTATGTACGATAAGATGTACCGGACAGACCGATTCGAACCCGAACCCTATACCACCGATTCTGAGACGCGGGGAACACGGATCTCAATAAATGTCGGGGGTGCAGTGATACCGATCCTCATCTCAGTTTACATCATATTCATGGGAGCATTTGGCACTATTTCACATGATCCCTGGTATCTCGCTAAGATGACCACAGCCCTCGTGATCACGACGGTATGTGTGTATCTCGCGGCTAAACCAGTTAGAGGGATCGACATTGCGACACCGTTCTTTGTCGGCCCGGTCGTAACGCTCGCGGCGGCTTTGATTTTGGGCGGAGGGTTCGGTCTTCCGGCTGCAGGTATCGCCTTTGTGGCGGGGACGCTCGGGACGCTGATCGGGGCAGACCTTCTGCATCTGAAGGATATTCCCGGGAATGAGACCTCGATGCTGTCCATTGGCGGGGCAGGAACATTTGACGGGATCTTCCTTACGGGGATTCTTAGCGCATTGATCGCTTCGTTCTAGGTCAGCCGGCGCACCCCGGAACGGACCTCATTTCTTTTTTTTCAATTCCGTTGTCTACAAAAATTTTCGGGCATTCCGATATTCCCGACCATCCATCACTGAAAAAAAGATCTCGCTGCGGCAGTAGAAAAATAACAAAAATGAGCATCAAGGATTGTCCCTGAATACTCACAAAAACAGAGAGGGAAGAGTTAGCGCTGATCGCGTTTCAGGAGCAAAGAGACCACACCGTCAACGATGGAAAATAACTCATCCGCACTAAACGTTTCAGAATTAAGTATCAGATCATACGGAGAGAAATCAAGAATATCGATCTCGTAATACTCCATATACCGAACGGCCTCGGACGCTTCGCGTTCGATCGTCATCTCAAACGCCTGCTTTTCGGTCAGACCCTCGCGTGCAGCGATACGGATCGAGCGGCACTCGGGAGACGCATAGAGGAGGACCTTGAGATCAGCATTCTCGACCATCCAGCCTGCAAGCCGGCCTTCGAGGATTATATCATCCGATGACTCACCGATCTCCTTTTGACGGGCGTCGATCTCCAGATCGATTGCCGGATCATTCTCGGCAATTTTACCAAATGCTGCGAGATCCATCTTTCGTTCCTTTGCAAGGCCGCGAAACACTTCTCCCGCCGACACATATCTGTATGAATACTTATCAGAAATTGAACGACCAAGTGTTGTCGTGCCTGAACCAGGCGACCCGCTGATCGTGATGCGCACTTAGACTCCCCCGATATTCAGGGCTTTTCTGATGATCTGGGACATTACTAATGAACAAAGCATATACCAGAGGATCCACAGCGGGAAGAAGCCAAGGTAGACTTGCAAGTACGTAGAAAGACCGGCAAACGGGATAATGATCGCCGTTGAAAGACTCGGGTCTGCGAGCATCTCCAGCTCGGTCGGGATGTGTTCGATCAGCCAGAAGAAGATCGGTACAGTTAAAACCAGGATGAATGCCATCGGTTTGAACTGATTTTTGGACATCTCCATCTGATCGGCCATCATGGCCTGCTGACGAGCCTGCATCTTTTTGATGAGTTTTTCATCGCCCGAACGCTGAGCTTCCCGGAACTTTGCCTGGAAATCTTTTGATTTTGCCTGATTTTCAGCCATCTTATCGTAATCCATCGTGTATTTCTGGATCAGTGAGGAGTAGAAACCCGTGATGGTGGCGAGGATCAGGACCAGGGCAAAGAACGGCAGACCAAGTGCCGCAAAAGGACCTATAACTATATTTACAACACCTGCAATAAGCTGACGGGCTTCCTGCCACCCGTAAAGCATCATCATGCCAAAAACCACAGCAAGGGCTATATACATACTGTATTTCTTGCTGAATGTGGCTCTGTCCATGACCAGTTACCTCAACGTTGCTGCAAGTTCATCGACAGCCTTGGCTAAAAGGAAATCTGCATTGATGATGATCTTAACGGTACATCCGGTCAGCATGGAGTATGAAGCGGCGAATGCACGGTTCATTTCCTGGTGCTCGACGATAGATCTCGACCCTTCCATATCACGGACACGCGTTGCGTCAGAGAGTCTTCGAATAAGGATCTGATCGTTATCGGTCTCAACAAGAACGATGACATCCGGCATGATCGCAGATACGACCCATGCAGGAAGACCGGCAAGATATCCATTCGGGGTCTTGACCGATGCGTGAGTATCGATGATCACGTTGCCGTCGATCGCAGCGATCTTCTCTGCAGCGATCTTCTGAAGACTTTTCTGGGAAACACGGTTGAGTTTTCTCATCTGGTCGCGGTCATAGGCAAGACCTTCTGCCTGAGCAACTTCGAACATGAAACTGCCGAAGTTGAGATTCTGGTATTTGACACCTTCAGCGGTGATTTTGTCAAATGCGGCGTTGATGACGGTGGTTTTTCCAACGCCGGGAACACCGGTGATGATTACTTTTTTGCCTGACATAGTTATTCTCTTCCTTTAGAGATAGTATCTCTAAGGTTGGGTTTGGAGGCTAATAAAGGTATTTTCACGATAACGGGAGAGTGAAAACAAAATCCGCGGTATTTGAAAGAGCTGCTGTCAGCAAAAAAGAAAAATTGGATGTTTTTTGGGATTTTGATTATTCTTTGTCGAAGAAGCCCCGCATAAACGGATACATCTCCATCATCTGCTCATTAGCGATCTGTTCATACAGACGGTAAATGATCGAGACCGTCAGTAACAGACCAGTTCCACCAACGAAACCGATGATACCAAGCATGTTTGCAAGAACAGACAGAAGACCGATGAACACTCCTCCAATAACAGTTACACGGGGAATGTATCTGTCGAGGTAACGTTCAAGAACGGCGGGAGATCTCCGGTAGCCGGGGATCTGCATACCGGAGTTCTGAATCTGCCGGGCAACATGCTTTGAGTCGAGACCTGCTGTCTTAACCCAGAAGATTGCGAAGAGAGCGCCTCCAAGAATCATTACAGTACAGTCAATACCTACACGGAGAATAACTTCCCATATAGCATGACCGGTTCCGGTGAATGAGGAGAGCCACCACATCCAGTCCTGAGGCTGGTTGATCGGAGCAAGGTACCACATCAGACCGTTCATCGGCGTTGAGCCGTTGTACTCTCCAAGTGCAGTAAATCCAATACTCGAGAGGAACATACCAATCATCTGAACGTTTGCCTGAAGCACACGGACAAGAATCATGGGCAGGACACTTGCATAGACAAGCTTTACCGGGAATCTTGATCTGGCACCACGGACATTCGCATGTGCGAGGGGGATCTCAATACGGGTCGATTCAACGTATACAATAACGAAGAACAATCCTACGGTTGTTACGAGAGCCAAGATCTGAAGACCAAAGTATTCGATAAAGTTTGAACCATCGGCAATGACCTGGAACAGTCTCGGGAAGAAACCAACAGCGAACTGATCGGTTGTTGCTTCCCAGTTGAAGAATCCGTTAACAAGACCCTGGGCGACTCCTGCGACGATAAAAAGACCCACACCGGATCCGATACCCCATTTGGAGACGACCTCATCCATAAACATGACAAGGACACCTCCAATACAGATCTGCACGAAGATCAATACCATGACAAGACCGGCGTTTCCGCCGAAAAATGCTGAAACGGTTGGGTCAGCACTCATCCATCCGCCCAGCACATTCGGCAGAGCTTCAAGGATGATCATGACAAAGATAAGGACTTTCTGCAGACCCATATAGAGGACCTGACCACGCTGATCTGATGTGTTGATTTTGATCAGATCAGCACCACGGAGTAACTGCAAAACGATCGATGCGGTGACGATCGGTCCGATACCAAGATGCAGGATAGTACCTTGTGCACCAGCTAAAAGGGCACGATAATACTCAAAAACATCAATTGATGTGGCGGAAAGACCAAACACCGGAATGTTCGTTAAAATAAAGTACAGCAGCAACACCGCAGCTGTCCACATCAGTTTGTTTTTGAAGTGGACATGACCTTGCGGTGGCTTGACTGCCGGCATTCTGGCCAGCAGGGGTTCCATTCGATCCAACAGTTCTCCCATGAGTTATACACCAAAAAAATTATTCGGAGGTCTGGGTGGTTCCACCCAGTTCCTCGATTTTAGCAAAAGCACGGCCTGAAAAGCCCTCTGCAGTGAGTGCAAGTTTATGAGTGACCTTGCCTCCACCGAGGATCTTCTCTATACCGATCTGTGCGGCATCAAGAGTAATAACATCTCCGTTTTGGGTTGCAATTCCACGGGCAACAAGATCAGGAATCATCTGATCGATGTCGCCAATATCAAGAACCTCATACGTTAGAGATATCTTACTGACAAAACCGTGTTTTCCCTCGGTCTTTCCGAGAAGATACCAGTGGGAAAAGTTGTGGTCACGCCATCCGGCGGCTCCACGACCTCCACGGTTACCTGCACCACGGCGGTTTTTGTGGGTACCTCCACCACATGTGCGGGTCCCCCGGAACTTTGAACGCTTGTTTACTGGCATGCTACTTACCTCATTTTGATCAGAAGATCATTGATCGCCATACCGTAATAGCCAAGGGCACCGCCCTGGTTATACGTGTGTTTCGTGGTCTTGTATCCCTTTCTTGGCGGGTGCATACGAAGCACCGGCTTAAGTTCGGGGACATCTTTCATACGGATCTCACCGTTGACAAGAGCAGCTGCAAAATCTTCAATACTTCCATAGGAGGTTGCAGATTTCACGTACTCTTCAGTGAGAGGTTTGTTGGCGGTAAGTCTTCCACGAGTGGTGAGGATAGTCGCCAATGTGGCAGCGTCAACTTCACCAAATGCGATGAAGTCCTTTGCTTTACGGATCATTCCGAGATACTCGGGGGTCTCAGGCACAAGAACACAGTGGTTGATGTGGTGAAGACGGAGCATCTTCAGGGTTTGCTTGATGTCACGGCGGGTATTTACCACACCGCGAACCTGAACGACAGCATACATTATTTGCGCCCTCCGATACGAATCAGATTCGTTTCACGAAGTGCATTGAAGGTTGCCTTTGCATAGTTCAGGGTAGTTCTGGTGTTTCCACTAGTGTAAACCCAGACATCCTGGATTCCTGCAAGGGTAAGTACTTTCTTACCAACATCACCAGTCACAAGACCGATTCCTTTCGGGGCGGGTTTAAGGGTGACGGTGACGGAACCGGCTTTACCGGTGACCTGGATTGGTACAGAGTGTTTCATACCGCAGCCGCATTCCCATGAACCGCATCCACGGCGGACTTTGACCATGTTCAGTTTTGCATTTGTGATTGCTTTCTTGATTGCAGTTCCGACCTGGACATCTCTGCCCTGACCAAAACCGACGTAACCATTCTTGTTGCCGATGACGACCACAGCTCTGAACTTAATACGACGTCCGGAGTCAGTCATACGCTGCATCATGTCGATACAGAGGACTTCGTCAACAAGATCGGGAAGCATTGCGTCAACAATGCCTGCCTCTTTGATGGGCTGTCCGCTTGCAAGGACCTCATCGAAGCTTGCAAATTCGCCTGCCATGACTTTTTTGCCAAGACCTGTTACAGGGACCCATACTTCCTGCTCGTAAGCCATATTACTCCAGCTCCTTCATAATTGCGTCTTTTGTTGCCTCGACATTTTCAACGAGGTCACCAAAGCGCTCATCGTATCCAGCGATGTGGGCGCCGTTGCAGCGGTCATCGTCCGGAAGGATCGATTCTCCTACCGGAACATCGAAACCTGCTTCAACTGCACCTTTGATTGCAGCAAACACACGTGCACCGGTTGATGCGACCTGCAGACCGAGATCTGCGATTGCACTATCATAGCCGGCTTTCTGAGCAAGAACTGCGAAGAGCATACCGGTAAGATATGCTGCAGGGGTGTTTCCGAGGTATCCTTTGTATCCGTAATTTACCAGGTCACGGCTGTTGACGTGAACGAGAGTGTAGTCGCCATCCATCTGTGCAGCAATGAGCTGAATGATGATGTGGCGGTTTGTTTTACGGACAACCATACGGTTTCTACCAGAAACGATTAAACGCTGGCGCTGGTAGTAATCAGTTCTGCCTTCACGGCGTCTTCTGAACTGAACGAAATATCTTCCATTAATTGCCATTGTTTACTCCCTCCTGGAGGTTACGAGCTCAACCTGTGTTTTCATGTGAGCGACGTTACGGAACTGACCACCGGCTGCACGACGGTAAAGTCTGCGGTATTCGGTCGGTGTGATGGATCCTGCTTCACGCTGGTTACGGAGTTCCTTACGCTGGGCACGGATCTTTTTGATCCACTGGGTCTTGGACGGAGTTCTGGCACCTTTTGCACCACTCCGACGTCCCGGACCTTTTCCGTGTCCGTATGAACGTTTGACCATACGGGCCCGAACACGTCCACGTGAGATTCCTTTCTTCTGGTGGGAAGAGATTGCACCCTCGTCGATGAGGTTGCGGATATCTTCGCGGGACATTGCATTCTGGATGTCAGAGAGTTTTTCCGGGTTGAACCATACACGGTTTTCACCACAGTCAAGAACGGATGCGGCAATTCTGCGCTGGGATGCGAGATCACTCATCTGCTTTCACCTCTTCTGATGGTTTTGCAACCGGTGTAACGGCAACTTTTGCTTCTTTCGGATTCAAAATTTTGATGCCGAGTTCAGCTGCTTTGTTCTGGATAACGCTGCGTTTAGCACCGCCGACAGTTGCGCCGATGCGTACTGCGGTGGTTGCCGGGTCGATAGCGCTAAGCTCGGACGGAGTAAAGACGAGTTCTTCACGGTATCCGCTCGGGTGGAATCCACGTACTGCTTTCGGTGCTCCGAAACCTGCTTCAGGGTGTGCACCCTTTGCACGGTAATCCTTGCGCTGTTTGCTGTGGAGACCCCGTGGTCTTCTCCAGCTGTCTGCCAGTTTTACTTTAGCCTGGAGGCACTGGCGGGCAAAGCGTGATGACTTCTTAGCTCCACGAGCTTTGATAAGTTTTTTGATTTCACTCGCCATTTTAGTCGCCTCTGCTGGTAATGTAAATGCCGTCCTGGAACACACGCGGGTCACGGTTTCTGACCCTGCATGCCTGTTCGACATTTGCTGCGGTGTTACCGATCGTCTCACGGTTGATACCGTTTAAGATCAGTTCGTCGCCCTGGACTTTTACTTTGACACCTGCCACGATATTTGCGTAACGTGCCTGCTTCTCACCAAGGAAGTTTGCGACCTCAACTTTGTCGGCGGCAATTTTGACCTGGATCGGGAAGTGGTTGAACACAATTTTCATGTGGTATTCGTAGCCTTCGGATACACCTTTGCTCATGACACCGAGGTGTGCCTTGTAGGTTCCAAGCAGTGCATAGACACTGCGTCTTGCGGAAGAGCTTACAAGCGTGACTGAACCATCTGCAATAGTAATACAGATTGCAGGGTGGTACATTGTACGGGTAAGTTCGCCTTTGGATCCCTTCACGGTAACGAAATCACCATCTTTGGTGATAGTTACGCCTTCGGGGATTTCGAAAATCAATTCTGCCATTGTTTTCACTCCTCAGAAGACATACCCTAAAAGCTCGCCACCGATGCCGAGCTTACGTGCCTGTTCGTGGGACATTACTCCCTTGGAAGTGGTCAGAATAATAATTCCAAAGCCCTTTCCCGGAAGGTATCTGATTTCCCAGGACTCAAGGTCCTCAACTTTCACCGAGAAACGCGGCGTGATTACACCACATTTGTTGATGCCGCCGGAAAGATCGATCTGAAATTGACCTCCTCTGCCGTCGTCGATCATCTCAAAACCGGTGATGTAGCAATATTCCTGCATGACCTTAAGCATGTCACCAAAGAGGCGGCTTGCCGGTTCAACGGTCACTGCAAGTTTACCAGTGTCACCGGCATTCTTGATAGCGCTCATTGCGTCTGCGATAGGATTCTGTTTTGTCATTCTCCTTTCACCTCTTAGTTCATCTTCTTAAAGCCCATGGTGGGCGCCCATTCGCGGAAGCACTGACGGCAGAAGTAAATGTTGTATCTGCGCACAAGTCCCTGCTTACGTCCGCAGAGCTGGCACTGGTTTGCACCGCGGCCAAACTTTTTCTGCTGGACTTTGCCGATCTCTTTTGCTGCCATATTACTCCACCTCAATGCCGAAGATCTCAGTAACGAACTTCATGGATTCTTCACGAGCCATACGAAGTTTGCTGTTGAGTTTCTTTTTCTGGATTTTTCTGCGGGCGGTTCTGGTTCCTTTCTTTTCGATGACAGCGATGATATCCATACCGTAGATACCGATCTTCGGGTCATATGCCTGACCCGGGAAGTCGGTGTGTTCTTCGATACCGAACCCAAAGTTGCCGGTCACATCAAACTGACGGGTGTGGAGAACATTTTCCACAGCGTAGGTTTTGAGTGCCATTTCGAGGAATTCCATGCCTTTCTTACCACGGAGAGTGACTTTGCATCCGATCGGCTGTCCTTTGCGGATACCAAATGCCGGAAGTGTGTTTCTGGCATATGAGCGGATCGGTTTTGCGCCTTTGGTCAGGTCTGCCATGATATTCTCAGCGTTGACAAGACGTTCACCTGCTTCACCGACGCCCATGTGGACGACGACTTTTGAAACGAACGGGGTCTGCATATCACTCATGCGTCAACACCCCAGGTTTTGAGGAAGGACTCGGTGGTTCCGATCATGTAGACATAATCTTCAATGGTCTCAAATTTGTCGCCGTTGGCATCTTCGATGATGACACGGTTCGACAATGAGGAACCCTGAATAAGTATTTCTACAAGCTTTCCAGTCTTCATGGTGTGCTGTCCGCCAATGATGATGACCATGTTGCCGACTGCATACGGGAAGTGCTGCTGAACTGCGAAACGGTCGTCGCCGGCGATGCCGATGACAAGCGAGTCTTTGCCTTTGCAGTTGTCTTCACCGATGAAGTTTGCACCGCTGGTTAAGTTGATCTGTGTCTTGCCGCCTTTGATGGTGGTTTTGTTTGCAACTTTAACGAGCTGGATTTTTGCTGCATCTGCTGAGATCGCATACTCATTGTGGCGTCCCTTTTCGTCAACAAGGATCATGTAGTGCTTGTCGATCTTCGGGAAGCTGATGATGTCAAAGACGTCGATTCCGAGGTGCTCGTCGGTTACGACGTGACCATTCAGGAAAACCTGGCGGTCGTGCAGAATCTTTCTGACTTCTTTGGTGTTTAATGCAAACTGCATGTGGTCGCGGAGCCAGACGCCGATCGGAAGAGCTGAACCTTCGTGCGGGCCGCTTGCGGTGCTGACGACATATTTGCTTTCTTTTCTGGCGATCTGCCATGCATCCGGTGCTGTCATTCTTTTAGTTCGGGTCATTATGCCTTCACCTCAAGACGTGCAACGCGTTTTGCATCTTTTGTGTTGAATTTAGTGATCATTATCTTGGACGGGTCGAGTGGTCTTGGGACATCTTCACCGTTGGCTTTCTTGACGGTAACTCCGTGAACAAGGACCTTCGTGTTTTTGACATCTACGTTGTCAACAACGCCTTCGATTCCTTTGAATTCACCACGAAGTACTTTGACAGTATCGCCGGTAACAACACGGAAACTGCGCTTTCCATACTTTTCGCGAAGATTACTTGCGAGAGGGGAGTGTAAGAATGCCCCACGAATGTGGATCGGAGCATTATACCGGAACTTCCGCTGCTTTCTTGGCTGAGTGCTTGAAATACGTGCCATGTTTTCACCTTAGATAATGATGGTTGCCATTGATCCAACCTTTGGGAAACGCTCGGCAACTTCACGGGCAACCGGCCCTTTAATGTCGGTTCCGCGCGGATCGCCGTTTTCGTTCAGGAGGATCATTGCGTTCTCTTCGAAGGAGACTCTGAGGCCGTTCGGGCGACGGAATTCCTTCTTCTGACGGACAACAACTGCTCTGACGAGCTTCTTTTTCATGTCCGGGGTTCCTTTCTTGACTGTGACAGTCGCAAGGTCCCCAAGTCCCATCTTAGGCTGCCGGTTTTTAACACCGTGGTAACCGAAGACGGATACAATCTGTACAACACGGGCACCCGTGTTGTCTGCACAGACCATCTTTGAGCCGGTCTGAAGTGCGCGCGGAATTTTTGACGTTAAGCCTTTCATTCCTTAGTCACCTCGACAACTACATAGGAGGTCGTTTTGTTCAGTGGTCTGCACTCTGCAATCTTTACCTCGTCGCCCATTTTGGCGTCGAGGCATGGAGCCATGTGTGCGTGGATTTTGGAACTGCGTTTCTCATATCTGTCATATTTCTTGACTTTATGGAGAAAGTTCCTCTCGACGACAACAGTTCCCTGCATTCGTTCGCTTACGACCTTACCGGTAATCACCTGGCCGCGCACCGGTAAGCTGCCGTGAAACGGACAATTTACATCGTCACAATCCTTTTCTGGGACTGCAACATTTAAGCCGATATTTTTTGCCATATTAACCCTCATGTCTCGCTCACATCTTACGATATGGGCTTACGCGCATACTTACGCGCCGCGTTGGAGAAACAGACAAGGCATTGCCGCCTATTATCACCTGAACACTATCCGGGAGGGTCACCCAGAGTAACTTACGTTGTTTCTCCAGGCACTTAATGCCATTCCCTGTATTGATCCGAAGAGTGTTTCGGGTCTCATCGACGATGACACCCGAAATACCTTCTTCACACTTGTTCGGTGAATACTCCACAGATACAAGAAGACCGATCATTTCGTGTCTGATTATATTCTGCGGAGTGATCATAGACGAGATTTATGCCTGACGTTTGGTCTGTTCAGTCTTGATACGTGCGATAGTTCTGCGAACTTCCCGAATCTTTCCGGGGTTTTCCGGTGCACCACCGGCGCTGACTTTTCCATAGTTCTGAATCAGTTCGATCTTGAGTTTCTGCTCATTCTCGATCAGTTCAGTATCGGAAAACTGGGCGACTTCTTTTGCTCTGAAGATAGCCATTTTCAGACCTCCTCTACAAATTCAGGTTCCGGTTCGGCTGCAAGTTCTGCATCGAACTCTTCAAAGATATCGGTCTCAATAACACGTGCCGGAGCAGGAGCTGCATCCGCACGGATTTCGAACTGATCCGGAAGTTTTGCTCCCGGCGGAACGATCTTGACCTGGACACCGATGATACCGAGCTTTTTGATTGCAGTTGCATAGCCCTTCTCAACGATTGACTCTGATGGTTCACCTGAGTGTTTGATGTAGCCTTCTACGAACTTCTGCACACGGGCACGGGCACCGGTCAGCTTACCTGCGATAATAACTTCACAGCCAAGTGCGCCGGAGTCCATGACACGGCGGATTACGGAGGAACCAGCCTTTCGGAAGTACCATCCGCGTTCAAGTGCATTTGCAAGGCGTTCTGCCATGATCTGGGCGTTGAGGTTCGGGTTTGCAACCTGCTGGACTTCAACCTGCGGCGAATCGATGCCGTAGATGGTGTTGAGGTCAGAGGTCAGCTGGCGAACCAGTTTGCCGCCTTTACCGATAACGATACCAGGCTTCTCTGCAAAGATTGTGATCTGGGTTCCAATAGGGGTTCGGACGATGTCCATGCCTCCATAGCCGGCACGTTTGAGTTCCTTGTTAAAGTACTGCTCGACTCTGACTTTGCGGACAC
The DNA here is from genome assembly GCA_963677995.1 of uncultured Methanocorpusculum sp. Taxonomy (GTDB): domain Archaea; phylum Halobacteriota; class Methanomicrobia; order Methanomicrobiales; family Methanocorpusculaceae; genus Methanocorpusculum. Next base: position 1,182,367 of record OY782579.1, on the reverse strand, counting down.
CGTCTGCAACGAATTTCTTTTCGATTGTCATACTTACTGTACCTCACGGAGGATGATCTCAACGTTGACGGAATCTCTGTGTTTGGGGGTAGCTCTACCCATTGCACGGGGGAAGATTCCTTTCATGCAGCGTCCTTTGTTTGCAGCGGCGTGGATGATGACCATCTTTTCCGGTGCGAGACCTGCATATTCAGCGTTCTTCTGTGCAGAGCGGATTAAACGGACATACTCTGCGGCTGCCTTGACCGGGTATCTACCGGCTGCGGTTCCGAAGGTTTTGCCGTTTAAGCTCTTCTGGTGGCTAACATTTCTGTTATAGCGGTGGAAAGGAACTGCACGCTTGAGGTCGATGACCTGTTCAAGATATGCAACTGCGTCGTCTGCCATCATATTACGGACAAGGTGAGCGATTTCCACAGAGTGCTTTGGAGAGCAGTTGAGTTCGTTGGCCTTGGCACGGACGATGTTATCGCCGGTAAGTTTGTTGCTGTATTCTGTTCTTGCCATAACAATCACTTCAACGGAACATACTTACTCGACTTGGTTGCACCGATACCGGCACTTCCGTGGGTAACTTTCTTGCGGGTTAAGGCGAACTCTCCAAAGTAGTGGAAAATTCCTTCAACAGGGATCTCTACGTTAACGAACTCCTTACCGGAGTAGATGGCAACATTCTTGCCGACCATTTCGGGGAGGATTATCATTGAACGGCTGTGGGTTCTGACACCGTCACCTTCAGCGATCTTCGCGCGAACGTCCTCTTCATCACGAGTAAATCCGCGAAGGACCTTTCTGCGTGAGCCGCTGGGCATAATAGCAAGAAGCTCGTCCATGGACATGGCTTTGAGCTGCTCGATATTGAAGCCGTGATAGGTATATTCCTCTCGCCGCTTTGGCATTCTCTTAGTAGTTTTCTTTGCCATTTACGTTCACCTCCGGTATCCTGTTCTGCGTGCTGCAACAGATCCGACTTTTCTACCGGGAGATGCTCCACGTGCAACAGTCTTTGGTTTACCTGGGTGCTGATGTCCTCCACCACCGAATGGGTGATCGACGACGTTCATTGCGACACCACGGGTTCTTGGCCAGCGGGTTGCAGAGGATTTCATCTTGTGATACTGTTTACCTGCTTTCAGGATCGGCTTGTCGCCGCGTCCCCCACCGGCCACAAGACCGACGGTTGCAAGGCATGCCTCATTGAACCATTTGGGTTTTCCAGAAGGCATTCTGACACCGACTTTACCAGCGGATTTCCCGATGATAACAGCCTGGACACCACTTGCACGAACGAATTTACCACCGTCTCCGGGGCGAGCTTCGATATTGCAGACGGCAACTCCGGTCGGAATTGCTGAAAGTGGTAACGAATTACCGTTTTCGACAGTGGCTTCAGGTCCCCATACGAGTTCCCGGCCAATACCGACACCTTCGGTGATCAGTGCGTATTCTTTCTTTTCAGCTACTTTACCTTCGACTTTCACGACTGCAATCGGAGTGTGACGGGCCGGATCGTGCTCGATGTCGATGACAGTTGCACGAACGGTCTGAAGTGCGGAGCCAAAGTGCTTGAGAGCTGCTTTATACTGGTGCGACGGGGCGCGGTAGGTTGGACCGCCTTTTCCACGTGACTGTGTACTGATTCTGTGTCCCATTTATCTCACCTTACACGATTCCGAGCTGAGAAAGGATTTCTTCAGCGGAGTTTTTCTCTTCGAAGGTAATGACTGCCTTCTTGTTTCCTTTAGAGGTCATCATGGTATTGATTGAGGCGACCTTCTTACCGAAGTTCTTCTCCATTGCTGCCTTGATGGATGCCTTGCGGGCTTCCTTCTCAACAATGAAAGAGAGCTGGTTCGAGTTCTCTAAAAGGACCATGGCTTTTTCTGTTACGAGGGGGTGTGCGAGTGTCATGATTAAGCCTCCCCGAACTTCTTGATTGCAGCTTCGGTCCAGACAGTCAGTCTGCCTGCGTCGGCTCCGGGTGCAAGAACATTGATGTTCAGGGCATTGACGGATACGCAGTCGACTCCTGCGATATTCGCACCAGCGAGGAATTCACCGGACGTCACGATAAGAGCAGACTTTGCCTGCTTATATTTGCGTCCACGTATCTTTCCACGACCGGCACGGATATTTCTGGAAAGTCTTGCACGCTCAAGATCGGCTCCAAGTCCAAGTGCCATAAGAGCAAGTTTGACTTCAGCGGTCTTGGCGATCAGTTCAAAGGAGTCATCAACGATGATTGCTGCTTCGCCTTCGAATTTGTGACCGCGTGCGGTGACAAGTTCGGTGTTAACGGTAGCTGCAATGGCTGAGCAGATTGCCTTTGCTTTCTCTTTCTTGTTGATCTTCTCAAAAAGAATCTTCTCTGCTTTTGGTGCGTGTGCTGGGTGACCGCCTTTTACGTTCGGTACTTTTGCAGCGCGGCTTCCGTTTTTGATACGCGGAATCTTAGCTTCACCGCGTTTGGATCCCCAACCTACTGCAGAGGTTCGCAGACCTGCAAGCGGGTCTGCCCCGTGCGGCTGGTACTGTTCGCTCTGGTATGCGAGAATGGCCCTTTTGATAAGGTCCGGGCGGTATGCTTCGTCGAAGACGGCCGGGAGTTCAATTTCATGGAGGACTGAGCCGTTAATTGCTTTTACATTTGCTTTCATCGGTCATTTCACCCCTGTTTACTCTGAAGACTGACATATTCTACAACCGGGGCCTGAACCTTCTGCTCACCCATGCGGGTCGCAGACCGGATTCTGACGAGGCGTTTTGCCGGTCCGGGGATGCTTCCTTTGATCAGGACGTAGTTATTACGGACAAGACCATAGTGGAGGAAGCCTCCGGCCGGGTTGATTTCGTCTGCGTTCTCACCGATCTTGATGATACGTTTGTTGAACTCAGTACGCTGCTGGAAACCCATCTGACCGGGCATTGGTACCTGCCAGCGGACGTGGTGGGGAGTCCATGGACCAAGAGTTCCGATATGTCTTTCCTTCTTGGTTCTTGCGTGTTTTCTCTTACGAAGGGTGATACCGAATCTTTTGACTGCACCCTGGAATCCTTTTCCTTTGGTGATACCGGTTATGTCAGCGAACTGACCCTCGCTAAGGAGGGAATTCATGTCGACATCGGCTCCGAGGAGGGAGAGAGCGTAATCAAAGCGTTCCTGTGCACTGCCGCCGGCAACACGGATCTCCATAAGGTCGGGGACCTTCTTTGGAATACCGGTGATCTCGGTCGGTTTTGTGTACATGAGCACCATTACTTCAACAACATCGTCAATTGCAGCATTGATCTTCTCAGTTGCTTTTGCAGCGTTTTTGGTCTTTGCTTTGGTGATTCTGCCGGAGAGCGCTTCGAGATTTTCTGCCCAGACTTCAGTCAGGGGGTGTTTGCCATAGGTATCTTTGATGTAAACACGAATGGCAGCAACGACCATGGCTGGGATCTCAATAACGGTTACGGGAACCATTACTTCTTTACCTTCAGTCGGACTCTTCTTGCGATCATCGATCATGATCACGTGGGTCATACCGGCTTTGTAGCCTGCAAATCCCTGGAGCATTGGCTGCCCATTGTATGCTGGCCAGGACTGGTACTTTGGTACGATGCCCTTAGCCCGCACTTTTGGATAGTATGCGAGTGACCCGGCACGGGGTCTCACTGTTCTCATTTATTAATCAATCCTTTAGTGCCTTCTCTTGCATTATGCAAAGAAGACTTCTGCTGTGGTTGTCATCAATATGACAGCCGTTCTTTCACCGCCGGCTTCCTGAATCCAGGAATCGACCTGCGGGACGCATTTTGTCGGTCTCTGTGTTTAACACACCCGAATCACGCGGTTAAGCGCAGGTATGTGACACATTGGACGGAAAGACGGGAGTTCGACTCACGTGTATTTCAACGTGCGAAGGCACGCAAAGCACTGCTTTGCACGCAATTGAGATTCCTTGTGGGATATCCGATTATGAACACGATAACGTCTTATCTGTTCATTTACCCGATTTGCAGTTGTATACTGCGATTTCCAAGTCTCACGAAAGAGAACCTGACTTACGACACGCTTCCTGACGTCCAGGAAAGGGCACATCATAAAGACGTTCGCCCGGCGCATCTAATCAGACCTATAGTAGGTCTTAACATCTACCGCGGGATTGCCCGCTTAGAGTTACACAATTACAAAACAAACGTGAAACCACGATTGTTTCATACCAACTGGATATCCTCATTCAGCAGCTTTTGCTGATATCAGCCTATTGAAGGCTCCTATTTTATTGGAGAAGAGAGAATATAAATTGTTGTATGGTCTTTTCGGACCATGAAAAACAAAATGGTTCGGCGAGCCCACGGAGATACAGATTTCATCGACCGATTGGTTGTTCACCGAACTAAAGATACACCCGTTTTGATAAAACTGAAAATATAAAATATCCCGGGATCAGCCGAAGTAGAGATCACCGTCATTATTCAGATAGACAATGATATCCTCTTTGACATGCCGACCCTTGATTTTCTCCGGCATATATGATGAGATACGATTGATCAGAGCAAGTGTATCATACCGGATTTTTATATTGAGCGGGGCCGCTGATACATAGATGATCTTAGGGGCTTCCATCAGATCTGTACCTTCAGGAAGTACACACAGTTCAGTTGCATCAAGCGTGTACAAAAACTCTAAAGTTTCTTTTGCCCGTCGGATATTTTCATTCGCGGATTTTTCAATAGTGCAGATATTTGCCTTGGATGTGCCAAGTCGGTCAGCGATCTGCTGCTGCGTCATACCCTGTTTCCGATATCGTATGACTTCCTTCTGACGGTCAGTAAGAAGTGTATCTTTCATTATTATTAATACAACCTGATTAACTATAAATGATTTGATTAAACATTCTTGTTAATTGAATATTAGACCTGCATTGCGCGCAGGCAGAGAGAGAAGGACATATGTAAAATTTCCTAAAAAATGAGACAAGGCATCAGTATTCTGAGATATAGCAGAGAAACCATCGTGAAAATACCTGCGCATTTGATTCAGATAGATGATAACAGGCAGGAATTGTGGTTATTTTGTTTCCGGACGGTGTCATTCACAAACCTTATATTGATTCTCGTCGATAAACTGATGTTCTCATTTCAAAATGAGAGGTGTATCAAATATGGTAGTTAAGGTAGGAGTTGCAAAACTCGGTAACATCGCATCAGGTGTTATGGCAGAGTTGCTTTTAGATGAGCGTGCAGACCGCGAAGACATGATGACATTCATGGCAACTTCCGGAACTAAACTGCAGAAGGAAGATGTTGACCGTGTTGTTTCTAATTTGAAAGCATGGCAGCCCGACTTTGCAATCGTTGTTTCCCCGAACGGAGTTCTCGAAGGTCCGGTCGGTGCACGTGAAGACCTCAAAGCAGCAGGTATTCCAGTTATCGTCATCACTGACGATGTCACGACCAAGAAAGAAGGGTGGGAAGCACTCAAAGCAGCAGGCGTAGGCTACATCATTGTCAAAGCAGATGCAATGATCGGCGCCCGCCGTGAATTCCTCGACCCAATCGAGATGGCAGACTACAACGGCAACCTCGTGAAAGTACTTGCCCTTACCGGTGCATTCCGCAAAATCCAGATGGAGCTTGACAAAGTCATCGATCAGGTGAAAGCAGGCAAGAAAGGTGCAGAGATCGAACTCCCGAAACTTGTTCTGAACGCTGACAACTCGACCAAAGGCGAGTTCACAAACCCCTATGCACAGGCAAAAGCACGTGCAGCATACGAGATCGCATCAGCAGTCGCAGGCGTCAATGTCAAAGGCTGTTTCATGACCAAAGAGTGGACAGACTATATACCAATCGTCGCCTCCGCACACGAAATGATGCGTGCAGCTGCAAATCTTTGTGATCAGGCACGCGAGCTCGAGAAGGGATGTGACGGCATTATCCGCAAGCCACACAAGAAGACCGGTCAGATCGTCTCTAAGGTCACCCTTATCAGCAAGCCCGAGTAATCGGACATCCCAATTTACCATTTTTCTTTTTGGATGCGGAAGTGAGAGAAATCCTCTCGCCTCTGTATTAATGAAAAATTTCTCTGTTCTGTATCACAAAAGTTTTTTAAAAAAGTTCAGTTAGTTCCGGAAACCATATTCAGGAAATACTGATGGACAGCGGTATTCTGACCAAGTTCCGGATGGAAAGACAACACCAGCTGATTTTCCTCGCGTGCAGCAACAATGTTTCCATCAACTTCTGCAAGAACTCTGACATTTTTCCCAATACGGGAAATCATCGGGGCACGTATGAAGGTCATATGAACATCACCAACATCAGCAAACGGCGCAGTGGTTTCAAAACTGCCAAGCTGACGACCATATGCATTCCTGACCGCAGTAATGTCCATCGTTGCAAGAGAGGGTACACCACCCTCAACATATTTTGCAAGAAGGATCAGTCCGGCACAGGTACCCATAACAGGAGTGCCTGATATAATGAGTGAACGAAGCTCATCATACAGACCAAGATCCAAAAGAAGTTTCAACATGACCGTACTCTCCCCTCCTGGAAAAATCAGACCATCCGGTTTCTGTTTGAGATCGGACATATTCCGGATCTCAAACGTGTCGGTCCCCAGACTTTCCAGCATCCTGATGTGTTCGATGAATGCACCCTGAAGTGCCAGAACACCGATATTCATATAATTATTTTCCCCGTTCCGCCATCAGAATAGATATTTCATCTGCATTGATACCTACCATTGCCTCACCAAGATCTTCGGAGAGTTCTGCAAGGATGGAGGGATTATTATAATTCGTGACGGCCTTGACAACGGCAGCTGCACGTTTTGCAGGATTACCGGATTTGAAAATACCTGAACCGACAAAGACACCCTCGGCGCCAAGCTGCATCATCAGGGCAGCATCTGCCGGAGTAGCAACTCCTCCTGCTGCAAAGTTTACGACCGGAAGTTTTCCATTGTCATGAACATACTGCAGAAGAGAGATCGGGACCTGTATATCTTTTGCGGCAACGTACAATTCATCCTGACGGAGACTGACTACGCGGCGGATCTCGCCATTCAATGTGCGCATATGACGAACAGCCTGGACGATGTCCCCGGTACCAGCCTCGCCTTTGGTTCTGATCATCGTTGCACCTTCGGCAATGCGGCGAAGAGCCTCACCGAGATCACGGGCACCGCAGACAAAAGGAACATTGAACTGAGTTTTATCGATGTGATTGAGATCGTCAGCCGGTGAGAGAACTTCACTTTCGTCGATGTAATCGATTTCGAGAGCTTCGAGGATCTGAGCTTCAACAAAATGACCGATACGGACCTTGGCCATAACCGGAATCGAGACCGCGTTCTGAATACCTTTGATCATCTTCGGGTCGCTCATTCGGGACACGCCCCCGACGGCACGAATATCGGCAGGGATACGCTCGAGAGCCATAACAGCACAGGCTCCTGCATCCTCTGCGATTTTTGCCTGCTCTGGCGATGTGACATCCATAATCACTCCACCTTTCAGCATCTGTGCAAGTTCCTTGTTAAGTTTTGAACGATTTTCTGTCATGAACACTCACGGATTGTATGGTTTTTATCTTTTCAAAGGCGGGTGACCCATCATTAGAATACCTTATTCAATATACCACTGAGGTTATATCAGGGTTTTGGAGGGGGGGAGAGAGAGGGGGACAAAATCTGATAGAGAAATTCTAAAAATACCTATTTTGAGAAAGAGTGAGGCTTAGAGCTGAAGATAAACGGTTTATGATAGACTTTTCAAATGTTTTTGCTCAGAGATGAATCGGGACCGGCATATCTCCAAATTCGATCAAAAAATATCCCCATAAGAATGATTTCTAAAAAAAGGGTAAAATCGGCAGTGCCGAATTTACATAATCTTGCCAAGAAGGCGGATCGAGGTCGTCATGTCGGGTCCAAGTGGGGAACCGAAGACGATCTGAGTAACGCCTGAGGCGGTAAGGTCTTCACATTTCTGGCGGATAGTGTCTGGGGTACCGCAGATGGTGAATGCTTCAATTTCTTTGTCAGTTACAAGTCCACCGACTGCACCGAAGTCAAAGCGGGACAGTGCGTCCTTGATCTTTGCTACGTTTGAAAGGTCGAGTCCGTGACGGAGGAGAAGTGCTTCGGGAGATCCTGCTGCAATAAATGCTGCAACGATCTTTGCTGCCTTCTTTGCTTTCTTCTCATCTTTGTCGATAGAGAGTGCAGTGTATGCACTGACATCGAATTTTTTCTTGCCAACAGAGTCGCAGGCAGCTTTGATGATTGGGATCGCAATTGCGAAGTCTTTGGGGTTGGATGCGTTGATAAGTGCACCGTCGCCTTTCAGTCCTGCGAGCTCAAGGACTTTAGGTCCCTGTGCACCGACGTAGATTGGGATACCTTTCTTGCCCGGAAGTGTGACACCGGTAAGTTTTGCTCCATCGTAGTCGAAGAACACTTTGCCGTCTTTCTTCACTTCTTCACCAGTGCAGAGTGCGCGGATCTGGTCGATTGCCTCACTAAGTCTTGCAACAGGCTTTTCTGCCTTGATTGCCAGCTTCGGAAGAGTGGACAGGTCGCCCGGACCAATACCGAGGGTTGCACGTCCATCTGAGATCTCGTTAAGAGTGCAGGCAAAGGATGCCATTGATGCCGGAGTGTCAGTGAATGCATTCATGATACCCGGACCCATCTTAAGAGAGGTCGTTGCCAGTGCTACTGCGGTTAAGACCGGGTAACAGTGGCGGTTGTTGTAGTGGTTGGTAATCCATGCGAAATCAATGTCTTTGCTCTCTGCGAGCTGGCAGAAGTTAACTACCTGCTTGACATTTACGTTTCCTGGAACAAACTCAATTCCATAAGTCATAGTTCTTTACACCTCACGTTAAAATTTCTTTCCTCTGCTTAAATATATTATGATTTTAAAAAGGAATCTGCGGCAGATTTCAGCCCATTTCCGACCCAACACGAAAAAAACAGCAAATCCGGCGTTTTAGTATGCGCTCTTATTGAGATGAAGACGGACCTGCCGGGGATCGAACCCGGTTCTTCGGGTTCGAAGCCCGAAAGGATATCCACTACCCTACAAGTCCAGAGTTAATAATATATTTGTATCCGGAGCGTATTATCTTGTATGGTTCTTTCTTCATCGATAATCAGAACACGCATCAAAAATGGGACGCTGGGCATAGACCCGTTTGCCGAGGAATCTCTTCAGCCTTCATCATACGATCTCAGAAGTGCAGAGGATATCATGATAAAAAAAGGTGAACTGACACTGGTTCCAACGATGGAGTTCGTCAGTCTCCCGGAGGATCTCTGCGCAACACTCTGGGGACGATCATCGTTCGGGAGAAAAGGAGTTGTGCTCGGTGCAGGATATATCGACCCGGGATTTCGCGGAAACCTGACACTCTGTATGGCAAACTACGGGCCCGAGGACATACCAGTGACAAAAGGGATGCGGGTCGTCCAGATGCTCATCCACACTGTTGAAGGCAAAGTGGAAAACATATACAACGGAAATTATCAGGACAGTTACGGAGTGGTCAAATCAAAAATTTAAGATACCAAGTGTAAACAGCATCACGGGGAGCATGATAGCACCCATACAGAAGATCCTCGGAATATCGATCATCCCGGGGATCAAACCGACAAGCGTTGAAAGTATCAATATCAAAATACCGAAGGGGCCGCAAAAGATCACTGTCATGCCAACCAGAAAAATAAGAACAACTCTGGCAAGGACCCCCTGATTTATGTTCATAAACACCCGGCTGAATCTCGAAGCACCGACCGTTACAAAGTAGCCTGCAAGGGCTGCGACCCCGCTGCCAGAACCAGCAGATAGATCGAGGGGAGATCGAACGAGGCGAGGGTCACCATGGCCCCCGAACGCATTCTCCCAATCGCATAGAAAGCCGCAAGACCCAAAACGGCATTTTCCGTGTTCGCCGCAGATGTTGAGACAAGATATTCCCTTGGATCCATTTTTTCGAAATCCGAACTTCTTCGGACCGCAAGCAAAGCATTCGCGGTCCCACTTGAAAAACCCGGAAGCCACCCGACGATCGCGCCGGCAATAGCCCCTTTGAAGCCCATTTTCAGGATCGTTTTCTGTGATATCATGAGTCCGGTAAAACTTTGCTCGGCAGGCTTTACCAGAGATCTCATTGAAGTGATAAGAACAGGAATCCCAAAGAGACCCGTAAGGAGAGGCAGGAGGATCTCTCCTATGCCAAACACACCAAAAGAGAAATACGAAAACCGCATTGCATAAATTCCAAGGAGACCGGATACGAGAAAAACTGCAAATGACCAGGCAGGGGCTTTGCTGAATACGATAAGAAGCCCGGCAGCAAGCAGGATCACGAGACCTATACCCCAATCAACATACTCCTGAACCGAGGGAAGAACGAACACAAAGAGAACAAAGAGCGGGAGACATAACATAAATCCCCACATACTGCCAAGGGCAGAAACTCTGACAGCTTCCTGGCCCTTTCCCAGAAGACAAAGGTTGTGTGCAGGAAGGACCGAGAGAACAGTATCGGGATCGGGGACGCCAGAAATGTAGACGGGAGTATGTCTACAAAGGTGTGAACGATCATCATCGATACGATCATCACACAGACCCCCTCGACCCCAAATACAACGATCAGCGGGATGGAAAGTGCCGCAAGAACTCCTGCAACCGTATTTGAATGGATACCGGGGACAAAACCGGAGATGATACCAAAGATGACCCCCGCAAAAAATCCGGCCACAACACCGAACATAATACTGATTTAGACACAATGACTATTAAATCTAACAGTCCAATAAATTCATATATGTTAATTGCCATAACCCGCCATACCGGGGCTTTAGAGGACGCCGCCCTTTGCGAGAAATACAACCATAAGGCAAAGGTCGTTTCACCTATCAAACCGGTCAAAAATATGGAGGTTATTGAAAGTTTTGTTAAAGCAGCAAATGAGGGAGAGTTTGATGCCATCTTTTTCCCGAATGCATTTGTCGCTGAAAAACTCGGACCCTGCATCGATCAGCAGCTGGCGTCCAAAGTCAGGATGATTGCAAACGGACCGCAAACAGCAAAAATCCTGCATAACATCGGACTCGCCGCAGAGATGCTGCCGTTTTTCTACACAAAGGATCTTGTGCTGTATCTCGATCAGTGGGTCCATGGGAAGAAGATCGGGATCCCGAGAGCAGGAAATACCTACCCGAAACTTGCCGAAGATATTAAACATGCAGGAGGGATCCCCGTAGAATACAGATGTTATGATGTTGAAAAGACAAATGAAGTCATGGATCTCACGGGAGTTGGGGCAATTTTATTTACGAGTCCTGTAGCATTTAATCTGGCAATACTTCCCAAGATGGAAAACATCATTCAGATGGCAATAGGCGTAGTAACGGCAAACGAGATGATGTACGGGGGAGATGCCCCCGCCGTGATCGGCGACGGGTCCATTAAAGGAACGCTCAAAGCTTTGAATGCCTATCTTGTAACGGAGAGTCACTGATGGGATATACCGGGGTCATTCTGGTCGACAAGCCGCGGGGACCCACCAGCCATCAGGTTGCTGCCTGGGTCGGCAAAATGCTGAGATCCGATGTAGGGCACGCAGGAACGCTGGATCCGATGGTCTCGGGCGTCCTTGTTGTCATGCTCGGCAAAGCAGTGAGACTTGCTCCCCTTCTTCTCCTGCATGAGAAGGAGTATGTGGCATGCATGCGTCTGCATGCAGATATTCCGCGTGAACGTGTCGAGGAGGTCGTCAAACAATTTACCGGCAGGGTATATCAGCGGCCGCCGAGACGCTCTGCAGTAAAACGTGCACTTCGCATACGGGTGATCTACAGGATTGAACTCGTCGACATGCAGGACAGACTGGTCCTTCTGAAGGTCCGGTGCGAAGCGGGGACCTATATCAGATCGGTCTGTGTTCACATCGGAAATGTTCTCGGATGCGGCGGCCAGATGGTAGAACTGCGTCGAACAAGATCCGGCGGATTTTCCTGCGATGAGTCACACACCCTTCACGAGATCCGTGATGCGGTCGAGATGAAAGACGAAGCAGCACTTTCAGCAATGATCCTTCCTCCGGAACAGGCGATCGGAGATATCCCTAAAATAGTCATCAGGGACAGTGCGGCAAAAGCGGTGGCAAATGGAGCAATGCTCGCCGGAGTCGGGGCATTATCAGTGGAAAAATTCTCACGCGGACAGAGTGTTGCTCTGGTAACTCGGAGCGGAAAACTGATCGCTCTTGCCGATTCACTGTTTGATTCGGACAAAATCGTCTGCGGCAACCCGGGTCTGATCGCGAAATCGACACGGGTTTTTGTCACCCCCAACCCAGTAAGTTAATAAAGGCTGAGAACACATCTTTTATGCTAGTTTTAATGCTGAGGTAGTCTAGCGGTAGGGCGCGGGCCTGGAAAGCCCGTGAGGCGAAAGTCTCTCGGGAGTTCAAATCTCCCCCTCAGCGTTCTTGTTTTACAGTCTTTTTGCAATTGATTCTGCTGCTCCAAAGACGGCATGCGTATCAGGTTTCAGGATCGCGACCGGAACATCCACCATTTTTTCGATGAGGAACGCCAGGATCGGCGCACAGATAATGCCGGCGGCTCCGTCATTTCTTGCACGGACAGAAACGATAAGACAGTCTTCAAGAGAATTTGCCGCATATCCTTTGATCCTGTATTCAGTTCCGTTTGCCTCGATCTTTACTCCTTCGTTCTCATCAAGGAGAAACTTTGCTGCGACCAGGGCAATGAATTTGCCGTGAGGAGGAGAGAAGACGGTAACGATTTTTTTTACGGTAGAAAGACGGGGATCACGTTCACCGGATGCGATTTTATACAGAGTGACAGCAGGTATCCCGGTCATTTCCGAGAGCTGACGGATGCTTAAACCCCTCCGGTCAAGCTCTTCGGACAATGCCACGCGGAAATCGGTCTCAAATATTCTCTGTTCAAACATATTAATATAGTATTGTATATTTTCTGAGATAAATAATATCATTTGAGATTCAAATCGACCAGGTATCAGAAGGCTAACGCACCATATGATTTCCTTTTGTAACTTAGTGTTAAATTTATTACTATCCGGATCATAACATAAAATCTATTGAGAGGCTGGCACTTTGGAAATATCTGAACACACGACCATATGTTTTTGTCCGCTGCACGGAGTCCTGGATACGATCAGTAAAAAATGGACCCTCATGATCATCGCGGTGATAGGGAACACTGGGTCAAAAGGCTTTAACGAGTTAAAAAGGGGACTGTGCGACGTCAGTTCAAAAACACTTTCAGTAACACTCAAGGAGCTTGAAGAGAGGGAACTGATCGATCGCAGAGTGCTGGACACCAATCCGCCAACAGTCAGATACTATCTGACCACATCAGGATGGGAATTACGCGAACTGCTGATCCCGCTTCTCACCTGGGTGATGAAAAACGGTGGGGATGGGGGCGAGGGATGTCCCATTCACATACAGATTGGACAAAAACCAGTCGAGCAGAAAAAAGTGGATGGATTTATGCTGGAGGAGTGAGAGAAATCAGGTCTCCTTTTTTTTCTTCGCTTCTACTTTGCCGTTAATATTTTTCGGGAGAGGGATCGACGTAACACGGATAGGTCGGTCTACGTCTTTTGCGATTTTGTTCCCCTGCATTTTTATTGCCGCAGTATCATCTTTTGCTCTCTGGGAACTTCCAGCCCTGATCGGACCTCCAGTGTCATTGGGGCGAGTATATGATTTCATGCTGACCATTTCATTCGAGATATCTCTTGGACGCTGGGTATCTGCCATTCGGACATGACCATCGGTTTCCCTCGGACGCTGCTGACCACAAATTTTAGATAGCGATCCTCCCAGAACTCCGGACTCGGATGCGTCCGGTCTTTTCCTTGTTCCAACCGCGGGTTTTCTTTCACCGCCGTACATTTCCTTTGGCTTGTCGTTGCCACCGACTTTTGCCTTGCCTGAGAGAACACCGTCCTCTTTCTTCTCACGTTTCGGAAGGGGAATGGTATTGTCGATCTTTTCCACTTTTTTGGGGCCGCCTACAAGGATCTGCGGATCTTTTTTCTTTGGAGATTCTTTTTTGGGAGGAGCTGCGACCGGAGTCCTGACAGGTTTTGTCGGGATGATCACCGGATCGATCTCAAAAAGATCATCCTCAGGATCCGACGTCTGCTCTATCACGATAGGTTCTTCAAATATATCCTCGTCTTCGAATTCCATGGAACCACCATTTTCTAAATTATCATCCTGTCCTTCAGGAATTTCAGCCAGGTCGACCAGTTCATCTTCAAAAATGATCTCGTCCTTTGTCATCGTCAAAAGAGGGAGGCGGGAGGAGGTGATCTCCTCAAAACCATAGACTTTGGTTTGTTCCGATTCATAGATCATTCTGATCTCATCAAGCTCAGTGACCCTGGGCACATTTTCTATGCCGGCAAGAACGATGATCACACCAACATACATCTTGGATTTGACCGGGTAATCACCGGCACGCATCTCAAGTCCCCTGATGCTCCGGTCGATCCATTTGCTGACAGTCTGGAACCCTTTCATGGAGAGTTCCTTCGAAGGACCGGATATGAGGATAAGGACCTTTTCTGCCGAGGTGAGGTCACAGGGGACGGATATCTCTTCATACACCGCTTTTTTCGCAAGCTCGACTATACGGGATGTCCGGAGATGCCCCTCGTTGAGCAGATACTCCTCGACTCGGAATCTTTTCATGAAACTTGACCATGCTGTCGGAAGTTTTTCCACCGCATAGCCGACCGCGACAAGATCCATGCCTGTCAGCGTGTTAAGGATCTCTCCGGCATCCAGAACAACTTCGGCTGACTCAACACCTTTGAGACCGAACTCGCCGGCACGCAGAAGCAGACCCACTCTGGCAGCAAGATCTTCATTCAATCGGGGATAGAGTTCTTCGAGTGTTGGTTTGGAAGCAACACCATTTTTTTCTGCGGCGAGAGAGATATCCTCGGTGATCCTTCTATACCAGGTTTCGTTGTCAAAGAGAAGAGAGGCACTTGTGACCGCCCGGATAGCTTCAAGGGTCTCTGAAGCATGGGCAGAAACTTTGATCCCTTCGTTTCTTCCAGGTAATGTCAGAATGGTAAAGACCGGATCAGGAAATGCAGCACTCACCTGCTTAACAAAATCCGGTACGATCTCGGCCATTCTGCCGCCAAGTCCGGCACATACAAAAATCGCATCGACTTCGTCCACACCGGCATCCTGGAAACAACTTGCGAGATGACCGGTATCAAAATCCGCTCCGTGATCGTAAACCTTTTTTATCGGGTCGATGGGGGTTAGAACGATCCGGTTGACCGCCGGGATCCCGGAAATTCGGTTGATAAGGTCACGATCTGAGTCGAAAACATAAGAGCGAACGCTTTTCACACCGCTTTTTGCATCATGACGGGATAACGTCTCAACGATCCGGCATCCCGCACCTCCGACTCCTATAAGTAATGCCCTCATGTATGCCTGTTTGTATTATTCCCCTTGCAAAGATATAATGTTACTAGAAAAAATCAGAGTGAATCCTTTCTGCCTGGTGCAGGAGATCTGGATTTTCCTGATTTTTTTGTCCGTCGATTTTTCCCGGTAATAACCAGACTGATAATAAGTATCACGATAATAGCGGCAAGAGCGACAATACCTATTATGGTCGTGGGGAGATTTTCTGATAGGATGAGGGTTACTTTGTTGTCTGAGTTGGCAAGGACAAGGTATGTGACATCGGTCCCGGTGTATCCATCAGCGGATGCAGAGAGAAGGAGCGTTATCCCGGGTTTGACGTTTGCGATGTAAGTTCCGTTGGCGGAGGTGATGCCTTTCACCGTTCCGTCAAAGTAGACGATAGCTCCGGAAATCGGTTTTTCATGTGCGGTCACGGAAATTATCAGAGGGACAAACGCGTAGTTGAGTTCAACGATGATGTCGGATGTACCGGAACTGAACTGGATATCCTGTTCATTTGAAACATACCCGTCTTTTTCTATTCTCAGATCATATGTTCCGGAGGTGTAGGTCGGAAGCTGAGCTCTACCATAAGCATCCGAGTAAGAAACGATTTTTTCATTGATATATACTGCCGCTCCGGATATGGGGAGCTTTGCTTCATTGTAGATAAGGATCAGTGGAGTAAACAGGGATTTGGTTAGGGTAATAGTAAGTGAGGTCTGATCATTACCAATATATTGGGATGAACTGTAGGGGTCGTATGAATCAGCACTGACAGTGATCAGATGATACACACCTTTCCCAATTCCGACGTGAAGCAAACCTGCACTATTGCTTGTACCTTCTTCTTTTCCATCTATGCTGATCACTGCACCGGAGATAGCTGCTCCATTCTCATCGGTGATCTTTATGGAGACCGGCGTTTCTGAGACGAGATAGACAGACTCGCTTCTGGGCATTGTACTGATGGCGATGGTTTTCGTCTGGGTGATGTAGCCGGATTTGTAAACCGACATGGTGTACACACCTTCATATTCGACCTCGGTGAACTGGGAAACTCCATTCACATTGGTGTAAAGGGTGTTGGTTATCGTTCCTTTTGTTATTGTGACAAGCGCTCCGCTGACCGCATCATAGTTTGCATTGTTGTCAAACACATTGACTGTGAGGGTCGTGGAGACAGCGGAGACCGACCCGCATAAAAAAAGGAGGAGAAAAAGTACTGCAAGGATACGTTTTATCATTGTATTCATTTTTTGCGGTCAACTACTATTAGTTCATCGGTTGCTTGAGATCCGTTCAAGAAGCATGCCTTCAACAAGGACAGGGTGGGCGGTTCTTGCTTCTTCGATAGCACGGGTGAGACGCCAGCCGCGTTCGGCATAGATGGTGAGAAGCGGTTCACCGCGTTTGACATACTCTCCTGGTTTTTTGTGAAGGTGAAGACCTGCTCCATGATCTACCGGAGACCCGGCAGCCCGGGCAATCGTGATCAGTGCCTGATTTTTGATGGAGACTACATAGCCGTCTGAATCTGATGGAACAATAAATGTATGTTCTCCTGATGGAAAATCAGTTGATTTGACTTTTGGATCGCCGCCCTGGATCTCGATGATCTCCAGCATTTTTTTGAGAGCTTTGCCTTTTTTGATCAGATCATGCGCAGCTTCCGCTCCCGAACCGTTCCCGGTTTTGCCGGTCATTTCAAGGGCGATCCCTGCGATGGCCACACTTTTCTGAACAAGAGAATTGGCCCCTTGTTTTCCTTCGAGGATGCTGAGGGCTTCGGATACTTCAAGGTTTACGCCGATATTTCTCCCGATAGGAGACCCACCGTACGTGACGGCACATTCTACGCGGATCCCAATACGGTTGCCAAGTGTGATGAGTTCATTTGCAATGACACGGCCTTCTATTTCATCAGCAATTTTTGTGCCGAGACCAATCGGGATGTCTATCACGCAGGTGTCTGAACCGACGGCCATTTTCTTTGCCATGATGCTTGCAAGCATCTGACCTCTGGCATCGATCTTGAGCGGATACTCGTAGGTAACGATGATATCGTCAGCAGGAGCGATGTTTGTTGCCCCACCCCAGACGATAACTCCGCCGGCTTTTTCAGTCATTTTTTTGATTTCAGCTGCTGAGAAGGCGACGGGGGCAAGGGCTTCCATGAGATCGGCTGTCCCTCCCGCTCCGGTGATCGCCCGCGAACTGGTTTTAGGAATGAGAAGACCTGCGGCGGCGATAATGGGAACAACAAGGAGAGTGATCTTGTTTCCAGGAACGCCGCCTATCGAATGTTTGTCGACGACAGGTTTTTTCGAGAAGGAGATCTGTTCTCCTGAAGCTACCATCTCCCGGGTGAGATATTCAACTTCATCCATGTCGAGTCCGTTGATGTAGGCAGCAGTGATGTAGGCGGTTATTTCTGAGGGAGAAAGCACGTTGGCCGACAAGTCGGAGATGATGGTGGCCGTTTCTTCACGGGTGAATTTACCTCCGTCCATTTTCTTTCGAATGAAGGCAATTGAGGCAGGGCGGGGGGCGACACGAATTTCTATTTCATCTCCCTTTTTTGCATCAAGTGCGTCATTGGCCCCACGAGAAACGGTGGCTGTTCCCTGACTGGTGAGCGTTTTGGTGATAGAAACAGGAGCCGTTATAGTGTGTTTAGTTTTTATGCGGGTAATGGTGGCGCGGTCACCTTCGAGAACACCGATCTGCCGGGCATCATTGTCATTTAGAAGAATGACCGGGGTAGAGATGTCGATTATATCAAGGGTCAGGTTCATGATGATTCTCTTTTGGTTGGGAAAGCATAAGGATTTTTTTATGGCGGGCCGCTCCGCAGGAGCGTCCTTAGCTGAGCAAACAGAATGTTTGCGAGTGCGGGACACCCTTCTTCGCCTTTCTTAGCTAAGCAAGTCTGGGAGGGAGCGAAAGCGACCGAACATGACTTGCGCCTGCGGGATGCCCTAAGGCATGCTCTATCTTGTTCAATTTCGATACGATTATGACTTGCGCCTGCGGGACGCTCCGTGAGGCTTTTGAGTTGATTAGACGATTTTGTTGGAGAGGAGATCGAAGATTTGTGAAGAAACACGAGTGCGCTGGATTCTAAATAGGAGTTACGCGGTGTGTTCTCAATCAAAGAAAAGGCTCAGACAGAACAGGCTCATGGGAAATACTTAACTGACTGTCAGGTTTTGCAGAGTAAACTGAAGACGTGGATGTGCCTATCCCATTGAGCATGTGTTAGATGTGTTGTCTTTCTGATGTGACGTCATCAATGAGTAATGCCGGACAAATGCAGGTAAACTGAAAAAAAGAGATGTCCCACAAAACTTCGAACCGTACTCTCCCTCTGGGAAATCATGCTACCGAAACACTCTTGTATTATTTATTTGTTTCTAAATGTATATATAGTTATTTCAAAATATGAAAAAAAATCGAAAACAAAAAATACAGGGGTCCTTATGTGTGATGGATGATGGATGATTGATGACGGATGACATCACCCGGTCAGGTACCGTGTCTCATCTCTTTGGGATGACCCGGGAATTTTGATTATCCCAAAGGTCCAATAGAAGAACGTCTGTTCCCGTTCTTTCCCTCTAAAGTCAGAATCGGGCAGACATATATTCCTGTTTTCAGTTTATTTCTGTTGTCCCCCTGAGGCAGTTCCCTCATACTATTGTTGAGTATTTTTGCAGATTATGGTCTGTTTTTTTGGTGATATGAGGGGTTATTTGGCGTGAATCTGAGGTTTTATGGTGCTTTTTGTTCCAGTCCGGGAGGGCGACACGGTGGAAATATCCCATTTTTGAGGCTCATATATACTCCCAGGCGGCTCATCTGTAGCAGAATATGCAAAATACTCATTTTGAGAAGAGTTGCGTATCAAACTCTCACATTTGTTTGTGGATATTTTGGTGATGTTCAGCTAACGGTCAAATTCAGGATCAAAGCAACGTGATCAACAATGACTTGCGAGTACTTGCGAGTCCAGATTTAAAATCGTGCGACCATGAATCCACGAAAACACCTTCAAAATACAAAAAAATCAAAATAACACTGATTTCAAAAAAGCGGTTCGGAAAATTAGGGGATCTGTGCCCCCTAAGGGACACAGATCTGTCTTAGCCGTTAAAATTCTTTAGAAGAATTTAATCGCGGCGGAGGACGAGAACTGCGACAGCTCCAAGGCCTGCGAGTGCAAGGAATGCACCGAAGCCTGGGGATTTGTTCGGAGTTGCGGTTGCGGTTGCGGTTGCAGTTGCAGTTGTAGTTGCAGTTGCAGTTGCAGTTGCAGTTGCGGTTGGCTTCTCAATGATCTTAATGACTGTAGAAGTAGAGAGATCAGCAGTTACTGCACGGATAGTGTAAGTGTCAACGTTTAATCCGGTTGTGTCAAAGGTGACTTCCCAGGTGTTAACGCCATCATTACCCTTTACTACCTTAGTGGCCAGGGTAATGAAGGATGCAGAGCTTACAGTGCTCTTATCAACAGCAGTGAATGCAGTTGAAAGAACATCAACAGTTATAACAGTACCTGCTTTGAGGTTAGTGGTTCCGGATACCTTAAGAGCAGAGCCCTTGGTAACGTCGGAAACAGAGTTGAGTGTAAGGGTTGGCTGAGCAACGATGAATGTGAGCTTCACATAGATATCATCAATGTTCTGGGAATCCATTGCAACGCAAAGTGCTTCTGCAGCGTTTGCGCTCTGGCGATCCAGAGTGTTAAACCGTATGTTACTACCTGCGGGGACGGTATATGCAAACATAGTGTTCTCAGTGATATCAAATCCGGTTGCAGCTGCAATTGGACCAATGTTGAAGAAACCATCATACATCGGGTGCTGGATTACAACAAAGTACTGACCTGCTGCAAAGGTATCGGTTGCGATATCTTTGGAGTAGGATCCGTCATCATCAACAGAGATGGTTGCGGAGGCGAATTTGTTTGTACCAAAGATATAGTACATGACCTGGATTGCTGCTTCTGCAGTTCCGGTAATCTCGATTTTATCGCCCTGAGCAACAGTTGATGATGCTGCAGCTGCGGTAAGGAACGGCTGCTTCAGAGCAACGGAAGTGCTCTCATATACTGAGTGTGCATCAAATGCAAAGGTTGGAGCTGCTCCTGCGGATGCTGCTGCATAGATAGTGTATGTACCTGCATCTAATGGACCAAGGGTGGTTCTGGTGTCAAAGGTTACTTTCCAGGTGTTATCAGATTCAACTGCTACCGGGGTAGTACCAGAGTAACCGGCAATACCTGTGGTTGCAACGTTTGAACCTTTAATAAAGAGATAAACAACATTGGACTCGGTGTTTGTACCGGAGATAGTCATGTCATTACCAATAAAGTAAGAATCCTGGGATGTTGCAACAGTTACTGTACCTTTTTCAACAGCTACTTTTGCCTTTTTGGTGACACCGGTCGTTGGGAAGGTGGCTGCGAAAGTGTAAGTCGTATCTTCTGCTTCGATTGCAGCAACAGCAGGTTTAGTGTTGGAGTCGAACTGGAGCATACAGGTTCCAGTGGAACTAAGGGTTGCACGGAAGCTCTTAAGATAACCGGTAGTTGCATCGTAATCAGCAGCTACTGTTGTGATACCAGACTGACCTGCAAGAGGCATGAAACCAAGAGCGTCAATAGTTACTGGAACAACATCTCCCGGGGAGCCGGTGATGGTTACAAGAATGGAGTTTCCGCGTATGATCGTGTCTTTGCTAATGGAGATAGATTCGGTAGAAGCTGTACCATAGGTAAATGAAATACTGTTGGATTTAGAGTAAGTACTAGATGCGTACTTGGACATTCCACTGATTTCAGCAATTGCTTTCCAGGTTCCTGCTTCTGCTCCAGTAGGATTAACTAAGGTTGTTGCAGGAACATATGCTGTTGCAGCAGTGTAAGCACCAAACGTAGTTGTTGATCCGCCAATCGGAGTAGTGAATTTATACGCGTAACCGTACTGAACTGCAGCACCTCCTAAAAGAGTTGCAGTTCCACGTACTGTTGAGACAGCAGTGGTGACAACCGGACTAACAACAGCACCAATTGCTCTTATTGATTTCGGAGTCATCGTAATTACAGCGCCTGCGACAGATACAGTATAGTCTGGGTAGTCGGCTGCAATAAGTGTTTTAAGAGCTGCTGCATCAGTTGCAAATACACTACTGGCAATAAACTGACGCCGAACAGGGGCAGCAGCGACAGCAGTGTACGTCTGAGTAACGACTGCACCAGTTGCATCTGTTGCAGTAAGTACAAGAGTATTACCAGCTACAAATGCTGGAGCGGCTATAGTGATAGTCTGACTGGTTGCATAGGGTATACCAACAACGTTACTTGAGAGAACGAAGTTGAGATTCTGACCAGTGAGGACATTCCCATTTGCTACAGATGTACCTGTACCGGCAAGGTAAACACCGAGAACGGTCTGTGGGTAGAAGATCTGATAGGTGTTTACACCTACAAGGGCAGTGTATGTACCCGTGCGAGTACCTACAACATCAGCAGTAACTCTACCTGCGTAGATGGTGTTAAGGACAGTTCCAGAACCATCTTTAAGGACGATAGTTTCAGCAATATCAACTGAACCATCTACTGGTGCAATATAAGCCACTGCAGCGCCTGCGCCGGCAAAGAGTGCCAGTGCGAGGACTGCAATAAGGATTGCTCCCATAATTTTAGTTGTTTTCATGTAATCAATTCCTCCGAAATTAGGATGGTAAATTTGTTTTTGCATGTTTGACATGCGATACGTGATATTCGACATTTGTCGAATAAGCATTCTGCAAGGGTCATACTCCGATGAACGGAATATACTTTGATATTTGATTATGTTATATAATAGACTTTGTGGTCATGGACTCGATTTCTGATCGATTTCGGCGATACCGTGAACCAAAAGATAAAGCACGCATCCTTATGGGCATACCTTTCTGGCGAAATAACCGCATAATTCGTTTCGACAAATGACGGATTGTTGCTACGAATAATACGTCACATGCGACAAGAAGGAAGAAGATGCACTATAATATAATAGTGTGAATATGGGCCGCATCTTTGTTGGAGAGATTTAGAAGGGGGGTTCTTTGAAATGAGGGATCCGTCGTAAGCCTGCCATCGCAAACCTGCGGTTTGCTCAAGTTTTTGCCACACTCTCTGGTCGTGATACGCCCCAGTCGCA
This sequence comes from uncultured Methanocorpusculum sp., assembly GCA_963677995.1. Taxonomy (GTDB): domain Archaea; phylum Halobacteriota; class Methanomicrobia; order Methanomicrobiales; family Methanocorpusculaceae; genus Methanocorpusculum. The sequence continues at coordinate 1,159,655 of OY782579.1, read as the reverse complement.
AACCTATGGTTTGCTCCGCTGAGGTCGGCCGCTTTCAGCGCCCAACCCGCTAACCCAAGTCCTTATCACCAACTGCATCCAATAATATTCGATAAACATGCCAAGTACGATAGTAGTCGGTGGCTTTTTTGGCGACGAAGGGAAAGGGAAAATCGTCGCCCACATTGCGCAAAAAGACGAAGCAACCATTATTGCCCGCGGCGGCGTGGGGCCGAACGCAGGTCACACCATAAATGTACTAAACGAAAAATACGTTGTCCGTATGATCCCGTCAGGATTCCTCTATCCCAAAGCGGAACTCATGATCGGAAGCGGTGTACTCGTTGACCCGAGAGTCTTCGCTCACGAGCTTGACATCCTGAAGTGCGCCGGCAGGACAAAGATCGACGGTCGCTGCGGGATCATTGAAGAGAAACATATCTCCATGGACAAAAAAGATCCCCACCTCTCTAAAATAGTCGGATCGACCGGCTCCGGGTGCGGACCTGCCAACTCAGACCGCGTCATGAGAAAAGGTCTTCTTGCAAGAGACATTCCTGAACTCGCCCCTTACATCATCGATGTTGCCCAAAACGTCAACGACGCGATCGATAAAGGCGACTCTGTCCTCATCGAAGGGACACAGGGCTTTGGTATTTCCCTTTACTATGGAAACTACCCCTTCGTCACCAGCAAAGACACCTCTGCATCCCAGATGGCAGCAGATGTCGGCGTTGGACCAACAAAAATCGATGACGTCGTCGTTGTCTTCAAAGCATTTCCAACACGAGTCGGCGAAGGACCCTTCCCAACCGAACTCACCCATGAGGAATCTATTGCCCTCGGCATCCAGGAATTCGGGGCAGTGACCCACAGAGAACGCCGTATCGGAACCTGGGACGGGAAAATGGCACGCTACTCCGCTATGATCAACGGCTGTACCACCATCGCCATCACCGGGGTCGACCACGTCGACTCGACCGTCTTTGGAGCGACCGATTACGCAAAACTCACCCCCAAAGTACTGGCCTTCATCGACCAAATCGAAGCCGACACCGGAAAACCTGTCGGGATCATCTCCACCGGACCTGACCAGTCACACATCATTGATATCAGATCAGAGCTGTGATCCATGAAACGCCGGATACTTGACATCATCTGCTGCCCCGTATGCAAGGGAAAGTTTATGCTTACAGAGATGGAGGGTAATGATACAGAAATAATGGAAGGACTCTTGACCTGTACTGCATGTAAACGTGTATATCCGATCTCCTCGGGGATCGCAAATCTCCTTCCGGAAGATCAGAGATAACCTAAAATGCCAATTGTTGAAGTCCATCTGAATCGTCTCGGAATAAACTCACTCGAGATCTCGACCGACTCTGTCGAGGTCAGTGCTGGGACATCCCTCCACATCCGGATCGTAAACTACGGGGCACCCACCCATGCAACTCTTCGGACCGAAGGATCGGCATATACCAACTTCACCTACGAAAACCTCTACGTCGAGGCCGAGTCGGAGATCAAAATCGACATCCTTCCTTCAGCAACCCCCGGTAGTTTTGAGATGCAGGTCATCTCCGGATACGGTATGCGGCGTACCGGGTTTACGGTCAATGTGATCCTGCCGGAACTTGAAGAAAAGAAGGAATGCGTTTGTCAGGAACCGTTAGATAAACAGAACAGACATGCCCCTCTGACGAAGATCGGACTCAGTGTGATCCTGATCAACCTCATCGCCCCTATACTCGGCTTCATCGTTCTTATCTTCTGGATACAGGCACCGGCAGCGGTCAATACTACTGTAATGGCAGTGATCCTCTACATCATCATGCTTGCCGGGATCATTATTACATGGCGATCGGCGCAGTAACTCTTTTTTTTGGACAGGTCATCGACCGTCTGATCGGTGATCCGCGTTCTAATTTTCATCCGGTAGCTCTTATTGGAAGATTCATCGGTCTCTGGGGACGAACGAACTATTATAACAGACGAACTGAACGCTTCATAGGGATCTGCGGCTGGCTGCTTACTGTCAGTATAGTGATCCTTCCCTGCCTTCTCATACTCCTCTATACCCCCTGGTACATAACCCTCCCGTCCTCCATACTCGTACTCGCTTTCTGCATCGGGTGGCGCTCACTCGAAGAGCATGTGAGAGCAGTTGAAACTGCGCTGGAACAAGGCGAGGAGGAGGGCAGAAAAGCCGTTCAATACCTCGTCAGCCGGGACACGAAGACCCTCACCTTCGAACAGATCAGATCAGGGGCGTATGAATCCGCAGCAGAAAATCTGGTGGACAGTATCATTGCTCCGATCTTCTGGTTCGTGGTCTTTGAACTCCTCTTTGGGATGGGCATCATCGGGGCAGTAATGTTTCGATCGGCCAACACTATGGACGCCATGCTCGGATACAAAGACGACCGGATCCGTCTTGGCTGGTTCCCAGCCAGAATGGACGACATCCTCGCCTTCATCCCTGCACGGATCACCGGAGCAGTCCTCCTTCTCATCTTCCTCCTCAAAGGAAGGATCAAACAGACATGGTATATCTTCAAACATGATAGAAAATCGCGGCCAGGTTTCAACGGCGGGATCCCCATGAGTCTTATCGCCGGCGGCTGCGGGGTCATGTTCGAAAAACCCGGTGTCTATCAGATAGGATATCCTGAACAGACCCTCGCCGAAGGAGGGAAAACGATTCTGAACACGATCAGATGGTGTACGGTCATCTGTGCCTTGATCGGCATTCTCCTTCTCATTTTCATATAAAAATTCTTTACCTAATACCTCGAATACTCTACTCATGGAGACATATCTGAAAATTATAGCGATCATTTTTGCAGTATGTATGATTTCGACCGGGGTCGCCATCGGATTTGCCAGGCTAGGGATCGATACAGCCTCGGACCGGCAGGCACAGAATCTTGAGGAATGGTTTGGGGTGGAACTCATTACAGTCACTTCATCCGACGGAACACAGGTCCCGGTCATCCGAACAGAGGAGGGTGACTACATCGACGCAGCTTCACTGATCCGGGTCTATTACGGAGAGAGCAGATACGCTGTCATATATACGATAGAAGACGGCAAAATCATCAAAGAACATACATCCGCCATCACGTTCAGTAATGGTGGAAAGGACCCTGCCGACCTGAAAAACACACTGGGAATATCCGGATAAATGCCAAAACAGATCAAAGACCCGGTCCACGGATATATTGAGGTCCCAACGCCTCTTGTCCCGCTTCTAGATACGGAAGCGGTCCAGCGGCTCAGATACATCAAACAACTCGGATTCATCTACCTTGTCTATCCCGGAGCAAACCACACCAGATTCGAACACTCACTTGGAACGATGCACCTCGCCTCACTCCTCGCACGTCAGCTTGACCTGAGCGGGGACGACACACTCCTGGTCTGCACGGCAGCCCTTCTCCATGATATAGGTCACGGACCGTTCTCCCATGCAAGTGAAAAACTCCGGGCAGAGTACGGACCGTTCTCTCATGATGAGATCGGGCCGTACCTCATCACTCCGGAGATCGCCGACATCCTGGAAGAAAACGGAACGGATCCTAAAGAGATCGCCGGGATCGTGGCAGGAAACCACCGACTCGCTGAGATCATACACGGAGATCTGGATGTCGACCGGATGGACTATCTTTTACGCGACGCACATTACACCGGCGTCCCGTATGGGAATCTGGATGCCGGCCGGCTGATCCAGTCCCTTGTTGTCACCGGAGACGGTCTTGCCATCAAAGAGTCTGGGATTGCGGCCGCCGAGTCGCTCCTCATTGCCCGCACTCTCATGGGTCCTTCGGTCTATTATCATCATGTCGGCCGGATCACAGAGGAGATGTTCCTTCTTGCCGGGAGAAGTCATTTTTCCGACAGCACCCCTGACTCATTTATGAGAATGGACGATGTCGCCGGAACGACCCTCCTGATGAACTCCCCTTCGACCATTTCCCGCGAGATGATGCACAGGATCCGGAGAAGAGATCTCTACAAACGGGCAGTCTACACCGGGCGGGAACAATTGGACATGGACCAGCTCTCTTCACTCAGACCGGAAGAGAAGACGCGGATGAGAAGGGCGATCGCCGAGACTGCCGGCGTACCTGAAGAAAAGATCATCCTCGACATCCCGCCGATCCGAAAAGAGATGCGGATGATGGTCCAGGTACAAAACCAGCACGACCTTGTCGCCTTCGAAGAGATCATCCCGCTGTTATCCATGATGAATGCCACCCGGCAGGGTCAGTGGCGGCTCGGGGTTTATGCCCCGGCAGACATCCTTGACCGAGTAAGTAACGCGGCACGAGAGGTCCTTTCCCTGCGCCGGGCAACAAAACAAGATAAACTCCCAGGTACTATAGTATAGTTATGAAGAGGATCGTCGTCGGGGTGACCGGAGCCTCCGGGATACTCTATGCAAAACGGTTACTTGAGGCGCTCAGACAAGCGGATGCCGAAGTTTTTCTCGTTATCTCGGATACCGCCCGGACCGTCGCGAGACTTGAAGAGGTCGACCTCTCCGGATACCCGGTACATTATGAGGAAAACCTCGATCTGGAAGCGGGGATCGCCAGCGGATCGTTCCGATTCGATGCGATGGTGATCGTTCCCTGCAGTATGAAAAGCCTTGCCCAGATCACAAACGGATACTCGACAACATTGATCGCGAGAGCCGCTGATGTCTGCCTCAAAGAAAGGAGACCGCTCATCCTTGTTCCACGGGAGACCCCGTATTCACGGGTCCATCTCGTCAACATGCTCGCGGCCCATGATGCCGGGGCCTTGATCCTGCCGGCATCCCCTCCGCTGTACACACAGCCGAAAACTCTAGATGAGCTTGCAGATATGATCGCCGCACGGATCCTGGATCACATCGGGATCGAACATACCATTGGAACACGGTGGAAATGATGAGAAATTTTATTCAGCAAATGAAAACAGCAGGGCTTGTCGAAGAGATCTCTGACCCGGTATCTTCCAGGTATGAAGCCCCGAAACGTGCCTTCCAGACAAAAAAGATGCTGGAATTTCTTGATATGGATGGTCACCGCTGTGTGATGAACACCATCTTCGACCGGGAATCGCTTTCGGTCGCTTTGAATATCCCAAAGGAAAGACTCGTCAAAACACTCGCTGCCTGCACATACGCAGGAAAAACCCGGGATGCAGGAACCATACAGTTTGAAAAGGCAGACCTTACCAAGATCCCGATCATGAAACATTTCCCGAAAGATGCAGGAAAATACCTGACATCAGGGATCGTGTTTTCTGCATGGAACGGGATAACCAACGCCTCGATCCACCGCCTGCAGGTCCTGGATGAAACCCACCTTATCGGCAGGATCGTGGAAGGGCGGCATACCTACAAACTGATGAAGCAGGCTTTTTCCGAAGGAAAAAAACTGCCCATCGCGATCACGATCGGAACACACCCTATAGTGACCTTTGCCGCATCCACCCGGGTCCCGGAAGGAAAGGAGATGAACTATGCAGCCGAGATCCTCGGAAAAGAGCTGGATCTTTTTACCTGTCCAAACGGGATCCAGGTGCCCGACGCAGAGATCGTTCTCTACGGGTACCTGACCGAAGAACTCCATGAAGAGGGGCCTTTCGTCGATATCAGCGGGACCTACGACCCGGTCCGGATGCAGCCTGTCCTTGAGATCATCGGCATGCGGACAAAACCCGATTTCATCTACCACGGGATCGTTCCGGCAGAGGCAGAACACAAAATGCTCATGGGTGCCCCATATGAGCCAAGGATCTATCAGGCGGTTTCGGGCGTCACCAACGTAAAAGACGTTTCCCTGACGCCGGGGGGAGCAGGATACTTCCATGCGGTCGTCCAGATCAAAAAGATGACCGAGGGGGACGGCAAAAATGCCATCATGGCAGCATTCGCCGCTCACACCTCGCTCAAACATGTCGTTATCGTTGATGAAGACATCAATATCTATGACCCATCGGATGTGGAGTTCGCCATCGCAACACGCGTCCGTGCCGACAAAGATGTTATGATCATATCAGGTGTCAGGGGATCGTCCCTCGACCCCTGCAGAATAGGCGACGGCATGAATGTAAAGGCCGGCGTGGATGCAACCATACCGCTTGGATCAGAAGATGAGTTTATCCGTGCTGAATGGGATGAATAATAAGGAAGTGAACAATGGAACTAGACAAATATGATCAGGCGCTGCTGAACGGAGAATACGGCGAAACCAAACAAAAAATGATGGAGATCCTCCTCGCTCTTGGAAAGATCTACGAGGCGGAGAAGTTCATCGAAGTAAAAAGTGTCCAGGTATCCGGAGCTTCCTTCAAAACCATCGGGGATGCAGGACTCTCCTGGCTCAACACCCTCTCGGGAAAAGCAGTTGTCCCGTCATTCCTGAACCCGATCGGCATGCCCCGTGACGAGTGGCAGAATATCGGGATCCCGGACGCTTTCGCAAAAAAACAGCTGGAAGTAAACGCCGCGTATGCACGACTCGGCATTCGTCTGACCTGCACATGCACGCCATACTACTTCAACATCATCGAAAGAGGCGACCATCTCGCATGGTCTGAGTCCTCGGCAGTCAGCTATGCGAACTCTGTTCTCGGAGCAAGAACCAACCGGGAGGGGGGACCCTCCGCCCTCGCGTCCGCCCTTACAGGAAAGACGCCCTACTATGGTCTGCACATTGTCAAGAACCGTGTCCCCCAGATCGATTTCCACATCGACGATCCGGCGGCGACAAAATCCTGGACCAATGCACATTACGGCGCTCTCGGGATCATCGCCGGAGCGATCTCCGGAAATAAGATCCCGTTTTTCACCGACATTCGGCCTAATCGTGACATGCTCAAAAGTCTGGGAGCCGCCATGGCCGCAAGCGGGGCAGTTGCCTTATACCACGTAAACGAGATCACTCCTGAGACTCGCTTCCCCTTCTTCATAAAACACATTGAAGAGGATGACCGCGAAGTCATCGAGATCGAAGTGGCCGAGATCGAAGAGCTGTTCGGCAGTCTTGAGGCAGATGTCATAGCCCTCGGATGCCCCCACCTTTCGACTGATGAACTCGAAGAACTTGCCTTCCTTCTGGAAAACAGACATGTCGTCATGCCGTTTTACATCTTTGCTGCAGAAGAATTGAGAGCAAAACACCCGGATCTGTGTAATAAGATCCTCAGCAGCGGTGCAAAGATCGTTCCAGACACCTGTATGGTCGTCTCACCGCTGATGGACAAAGCCGGAGTTGTCATGACGAACTCCGGAAAAGCATTCACGTACCTTCCGGGAATGTGCAAAGCGACGCCGCTTTTAGGCACTCTTGAGGAATGTGTCCGTGTAGGATGTGGTGAATAAATGAGTATCCTTGATAAAATCTCACCGTTTGAAAGAAAAGATCTTCTGATCGCCTGGCTCGTCCTCGGTGTTGCCTTCACACTCGGCATCAACGGTGGAATGGCAATAATCACTGACTATCAAAAAATAACCGTCGAGGGACTCCTGATAACTTTCATCGTTTCCCTGATCGCGGTCGGACTCTCCTTCGTACTTCACGAACTTGCGCACAAATTCACTGCCATGAAGTTCGGCTACTGGGCAGAATTCAGAAAAAGCACCCAGATGCTCACCATCGCAGTAGTCGTTGCAGCGATAACGGGGATCGTATTTGCTGCGCCAGGTGCCACGCTCATCAACACTGCCGGTCGTGAGATGACCAAAAAAGAGAACGGGCTCATCTCCATCGCCGGACCATTGACGAACCTTGTCCTGATCATCCCGTTCCTGATCATAATGATCATCGGATTTTTGATGAAACCTTCATCAGGGATGGTCCTCTTCACCCTGCCGGGATTCCTGTTCTATCTGGGAATGATCGGCTTCCAGGTCAATGCGATGCTCGCATTCTTCAACATGCTCCCGGTCGGGCCGCTTGATGGAAAAAAGATCCTGAGATGGAATCCGGTCATCTTCGGCATAGTGATTGCCGTGTCACTTGTCCTTCTGTATCTGGCGCGAGATTGCCGACAGTGATCCTTCAGTTCTTTGTCTAAATACGAACACTGACCTCACCTGAGGTCAATGTCCTGATTTTTCCGTCTGTTTCAACAACAAGCCCGCCTTTATCATCGATCCCGATGGCTTTTGCTGAATACCAGAGATTCTTTTCAAGAAACATGATCTCTTTTCCAAGAATGAGAGACCGGGAACGGTACTCCTCGATGAAACTTTTTTCCGGAAGAGCGGCAAACATCTCCAGCAGATTATTGATCAAAACCGCGGCGAATGCATTTCTGGTGAGCGGAAAGTCCTTCGGAAAAAGCGGACCCGCGATCTGTTTAAGATCCTCAGGAAACTCGGTTGTTTTGAAGTTCACCCCGACCCCCACGATCACTGACTCAACAGTTCCTGACTCGATATTGCTGACCGCCTCGGTGCCGATCCCGCAGATCTTTTTTCCGTTCAGGAAAATATCGTTCACCCACTTGATCCCCGGCTCAAGATCTGAAACTGATTCAATCGATTTGCAGACGGCAACGCCTGCCGAGGTCGTGATCATGACCGCGTCCGAGAAGGAGAGCCCGATTCGGGCGATCATGCTCAGATAGATGCCGGTACCTTTGGGAGAGTAGAAGGATTTCCCGTACCTCCCGCGGCCGGCGGTCTGCTCCTCAGCAATGATCACCGTTCCGTGTTTTGCTCCGGCGGCAACCATTACCTTCGCATCGAGGTTCGTCGATTCGGTCGAGGTCTTGACGATGACGACCGTGTCCACATACTTCGGCAGAAGACGGGAGCGAATGCCTTCTTCTGAGAGAACATCCGAGTTCTCCAGAAGATACCCTTTATTGGAGACAGCGGAGATGAGATAGCCTTCACTCTGGAGAGTCCGGACCGCTTTCCAGACTGCAGTTCTCGAGAGAGAAAGCTCCGACGCTATCTGCTCGCCGGACACATACATGCCGGTATTTTTTTCCAGGATGCAAAGCACCAGGAATTTTGTTGTCATCTTCTGATTATACTGATTGGACCTTGACCCCGCTTGACGAGAGGAAGAAAGCTATTATGGACTCCGGCAGCTGCTGATCACTTGAGATCAGCATTTTAAACGCTGCTTCATTGTTGTTTATATTGCCAAGATACGTAAGAGCGATCTCATATTGGATCTTCATTACCTGCACACTGCCCCAAAAGATGGTCAGCGTAGCGATCTGATCGGGAACATAGGTCACTGCATTGACTTCAAGCGGATAAGTCACACCACCAAGAGAGATCATCATATCATTCCCGGATGAGAGGGCAATAACTTTGTAACCGCCGATGCTCAGTTCTTTGTTGAGCGGTATCCAGACGTTGTAGGTCGTATCATACCCGTAGCTTTTGTCGGTTCCCCCAGTTATAAACACATCTGCCGAGATGAGAACAACACCTGCAAAGATGATCACCAGGAGAAGAACGATCCCGAATATCTTCAGACCTTTATGGGATTTCTCTGGTTTCAGTTCATTTTTTGCCGCAGCTTTCTTTGCAGCATTTTCTGCGGCTTTTTTTTTTCTGCAGCAAGACGTGCAACTTCTTTTTCGAGATTCCCAGCTCTTTCTGCATCATGAACTTTTTTGGCTTGTTCTTCGTTTACGAGTACTTCAGCTTTCTTAAGGTCCTCGGCTTTTTTTATTTCGTCAGCACGTCTGAGCTCTTCAGCCTTTCCCGCTTCGTCGGCCTTTCGTATTTCCTCGGCCCGCTTTAATTCTTCAGCCTTTTTGACTTCCTGAGCTTTTTTGATTTCCTCAGCACGCTTCAGAACATCTTCGTCAGTTAATCCATTCTGAATATCATCCATAATAATGATTCATAGGCGGGAGTAGATGATAATACTATTTCTCGGAGAATGTCTAGGAGAGTTTTATTCTCATATACCGAGAATATTTTCTGGTTTTTTGACTGCATTTGTTAGACAAATCTGGATGCCTGCACCCGTTCATCGGCCTTCAAACCCTTCACGTTCTTCGTAACAAGAAGGAAGTCTAATTATAAATCGTGACAAATACATATGAACCCATGACGGAAATTCCCAAAGAAGAGATGCTCTTAAAATGCCCGTCCACATGTGCTGGATGCGGATCATTACTTGCACTCCGATATATCCTCAAGGCCGCAGGCAAAGACACCATCCTCGTGATACCTGCCTGCTGCAACAGTGTGATCCAGGGGGTCTATCCCTACATGCTTCACACGGTGCCCGTCTATAACATCGCCTTTGCGGCCGCCGCGGCCTGCGCCTCAGGAATGAGCGAAGCTCTACGGGCAAAAGGTGAAATGACCAACGTCATCGTCTACGCAGGTGATGGAGGGACCGCCGACATCGGTATCCAGGCACTGTCCGGCGCTCTGGAACGCGGAGAAGACTTCCTCTACATCTGTTACGACAACGAAGCATACGGAAACACCGGCATGCAGAGATCCGGTGCGACCCCGCTTGGAGCGATTACCACCACCACCTCGAACGGAAAAACCGTCAACAAAAAAGATCTTGACCGGATCGTCGAGGCACACAACCTGCCTTACCAGGCAACGGCCTGCTCCTCCTATCCTGCCGACATCTACAACAAAGTCAAAAAAGCCCTCACGATCCCGGGACCCAAATTCATCCACATCCTCGCACCCTGCCCGCCGGGCTGGAGGATCCCTTCGGAAAAGACCGTTGAGATCGGAAAAATGGCAGTCAAATCCGGCATCTGGGTCCTCTGGGAAAAAGAGTACGACAAATTCACCGTCAGTGCTCCGTCGCGTGCCGCCATGAAACGGCCGGTACCCGTAAGCGACTACCTCAAAGCCCAGGGACGCTTCAGAAAAGTCGATGAAAAGACAGAAGCAGTCATCCAGGCAAACGTCGACAAAAACTTCAAAAAGATCGCAAACGAAGCAGCATACTCGGAGGAAAACCAATGAGCGAACTTATAATGTCAACCGGCAATAAAGCCGTCGCCGCAGCCGTAAAAATGGCAAAACCGGTCGTCGTTCCCGCATACCCCATCACCCCCCAGACCGAGATCATCGAAAGCATCGCTGACTACGTCGAGTCCGGCGAACTTAAAGCACGTTATATCCCGGTCGAGTCGGAACACTCCGCAATGACCGCCGCCATCGGCGCATCCATTACCGGGGTTCGTGTATTCACCGCGACAAGCTCGCACGGTCTTCTCTACATGCACGAGATGCTCCACTGGGCAGCAGGCGCACGCCTGCCGATCGTGATGGGTCAGGTCAACCGGACCCTCGCCCCGGGCTGGAACATCTGGGCAGAGCACACCGATGCCCTTTCTCAGAGAGACACTGGCTGGCTTCAGGTCTACGTCTCAACCGTGCAGGAAGCATACGATGCGACCTTGATGGCATTCCGGATCGCAGAAGACAACCGTGTTCTTCTGCCGGTCATGATCAATATGGACGGATTCCTCCTGTCCCACATCATGCAGCCGTTCGAGATGACCGATCCGGGGGACTTCATCCCGCCGCTGGACCTGCCGCATAAGATCGACGTCAAAGACCCGAAAGGTTACGGAGCGATGAGCCCGGCAAACGTCCACTACCAGTTCAGATTCGACATGGAAATATGCATGAGAGCATCCCGCACGGTCATCAACGAGACCGAAACCGAGTTTGCAAAACGCTTCGGCAGAAGCTATGCGCCGGTCGAAGAATACTTCTGTGACGATGCGGACGTAATCATCATTGCAATGGGAACACTCGGCAAAGAGGCCGAGGTCGCCGTCGATCTGCTCAGAAAAGAAGGCATCAAAGCCGGAGTCATGCGGATCCGCTGGTTCAGACCCTTCCCGCTCGATATGAAAATCAAAGGAAAAGACCTCGTGGTCATCGACCGTGACTACTCGTTTGGATTCGGCGGCGTTATTGCCGGAGAGATCCAGGCAAGATACCCGTATGCAAAGATCGCAAGCATCATTGCCGGTCTCGGCGGCCAGGAAGTCACCTATGAGGATATGGCAGAGTTCGTTCGCAGCCGCAAGATGGGAACAGAGTTCTGGTTCGGTATCCCGCAGGAGGAGCAGTAAATGTACGAGATCCGTATTCATTCGCGCGGCGGTCAGGGCGGCGTTACTGCGGCCCGGATGATGGCCACCGCTGCCGTTAAAGACGGCAAATTCGCGACAGCATGCCCGTTCTACGGTGCAGAACGCCGCGGTGCTCCTATCGTTTCATTCGTCCGGATCGACGATGCGCCGGTGAGGATCTATTCCCAGATCAACAAACCCGATATGATCGTCATCCTTGATCCGACCGTCATGGACACGGTCAATGTTCTGGACGGTCTGAAAGAAGGCGGTTCGATCTTCATCAACACGCATGAAGAGGTCTCGTTCCCCGCAGGCTTCAAGGTTTACAAAGCGGACCTTACCGGGATCGCACTCCGCGAAGATCTTGTCGTCGCCGGCAGTCCGATCCTGAACACCCCGGTGATCGGAGCTCTCGCAAAACTCGGCCTTTTCAGCCGGGAATCGGCAGTGAAGGCGATCACCGATACGTTTGCTGATCCAAGAAACACCTCGGCTGCGAAAGCAGCTTTTGAGGAGGTCATCGTATGAGAAGAATGCCGAAAATGACGATCAGCATCCCCTATGAGGGAGCAGCGGGGCTTACCGGTACGTGGAGAACATTCCGCCCGATCGTAAACCATGATGTCTGTAATAAATGCGGGATCTGTGCAATGTTCTGCCCAGATGCAGTCATCGATCCGGATACCCTGGAGATCGATCTGATCTACTGCAAAGGCTGCGGGATCTGTGCCAATGAATGCCCGAAAAAGTGTATTCAGATGGTCAGAGAAGAACGCTGACCCTCTCCTATTTTTTGTTCTTTCAAAAACCGTATCGTATCATACGTTATCTTTTTTCCCGCATTTGACCCATTCAAATCCCGATCACCCGATCCGCCATGAATGCGACGACCGACGGATCGTGCGAGATAAACACATAGGCCATATCATGTTCTTCCTGGATATGCTTCAGCAGGTGCAGGATCTGAGCCTGGACCGGAAACATCAAGCGCCGAGGTCGGTTCATCCAGGATCATCACCTTCGGCTGCACGAGCATGCCCCGGACGATCGCGACCCGCTGGGCCTGACCCCCGGAGATCTGGTCTGGATAGCGCGATAAGATCTCGGTCTGCAGCCCGGCACGCTGGAAATGATCCAGCAGGACATTGGGATGGTCCGATCTTGGAATGCCCGTCAGGGTAAGTACTGCAGATAGGGACTGATAGACCGTCCGAACCGGATTGAAGGACCCTGCCGGATCCTGAAAGATGATCTGGATCCCGGGATCCGGTCCGGTCCGGTCAGTTCTCTTCCTGCATATCTCACGACCCCGGTATCCGGGCGCAGTTACTCTTCCCCGAACCCGACGATCCGGTAAGTCCGACGGTCTCACCTGCGGCGACCTGCAGAGAAAGATCCGTGAGAGCGGCCGTTTTCCCGTAGGATCTTGAAATATGCTCAGCTTCTAAGATCAGCATCGGTAACACCTCACCCCGGCCAAAAGGTCAGGGACATTCATCCGACACTTTTCATCGGCGAACCTGCACCTTGGATGAAAAACACAGCCGTCCGGCAGATCGGTAAGTACGGGAGATAATCCCGGGATCGGCACGAACCCGTTCTTTGGAAGACTGCCGAGAAGACCGCGGGTGTACGGATGTTTTGGTGCTGATAAAACGGCCGAGGTCTCTCCCTCTTCAACGATCATTCCGCAGTACATCACGGCAATACGGTCCGAAAGCCGGGAAGCCACGTCCATATCATGCGTGATCAGAAGTAAACTCGTCCTTTTTCCAACGGTGACCGTCGACAGCATCGCTTCAAGCTCGGTCACATTCGCAGCATCCAGACCCTTCGTCGGTTCATCGGCGATCACCAGATTCGGGTGAAGAAGAGACACCGCGGCAAACACGATCCGCTGACACATACCCCCTGAACACATCCAGGGATAGGCAGCCATCACCCAGTCTGCATCCAGACCAAGACCCTGCAGGACCCCCTTTGCCCGGAGTTCTGCATCCTTTTCTGAACAGAGCCCATGGATGACCTGCGGCTGGATCAGCTGTTTTCCGATCTTCATCACCGGATCCAGAGCCCGCTCCGGACTCTGAAACACCATCGCGATCTCCTGACCCCGGATCTGCTCCATCTCACGTTCCGAGAGCTGCAGAAGATCCTGACCCTGATACGAGATGCGGCCGATTACCTCGGTCCCGGATGGAAGCAGACGCATCACCGACTGAGCGATCACAGACTTCCCACACCCGGACTCGCCGACGATCGCAAGACACTCTCCCGGCGCAAGCGAGAGAGAGAGGTCCCGAACTGCAGGTATTTTTCCATTCGGACCCGGAAACGAAACAGAAAGATTCGTTATCTCAAGAATATCCTTCATAACTGCACCACCTCGCGAACACCGCGTTCATGGATAAAGGCAAGACTGGTGATCGCGAGAACGCCGAGAATTATGCATAATGCCGGAGGCAGCCACCAATACCACATGCCGCGAAGGAACCCGCTGTAGGTAAACGCATTCGAGATCATTCCCCCCATGAGACCATCAGGGGATCCGAAAGGCCCAGGAAAGCCAGAGAGGCCTCCGAGATCATAGCCGCCGCCGTCACGAGCACGAACTTCGGCACGATCACCGGAAACACCACAGGTAAAATTTCCTGGACCATGATCCTGAAATCCGAAAATCCCAGACAGTGGGCGGCGAGGATGTACTCGGCCGAACGGATCTGTATGACCTTCGAACGCACGACGCGGGCGATCGACTCCCAGGACAGAAGCCCGAGAACGAAGATCAAAACCCACGGACTTGGTCCAAGATAGGCGGCAAGAATGATCACGAGAGGGATCTTTGGGAGGATCAAAACGATATCCGTCGTCCCCATAAGAAACTCATCCAGGATCCCTTTTCGCCATCCGGCAAGAAGACCGAACGCGGTGCCCACAAACACGGCAAGCAGACCTGACGCGAATCCGATCATCAGCGTCCATCTCGCTCCATAAATCAGAAGAGAAAAAATATCCTTTCCCATATTGTCGGTCCCGAGAAGATGTTCGGCGCTCGGCGCCTGATAGGTCGCATCCCGATCCGTGATCGAATACGGAGCAAATACGGATGGAAACACTGCGACGGTCAAAAGGATCAGGATCAGAAGACCCGAAAGAATATACCGCCGATCAAACTTCACTGATCATCACCCCGCTTCACCCGCGGATCGATGATCCCGTAAAGAATATCAGCGAGCATATTTGCACAGATCGCCATAAGTGCGATCACCAGAAACAGCCCGGAGAGCACCGGATAATCCAGATTCCGGATCGCAGTGTACATGACCCTGCCCAGACCGTTGAGAGAAAAGATGATCTCTATAAACAGTGCTCCCGAGAGAATGAAACCGAAATCGATCGCAAAATGGGTAATGATCGGGAGGATCGCATTCTTCATCACATGACCGTAGATGATTTTCCTTCGCGGGACACCGAGACTTTTTGCAAACTGCGGATACAGCAGATTCTTTTCCGTCAGGACCGAACCCCGCATGATGATCATGTTTCTCGCAAACACGAACAATGCGAGAGTCAAAACGGGCAGTGCCATATGATAGACCACGCTGAAAATATCCGGGGTCTCGTAAAATCCTTTGTACGGGAACCAGCCGAGCTGGAACTCGAACACCGAGAAAAAATCAGACCAAGAAGATACGGAGGGATACAGGACACGACGACCCCGAACGCGGTCAGGACCCTGGCACCTTTTTTCTCGGCCATCCATCCTGACCAGGTCCCGGCGATGATACCGAATGTATAACCGATCAGCATCGAGACCCCGGTCAGGAGAAGCGTCCAGGGAAGACGATCCAGGATCAGCGCCGCCACATTCTGATGACGTGTATAGGAATATCCCAGATCGCCTGTGAAAAGATCGCCGATATATATCCCGAACTGATCGATCAGCGGGCGGTCAAGTCCGAGTTTTATCGCGACAGAATCAAGGATCTCCTGAGTAAGATAAACATCCTCACCCACAATACACTGTACCGGGTCGCCGGGCATACACCGGGGGAGCAGAAACACGAGCAGAACAACTATCAGCAGAGATACAGCATAGCGGACGATCTTTCTCGCAAGTATTTTGTTCATACGTTTTTCGAAGTATGTATACTATTTGTCACAAAAGTAAAAAAATGGAGATTATTTAGTCGGATGGATCGAGACAAGATCGATCTCGTTCAGGATCCCCGTTGCCTTGGAAATGTACCAGCCTTCGATCTCTGTGTTGATCGGGGTCACATCCGTACACCAGTATATGGCGATACCCGGAATCTTCTCTGCATAATAGTCCTGAAGATCGTAGATCAGGGCTTTGAGTTCATCCCCGTCAGGGGTCGTCGCGATTTTAGCACAGAGTTCAAGGAACACCGGATCATCCACGTTCTGGAGTTTTCCCCCGCCCACGGTATTCGAAGCAAAGTATCCGGTTGCCCAGCCTGAATCCATCATCATGCCTTTCGGGGTGATCCCGTTGTAGGCGATGTCATACGCCTGAGCGTCCTTTAATTCGACCCACGCACTCAGATCGGACGCGAATTTATACTCAACACGCAGCCCTGCTTTTTCGAGGTACTCTTTGATGAGTTCGCCTGCAACTTTGTCACGGGTAAGGAGAGTAACGGTAAGCGTATTGCCGTTTTTGTCCTCACGGATCCCATCACCGTTAACATCTTTGTAACCTGCGAGATCGAGAATCGATTTGGTGGGCTCGAGATTGTAGATGTTGGCTTTTGTATCTTTATAATAGGGAACACTGTTTGGAATGAATCCCGAGTTCGCCGTCACTGCACATCCGGATGCGGATATCTCAACGAGTTCATCATAATTCAGTGCATAGGAGATCGCTTTGCGGAACGCGATGTCGCCCCCAACATCCGAGGTGATCGTGTTGAATCCCACATACGACATTTTCAGGGAAGGGGTCTCGACCGTGGTGAATTTTTCCGAGGGGTCGAGAAGAGCGGCCGAACCTTTCGGGAAGGACGCGGCGTACTTCCAGTAGGTGTCGCATTCACCGCCAAGCATGGCGAAAATTGCGGCATCTTCGGTTGCAAACCAGTGGATCTCCACGGTTCCGTAGTACGGAGCTTCCCCTTTCCACTTCGGATTCACCGCGAGGACGAGGGTCGCCGAGTTGATATCGACCGACTTTACGTAGTAGGCAGCTGAGCCGACGTAAGGTCCTGCATTGATGTACTCCTCAGGAGCATCGATCGACTCCCAGATATGTTTTGGAACGATATTGATCGCAGCAAGATCCCCGCACAGACGGTAGACAGGTTCGGCAAGACTGATGGTGACGACATTTCCGTTTGTAGTGATCGTAGCATTTTTTGATCCACGACGGGGATGTAGTGACCTTTTCTGCGGTATACAGAAGGGAGAATTTGACATCATCAGCGGTCAGAGCCTTGCCGTCGCTCCATTGATGATCCGGATCCAGTGTGAAAGTCCTGGTTTTTCCATCAGAAGAAACGGTCCACGACTTCGCAACTGCGCCGATATAATCGCCGTTTTCATCCACCTGAACAAGCGGCGGGGTGGTGACCCGGGTCATCTGAGCGAAGTTGTAATTCCCGAAATACGAGGCTTCGGTGATCTCGTTTGGTGTGGCGATCTTGAATACAGCATTCTGATCGGTCTGTGAGGATCCGATACATCAGCTGCAAAAGACGAAGAAGAGGGTAAAGAGAAGGATCCCTACGAACACAATGTGATTTTTCCGATACATATCAACTACTGTTTCCTTTGTATTGATTCTATTAATATGTTGGTTTATAAAAATGGTGTGTGTGAAATATTAATGATTAAAAAATTCGTGTTACGAACAAACGAAGGAAAACCATATCTGTTTTCACTCCCCAGATTATTCATCAGGTAATATATGTACGACGCAGATAATGAATGGCGTGAAATCACCCGGAAACAGCGGGAAGTATCGAAGTACAAATCCAGTGCAGAGTTTTTTTCGATCCAGACATTTGTGGATAAGATGATGCAGAATCTCAAAAGCGGCGGTATGTCCCGGGTGACCGACCAGCTGAAGGCTCTCGGGATCCCTGCTGGTTCAACTGTTCTGGATATCGGGGCGGGACCGGGAACACTTGCCGTACCTCTGGCCGGATCAGGGTGCCTGGTGACCGTGGTCGAGCCTTCGCGGCCGATGACCCTTGCTATGGAACAGTACAGGGCGTTTCGAAACGTGGAAGCAGAGATCGATGTGATCCCGGATGCCTGGGAAGATGTGGACAAGAAGAGTCTTGGAAAATATGATTATGTGATCTCGTCGTTTGCCCTGAGTGTGCCGGATCTGAAAGAGGCTTTGGAGAAGATGCAGCATGCGGCAAAGAACGAGGTGCATATCTTCTGGTTCATGAACGAGCCGGTCTGGGATGTGACCTATGCAAAGCTTTGGGAAAGCCTGCACGGGGAGAAATACTGGGCAAAACCCAGGGCAGATGTCATCTGGAATTGTCTCATTCAGATGGGGATCTATGCGGATATTTCTGTACACCCGATGAAAGATGCACGAGGATATCCGGATCTGAACACGGCAGTCGAGGAGTATGCGGACCGGATGGATGCTCATGATGAGCGGCAAAAGGTGATCATTGGAGAGTATTTGGAAACTGTCCTCGTGAAGAGGGAGAACGGGAACCTTGTCTTCCCTGAAGAGGGGCTGTACGCACATATCTCATGGCGGGTGTGAAGGACCGGGGCCATCTTCTCTGAACAAACTATAATCTATTCCCACCGCAAATACTATAGAGATTTTATGCGTATACCAATAAAAGACGTGACCCCTGAAATTGGGCATGCACACATTGCAGGCTGGGTCCACGAAGAACGTGATCTTGGAGGGCTCACCTTCCTCCTCGTTCGTGACAGGACCGGGATCCTCCAGGTCACCATCCCCAAAAAGAAAGTCACCCCCGAAGTACTCGCCGCCGTCAAAAACGCCACCCGCGAGTCCGTTATCGAATGCGAAGGCGTGGTCAAAGCCACCGAAAAAGCACCCGGAGGACGCGAACTCGTCCCCGACACGCTCCGTGTCATATCCCGTGCAGAAACCCCTCTGCCGCTTGACGTCTCGGAAAAAGTTCTCGCCGAACTCGATACCAGACTCGATAACCGGTACCTCGATCTCCGAAAACCCCGCATCAACGCCATTTTCCAGATCAGAAACGCCTGTCTGCGTGCCATCAGCGAATACCTATGGGACCAGAAATTCACCCAGGTCCAGACCCCGAAGATCGTCGCTGCCGCCACCGAAGGAGGAACCGAACTCTTCCCGCTCGCCTACTTCGACAAAGAAGCATTCCTGAACCAGTCTCCTCAGCTCTACAAACAGATGCTCATGAGCGCCGGGTTCGACAGAGTCTTTGAGATCGGCGCGATCTTCCGTGCAGAAGAGCACAACACCGTTCGTCACTTAAACGAAGCAACCTCGATCGATATCGAAATGTCCTTCGCTGACGAAGAAGACGCCATGAAGGTACTCGAAAACGTCGTAGCTTCTGCGTACAGCTATGTCGCAGAACACTGCGGCGATGCTCTTGAAACGCTCGGCATCACCGACTTCAAGGTCCCTACCGTTCCGTTCCCCCGCATCACCTACAAAGAAGCCATCGGGATCTCCACCGCCGGCGGCGAACCCCTCGTCTTCGGTGATGATCTCTCGACCGCTGCCGAGAGAGTTGTTGGTGAAAAGATGGGGACCATGTACTTCATCACCGAATGGCCGACCTCAACAAGACCATTCTACACCATGCCGTTCGAAGACCGCCCCGAGATCTGCCGTGCATTCGACATGATGCACCCCAGAATGGAACTTACCTCCGGCGCACAGCGCTGTCATATCCACTCCCTCCTTGTAGAGCAGATCAAAGCAAAAGGTCTCAACCCCGACGCATTCGAGTTCTACCTCAACCCGTTCAGATACGGGATGCCGCCTCACGCAGGCTGGGGACTCGGCGCCGAGCGTCTGGTCATGACCATGCTCGACCTTCAGAATATCAGGGAAGCTGTTCTCTTCCCGCGTGACCGACACAGAGTCAGTCCATAACACATTTTTTTATGATAAAACATATCGTCCACTTCAAACTCGCCGATAACAGCGAAGGATCCTGCAAAAAAGTCCGAGATCTGCTCCTCTCCATGAAAGGAACCGTTGAACAGATCCGGGAACTCGAAGTAGGTATCGATCTCTACCACACCGAACGGTCCTTTGACATCGCCTTAACGGTGATCGTTGATGACGATGAGGCACTTCGCGGGTATGCTGATCATCCCTATCACGTCAACGTCGTGAAAAAATACATGATGCAGGCGGGCGAAAAAAGCATCGTCACCGATTATATCATCTAAAAAAAATAAATTCACGGAAACCGTACCCGGCTTTTATACAGGGATATTTATAAGACGGAAAAAATCCATATAGAATAAGTCAAAGGAGTATTGAATAATATGCCAACTAGTAAAAAACAGATGGGGAAACTGAACAAAGAGAAGAAGGTCAAGGCAGAAGGACTCGCAAAGCTTGCAGCCGGAGGCAGCAAAGAAGCCCAGAAAAAGCTCAAGAAGCTCGAGAAAAAGCTTAAGTGAACCGATCCATACCGTTTATTCGCAGTGCCCGATGATCCGCGGATCGTCCGGACACTCCGGTTTTGGGTAAGTCTTTTTTTACTTTTTTCAAAATAGCGTATGTGTTTTTAAAATAAGGAGATCATGCGTTTTTCAACGCAACTATCTCCTTAACATCAACCAGTTTCCAAACCATTGTTCGTTCTTCGCCGATGATTTTCTCAGGAGACTCGGTGGGTGAATGACCCAGGGCATAGAGACTGTTTTCCGAGATTTTTTTGTCTGAGATAAGTTTGACGAAGTGACTTTTTACCGCACGTTTTTTCTCATCGTCCGTAACCTCGGAGAGTTTGCCGAGCAGCGTCACGAACTTGTAGGCAGACATATCCGGCGCCACACTTTCGATCTCGACAGAGACGGCAGGATTTTGGGAGAACAGCTCCATTTTTTTGCCGTATCTAGTCGAGAGGAAGTAGAGGTTTTTCTCGTCAAAGACGTAGAGGAAGGGTGCGATGTAAGGATATTCTTTCCCTGAAAAGGCAATACGCGATACGACATTGTTTCTGATGAGGGAGTCGTATTCGGGTTTTAGCATTTTCGGGATTTTTAATGGTGCGGACATGGGTGATCATGTAATAATTTCTCGCAGGCGATGATAAACTCTTGTTTTGCGGCAGAGAGAAGGGAGGGGTCTGATGGAGAGGTTTTTATCTGCACAGGACGACCTAATTTATCATGGATCTCCCCTGTCTTTTGCCGACGACGGTCGTCGGTTCGTTTCCCTGCGTGAAAGGGACGGGACTTTCGTCCCTTTTGAACCCGTATAAGAAAGCGGTACAGTTTGCCGTAGCAGAGCAGATACGGGCAGGTGTGGATATCATTTCCGACGGGCAGGTCAGGTCGGATATGGTGCAGGCATTCGTTTCTAAGCTGCCGGGGATCTCGGAGAAGACCGTCCTTGGAAAGATCGGAGCGGCGGATAAGCCGATCACGGTGGGAGATACGAAGTATGCTTTGACGCAGACGAAGTACGTGAAAGGGATCCTTACAGGCCCGTGCACGCTTGCATATGCTTTGCAGGTGGCGACGCCGGCCTACCGGAATAAAGAAGATGTGGTGATGGATCTGGCGAACGCTTTGCATCAGGAAGCGAAGTTTCTCTCGGAGACAGGGGTGGCGATCATTCAGGTGGATGAGCCGATCCTTTCAACAGGGGCGATCTCAGTGGATACGGCACGGAAGGCACTCAAAATTATTTTTGCAGGGATCAAAACACCGTCCTGTATCCATACGTGCGGGATGCTCGGGGGGATCGCGGATTCGTGGACGAAGCTTCCGGTGGATATTCTGGATTTTGAGTATGCAGTTTCGATGGAGAATCTGGCTGTCCTTTCAAAGAGAGATCTTTCAGGGAAGAAGATCGGTTGCGGGTGCGTGAAGAGTTCGGATCCGAAAGTGGAGTCGGTGGAGGAGATCGAGCGGCGGATCATGCTCTGCGTGGATGCGTTCGGGGCAGAGAATATTCTTATCGATCCGGACTGCGGTCTGCGGATGCATACGCCTGAGACGGCGTTCGAGAAGCTTTCGAGGATTTGCACAGCGACACGGAATGTGAGAAAAGAGCTCTGAACAAACGGACAGATTATATATTCCTGGAACGAAAGACCCATCATGACGAAAAAAACGGTGATAGTCTTGATAATCGGGATCCTTATTATTGCTCTGATCGGCTTATGGGTGTTGTCGAACCGTTTAATGATACAATCGAGGCGTTTACAATGCGCCCAATTGCGGAGGATGAACTGCCGCATTATGCTGTTCTCATGAATCTGACTGAGGAGGATTTTGCGGCCCATCCGAGTCTGTATGAGTGTATGGGAAAATATGTGCGGATCTATGAGCGTCCCCTGGATTATCTTGAGTTTTCGGGGATCACCTACGAAGAGGGGCGGGAAGTACGGCGGGAAGATCCTTTTCTGGAATGGGACCTATTATCAGTTCCTGTTTCTTACGAGTTGAGGTGAGAACCGACCGGAGAGGGTAATGAGAAGGAAAAAAACGTATTTACGGGTCTGATACTCCCAAAACCCCAAAATATTCCGGCAGAATGTATTGTGGGATAGTATTATCATGAAAGAGATGCCTTATTCTACTTATTGGAGAAGGAATGGCATTTTCAGAAGATGTAGTGAAGAACGCGTTTGACAAAGTAAATGGATATTGTCAGGACTGCTGGAAGAAATTAATATTCAATAGCAGAGGGAATGCGGAGGCACGCGGAGCCTGGGAGGCACGTCATATCAAACCGGTGAGTGAAGGGGGAAAGGATGAGGTTCGAAACTGTATGGTTTTGTGTATGGAGTGTTATAATAAACCCGCCGTGCCGATGACCGGAAAGACGTCGCCGCCGAGGGTCGAGGGATCGCTTTATGGCGGTAGACGGAGATAACCGTAGTATTTCTGTTCGCTTTTTTTATGGCAGTGTTTTTCCGGACTGAGGTCCTGAAGCATGATATCAGGAGGGTTGGTTGGTGTCATGTTGGTTTATAGAAAACGTGACACCACTTTTTTAGAGGAGATTTGGTGTCAGGTTTGGAATAATGATGGTGACACCAAAAAACGGCTCATTGCGGGTAGATTTTAAAAAAATACGGTTAATTCGGGATTTAGTGCGGGGTGTCACGTTTTTCCCGAAACTCTGTTATTTGTAGTATTTAGGCTTAGATTCAGCTGTTTGAAAGTTTTCCCAGGGTTTTGAGAAAAATGTGACACCAACGTTTGGGAGGTTTTTGATCGAGATCGAGAAAGAATTTGTCGAGTGTGGATACATGAGATTATTTAACCGCGAATAAGCCCAAACGGGCAAAGCCCATTTGAGGCGGCACGCAAGCCTTTGGCTTGCACGCCTCCGCGAATCTCCACGAATAGCATTTTCCTTATGATAGGAATTCCCTACCCAAAATACATTTGGACACATTTTTCTCAAAACCCTGGGAAAAATTTTAAAAACCTAATTCTAAGCTCATATAAAGCTTATTTCATATACTCCATAGAAAAAATAGAGTTTTGGGAAATATGTGCTCCCTTTCAAAAAATCCTTCAAATTGGTTTTTTTTTAAAAAAAAGCCCGGATGAGAGTGAAATCAGGGTGCACGTAGATTTTTGAGACCTGCTCCCAAAACACAAACAAAAAACGAGGGAGCAGGTCCAACGTGCACCCTGATTTTTCAGATCTCCACCCTCGACAAACATCTTCCCGAAAGGAGTTTCCCACCCCCAGATACTCTGCGGCACATTTTTCTCAAAACCCTGGGAAAAATTTCAAACACCTGAATCTAAGCTCATATTGAGCTTATTTCCTATATACCATACAGAAAAACTGAGTTTCGGGAAAAATGTGCCGCAAAAATGGGGATCTGATTTTTCGAGGGTGTATCTTTTGGATATTGATATTCAGAAAGGGAGCTTCGCAGGTGTACGTCGGTTTCGTGCAGGATAAGCCTTGGCACAATGAGATTAAACCAACGCGTTCGCAAAGCTTTGCTTTGCTCTCCAACTCAGGTCTTCGCCCCTCGCTTGAATCTCCGCGAATCCCGCCCTTGGGGCTCCCAGAATCGGATTTGCTTTTCCTCACTCTCACAAGTCTCGTTCCTCGACTTGTTCATCCCTCATCGGGAACGTTTGGGCAAATCCTGTCGGCACCCCGGTGCCTCCCTGATTTTATTATCATCTCAATTTTTAACAGAGGGCTAACCATTTATCTGTATGTACGTTCGATAAAACATTAGAGAATATAATGTCATTAACTTCAATTATCAATGGTTCAGGATCCATTTATGAACGTGAGTTCAGAGCAATTTTAGAAGAGGCTAAACCTTTAAAATCAGATTTCACTACGATTTCCGGGGAAAAACCATTTTTAAATATTTGTACAAACTATCCCTATATCCTAGAGACAAAATATGAGGCTCAACTTGTTGGATTCACATTTGATTACCTAGCACGTTTTATGATTGCACAGAAAATCAAAAAAAATAGAATGGAGGTAACAAAGAAATTAGTCGCTTATGCTGGATTAGACTTATTACATAGACATAAATTCGAAGAAGATTTTGATATTGATGGGATGTTTAATTCAAGTATAAATCAAATAATAGAATATATCCAAGGCAATATGGATGATTTTAACATATTAATTCGTTCAGCAATTTTTTTATCACGTTTAGAACATGTCTTTCGTTCTAAGTTGTTCCCAATTACAGAATATCTGCAGCAATGGTTTGAAGAAGTTCCGAAAAACATAAATCAAGATTTGACACAATTATGCACAGATTTTGAAACAGAATTCGTGAATGTTTTAATAAATGAAGATAGCGAAGTAATATTCAATCCTATTTTTGGGCATGCAAGTGAGATTGTGCATGGAGCTGATGCAGATATATTTATCGACGGAACATTGTATGATTTCAAAACAATCAAACGCAACGGATATCGTAAGGAAAATACGATGCAATTAATAGGTTACTATTTGTTAGATAGAATAAATTCTGAAGAATTTAATGGTACTCCTGTTGGATCTGGAATTAAAAATATAGCATTTTATAAAGCAAGATTTGGAGAAATCGAAAAAGTTGATGTTTCAAATATCTCAAATATAGAAATTCATGTTGAAAAGGTCAAATCATTATTCAATAAATGGGATTTTAGTTTAAAAAGAGTAAATAAAATGGACAATATTAATTAAAATTTAAAAAAAATATTTGCTCTTCTTATAAGAAGAACGTCACATACACGATGCCCGCAAAGATCCCGGCGACGATCAAAACCGTCACGAAATCTGCCGCATGATAGACCATCTTTCTCCGGTGCTCCGACGCTTTGCGGTATCCCCGCATATCGATCGTCAGACCAAGCGTATCTGCCTTCGCCAGTGAATTCAGCATCAGCGGAAGCATAACCGGACCGAGTTGCTTCAGTTTACCAAAGACACCCCCGCCGGGAGAGTACCCGCGGGAAAGCTGAGCCTCATTGATCCGGACACCCTCTCTCTGCAGAGTCGGGATGAATCTGATAGCGATCAGAAACATCAGCGCATAATCGCCCGGGACCCGGAGCGTATAGAGAGCATTCACCAGATCACGCGGCTGGGTCGAGATGACAAGCAGCTGGAACGAGAAGATCAGCACCGCGAATCTGAGAGCCATCTGGACTGCAAACATGATCGCTCCCGTCGTCACCGGGATCATCCCGTTCGGCAGAAGCGTGAACAGCACATCGCCCGACGCACTTGTGAGGATCGTCAAAACGACCAGAGCAAGACCCAGAATGATCAGCAGAGGGACCTGACGGATCAGCGGCTTCAAAAGCCCGCCGATCGCCGCAAACGCCAGCACAAACAGGACCATTCCTGAGAGAAGCAGCGGGTTCGACGTAAAGATCGCCGCAAACATCATACCAACCGCGAAGAAGATCTTCGTCATGGGTGAAAGCCGGTGAATGAACCGGTTTCCGGGGATATACTGCATAATATCTTCCATTTTACTCACCTCCGACGATCGCGGTTATTTTACCCGCTTCCATCTCGATGATCCGGTCCGCATACCGACCTGCGAGCACAGGGTCATGGGTCGCCATAAGGATCGTCTTACCCTCGTTTCTCATCCCGATCAGAACACGCATGATCTCATACGACTCCCTCGGGTCAAGACCCGTCGTCGGCTCATCCATGATAACGATCTCCTGACCTGTGGCGATAACACAGGCGAGAGCAAGCTTCTGGCGTTCGCCGCGGCTCAAATGACGGGGATTCATCCCGGCTTTGCTCCCAAGACCCACTGCCGCAAGAGAGACCGCCGGCGAAGCATCGGGTTTGCCGATGTTCTTCAGACCGAACTGGATCTCCTTCTCGCACGTATTTTCAAACAGCATTGTGTCGGGATTCTGGAACACCAGACCGACATGCTTCGAGATCTCAGGGATCGACCGGCACGCGATATCCTCGCCCTTGAGAAGGATCGATCCCGCATCCGGACGGAGAAGACCGTTCAGATGTTTCACGAGCGTTGTCTTGCCCGATCCGTTCTCACCCAGGATAGCCGCGATTTCTCCCTTAAAGAAGGAGACCGAGACATCATTCAACGCAAGGACCTCGGGGAATTTGTGCGTGACATGGGTCGCTTCCAGCACGACTTCATGGGTCGGGGCAGTCTTTTCGAGCGCCGGGTAGTTCGTGTCCTCGGGTTTTGGAACACCGTCGTACACGATTCTTCCGTCGTTCATCGTGATCATCCGGGTGGCATAGCCGATCGTCTCATCGATCATGTGCTCGATCAAAACGATCGTATGACCCTTTGCCGTCATGCTTTTCAGCAGTGTGTACACCTGGCGTCTGGCATTTTTGTCCAGCTCGGAGGTCGCCTCATCCAGAACAAGGAGAGGGGTTTCCCGGGAGAGTGCCGCGGCCATCGCGACCCGCTGTTTCTGTCCGCCGGAAAGATTGTGGGGGGCACGGTCCGTTAAATGACCCGTGCAGGTGACCTTGTAGATCTCATCGAGTTTTCTTCTGACCTCGGCTTCTGGCAGGTCACGGGTCTCCAGACCGGTGAGGATCTCCTCCTCGACCGTGGTGAAGATCAGCTGGGCGTCGGCATCGTCAAAGACCATGCCCACTTTAGCGGAAAGCTCGGTCACATCTTTGTATTCATCGGCATATTTTCCGTAAAGAGAGACGTTCCCCACAACAGTTCCTCCGTATGCATGAGCGAGAATACCCGAAATCGCTCGGGCAAGCGTGGTTTTTCCGGCTCCCGAATGACCGTTGACAACAACGAACTCGCCCGGGTTTATTTTGAGCGAGACATTGTCGAGGGCCGGGGTATCTGCCGCCTGATAGGTGAACGTGAGTTTGTCTAAGGCGACCGAATCACTCGGAGCAGCCTCTGTGTGGATGGTTTTGATGACGGTCTTCGTCTTCTGCATGACCGAGGTCGCCGGCATCGCGATGATCTGGGCGATGATAACGTTCACCACCATAGCGCTCATCACGATCGGGATCAATGCTATGGCAAAAGCCAGGATGGGGGCAACGGTGGTCTCTGTCGTGAAGAAGATCACGAAGCAGGTGACCGTGATGAAGGTGAAACCGCTTGCCATAGTGGCGACCGCGGTGGAAATTGCCGGGGCAAGGCGGGTATGATCCTTCACGAGTTTATACACCGCTAAACAGACCACGACGCCGATCGGCTCCGAGATCAGATTTCCCAAGGGAAAGATCGAGTGCGAGAAGACCGCACAGATGATTCCGGCTACAACGCCTATCCCGAGAGCTTCTTTAAACTTCGGGACGACGAGGATGATCGCAAGGCAGTAGAAGGCGATCGTCAGATTCGCGACGATCGCGCCCGGTACGAATAAGGAGATGTACCGGGCAATTGCTCCGGCGGCAAGTAAAATGCCGAAGAGTGCTATATCACGTGATTTCATGATTGATTTATGGTGTTGAGTATTGTTCGCGAAGTTCCCGTCTCAGGAGCTTCCAACCGTTTACCCGGGGGAGGGCATCCACCGTAATGATCCTGCGGGGGACTTTATATCCCGCAAACCGCTCTTTCGCAAATGCACGAAGAGAGCCTTCCTTATCTGAGCTGTCCCAGCCCCTCCGCCAAACGACAGCGGCGACCGGCATCTCACCCCGATGTTCGTCCAGGATCCCGAAGACCGCGATCTCGGCGACCCCTTCGTGACCGATGAGGACCTCTTCGACCTCGGTCGGATAAATTTTCCAGCCTGACATGACGATCATGTCCTTTTTCCGGTCAGTGAGGCAAAGCCGCAGATCTTTATCGAGATACCCGACATCGCCGGTGAGGAACCAGCCGTTTTCAAGGAATGAAGCGGCGGTCTCTTTGGGCATGTTCCAGTATCCTTTGGCAACAGCCGGACCACGCAGGGCGATCTCACCCGGTGTATCGATCGGCATCTCGATAGAGGGGTCGGTCTCGTCAACGATCTTGACTTCAGAGAAGCAGACCGGATGACCCACACTCTGGAACCGGTCGGCGGATGCGTAATCTTCGGGACGGATCACCGTTCCCGTGCCGATGACGACCGTTTCCGAAAGACCGTATGCGTTGATGACCGGGATGTTGTACCGGTGATAGAATTTTTTCCAGATATCATGGTGGAGAGGACCACCACCTGAGATGATCTCTCTGACGGTCGCAAGGCTCTCTTCCGGTCCCTCGGGGGCTTCGGTGAGGGAATGGATCACCGGCGGCATGCCGGCGAGAACGGTCACCTTGTGCTCTTTACAGAGAGCAAGGTATTTTTCGTAGTCATACCTCTCCATCATAACATAGAGAGCGCCGGCACGCATCGCGGCGATCCCCCAGGAGAGGCCGACGTGGCCCATCGGGTAGATGCCAAGATAGACGTCGTCCTGTTTGAAGGTCAGGACGTCACATTCGTTGTGGATGGCTGCAAGCCAGTTTCCGTGGGTGAGCATCGCTCCTTTGGGTTTGCCGGTGGTTCCGGAAGTATACTGCAGCTGGCAGAGGTCGTCGTACTCAGTATTCTCCGGTAAGAGACGGGGAGCGCCGCGCATGGACTCGATATCTCCCGGCACATAGATCTTGACCGGCAGATCGCGGGCAACGGATCCCCCTTCTGTATCAGTAATGAAGATCTTTGCCCCGGAATTTTCCGTCATGTAGGCAAGTTCGCTTGCGGTGTAGACACGGTTTGTGGGAACTGCCACACAGCCGATCCTCCAGATAGCAAAGTAGGAAACGAGGTATTCGGGGCTGCTGTTCATATAGAGGAGGATAAGGTCGCCTTTCACGGCGCCGAGGGAAAGGAGATCGCGGGCGATCGCAGAACTTATCGAAAGTATCTCAGCGGAGGTGTATGACGAGTTTCTTTCCGGACAGAAAAAAACCGGTTTTGCCAGACGGCAGGAGTTTGCATCAAGAAAGGTGGTTATATTCAACATCGAATATCACAACAATATACGTTAATGTATAATTGTGTGCATCATAGGTATAAATATTCTCCCAATTGAGCGGGCAGCAGGGGCCGCTGGGAGATGAGGCAAGAAAAGATCTATCTGAACGTACGTAAATATATTGAATAATTTATGGCAGAAACACCAGAAGGAATACCCAAACCTCTGCAGTGCTCCGGCGTAATCTCCCCCTGATCGATGAGGAGCGGGCACGGGAGATCGTCCGCGAGTGGCTGGAATCGGACACCCACCCGTTCATCCCCGACGACAAGATGAGGTTCGGAAAAGCCGTGATGCTCTACTATCCCTTCTGGAAATACAGCAGGGAGGACGGCGGCGCGGATGTGACCGTCTACCGGCCGGCCTGCGGGACCCTTCTTTCAGGTCTGCAGAGGGAAAATACTGAGATCATCCCGATACCGGAATGATGCAAATATTCTGCCTCCCACCATCTACTCCGCAGTATATTATCCCGAACTCCACGGGATCGCCCGGGCGGAGGAGCTGGTCGGGATCCCTCTTTGGATGATTAGTTACAAAGTGAAAAACTCCATCTACATGGTCGAGGTGGACGCGGAGTCCGGCTATATCTATGCTGAGTGGCATCCGATCAAAAAGCCGGTCAACTGGAGAAAAACCGCGATGATCGCCTCGATACCAGTGATGATCTTCTCACTGATCGCCGTCTACTTCAGTCCCTGGCTGTTTATTCTGGTGGCGGCACTGCTGATTTTCTTCCTTTATCAGAGCGAGATGCTCGGTGTGATAAACCTCAAGCGCAAGGAGGGAAAAGATGGGGCTTGAACGTTCAGTCGAGGATCAGGTCGCCGAGTTCTATTACAAGGCAAAGATCACCAGAGGTGTCGCCGACCGAACACTCCGTACCTGGTTTGCAAAAGGGGTCAAGGCGCCTGATCTGGCAACGTATGTCGTCGTCAGCGAAATGTATCTCCTCTATCTGCCGTTCTGGAGATTCGTTGCTCAAGGTAAGGCAATCGCCTGCGGCTACTCTGAGTACACCGAGCAGACAGGCAACGTGATCAGAAACATTTTCGAAGAACTGATCGACGAGGAGTTCATCTGGACGGAGTGTGCCTGCGATACCGGCACATACGGCATCGAGACACTCTGGCTGGATCCCGGAGGAGAGATCCCGTATGTGCGGGGCTCGGTCGTCTCGATGGAGCCGGGCGGTTCCGCGGTCGAGGCAAGCAGACGGGGACGGGAAGCCGTCCATGATCTGATCCAGAACGCAGCCGAGAAGCGGATCGATATCCTGACGCTGAATAAGTCGTTTCTGATCCCGAAGGTGTTCTAACTGGTGTATGCTCCGGTCTGGATAGCACACTACGAGTACAAAGGCGGGAGGTTCACAGCAATCGTGGATGGAATAAAAGGCGAGATCCTGGGAGGGTCCAGTCCGATCAACCTCACCGCACGTACCCGGATGGTGATCCTCTCCCTTGCCGCCGGAGGGATCATGATCGGTTCATCGATCGCCATGCTCATTCATTCCGGGCCGTATCAACTGGCCGAGATGTTCCAGATCATCCTGCTTCTCCTGGGTATTGCCATGTGTATGGCGGGATACCCCGTATTCAAAGAGGGGAAGACCTTCGTCGCTTCGGGAACGATGCAGCATATCTCTTCACTCCGTCCCGCGGTCAGAATACCTAAAAAGCTGACCGATCACGAGATCCTGAACCATGAATCGACGATCCTGCAGTGTCCGCTCTGCGGGGAAGAGGTGAACCAGCCTTGGGGTGAGGTGATCTCTCCCTGTAAGAAATGCTCCCATCTCCTGGACATCACCACAGATACGGTGAAGGTCGTCCCCTATGATGTAGCGAAGCCGGATCTTCTGGCGAAAATAGCTATGGAGGGAGTGAAAGCTAACTTCATTCCATTCTGGATGTTCGACGTGAACTTCGAGGTGACAGACAAGCTCGCTGGCGGAGATACCACGACCGGCCTTCCCGACATTGCCGTCAAACGGAGTTATTACATTTGTGCGGCGGATATCCCCCGGTATCTTGCCGAACCGTGGGAAATCGATATGACGATCAGAAACCCGGAGATCGTTGAGATGGTCGCCGGATATGAAGGGGATTATATGCCGATCCTGATCAACAAGAAAACCGCACGGGAACTTACGGAGTTTTTGTATCTCCGGTACGAAACGGAAAAGCCGGGGATCCTCCAGGTCCTCAGATACAACTTCACAGTGAACGAGGCAAGGATCGTGTATATCCCGTATTATAAAGAACAGGCATCCTACATTCCCGGCATCTGAAAAAAGAGAGGGATTCTCAATTTTTTTTATCTAATTTATTTGAAATATACACCGACATCCTTCAGACCGTTTCTCATTGCGATCGTAATGACAAGCGGCGTGATCCCTTCAACAACCTTCGTCATAGCGAGAGGGCCTGCATCGAGTGGTTTGAGGTTGGATACGCTGCCGACAAGTTCCATAACGGTCTTCTTTGCGTCATCATCATCACCGCAGACAGCAACGCTGTAATCGAGTTCTTCATCAAGCATCATCCATTTGTTGGCGGCAACGTTGTTGAATGCTGCAATGAGTTTGGTTGACTCGGGGAGCATATTTTTGATTGCAAGAGCTGCTGATCCTTCTGCCGGTGCGTCCGGGAGGAAGTACTTTTCCTTCGGGTTTCTGATCATCGGATTGATGAGGGTGATAACGATCTTATTTTCAAAGGCGGCTTTACCAATGGTTTCGATCGTTCCCTGAACTCTCTCGAAGGGTAAGGAGATGATCAAAATGTCTGACGAGCATACATCTTGGTTTGTCATACCGGAACACGTAGTAGCGGTGCATTTACGGTCATTCAGTTCGCATACGACGCCTTCAGCTGCGACGCATGCCTTTGAAGCTTCCCGGGAACCGATGATAACATCAAATTTTCCACCGAGGCAGATCCTGCGGGCAAGACCTTCGCCGATGTTTCCGGTTCCGCCAATAATTCCTACTGTTTTTGTCATGAGATTGATCCTATTGTTTTTTTCGAGGGGATTTCTTTCGGCAATGCACAAACAAAACCCTAATCGACGATTTACTCTTACTCTTTATTCCATATACCCTTTTTGTTCATTAATCGAGGGACATATGTTATAGAAAATAAATTCTGTGATTTTATCATGAAAGATTTCTTGTGATTTTTTGGTCTTTGGGAAATTACTGCTCGGAATCATCAGGAATTCCTTGGATATTAACAGGACCTGACCAGCGGACCCCCTGCGGGTAAGCTCTATCGGTCTGTCCGATCATGGATTTCGATAGAGAGATCCACCCTCATTTTTCCGATGCTGATCTTTTTGGTTGTACTTCTGTTTGGTGTACGGGATGTTTTGGTCTGGACGGATCTTCTGTCGATCTAAAAATACTCTCTATTATGCGAAAATATATCACGGCTTGATTAGCATAAATACATGTATTAGCTTGCTTAACTGCAAATCCATATAAATTTA
Organism: uncultured Methanocorpusculum sp.; assembly: GCA_963677995.1. Classification (GTDB taxonomy): domain Archaea; phylum Halobacteriota; class Methanomicrobia; order Methanomicrobiales; family Methanocorpusculaceae; genus Methanocorpusculum. Next base: position 1,126,465 of record OY782579.1, on the reverse strand, counting down.
GATAAATAATAGGGGTTTATTTTATGATAATTCTGGAAGAACCATATATTTCCGACTATCTGCTGGAATATCTCGCATCAAATAGAATTCCAGTACTTGCAAACGAGTATGCAGTTTCCAATACCAGAGGGAATACCCTTAATTTCATAAGTACAAAAGAGGCTGTAAAGAGGTATCATGACGGCGAACGACTCTATACCGTTTCTGAACATGCCCTCGACTGGATATATACGAATCTGCCGGACAGCGAAATCGTTCATAAGATCGGCATACTGAAAGACAAAGCAATGTTTCGTAAAACGGTATCAGGACTCTACCCTGATCTGTTTTTTGCTGAAGTCACTCTGGATCAGCTTCGAGAAAGCGATCATACAAAGATCCCTTATCCGGTCATTCTGAAACCATCCGTCGGATTTTTCAGTGTCGGCGTCTATGCACTGTTCAATGAAGATGACCTGAGAAAAGCAGTATCCGACATCGAGTCAAATGTAAAAAAATGGGCAGCTGATTTCCCGGAAACGGTCATCGGTTCAAAATTCATTCTTGAGCAATACATCAGGGGTACGGAATATGCGATCGACGCTTATTACGATACGGAAGGAAAACCGGTCATACTGAATATCCTTACTCACCGGTTTGCATCCGAATGCGATGTCAGAGACAGAATATATTACACATCCGCAGAGATCATGCGGGAGTATCTTGAGCCGTTTACCCGATTCCTTGAACGCATCAATACAAAATTACACATAACCGATTTTCCGATGCATATAGAGGCCAGAGTTACCGAAGACGACATTATCCCAATAGAATTCAACCCGCTGAGGTTCGCCGGTTCATGTTCTACTGATATAGCGTATTTTGCTTACGGCATAAACACGGTCGACTGCTATCTGAATCAGATCAAACCTGATTTTGATAGTATTATCAGGAAAAAACTTGGAAAGATATACAGCATGATCCTGCTCGAAAAAGGCGGAAAAGAGGTAGAAAGTGACAGATTCAACTACGATAAACTCTATAATGACTTTGAACATGTTCTTGACGTTCGCAGGATCGAGGCACCGGAAATGGGATTGTTCGCTTTCCTGTTTACAGAAACAAGCGTTGGGAATGAACAGGAACTTGACAAGGCTTTAGTCTCTGACTTTTCGGAGTACCTATCATGAATAACGTGGGTAAGAGAAAAGTGAATACCCCCGGTTACCAAAATAAAGGTGAAGAATGTCACCTGCATAGAATTTCATGACGAAAGGGATACAGCAAACTCTGGAAAGATATTTCCATCATCAGACGTTCCGTCCAAACCAGCAGGAGATCATTGAGACGATCGTCAGCGGGACGGATGTACTTGCGGTGATGGCGACAGGCGGCGGAAAATCCCTCTGTTATCAGCTCCCGGCGATGATGCTTGATGGGATGACGATCGTTATCTCGCCGCTGCTCGCCCTGATGAAAGATCAGGTGGACTCGCTCTCGAACCAGGGGGTCACGGTGGAGAGCCTCAACAGTCTGCAGACCTATGATGACCGGCAGAGAGTCGAACGCGAGATGCGTGAGGGAAAGATCAGGATTCTGTATGTTTCTCCGGAACGGGCGGTCACGCCGGCATTTGCCGCGAAGCTTGCCGGGTGTAAGGTGGCGCTTTTTGCTGTGGACGAGGCACACTGTATCTCGATGTGGGGCCATCAGTTCAGACCGGAGTATCGGGAGATCAAGCATCTCCGGGACAAGTTTCCTGATGTGCCGATCGCTGCTTTTACGGCGACGGCGACCCGGCGGGTGCGGGAGGATATCGTAAACCAGCTGCAGATGAAGAATCCGGCTGAGTTCATCGGGAGTTTCGACCGGAAAAATCTCCGGTATTCAGCATTTGCCGAGCCAAACGCCCAGGTAAGAATGCAGAAGATCATCAGTTATGTTACTGCCCATAAGGATGATCCGGGGATCATCTACTGTTTCTCCCGTGCGAGTACCGAAGAAATGGCGGTGCGCCTCCGAAAAGTCCATATTCTCGCAAATCCGTATCACGCGGGTCTGCCGACACCGGAACGGAGCAGGGTCCAGGAGGGATTTCTGAACAACTCGATCAGGGTCATCTGTGCAACGGTCGCTTTCGGCATGGGGATCGATAAGCCGGATGTCAGATATGTGATCCATGCCCATATGCCAAAAGACATCGAGTCGTATTATCAGGAGACGGGAAGAGCCGGCAGGGATGGCAGACCCGGGGAGTGTCTGCTGTTTTACTCCGCAGGCGACCGGCGCAAGATCGAAAGTATGCTCGTGCAGGAGTTCACCGATCCGAAAAAATCGGAGATCTCCAGAGAAAAACTGGATCAGATGTATGCTTACTGCACGGCAGGGTCGTGCAGAAGACGGCTCCTCCTTTCGTACTTTGATGAGGAGATCGATGACTGCGGGAACTGTGACAAGTGTGCGGACCGACCCAAAAAAACGGTGAGACCGGCAGGCAGTCTCACGAAGGTGATCCTTTCAGGGATCCAGGCGGTTGACGGAATGCTGACGACACCGGAGTTCATCTCGTTTCTTCTCGGACTGGAACGGGCAAAGACGGTGAGCCTTCAACTGAACACCCATCCGTACTTCGGAGCGGCTAAAGGGCGGGAGAGGGAGGAGGTCGAGAGAGAAGTTAGTGATCTTCTTCGGGCAGGCAGGCTCCGTCTTGAGGGAAAAACCGTTAGAAAGCTCTGCTCAGCTTCATGAGCGGGCGGTTATTAACAGATCCTAAAACGCTGTACCGGTCGTCTCGATCCCGCTCTTTTTCACATGCTCAACACGATCAGAATAATTTCTGCTGACGATTCATCTGAGGAAAAATAGCAAGAATATCAGAGCGCATCATAAAATTCCCCCTTCCATCACCAAATAACCGTAGAAAATCGCCAGATTATAACTTTTTCAGGGGAGGCTGCCGATTATGACTCGGCACCACTTTCACAATGATTCCGTGCCTTAGGGCGTCCCTATGAGCCGGAACGGGGCACACCGCGGTATTTCTCGTAAATAAAACCGAAATCGTCATCAGTCACGGGGTATTTTTGCATAATTTTCCTTGGAGTATTGGGAATCTGAATACGTATAAAATTATATACCCTCATCCTCATACACATAGTTACACGTTGACGTGCCTTTAAATCGAAAATGGTACACTTAACGAAAAAAGGACACGATATATAATGTCATTACCAGATGTGCAGTCCACCGCCCCGGATGTGAGAATCAGCCTGACGCGTGTTGGTGTGAAAAATGTCAGAAAACTTGTAGAGGTCGGTAGACCTGGAAAAACCAGGCCGGCGATTTTCATTTCAGAGTTTGATGTATTCGTTGATCTCCCCAGCAGTCTGAAGGGGGCAAACCTTTCCAGAAACTTTGAGGTGATCGACGAAGTGCTCCAGCAGGCAACGAGCGGTGGTGTCAAGGGTATTGAAGATGTATGCGGAATCGTTTCACGAAAACTTCTCGATCATCATGAATACGCTGACCGCACGGAAGTTTTTATGAGAAGTTTCTACATGATGAATAGGGAGACGCCGGTCTCGAAGACATCATGCCAAGAGGTCATCAATGTCTATGCACACGCAGTTGCTGAGAGAACGAACGGTAAACCGATAGTCAGAAAAAGCGTCGGGGCCGAGGTCACCGGTATAACCGCATGTCCATGTGCTCAGAACATCATGAAGGATCATGCGATGCATGTAATGGAAAAGCTCGACATCCCGACGGATAAGATCAATGCATTTTTCGATGAGATCCCTATGGCAAGCCATAACCAGCGCGGACGCGGTTTCCTCTGTGTAGAAACGGACGGCGACATTATTGTCCCGCTCGAACAGATCGTCACCGTCCTCAAGGAGTCGATGAGCGCAAAGATCTACGAACTGCTGAAACGCGGCGATGAAAGCTATGTCGTGATGGCGGCCCACAAGAACGCCAGATTCGTCGAAGACTGTGTTCGTGAGATGGCACGAAGAGTTGTTGCCACATTCGTTGACCTGCCCGGAGATACACATATCACTATCCGGCAGACCAATGAGGAAAGCATCCACCAGCATGATGCCTACGCGGAAAGAAAGGCAACACTTGCCGAACTTCGCGAAGAACTCAGCATATAATCAACAATCACTTTTTTTCGAGCCGATCCGTCTAGCTTTGGCTGCAGTTCATTATTAAATCAAAAGCACATGGAAAATTTTATATATTTATGGCCTGGTGTGAAATCTATATATGGTTTGAACGTCTAATCCTCACAGAATCAAAGGTGTAATCTCATGACCAGCGACACGAAACAAAAAATCATGTATGCCGCATCAATGGCGGGAACATACCAACCAGACTCTATGTCCAACGACAAACTGGAGGCTGCAACAAAAGGTCACGGTGCTCTTGTACTTCAAGTCTATGCTGCCGCGAACTCGATCATAAAAGACATTTTCTGCTCGATTTCCGGAAAGCAAACAAACTGTGCTGACAAAATGACAGTGCTTGACGCATCTCAGGGCGAACTCCCCCTGGATACAGTCATCGAAAAAGCCGTTAAGGTGGCTATGAATTCAGGAGCAGCTCCTGAAAATGCAGCTTTGATCGTTGCATCTCTTGCCTACTTTGCAGGATCTGCAGCACGGTCGGGCGTTCCTCTGGGGAACAGAAAACTCGGTGCAATGGCACGAATGCATGCGGGCGGAGCCAGAACCAGTGCCATTGCCTTGGTAACCGGAAAATCCACCCACAGGGTCCAGGCATTCCCTGCCTACATGGCGATCTACAAAGCCCTTGAAGAGAAAAAGCTGACCAGAGTTGACGGATCGACCCTTCCCGGATTCATCTCCGGCGGGACGATCTTTGGTCACTCCGCACTTGGTGAAGACTACAACATACCGGAACTTGCCTACAATGCCGCACAAGTTGGAACAAAAGCTATGCTCAATGCAATGGCAGGAACAGGAGTCACCCCGCTTGGACTTTGGCCGGCATTGATCGGTACAGCGGTGACGATGGAAATCGTCCATCCTGACGCGATTTTAGGTGAGGAGTTTGGAAAATTCGGAGCTGTCAATTCCTCATATATGGCTGGAAAAGGTGCCCGTGATGCAGCAAAACTCCCTGAAAAACTGCATATCCGAGGGACACACGAAGAGTATGACACGGCAACACTCATAGGAGACTTTGGTCTTATTATCAAAGATGTCGGCGGATCATCTGTGATCGGTTCAATGGCATTTTCAGAAATTTTTGCCGGATTTGAAGAAGCAGCGATGATAGGTGCAGGATTTTCAGGAGGACCTGTCAATGCTCCCCTGGGTCACGTGATAGGAGACATTGTTCCTGCTCTTCGCCTTTTACTGCAAAACGGCGGCGATGTGTTTGCAGCAGCTGACACGATCAGGGAATACAAGATGAACTCATTCATTGACCCTGAACTTGCTATCTGCAGTCTGAATACCGTCGCACGAAAAGCCGAGCAGATTTGCCGCGGGAAGATCACAAATACCTGCATCTTAGCATCCGAAGGGGTCCGTGACAGAGCGATCTACCGCCGTGCGGAAATAACCTATGATATGATGAAAAGTGGAAAATCTTTAGGCGATGCAGCAAAATTCCTGGATGAAGAACGCAGAGATTATGTTGAGAAGAGGGGATCTGCAATTCTTTCCGGATTCACCGGTCATACTATCGAGTTGAAATTCACGGAACTCAGATCTCATGGAAGACGGACGGATAAGTTCACCGAGCGTTACTGGGGTTTTGATTCCTATGTTTCCTATGACATCAAAATCGACAGCAAGCCCTATCATGTAGAGAATCTGAGTGGAAAAGAGGTGCCCGCTTTTGCACTCGAAGGTAAAAACAAAGACAATCCCGACTGGGGAATTGCTCTCCAGTGCGGTGCCATCATCGCGCAGGAGCTTCAGTATATCGGTCATACGATAATTAATATAACGGTACCTGCGGCAGTTGGCGCTCTGTTTGATATGGACGCAAAAACGGCAGCAAAAGAGGCAGAAGATGGAGCATATCTGACCCGTTCGATCCCTGGTGCAAAAGAAAAGGCGACTGAGGTTGCAAAACTTGCCCAGGTGATCTATGCAAATATGGAAAAACCATTCCCAGAATGAAAACGTTATTCATTGATCCGCGAATCGGAGGTATCAGCGGAGCTGCCTTAACGGCGGCTCTTTCTGATCTTGGTGATTTTGAAGATGTGCGGAAAAATACCGCTGATGTTGTATCAGGACTCAAAGGAGAGGATCCCAAGAAAATAATGGAGAAACTGGGATTCTCGGATGCTGCTAAAGAGAAGGCATATGTAATTTTTTCTGATCTGGAATCTGTATTCACGAAATTTCATGAGGGAAATTTTTCCATCACCCAAGCACTCCCGGAAATTTTATGTCCAATCGCAATGTTGGATGCGATGGATCTTCTTTCATACCCGATCTATGCAACGCCGCCTGTTCTTGGAAATTGTCTACCTGAAACTCTGGAGATCTGTGCTCTGCACCGGATGCCGGTTGCAGATACTTCCACCAATAAGGAGCTTACAACACCTGTCGGTGCGGCTCTTTTAGCAAATCTTGCTGTTATTCGGCAATCGATCCCCTCGATGACGCCGGTGAAGACAGGATATGCAAAAGGATATGGCCTTTTGGTCGTTGAGGGAGAAATATCTGATTTGACGGAGGAGAGGATCATCATCCTTGAAACAAATATAGACGATGTATCCGGGGAGATAATCGGGTATGCCGTTGAGCAGCTATTATCTGCCGGGGCCGTTGATGTATTTGTGGCACAGGGATTTGGCAAAAAGCATCGTCCTGTATTTGTTTTATCCGTGATCACGACTCTTGATCAATACCGAAAACATGTAGAGATTTTAATGGAGGAGACGGGATCTCTTGGCGTGCGGATACGGGAAGAACCAAGGATCGTTGCAGACCGCATCAGGAGATCCTATCCGTTTACTATGTCCGGAGAGGAGTTTTCTGTGCGGGTCAAAGTGTCAAAACACTGCGGCCGTGTTATTTCTATAAAACCTGAGTTTGAGGATATGAAAAAGGCTGCACAAAAACTGAAGATCCCTCTTAAAGATGTGGCAGCGGAAGTGCATAGGCAAATTCCAAAGATAATGGATAACTGAATCTTTTGCTGCGGTTTTCAGACCAATATTTTTGAAATTTTCCTGTTTCTATATGAAGGAGAGCCATTCACACTAAAGGAGGCTGGGGAAGAGGGAGTTCTTTTTTTTCTAAAAAATCAGCCTCACTGAGAGCGCACACTTAATCAGAGGCAAAAACACCCTGGATTCCCTTGAACTTGAGGCGAATAACTATAATTATTATTATTATAATATTTTAGGCATACTTTTATTAAAATTTGTAATACCTTGGGGAAAAATGGATCTGGGGTTAGTATATTATCTTTAACTGAGTGGGGAATACTTAATAACTCACGGAATAAAGAAATGGATTAGCGTACTTAAGTACGTGTCATTAATCCAAAGGGACAATGGTAATATTCCTGTATAGCTGTTTGAAAACCTAAATAATTTAGGATGAGGCGAAAACATTGTCGAAAGTAGTAGAAATTTCCCCGACCACCAGACATGAAGGTCACTCCAAGCTCGTTTTAAAAGTAAATGATGAAGGCATCATTGAGCGAGGAGACTGGCTTTCTATCACACCGGTTCGAGGAGTAGAGAAACTTGCCATTGGTAAAACCTATGAGCAGGTCCCAAAGATCGCTTCCCGTGTATGTGGTATCTGTCCGATTGCCCACACACTTGCCGCATGTGAGGCAATGGAAGCATCAATGGGTGTTGAGATCCCAGACGACGCATATCTCCTGCGTATGATTTTACAGTGTGGTAACAGACTGAACTCTCATGCACTGCATGATATTCTTGCACTGCCAGACTTATATCTTCCAGGAACCGACATCAAGGTCAACCCCTTCACACCTGAAGAGCCGGTCAGATCTGTCGCAAAGCGTATCCAGACCCTTCGTATGATCGGTCAGACCGTTGGCGAAATCGTCGGCGGCGAATCAATACACCCATCCAACCCGCGTGTTGGTGGTATGTACAAAAACATCACACCACGTGCAAAAGCAAAGATCTGCGACCTTGCAAAGCAGGGAGTCCAGCTTGCACGTGAACAGATGGAGTTCATGATTGCTCTCGAAGAGAACTACATGAAACGTGACTGGGCAGAGATGTGCGGACGCGAAGTTGCAATTCCAAAAGAGCTCGGTTACCACAACCAGGGCTACATGGCTGCAGCTCCGATGTACGGCAGCTCCTCCCTTGACGCAAACCCAGAATGGGACCCGGCACGCTGGCTTGAAGTCAGACCGTGGGACTGGTACATGGGTGAACAAGAAATCACCATGGACGACCCCGCATATCCGGTCGGCGGAACCACCAAAGCAGGCGCAAAAGCCTGGCCTCAGATGCAGGCATGCACCGGCGTACCACTGTACGACGGACAGCCTGTTGAGGTCGGTCCCCGTGCACGTCTTGTAAAATACCAGAACTACGACCGCAAAGGCGCAATGGGATTAAACATTGCCCGTGCAATGGAGTATATGGACTGTATGTACAAGATGATCGAGGCAGTTGATGCAATTGACACCAGCGCCCCAGTCTGCGCAGACGTCATCCCTCAGGGTGACGGCGAAATCGGATGGGCAGCAAACGAAGCACCACGTGGCTGTGATGTGCACCTTGCAAAGGTACGCAACGGCAAAGTCGAATGGTTCTCCATGCTTGTCCCGACCACCTGGAACTTCCCAGTCTGCAGCCGTGCACTTACCGGCGCACCGTGGGAACTTGCAGAAGTTATCGTCCGTGCATACGACCCCTGTGTTTCCTGCGCAACCCACATGATTGTGCTGGATGAAGACAACAAGCTTGTTGCACAGAAGCTCCTTGAGTAAGAAGATACCATGGAAGGACTGTTCCCAGAAATAATAATCGCCGGTGTCGGTAACGAACTTTTTGGCGACGATGGATTTGGTCCCGTAGTGATCAGAGCTTTAGCAGACTACGAACTTCCCGATAATGTAAAAGCAATGGATGTCGGCCTTGGCGGCCCTCACCTCATCTTTTCCTTGCTGGATCCGGAAGTCACGAAGAGACTGATCATTGTGGACTGTATGGACTTTGGGGGAAAACCCGGAGATGTTACAAAAATCCCCGCAGATCTTCTGCCTGAAGGCAGAGGAGAACGTTACATGGATGCCCATTCCGGAAATCTGCTTGATCCAATCAGCAGACTGAAGGGAAAAATGGATATTGTTATTATCGGGTGCCAGCCCGGGTATATTCCTGCACCGGACTCGGAGGACTTTGCCCTCGAATTAAGCCCGGTAGTTCAAAGAGCTGTTCCCAAAACTGTAAATGTCATCTTACAGGAAATAGGAGCTGAAAATGGGATTACTAGATAAACTCAAAGGCTTACTGTTCGGTAATGAGGCTGTCAGCGAGGGAAAACAGGACGCAAAGCCTGGTGCAAAACCAGCTGACGCAAAGGTCGAACAAAAGCCAATTATTACAAAACCAAAGGAGGAGAAGCCAGTGGCTGACAAGATTACTGTAGGACATGTACACATGAGCGGTTGTACCGGATGTCTCGTGTCCCTTGCAGATAACTACGAAGGATTACTTACAATCCTCGACAAATACGTTGACCTCGTCTACTGCCTGACTCTCGCCGATGTGCGTCACATCCCCAAAATGGATGTCGCATTAGTCGAGGGTTCCGTCTGTATCAATGACGAGTGTTCAATGGAAGAGATTTTAGAAACTCGTGAGAATGCAGCAATTGTTGTAGCTCTCGGAGGCTGTGCCTGCTACGGAAACATCACCCGTTTCTGCCGCGGCGGACAGCAAAACCAACCCCAACATGAGGGTTTCCTGCCAGTAGGCGACCTGATTAAGGTCGACGTGTACATCCCAGGATGTGCACCGACACCACAGCTGATCAGAAACGTCTGTCTTATGGCATACCTATTACTCAAAGGAAATGACGAGCAGAAGGCACTTGCAACTGCATACCTTACGCCCCTCATGAACCTTGCAGCAGCAGGAACCGACGCATGCGGCTGTGACCTGATGACCGAAGTCATCAACCAGGGTATCTGCTGCGGATGCGGCAGCTGTGCAGCAGCATGCCCGGTCCGTGCAATTACCATGCAGTACGGCAAACCGCAGATCGAGAGGGATCTCTGTATCAAATGTGGAGCATGCTACGCACAGTGCCCGAGAAGCTTCTTCAGCTTCGACGTCTGTGGACAGTATGAAGCAATCACTAACCTCATTGGAGAGGTTATGAAACCCTGAGGGTCCTGGAGGCGAAAAAATGGAATATCTTGGACAATACAAGGCAGTCTACAAAGCCAAATCCGGCTGTGAAGACATTCTCACAAAGTCCCAGGACGGAGGAATCGTCACATCAATGTTTGCCTACGCACTTGAGACAGGCATTATTGACGGAGCAATCGTCGCAGGACCAGGATCAGAGCCGTACAAGCCTGAACCAATGATCGCCACTACTGTAGAAGAACTCTTCGCAGCACGTGGAACCAAATACTCAGTCTCACCGAACCTTGCACTGATCAAAGAGGCGACCCGCAGCTATGGTCTTGACAAGATCGGTATCGTCGGAACACCATGTCAGATCCAGGCAGTGCGCAAAGCACAGCTCTACCCAGTCGGTCTGCGTGACGTCCCCGACAAGATTGTGCTTGCACTCGGTATCTTCTGTATGGAAAACTTCCCCTACCAGGGACTCTTCCAGATGGTCGAAGACCACTGTGCAACCAAAATCGACAATGTCACCAAGATGGACATCGGAAAGGGCAAATTCTCTGTCTATACCGAACGCGGTATAAACTCACAGATCCCCTTAAAGGTTACTCACAAGTACGAGCAGCCTGGATGTCACGTCTGTCTTGACTACGTCGCAAACATGGCAGATATCTCAACGGGTTCCGTCGGAACTCCGGATGGATGGTCTACTGTTTTCGTTCGCTCGGCAGCCGGTGAGGCAGCCTTCAACAAGGCAGTCGAAGCAGGCTGGATCATTGCTGAGTCAATGGACGGGGTCAAGCCAGGTCTTGAACTCGTCGAGAAACTCGCAACCGAGAAGATCACCAAAAACCAAGCATATATCGAGCACAGATCCCACAAGGATCACACTGCCATGAAGCCCCTGCGTAACCCATACATCTAAACAGATGTTTTTGGATTATGCATGTACCCATCCTCTCGGGTACACTTTTTTTGAACCTTACCCTTACATCTGATGACCTCAAACGAACATCTTTTCTTCTCTAAAAGATGTACCTCTTTATCATGAGTGATACCTCCTCTCCTGTGCCGAAAAAACGAACGGTAAAACCCAAACTGGATAAACCAACTGAGCCAAAATCGGCAAAAACCTCAAAAATAACAGCCTTTGCAGAAGAGACAGTCACTCAGCCGGAAGAACATCCGCACAATACCCACAAACCTGTTCCAGAACAATTCCTTACAGATCTTGCGTTTCTTGCAGATATCCTGGAAACAAATTCCACCATTCTTGACCCTATCCGGGAAGTCTTTGAATATCATCTCGTTGATCCGATCGACAGAAAAACCTTCTCGAAACTCGTCAACGCCATGTCGATGCTGCTTGGAGCGAATGCTTCTATGGTCCTCATGACGGCCTGTCATGTCAACTCTGTGGCATTCTTCGAAGATCTGCTTTATGCGATCAAAGATGATAAACAGAAAAGTGCCGTCTGGATCATACAACATTTAACATCGCTGTACGGGAACCGTGTCCAACAAGCATACACGCTTTCCGCCGGAACCATGGACGAAGATTGGCATATGATCGATGTCAACACCTATAAACGGGAAGGTGATACCCCTCTCTGGATACTCAACCTTGAGCTCGTGCTCTACAACGGGACCGAAACCAAGATCACCATGACACCCGACTCCGTCTTCCAGCTGGTCGAGATCCTTTCTGCCGAACTGGCAAAAAATATCCCAAAGGAAAATGTTGATGAAGGACTCATCACCAAATGCGAAAAAAACTTTACCGCATTCTATGAAAAGTTCTATGAAGGCAAAGATGAAAAGAAGAGCAAGGAAGAACACCCGCCCGGATATGCGTGAGTTCTCATAATCTCTTTTTTGGATAAAATATATTAGAGTTGCAAATCTCCTGCTGCCGGAGAGTGGATACTGGATTTACCAGACAAATATGATGGTATCGGAATTCTTAAACCGGTAAAACGTCGATGACCGGCCCTCAGAGATCCAAATCCTGGTGATGAAAAAATAAAAATCCTCGCTCTATCACACGGAAAATAATTCGTTGAACGCTTCGGCAATGGTCGGATGAGGAAACACCTGATCCCGCAAAACCGTGTAGTCAGCATCCTGATCCATTGCGAGTTCTATGATGCTGATGATTTCATCCGACCCTGCACAAAACAACGCGGCACCGAGGATTTTTTTTGTATCGGCATCGATGACCGTTTTCATCATTCCGGTCGTCTGACCGATGACCTGTGCCTTTGAGATCCCGCTTACAGCAAGTTTTGAGATCAGAACATTGTATCCGGCTTCCCGTGCCTCCCGTTCAGTTTGTCCAACACGCGAAAAAGGCGGGGAGATGCACATACTACAGGAAGTATGGTGATCGTCATTTCCCGCATGATCCACGCAGGAACTTATCAGGATCCCATCAGTCGATATCTCCTGTTTTTGTCCCTCGGAGGTCAAAGAGATCAAGGATGATCGCTTTTCCATTACTATTTTCTCGACATGAGAGTCGAGCTTAAAGATAACACCCCGTTCTTCAAGAGCTTTTTTGATTTCAGCGGCAATATCCTCATCTTCTTCCCCAAGAAACACCATCTCTTCGTCTAAGAAGGTTACGGCAGAACCAAATCCGGCATAGATCGAGGCGTTTTCAAGCCCGAACTGGCTCCCGCCAAGAATGACGAGCCTTTTTGGAAGATCTACAAGATCCATGAGCATCTCACGTGTATAAGCGATCGGACAGGTATCAAGCCCGCTGATCTCGGGAAACATGAATCGATATACGGAAGCTAAAACGATCTCGGACCCGAAAATGACCGATGTCTCCTTTGAGGATGTTATCCTGACCTCATTCTCAAAGATGACCGACCCTGAACCGCGAAAGACGGTAACATTCTCAAGCTTTTCCAGCTCATCAAGATTATTTTTTGCGAGCATTGCCTGAAACCGACGCTTTTCCTGGATGGCTCTTCTATACCAGATATCCTTCTCATCAAAGGTAAGACCGGGATGGAGCTTCACAAAATCCGATTTATGCATGAGAAAATGTGATACGATAGTAGCCTGATCAACAGAGGTCCCGTCATGTATGTCAGCGGGTTTTTCTATGACCGCTACTGATTTTCCTGCCGCCGCAGATCGTTTTGCAAGGATCTTTCCGGTTTTGCTGACCCCGATAAGAATCACATCAAAATTTTGCATAGATTGATTACTGTTTCATCTGGCGGTTTAAGTAGGTATAGCCGGATAAAAATATAAAAAAAGAAAAGAAATTCTGACAGGAGATCAGCGGATCTCGTGGATGACCATGCCTGAGAGCAGTTTCGGCTCGAACCATGTTGATTTGGGCGGCATGATGAGTCCCGCATCGGCCACATCAATGACCTGCTGCGCATTGACCGGCTGCATAATGAATCCCGCCGAGTATTCTCCGTTATCAACTTCTTTTATAACATCTGCAAGAGGAGCGAACCCTCCGAAAAATGAGATACGCGGATCACCCCGTGGATCGAAGATCGCAAGCATATCATCTAAGACGAGTTCCTGCAGTACTGAAACATCGAGCCGTGAGATCGCATCGGCCGCGGGATCGACCGGGCGGGTCAGCTCATACCACTGGCTTTCAAGATACAGATGGATGATGTGCATTGATCCGTCGTTCTTTACCGGAATCATATTTTTGGATGCATCGACCTTCTTTAACGGTGTGATGGTGAATCTGAGAGAGAGATCTCCCAGGAACTGGTCGGCATTCATGCCGGCGAGGTCCCGGACAAGACGGTGATATCCGTAGATGCGGACCGAGTCATGCGCAAAGAGGACGCTCATGAACTTTTCTGCGTCAGGCGTTGCTCGGCCTGCAGAGAGCCGTCTTTCCAGGACGTTTGCTGACGACTTCGCTCGGTGATGACCGTCGGCGATGTATAAGTTCGAGATTCCCGCAAAAAGTGCGGTTATCCGGCTGACTTCAGCAGGGTCTGCAACCCGGAAGATCCGGTGAAGATTGCCCCCTGCAGAGATATATTCGCCGTCGGGCGTGTGGGCGGCAGCTATACTGCATAGTGTCTGATGGATGAGACCTGAATCCTTGTAGAGTAAAAAGACCTGACCTGTATGAGCGGACACCGCATCGATATGCCGGGTCCTGTCCTCTTCTTTATCGTACCTGGTCAGTTCGTGTTTTTTGATCGTATCATCATTGTATTCAGCTACAGAAACACAGGAGACAAGACCGGTGAACAGTTCACCGCCAAGAGTTATCTGATAAATATAGAGCGAAGGCGTATCGTCTTCAATGAAAAGTCCCTCTGCCTTCATCTTGGCAAACATCTCCGCGGCTCTTTCATAGACGCGGTCGTCATGCGGATCGATATCCATAAGTTCCGCATCGGGACGGATGACCCTCAGGAGGGAACGGTCATTTTTTTCTATTTCTGCAGCAGCCTCTTCAGCGCTGATGACATCATATGGGACGGACGGCACGCTTCGGTATGCATCCGGAGCGGGGCGAAGACCGGTGAAGGGATATACGCTAACCATTATGCTATATTGGTTAGCGCCCAATAGTAAAAATAGCAAATGGTAACCTTTAGAGGAGTGGGCGGAACCGCCGCCGGCTGTCTGATCAGGAAGGCAACGATCGAAGATATTCCGGCAATATACCGGATCGAACTCCTGTGCTTCCCTGATGCCTGGGATTATAAGGCAATGCTTGAAATGATGACAGTTTTTCTGACATCGTTTTATGTAGCAGAAGCGGAAGGAAGGATAGTGGGCTTTTCAGCCGGGGCAATTGAAGAGACCGATCAGGAAAAATACGGTCATATCTGTAATCTTGCGGTCTCTCCTGACATGCGGGGTTTTGGTATCGGAAGACTTCTGCTCCGTAAACTGGAGCGGGATTTTTTTCTGGACGGATGCTCTGGCTGCAGTCTGGAAGTGCGGGTAGGAAACACCCCGGCAAGAGCTTTTTACCAAAAGATCGGGTATGAAGATGTCATTTTGTTTGGCGAGTATTACAAGGACGGGGAGGACGCCGTTGTGATGATGAGATGGTTCTAAATGTCCTTGAAAAATATGTTTATGAGGGAAGGCCTCAGATAAGAGATTATCATGATGCAGACTCACTTCAAAAAGCGGAGCAAAATTCAAGATACCAGGGCCGGCAACGAGGAGTATCCGCCCGGCCCGATCGATCGCGGCATGAATATCGTTAAGGAAAGAAAATATGGGTTCATCCCCCAGCCCAGATTCAAAAAGCGAAGAGCTTACTGAGCATCAATATCCCTGATGCTCTCACCATTTATTTTTCTCTTTTTTTCTTCAATATATTGAACAGATTTCTCATTAATACAAAAAACTAAAGGACGCCTCTGCAAACTTTATATGATCACAACCCTGATAAGAAATCATGAAAGAGATCAAAGATCTGATCGGAACTCCCGTTCCCCTCAAAAGTCTCACCGATTACCAACAGGGTTCAGTTGTCTCCCGGATGGTCATCAATAAAAAATCCGGTACTGTTACGGCATTCGCTTTTGAGAAAGGCGAGGGACTTTCGGAACACTCTGCTCCGTACGATGCTCTCGTGATCTCCCTTGAGGGAGAGGCAGAGATCCCGATCGGCGGGGTATCCCATTTTGTTAAAGAGGGTGATATGCTGATAATGCCGGCAAAGATCCCGCATGCGGTCCATCCCCTGTCACGATTTAAAATGATGCTCGTGATGATCCACGAGTAAGATCTCCCCATTTTTTTGCATAAAATATATCGGATCGTTCTGTGATATCAGATCACGGGATATTTTTCATATCATCTGACATAAATGATCTGACCCGATATTTCGACAGAATAAAAACGATTTTAAAAAAAAGAATGTTTTTCTGATCCAGTCTTACAGCAACAGAAGAACCGGTACGAATACCAGTGAGATCATAGCCATAAGTTTGATCAGAATGTTGATCGAAGGTCCGGACGTGTCTTTGAACGGGTCACCAACAGTGTCACCAACAACTGCTGCTTTGTGAGCGTCAGAGCCTTTTCCGCCTAAGTTACCAAGTTCGATATACTTCTTTGCGTTATCCCATGCTCCACCGGCATTTGCCATCGTGACTGCAAGGAGGAAACCGCAAACAAGGGATCCAACTAAGAGGCCACCAAGGGCTAACGGATCAAGGATGAAACCGACTGCGAGAGGCGCAAGGATCGCGAGAAGACCTGGAAGAACCATCTTTCTGATTGCTGCTTTCGTAGCGATCGAGACGGCGGATGTGTAGTCCGGCTCTGCTGTGCCTTCCATCAGGCCTTTGATCTCTTTAAACTGGCGACGGACTTCAACGACGATCTGCTGTGCTGCATCACCGACTGCTGTCATGGTAAGAGCAGAGAAGAGGAACGGAAGCATACCGCCGATGAGAAGACCGATGAATACTTTGGTGTTCAGGATATCGATCGTATCGATACCAACGGCAAGTGCGTAGGCGCTGAAAAGGGCGAGACCTGTAAGAGCGGCTGAGCCGATTGCAAATCCTTTACCGATTGCTGCGGTCGTGTTACCGACTGCATCAAGTGTATCGGTGATTTCACGAACAGAGTGATCCTGGTGGGACATCTCGGCGATACCACCTGCATTGTCCGCGACGGGACCGTATGCATCAACTGCAAGGGAGATACCAAGCGTGGATAACATACCAACAGCTGCAATACCGATACCGTACATGCCGGCAAACTGGTAGGCAATGAAAATCGCAACTGCGATGATGAGAACCGGCCATACGGTCGACTCCATACCCTTTGCAAATCCGCTGATTATATTAGTGGCTGCACCGGTCTGACAGGATTTTGCAATGCCTAATGTCGGCTTGTAATCGAACGAAGTGTAATACTCCGTGATAATACCGATCAAGAAACCTGCACAGAGACCTGCGATGGTTGCATACCAGATACCCATACCAAGAGGGGCTGCAAACATGAATCCCATACCAAACTGACCGTATAAAAGGAAACTCGTTACACAGTAGGTTGAGATGATGGAGATGATGATTGCAACAATAAGACCGATATTAAATGCCTTGTGGATCGCGGAACTCTCGTTCTTCTTTGTACGAACACACAGAGTACCGAATGCTGCGGCAATAATACCGAATGCTGCAATGAGGATTGGGAGGAGAATTAAGTTTAACGGGGCGATGGTTTCGCCAAAGAGTTCGGATGCAAATGCTGCACCTGCAACTCCGAGAGCCATGGATGCGATAATCGAACCAACATAGGATTCGAAAAGGTCGGCACCCATTCCTGCAACATCACCAACGTTGTCACCAACGTTATCTGCAATGACTGCGGGGTTTCTTGGATCATCTTCAGGGATGCCTGCTTCGACTTTACCGACAAGGTCGGCTCCGACATCTGCGGCTTTGGTAAAGATACCGCCGCCGACACGGGCGAAGAGTGCAACTGAGGAAGCACCAAAACCGAATGAAGCGAGAATGGAAACAACAGTGCCGACACCAACAGCGCTGTCAAATCCACCATGGATCGTAACAAGGATGATGAAAACGATGGACAGGCCAAGAAGACCAAGTCCGACCACGGACATACCCATGACCGAGCCGCTTGCAAAGGAGACTTTTACAGCATCTGCGATCCCGCGTTTTGCTGCATTGGTTGTTCTTACGTTTGCTTTTGTTGCGCTGTGCATTCCGATATATCCTGCAGTTGCCGAGAGTGTTGCACCGATGACATAACAGAGTGCGGCCCACGGGGAAATGAGGATAGCGAGAATGATTGCAATAACGATAACAAAAGCTCCGATTGCACGATACTGACGATTCAGAAAGACCATTGCGCCAAGGTGAATGGCTGCAGCGATCTTCTGCATCTTCTCATCGCCTGCCGGCTCTCTCTTCACGATAGAGAAAGAGTAGAGGGCAAAGAGAAGGCCTAAAACGGCACATATTGGAGCGAGATAGATCAAATCCATAGGTATAGAAAACCTCCATAAAATTGGGTTGGTTTCTCCTTATATTAATGGGTGAAGGAGCTAATAATACTAATCCCTTACCCGAACAAAGAGAGAGAGGGGTAAAATCAGTTAAAGAAAGCAGAATTTCTCATAGGCAAGAGTGGAAAGATCCACGACAACGGCCTCGGCAGGGGTCGGTGTGATGTTCATCTGTTTCTGAAATGAGGTCTGAGACTGCCAGGTCCCGGCATTTATTCCAAGAACCCCCCGGTAGGAGATGACATCGCTGATATGGACATGCCCTGTATGGATGATATCCGGCACGTCACGAATGACAAGGGCATCTTTATCGGTGGAGAGCAGAGGGGTCCTTTGCCCGTAGATCGGACCCAGATGCCGGCGTTTGAGCATGGCCTCCATGATCTCGCCGACTTTCGTATATGATGCACCCGGAATGAACTTGATCAGATCGTCGATGCTTCTTCCATGGTACATAAGTACATTGACCGACTGGATGTTGATGACGGCTGGATTTTCAACGAAGGTGACATTGGCCGGGAAATTCCCGCGAAACTCCTCAGGAAGAGCCGGCTGGGGTTCAGCTCCCCTGACCGCATCGTGGTTGCCGGGTGAAATCACGATTTTCAGTCTGTCCGGCAGAGCAGCCATAAGTTCGCCGACATGGTCATACTGTTCATAAATAGTTTTGATATCCAGTTCCTTATCCTGATGCGGATAGATACCAATACCGTCCACCACATCCCCTGCGATAAGCAGATATCCTATATCATCACGTGCCTGCATCCATGCCGAGAACTTTTCCCATGCCTCAGGCAGAAACGTATTACTGCCGACATGGATATCGGAGATGAACACAGCCTTACCCGGTTCTTTAGACGGAGATATGGTATTCGTCAGAGGGATATCCGGCCGATACAGTGTGTCGGAAAAAATCATCTGGGTCTTTCCCATACTGTCACGAGCGAGCTGACCTTTGACACCGATGACTTCATCCGGGACGATGGACTCGGCCTCGGCAAATCCATCACGGTTTTTATTGAAAAGCACCTTGATGCAGCCGGTCGAATCCTCCACCTCAACGATCCGATGACCCTTGGTACTCGTCGAGATCGTGGTCACCATACCCACGAGACCGATCTGCTGATCCATAAACCGATTACCGGCCCTGACAAGAGCTTCGATCGGGATCGGACTCACCCGCCCGCGCATCATGGCAGCCAGCGAATCATACCGGTCGCGAAACATGGTGTATGAGGATTCCGGATCAGGGAGGGGGACCGAACTCCCCGCCCGCCCAAGAAGGATCTCGGGTGTCCTGCTGACACCGACATTGAGTTTATCGGTCCTAAGGGGGATCATTGCGGGCACCTCCCTTGGCGTGACGACCGTTACTCCCTGTGGAAGGGATGCGATGATCCCTTCGATAACTCCCGATCCGCCGCATTCGCTGATATAATTGACTACCAGGTGGTTTACCAGAAATCCGGCATCGGCAAACCTAGTGACGATCTCGCGTTTATCCATAAAAAAATAGTTCAGGTTAAATTAACTTTCCACTCGAAGCGAAGGGGTTATTATAGTTCACGAAAGTGACTCGACAAAGACACCAATTCTGCGCACAGCTTCGGTAAGTTTTGCACGATCCACCGCATAACAGGTACGAACGTGACCAACACCGCTTTCACCAAATGCACTGCCCGGAACGACGGCGACCTGCTGCTCGGTCAGGAGGCGTTCGGCAAACTCTTCGTCGGACAGACCGGTACCTTCTATTGAGGGGAACGCATAAAACGCTCCTTTGGGAAGATGACAGGGGAGACCGACATCATTGAGACCTTTCACGAACAGGTTTCTTCTGATCCTGTACTCGGCAACCATCTCATTTTTTGAATCCTCGGCGTTTTTCAGTGCTTCGATCGCAGCAAACTGGGAGGCGGTCGGTGCCGACATCATCACATACTGATGGATCTTGAGTGCGGCATCACAGATCTCCTTCGGTGCGCAAAGATATCCAAGCCTCCATCCCGTCATCGCATATGCTTTGGAAAAGCCGTTCAGCGTGATCGTCCGGTCCCAAAGACCGTCGGTCGATGCTGCTGATACATGAGAGCCTTCATAGGTCAATTCCGAATACACCTCATCCGAGATCAGCAGAAGATCGTGATCGATGATGATATCGGCAATAGCTTTCAGATCATCTTTGCCCATGACACCTCCGGTCGGATTGTTCGGGAAGTTGATGATCAGCGTTTTGCTTTTCGGTGTGATCTTTTCCATCAGCGCATCAGGGGTGACTTTGAACTGATCCTTCGCATCGCAGGGAAGAGAAACGGGTTTTCCCCCCGCCATAAGTACTTCGGGTCTGTATGAGACAAAACACGGATCAACAACGATGACCTCATCGCCGGGATTCACGACAGCCCTTACAGCAATATCAAAACCTTCCGATACACCAGTCGTTACGATGATCTCATTCGGTGAGTACGGGGTATGATACCTTTTTTTCAGATCTTTGGAAAGAGCTGAACAGAGATCCGGCAGACCTCGGTTCGAGGTGTACATGGTCATGCCTTTCTCTATAGATGTGATAGCAGCTTTGGATATGTTCCATGGGGTATCAAAGTCCGGTTCCCCGACACCCAGACTGATAACCTGATCGTTATCCATCGTGAGGACGAGGTCGAAGAACTTTCTGATACCTGAGGGAGGGATCTCAGCAGCTACTTTTGATACAAAATTTCGCATGATAGACCCGTCTTAGAACGTAATCAACTGTCTGTCACGGTTTCCCGGACGGGCCATTTCGACACCCTGTTCCTTGTACGTCCGCATCACGATCTGAGTCATCGTTTCCCTGACCCCGTCGATCGATGCGATCTGTTCGGCAACGAACCGGGAGATCTCTGACATAGACTGTCCGGTGATAGTGACCTGGAAATCATAACTGCCGGTAAGGAGTCTGATACTCTCGACCTGAGGGAAATGAGCAAGCTTCTCTGCAATACCATCATATCCCAGACCTTTTTCCGGTGTCACCTTAAGAGAGAGAATAACCGAAACATCATCGACGCCTAATGCCGAATAGTCGATGACTGCCGTACACCGGCGGAGAATACCTGCCTGCCTGAGACTGGTAATCCTTTTAGTCACATCGCTTTCGGTCAACTCCAGCATAACAGCAAGATCACTTACAGGGATCCTGCTGTTCTTCCTGAGTTCCTTTAGGATTATGGTGTCTTTTTCATCCATGTTTACTCACCTTTTTCACGACTTTTCATTAGAGGGTGCAGAATGCTGCATTCCAGAAACCGTGAATCATTCATGATCACAGTACGTATCTCATTGGTCGGACTCTTAAAATAAATTTCTGTCGTCCGGCCGTGCCGGCCGTGAGAAACAACGCGGGTCGTAATGATCCCGAGCATGTTGAGTTCGTTGATAAGATCGGAGACGCGGCGGTGACTTAATGCCTCGGTGTCAAGCTCTGCAGCAACTTCACGGTACACATTGATGACCGAACCGCTCGTGAAAACCTTCTGACCGGAAGTGGCCATGAGAAGCATGGAACAGAGAACGATCTTGCTCTGTGCAGGAAGTGTTTTGACACATTCACTCATGGTATCAGTGTCGATATTTTCCTGGGCCCCATTGACATGCTTTACCATGACCTGCTCAGCACCTTCCCGTTCGGCAAGTTCTCCGGATACCCGGAGCAGATCAAGAGCTCGGCGTGCATCACCATGCTCCTGAGCTGCGCGTGCTGCACAAAGTCCGATCACTTCATCGGAAACAACATCTGGAAAAAAAGCCATCTCGGCACGCTGGTGAAGGATGTCACGGAGCTGATCTGCGTTGTACGGGGGGAAAACCAGCTCTTCTTCCGAGAGAGAGGAGAGAACACGCGGATCGAGAAAATCCTTGAATGTGAGGTCATTTGAGATGCCGATGGTGCATACACGTGACGAAAACAGGTCACTATTGATGCGCGTCAGATTATAGAGGGTATCATCACCGCTTTTTTTGACGAGTTTATCGATTTCATCCAACACGATGATCTGGAGACCCCCTGCCTGCTCAAGAACATTTTTGAGTTCCGAGTACACCTGATCGGTATGCCATCCGGTTGCAGGAATGATGTTTTTGATCCGGTCGCTTGCCTTGAGATCATGACCACTGACATGATTTGCGATCTGGGCAAGTACACGATATTGGGTATCGATGGTTTCGCAGTTGAGATGGACAAGTCTGCACGGCGAAAGCTCCGAGCTCTCGTTTTCCAGTTCGGCCCCGACGAACTTGACCGTCGCGGTTTTACCAGTTCCGGTTTTTCCGTAGATAAGAATGTTTGAGGGAGTGGCTCCCTGAAGAGCGGGAGCAAGGATCTCTGCAATGGAATCGATCTGATTCATCCGGTGAGGGAGTTCTTTTGGACTGTAACTGTGTCGTAAAACCTCACGATTCTGAAAAATTTTATTAGGACTGATATATTTTTTAAAGAGACCAGTAGATTTGTAGGGTTCACTATCCATCGTAATTATTTCCTTATAGAAGTATTATGTTTTTTTCCTAATAATGTACCACTACTGCGAGTGGAGTTTAAAATGAATTTGCAACTGGATTTTCAATTCGACAAATGTATGACCATATTGACGCCCCCACCCCTTTGTTGCGAGTGGAAAATATTTATAAGGAGGAGGAAAGATTCGTATTTTTTCACTTTTCTTTAAATACTTTATATACTTAAGTTCCAAAAAAGCACATTTTTGCTTTTCCTCAATATTGTAAGTATTTTTTTGTTTTTGATATTAACAAAAGAAAATATTTATATAGATAAAAATCAAACTAAATATGATTACAAAAATACATAAATGAAAAACGTGTTTTTCAGCAATACAAAAATAATATTTCCACTCGCAGTAAAGGGGTGGGGGACTTCTTTTGTGAATATTTAAAAAACAATAAAAAATATCTACAATATCCTATTTAATCCAATCACTTTTCCCTCATAAAAACTTTTGACAAAGAAGGAGAATAACCTAATATCTTTGAACTCATACATCTCTCTTATGCCAAGAGAACACCAAGAAGATATTTCAGTTAAAGCAACTGTGATCACTGTCTCAACGACCCGCACGGAAAAGACCGATCTTTCAGGAAAGATCATTCAGGAAACGTTTGAAAAAGCAGGGATCCCAGTCATCTCTATAAAAATTGTCAAAGATGATATAACCAAGATCAGATCAGCCGTTATGGAAGCACTTGACTCTGCCAACTGCATCGTTGTGAACGGAGGTACAGGTCTTACACATGATGACTGCACAATCGAAGCTGTTTCCCCGCTCTTCATAAAAACGATGGACGGATTCGGCGAACTTTTCCGTCAGAAAAGTTATGCCCAGGTTGGAAATTCGGTGATCCTTTCCCGTGCCGCAGCAGGCATAAACAACGGCCGTGTGATCTTCTGCATCCCAGGTTCACCCAAAGCGGTCAAACTTGCAGCTGAAGAGATCATTGTCCCGGAGATCGTCCACATCCTGACCCATGCAAATCAGTGACCCACCCCTGTTGCTTACACCAGTTCAGACCGCTGAACAAATTCAGGAAGCCGCTGACCTTGCAGAAACCATCTGGACCGAACATTACACCTCGCTGATCGGTTCTGCACAGGTCGCCTATATGATAAAAAAATTCCAGTCGGTTCCTGCGATCACCGAGCAGATCCAGCAGGGATACAGATATTATCTGATGCAGTGCGGCGGTATTTCTGTTGGATATGCGGCCATCCTTTCTGAGCCGATGGAAAAATCACTCTTTCTTTCCAAAATATATGTGGAAAAAACCTACCGCGGCAGGCATTTCACCTCGCAGACGATTGCACTTCTCAAAGAGATCTGCAGAAAAGAAGGCCTCAAAAAAATCTGGCTGACGGTGAACAAAGGAAATCACACCTCCATTGCCGTGTATGAACATCTGGGATTCACCAAAGTCCGTAATGTCGTTACAGAAATCGGGGAAGGATACGTAATGGACGATCACATGATGGACGCAACCATCTGATAGGTTTCCTCCCTGCTGCTTGATCCGGTGTTGATCTTATCCAGTTCGTCTATGTACGAATAGCAGGTTGCCATGCACTCGTTATAGCTGGTGATGTTTTTTCATATTTTTCGTAAACCGTCAAATCATATGACTGGTTCAAGAGCGTTTCCTGGCTCGTTATTTCATTTTGCAGTATTCTCAGTTCCTGACTCAGCGAGTCGATCGTAAGAAGGATCTGGTCCCTCTGCTCCAGGATCGTGTCGACCTGCCAGGACACCGTGTAAGCGGTTGTCCCCCCTCCAACAAGAATGACCGACTCTTCTCTGATGCGTGTCCTGTTTCTGTTTCTGCTTCTGATAAGGGCAGAATTCTCACCGATATAGGCGTACCTGGTCGTTTCGATCAAAATGTAATTGCTGATCACCTGTCCGGTCGCCTCATCTTTGATCGCTGCCATCATATGGTTTTCTTCACTCAAAACCACGACTCCTGCCACATAGCCGGATCTTGCGAGGAGACCTGCCAGAAGAACACTTTTATCATCACAGTCCCCCCTGTTTTCGATCACAGTCTCGATCGGGAAGTTCACTGCGGCCCCGACCGTTTTGTAGGGAATGTTCTGCACATAGGTGGTCAGCAGTTCGACATACTCATCGCTTGTAAGAGTATGGTCCTTTGCATATCCGTCAAAAATCCCGAGAAGTTTTTCATACATCTCATCCTGTGCCGGGTCATTTACGATCGCAGAGTAATACTCCTCCGCTGAGTAACCAAACAACGGGGTCGATTTCGATCCCTCTTTTTTTGCGCCGTTGTACGGAGCAGGATTCAGGGTGATCTCCCCCTCAACCACACCCCCCCTGAATGGAAAATCGATCTCAACGACAGTTGTCGAGGTGTTGGCCTTGTCCACTATGATCGTCGGACTGATGTTTTGAACAACTGTCATACTCACGGCTGATGAGGTTATCATACAAAGGATAAGGATGGAAAAGAGTATTTTATTGAGTATTTTCATCTGTTGTATGGAAATCGACCCTGTTTTGCTTTAATCGTTTCTGTTTATGTGGTAACTTTTCCCGGTACCGGGTCCTTCCTCATGGACTGAATCGTCTGATACACTTTTTCCCTGTTGTAGGGTTCTGAATTGATCATATGCAGCGTTTCGCGGATCTTCTCTCCTACGGTGATCCCCTCGTTATACTCATTCAGATGGAGGTCGTACTCGGAGCGAAGCGTCGTATTCGATGCATTATTCGGGTTTGCCAGCATCGTCTTCTCCGTCTCGATCGTCTTTCCAAGACTGTTTAGTCCCTGATACAGAATATCCAGGTATGCATATGCCGTATCCCGTACATTCAGGATCGTGCTGACCTGCCAGGATGCCGTATAGAAATCTGTTCCGTTTCCGATCCGGTAAAATGCGTAATCACCTTGATCGGATCCTTGATCCAGCAGTTCCGGGACTTCTCCGATATAGGCATATCTGGTGGTTTCAATGATACTGTATCCGCTATCCTCGTACTCAGTCTGATAACCCCCTTTCACGCCTGCTGCCATATGATCGTCTGTCTTGAAGAGAAACACGCCGGCATCATACCCCTTTTTGTCGAGGAGACCCGAGAGAAGAATACTTTTGTCGTCCCAGTCCCCCCAGTCATCGATCACCGTCTCGATCGGGAATTTTATCTCTTCCCCGGATGTTTTGTAGGGAATGTTCTGCACATAGGTTGTAAGCAGTTCGATGTACTCATCGCTTGTAAGATTGTGCTCCCTTGTATATTCATCAAATAATCCGAAAAGATTTTCATACATCTGATCCTGTGCCGGGTCATAGGCTATCGCGGAGTAATACCTCTCCGGTGAACACCCAAACAGTGGTACTGCTTTTATTCCCTTCATTTTTGCGCCGTTGTAGGGAGCGAGCCGGAGGGTGATATCACCCGCCACCACATCATCCATGAAGGGGAATTCGATATGAACAACGGTCGTTGAGTTATTGGATTCGTTCACCGGAATCGAAGGATATGTGGTTTGATGAACGATCAGGCCGATGCCTGCCGCAAGTATCAGAAGAATAATGAGAGAAAAAAGGATTTTATAGTGTATTTTCATCGGTTGTATGGAAATACACCGTATGTTGAGTTAATCATTTCGTTTCGAAGATCATCTCCATGCATCAAGCATGGCGACCCGTTCCAGCACAAGTTCGCCGATCCGATCCTCTCCGACGACGCCGATCTCCTCATCGGAGATGTCAAACTCCTTTTTCAGGGTCTCTCTGTCAGCTGTCACTTCATCCGACTCTTCGATGAGTCCCTGGATCTCCTCTTTTGCTCTATGTGTCTCGCCGTCGAGAATGAGAACAAAGACCAGGTTTTGTCCCTTCTGGAGACCAAATCTCGGTGCAAGAGAACACTGCCTCTGTCCTGAAGCATACACTAAGATCTCCATCGAAAGAGTGCGGGCAATATTTTTTCCATCGGAAAAAGACCGCTTCGCATGCATGACCGCTGATTCTATGTGGGGTTTTCCGGCAATCTTTGCTGCGTCAAAGAGGACGATCGTCGACCCTGTGTCTTTGCCGATGCTGTTTATCTTTTTCAGCGTGCTCGCGACATCCTCAACATCCAGTTTTCCTGAAAAAATTTCCATCGTCATTTTCACTCTCCAAAATCAAACAGGGTCGCCTGCGGTTTTTTCTCGACCGGCATCTCTTCGACCTCTTCTCTTTCAGCATCCGGCCGGGTCTTTTTTGCAGATTTGCGGCCGGATTGTTCGAGAACGTTTTTTGCGATCGCTGCACCAAGAATCGAAACGATCACGTTCTCTTCTGTCGCAAGGAGATCCTTTGGACCGGTTATGCCTCGGTCAAAGAGTCTGCGGGCCCGAACACGTCCGATGCCTTTGAGCGAGATCAGCGGGAGCAGCTCCTCTTTCACACCATGGCTCACTCTGAGTTCGAGATCCCGCATCTCGTTATCACAGCCGGAGGTGAACTCATGACAGATCCTGCCTGCCGCATGCATGAGCCATCTGAGGTTTTCAACGACCGCATGGATGTCTCCGGCACCCACACCGAACCGCTCGCAGATGGAATCTTCGCTGATCTCGGATATCCATTCCTCGGCAACGAGAGCCGTTTTGATTGCTGCAAAAAATTCCTCGGAGATGTTCTCGAGCAGGAATTCATCCCCTCGTTCCGTGAGGATCTTATCAACGAACTTCTCATCCGAAGCTTTGAGATAGAATCTGAACATATCCGGCGTCATGCAGAGGAGATGCAGCATTCCGAATGCCGTGAACTCTTTTCCTGTAAGACCGTCCTTGATCATCATGGCGGACTCGGGATCGAGGTAGAGCCGGGACGTCAGTGCGCCGAACAATGTCCCGTGGATCCCGTCCACTTCCTTCTCGATCATTCCGGACTTTTCCAGATATGCAAGCGTCTTCTCGATGTTTTTATCGAGACGTCGGTGAACGGATTTCTGGCTTGCATAAAAGGATTTTTCCATGAATCCCCTGACTTCGTCACCTGTTTTTGCAAAACCCGAGGTGATGAGTGCGAGAAGATGGCTTCTGAGTTCGTTTTCTTTCTGACACTGGGAGGAGATATCCTCAGCCGGAGCATCGATGAACTCTTCGAACAGCCGGTCAACGTCATGTTTTTCTTTGGCGATGAGAACGGCCTCGCCATACGGATCGAGTCGCGGTCTGCCGGCCCGTCCCGCCATCTGACGGTACTCGAGGACCGGGATCGGATTCATGCCGACTCCCCGTTCATACCTCTGATAATCCCGAATGATCACCCGCCGTGCAGGCAGGTTCAGTCCTGCGGCAAGCGTCGGGGTCGATGATATGCAGAGGATGTCTCCGTTTCTAAATCCTTCTTCGACGGCCCCTCTCGCTTCACGGGGGAGACCTGCGTGGTGAAACGCTGCTCCGGATTTTACCACAAGGGCGAGATTTTTTCCGGACGCAGTCGTGTCGGCTTTGGCGATCCGTTTTGAAAGTTCATCGAGCGCTTCGGAGGATCTTTTCAGCGTTATCGCCGCCCGTTTCGCATATGCCTCGGCAGAACGCCGTGATGAGACGAACACCAGGCACTGCCCGCCTTCGTTTATCGTATCCAGAAGAAGATTCAGGTCGTCGTCCTTTTTCGGCGTTTCAAGGATCCTCTCAGCTCCGTGGAAATGGATCGCTCCGTTGAAGTAGACTCCCTCACGCAGATCGACCGGCCGCCACTCGCTCGTGATGAGGGCGGCATCCAGCCATTTTGCGAGGCTTTCCGGATTTCCCATCGTGGCGGACAGGCCGATGATCTGCATGTCCGGGTTCTGAAACCTGAGCTGCGCGATCACCATCTCCAGGGTCCCGCCCCGGGAATCGTCACCTATCAGGTGGATCTCGTCAACTACGAGAAGAGTGATGTTTTTCAGCCATCCGGCTTTGTTCCTGATCAGCGAATCGGTCTTCTCGGATGTCGCCACGATGATGTCGTACCGGCCAAGGTACTCGTCGCGCTGATCCGGGTCCCCGGTCGCGATCCCGACCTTCACGGATTTTCCGCTGAAGTCTTCGTATTTTTCTGATGCAAGGGCTTTGAGAGGAACAATGTAGAGACATTTTCCTCCCTCGGAAATTTCTTTCTGCATCGCCATCTCTGCGATGAGTGTTTTTCCGGAAGCCGTAGGAATGGCGGCTAAAATATTTTTCCGGTCGAATAAACCCGCATTTACACACTCGGCCTGGGGGGGATAGAGTTCCTCGATCCCATTTTTCAGATACGCCTCGCGCAAGTGATTTGGGATCGGCATCTCGTTTATTTTCATGAAACGAGTCCGGATTTATTTAGACCCCTTTGTTTCCAGTGGAACTCTGCAAAATCACTCATGATATTTAATGATTGTTACTTTAGTACGCCTTTAGTAGTAGTAGTTAAGTACATCCAGTTTTGCTTCCTTCTTTTTGCGATCAAGGAAGCTAAAGACGGTACTGTGATCCGAGCCGTTTATGAGCATGGTTACTGCGGTGTGGGCATCGTTCATCTGATCCGGCATGCCGATGATGCCGACGGTTTTCCCATAGACGGAGACGAGTGCCCCGGTCATGTTTTCGATCTGTTCCCGTGCTTTTCCTTCACGTCCGATGATCCTTCCTCTGATCCTTGCAAGTTTCTGGGGAGTGTCGGCGATATCTGAAATATCGATCAGAGTTAGGATCATGTCGTCGTCTTCGAGGAGTTTCTTTGCCCGCTCGGGTGAGAAGCCGCGGCCGATCGCTTTGATGACCTCCATCGCGCGGATCTCCGAGAGGGAATCCTCTTTGTTTATCATCTCAATAAGACCAGACTGGCTGTCGATTTCCAGGGTCACATGGAGTATTTTTTCCAGAAATTTTCTGGTTTCGCCGCCTTTTCCGATGATTGCGCCGATTCTGTCGTTTGGGATCTTTACTTCCTGTGTCATGATTTATATCTCGAAAAATTCTTCTCCGACGATGTCTCTGAAGAGTTCGTGTTCGTCGGTTGTTTTACATTTGGTGCCAAAAAATCTGTTGATGTTTTTGATGTCCCTGAAAAGGAAATTGTAGGCCCGGGGGTGTTCGGGCGTTACTGCCTGTGCCATATCAATTAAGATGAGTCCGTCAGGACCGGTGAGGATGTTGTACTCCGACAGGTCGCCATGGACAAGACGGGCTTTTTGATAGAGATCGCGGATGATTCCGACAGTCTCCTCATAGCATTCTGCGGGAGTTCCCGGGAGACGCAGGCGCATCTGGGGATAGGGGATGTTTCCCTCCCCGAGGAACTCCATGACGAGGATGTTTCTGTCGAATGCATACGGGGTCGGGCAGGGAATGCCTGCTTCTCCGGTCCGTAAAAGGTTGCTGTACTCTTTTTTGGTCCAGGCAAAGATGATATCTTTGTGGGTCCGGCGAATGCCGGAGAACCGGGGATCGCCGATGATGTAATCACTCATGGTGGTGAAGTTCCCGGTTCTGAGCCGGTAGATCTTAACGGCGGCAGAGATTTCTTCACCTGCATCGTTGGTTTTTCCTGCAAGGAATACGTTGGCTTCCTTGCCGGTGGATATGGATCCTCCCATGGATTTGATGATATTTTTCTTTACGAGTTTGTAGAGCGCTAAAAGAGTGACTTCGTCAAAGACTTCGCCGGTGACTTTTCTTGAGTCGGCGTCTTTGAGTCTGATGCCGAGTTCGGAGAGTTTACGGTCGAGGTATTCGATCCTGCCGTCCTGTTCCTGGTGGTGATCGGCTGAAGATGCGGATCGTGGCGGTGAGCAAGTTTTGGGTTTGCGGGTTTTTTCGGGGGACATGATAGGGGTTGATGTACGTTTCAGCTGTGCTGTTCTGGTATATGTTTCTTTTATTGGGTATTAGTTTTTGGGGAGAGGGCCGATTTCAATGTTTACGTCATGTATCTGTGTTTACTAGGATCGCGTAAACAATTTCCTGGCTCTGTTTGCCAAAAAAAGACTATATCAAGCGTATTTTTTCGAACTTTACGTGTTTACGCGGTTTTGGGAAATGCTGACCCAGGAGCATTATGACCAGAGAGCCGGGCGTTTTTTCTTTTCACGTAAAGTTTATTATTATTATTATATTATTTTTATTATATTAGTTATTTTTTAAAAAGAAGATGAATGCTGGTCTTTTTAATGTTTACGCGGTCTGCGTAAAGTTCGCGTAAAGTGCGTAAAGTATGTGAAGTTCCCTATGTTGATTTTTAGAGGATCAAAATCTTTGAGTAATTGTCTTAGTCAGCTCAAAAATAATGGATCGGCTCACCACTCGATCTTCAGTCCGACCCCTACTTCGTGAACGGGGATCACCCGATGGACCGCTCCTTTTACCACAAACGAGGTACAGTGGCATGGATAGAGATCTGTTATATTGTTCTGTTTGAGATACTGGATCGTCTTTTCCGCACGCTCATCCACCTTTTTCATATGCCAGCCGCCGATGATCCCGAGAACGGGTTTCTCAAACAGCTCTTTTGCATACGCACAGATGTTACAGATCCCTGAATGCGAACAGCCGGTTATCACATAGATCCCGGACTTTTTCTCATAGACCAGAGCCGAATCATCTAAGATAAAGTCAGCGACATAGCCGTCTGGTGTTTTTCGCGTGTCCATCTCCGGTCTCTGTTCGAACTCCTGCGTGATCGGGATCTCGCCGAGGAACGTGATGTGCTCGCTGATCATTACCGGTGTCTTCGAGAGATGCAGGCAGGATCTTTCCCGCAGCGTTTCTTCCGAGACCGGGGATCCTGTCAGCAGATCTCCTCTGCGTTTTTCGGCAAATGTATCAGGATGAGCAAGTATCTCTAATAATGACGTGTCGAATTCTTCCAGAAGGTGCACAAGACCTCCGGTGTGGTCGTCATGTCCATGCGAGAGCACGACCTTTGTCAGAGTTGAAAGATCGATCCCGAGTTTTTTCGCAGTTCTGATAAAGAGCTCAGAATAGCCTGTATCAAATAGGATCTTCTCGAATCCGTCCTCAATATAGAAGGAAAGACCCGGCTCTCCGTAAAAATATTTATCAATGAATGTGTTGTTGTCTACGAGTACTGTAAGTTTCATGTTTTGTTACCATGGTTTTTTTCCGGCAAACCAGCCGTTTTCCTTCCAGTATGCTACATCAGATTCAGTAAACTGGTATTTTTTCTGCATATAACGCATCAGATAGAAGATCATCATCACTTTCAGGCAGGGTCCGGCTCCTCGTTGTGCGAGAATTTTCCGGGAGGTCGTCTTGATTTCCTGTGCATATGCCGCTTTGTTTTTGTCGGTGACGTTTGCCCAGTCTGCTGCCCGGACCGCTTTTTTGAAGGTGTAGGTCCGTCCAACGCCCCACCAGTCAAGAGAATGCCTGACGTCCTTTACTGTGTGACTCATCCCGGCTCCTGCGGCCGTCGAGATGACCACTGCCTGTTTTTCAAACATCCCGGCGTTTGGCTTGTGTGCCATCCACTGATATGCAAAATGATCCAGGAGAGCTTTTACCTGACCTGGCACGTGATAGACATATACCGGGGCTGTGAAAATGATCAGATCCGCATTCAGCATGGCGTCCGCGATCGGATGTATGTATGTGTAGTGGGGACATTTTGTGTGGTCGGAAAAACAGTTGAAACATCCCGTGCAGAATTCCGGCATATCCTTCGGCAGGAAAAATTCGGTGACGGGATCCCCGCAGGCGAGTTCTGCTATGAACTGCTGAGCGATATTATACGTACTTGACCGTTCTTTTCGTCTGGTTCCGTATATTACCGTGATTTTCATAGCATCCGGGCCGTTCCCGTAAAAAATTAATTTTTATAGCTCTGCACGTATGCGTAAGCATCCGCGAGTAATTCTGCCAGAGAATCACCGCATGCAGCTTTCAGATCCATCGGGTGGACTTTTCCGCCGGCATACGCTGTCTCGAGTTCTGCATAGTTGTGGAACTCCAGATCCCCGCCGAACTTTTCCGGGCGGCGGATCGCGACCGTATCGATCCTCGGGAAGACGTTGTACCGGAAGATCTGCAGGATCGGGTTGCCCTCGGTCTCCGGCGGGCAGAATGCCTTCTTCATCTTCTTTTTGATATCTTCAGGGGAGTCGGCGACCGAGATCACATTTCCTTTCGAGGAGGACATCTTTTCGCCGTCGAGCCCGTTCACGATCGGCGTGTGGATACATACCGGGGGTTTGTATCCGAGGGCCGGCAGGTGTTCGCGGGCGAGCATGTGGATCTTTCTCTGGTCGATCCCTCCGACCGCCGCATCAACGTTGAGGGTCGGGATGTCGACGACCTGCATGACCGGGTAGACCATCTGGGAAACCATAGGGTTGTCCATTGCACGGCCGACCTCGTCCATACTGCGGGTGGCACGGTTCAGGGTGATCTGCTGACAGAGGGTCAGCACTTCGGTCTGGTACTTCGGGGTGAGCTGGACATCGGTTCCGAGAACAAAATCCGCTCCTTTGAGACCGACCGCCTCGATACAGGCTTTGTTGTAGTCGGCAAGCTCTTTGATCTGTTCGAAGGTCCCTTTTCTGTTCAGATAGGCGTGCAGGTTTGCGATCAAGACCACGACATCAAACCCTGCTGCTTTCATATCCATCAGTTTATTGATGGTCACCAGGTGACCGAGGTGAATCTCGCCGCTTGGTTCATAACCGGTATAGACCCGTTTTGTTGGTTTGTTCAACAAAGCTCTGAGTTCGTCTTCGGTGACGATCTCAGCCGTATTGCGGGTGACGAGTTCGTATGCGTCCATATCCCGATATGTTGTCCGTGAAATACTATAAAGGATGTGTGAGAAAGTGTGGACCGGGTCACTGTCTAACATATAGACAGGTAAAAAAAGGAGAGGTGTTTCTTTGGAGGATTTTCATCTTCCGAACTTTGAACCGGATACGGCGATCGAGATTATCAAGACGACCAGTCCTGCCACGATCCTATCCAGCACTGAGGGTGCGTATTTCATACTAGATTATTGCCATTATTCTCTCATAAATGCGGCGTTAACTACAAAAATTTTGTTATTTATACTGAAAATTGAAAAAACTGAGGGGTTTTATTCCAAAAACATCTTCACGATCTCTTCTGGGAACATCGTTCTCGCGACGATCTCCTCAACGGTCATACCCTGTGCATAGAACCTGCGGCAGACGGTCATCATACTCTCGCCCACTTCGACAATGTGCATATCCGGATCATAGAATCTGACGACCCTCTGACCCCAGGCATGCTCTATCACCTGATGGACGTACGTCACCTCATACGTCTTGAGGCGTTCCACAAAGGCATCGAACTCCTCCTCCTCGAAGTAGAGCTCGGCATCATTTCCCTGATACCGGATCGCGGACTCAGGTTTATCGATAAACCCAGTCCAGGAACTCTTCGACTGAATGGTAAACGATTCGGCAAACGTCACGTTTGCTCCGAAATCCATAGTTATCTCCTGACCAAGGATCCCGGTATAGAACTTCTTTGATGCATCGATGTCATCAACTACGATCAACGGGCAAACAAACTTCATAATTTTGTCTCCTCTCCTTTCCACCAAAGGTACCATGCTTCTTTTTTCCGGAACAGAATACAGCCGTCCAGAAATCCTACCCAGTCATCCTTGAAATCATAGCCGGTCAGGGTCGAAACGAATGCTGCCAGAAACACATCATGGGTCACGCAGACCGAGATACCGTCCTGAAATGCTGTACTTTTCACGAAGGCGAGAAATTTTTCCGTTCCTTCCCCGATAGGATAATGGCCGGGCAGTGTGCCCGTTCTGATATATTCAAGAGCGACCGTCTTGGTCGGATTTTTCACATAGAAGCCGCGGGTCAGTTCATCATCAAAGATGTATGCCCCCGGCTCACCTAAACATTCATTTGGACTGACCGTCCCCTGCACTCCCGCTCCTGCAAGGATCAGTTCTGCCGTATGCATACACCGAAACATCGGACTTGCGTACGCCTTGACCAGTCTTTTCCCAAGCCTTTCGCCAAAGGTCTTTGCGGCACGTTCCCCCCGGGTCGTGAGCTTCTTCTTCGAACCCGGCTCTCCTTTGATGAACGGTTCGCGCTCGGCATGCCTGACGACAACGACCGCGGCGTCCCATTCGGTCATTTTCAAAATGATGGGGATCGGGCTTTCGGATCCGATAAATCTGACCGTTCCGGTGACCGGATAATCATCATCCCGGGGATCGGTCCGCCGGATCTCCTGTCCTGTCATATCGATAACGAGCCAGCCGTCTTCGTCTCTGACGAGTGCCTCGCCGTTTTTGAAACCCCGGGCATCGAAATACCAGTCCCCGTACACCATCTCCCCGCCGGTCGTGATGTGCGTGGCTCCGTAATTTTCCCGGTAGATGACCGCCGTTCCATCACAGAACTCCTCTGCATAGAGATAGTTGTTGTGCCCGATCCGTTTTCCCTCTTCGTTGATATGAAAATATTCTCCGTCGGCCGTTTTGACCACAGCACAGTCTTCGGCATAATCCCCGACCCAGGGATACCGTTCCTCATAGATCGGGTTTCCCGAAAAGTCGATATGATACGCTCCGGAATCATCGACTACGGCAGCAAGACCCGGGAACCTGAATGGTCCGACGGTTTTGAACCGTTTTTCATAGATGGGGGCGCCGCAGAATTCGTGATAGGTCCCGTCGGGACTGGGTATTGGAAGATCCATAAAAAAAGTTAGCGAATAGCAGTCAGACCAACTGCTTTGTTCGTGATCGAGATCGATTCCATTGCGGTTTTTACATCTCCTGCCATTGCCCGGATACAATCCACGGTTTCCACAACGACATCCGCTTCCTGATGGATCGCCTGGAACAGATAGAGGTCGGTCCCTTCATCAAGAACCGAGAGGGATTCGGCAAAGATCCCGTTTTCCCAGAGGTCTCCCCTCGGGCGGAGCAGATCGGTTGTGTACTCTTTGAGTTCTGCCGTGCTTGTGATCCCTGTGCTCTTCTCGACAAGACCGAGACGGGAGTGGGCTTTGATCAGCTCGATGACCTGCTCTTTGGTCGCCGGGTTTTTCAGCTCCATATTGATGAAGTGCATATGCATGAGGGTCGTCGGCACGATCATTGCAGAGGTTATGATGTTGATATCGGGCAGAACGCTCTGTACATCGGGACCGTGATGGGACGGGATGGTGACCGGAGTTAAGACGATCGCATCGATCGGTCCGCGTTTGATGTCCCCGGGATCTGCGCCCCGGCGAACCATGGTCGCCCGGACCTTCTTCACACCAAAGACCGAGTCGATAAGTTTGATGATCCGGCAAAGTCCGGTGGTATTGCAGGAAACGACCCGTGCATACTGTCTGCCGATCGCCTGATCATAATTGCAGGATGAATTGAAGGAAAATCCGGCGAGTTCATGCTCCTCTCCTCCCTCCCAGATGGCTTTCTTGTGATATTTTTCATAAAGGGCTTTGTTTCCTGCACCGACTCCTCCGGGTGTTGCATCGACGACGATGTCGGCTTTTTGGATCATATCCTCGACCGAGCCGGCGACCTGTATTCCTGCTCTCGCGAATGTGTCTGCTTTGCTGATATCTGCGATGTAGAGGGGATATCCTCTTTCCTTGGCAACGTATGCCTCAGCTCCCGGTTTGGTTTTGGAAACACCGATTATCTCCATATCGGGCTGACAGGAAACCGCGTCGACGACACGTTTTCCGATCGTTCCATATCCATTGACTGCAACCTTGATCATCATAGTATGCTTTTCTTTTTTGATACATAAAAGGGTAGGTCATACACATCTAACTCTCGAAAAAATACCGGAGCATATCCTCATTTTTGAATGATTTCTCGATTTGTTAATGTGTTAGCTTAAAGTAATTTACTTTTTATTATATTTACAAATATTATTTATCAAATATGTGGTATATTAATAACTACAAATTATGGAGTTTTAATATTATGGATCCTCTTATCAACTGGCAGGCTCTGCAAAAACTGAGCATGCCGCCAATGCCTCCGCACTCCGTGAACGGGGAAAATATGTGGGACACTGCCGCAGTTATGTACAACAAAATGGCGGCCCTTGAAAAAGTTCACACATTGAACCAGATCAACGCTCTCCCTCTCCGACCAACAGACAACGTTCTTGATATGGGATGCGGGTCCGGTCGTATCACGGTTCCCGTTGCTCAGCGTGTTTCCTCGGTTACCGCCGCTGATTCCACAAAAACAATGCTCGATTACTGCGTAGAAAACGTAAAAAAGGCAAATCTCACGAATGTCGATCCGGTATTTCTTGATTTCAATGATGCCGTTGTCGGTAAAAACATAAAAAAACATGATGTGGTGATCTGTTCGCGTTCCGCCGGTCTTCAGGATCTGAAGAAGCTTAGTTCCTTTTCAGACAGGATCACAGCCATCGTGATCTGGGCAAATGCCCCAAGCATCCCCGAACTTCTGGAAAAACTGTTTACCGGAACCGGTAGCGGAAACCGCAGACCCCGTCCCGGGAGAAATGATCGACGGGTTGGATATAATCTCTTCTACAACATCGTTTACGATCTTGGGTATGAACCGAACGTACATGTTGTCGATGACGGGTTTACCTTTGAATATGCTTCACGTGAAGAAGCCTACAGCGATCTTTCGATCCTCGGTGAGATCGATCCGGATAAAATGGATGTGTTTCAGCGAAATGTAGATCAGTTCCTCACAAAAAATGCAAATGGCGGATACACATTTCTTTTGGAGACGCGTTCAGCAGTCATTTGGTGGGATGTCTCTTCAAGAATCTATTGATTCCTCATTTGTATTCCCTCCCCCTCATTATTGAAGGATGATTCCTGTATCGGACGTTGCTATTTACAGAAAAAAGATAAAAAGTACGTTTTTTATAATGTGCGCTTTGTTAATTAAATTAGTTTACTTTTTTTTGAATTGTGCTGAAAAAATAAACTTTTTTTAATTAACATGTTTATTAAAATTAGTTAACTATATCAATAAAACAGAACGTAACATATAAAGATAAAATTATGAAAAAACCTCTATTAATTCTTATCTCTCTGGTTCTGATACTTAACATTTCAGTTGCAGGATGTATCGATGTCTCTCAACCAACCGTCAACCGAAGTATTACCGATATGAACGGGGCTGAGGTTGTCATTCCTGCAGAAATAAACACTGTTGTGAATTTATGGCCGGCATCCAACTCCGTTATGCTTTGCATGGGTGCGGGTGATAAACTCATCGGGACAACATCCTTTACACAAAAGTTGTACTGGTCTCAAAAGGTATATCCGGGAATCGTTGATGTACCGATTGCAAGCGATAATGTTGAGGAACTCCTCGTACTCTCTCCTGATTTAATCATCACACCTCAAAAAGCAACTGCTGAAAAACTCCGTGAAGCCGGCCTTCCTGCCGTATGTCTGATGTTCAGCGATTATGACACAATGAAACAGGCATTTACCATCCTTGGCGATGCATTTGGCGGCGAATATGTTGAAAAAGCTGCAAAGTGGTCTGATCTTGTGGATGAAAATACTGCCCGTGTTCAGGCAGCTGTCGGGAACATTCCTGAAGATCAAAAACCCGTAGTCTATTACATTCAGGGTCAGTCGAATCAGGGTCTGTATGCGACCTTCTCCGCAAACTCAATCATGGAGGACTGGACTGAGATCTCCGGAGGTATTTTTGCATCAACACTTCTTAATTTGAGCGGTACAACGGGATCCGCAGAAGATGTACTCGCTTTGAATCCGGATATCGTCATTATCGGCGGTCCGTATCAGCACCAACTCTACGAAGAGCTGATGGCCGCAGATGAATGGAAAGAGATCAATGCTGTCAAAAATGGCCGGGTTTACACGAATCCAAACGGTCTTTTCCCGTGGGAACGGTTCGGTATGGAAAGCGCTCTGCAGATTCTCTTTGCCGCATCAGTGATCCACCCTGAATTATTTGAAGTTGACATGGTATCCGAAGTTCAGGACTTCTACAAAGAATTTGTCGGTATTGATTTGACAAAAGAAGAAGCTCAGAACATGATCAACGGATATGGACCAAACTGCGAAGATTACACGTGAGATAAGATAATGGGAAGTGATAGCGCCGGAAATCTGAGCGGCAGAAATATATCCAACGCGAAATACCGGATGATATTTGCCGGTCTGGTTGTTTTGGCGTTTGGCGTATTTTTCGCCTCCCTTGCTATCGGAAGATATAACATCCCATTTTTCGATTCTGTTCTTATTCTATTGGCCCAGATCTTTCCGATTGAACCGACTTGGACCCAGACGATGGAGGCGGTCATTTTCAATCTTCGTCTTCCGCGAACTATTGCTGCCATCCTCATCGGCGGCGGGCTTGCTCTGTCCGGTGCGACATATCAGAGTATGTTCAAAAATCCTCTGGTATCACCCGATCTTCTGGGAGTTTCGTCAGGTGCCTGTGTCGGAGCATCGTTAGCGATACTCTATAGTATGGGTCCGGTGGTCATCCAGATCTTGGCGTTTATCGGGGGCATTGTTGCCGTTTCGATAACAGTTGCGGTTCCCCGTCTCATGCATAATTCGTCTACACTGATGCTTGTGTTGTCTGGTGTTATTGGTCGGCGGGCTGATGTCTTCGATCATTGGGATCATCAAGTATGGTGCCGATGCAGACACGGCTCTCGCAGAAATGGTTTATTGGGCAATGGGCTCTCTTTCCAATGTGAAGATGGTCGATCTCTATTATATCGCTCCATGTATTCTTGTCTCGGGTTTTGTTCAGGTATCGTCTCAATGTTCTCTCCCTTGGAGAGGACGAGGCAAAAACCTTGGGCGTCGATG
Organism: uncultured Methanocorpusculum sp.; assembly: GCA_963677995.1. Taxonomy (GTDB): domain Archaea; phylum Halobacteriota; class Methanomicrobia; order Methanomicrobiales; family Methanocorpusculaceae; genus Methanocorpusculum. The sequence continues at coordinate 1,086,776 of OY782579.1, read as the reverse complement.
TTCGGAAAGTTCGCGGGATCATCATTGTTTGTGCCACGCTTTTAACCGCGAGTGCGGTTTGCCTTGCCGGGACGATCGGCTGGGTGGGTCTTGTGATCCCCCATCTTGGAAGAATGATCGTTGGACCCGACAACCGAAAACTTTTGCCGGTCGCAGTCGTCCTTGGAGCTATATTTATGGTGGTTATCGATATTACCGCCCGCTCTTTAACGAGTGCCGAGCTACCTCTCAGCATAATCACCGGACTTATCGGAGCACCGTTTTATTTCTATCTGCTGATAAGGCAAAGGATGTCGATAACATGATGCTGGAAGTACGTAATCTCAGTTTTCATTATCCCAAACAGGAGAGGATGATCTTTTCCGACGTCTCTTTTGGGATCGAGAAAGGAGAGATCATCTCAATTATTGGGACTAATGGTGCAGGAAAGAGCACAATGCTGAACTGCATGGCAAATTTATATCGGCCGGTCCTGGGTGATATTTTTATTGAAGGACGAAATATGAAAGAAATGCGTCCGAAGGAGATTGCAAAATATATCGGATACGTTTCCCAGATCCACAATCCCGCGTACGCATATTCGGTCCTTGATTTTGTGGTAATGGGGAGGACCCCGTATATCGGTGTTTTGCATACACCGCGGGATGAAGATTACTCTATCGCTGAGGATGCCTTACGCTCTATTGGCATCTCTCATCTTATCGACAAACCGTACACATAGATCAGCGGCGGTGAGAGGCAGATGGTGACCATTGCCCGGGTTCTTGCCCAACAGCCGGATGTTATTCTGCTGGATGAACCGACCGCTCATCTGGATTATGGAAATCAGCTCCGGATGACCAAACTGGTTAGAAAACTTGCAGATTCCGGATATGCTGTTGTCTTGACGACACACATGCCCGTTCACGTGATTATGTTACAAGATAAGGTCGGTATTCTGGATCAGGATGGGCACTTTACCTTTGGAAAAACGCAGGATATTCTCTCGGATACACTTCTTTCAAATCTGTATAAGGTGAATTTGAAACTGGTTTATATTGATGAGGCGAAACGGGACACCTGTATCTCGATCATGGAATAGTAATTTTTCAGCCAGCATAGAGATTCGTTTAATTTTTCCCCTCAGGTATTTATTGCCGTATGTGTTTTTTTTCGGACCTATGTTATTCAGAACATGGTTGCCCGGATCACTCCTTTTGAAGTCTCTCCTGAAAAAAAGATGGAATTTATCTATGTTATTTTTTCAGAATACTACGTAACAGTGATCACAAACTCTTCGTTGACGGTGACTCCATCATTTCCGATGAACTTTCCGGTGATGACATCTCCGACTTTAACTTCATAGACATTGATGGCCGTACTCTTTGTTTCATCATTATATCCATCGATGGTTGTCTCGCTGTTAACTGTGATGACCCATTTTGCAGTATCGCTACGTTCATATCCGGTCAGTCCGTCGAAGAGGAGAATCCCTGCTATATCCCATTTCTTTGTACCGATGATCGGCTTTAATCCTGATTCGAGAATGACACCGAGAACTGTGTTCCCTGGAATCCCGTATGATATTCCACTCACATCAACTGAATGTGTCTCATCTGTGAGAACTACTTTATCGTTATAGTCTAGTTCTTTTGCTGAGAGGGTTTCAAGATCGAGGTTGATCGATTGAATGCCTTTGATCTGCATGGCTCCGGTCACGTTTGCACCGACAAGTCTCAGAGGCCATCCATCCTCTTCTCCAAGCAGAGAACCGTTCAGCGAATTTGCAACAATGTAATTGCTGTTCATATAAGCATCGCGGCTGTTGATGACAACGTCTGATCCGTCTTCAGATACCACGGTGATGTTGTATCCCTCTAATGCCAGAGTTCCGTTGTATGATTTACCCACGTGTGAGTTTTCATCATCGACAAATCCTGTCAGGATCCAGAGCGGCATCCCTGCCCAGACACGACCTTTGGAATCGGTGTAGTATGCCTGGTGGTCTGATACCGTTCCGTTTGCAAATGTACACGTTAATCCGGCCTCGAAGTAGCCTTTGTCTATGGTCTCATTGATGGCACCGTTAAGATCAAGCGTCCAACTGTCTGCTGTTGGAATGATCTTGATTATGTCGACCATCTGTGCAGAAATACCTCCGGCAGATGCACGACCGCTGTTGTAGTGCCAGTAGGATTCGTCCAAGGAGTAGTACATATCAGTGGCTGAAGACGTTATCGTCAGACGTGAAGAAAAGACGCGGGCCCTGTGAGTATTTGGGGATCGTCTTACCGTCAGCATACCAGGCAAGGAAAGCTGTTCCCTGTCTGGGTATTGGGGGTATAGATGTTCGAGTAGTTCAGTGTAGTCGTCCAGCCGTCGAGGCTGCAGATGAATTTGATCTCATCAGTTGTGTTCATGCCGCCGACGATATCGGTCAGGTCCTTGACAGCAGTTCCCTTGACTGCATTGGAGACTTTGTAGTTGCATGTGAGATATTTTTCTTCAAGATCCCATCCAAGACACTGACCGATCTTCTCCCCGTCTTCCTCGTAGACAATCCCTTGGAAAGAGTATGTAGTTACTCCGTCACCTATCACGGGGTAGGTTGTCGGGTCTGCCCAGATTGTGGACCATAAAACTTCTTCACTGGATACGATGTTTCCATCAGTATCATACTTTTCAATAGTGAGCGTTGGCGACGCTGTTTCCGGTGCAAACTCTTTGAGTTCGATCTTCACCAGACCGCCTACTGCAATACTGGTGAATTTGGAGGTTTCTGCAACGCCTGTGTTCAGATAGGTTTCGCTTCCGACAAGTCTGAGCGGATATTTATTGTCTTTCAGGATGTCGGATTTGAAAAGGTCTTCTCCGTCAACTTTGTTTGCAATAATGTACCCGTTCTTGTTGTTTGCCAGATCTTTGCTGTCAACTTCCGCACTGTAGCCGTCCGCCGCCGTCAGGATGATCGTGTACCCGTTCTGGGCAAGCGGGAGATTGAAGGATCCTCCGTGGTTTGAGCCGGTCGGCATCGTTGAATCATCAACATACCCAACGAGTGATGCAAGGGTCATACCGGACCAGATTTCATTGGTATACGGATCAGTGAACGTTTTGTAGTGCCACTCGCATCCGACTGCCTCTTCGATCTCGGTCTTGCTTAAATATACACCAAATTCAGGTCCGTTTAAGAAGATATACCAGTCCTCTCCCTGATAAGCTTCTCCTTTCAGTTCGATGGATCTGACGTTTTCAAAGATGGTTGAAACACTGTTTCCGGTAAGTATGAGCGAACCGTCTTCTTTCTGTGCAATGATGTAATTCAATGCTCCCGTTTTTCCTGATGCGATCTCGTTTGATGCGATCTCACGCGTATGTCCGTCAGTGCTTGTAATGAGAATGGTATAAGGAGAGGTCGAAATGATACTGGTGTTCAAGGTGAAGTGACTGCTCGAGTAGGTTCCCGGCGTTCCTGACTCCACGTCGTCGACTGTTGCGACAAGTGTATACAGAGGCATACCCTCATAATCGCCGTAGGTTACGAAGTGATGCTCACTGCCGTCATATTGTTCCTGCGTTAAATACCGCTCCATTTTTCCTGAGAGGAAAAGGAAATTTCCGTCTTCCGGAACATCGATCAGTTCAATGGTTCCGATGTTTCCAATAAGCTGTCCTGCTGACACACCTTTCATCTGTAAAGGTGCACATGGCTTTCCGCCTGTTGTTAATTCGGGGATCGGATCTCCATTGAGCGTGTTTGCAACGATAATGGAGTTATCGTTTGCGATCAGCGCACTGTTAAAGTTTGTTGAGTAGGGATTTTCCTGCGAATCAGTTACGCGGATACTGTAGCCGATTCCGGCGAGATCTTCATTAAATGAGGTCGAATCATCATCGTCGACAATTTCCGCAAGGACGTACAGCGGTACACCGTTCCAAATACCGTCTTCATCTGTGCAGGGATATGCGGTGTACTTCTTTGCAAGCGTTTCAAACTCATCCTGACTGAGAATCGTTTCCGTTTCTCCGTTGATCAGTTTGACTGACCAACCTGCAGCTGCTCCTCCTTCTGTAGTGAAGAGATATTCATAGCTGTTTCCGGTCGATGCTTCATCAAAGAACAGACGGAGAACCCGATCGTCATAAACAATGATATTTGTCCAGTTTGGTTCGGTTACTTCAGCATCATCGATATATACATACCATTTATCATCCTTTGTTGGCTTTTTGTGCGTGTGACCATCGTAGGAATCAAGGTTGAAGTATGCCCCCTGATTACCCCCTTTGTAAAATCCAACACCTTCGATTCCTGAGAGAACACCGATAAGTGATGATCCCGGAACGTTGACGTCCACATCGCTTCCTGAGATATCCACTGCGGGAACAATAACGTCTCCGCCTTTTATCGTAACAATATTACCTTCAGGATAGGTTTTATCCCCCTCAGTTACGTCGTTCGTTGATAGAGACCATCCATCGTTATTCACCTGTATTTCGGAAGTATGTCCAAAGGAGAACCGGAATTCCATGAAGTTTTTATAAATTATACCAATATATGCCCAATGTTCTGTATTCCCAGTGCCTGAACCATCATTATTGGTTTCTTTATCACTAACGATTATTTACAATGTGTTGATCTTTTAGACAGAGAAATCAGCCGGGGTCGGGTAAAGACCAGCATAGAATCCCCAGTCATCTTCTGCCATACTTTCATGCATATCCCACAGACTGAAGATGTTATCATCAGACGTCATGAACAGACGGAACAAAATATCATAACCGATTGGCCCGTCAATACCATCATCAGACCATGCAAGGAACATAGTTCCCATTTTCGCATCAGGGTTGTAGATGTATCGGTATCCATCAATAAAGGTCTTGGATCTGCCGTCACTTGCTGTGAGTTTCAGCTGATCACCTTCACTTATGCCGCCGACAAGGTCGGTAAGGTTTATGATTGCCGTTCCCTTGACCTGATCATTGACTTTAAAACGCGGGTCGTCGGCAGTTCCGCACTGCGGGAACTCTTCATTCTCATCCCAGTTACCATATTCAGCAACATAATCCGGCATGACCGGGCCTTGAATACTGTAATTATAGGTCCCGTCACCGATCACTGGGAAGGTTTCACGCATTTCCTGCCATGAAATGGTGGTCTGATCAATAATTGTGCCGTCAGAGGTTTTCTTGATGATAGTTATACCCTCGATTTCAGGCGGGCTACGGTAGTTTGTGAACGTAATGGTTGAAACACCGGAGATACGGTCTGCTGTCCCTACAACTTCACCAATGAAGGTAGGCTCGATCTTCTCTCCGTTTTTGTACACTGCAATGATTGCTTTTGTAGTATCGTCTTTGAAAAGATCTGAGTCAACGGTCGTTTTTCCGCCTGCATCATTTGCAAATTTTAGCGTAACACCTCCGGATAGTGTCTCAGATCCAAGAGAGTGGGGATGTTCGTCATCGACCCATCCAAGGAATGTACTCATGCCCATCCCGAAATACACATCACCGTTGGTATCTGTGTAGGTTATTATTGTGGGTCGGTGCACATCCATTATCCACCGCTTCGTAGAGGAAAGTGTCCGCGAGTGTTCCGTTGATATTTCCAAACATATCGATCGACCAGCTGTCTGCTGCGGGTTCGAATGCAGAAACATCCATATCGATCGAACGAACATCTGTCAGTTTTGCAGGTACAGATGAACCGACGAAGGTAAGAGCAGTTTTTACACCATTGAGCGTATCTGCGATCAGATAGTCGTCGGTAAACGTCATATCGCTGTTACGTGTCTCCGGCAAAACATTTGTGTTGACTGTAGAGATGGTCCCGTCACCATTCGTGAGTTTTATGGTGTAACCGGCGACCGAACGTGTTGAGTTGAATGTATAATGTGAGGCACCGTTTGCCTCGATATCATCTGCCATCCCCACTAAAATTCTCAGCGGGACCCCGCTCCAGACATCACCGTTTGCATCTGTGTAGGTTACACGTGCATGGGTCGATGCATCTGCTTCGAAGTAATCCTTATCCAACGGGATTTCAACAGCACCGTTGAGAAAAAGACGCCATGTTGCGGTTTTGCCTGTTGGTGAATATACTTCAGCACGAATTACTGCAGTTGAACCCTCAATTTTGTACTTATCTCCGCCGAACTGAATGTAGATGACATCTCCAGGGAGAATTTCCACATCTGCCGGGAGTGTTGTTGTTAAATCAGCGGCATTGTAGACATTTATGTAGTCATCTTTGTAGACTGTTCCTGTTTCTAGATCTGTGAAGGACTCGAAGTACAGATTCCCATTCAGTCTAACAAGATACTCTGCATCGAAGTCAAGACTCCTGAGAACTCCTGCCGGGGAATACCAGGGAATTTCATACGAAATACCGTTTACCGTTTCGGTGAATGTACCTGTATTTTTAATAGCAATTATGCCGTCATAGAGGTATTTCGTATCGTCAGATCCAGTTGTCGGCGCTATGCTGGGGGTTGGAGTGGGAGCCTTTGTGTACTCCGTCTCGTCGGTGTAAATCTGGATCCTGTCAACATACTGCACTGATAATCCGCGGGTCGATGGATAACTGCTAGAATAATTATACCTCTCATTTTCCGGCATTGTCTGGAGCATATCATAATTCCCAAAAATGCCGTCATCAGCAAAAAAGTAGATCCTCATCCCATCGGATGCGTCTCCGCTGGTTCCTGCAGCAGATACATTGACACCATCCACTTCCCAGACAAGGACTAAAGGTCCCATCTCGGGTGTTGGGGTGAGAATGTAACTGGAACTGAATGTTCGGGAAAGCCCGTCGCTTGCAATAATTTTAACGGTGCTGCCCTCCGGGATCCCGCCAACCAACATGGCAAGATCAAGAACGGACGTCCCTCTTAGGACGCCTGCATCATCGGTGTTGATGATTTCCTGCGGGTCCCAGGGATCTCCATAGTAGCCTTGTGCCGCCTCAAAAATTGGTCCCTGATGACCGTAATGCGTTACGCCGTCACCGGTGATCGGAAGATTATCTTTCATCCATGCATACGTAACCGTCTCGTTTGCGAGAACAGTTATATTGTCGGCCGCGATCCAGGAGATCTCAACCGATGTCGTTGGTGCAGCTGCGCTGACCGCTCCAATGAGCAGTCCCGCACACAGCAGGACCAGCAGAATCTTCCATGCATATTTCATATTCGGATTTCCACGTTTTTTCGTGTTTTCGTTCATACCATTACTCCAAATACTCATCCGTCCTCCTCAGTAAGACAGTAACAGAATCAAAAGAGATGAGCATCACTCATATTCTGTCGTTGAGCATGCCCATTATATTTAATTTATTATTAGAATAATGTGTCCGAATAAAGTAAATTTCATTAACTAATCATAGTTAATGCAACCAATTGGTTTTCACCGTGGTATACTAGTTGATATATCATTTCCACACAAATTACGTCAGCATCTCTCTCTATCCGGCAGACCATTTGTAGATTTTATTCCCCATCTATCTCCTACGAAGAACAAAAAATTGAATTTTGTAATGAAATCCTATTGTAAGAGATTTGATATTCAAATGAAAAAAGCCGTTACAGCAAATCAAAAAAAAAAATGGATTTAGGTCTTCACATCACCGATCTCTTCTACATATGCGTCAAAGGCATCGGCGACTTCTTTTGTGGGCGGTGCCGTGATCTTTGTGACCACATAGATGGCTAAAAGACTCACGATCACGCCCGGGATCATTTCATAGATCCCTGTGGAAGCTGCAAGGAATATATACCAGAGGAATGCGGTGATTCCTCCTGCAAGTATACCTGCGAGAGCTCCCTGCCAGTTCATTCTCTTCCAGAACAGTCCGATCAGGATAACTGAGCCGAATGTTGCTCCAAAACCTGCCCAGGCAAACGAAACGATACCAAAGACAGAGCTTGTCATATCAAGCGAGAGACTGATTGCAATCAATGCAACGATAAGAACGGTTATGCGTGAGATCCAGATCAGGGATTTCTGGGATGCTTTTTTGTTAAAGAACGTCTTGTACAGATCCTGGGAAATTGCCGAGGATGCCACAAGCATCTGACTTGATGCGGTACTCATGATCGCACCAAGGATACCGCAGTAGATGATTCCTGCAAGGAAACTGACGAGGGTCGCTTTACTCATTTCGATGAACACCGTCTCGGGGCTTGCGAGGGGTGTACTGAAGAAGATCTGACCTAACAGACCGATGAAGATCGCGGCAATCAAGGAGATAATGACCCAGACCATAGCGAATTTACGTGCCTGCGGGATCTCCTCGGGTTTTTCGATCGCCATGAATCTTGGCAGGATATGCGGCTGACCAAAGTAGCCGAATGCCCAGGCAAGACCTGATACAACGACAAAGACCGAGATGAACTCTCCTGTCGACGGGTCTTTGAAGAGCGAAAGCATGTCGGGATTCATCGCTGCAACTGCATCAGTACCTGAAGCGAACAACATAAACAGCGCGAAAATCGGGGCAAGGACCAGTGCGAAGACCATCAGCATTCCCTGAATGGAATCCGTCAGACATACTGCTCTAAATCCTCCGGTGAACGTATAACAGACGACGATCGCTGCACAAATGAGCATTGCCCATGTGTAGTCCACGCCAAAGATGGAGTTGAAGAGTTTTCCTCCTGCAACGAACTGTGCAGCGGTGTATACAACAAAGAAGATGATAATAAAAACCGAAGACAGCGCAGAAAGATATGCTTTTTTGTCGCCGAATCTGTTTACAAAAAACTCAGGAAGAGTGAGTGAGTCTTTTGCTTTGTGGGTGTACACTCTCAGACGTTTTGCCACGAGTTTCCAGTTCAGATACGTACCGATCGCGAGGCCGATCGCGGTCCATCCTGCTGAAGAAAGACCCGATACATAGGCAAGACCCGGCAGACCGAGCAAAAGCCAGCCGCTCATATCCGATGCTTCGGCCGAAAGCGCCGTAACCCAGCGGTGAAGGCCTCTGCCTCCAAGAATGAAGTCGCTAACGGTCTTGTTCTTCTTCATATAGAAGAAGCCTATGTAGATCATAATGCCGAAATATATAATAAATGCGGCAATGATTCCAATTAAATTCCAGTCTACCACAAGATACACTCCTACTTTGGATTTTCCACCCACACCAAGGGTTAAGATAATCTCAATAAATGCGAGATATTAGTTGAGTTCCCATAATATTTATGTAATATGAATCAACAGATTAGGTGCTATGATCGAAGAAATGACAAAGGAACGGGCATACAGCATCCTTGGGCTGCCGACCGATGCGGATTTTTCCACGACCTCGCTTGCATTCCGGAACCTTCGCGACAAATATCATCCGGATATAAATCCGAGAATGCGAAGAGAATACACCGAAGCCCTCGCCGCGTTCGAGTATCTTCAGCGGATGTTTTCAGACTGATCTTATCTGGTCAGGGTCGCTTAAATACCAGAAAAAGTGAAAAAATGGGAGCCTATCTCTCTGAGAGAGAGCGGCTTTTTTCCTGATCCCTGAGGCATTATCGCACCGCGCGGTCAGGGGTATATATACTCCCGCGTTGTATGTAGTAATTGTAAACACATCCCTAAGGATGATCAACTCTGACAGTACCCTAACGGTTTGGTCCTTCATGAGCCCATCCATCCTCTTTTTAGGAATCATTATCATGTTTATCCCCGTATGAATCAGTAAGGAACCATGATTCAGATCTACTCTTCGGTCAATCAGGCCAAGATCCCTGTTTTATAGGAAACTATCAGCAAAGGATGCTGGGTACGTATGATCCAGCCGACCGACGATGAGGTGTCGTTTGTCTGTGACCAGTTCTCGATCGAAAAATCCGAGCTTACGGTCCTTCTGGATGAGGAGGAACGTCCTCGTGTAGAGTTTGACGGAGGGACCTCTCTCCTCCTTATCGATACCCCGTATGTGGTAATTGAAGATGATATCGAGTCATATACGACGATCCCGGCAGGTTTTACCCTCCTACCTGAGGTGATCATCAGCGTTTCCCTGCGTAAAAATCCCCTCCTCGATCTGTTCTCCGCTGGAAAGATCAAAAATTTCTCCACAGATAATCATGTTGGCTTCATACTGCTTTTTCTTTACAAAAATGCCGGAATATTTGTACAGAATCTCCGCATGATCGATAAACGCACCACCGAAATTGAGAAAACTCTCAAAAGATCCACAAAAAATGAGGAGTTGTTCTATATGCTTACCCTCTCAAAGTCGCTTGTCTATATCATCAACTCACTTAAGGGGAATGCGGGTGTTTTGGAAAAACTTTCTAAATCCCAGAACCTGACCGGAACTCTAACAGAATCTAACCGGGACGTTCTCGACGATGCTATTATTGAAAACTCTCAGGCTATGGAGATGGCACAGACCTATGCCGAAACCATCACGAGCACGATGGGGGCATTTGCCTCGATCATCAACAACAATGTCAACTGGATCATGAAGCTTTTCACCAGTTTTGCAGCAGTAATGGCTATTCCCATGGTGGTTGCAGGCTTTTTTGGGATGAATGTCGGGATACCTCTGGCTGAATATCCATTTATCTTTCTTTTGATCGTAGCTGGTTCCCTTGGAGTATCGGTCCTGTTGATATTTGTGATGATGAAAAAAAGGATCCTCTAACTTCGGAACACGAAACAACCCCAGGCCATATATTCCCGTCCATAGGTAAGGTATTCATCCTGGATCTGCTCAAGATAATCATATAAATTTTCAGAGACTGCATTTTGCCAGACTGCAGATTCATATTGGTCCCATTCCTCATCCGAGGCACTTAGCATACCGGTAATGGTGAGTCCCAGATATCGTGCCGTTGACACCAGTTCTAAGGATGTCGGGACATCTCTCCACTCTCTCGCAAAATCGGGCGGCACGGACTCCTTTTTCCAGAACCTGTCCTCTATCACAACGCTGCCTCCTTCTTTTACAAACCCGGAAAGATACTCAAGGGTCTTTTCCGCTCCGCCAAAAATAAACGATGTGCCAAAGGCACTGACCACGTCGTACGACCCGTCCGGAATACATTCAGCGGCATTTCCTTCGATCACCGAGATGCCAGTCCCCCGGAGCAGTTCTTTTGCGCGGGCTGCCGACTCTTTCTGCAGTTCGATGCCGATCCCGGAGATCCCGAACTCTTTTTGCCAGAGACTCAGCAGTGTTCCGTTCCCGCATCCCACATCCAGAACCGACATCCCGGGTTTGAGGTTCGCATACTTTCCGGCAAGGATAAGCTTCTTTTCAGAAACCGGATTCATAATATTCATATTTCCCTGGGTCAGCATGCCGATCTCGTCCTCGTCCATGACACAATAATGGTTGTTCTCCATTAAAGCAATATTACACAGATGTTCTTGCGAACTACTAAAGTAATTTTTAGTTATTTCAAGAAATACATAATTTATTATAGATTCTTCAGCCTATTTTAGTGACAGGAGTACTCTGTGGATCTTAAAAAATTATCAAGCTCGGTTGTCTTTTGTTCGGTTTTGGTGCTTTTAGCATCTTGTTCGTATGCAATTCTTTCAACCATCGTAACGCTGGCAGTAATAAACGGTTTTGGGATACCGGTCATCCTGGTCGGTAAGTTCGTCTACGGATGGATCATCCTTCTTGTACTTGTAGTTCTTGTCTGGTTTATCTATCAGAGAAAGCAGGCAAAACATGCACCCAGCACTCTGCCGGTCTGGAAGCGTGTTATAACTCTCATCATCACCGGTATTGTGATGGCTCTCGTCCCGGTCTGTTACTTCCTTTCACTTGGGTACCTGCCGATCTCGCTTGCCGTTGTTTTACTTTTCCAGTATTCCTGGATAGGTGTGGTTGTCGAGTCGGTCACCAGAAGAAAACTTCCGTCGAGAAATCAGGTAATTGCCTGTGTCGTTATCGTTGTCGGTACGATTCTTGCAGGCGGTATCATTGGTTCAGGTCTTTCACTTGCAGAGATGAATCCGATCGGTATCGTGCTCGGTCTCCTTGCAGCATTCTTCTACGCATTGTTCGTTTACCTGAGCGGAAGGGTCAGCCCGGAACTTCCGCCAATGAACCGCAGTTTCTTTATTGCTACCGCCGGTATGGCCTTTGTTTTGCTTTTCGTCGGAACGCTCTATGGAGGAGCCGCAGTCATTGAAGGGATCACGAATGTGAATGCATTGGCCTACAGTATCCCTCTTGGTCTCTTCGGTATCGCAATTCCTATCTTCTTCCTTGCGGTCGGAGCGCCGAAAGTCAGTGCCGGTATGGCAACCATTCTGAATTCAGCTGAACTTCCGGTCGAGGTCCTTGCAGCCGCAGTGATCATTCTTGAACCGGTCGCCGCACTTCGCTGGGTCGGTGTTATTATTATCGTCATGGGTATCGCTCTCCCGTACATCCTCGAACGCAGGATCACGAGCGGTCTTGAAAAATAGATCATACAGAAAACATCTCATTTCTCTTTTTTTCATTCTGCAGGTTTTATCTCAAAAGAGTTTCCTATGCCCAATATTTTATATTATAGTATCCAATACTAAGTACTATGAAAAACTGCATATGATTCTGTTTGGGGCTGCGCTGGTTTTTCTGCTCTTCTCTGCAGGGGTCTCCGCTGATCTCCCCACTATCTCGACACTACCATGTGACGGGATCACGACGAGTTCATGTACGTTCCAAGCTAACTTACAGAAAAACGGCGGGTATGACGTAACTGATGTTGGATTTGTCTATGGACCCTCCGCCTCGGACCTTGCATATTCCGTATCTCAGGGATACCGAGGTCATTCGTACGGCAAATACAGTACCACCGTCTCAGGACTTGCTGCTGGAACTACCTATTATTACCGAGCATATGCGGTGAATGAACAAGGCACAGCATACGGTCCTGTCATGAGTTTTACCACGAAGGCAGCGGGTCCCGGATCTTTTGATATCTCAGCTCCTTATCAAAATCATGCAGTAAATGCCGATAACGGCGTGACCGCACAGTGGGGTGCAGCTCCCGGAGCTGATGGATACCGGGTCACGTTACGGGATATGACAATGAATACCGTCAGTTTCACGAATATGGAAATGGGAAATGCCACTTCATATTCTATCCCGTCGGAGAATTTTACCCCCGGTCATGAATATTCCTTATCGATCTGTGCATATTCTGATTCGGGGTCGACCTGTCAGGAACGGAGTTTCTCGATCCAGGCAATGAACGGTGCTACGGCAGTCACAACGAATGCTTCCGGCACCTCAAATCAAAATATGAATCAAAACACGAACCAATATAAGAATTCTCAGATTTTGGAGCTCATCGTGACTGGAGAAAACGTGTCCTCAGATACTGCCTCAACCCATGGGATGTCAACGTACAGATACACATTCACCGTCAGGACAAATACCGATACCGACCAGGTATGTCTTTTCCTCCATAATGGGACCAATGCCAGTTTTATCGGTGTCAACTCCACATATGGCACGAGCGGTTTACTTACCCAGACGCGTGAATTCACATTTACCCAGATGATGCTTTACGAACAGGGGCAGAATCTGAGTGCTGAAGCCTGCGTCTATTATGAAGGTGAGCCTATGAGGGACAGGGAAGGAGCATATAAGGAGGTCTCCATCCCCGCTCCGGGACAAGGAAATACCGCAGTCTCCGGAAGCACAAATCAATTTATGGACCAGATCATGAACTTCTTTAGGAATATGTTTTCCTGGAACTTCGGCGGAACATCTGCAGAGTGATCCAAAAACCTATCCCCTCTATAAACCCTTTTTTTGAATATTCATCAACCACTTTCAGCAGGTTCACTCTCGATTCGAAACTCTTTTGATTCCTGATGAGCTCCTTCTCATGTCAGATGATCTGCCGGGAATTACCCAATATTTCTTTCACACCCCGCAACCCTACCATTCATTAAACCCAACTTTACTTGTTATCTACCTCGAATTTCCATAGATTAACCGCAATATAATGATATTTTACTTGTTAAATCAGCAAATAAATTTGTTTTTACTTATGGTAAATAAAATAGTTTATAATCTCCAGCCTCCTGACGTATAGGTATGACCATCATCGAAGATGCAAAGAAGGGCCTCATCACCGAAGAGATGAAGGTCGTGGCAAAATCCGAGGGAGTGACCGAGGATTTCATCCGTCGGGGGATCGCCGGCGGTCATATCGTCATTCCGATGACCTCCTACCGGAAAGTAAAACTCTGCGGTATCGGCTCAGGTCTTCGTACGAAAGTGAACGCATCGATCGGGGCCTCATCCGATATTGTGGATGTGGAAGTGGAGCTGGAAAAGGCACGCCAGGTGGAACTCGCCGGAGCAGACACTCTCATGGAGCTTTCGACAGGAGGAGATCTGCTTGAGATCCGCCGGAGAGTCTGTGAGCAGTCGAATCTTTCCGTCGGCTCTGTTCCGCTCTATCAGGCGTTCATCGAAGCTGCCAGAAAAAAAGGCGGCGTTGTTTTCATGGATGAGGACGATCTCTTTAAAATCACCGAGCAGCAGGCAAAACTCGGTACGAATTTTATGGCGATCCACACAGGGATCAACTACGAGACCGTGAAGAGACTGAAAAATCAGGGCAGACACGGCGGTCTCGTTTCCCGCGGAGGAGCATTCATGACGGCATGGATGCTGCACAACGAGATGGAAAACCCTCTCTACCGCAGGTTCGACTACCTTGTCGAGATCTTAAAAGAGCACGAAGTGACCCTCTCCTTTGGAAACGGCATGCGGGCAGGTGCCTGTCACGATGCGACGGATCGTGCTGCGATCCAGGAGCTTTTGATCAATGCAGAACTTGCCGACCAGGCGACTGCGGCGGGTGTTCAGTGTATCATTGAAGGTCCGGGTCACATCCCGCTCGATGAGATCAAAACGAACGTCCAGCTCGAGAAACGTGTTACCAACAACAAACCTTTCTACATGCTCGGTCCGCTTGTAACGGACATTGCTCCGGGATATGATGACCGCGTTGCTGCTATTGGAGCTTCTATCTCGTCTGCCGCCGGCGCCGATTTCATCTGTTATGTGACGCCTGCCGAACATCTTGCTCTTCCGACCCCCGAAGAGGTCTATGAGGGAGTCATGAGCTCACGTATTGCCGCCCATGTCGGCGATATGGTGAAACTCCCGAAGACCCGTGAGGCTGACCTTGAGATGGGACATGCTCGCCGGGATCTTGACTGGGAACGCCAGTATGCGGTTTCCCTCAATCCTGAGAAGGCACGCTGTATCAGAAATTCCCGCATGCCGGCAGACTCCGACGCATGTACGATGTGCGGCGATTTCTGTGCGCTCAAAATCGTGCAGAAGACGTTTAACTTTTAAAGGCGGGTTCCTCCAAAGGAGAACCTTTAGCTGAGAAAGCCGCAGGCTTTCGCTGAAATAGTTACCCCCCCTCCGAAGGAGGGACCTTAGCTGAGAAAGCCGCAGGCTTTCGTCCGTCGTGAACGATCCGGGATCGAGGTTTCCCTCATCAGGTATACGACCCCTCCTCTTTTTGGTATCTCATCAACGCTCCGTTCAGCTGATCCACGACCGTTTTTCCATATAAGTAACGATCATTTCCGGAGACAGATCCAGCTCTCCAAGGATCCAGCTCTCCACTATGCCTGCAAAAGCTACCGTATAGAAATGTGTCAAATACTCACCATATCCTTCCGAACTTGGAAGATCGCGTCCGTAGGTCATTACGACATCCCGGACGACCCTCTCCAGATCCGCTTTAAAAAAATCCTTCAGGGTTTCACGGCTCAGCGAATTGAGGGTACACCTGCACATCTCCCGGTTCGCAGAAATATAGCTGAACAACTGTAATATCTTATCCTGCCAGCGAAAGATCTCCTCAGTATGCATCAGCAGTTCAAATGCCTCCTCCTCATACATCCATCGTACAAGATCATGGACATCCTCGAAATGATAATAAAATGTTTGCCGGTGCATCCCGCATTTTGCCACGATCTCCTGCACGGTGATCTTGTGCAGAGGTTTTTCCGCCATCAGTTTTTTTTAAGGAAGCTGCAAGCATCTTTTTGTGATCTCACTTTGAATAGCTAAGTTATTAGACATATGTATATACAAATGTCTTACTCGATCCGATATATACTCTGGCATGAGGTCATCTCTTTAAATATATCCTAACTAGACACCTGTCCTAATTTGTCCAAAATTCAAGATGTTTATTTCAAATTCGGCACGACATATTTAGACAACTGGCTAATCGGTTGCTTCTCCTATGATAGATATCTCCGGAACAATCCTGCAAAAAAGAAAACAGGTCATAATAATAACCCTGTTGATCGCCGTTCTTTGCCTTATTCTGATACCGCAGGTTTCCGTAAACTATAACATCATTGATTATCTCCCCGATGAAGCCTCCTCAACGATCGCTCTGGATGTGATGAATGAGGAGTTTACCGAGGGAGTGCCCGATGCATGTATAATGGTGCCGGACATCACGATACCGGAAGCACTTGAACTAAAAAAACAATTTTCTGCCGTCGACTGGGTCGAAGACGTAATATGGCTTGATGACGCGGTCTCTCTCAACGTACCCTTTGAGACCCTCGACACAGACACCGTTGAAGCGTATTATAAAGACAACACCGCTCTTTTCAGCATCACGCTCAATGACGAAAAAGCCAGTGCTGCAGTCAACGAGCTTGCAGAACTTGCAGATGAAGGTGCAGCCATGTCAGGACTTTCCGTCTCTTCGACATTCTCCAAAGGGACACTTGCAAGTGACGTAACAAAGATCCTCATTATCGCAATACCTTTTATCCTTGGAATTTTGTTCCTGACTACCGATTCCTGGTTCGAACCGTTTCTCCTGATGTTCACAATTGGTATTGCCATCGTCATCAACATGGGGACCAATATCATCTTCGGGGAGATATCCTTCATAACCCGGGGGGTGGCGGCCATTCTGCAGCTTGCGATAGCCCTCGATTACGGGATCTTCGTTCTGTACCGGTTCTCGGAGATCCGCAAAGAAGGGCTCTCTGTTCACGATGCTATGAAAAAGGCCCTCGTCCACTCCTTTAGTTCGGTCACTGCCTGCGGTATCGCCACTATGATCGGTTTTGCTGCGCTTATCCTGATGAGGATCAAAATTGGTCCGGATCTGGGCCTTGTCCTGACGAAGGGGATCATCATCAGTCTCATTTGTGTCTTCACCCTTCTGCCGACACTCACTCTTGGATGCAGCAGACTCATCGAAAAAACGCAGCATCGCTCGTTTGTTCCCGATCTGAAAAAACTCGGAAAGATCACGGTCAAATTAAGCATCCCTGCCCTCCTCATCTTCGCCCTGATCGTGATACCTTCGGTTATCGCTATCGATAACAACGATTATGTCTACTTCGATCTCTTTTCCGACGAACGCACACAGATCGGGCAGGATGCCCTCGCGATAACAGATACATTCGGCGGGGCCTCCTCTCTTGTCCTCATGGTCAAAAACGGGAACCTCGCAGAAGAACAGGCCGTCCTTAATGAAATCGAGGCGATACCAAATGTCGTGTCGGTGATATCCTATGTGGGCACGGTCGGTGCTGTGATCCCTGAGGAATATATCCCCGGAAACACACTTTCCAAGCCACAGTCTGCTAATTACAGCAGAATGATCATCACCGTAGATACGTCTCTGGAGGATCCGAAATCCTTCAAAGCGATCGAAGAGATCCGGGAGATCGGCGAGATCCATTATCCGGGAGAATGGTACCTTGCCGGCGAGATCGCAAATGCGTACGACATGAAGTCCTTTATCGAAGAAGATAACCTGAAAATCGAGGCGGTCGGCATCATTGCGATCTTCATCTTCATCCTGATCGCATTTCGTTCCTTCTCTCTCCCGCTCATACTCGTGCTCGTGATCAAATCGGCGATATGGATCAACTGCGGAGTGCCCTACTTCCAGGGAGGGCAGATGTTCTACATCTCGTATCTGGTTCTCAGCTCTCTCCAGCTCGGTATAACAGTGGATTACGCTATCATGTTTACGAGCAGGTACGTTGATTTTAGAAAGACCCTTTCGAAGCGTCGGTCGCTCGAAGAAACCGTCTCAACGACGTCAGTATGCATTCTGGTTTCTGCGTTTATTCTGTTTACGGCAGGTATTGCTCTGTGGCTCTTCTCCTCGAATGCCCTCTTAAGTGAAGTGGGCATGCTTGTCGGAAGAGGATCGATCCTCTCGGTCATCGCGGTGCTGTTCGTTCTGCCCGCCCTTCTGATGATCTGTGACGGTATCATCCAGAAAACATCTTTGAATATGAAATTTGCACCAAAAAATACTGGAGTATAATATGAAATCATATGTAAAAATTTTGATAACCCTGATAATAATCACATTATTCATCATACCTGCCTCTGCGGCAGGAACACAAAAAGAAGAAGTCATCTATGTCAATCTGCATAATGACGGCTCAGTCGATCACGTTTATGCGGTCAACATCTTCGATATGCAGACAGGCGGCCGCATCACCGATTACGGTTCGTATTACTCGGTCCGAAACATGGTGACCACCGACCAGATCAATGTCAACGGTGATGAGATCACGATCGATACGGATCCGGGAAAACTCTACTATGAAGGAGATCTTGGCGCTGCTTCCATTCCCTGGAATGTCAGGATCAATTATTTCATGGACGGTGTTCCCTATTCTGCTGATGAGATCGCAAGCAAAAGCGGCAATCTCGAGATGCATATCGTCATCACCAAAGATCCGTCCGATACACAGGACTTCTATGAAAAGTATGCTCTCATGATGACGGCGACTTTGGATGCGAACAAATGCAGTAATATTACGGCACCCGTTGCAACTATCGCAAACGTTGGGAGCAGCAAACAGCTCTCCTACACGTTCCTCCCGAATAAGGGAACGGATGTCGTCATCACTTCATCCGTGGTCGACTTCGAAATGGATGAGATCTCGATCAACGGGATCCGTCTCTCGCTCAATGTTGATGTTGACACGACGGAGATGGAAGATGATCTGGTGGAGCTGAGTGACGGGATCGTGGAACTTGGCGACGGGGTGGATAATCTGTCACAAGGAGTGTATAATGCGTCTACCGGAGGCTATAAGATCCAGTCTGGTGCGATCAGTCTGGCGTCCGGAACAAATGCATTATCCTCTGGTCTTGCCTCAATTTCCGGGCAAAATGCCGCCCTGACCGGTGGTGCCGATCAGATCTTTGACGGCCTGCTTTCCTCGGCAAACGGACAACTAACAGGAACTGGTATTCCGGCGCTGACACAAGATAATTACGCTGCGGTTCTCATTGCAGCCATCAGCTCGACCGGCGACCCGACAGGGCAGCTCACCCAACTCCTTGGTCAGCTTACTTCATATCAAGCATTCTACACAGGTTTCGTGACATACACAACAGGGGTCGGCTATGCGTCCGCGAATGCAACCCTGCTCTCATCCGGAGCGATCGATCTCGCTAACGGCGCCTCTTCGTTATCATTCGGTCTTTCGGAACTGAATTCCGGCACGAACAAACTCAAAGAGGCCATGGTCAATCTGACTGACGGAACAGGAGAACTTCGGGACAATACCACAGGACTTGATACAAAGTTCACCGATAAGATCAATGAAGTGCTCGACCCCTTAAGAGGCGGGACCGGGAACACACACTCCTTCGTCTCAGCAAAGAACACCCAGGTGAGCACGGTCCAGTTTGTCATGCACACACCTGCAGTTGAGAAAACTGAGGTTGAAGCGCCAAATGAAGTGGAACAAGAAGATCTGAACCTTATGCAGAGAGTTTTCAAGCTCTTTGGCCTCGCATAATTTTTTTTATGATCGGTTCCTAATCAGAAGAATAGGTATCGGCTCATCATCCCGGTTCAATCAATACATTTTTTAATAATGAGCCTAAATTAGGTTTATGGCCTTGATCAAGTCAGGAAATGGTAAAAGACGCTGGTTTTTCATTAGTTTCCTCCTCCTTCTATGTGCCGGATTTATCTTCGCATCAGGCTGCATCAGACTGATACATCCGGTCAGAACCCCGAGACCCCGCAGGTTCCCGCGGTCGATTACGCTGATTCTTACAACTGGTTATCTCTTCCGAATGTTTCGAAAGAGGTCGACATCTTCTATGTGTATCCAACGGTAAGCAGCAATGAAACAGGCTCGATGTCCATATACGATGATGCGAACCGGGCACTCGCCCAGGGTATTTTTGAAGCTCAGGCAAGCGTCTATGAGCCGTACGGGGACGTATTTGCTCCTTATTACCGGCAGATGACAACGAACGTCAAGATGGAAGACGGCATGCTCGCAACCGACACCGAAGCATTCAAGCAGGGTGCTATCGACGTTCAGGATGCCTTTGAGTATTATATCAACAACCTCAATGACGGCCGGCCTTTCATCATTGCCGGACACAGTCAGGGAACGATGGCACTTATCGAACTTATCAAGAATCGGTTCGGTGACGACGAAGAACTTCGCAGCCGCATGGTTGCCGCATATCTTATTGGCTATACCGTGACGGATGATGACCTTCAAAAGGCAGGGCTCACCGCGGCAGTTGGTGCGAATGATACCGGCGTTGTGATCACCTATAACACCCAGTCTCCGACTTCAGTCGGCGGACCCATGCTTATGGAAGGTGCACACTGCATCAATCCTTTGAACTGGAAGGCCGATTCGACCTATGTTCCCGCCTCGGAAAATCTCGGTGCACGGCTCTACGATTTCGAAACAGGCGAGTTCCTGCGTGAAGTCATAAATTACTGCGATGCGAGAATCGATATGAAGACCGGGGCACTTATGACAACGATCCCAAAAGGAGAAGATCTGGATGTCGGACCGTATTTCCCGAAGGATGTCTATCATATGTTCGACTATGCATCCTGGTACAGAAATCTTCAGCAGAATGTCGGTGACAGGATCAACGCATATTTACAGAAAACATAAAAGCGGCTCCTCTCTGATCCTCGTTTTTTCGTGAACAAACCTGATATCCTGCATAAAAATCAGGTTAACCGAATTTCTTTTCCTGAGAGCAACTATTTAACGGCCCTCGCCTATAAGTAGTATATCAGATATGTTTGAACTACTCCTCAGCCCTACGATCTTACCTTGGGTTTTAATTGCTATCGGAGCCGCACTTCTGCTTATTGAAGCCAGCTCGCCGGGATTTTTCATGGCAGTTCCCGGAACCGCCATGATCTTTCTCGGGGTCATGGACTTCTTCTTCGGGTTAGAGTTCCTTTCCTCCCCTTTAGGCATCACTTTGACCGTTCTTGCTGCGATTTTAGCTGCGGTGATCACGGTCTTTTTGTACAAGAAACTCTCTCCTGACCAGAAACCCACGACCTCAGGGCAGGACTCGATCATTGGAAAACCCGGTTTTGTTACTGTGGAAATCGTTCCCGATTCCATCTCTGGCAAAGTCGAGATCGACGGCGTCGTATGGAGTGCAAAATGTATTGACGGGACCATCCCTCCCGGAACAAAAATCGAGGTGACCGCAGCAAGCGGGGTCCACCTCACAGTAAAAAAGGTCTAATTTATGGATGCATTAACATTACTTGCAATAATCCTCGTTATCATCATCCTTTTCATATTTGCAAAAGGTGTTGTCATCGTTCAGCCGTATCAGAAAGGACTTGCCGTCCGTCTTGGAACCTACACGGGTCAGGTCAATCCCGGTTTCAAATGGGTCGTTCCGTTCATCACCACAGTGTACAAACTTGATCTCAGGACCCAGGTCATTGACGTCCCGTCCCAGGAAGTCATCACCAAAGATAACTCTCCGACCGATGTGGATGCAATTATTTATGTCCGTGTCATGGACCCGGAACGTGCCTACTTCGAAGTAGCCAACTACCGTCAGGCAACCGTGGCCCTTGCACAGACAAGTCTTCGTGGCATCATTGGTGATATGGAACTCGATGAGGTCCTCTACAACCGTGATATGATCAACCGCAAACTTCGGGATATCCTTGATAAGGAAACCGATCAGTGGGGTGTCAAGATCGAACGTGTTGAGATCAAAGAAGTCAACCCGATCGGCGCCGTCAAACAGGCAATGACCGAACAGACCTCTGCAGAAAGAGAACGACGTGCCGCAATTCTCCGTGCAGACGGAGAAAAGCGTGCCGCGATCCTCAAAGCAGAAGGTCTCAGACAGAGTATGATCCTCGAGTCCGAGGGTGAACGTCAGAGTAAGATCCTTCGTGCAGAAGGTACCCGTCAGAGCAGGATCCTCGAAGCCCAGGGAGAAGCCCAGGGTCTTAGGATCGTCTCTCTTGGAGCCCGCACTCTTGACAAGCGTTCGATCACGGTCCTTTCCTTAAACACCATGCAGAAGATGGCAGAGGGTCAGGCAACCAAGATCATCTTCCCGTTCGAGCTTACCAACCTGGTCAAACAGGGTGCAAAGTTCCTCGGCGGAGAAGAGCTTGCGGAAGCGGATTCAATCTCCGATATTATTCTGGATGAGAGAATATTAGGCGACCTCCCGGACAAAGAGGAGGTCGCAAAGGCCGTAGAAGCGGTGAAAAATGCAAGCCAGCTTGCAAAGACACCGGAAGATATCGTCGACTGATCTCCCCCCTTTTTTTGATCATTCCGGTAATGACCGGCGTCTTTCACAGATGTGCTCTGTGCTTCTTTCGCCCGGATACGAGAGTATGGTCTGCTAATGAAAACTAACTTACCCCGGTACTACCAACAGTAATACAGATTCGAGGGGCATGAACATGGCATTGAAAATACTCCATTCCAATAGTCGGAAGAAAGGAAACGAGACCGTTACCTACGAACACGGAAACGAGACCGGTATAGTGCAGTTTGCGTACGGCAAATTCCCGATCGACTACGCGGTCAACTTCGATGGTCTCATGTTTTCCTTTAGCCTCGAAAATGGGATGTATCATTATAAGCGGACGCTTGGAGACTGGAAAACCGAGATCAATGTCTGCGTGACCGACGCAAAAATGCTCATCCACCCGGTCGAACCGCTCAACCTTCCGGACAACATCACCGACTTCATGGAGATCAAATTCGATCCTATCAGGATCGAGCCGTCAGGAAGATGCGTCGTTTTTGTGACGATGCCGATCGAGATCGGTATTTTTCTTGAGTCGAAAGACGGTTCGGCCGATGTCCTCGATATTGTCTCCTATGTATATCCCAAATACTCCCTCTACGGCGGGTCGAACCGCGGAGTCATCTCACGATTCAATGAAAGCAAGGTGTATTATTATCCGCCGTCGATGAAAAATTATGAGACGGGTCTCCTGAAACTCGAGATCGAAAACAGATCAGATGAATGGGCGACCGTTGGGAGAGTCGTCGTTTTCCAGAAAGGTCTCTACCTCTACTTTGATGAAAATTTCGTTGCTGCATCTGCGGAGATGAAGATCATCAGTCCGGATGTGGCAGTTGTGACCGGGATCGATTCCCCTATCCGCCCGGACATGACCCAGTCAAAACGTCTCTTTAAAAACCGCAAGCTCACACCGTTTTATAATGTTACCGGCATGCTCAACGATATGTCATTTACTATGGATATGGGGCTGATCTGAAATGGCAGAAAACACCACCGAGATCCTTGTCGGCAATTCATTCCTTGATACCACTTTCTTTGGTGAGATCACGTATGGAAATCTTCTCGCGGCGATCGTCATCCTCATTGTAACATATGTTGTTGCAAAAGTGCTTTCGGTTGTTGTCATACGGATCCTTGCCGGCAAAGTTGAGATCAACAACAGCACGTTTCTCGCAAAGCTTGTTCGATGGGGAATCTATTTCGTCGGTATCGTTGCGGTAAGTCCGTTCCTGCACCTAGACTTCTCCGGTCTGATGGTTGCTGGGGGTATCGTCGCCATCGCAATAGGTTTTGCTTCCCAAAACACTCTCTCCAACTTTGTTGCCGGTGTTCTGCTGATGTTCGAGCGGCCGGTGGGTGTCGGGGACAATATCAGTGTGAACGGGAACGAAGGGTATGTCGAAGACATCGGTATCCTTTCCACCACGATCCGTACTTATGAAGGGATATTCGTCCGTATCCCGAATGAGTCGATGTTCTCCTCTAATATCACGAACTATGTGGCCCATATCGCACGAAGGTTCGATTTCAATATCGGGATCAGATACTCGGATGATGCGGATAAAGCCATCAAAGTTATCAAAGCAGTTATCGAGAAGCATCCCTATGCCCTGAAAAGTCCGCCCCCTTCGGTGTATGTGAACGAACTCGGAAACAATAGTATCAATCTCAAAGTCCGTATCTGGTCACCATCCGGGTTCTGGTGGGATGTGAGGACCGATATGCTGTGGAAATTGTTCCAGGCTCTCCGGAAAGCCGGCATCGACATTCCGTTCCCGCAGTTGACGCTCTGGTACGGTGAAGAGGCGCCAAAACCCCCTAAGGCGACAAAAGGCGCAGGCGGAGGGTTCACGCCGGACGAAGTTCTTGGAAAGAGCGTGTCCTCCCCGGAAAACGCTGTCAAGGTGAGCAAATAAATGGATCAAAGAGAAGTATTCGCCCGGCTCTCTGCTGAAGATCTGGATCAGCGTCACGAGGCCGTCAAAGACCTCGCAGCTCTTGGAAAAAGCGATCCAGACACCATCATCCCGGCAATCATTGCGGTACTGAAGATAGGAGGGATGAATCTTCGCTGGTATCTCGGCCGTGCGCTGATCCGGATCGGCCCTTCAGTGACCCCTTTCCTCGTCGCTGCGTCAGAAGAGGAGACCGATATGGCGGTCCAGAAATATTACGGCGCCGTCTTTGCCGCTTTCGGCGAAGAGACCGTCCCGACTCTTGTCGGCTTGTTCTCCTCAAAAAATCCGACCACCCGCGGTATGGCGGCGGCCGCTCTCGAAAAGATCGGCGAGCCTTCGCTCCCATCTCTCGTGGAAGCTGCAAAAAGTCCGGACGGCACCGTGAAACTCTGTGCAGCCCTGACGCTTGCAAAATTCCAGATATTTGATTACTGATCTATGGCAGAACTGGTAACCTCCCCGGATTACCGGGCGTATCTCGATGGTCTCATCGCCGGACTCGACCGGGCGATGGAAATTGCCAATGCGGCGAAACGCGTCGGCGTCGATCCGCGGCCGTATGTGGAGATCCCGATAGCGAGCGATCTCGCCGGACGAGTGGAAGCTTTACTCGGCTACAAAGGGGTCGCCGAAAAGATCCGGTATCTTGAGGACCGGATGTCCAGGGAAGAAGCCGCCCTGAAGATCGGCGACGCATTCGTCGGCAAAGAGTTCGGCGAGTCGACCCGTGAGGCTATCCTCGATCATGCGATCCGTGCATCCATGGCCCTTTTGACTGAGGGTGTGGTCGCGGCGCCGACCGAAGGTATCGGAAAAGTCGCCGTTCAAAGAAACGATGACGGGACCGAGTATCTTTCGATCTACTATGCAGGACCGATCCGGTCCGCCGGAGGAACTGCCCAGGCACTTTCCGTCCTTGTCGGCGATTATGTCAGGCGGCTTCTCTCGATCGACCGGTACAAACCCCGCGAAGAGGAGATCGAGCGGTATGTCGAGGAGATCAAGCAGTACAATAATATCCAGAGTATGCAGTATCTCCCAAAAGACGACGACATACGCCTGATCATCAGAAACTGTCCGGTCTGCATCGACGGAGAACCCACCGAGAAGGAGGAGATTTCAGGACACCGTAATCTGGAACGGGTCGAGACGAATGTTGTCCGCGGAGGAATGGCCCTCGTTATCGCCGAAGGTATCGGTCTGAAAGCTCCCAAGATCCAGAAAAACGTCGCGAAGATGAATCTCGACGGCTGGGAATGGCTCGAAGAACTCATCAGCGGAAATACCCCTGCTCAGGAGGAAGAAGAGGAGCCGGGGATCCACCCGAAGGACAAATATATGCGGGACATGCTCGCCGGACGCCCGTCCTTTTCGTATCCGATGAGAAAAGGCGGGTTCCGATTCCGTCTCGGACGGTGCAGAGACACGGGTCTTGCGACCTGCGGGTTCAACCCGGCGACCCTGCACATCCTTGACGACTATCTCGCCGTCGGTACGCAGATGAAGGTCGAGCGGCCGGGCAAAGCCTGCGGGGTCGTTCCCTGTACGGATATCGAAGGGCCGACCGTTCGTCTGAAAAGCGGCGAGGTCCGCCGGATCGACACGCTCGATGCGGCGAACAAATACTATGATCAGGTCGAGTACATCCTCGATATCGGCGAGATCCTGATCTCGTTCGGTGAATTCATGGAGAACAACCATGTTCTCATGCCGCCGAGCTACTGCGAGGAGTGGTGGATCCAGGAGGGCGGTCCCCGGCATCCGAAAAACGAAGCCGAGGCACTCTCTTTCGTTATCGAAGGAGCGTATCTTCATCCGGATTATACCTGGTTCTGTGACGACTGCACCGAGGAGCAGCTGATTTTCCTCTCGGAAAAGACGGCCGCGACCGGTTCGATGCGGGACGGGGTTTTGTACATCCCCGAAGACCCTGCAGTGAAATCCGTTCTGGAAGAACTGCTCGTCCCGCATACTGTGGAAGAGGGCTGCTATGTGCTCCGGGTCCCTCTTGCCCTCATCATGGGACTTGGTCTGACCTATTCTCTCGAAAAAAGTCCAACCTGGAAGACCCTTCCGCCGTTTTCGAACGGTCTATCAATGGCGATGTGTCTTTCCGGTCTCAAAATGCGGTCGAAGGCCGGGACTCGTGTCGGGGGAAGGATGGGCCGACCCGGCAAATCCGCCCCGAGAAAGATGAAGCCGCCGGTCCATGTGCTTTTCCCGATCGGCGAGTCGGGCGGAATGAAACGTTCCATCGAAAATGCCGCGAAGGTCTGCAACTCGGATTCGGAGGAGAATTTCCACGGGACTTCGGTCACGACCGGTCAGGTGGAAGGACTCATCCAGGTCAAGACCGGAGAGCGGAAGTGCCCGAAATGCGGGGCGGTGACATTCAAGAGCCGGTGTCCCGACTGCGGTACGCATACGAACGCAGTTTATCGGTGTCTCCACTGTAATCTGCAGGGTGAAGAGGGACAGGAAACCTGCCCGAAGTGCGGGTCGAATCTCGTCTGTTCCCGGGAGAGTATCATCAGTCTGGCGCAGGAGTATGCTTCGGCTCTGAAAAATGTCGGCATGTCGCCGTCTTCTATCCCCGAACTGAAAGGGGTCATCGGTCTTATCTCGCGTGAACGGGTGGTCGAGCCTCTGGAAAAGGGTCTGCTTCGTGCGAAGAACAATGTCTTTGTTTTCCGGGACGGGACGATCCGGTATGATATGATCGATCTGCCGCTGACGCATTTCCGGCCGGCTGAGGTCGGGGTTTCGGTGGAGAAGCTCCGCTCGATCGGCTACACGCGGGATATGTACGGCGCCGATCTGGCTGATATTTCCCAGTTGGTGGAGCTTCATCCGCAGGATATCATGGTCTCGGTGGACTGCGGCGAATATCTTATCCGGGTCGCCCGGTATATTGACGAACTGCTCGTGAAGGTGTACGGGCAGGAGGCGTATTATCAGGTGGAGACGCCGGAGGATCTGGTGGGTCACTTGGTGATGGGTCTTGCGCCGCACACGAGTGCCGGAGTTCTCGCCCGGATCGTGGGGTTCACAAAAGCGAAGGCGGGATATGCTCATCCGTATTATCATGCGGCAAAAAGGCGAAACTGCGACGGGGATGAGGACTGCGTGATGCTTTTGATGGACGGTCTGCTGAACTTTTCCCGGTCGTTTCTGCCGAGCACCCGGGGCGGGACGATGGATGCCCCGCTCGTTTTGACGACGACGCTGAATCCAAAGGAAGTGGATAAGGAGACGCTGAATGTGGATGTGATGTCCCGCTATCCTTTGGAAGTATATACGGCATGTCTGACGTACACGCCGCCGAAAGAGGTGGCGAAGTATGTGGATTATGTGGAGAAGCGTGTGGAGACGGTGGGTCAGTTCGAGGGCTTTTCCTTTACGCATGACACGACGGATATCTCTGAAGGACCGATCGATACGATGTATACGAATCCGATCCTGAAAGGGACGGCCGATAAGATCAAGGCTGAGTTGGGTCTTGCAGACCGGATCCGTGCGGTGGATACGAACGATCTTGCTGAAAGGATCATCAACAGTCACCTGATGCCGGATATGATCGGTAATCTGCGGTCGTTTTCGAAGCAGTCGTTCCGGTGTCCGAAGTGTAAGATGAGTTACCGGCGTATTCCGGTTTCAGGGAAGTGTAATAAGTGCGGGGGTCCGGTTAAGGCGACGATGCATAAGGGGAATGTGACGAAGTATCTGGCGATCTCGAAGTATATGGCGGAGCATTATACGCTTTCGGCGTATACGAATCAGCGGATCCAGGTGACGGAGATGAATATCAATTCGACGTTCGGGGAAGAGGAGAAGACGCAGATGGATCTGTCGGACTTCTTCTAGCGGGGTGAGCCGATAGGCTCGCCCTCAGCGGAGCAAGTCTGAGCGAAGCGAGGACTTGTGACTGCGGGCTGGCGGCGACTGACTTTTTTTTAAATAGGATTTACGCGGTGCGCTCCCAAACAAAAAAGTTGACGTATGTGTACGATGCACTTCGATTTCGTGTACGGGTTATTTTCTGATATCTGAAAAAACCACCCGCGAATCTCCGCGAATTAACGCGAATCGCATTTTTCTTGCTTTCGGGTGCTCTGCTCCGGCTGATCGCCTGCGCAGAATCGCACCCTCTCTGGAAAAATGCTGTTGGAAAAACCGGCGTGCCGGTTTTTCTGTTCTTTTATTATTTCTCATACAACACAAAAAGAGAGCCAACTTGAAAGAAAAACCGGCACGCCGGTTTTTCCTATAGCATTTTTCCAGACGGTGTGCGATTCCTGCGTAGGCGATAAGCCGGAGCAGAGCACAACGGCGCAAGAAAAATGCGATTTGCGTTAATTCGCGGAGATTCGCGGTTGGTTTTTTTCTCTTGCGTCCACACCCAGTAATACCCTTCCTGAATTGGATTCCCACCAACACCGCGTAAGTCCGATTTAAACTAATATCCGGTTTTCCCAATGTGAAAATGTGATCCAGACTAATCCCCATTCCATCCCCCTTTTTACCACCCGAACGGGATCAGATGGAATCGGGTCTTCTTACAGCACTCCAGATATCCCGGAAGATTCACTTTGAGAAACTTCTCCTCTTCCGGAAGCCGGAGCACGATCCCGGCGATCACGAGAACTCTCGTGAGCCGGTCTTTTAAGGTAATCATGTTAACTTAACTAGTATAACAAAATCGGAAATAAATAAAAAAAACTTATTATTCGATGCTCTAACATAACTAGGTATGAAGAAAATCATTGGGATTTTTTGTCTTATTCTCCTGCTCACAGGAGTCATTCTCACCTGCGGGTGCACGTCAACCGATTCAGCAACAGATCAAACCCTGCTCGTCTATTGCGGCGCAGGGATGAAAGAGCCAATGGATGAGATCGCACAGGTATTCCAGGAACGGGAAGGCATCCTGATCGAGTACACGTACGGCGGCTCAGCCCAGCTGCTCAGCCAGATCGAACTATACCGGGCCGGCGATGCCTACATGCCCGGGGCACTTTCCTATATCCAGTCAGCTATGGACAAGGGTTTTGTCGACAAAAACGAGACGGTCATCTACCACGTGATCACCATCATCGTCCCGAACGGTAACCCGGCAAATATCACCTCGCTCGAAGACCTTACAAAACCCGGTGTACGAGTGGCCATCGGTGAGCCGACCGGACCTGCCATTGGTCAGGGAACAAAGAAGATGCTCGAAAAGGACGGGATCTGGGATGAAGTCAGTGCAAATGTCGTCGTCAAATCGGCGACCGTAAACGAACTGCTGGTGTATGTCGCCATGAACCAGGCCGACGCAGCACTCATCTATGAGGACCTTTACAACCACGAGGCAATGGAAAAGATCGATATACCAAAGGAATAGGGAAAGGTCGACATTGTCCCGATCGGAACCCTCACTTTCTCTGAGAATAAAGAGATCGCCGAGAAATTCATGAATTTCGTGGCATCTGATGAAGGAAAGGCCATCTTTGTAAAATACGGGTTCGAAACATATCCCTCAGCAAAGTACGGGGATGTCTGAAACATAAAATCAAACAAACATTTTTTTTTTAAATTCACATTACGAAAAGCGTCGGTATTGACCGGACTATTATGAAAACATGAGGTATCTATGAAGATTTTAAAAGAACATACGGAGTGGTGGGAGAATCATGACATCCGGTTCCAGCCGATAATGCCCGATCATTCTGAATACACCGAACAATACAACACCCCGGTGCTTGACCACCAGCACACGGACGGTATGACCGAATGGAACACCACGCAAAATGACTGAAAAATTGCATATCAACAGAATCATGAAGATGTTCCGAATCTCGTGGCTGAAATATGCCACGATCGCGATAAGCGTCCTTCTTGCCGTTTTCATCGTGACATTGCTCATCCTTATCGTCACAAGGCCGACATCCGAAGGACTGATCACGTCCATTCTCAGCAGTGAGATCCATTTCGCGATCATGCTGAGTTTTTTGACGGCGCTGGTTTCAACATTCTTCTGCATCATCATCGGTGTCCCGGCTGCCTATGCCCTTGCCCGGCACTCTTTCAGAGGAAAAAATGTGGTGAATGCGCTGCTTGATCTGCCGCTCGCACTTCCCCCGCTGGTCGCCGGTCTCGGACTCCTGCTCTTCTTTGGGACGACGGGTTTTGGCATGGGTCTTGCCGATATCGGCCTAGAATTTGTCTTCACGCCGCTTGGGATCATTGCAGCCCAGATGTTTGTCAATATGCCTCATCCTGCGGATCATGCGGTCTACCTTTGAATCGATCAACCCAAGGTATGAGTACGTAGCAAAAACCCTCGGATGCAGCGATCTGCAGGCACTCTGGCGTGTCACTCTCCCCATGTCGGCAAACGGATTGTTCGCCGGCTCGGTCATCACATTGGCAAAAGGTATCGGTGAGTTCGGAGCGGCACTTCTGCTTGCCGGAGCAATACAGTGGAAAACCGAGACCCTGCCGATCGCTCTCTTCCTGAACATGTCGTGCGGAAACCTCAACATGGCTATATCAGCAGCAACGATTTTGACCATCATCTCGATCACGGCACTCTATGTCTTCGAGAGATTTGGCGGGGCCTCCCGTTTTTAAGAGGAGAAATCATGTTAGAGATTCAGAACCTGTCAAAAGATATGGGGGAATTCGTCCTCAGAAATGTAACGCTTAACATCGAACAAGGGGAGTATCTGGTCATTATCGGTCCGACCGGTGCGGGAAAGACCATCCTCCTTGAAACTATCGCAGGGATATATCCCCCCGATTCCGGCACCATCATTCTCAATGGAAAAGACATCACAGATCTCCCGCCAAAAGAGCGGAATATCTGTGTGGTATACCAGGACTACATGCTCTTCCCCCACCTTACGATCGAAAAGAACATCGGGTTTGGTCTGGTTTCAAAGAAGATGCCAAAAGACGAAATAAAAAAGCGGGTAATAAATGCCGCAGAGCTCCTCTCCATCGACCAGCTCCTCCACCGTTATCCTGATACGCTAAGCGGCGGGGAGCAGCAGAGGGCTGCTCTTGCACGGGCGATCGTAATGGAACCGGTCCTCCTGCTCCTTGATGAACCGCTCAGTGCCCTTGACGGTCAGACCCGCGAGATGCTCAGAAAGGAACTCCGGCGCCTGCACAAACTCTATAATATCACGATCGTGCATGTAACCCATAATTTTGAGGAGGTATTCTCCCTCGCCGACCGCGTGGCCGTGATGAATGGAGGGGATATTATCCAGTGCGGCCCTCCCGACGAAGTCTTCCGAAAACCCAATTGTGCATTTATTGCAAACTTCACCAGCGTCGAAAATATCTTCCGGGGAATCTGTACTCAGCAGGACGGGGCATCTGCGATCCAGGTCAATGGGCTGACCATCACCTCGAGTACCTGCAAAGGGAACGGGGAGGTATATGCTACTGTCCGCCCGGAAGATATCCTCCTCTCAAGAGAGCCGGTGCAATCAAGTGCAAGGAATTCGTTCAAGGGAAAGATCACCGATATTGTGAATAACGGGATGGTCATCAGGGTGACCATCGATGCCGGGATACCGTTTGTTTCGGTTCTGACCCGCCAGGGATTTGATTCCCTGAATTTTAAAGAGGGTGAAAACGTATATCTCACCTTCAAGGCTTCAGCAGTCCATGTTTTTTAAAAAAAGATGCGGGACCATGCATACTCCCTTGAGGGAGTATGCATGGTCCCGCATCATGTCCTTTTTGTCATCCGGAAACGAAGGATATCATTTTTAAGAATGCATTCTGGTATGCACGGTGGGATGCTTTCCCGGCTACACGCGGGCACCTGCTTATTATTCCATTTCGCCACTGTGCCGACTATTTTGACACAACATAGGAGGAACAGGCATCTTTACCTGAGATGCTGTTCGCATGTAAAAAAATTCTTGATGAGAAATTTTCATCAGCAGGATACAATATTGTCATCAATGTTGGTGAAGCAGCAGATCAACGAGTGATGCACTGCCATGTCCATATGATCCCCCGTTATACCACTGATGCAGATGATCCTCCAGGGGGAATACGGGGTATCGTGATCGAACGACCCGAGTGGGTGATTTAGCGATGCGGACACCGCCAGGCGTTAAGAACTGATATTCCCGGATCCACATCTCCGGAATGCTCAGCAGTCTGGTCTTCATCCTTTCCTTTCAGGACGTAAAATACCACATCGACCGGCGCCCAATTCTACCTCATCAGGAAGCTATTTCCCATCACTCACTAAGCAAGATAGTATGACGATCTACGTAACAACGCTGGATAAAACCCCGATCTCGGAGAACCCGCATAATGTGGATGTCCGCAAACTCCACGGTTCGCCAAGTACCGATATATTGGTCATTACCCTGCATCCGGGCGAAACGCTGAAAAAGCATATGACACCGGTCGACGTGGTATTTTACGTCCTGGAAGGAAAGGGTATGGTCGTGATCGGGGATGAAGAGACGGGAGTCGAGGAGGATTTCCTGGTCGAAAGCCCGAAAAACGTCCCGCATCTGCTGATCAATGACAGTGATGATGTGTTCCGGGTGCTGGTCATCAAGAAGCTGACCACCGGTGACGGAAAGGATACGAAAACCAGACTGCTGTGAGAATTATGGAGATGTGATCCGAAGATCAGATCACGAAAATATACCGGGTCAGGGCTGTTTTGCCCTGCTCATTCTCTCAATAAATATAGTCAATCCGGAAAAGATCACTAAGATCGGCCCGATAACATACTCTGCCCAGACAAATAATCCGAGAGCGCCGAGCACCAGCAGTTTGATCCCCTGATATTTGGCAGGTTTTACTATATATCTCAGGATCAGGGATCCCAATATAAGGGGGATCAGAATAAAGATCGCTGTTACGCCGAACGATGCTTCAAACCCTGTTTTATACAGTGCCATAAGTGCCTGGATCAGCATAAAAACCGACCCGGCGATATATGCCAGACCTCCGGCAACTCCCATTACTGTTTTTGGCTTCACCTGCACCGGCTCTTTTTTAAACCTGAATAGATACAGGAATCCGAAAATTACCACCAATAGAGGAAATCCGATGACGAATGCCGGACTGTTTCCTTCCCATATTCGTACATTCGCGATCGAAAGAGGGATCAGTCCCCACTCGGATACGGAAAACTCCTCCAGATACCCGACGGCAAGACCGTAATTTCCGGGACCTGTTCCGTTGTTGACCATTGCAATATAATAGGTGCCGGGGACCTCTGCGATGTGTTCATATTTTAACCACTGGTAATTTGATGCAGGCGTAAAAGGTTCATAATCCGGTTTATCCGGGGATTCGCCCATGATAATGATATATCCGTTGTTTTCCAAAACAACGACGCCGTCGGGAAGCTCTCCGGTGCTTTGAATCCCGGGACCGATGAGGATGACTTCCGGATAAATGACATCTTTTTGCGGGGTGAATACGGAGAACCATAACCGGTCTCCGGTCTCAAGGTAAAATTCATAGTAGGAGACCGAGCCGGCATTTTCAAATGTACCGTAAAATGCCCATGATTTTAACGGATCATCGATATGGACGGCGTTGTCTATTCCCTCATCTCCCACGGTTATTACCGGTGCATGTGCCGACACACAGACAGTTAATGAAAAAATAATTAATAAAACGGCGAATGCAGCTTCTATCCATTTCATAATAACATCGTTAATGTTCTTTGAGGAATTAAATTTTTTGACAAAAAAAGTTGAAATATTTTTGGATTTTGAGGAAGTCCGAGGGTCAGCATGCCGGACGCGGTCTTTTCTCAATTTGCCTCATCAGTTACCTATTTCGTCTTTGTGACGAAGCAAGATAGTATGACGATCTATGGAATTACGCTGGAAACCCCCCTCTTCCCGGGAGGGATCGGATCATGACCGAGACGATGCCCTATGAGGTCACGGGGAAAGCGGGAGATATCGAGTTCCGGAAGTATCCCGCACTTGTGCTCGCAACGGTCGACAGTGGGGGGATGATTCAGGGTTCAATCTGCTGTTTGCCTATATCACGGGTAAAAATGCCGCGAAAAATACTATTCCGATGACTGCCCCGGTGATCACGTCCGCAAAGATCCCTATGACGGCGCCGGTTGTTTCCGACGGGACCACGATGTCGTTTGTGATGCCGGCAGGAAAAACCCTGGATGAGATCCCGGAGCCGCTGGACAGTAAGGTCCGGATCGTTCCGGTGCCCGAGCGGGAGGTTGCCGTTATCACATTCAAGGGAAAAACCCATGAGAAGGATGTGAAGGAGGAGGAGGCACTGCTCCGAAAAGGGCTCCGTGATGCGGGGATCGAGGCGGCGGGAGAGGTATTTTTGATGCGGTATAATCCCCCGTGGATGCCCGGATTCCTGCGGCATAACGAGGTGGGGGTTGAGATTAAGCGGTGAAAGGGGCGGGGCAAAAGGCTGCAAAAGAGAGGATTGCCTCATTTTAGGCACCGTTAATGTTTATCTAATTATTAATTTAACAGTTGGTGTTAATGATGAGATCTCCATTCACACCATCTCTCATGAACGCCTTTGTGATAGTTTATGCTCCATTTTATTTTTTGCATAACTCTTTCATTATTTTTATATTTCTTGTGGATTTCTTCCAAATTCTTCTCAAGAGAATTATAAATAGATTCATATTTCTGATTTTGTCCAGCAAGTATTAGTAGGACATCTTCATATCCGAGATATGCCCATCCATCGTTATCCTCCATAATTGGATATCCCATCTTCATCTTTACTTTATATTCAGACGGGGTCAGATGGTTATGATATGATGATATAAATATGGGATCAATAATTACCCGAGGATAGATAGCCAGTTCATTCTCTAATTGATGAGCGCGTAATAGAGTTGGGCCCCATACAAATGTTTCATTCATGTATAATTTGCCTACGGTCATACCCCCACGCAATAACCATTTGTAATAGAGAAGAGCACTACTCTGAAAGAATGAGACAAACATATAGATTCTTGCCAAACAACTCTGTTTATCCTCGTCATTATCAGGAACTTTAATTGCATAAACAATATTGTCAGAAAATATTTTGACAATGGGAGATTCAAGATGATCATCCCGTCCATTTTTTAAAATACCGAGAGAGATACTTTCTTTATATAATGTATCGATATTATTCAACCATAAATTGGTATCGTCATTGAGAATTAGCTTTTCAGAACCACGCATATCCAAGTAAACAACGAAATATCCGTCCATATCTTTGGTGATGGGTGTAACAATCTCTCTATTTAATGGTACAATTTTTGGGTGTAAACCAGTTTCAATTGTATTTGCCCACAAGAAATAGTTCTTAGTCCAATTAAGATATTGAAGTGTTTGTTGATATTTTCCAGTTTGTTCCTTCTCAAATTGTTCAATCATTTGTCTGATTAGGGACAATACTAATTTCATTCTATCTATTTTACCAATATCAAATCCCATCATATTCATGATATTCAAGTAATTAATATAAAAAATTCCATCGTCATCCTCTGAAATAAATTGTTCTTCCTTATTATCAAATACACCCAATTTTTGAATTATATTCAAAGATTGTTTTTCTATCATAACTCGAGGGTAAATGGCTTGATTTTTCTGGCCATTGACAGCAAAAACCAATGCCTTTCCCCATACAAAATCAATACAATTTGGAGTTTTTCCCTCTGATAAAATGTCATTATAAGTAATATGCAATGGACCTATTGACAAGCAGCCACGAACCAACCATTGATATTTAATAAATGCTTGTGTTTGAAAATAAGATAAAAAATACAACAAAGAAAGCAAACTACTCTCCTGCTTTCCAGATTTAGTTCCCAGATTGTCATTATCAATCACATCAGTGATAATAAGTATATTTGAAAAAATTTTAACAACAAATGATGGATCGGGAATAACTGTTTTCAAATCGATCAAAAAATTACGAGTGTCATCATACAGGTTTTGTATTTTTGCTAAAGATCCTTCATCTGAAATATCACATAATGAGTTGAGAATTTCAAGATATACAACAATAGAGTTTTGCGTTAGTAATTCTGTCATAAATTCACATCTTGAAAGATTGTTGAGTTAACAATAAAAATTATTTATCATTGACTCTGCTCATATATCTCTGGCTACATAATAATGTTATAGCTTTGATATAAGTATATTTCAAAATATATGTGCATATTTTTTTGAAAATAGTATGAAAACAAATACTCATCTGAAATAACACTAAAAATAAGATGCGAGGGGAGGGATTCGAACCCGCGAACTACTTGAGAACAGATCTTGAGTCAGTCTCCGTTGGCCACTTGGATACCCTCGCGAAAATACTTTTACATATTGGATATGGTTTCTAATGAAGCTGTCGTCTTTCGGCGGTCTGGGAACGTTTGAACGTTGATGGGGTGGTGTGGCTTTATGAGAAATCCCACCGCGAATTAGCCCAAGCGGGCTTTGCCCGCTTGAGGCGGCACGCAAGCCTTTGGCTTGCACGCAATCGCGAATCTTCGCGAATCGCAGTTTTCCTGTTCCGCCCTCTTGACCTTCGGTCGCGTCACTACGCTCCGCCTAATCGGCTCCGCGTGGTCGTGACGTCGGAACGAAAAATGCTGGAAAACCCGCGTCGCGGGTTTTCTCCAAATTTATTCTATTATAATATAAGCTAGATGGGAGTTTACAATAAAAAAACCGGCTGGCCGGTTTTTCCCCAGCATTTGTCCAGACGGCGTGCGATTCTTGCGTAGGCGATTAGCCGGAGCAGAGCAAGACGGCGCAAGAAAAATGCGATTCGCGTTAATTCGCGGAGATTCGCGGTTAAATATCTCTTCTATCCGCACACCACCACTTACTTTTTTCAGTTATTTGCACCGGTTTTCGGTTAAATCCCTCTACTTCTCCTCCGTCCGCACCACCCACTTCCCCTTCATCTCCAGCTTCGCCTGCTCCCCTGCCGGATCATCCAGATACGCCAGAACCGCGTCAAGATCCCTGCCCTCCTCCAACGCCTCCTTCAGCAGATCCTTCATCCACTCGAAATACATCGCCCTCTTACTATCCTTCAGACTCGCCCCGCACTCATTACAGAACTTCGCCGTCCCCGAATTCACCGTACCGCAAGCAGGGCACACATTCAGCAGACTGATCCGATTCACCATCGCTTTTCGCACCCAATCCTGAACCGTCGTCCCTTCCACGCGTGCCGCTGTTTCCAGCTGCATCTTCAGGTTCTTCGGGAGCCGAATCAGGATCTGATCATCATTCTTTTCTTCAGCCATAATTACTCTACATACCTATTCTACGTATATCTATAAACACTCTGCTATCTAAACTTATTTGTATAAAATGATATCAAAGATACATCAACCCCTAAAAAACAACGGAGGGAAGTAACGGCCTTGAACGAACTACCCATTCCGCTTCCGGCGGGCTACACCGCCGAACTCAAAGAAACGATCACAGAACCTCTTTCGCCCAGCGGAGCCGCGATCGGTCTCGAAATCCAGTCCTACCGGTTCGAACTCTACAAAAACGGCAAGCTCAAAGACATCCTCACCACCAGTGATACCAGCGCCGATCTTCGTCGCGCCGTCAAAGAACACATCATCGACACCGAACCCGAAGGACCCGAAAAAGAGTTCCTTCTCCGGTTTTTTGATCCGTCTTTTGCCCCGCCCTGGGAGAGAAAGACCATGACCCGCGGGCAGCTACCTACGCCCGAGGCTCTCCAGAACTCCCTCAACGACGAAGGAAACGCCGTCCGGTTCGAAAAAGAAGCCGCCGGCTATCTCAGATATGACGCGACCCGGGGCGAATGGTTTGCCTGGATCGATAATCACTGGGAACCTGCCAAAGAAAAGATCGGGAAGGTCCTCCGGCTTGTTGGGAAAAGCACCGAAGAGGAGCTAAACTACTGGAAGCGTCGTGCCGAGATCGAAAACACGCCTGAAATGCGAAACCTCGTCACCCAGCTCCAGAATCATGTGAATCTGAGCAAGAACCACACAAAACAGGTGGCTCTCTGGAAGATGATCGAAGGCTCTTCGATGCAGGTGGATCTTGCCGAAGCGTCCGATGACCGGTA
This sequence comes from uncultured Methanocorpusculum sp., assembly GCA_963677995.1. Classification (GTDB taxonomy): domain Archaea; phylum Halobacteriota; class Methanomicrobia; order Methanomicrobiales; family Methanocorpusculaceae; genus Methanocorpusculum. The sequence goes on along the minus strand of OY782579.1, from coordinate 1,048,178 downwards.
TATCACCTTCAAAAACGGCGCAATCGACTGTAAAACCGGCGTGATCATCCCGATCTGGGCGTGTGATTCGATCCGGGAGAAGTATCCGCTGATCTATCTCGATCGGACCTATACGGCGGGGCTTCGCTCGCAGGCGTTCATCGACCACCTGAAAGCGGTGTTCACGGACAATACGAGCGATCTCTCAGAGGAGGAGCGGACGCTTCGGATGATGGAGCTCGGCCGGTGTTTTCTGCGTCTGCTGGGCTATCTGCTGTATCCGGCGAATCCTGAGCAGGTCATCCTTTTCCTGTGGGGAAAGGGGAGTAACGGGAAGTCGACGACGATCGACGTGCTGCGGGATATTTTCGGGTCGGAGATGTCGGAGGCGAGCGATGAGGAGTCGCGGGGCGGGCGGATCAGTGCCGATACGGTGAAAGCACTTACGGGGGACGCGATGACGAGCCGGTTCCGGGATATGTATGAGAAGTCCCGCCCGCAGAAGATCGTCTGTACGCCGGTGGGTGTAACGAATGAGCTTCCCCGGTTCGATAAGGTGCTGGATTTTTCCCTGCTGCGTCGGCTGAAAACGATCCCGTTCTCGCATATGTTTGCGGGTGATGAGCGGGTGCGTGATATCCGTGAGTCGCTGCTTGAGGAGGGGGACGCGATCTTTTCGATGGTGGTGGATGAGCTTATCGCATATATCAATGAGGGGCTTCTCCCGGTGCCGGCGTTTTGTGCGGCGGCGCAGAACGAATTGCTTGCAGGGTTCGAGGTGTCGGCGTTTGTCGAGGAGTGTGTGGCGAAGTCGGAGACGGGGAAGGTGTCCCGTCGTGAGCTGGAGGAGGCGTATATCGCGTGGTGTGCGGGGCATGATATTCCGGTGGGGCTTCGTAAGGAGCCGACCCCGGGGTACGATGAGTATGGGCAGATGAATTTCCGGCAGGGTCTGTCGGAGAGTGAGAAGAGGGCGCTGTTTAAGGGTATGCGGGTGTATGAGTATAATGAGAAAACGGTCCGTGGAACACGGTTTTTCAACTGTGTTCTGAAGAAGTAGGGTGCAGGTCTAAATTTTTTACGTGCACCCTGATTTCGATGTGATTTGCGTTCTTTTTTGAAAAATAGGCTTATCTGAAGGTTTTTTGGAGAGGGTGCAGGTTTTTCTTAAAACTCTGTTTTTAGTATGGTATATTGGAAATAATCTCTATATGAGCTTAGATTTAGGTATTTGAAATTTTTGTCAGGGTTTTGGGAAAGATGTGCACCCTGGACATTTTTGAGGTATTATAATCACGAGGGAGGAACTATTCTATGATATTATGAAGTGGAGACCGGAAGGGTGGAATGAGGAATTGTATGAGAAACTGAGCTATGATTATCTGATCGAGTGTGCGAAAAATGAGAGGATCGAAGAATGCAATAAGAAGTATGAGGATTATCTGAAATCCGAATGGGAGAGGATTTTTCCGGATGAGGGATATGATGCGGAAAATATTGGAAGATTGTTTTATTATGGATCTCATTTTCAACGACCTGATTATAAAAATAAAGATTTCAAAAACGCAATTCGGAAGGAAGCTTATTTCTCAAGTGCCCATCTTGAGGGAGCCAATTTCCCAGGTGCTCATCTTGAAGAGGTCGATTTCTCAGATGCCTGTCTATATGGCTCCAATTTCTTAGATGCCCATCTTGAGGGAGCACTATTCAACATAGCCATCGTAAATGGAGAGACCCTGTTTGCCGAAAATACCCTAGATAAAAAAACTGATTTCACCGGGACCTCCCTCTCATCAGCCCGCATCGACCCGAATATCAGAACACAGCTGGAGCGAAACATTCGGCAGATCCACTGGGAAGAATGGTATGAAAAGCCTAAATTATATCCGGCTCTCGCAAAAATCAAGAATGCCCTCATAGTTAAATTCTCAGCCAGAAAATCGCCAGAAAAGAAAAAATGGGAAACAAAGCGTTGCTGGGTCGATAGGATAATCAATGCTTTTGTCAGAACATTCTGGTGGATCTCCAATTACGGCAGTTCGACAAAACGAATCATTGCCGTATTTTTCGGCTGGAATATCCTATGGGCATTTATCTATTATTATCTCCTGCCGTTTTTACTGGGTATCAACACAACTGTACTGAACGTGTCTAACATCTGGGCCGCGCTCCTGCAGACCAATCTTATGATGTTCAGTATTACTGATTTAGCTACTGAGGGGCTGGATATCCTCCCGATGCTTTTTGTCACGATCCATATCGTTGTCGGGTACTTTATTCTTGCCGCTCTCATCACTCGTCTCGGCATCATGTTCCAGAATCTGAGTCCATAGACTATTCTTTTTTTTCAGGGGAAATCCATACAGAAAAGGGAGTTTGCAGGGTGTGGACACATGAGAAATCCCACCGCGAATAATCGCGAATCGCATTTTCCTTACGCTGTCCTCTTGACCTCGTCGTTTCACTCCTCGGCCGCGTCCCTACGCTCCGCCTAATCGGCTCCGCGTGGCCGGAACGACAGCATTTTTCGTTCCGCCGTCACGACCACGCGGAGCCGATTAGGCGGAGCGTAGTGACGCGACCGAAGGTCAAGAGGGCGGAACAGGAAAAATGCGATTCGCGATTATTCGCGGTGGGATTTCTCATGTGTCCGCACTCTGTCTATTACTGATTTTAATTTATAGTCCCAGTTATAGTCTCACTCGAACCATACAAAACACTCGTGACCCACTCACTTTTTTTTGCAGTTCGACGCAGAATGAGATTCACGCGAGGTTTTTGGAGAAGTCGGAGAGCGGGAGGGGGTCATATCTCTGGAAATTATGTGAAACTCGAAATAGGGTTATTATTGGGTTTATTTTTAAAAAAGGTATTATCTGATGGTTGTATTTTTTGTGTCAGGGTATCGATTGGTAAATTATTGTGAGATATTATACTCGTAACTCCACCTCATGCATCTGCATCTAGAACCTACGGTTTGAATACTCTCCAGAAAACATCCACATATGCGTAATGGTGATATTGGGATTAGGTTGAAATCTCTAAAACATCTTTCCAATATTGATATCAAACGGTGATGATGACTTTTCTTTTTTCATCAATGTTTGTGGTTTTCTATGGCATGCTATACACAAAATCATACAATTTCTCACTAAATCACTCCCACCCTCGCTTACGGGTTTTCTATGATGTGCTTCCCATGCTCCACGTCCACCATTGCTTCCCCTGTTATTAAATACTAATTTTTTACCACAGAGCTGACAATATCCATTCTCTCTCTCTCAAATGCTTTTGTTTTTACTTCTTCGGAAAATACCATTTTTACTCCTCCTATAATATTAAAACATGTGATTATATCCCATAAATCTATCTGCCTCATGAATAATTCATTACAAAATGATTTATCTCCCCCTCTTCTTTCTCGACTTTCATTTATAGTCCCACCCGACCCTGGATATTCCCCTCCAGCAGACTTATCAGGTCATGTTCATAATTATTGCATACCCCCATGACCTGGAGACCCCCCTCTATCAACATCTAAACAACCGGGATATCAACCTCCCTCCGAACTGATTTCGCCTATTCATCCTGATATACTGGCTCATTATCGGGCTCATCCTCGTCACCATGTGGACGCTCCTGTCATACAGCATCATCCCCATAGACGCCGTCTCTCTCTCCTCCTCCGGCACCACCCTCCAGGCACTCTATCTCGCACCGTTTTTCCATGAGATACCGATGCATTTGTTAACAAACCTCCTGATCTTCTTCATTATCGGCATTTTTCTGACGCTCATCACAGCGATATTTCCAAAACAGGACAAACGGTTTTTATCTTTGCCCCCTCCTCGCCTGCATCCTCTTCATCACCATCCTCCCCTTCTCATGCTCATCGGCATTACTCCTAGTACCCGGGTTTCATCTGGTACAAATAGTCGGATTTTCCGGAATGGTGTGTGCCGTATTCGGGATGATATGCGTCATGATCTCCTTTGCCGTCTGGAAAAATTTTGAAAGCATCAGATTCCTTATCGGGATCCTTCTCCCTCTTACAGAAATACTAAACGCATCCGCCGCCATCCCCGATGTCGCTCACAGGATAGGTTTTCTCTACGGGGTCATCGTCACATGGCTGATCGGCGCCGCCCTGACGACCGGTTCGAAAAAACGCGTATATTTCTATATTATCGCACTGCTGGCGGCAATTATCCTGCTCGGAATAACTATTTTGCTATAAGCACCCTGCTTCTCTTCAGGCACATGATGCCCCCCCTTCTCATGCACATGCTCATGACTATGTTCTCCCTCGACCAGCGGATCATGGAGATGTGTATGCCCCCCGCACACGAATCCACGTATCCCGTGTTCTGGGAATTTTGGGGAAATCATAATCATGAAGGAGAGACTACTCTAAGTTATCATGGTTGAAGTGGAGAAAGACCCGGAAGGTTGGAACAAGGATCTCTATGAAGATCTGAGTTTTGAAAACTTGATAAAGAGTGTGAAAAACAGCACCATCGACGCGTGGAATCAGTCGTATGAAGCTTATCTGAGTTCCGAATGGAAAAGATTGTTTCCAGCAAAGAAATGGGACCCGAAATATATCTCGGAGTTAACCTCTCCCGATTCAAACTTTGTCCGCCCTGATTATTCCGCGAAAAATTTTAGTGACCGCATGAAACGCACCGGGCTTTTCAGCGGCATCCATTTAGACGGTGCGAATTTCACGCATGCAAATCTGAATGGAACGGATTTCACCGGATCATCTCTTGGATCTGCAAATTTTATCGGGGCACAGCTGAAATCCGCGAAATTCAATGACTCCCATTTGGAAGGAGCAAATTTCAATCAGGCCAATCTGGAAGGGATCCAGGCCATTTCGTCACATTTTGAAAAAGCAAATTTCAATCTGGCACGCCTTGAAGGATCGCAATTCAATAAATCCCATCTTGAGGGAGCCAACTTCAGATTCACTATCGTCCGAGGGACCCAGTTCATCAATATCACCCTCGACGATAAAACGGACTTCACTGGGACCTATCTTGCAGAGATCATCATCGAACAAAACCTCAGGAGAGAACTGGAACGAAATATCCGTAATCTGGATACGGCCAATAAAAATGTCTTTTTTGTATTGAAATGTGGTTGTTCTAAGCTTGATGTGATCTTAAATAAGGCAATCAAACCTGCCTGCCGGGAATGCGGCGGACTTGAAGCATTCACGGTAGATGAAAAAGTGAGCAGCGGCTGGGTCTCGGGATCCCTGTTATCCGGACGTGTAAAGAATCATGGTATAATAAGAAGAAGAATAGTAAAAAGAATCAGCAGAAAGATCCCCTCCATTTTGATATTGCCCAGAGAAATACGCTGTACTGGAAAGATGAGATCGATCTTAAACAACAGCTCATCGCGAAGATCCAGAAGTTACAGGAGACTGGAAAATAGCCTTATCTACGTAATACCAATTTATTTACTACGGCTCTTGATATCAGAATCCATCTTATCGACCATTTCTTTAATATCAAGAAACATGGAAGTTTCCTGCCATTTCTTATGTCCTTTCACGAAAGAATACTCTTCATAATAATGGATAGCCGATTCCTTTGCATCTACGGTGAGAAGACGGCATCCTGCTTTTTTGGTGATAGAATAGGTTAGTAAAAATATCTTTTGCATTATGATAAAACCGACACCACATTTTTTGTATTTCGCATCACGAGCAAGGCGTGCTATTTTTATTGCGGGAAGCTGGTCCCCATAGGGGTAGCAGATACTTTTTCTCAGGCGTTTATTGAAGACTGTATCCGTAACTAGGGAAAAATATCCTACTAAGTTTCCCTGATGGTACAAAAGATGTGTTGTGGAAAACATCTCAGCACACTCTTTTTTCGCATCATTCCTGAGATAATCATTGAGTTCCTCCTCCTAACAGCAAAAATCTGAAAAATCAGCACTGGAATCAGGAGTCAATTGCACAAAATCGATATCAGAAAAAAAGAAGGGTGTTATATTCTCCATGGAATCAGCTGCAATCCCGAAGATATTCGGATACAGCTGCATCTATGCAGTTTTTTGTATGGGCATTGTATTTATCTGATTGAGAAAGATATTCATCTAATTTTTTCCCTCTTTCCCTCTCAGAACCAAGCCAATTTGTGTTTTCTTTGCCATTTTTGCCTCTAATTTATTAGTAATTAAATATATTTCAAATAAATTGATTCTAAGATTGCATTATAATATTTCTCATAAGGTATAATATATTTATCCCATCTGGCATGTTATTGTCCGGTTACCCCCTCACTTCTTCTCCTCATGCACATGCACGTGATGCATATCCGCCCCGTGCGAATGCTCATGCTCCGTATATTCATGAACATGTTCATGACTATGTTCTCCCTCGACCGGAGGATCATGGACATGCGTGTGATGATCGTCATCATGCCCGTGCCGGTGATCATGCCTCACCTGATCATGGATATGGAGATGCCTATGTCCCCCCGTCGCCGCAAAATACGCTCCGATCGCCATCACTCCCGCCGCTAAAGCAAACAGTGGGGTAAGCGGTGTCCGGAAAACCGCGAACGAAATACCTGCCCCGATAAACGGCGCCACCGCATAAAACGCACTCGTCCTCGCCGCTCCAAGCTGCCTCTGGGCAAGCACATAGAGATAGATCGACAGACCATACGCAAAAAAACCCAGAACAAGCGCCGCGATCACACTTGGCAGATCCGTCTGCATCCCGGACGCCAGAAACGCGATCATCAAAGCCCCGAACCCTGCCCCGAACCCTTTCACGACCACGATCTGCATCGGATTCTTCAGCGAAAGCATCCGTGTGCAGTTGTTCTCCACACCCCAGCACACACACGCCAGGATCACTAAGATCGACCCGGCTGAAAACGAAAAACTGCTCACATCGTCCACCGTCAAAAGAACACTCCCCGCCACGATCAACACGATCGCGAACCACAGCCGACGGTCGATCGTCTCCCGAAACAGTAAAAGAGCCACGAGAGCCGTCGTTACGATCTCGAAATTATTCAAAAGCGACGCATTCGCGGCGGTCGTCAGCGAAAGACCCAGCATCAAAAGAATCGGCGCCGCGATATCCAGCTGGATCATCCCGATAACAAACGGCAGATCCTTCCTGGAAAGCGGTGCCTCCTTTTGTTCCCGCCTCCTCACCCGGGTCGCGAGATTCACCGCAAACATCCCGATACCCGCCCCCAGATACAAAAGGGCTGCCATCAGCTCAGGGGAGGTCGTTTCGAGCAGGATCTTTGAGACCGGCGCACTGATACCATACAAAAGAGCCGCCAGGACGGCAAATCCGATCGCCAGTCTGCCTGCGGAAACATGCATACCTTCCATTGGTCATGGATGGTGATGAGGTTTTTCATGCCCCCCTCTCCCCCTCATCACTGAATTTATCAGTCCAGAGGGTAATATACTGAATAAATGCCCTTATCCGTTCTTGCCATCACCACTTCCCCGCGTCGTCACGGCAATAGTGAATCCGCCCTCGACAAGGTGCTCGAATCGTTTTCTTCGATGTCTGTTGAAAAGGTCATCTTAAACGACCTCGACATCAAACCCTGCAAAGGCTGCGGGAAATGCGAAAAGACCGGTGTATGCATCCACGAGGATGACTTCCCCGCTCTCGGCGAAAAGATCCGGGCTTGTGACCTTCTCGTCTTCGCTTCCCCCGTCTATTCTATGTCGGTCTGTGCCCAGGGAAAAATGCTCATCGACCGCTGTCAGGTCTTCTGGTCGAGAAAGTATGTCCTTCACGACCTCCCGAAACCGGATGGGAAAAAGTTCGGGATGTTCATCTCGGCTGCCGGGCAGACCCGCAAAGGGATATTCGATCACACCGTCCCCGTCGCCCAGTTCCTCTTCGACGTGTCCCAGATCCCCTCCTCAGGGATCCGGCACCTTCTCCTCCCGGGTATCGATAAGATGGGTGATTTCAAGAAAAGTCCTGAGGCGGTTGCCCGGGCAAAAGAGGCAGGGGACGCGATGGCGGCACTGATGGTGAAACAATGATAAAAATGCTCGCGATCAACGGAAGCCCGCGAAAACACGGGAATACCGAGACGGTGCTGGATGCCTTTATCGAAGGGGCAAAGGAAGCCGGCGCCGAGGTGACGGAGATCCGTCTGGCCGATCTCGAATACAAAAACTGCAGAGGGTGTAATGGCTGCCACAAAAACGGGGTATGTGTTATCAAAGACGATCTAACGCCGGTGTTCGACCAGCTCATGGAAGCGGATATTCTGGTTCTGGCGTCCCCCATCTATTCGATGTCGGTGACTGCCGAGCTGAAGGCACTCATTGACAGGGGCCAGTTCCTGTGGTCGCAGAAGTTTGTGACGAAGACGCTTTCATTCGATGAAAAGCATCTCGCAAAGCATACGGGCGTGTATATTGGGACCTCGGGACAGGATCTCCCGTATATTTTCGACTCAGCGTTTCCTGTCGTCAGGGCGTTTTTCAATGATTCGGGTTTTTCCTATACGGAAAACGTGCTGTTCCCGGGAATGGATCAGCACGGCGGCGTGAAGGGCTGGCCGGAGAGTGTGGTCGAGGCAAAGAAGCGGGGAAAAGAGATCGTGATGAAGAGGAAGAAATAACTCCCTCACACTTTTTTCATCAGTGTCGAATATTCCCGGATCACTTTTTTCTTCCAGAATGCTCCCGGTTCGTCCTCGAGAAGTGCCTCGGCGGTATGCATATCTGCCCGGGCACAGACCGCGTCCCGTGCGAGAGAGCGTTTCACTTCGCGTTTCTGCCGCATCGGCGTGAATGCGAGATCACAGACAACATCCCAGAAGATGAGTCCTTCGGCAGGTGCCGGATGGACCCGGGCCGCCGGAGAGGTGAGCAGGTCGTCGATGACGTTCGGCCCGCACAGGCCGAGGCCGATCGTCTGTAAAGCCCCCGCCATGCCCCTGACCATGTTCCAGAGAAAACTTTTTGCCGCAACTTCGAAAACCGGGCATCCGTCCGCTCCTTCAAAAACCGCGGCCCGGGTCACGGTCCGCACGGGGTCCCTGCCCGCTTCCATTTTCGCAAAGCCGCTGAAGTTGTGGGTCCCGACGAGGCGGGATGCTGCATCCTGCATCAGGGAAACATCCGCAGGGTAGGGAAAATAATATCGGTAGCTCCGCTCCCTTGCGGCATACCGGGGATAAAATTCGTCGTCGACCTCGGCTGCGCCGACACACCAGATATCGTCCGGCAGATGAAAGTTCAGTGCCTCGACCGCGAGTTCGGGCTTATCGGTCGTGATCGAAAACAGCTGTCTTCTCGCACTCACGCCCTTATCGGTCCGTCCAGCGGTCCGGAAATGCGCTTCCTTCGCATCGGAAAAGAGCCCGAGCTCGACCCCGCCGGCGACAAACTCCCCTTCCACGGTCCGTTTATCCGGCTGGTACTGGGATCCCGCGAAGTTCTGTCCCCGGTATCCTGCAAGGAACGCGAGCTTCATCGGATCCGCCGGGGTTTGAGCCGGGAGGTCTGCCGTCTCGCCTTTCGGACGACATTATGGAACGACTGGGAGGTGTAGGTCCTGATCGGCGTTTTTATACACCGGCTCTGGCTCTTTCCCTTTCTGATCGCCTCGAGGATCGAGGGGACGGTCCGTTCTTCTGCGTCGATGATATTGATCCCGTAGCCGACGAACTGACAGGTGTGGGCGTCGGACCCGGCGGTCATGGGTATATTATATTTTTTTGCGAATTTGGCCGCCCGGTTATTTGCGAACCTGATATAGTATCTGCTGTTGAAAACTTCGATCGCGTCGGCTTCCCGCAGGGTTTTCGGCGAATGGAGACCGATCGCGTGCCGCCATCTGTGGTAGGGGTGGGGAATGATCGTGAGGCAGCCTTGTGCTTTTGCCTCCCGGATCGTCTCGCAGGCGTCTTTTCCCGCCTCGAACATGTTGGTCGTGCCGAGAACGAGGACATGTCCCTGTTTTGTTGAGACCTCGATCCCCGGAATGATCAGGATCCCGGGATTTTTTATGGCGAGCGCCTGCTTCGCTCCTTCGGTCGTGTCATGGTCTGTTATCGAAATTGCATCAAATCCGCGTTCCTTCGCTTTCGCTATGACTTCTGCGACGGGGCACTTCCCGTCTGCCGACGCGCTTGTGTGGATATGCAGATCGCAGGTTATCAGAACCATCTTAAGGTAATTACTATGTAAGTACAAAAACATAAGGATAACATACAATGCATGTTCTCTTTCCCACAGGACGCCAGAGTGCATCCTCCCTCAGTCTGGCTTTATCCAAGGTAACAGAGTTTACCTGTGAGATCGTCGAAACAGGCGAAATTGCGTCATTTTTAACACCGGGGTCATTAGAGAAGCTGATTTTTTCCCACCCCTGCGATCTCGTGGTCGTTTCCGGGATGTGTACCGCGTCTTTTCATGATACGGAAATAATGACGGGGACCCCCATCTGCAAAGGAACGCGCCACGCGGCAGATATGGGGATCTGCATCCCGCTGATATCCGCCGGCAGGCTTTCTGCTGAAATACCGGCAGATGATATGCTTCTCGCGGAAAAGGCAGCGGCCGCCCGCCAGGATCTGGTTCTCGCGGAGTGCGAGGCAGAGGCGTTTTTTACCATTCGGGGCGTGAAGATCGGCGGATCTTCGCGGATCAAGGTGATCCATGAGATCATGGATGCCCATCGGCATCCCTCGATCCGAGATGCGGTGATCCGTGCAAAAGAACATGGCGCGGATATCGTGGATCTCGGGTTCGGGTTCGATGCGACCGCGGATGATGTGGTCAGGTGTTTTTCGATGGTGGGGGATCTGGAGATCCCTCTCTCGATCGACACGCTGGACCCAGAACTGATCGAGGCGTCGCTCTTTCGTGCGGATCTGATCCTTTCTCTTACGCAGGAAACGATCCCCCTGCTCGCAGAAAAAATCATGGAGGCGGGCGCCGCGTCCGTTGTTATCCCGCGGGACAACGCATCGCTCGAAGAAACGATCCAGTCCGCTCTTGATGCCGGGCTTTTCCGGATCCTTGCCGACCCGCTTCTCCAGCCGCCGCTTTCGGGGATGACCCGGTCTCTTGCGGCATATTTGCCGGAGACGATCTGTCCGAAGGTCCTCGGCTGTGTGAATGTCGTGGAGATGATGGATGCGGACAGTCCGGGGATCTGTGCTGTGCTTGCGTCGGTTGCGGCGGAAACGGGAGCTGCCTGTCTGCTGATCTCTGAGCACTCGGACAAAACGCATGGGGCAACTGCCGAGATGCGGCGTGCGGTCGATATGATGGTAATTTCCGCCGGCAGACCGTATCCAAAGGATGTCGGTCTCGATCTTCTGATCCTCAAAGAGAAACGCTGCCGGCGTGAACCTCCTCTGCTGTACGAAGATATCCGGGATGCCGGGGCTCCTTCGGATTCCCTCGTCTATGACCCGAAAGGAAATTTTCGGATCGGGATCGAGAACGGATACATCGTCGCCGTCCGTGATGGAAAAGCCATCCGCGGGACCTCGTGGTATGAGGTGTTCTCCGCAATTCTTGCAGAAGACGGGGTCTCGCTTCTGGATCATGCGGGTTATCTTGGAAAAGAGCTGTATAAAGCGGAGCTTGCCCTTCAGTTCGGCAGGAGCTTTGAGCAGGACGGGAAGTTCTGAGCATGCGGTATTATCTGAAAAAAGATATCCTGATCGTCCGCGGGGATTTTCGTGCGGCAAGTAACGGGGTCGATGGCGGCCTTTCGGATGATGCCGCTCTTTACATAAACAGCATGTCGATGCGGAACGGTTTTTTAGAGCCGTATTTCGGTCTTCTTACCGCTCTCCCGATCACGAATCTCTGCATCGCCCGCTATGACTACGTTACCGTTTTCGTGACCGCCGCCGTTTCTGACCGGAACCGGACCATCAATATCATCGTCACCTGCGAACGTCCGCTGACCGATGCCGCTCTTCTCGGGGCAATGATGACGGTCACCGAAGCGAAGATGCAGGTCATCGCGGCAAGAAAACTCCCCGTCGGCGCTCTTTCGACGGACGCCGTGGTTGTTGCCTGTGAAAAGACGGAAGGGATCCCGGAGACGTTTGCAGGACCTCTTACCGAGACCGGCATGCGGATATCAAAAGCCGTATCCCATGCCTTGACCGAGGCTCTCGTCCGGTTCGATAACTATCTTCTTACTACGTGGGGCGTGACCCGCGGATGGTCGCGGGGGAACCCTGCGATCGCGTGCCGCCACCGGCCGTCATTTTTCATTTACAGCCGGTATGGGGGCGACCACTGGAACGAATGGATTCCGGAGAACTGTCCGTATTATCCGTGTCATAATTATGCGGATCAGGAGTGCAGTTTTTGCTACTGTCCGCTCTACCCTTGTATGGACCCGGATCTTGGTCAGATGATCGATACGCCGCACGGAGAGATATGGAGCTGCATGGACTGCCGTCTTGTGCACGAACCGCGGGTGGCGAACCATCTTCTCGCGAATCCCGAGGCAGGCGTCCTCGAACTGAAATCAGTAAAAAAGAAAAATATTTAGAGTCCGAGCTGTTTTGCAAGCTCTTCTAATGGGATCCCGTGGACCATTGCGGCCTCGCGAATGGTCTCGTTGTTTGCGATAGCGCAGCCGAGACAGCCCATGCCAAAGCTCTGAAGGGTCGCTGCAGATTCAGGTTTTGCGCGGAGAAGGTCGGCGATAGTCGAATCAAGTGTGATTGCCATGATATTATGTTGGCGGGATTAGTACTTGATATTTACGAAGAAGGCATCAAAAAAAATCAATGGGAGGAGATCGAGGCAGCTTTCTTTTCGAAGGTGAGGATCTCTTTCCAGGCAAGATCGACCCACTTGCCGTTTTCGAGCCGCATCACATCATACGAAGGATATGCATCCCCTTTTTCATCGAAGACGATGGTTCCGGTGAGTCCCACGTGCCGGATCAGGTCAAGGCCTTCCCTGATACCGTCAGCCGTGTATCCGCTGTTTTCTATTGCCTGAGATACGACGATCATCGTATCATACCCGTAGATCGAGTTGCGGGTCATCAGTGCTTCTCCAAACGTCTCTACATAATGCTCCTCGTATGAGGGGTCGGAGATCCTTCTCGCCTGGGAAAATCCGATGAGACCTTCGGAGTATTCACCGACTTCCAGGGGGACCTGTCGGCTGGTCAACGTGTCGGAACCGAACCATGCCGGGTCGAGTTCTTCTTTTTCCGCGGCTTTCATGATCTCTACGCACTGACTCAGGTTGACGATCAGAAGAACGGACTCTGGGTCGGTGTTCTTCATTGCGGCGATGATCTCCATAATATTCACGGTATTCGAGTCAGGGACCGATATGGCGGAGACGATATGCATCTCCGGATACGAGGTGTTCGCTTCATTGAGGAATGCGTCTCTGAGACTCTCTCCATAACTGGAATTGAGGCTGATCAGCATCACATTCTGCGTGTTGCTCTTTCCGGCGATGATCTTTGCCATACCGGCGCCGAGGTATAGGTCGGAGGAGACCGTTCTGTAGACATAATTGCCGTATGGCGAGAGACTCGCGGATGTTGCGGACGGAGAGATGAGAATGATCTGATACGACTCTGCATCCTGAGCAAGGGCAAGTGTCACTGTGCTCGACAATGCACCGATCACCACCGGGATCCCGCGGTCCCTGATCTCCTTGAACTGCTCTTTTGCGAGCGTGATGTTTCCTTTGTTGTCATAATACTCGATCTTTACGGGGACGCCCCTGATACCGCCCTCATCATTGATATCCTCGAGAGCGAGTTCGATCCCCCGCATATGCTCGACGCCGAACTCCGCCATCTCTCCTTCAAACGGCAGTGAAACCGCGATGATCACTTCATCTTTCGGGAACTCGCTATCGATGATCGTCCCAAACGGGTGGAATGCTATGATAAACATGAGTGTCGTGAGGATGATGATCCCCCAGGTGATGCATGTTGATGCTTTTGTTTTCGGCGGTTTTTCATGATGACCGGACATTTACTTCTCCTCCATTTTTTCCTCTTCTTCGGGTCCATCCCCGGTCTCCGGCTTCTTTCTACCGAACAGTTTGCCTGTTCCTGCAGCGAAAACGAGATGGTCTTTCGCGAAATAGGCGAACAATGCCACCCCAAGGGTATTGACGATCGTGATCGGCAGGAACGTACTCCCTATGATCGCTATGATCTCGTCAAGGGTCTGCGTACCTAAAAGGAGTCCGCATCCGGGAACGATGATGAGAAGGTGTATCCATTCGATGATGACGGTCAATACTGCCGCTTTGAAGATGGTGATCCTTCCCTGCCAGATGCGGACGGCAAATCCTGCGATGAGTCCGGCCGCGAGAATGGCAAGTGAACATCCAACAGCCGTTGGTGCGCCCTGGGCAAGGCGATAGATACATCCTATGAGTCCGGCAAGCCCGCCGACGATCGGACCGCCGAGGAGTCCGGCGACGACCGGTCCTATGGCGTTGAAGTAGAAGATAAGACCGTCGACATTGATCCCTCTAAACACGCCGTATATGGAAAGCCCGCCGCCTAAAGCGACCGTCGAGATTTTATCGGCAAAGGTCGCAGTTCCGCGGACGAGTTTCTTAAACATCTCCGTCTTTGTGAAAACGAAGAGCACAACAACGATCACGAGCATTCTCTCGATCAGGGGGATGCCGTTTTCGAGGAACGAGGATTCTATCAGTAAAGCTACATAGATCGAAAGCCCGCTCCCGACCGTCATTATGGCAGTCCATAGTCTGGATCCTTTTGCATACTTCGGCAGTTTGCGGTCCAGATAAATGACGATGAATCCGAAGATACCAAAAAGGATCGCTGAAAGTGCCGCGATCTGGCGGATGACCGTCATCGGATCCGCGATCACCATGGCAAGGATGATCACGCCGGTGAATGCGAGGAGAATGATCTGATAGAGGTTATACTCGCTTGGCAGTTTTTCCCCGAGTCTTCTCCCAGATGGCGAACGACTTTCGCGAGAGCACGGGCACGGGCATCCATACCAACAACGACCGCCCCGAAAAAGATGACTGCGACGAACATCAGGAACAAATACGGTCCGTAAGGTATCGAGCTGAAAATATACAGGATCTGGGTGATCAGCGTATTAAGTGTGATCTCCGCTCCGTGAGGCATGAAGGATACGGCATATCCTGCATACCCGAGGAACATGAAACCGATCGTGATGACTGCGACAAAGAAGAACCCGGTCAGCACGTCAAAATTCACACTGCGGATGTATTTTTTGAAAAAAGACTCGTTCTGGAGTGTGCATTCCTGTTTATCTTCGGAATGGATCTTCGTTTTCTGTGAAAGCCAGACCGAATAGAGCATCAGGTTCAGTCCTCATCCGACCACTCCCAGAATCGCGAGGATCGCCATCTCGGAACCGGCGGGGATCGAGGGGACCAGTCCGTCCAGAATGAGGTTGAAGGAAAGTGGGAATTGAGATAGGCAGATGAGAATAACGCCTGCAAGTATGCTGATCAGGACTGCCATGATCGGTTCGAGGATCGCGTATGAACTTGTCCTGATGACAGCGAGCGTTAATATGAGGAGGAAAACTGCTATGAGAAAGACCGAGTAGATCCCGGGAAGAAGATAGTCCAGAAATGTTGCGGAAAAGACAAGCATCGCACCGATCGCAAACATTTCCATGAGATAGGAGCCGATGATCAGATAGGAGCCCCAGTTTTTCGGGCCGGGCAGACGATTGAGCGCGTCGAAGATCGTCTGGCTCGTCGCGAGAGTATATCGGGCGATTCCATTGGTGAATGCGTATTTGAAGATGAGGGTGATGATAACGACCCAGATCAGCGCCGGACCGTAGTGGCCCCCGATCTCGATTGCCTCGGTTACCCCTGCTTCACCGGCTGCGGTGATCGCGAGCAGAAGACCTGGTCCGAAGAAAACAAAGTTCTTTTGAAACCATTTCCGAAAGCGGGTAAATACTGAGTCGCTCATTGATTGTCTCTAACTTTGCAGGTCTGAGTTTATATAATATTGGAGTTTGCTACTGGGAGATGGGGCCTTGAAGATGCCGATTTCTCCCCTTTTTGTAACGATCCTGTCATATTTTCTCAGTTCCAAGCGCTTTGAACGCAACGACCGAGGCACCGAGCAGGGGGGCTTTTCCCTCAAGAGCTGAGATCCGGATATCCGGAATCGGCAGGTAGTGATCCATACATTCGGTCATTTTTTTGGCTATCAGCACCTGATAGTTTCTGACAATGGGACCGTCAATTACGATCAGGTCCGGATTGTATGCCGCAACGACCGAGGAGAGTCCCCGCCCGTTTATTTTTGCGAGTTCTTCCGCAAAGGAGCGGAAGAGCGGGCTTCCCTGTTCTGCGGCATAGAGGATCTGCCCGGCATTCATCGAGGGTTTCGGGTCACATTCGATACGATCCTCACTCCACGCCCGGAAAAAGTTCGGGATCCCTGTTCCGCTCGCGTATGCCTCCCAGTGCCCGGTCCCTCCGCATCCGCAGGGGAGGTTCCAGGTCGTGTCGACGAGAAAGTGACCGACTTCGGAGGCATTTCCGTTCGAACCGCATAAGAGCCTGCCCCGGTCCAGGACCCCTGCCCCGATCCCGGTGGAAAAGGTCAGATACACGAGTGTTTCGGCATCCTTTGCCCCGCCAAAATAATATTCTCCAAGGACGCCTGCTTTACAGTCGGTCATCATACGTAACGGGATGCCGAACTTTTCCTCCAGCGGTCCGGAAAGGAAGATCCGTTCACATTTCATATTGGGTGAGCCGACGACCGAACTGGTTTTCAGATCGACGGGCCCTGCTGTACTGATCCCGATCGCTTTTGGTGAGATCCCTGAGCTTTTGCTTAGATCCGAGATCATATCTGATATCAGTATCTGTATATCCGCGACACTTGCGAGGTCTTTGACCTCATTTTGGGAAAATGCCTTTATCGTTCCCTCTTCGTCAACGATCCCTACACGAAGATGTGTGGCTCCAAGATCGATCGCTGCAACATGCGTATGATCATCCATCTTATTGCTAGATTTGTTCTTCTTGCTCATCAAGTATTTCATACTCGATGCTTTTTTTATTATATATCAGGTAATTGTCGTCGACCCGGAGACATCATGGAATATCAAAAATGCCCCCCTCTTTTTTCTGTTGCCTTGGCGGGTGGCACAATCCTTAACTATCTATAATCCGAAACTCTGTAACAATTATGATTACCGTCGGGCTTTTAGGGTGCGGAAATATCGGTCATGTGATCGCAAAGAGTCAGGAGAACTTCAAAATCACTGCAGTATATGATGTGGTTTTTGAACGTGCAGAGGAGTTTTGCAGGGAGTTTGGGGCTACTCCGTACTCTGATTTTTCGGCATTCCTTACAGAGTCCACAGACATCGTCGTCGAGGCGGCATCTGTTGCGGCGGCAACATCCCACGCAAAGAGCATTCTTCTCGCAGGAAAAGATCTTGTTATCATGAGCGTAGGGGCACTTGCAGACATTGCATTCCGTGAAGAACTCATCCAGACCGCCCGCGAGATGAAGAAAAAGATCCACATCCCCTCCGGGGCTATCATGGGGTTGGATAATATCCGCGTCGGGCAGATATCAGGTATCGATAAATTCGTTCTTCGCACAACGAAAAATCCCAAATCCCTCTCGCGTGAAGCACAGGAAAAAACCTGCATCTTCACCGGAAAAGCCTACGACTGTGTTCATCAGTACCCGAAAAACACGAACGTTGCCGAGTCCCTGTCTCTTGCCTGCGGCAGAGATGTGGATGTCGAACTCTGGATGGATCCAAAAGAGGACCGGAACATGCATGAGATCTTCTTCGAAGGAGAGTTTGGCGAGGCATACATCAGAGTCAGAAACGTCCCGTCCCCGGATAACCCGGCTACCAGTTATCTTGCCGCCCTTTCCATCCTGACACTCCTGAAAAATCTGGACAATCCTTTGGTGATCGGCGCATGAACTATGCAAAGGAGATCCGAAGACTTGCTGATGAAAAAGGCGCCCTGATCCTCGCACACAATTATCAGCCCGCAAAGATCCAGGACCTTGCAGACATCACCGGCGATTCGCTGGAACTCGCCCGTAAGGCGAAGGATGCAAAGGAGTCGACGCTTGTTGTATGCGGTGTCTATTTCATGGCCGAGACCGCAAAGATCCTCTCGCCGGAAAAGACCGTTCTGATCCCAAGACCGGATGCCGGATGTCCTCTTGCCGATCAGCTCACTCCGTCATCGGTCCGTGCAGCAAAAGCTGCCCACCCGGGCTCACCGTTCGTTGTGTATGTGAACTCGAACGCGGCGACGAAAGCAGAGTGCGATATCACCTGTACGTCCGCAAATGCCGCAGATGTTGTCCGTTCCCTTCCGCAAGACACGATCCTATTTGGTCCGGATGCAAATCTTGCAGCATATACCCAGCGGCTTGTCCCGGAAAAAACGATCATCCCTGTTCCATTGAACGGCGGCTGCCCGACCCATCACCAGTTTACCATCCGTGATATTGAGACGGCAAAACGCGAGTATCCGAACGCGACGATCATCTGCCACCCCGAGTGTTCCCCCGAGGTCCAGCTCGCATCCGACCTGGTCGGATCGACCGGATATATGATGCGCAGATGCGGCGAAAAGAAGGAGTGGGTGATCCTGACCGATAACGGGATAATCCATCCTCTGCAGAAAAAGTATCCAAAGACCATATTCCATGGTATAGATACAGCAGTCTGCTCGGACATGAAACTCATCACCGAAGAGGATTTCTACATCACGCTTAAGGACGGCGTCGTTCCGATCCAGGTCCCGGAGAACATTGCAGACCGTGCCCGTCTTGCGATCGAGCGGATGATCGAGGCATCGGTATAAATGCTCCCGACCGACCAGCTTCTCTCCTTTGTTGCCGAGGATGTTTCCGCAGGCGACATCACGACCCTTGCTCTTTTGGAAGACAAGGTCGTCTCGGCACATATCGAAGCACGGGAAGATATGGTCGTGTCAGGAGCGGAAGAGTGCGAATGGCTGTTTAAGAATGCCGGTGTTCTTGCCGAAGTTTTGGTCCGTGACGGTTCGACTGCCCGCTCGGGTGAGAAGATCTTCGCACTCAGAGGGTCGGTCCACGCCATCCTTTCCTTAGAGCGGACCTGTCTGAATCTTCTCGGGCGGATGAGCGGCATTGCGTCCGCCGCGGCAAAAGCCTCCCGCCTTGTCTCGGTCGTCAATGATCATGTTCGGGTTGCCGGGACAAGGAAGACCGCTCCCGGACTCCGGTTTTATGATAAAAAAGCTTTAATTGCCGGCGGCGCTCTGCCCCACAGACACACGCTTTTTGATCAGTTCCTGATCAAGGATACTCATCGGGCATTTATGCCGGTCGATGAGGCAGTGCGGAAATGCATGAAATATTCTGATAAGAAGATCGAATGTGAGGTCGAGTCTCTGGAAGACGCTCTTCTTGCAGCAGAGACCGGTGCCGATATCATCATGTTCGATAACATGACCCCGGAACTTATCCGTGAGTCTATCACCGCGCTTAAGGCCGCCGGTCTCCGCGGGGAAGTGACCCTGGAGATATCAGGCGGCGTCACGCCCGAGACCGTTGACAGATATGCAGGTCTTGATGTGGATGTGATCAGTATGGGGGCACTGACGCATTCTGTTCGTTGTGCTGATGTAAGTTTAGAGGTCGATCTGTAAATGCAGGTTGAGACAAAAGCAGCTTTTGCTCTTTTTGCCGGTTCGATCCTGTTGACTGTTGTATGTTTATTCGTGGGATCTCCATTTTTCTTCCTGTTTCTGTTTGTGCCGTTGTTTCTGCTCTTTCCGGGCAGACGTTGGCATAAAAAGTGCCCGGTCTCCGGAGCAAAATTAGAGGGACGCTGAGGTAGAAAAATGAACTTCACCATTAGAGAAATGGAAAATAGCGATTGGGATCGTGTCAGTCAGATCTATCACCAGGGACTATTGGAAGGTATCTCAACGTTTGAAACAGTATGCCCGACCTTCGAAACATGGGATGCGGCACATCTGAAAGACTGCCGCTATGTCATGCTCGCGGACGATACGGTCGTTGGATGGTGTGCCGTCAGCCCTACTTCCGCACGGGAATCCTACAAAGGTGTTGTGGAAGTCAGTATTTATTTCGACAAAGCATTTCGGGGCAAGGGTTTTGGGACAGAGCTGCTGGATCATCTCTGCAAAAAAATGAAGAAAAAGGCTACTGGTGTTTGTATTTGAACATCCTTTCTATAAATACTGCAAGTCTCAATCTTCACACCAAGTGCGGTTTTAGGGAGATCGGTTACCGTGAAAGGATTGCGAAAGATAAATTCGGTAAGTGGCAGAATACGATCGCCATGGAAAGACGAAACGGTATGGTCTAGATCCGCCCCTCCTTTTTTGGAAAATTTTTGCACCCTCCTCACTCAATGGGAGCGGCATTTTTGCTCGATCCCGGGGCATTATCGCACCGCGCGGTTTGGGGTTTATATATTTACAAGTTAACCTGTTATCTGGAGATCAAAATGGACGCACAGCAGATCCAGCAGATTACCGACAGAATCTCCCTGAACTTAGTTTCCAAAGGAGTTTCGCCGGACAAGCAAAGCATTTCAGAGAAGCTTAACCTCTACATCAATGAGTTTGGTGTGGTTCCGTTCGAAGCAGAGCGGAAAGTACTCTCTGATCAGTATAAACAGCAGAAGATCCCTGAAGAGGCAAAGCCGGCAGCCGGTTCTTCGACAGGTGACCTTGTAAATATTGCCGATATCCAGCCAAACGACTGGGTCACGGTCGAGGTGAAAGTCGTCTCTCTTCAGACGCCGAACTCTCCGGCGATCGCACAGAGCGGGATATTTGCGGACAGTACCGGAGCCGTACGATTTGTCGTTTTTTCCAAGGCATCAGAACTACCGAAGCTTGAACTTGAGAAATGGTACCGGATCGAGTCGGCGGTCGTCGATTCGTTCAAAGGTGTTCCGAATCTGAAACTTCACTCGGGATCCCATGTCACGGAGATCGAGGATGACCGGTGTCTGGTTCCTTCCGAGCCGACGAAGCTGAGCGATCTGAAGCCCGGCGTCGTTTCCTGTGTTCACGTGAAGTTCATCGAAGAGTGGGAGTTACGCAGTGATCGGATGATGCAGAGCGGCCTTGGTGCTGATGAATCCGGGCGGACAAAGTTTGTTTTGTGGCAGGATGCTGAGAAGGAAAAACTCGTTCCAGGTGCAGTATACAATATTTTCTATGCGAGTGTGGATGAGTATAACGGGCGGCTTTCCCTGACCCTGAACTCTGCGGTCTGGATCCTGGATGAGGATGCTGAGATCTCGGTTTCGGTATCTTCGGGCAGTTCTGCTCCAAAGGAGCCTCTTCCGGTCTCTTCGATCCGTGACCTCAAAGTCGGTTATGCCTCTCTTCGCGTCAAGTTTGTTGAGGAGTGGGAGTCCAGGAGTGAACGGATGATGCAGAGCGGACTTGTCGGCGATGAGACTGGACGCATCAAGTTTGTTTTATGGCAGGATGATTCCAAGGAACGTCTGGAACTCGGACGCGTTTATGAGATCACGAACGCGAAAGTGGATGAGTTCAACGGCCGTCTTTCGATCAGTCTGAATCCGGCGACGTATTCGGCGGATGAGCCTGATGCGGATATCGCGGTCGGGACGCGTCTGGATGAGGTGTCAGGGACCATTGTCCAGGTTTCGAAAGGCTCAGGTCTTGTCCGGCGCTGCCCGGTTGAGGGATGTAACCGCGTTCTTTCCCGGCAGAACTTCTGTCCGATCCATGAGATCCAGAACTCCTTCAATTATGATCTCCGGATCAAAGGTGTTGTGGATAATGGTCAGCGGGCATATAATGTTCTTATGAACCGTGAGGTCACCGAGGCAATTTCCGGGATGACGATGGATCAGGCGATCGAGATGGCTTCGAACAGTCCTCTTGGTCTGGAAGAGATCCAGGCGGAACTTACTGAGCGGCTGTGCGGAAGATATGTGAAATGTTTTGGAATCGAGTTCGACGGCAGGATCCTGGTGAAGTCTGCGGAGTTTATCCGTCTCGATCCCAAGTATACCGCCGAGCTTATGAATCGTGCGGGAGTTCCAGCGGGAGGTGACGGAGTATGAGTGTGAATACTGTGCCAAACGGACAGTTCATGTCCTATGAGCGTGAGCCGGCAAAACGCGTGTTTGCTGCTGAACTTCGCGAAGCTTCAAAGACCATTAAAGATACCGAGGATGAAAAGAGTCCGGTGTATCTTCTGCTGCCGACGGGCGAGCGGTGTAATCGGGTCCTGATTGCAGGGACCATAACACAGAAGGATAAGGTTGGTGACCAGAATATTCTGTATCGTGCGCGGATTTCCGATCCGACCGGGATATTCTATATCAACGCAAGTTCCTATCAACCCGAGGCGATGCATCAGCTTGCGAAGATCGATACGGCGAATCCGTCGTTCGTGGTGGTTATCGGCAAACCGAATGCTTACACGCCCCCTGATGGGAAAACCCTGATTTCTGTGCGTGCGGAGTCGATTCTCGTGGTGAATCAGGAGACCCGCGATCTCTGGATCCAGGATGCGGCGCGTTCAACACTCGATAGAGTGGATGCGCTTTCTTCTGATTGCCCGTCTGACGATGTCCTGCTCGCGCGTGAGACCTATCATTTATGCCTGGATCACTGGAAAAAGATGGTTTCTGATGCCCTTTCGCGTATCATGCAGCTGTAAATCCATTCAAAAATTTATTTTTCCGGACATCATTCCGGCGCCTTTATATGCCCCAATCCCTAATATTATTACCTCACAAACAAACCGATCTGCGTTGAAATTCTCCTGGTTTTCTCCGGGTGTGTTCCCTCCATGTTTCGGTGGGTTTATAAGTGATTGGGGGTAAATATGTTACCTCGCAAGGCTTTCGGATTTACTCTCCAAGGGGCCTGGCACCCTGTGCCTGGCTCTTTGGGAAGTCGGTTCGAAGACTATATAAGCATTTGATGCTGATATAGTAGAGCTGTTTAAGTGGAGGACAAAACGCGAATCATCCGGGTAAGGCCTGAGTGATTGTTGGTCCTGACGTTGGTATTGTGGCGATGCGGACATTCATTGAAATGACCGCTGATTCCTTTCATACGGTTGTGTTTTTGTGATTATGTCGTAGAAACAACAACTGTGTGCCTATAAGAAAGAAAAGAAAATAGTAATTCTGGTTGATCCTGCCAGAGGCCATTGCTATCAGGGTTTGACTAAGCCATGCGAGTCGAGAGGTGTAAGACCTCGGCATACTGCTCAGTAACACGTGGTTAACCTGCCCTAAGGTGGAGAATACTCCCGGGAAACTGGGGCTAATGCTCCATAGTGGATGCATCCTGGAATGGTGCATCCTCGAAAGATCCGTCGCCTTAGGATGGGACTGCGTCCGATTAGGTTGTTGGTGGGGTAACGGCCCACCAAGCCATTGATCGGTACGGGTTGTGGGAGCAAGATCCCGGAGATGGATTCTGAGACATGAATCCAGGCCCTACGGGGCGCAGCAGGCGCGCAAACTTTACAATGCGAGCAATCGTGATAAGGAAACCCTGAGTGCCTGTCGATGCAGGCTGTTCATATATCTAAATCATATGTGAAGAAAGGGCAGGGCAAGACCGGTGCCAGCCGCCGCGGTAATACCGGCTGCTCGAGTGATGGCCACTATTACTGGGTTTAAAGCGTCCGTAGCTTGACTGCTAGGTCCCTTGGGAAATCTTCACGCTTAACGTGAAGGCGTCTAAGAGATACCGGCAGTCTTGGAACTGGGAGAGGTAAACCGTACTTCGGGGGTAGGAGTGAAATCTTGTAATCCTCGAGGGACGACCTATGGCGAAGGCAGTTTACCAGAACAGCTTCGACAGTGAGGGACGAAAGCTGGGGGAGCAAACGGGATTAGATACCCCGGTAGTCCCAGCCGTAAACAATGTGCGTTAGGTGTGTCGGTAACCACGCGTTACTGATGCGCCGAAGAGAAATCGTGAAACGCACCACCTGGGAAGTACGGTCGCAAGGCTGAAACTTAAAGGAATTGGCGGGGGAGCACCACAACAGGTGGAGCCTGCGGTTTAATTGGATTCAACGCCGGACATCTCACCGGATAAGACAGCTGTATGATTGTCAATCTGAAGGTTTTACATGACTAGCTGAGAGGAGGTGCATGGCCGTCGTCAGTTCGTACTGTGAAGCATCCTGTTAAGTCAGGCAACGAGCGAGACCCACGCCGACAATTGCCAGCAGCATCTCCGGATGGCTGGGGACATTGTCGGGACCGCCTCTGCTAAAGAGGAGGAAGGAATGGGCAACGGTAGGTCAGCATGCCCCGAATTATCCGGGCTACACGCGGGCTACAATGGACGGGACAATGGGTAACGACACCGAAAGGTGCAGTCAATCTCCTAACCCCGTCCTTAGTTAGGATTGCGGGTTGCAACTCACCCGCATGAATCTGGAATCTGTAGTAATCGCGTTTCACTATAGCGCGGTGAATACGTCCCTGCTCCTTGCACACACCGCCCGTCAAACCATCCTAGTGGGGTTTGGATGAGTCCCTGGTCTTTGCCGGGGTCGAATCTAGGTTCCGTGAGGAGGGTTAAGTCGTAACAAGGTAGCCGTAGGGGAATCTGCGGCTGGATCACCTCCTAAAGAATGATCCAAACATAACCTGTATGACAGAATTAGCATGGTCATTTCAATGAACCGTACAATCGCCACAATACCAACACATCAATATCATACTCACACGCAGTATGGTTTGTTAAACAGTAACAAACGAATAAATATAGTGTGAGGGGCGCGTAGCTCAGTTGGAAGAGCGCGGCGTTTGCAACGCCGAGGCCTGGGGTTCAAATCCCCACGCGTCCACTCCGTAACCGACTGTGAAAAAGTTAATTCTTTGTCACCGGTTACGGTTACCAATGCACCCGGAAACGCGAGTTACCGGGGAAGGGCCGAGAGTCACTGACTCTTTGAGGCCGTGTATAGGTTTTGCATTTGGACGTTAAATGGGTATCAGCGGAACCTTTCTTTACTGAAAGTAAATTTGTCGGTAGATCGACACACTTTAAGAGAGACAAAGGGACCCTGGCAACAGCACATAAACATGATGCTGAATATTCCATTTACCACAAATAATACATTGTTGTAACAAACAATCATCGAAAGAAAATTATCGACATACCCTCTGGTGTTCCAAGCTTTGGAACATCAGAGAACAAAGAACCTGGTTCTTATGCCGGTTAGTGAATGGTTCGGTTTGAGAGCTGATGAAGGGCGTGCCAAGCAGCGAAATGCCCCGGGAAGACGCAAGGAGTCTGTGATCCGGGGATACCCTAATAGGACCTCCACACGATTTATCGTGAATCCGTAAGGATGGGGAACCCCCCGAAGTGAAACATCTCAGTAGGGGGAGGAAGAGAAATCAATTGAGATTACGTTAGTAGAGGCGATCGAACCCGTAAGAGTCTAAACTGAATCCCGCAAGGGAGATGTAGTGTATGGCCTTCAATATAGTATGTGTTTATCTAATGAAAGTAGCTTGGAATGGCTTACCTTAGAGGGTGACAGTCCCGTACGTGGTGATAAACATGGCTTAGAAGTGTCCTGAGTAGCGCGGGTTGGAATTCCCACGTGAATAAGGGGGTCACCTAACCTCCAAGACTAAATACTCCTCAAAACCGATAGTGAAATAGTAGCGTGAGCGAAAACTGAAAAGTATCCCTAAAAAGGAAATGAAAAGTGCCTGAAACTAACCGGTGATCGTGTGTTACGGCGTGCAAGGATCTTCTCTTCGAAAGAACCCGTCGCGAGGCGGTAGTATGAGTAGAGTTGCCGACGTCGTAACTTACGTTTTGAAGAACGGGCCAAAGAGTGTATTCCGCTGGCGAGGTTAACCGAAAGGGTAGCCGCAGCGAAAGCGACAAGCGCGTAGTTTACCTGGCGCGGCGTACTAATAGTGCGTGGAGTCAACGGGATACGACCTGAAACCTGGTGATCTATGCCTGAGCAGGTTGAAGCGTGCCGAAAGGTGCGTGGAGGACCGCATGCGGTATTGATATGCAAATCATTCGCGTGACTTGGGTATAGGAGTGAAAGATTCATCGAACCGGGTGTCAGCTGGTTCCTCTCGAAACATGTCTAAGCATGACCTCGACCGAGAATGATAGTGAGGTAGAGCACCTATTAGAAATCCCGGGGAAGAAATTCCTCGCTTTCTTGTAAAACTCCAAACTCCCTATCTTTGTAGACGTCGGGCAGTCCGGGCTACGGGGTAAGCTTGTAGTCCGTAAGGGAGACAACCCAGACCATGGTTAATGCCCCCCAATGTAGGCTAAGTGTCAACACTGAATGAAGTCCTAGGTCAAAGACAACTGGAAGGTGAGCTCAGAAGCAGCTATCCTTTAAAAAGTGCGTAACAGCTTACCAGTCAAGATTTAGGGCGCAGAAAATGGACGGGGCTCAAGCCTACTGCAGATACCATGGCGCACGTTTTTGAACGTGATCGAGTAGAGAGGCGTCCTGTATGGGCTGAAGCAGGGGTGTAAGTTCCTGTGGACCGTATAGGAATGAGAATTTTGGCAGTAGTAGAAGCATAGAACAGTGAGAATCTGTTCCGCCGAAGGGGCTAGGTTTCCTCAGCAATGTTCGTCAGCTGAGGGTTAGTCGGTCCTAAGTTGCACCATAACTTGAGTGTAGCAAAAGGGAAACAGGTTAATATTCCTGTACCGTGCGTTGATTATACTGACGCATCGGGTTATGCATAGCGGGACTGTCGTCCCGTCCAATCGTATAAACTCTCGGAGTACCGTAATGGTGAGAATTGAGTGAAAGCGTGATGGCGTAAGTGTGTAAACACCTGGTGCCCGTGAAAAGGTAACGCAATGTCCGTACCGAGAACCGACACAGGTGCCCCTAGTTGAAAAGACTCAGGCGTGTCGGAATTATTTGTGGTAAGGGAACTCGGCAAAATGGCTCCGTACCTTCGGAACAAGGAGTGCCTGCCTAGTGATTAGGCAGGTCGCAGTGACCAGGGAGCTCTAACTGTCTAACAACAACATAGCAGACTGCAACTCCGTAAGGACTAGTATAGTTTGTGAATCCTGCCCAGTGCGGGTATCTGAACCCCGATTACAATCGGATGAAGGACCCGTAAACGGCGGGGGTAACTATGACCCTCTTAAGGTAGCGTAGTACCTTGTCGCTTAATTGGCGACTTGCATGAATGGATTAATAAGGGCTCTACTGTCCCTACCGCAAATCCGTTGAACCTTTTATCCTTGTGCAGAGGCAAGGGACTCCCATCGGGAAGTGAAGACCCCATGGAGCTTTACTGCAGCCTGTCGTTGAATTACGGTATTACATGCGCAGCGTAGATAGTAGGTGTTAATGCTCATATTCCGGTATGAGTGGAGCCTCAGTTGAGACACTATCCTTGTTCTGCTGTAATTCTCACTCATCTTTTATGGTGAGGACATCGGTAGGTAGGCAGTTTGGGTGGGGCGCCACACCCTCGAAAAAATATCAAGGGTGCCCTATGGTCAACTCATGTGAGTCAGCAACTCACAGGAGAGTGTCAAGAGCATAAGTTGGCTTGACGTGATTTCGCACAGCAAGAAATCACGAGTGGAAACACGGGTCTAACGAACCAATACGCCTTTTTGGTGAGGGCTATTGACTACAGAAAAGCTACCCTGGGGATAACAGAGTCGTCGCCGGCAAGAGCACATATCGACCCGGCGGCTTGCTACCTCGATGTCGGTTCTTTCCATCCTGGCTGTGCAGCAGCAGCCAAGGGTGAGGTTGTTCGCCTATTAAAGGGGATCGTGAGCTGGGTTCAGACCGTCGTGAGACAGGTCGGTTACTATCTGATGGGAGTGTTCGAAATCTGAGAGCAAGATTGAAATAGTACGAGAGGAACTTTCAGTCGTCACCTCTGGTGTATCGGTTGTCTGATAAGGCAGTGCCGAGCAGCTACGTGGCACGAGATAAAAACTGAAAGCATCTAAGTTTGAAACTTCGCTTGAAAAGAGATTTCGTTATAGAGCACCGGTAAAAGACCGGGTTAATAGGCTTGGGATGTACGCACGAAGGCAACGACGTGTTCAGTCCGCAAGTACTAACGCTCAAATCCAGATTCTTTATGAACTGGTATGCCTCGATACTTTACAATGGATGATTGGTTACTTCAATGGAAATGCAGTGGTAGATGGACTTTGGCATCATGAAAATTGTGCCTTTGCTCTTTCGAGAATTTGTCTACTACCGATTAATATTGAAGTGTCCGCTGTGCCCAGACGTTATCTGAATGCAAAACCTATGAAGGTATATCCTTTATAAACAGTAACGGCTAATATATTATACCAGATTACTGTGCTAAGTTGGCGGAGCGGCCACGCGGTTGCCTGCAGAGCAACTCTACTCCCGTTCAAATCGGGAACTTAGCTTGGGGGATCATGCGGCCATAGCAGAGAGGTTCCACCCGGACCCATTCCGAACCCGGCAGTTAAGCTCTCTTGCGTCGGTCATTGTACTGAGATATGCGAATTCTCGGGAACTGGTCAACGCTGCACCCCCCCTTTATTCTTTTGAAATGTTTTGTTTGTGTTTTTTTTAATGGGAGTGTACGCTCTCGTGTTTTTGTTTTGTATTCCTTTTCTGTTCTGATCTATCCGGCTACCATAAGGTATCCAGTATACATCATAACAGATGGGGAAAAACAGTATGATTTATGATTTTAGCGATTATCTTTCAGGTCACGGTCTGCTTGATATGACTGGATATACAAATCACTTCAAAACCTGTTCACAGACAGTGATCGAAGTCTAATTTTTTCGAAAAAAGGGATTGTGTGATTCAGAGTGCCGTATGTGCGGCTTCGATAAATGCT
This sequence comes from uncultured Methanocorpusculum sp., assembly GCA_963677995.1. Lineage (GTDB taxonomy): Archaea > Halobacteriota > Methanomicrobia > Methanomicrobiales > Methanocorpusculaceae > Methanocorpusculum. The sequence continues at coordinate 1,019,289 of OY782579.1, read as the reverse complement.
TTTGTTTTCAGAGGATCCCTGACATTATTTTTTTTCACGCCGGTGTGGACATCCACTGCATATGGGTGGACCTGACGGATCGCCGCGGTTACATTCTCCGAAGTGAGACCTCCGGCAAGAATTACGGGGATCCCGACAGACTCTACGATTTTCGCACTGATACTCCTGTCGTGAGTAAGTCCGGTTCCGCCGAGCCGGCCAGGGGTTCGTGTATCCAGAATGATTGCATCAGCATAGGCAGCCACCTCTTGTGCTGTTTCTACGGCTGACGCATCCATTACATGGACAGCTTTCATGATACGAATATACGGCAAAGCATCCCGGATCATTGCAATATCTTCCGTTACCGCAGATCTTACATTTCATCGCCGACCTCTATATCATACACAGCATGCCAGCTGGCCGGTGAATATGAACGAAGGAATCGTTCGGTGATCTTTGCCTTCGGAAAAGCACGCTGAATATCCTCATTGTGTTCTCCCTCTTTCTCGACAAGTGAGTAGAGATGGATGACTGCACCTTTAGCTGCAAGTTTTGCAGCTCCTGCTAAAAATCCGTATGCTGCGAACGGTAAGTTCATGATTATGCGGTCAAACTCCATAGAGTCGAGCATATGCGGGAGATCCATTGCATCTCCGAGAATGGGCACTACGTTATGCAGACGATTCAATCTGATGTTTTTCTGAAGGAGATATACTGCTGATGGATTTATGTCGTTTGCAACGACAAGTTTCGCCTTTCCGCTCAGCATCACCGGAAACGGGCCGACTCCGGCGAACATATCAAGAACTCTCTCTCCCTCTTTCATGGAAGAAAGGATCCTCTGGCGTTCATTCGAGAGTCTTGCCGAAAAGTATGCGGCGGTTAGATCGATGATCATTCTGTGACCATATTCATGATACAACGTCTCGGTTGTGTTTTCTCCTGCAAGAACCCTGAACGTTTTTGTTCTAAATTCCCCTTCGACCGGTGAGGTGGCAAAAAGGGCTGTGTGGGCCGAAGGGCGTGCCGCAAGGATCTTTGCTGCTCCGACTGTATCTTCTTCCTGAAGAACTACGATCCCGCCGATCTGTTCGTGGCGGCCCAGCTCTTCACGGAGACTTGTTGTGGAAAATTCTGCCTGAAGACCGGTCTCTTCGAGAACGGGGATCAACAGATAGCCCTCCTCGGCGTATGGTCGAAGGCTTCGATCGGCTTTTCCTTCGGCAATCAGTTTTCTGCGTCCCTCTTCTCCTTCAAGAACGGGGATACGCACGCACCACTGCGTGATTTTTTCACTCATTTTTCACGTTCCTGATTTTTTCACGCAGATCTCCCACGGCTTTTTTTATATCGGGGGCACTTATCACTGCGGAGATGACACAGATCCCGTCTAAACCTGCCGTGATGACTTCGCAGAGATTTTCACTGTTGATGCCTCCGATACCCACAACGGGGATCTCTTTTGGAATTGCCTTTCTTACTGCAGAGATGCAGGCAAGTCCGCGGCCCACGCCGGCATCTGGTTTTGAGCCGGTCGAAAAAACCGGACTTACTGCCACATAATCCGCTCCGTTCCGGACGCCTATTAATGCCTCCTCAACAGAACTGATGGAGATGCCGATGATGAAATCATCCGGAACAAGGCGTCTTACGACCTCTACCGGCAGGTCGCTCTGCCCCAGGTGAACCCCATCTGCTTTCGACGTGAGAGCGATATCGACCCGGTCATTTACTATGAAAAGGGCTTTGTCTTTCGTGATCTTGCGGATCTTCAATGCTTCGGCAAAGAGAGCTGCTGAGTTCATCTTCTTGTCGCGGAGTTGAATCACATCGGCTCCTCCCTCAGTCGCGAGCTTTGCTATCTCTGCATGGGAATGGCCGTTTGAGAGATCCTCGTCGGTCACCACATAGAGATCATACTTCATTGATACTCAGAGATCTTCGCTGATCTGATAAACTGTTCGTTTGTAAGTGAAGCTGCCGCATCGAAAAATGCCGGCTTAAATGATCCCGGGCCTTTTGCTGTTTTTGCTGCTTCTTCGCCGGCGATACCAAGCGCAGTCATCGCGGCGATGCAGCCGTCTACTGGATCAGAAACCGCGGTGCAGGCGCCGCAGACTGCGCTCGCCATACAACCAGTCCCGGAGATTTTCCCCATCATTGGGACGCCGTTTGCTATGCCGACGACACGTTTTCCGTCACTTACGATGTCCTCTGCTCCGCTCATAACGACCGTACATCCATATTCTTTTGCAAAGCTGCGTGCGATCTCCTTTGGCTCCCCGGATATATTACCGGAGTCTACTCCCCGTACTGTTGCCGAGACGCCGGCGAGGGTGCCGATTTCTCCTGCGTTCCCTTTCACGACAGTGATGGGAAATCCGTCCATAAACCTCTCCGCGGTTTGTGTTCGATATGGGGTCGCCCCTGCTCCCACAGGATCAAGAACGATGGGAATACCGCAGTTCTTTGCTCCGTTTGCTGCAGTAAGCATTCCTTCGATCTGTTTTTCGTCAAGCGTTCCGATATTCAGAACGAGAACGCTCGCTATTTTTATCATATCCACCGCATCCTCCGGTGCGTGTGACATCACCGGGGATGCCCCGAAACAGATTGTCATATTTGCGCAATCATTTACCGTAACGTAATTGGTGATCTGATGCACAAGGGGATTTCTCTCCCTGACAAGGTCCAGAATGTGAGCGTATTTCTGCATATGCCTGAATACTATTTGCCTGTTTGACAGAAAAATGTATTAGTCCCTTCCGAACTATTGTATAATTATGGATGAGTATCTCGCAAAGATCCGTTCCGGGGATCTGAAACTTTACGCGTTGGAAAAGAGTTTGCCGGCAGATGATGCCGTATCTCTTCGCCGTAAATATATCGAAGAAGAGACCGGCACGGATCTTTCCGCTGTTGGGAACTATACGATACCTATTGACCGGATAGTGACCCGAAATATCGAGAATATGATTGGCTGTGTTCAGATTCCGCTGGGAGTGGCAGGACCTTTGGCGGTCAAAGGAGAGTATGCGAACGGCGACTACTGGCTCCCGCTTGCGACGACCGAAGGTGCTCTGGTCGCCTCGATCAACAGGGGATGCGGGGTCATCACCAAAGCAGGCGGTGCGGAGGTACGTATTCTCAGAGACGGAATGACGCGTGCTCCCGTTTTTTCGGCTAAGAGCGTGGCCCACGCAGCCGAGGTCGCCCGATGGGCCGAAGACAATCTCCTTCTTTTGAAGGTCGCCGCTGAAGAAACTACAAATCACGGCGAACTGATAGGACTTACTACGTATACGGCTGGTACGAGCGTCTTTATCCGCTTTGAGTTCGACACGAAGGATGCAATGGGTATGAACATGGTCACTATTGCCTCTGAAGCCGCAGCTCACCTGATCGAGGAAGAGACGAAGGCAAAACTTATCGCCGTTTCCGGAAACATGTGCTGCGACAAAAAACCCTCGGCGATCAACATTATTGAGGGTCGGGGAAAGACGATATCTGCCGGGGTTTTTCTCTCGGATGAACTTGTATCCACGATCTTTAAGACCAACTCGGCCACCCTTGCTGATGTCAATACCCGGAAAAATCTGACCGGATCTGCCCGTGCTGCTTCCTTGGGATTCAATGCTCATGCCGCGAATGTTATCGCCGCTATGTTCATCGCCTGCGGTCAGGATCCGGCCCACGTGGTCGAGGGGAGTAATGCGATCACGACCGTCGATATGGTTGAAGGGGGAGTATATGTTTCGGTCACACTCCCCTCTCTTCAGGTTGGAACGATCGGGGGAGGAACCAGTATCGCTACCCAGAACGCAAGTCTTGCCATGCTCGGCGTGGCAGGCGGAGCGGAAAATCCGGGAGATAATGCGAAAGCATTTGCTGAAATTGTGGCAGCCAGTGTTCTGGCTGGCGAGTTATCACTTCTCGGAGCACTTGGGGCTCAGCATCTCGGTAAAGCCCACCGGGAACTTGGTAGAGGAGAAAAGTAATCTCTCGGTACCCCTCTCCCTTTTTATCCTGATATTCTGTTTTATTCTGCGTTCGTCTTCCGTTTCCTATGAGATATTTATTCTGCTGCAGATTTTGTCTCCTCCTCTTTTTTTTATTTTTTGAACGAGATTTAAAATAAAAATTATGGATTTTAGAATATATATTGTGTAATAAACATAGCATATCTGCATGGATTGCTCTGTATTTTGCCAGAATCTACCCTCTCCAGAAGATTGATGTTGTCACCGTGCTAATGATTAGCACACATGTTTGGAAAACACATCCGTATGGAACGGGTCATAGACCGGAATTCCGGTCGTGTGGTCATTGTACCGTTGGATCACGGCATTTCTATGGGGCCGATCCCCGGGCTCATCGACATGCGTGACACAATAAATAAGATCTCGATCGGCGGAGCTACTGCCGTTCTCATGCACAAAGGGATGGTTCCGTACGGGCACAGGACCTCTGGAAAAGACATCGGTTTGATCGTCCACCTTTCCGCAGGAACTGGTCTTGGAACCGATCCAAACTCGAAGGTCATCGTCACGACCGTTGAGGAGGCAATAACTCTTGGAGCGGATGCCGTATCCATCCACATTAATCTGGGAGCCGATACTGAACCTGAGATGATCTGTAATGCCGGAGAGATCTCCCGCAAATGTCAGCAGTGGGGAATGCCGCTTCTTGCGATGGTCTACCCGCGTGGAAAAAATATCAAAGACTCATTCGATGTGGATGCGCTCAAAACCTGCGCCCGCGTTGCAGCCGAACTCGGTGCAGATCTTGTAAAAACCAGTTACACGGGAGATATCGACACGTTCCGTGAAGTTGTCCGTGGCGCTCAGATCCTTGTCGTCATCGCCGGAGGTCCGAAGATGGGCTCTGATATGGAGATGCTTCAGATGGTTCGTGACTCCCTCGAAGCTGGAGGAAAAGGTGTCTCGATCGGAAGAAACATCTTCCAGCACAATGATATCATCGGGATCACCTCAGCGGTCTCCGATATCGTTTTGCGGGGCGCCTCCGTAGAAGAAGCAGCGAAACATCTCACTCGGTGAAAAATATATGACAATCCAGCTTCCTCCAATTCTGGTCCGTGCCGACCACCTTCCGACCTATGACGAACGAAAAGCTGTCGTCGCATCAGCCCTTGAATCAGGGTATACCCATATCATCCTGAGACCTGAAGATGAGGCTATGTGTCATCTCGGCAGATATACTGCAATACTGGCCGATGGCAAAAATCTCATGTATTCCGGCGAGAGGATCGGTGTTCTCCTGAATCTAACAGGTGCCGAGGAGATGGAGGAGGCGTACAGCCTGAAGAATGCCGTTCCATATCTTATCATCTCCCCCGAAAACTGGAAAGTTATCCCGCTTGAAAATCTCATATCCCGGTTCCAGACCGCTGATACTAGTGTATACATTTGTGTGAAAACCCCGGAAGAGGCTCGTCTTGCTTTCCAAACTATGGAAGTCGGATGCGACGGGATCGTCATCACTCCAGATGGTCCTGCCGACCTCGCCGCATTTTCCGGGATACGAACCGCAGAATATCCAATAGTCGACCTGGAAACTGCAGTGATCACCCGAATCTCTACCCTGTCTTTAGGAGACAGGGTCTGTATCGACACATGCTCGCTTCTTGAGCAGGGCGAAGGGATGCTGATCGGCTCCCAGTCTTCCTGTCTCTTCCTCGTCTGCTCGGAAAGTTTTGAAAGCGAGTACGTCAGCGCCCGGCCATTCCGGGTGAACGCCGGGGCCGTTCACTCATATATTCTCTGTCCTGACGGGACGACAAGATACCTCTCTGAGATCTCCAGCGGGAATGAACTGCTTTCCCGCATGCCTGACGGGAGCCTGCGGACCGTGAATGTCGGCAGAGTAAAAATCGAGGTTCGCCCGATGCTCTATATCGAGGCAAAAGCCGGAGGAAAGACCTACTCTTTCGTTCTGCAGAATGCCGAGACCATACGCCTTGGAACGCCTTCGGGGGCTGTTTCCGTCTCTGATCTCTCGATTGGGGATCAGGTCTATGTCAGACTTGAAAGCGGCGGCCGACACTTCGGACATACGATGGCGGAGACAATCTGCGAAAAATGACTGCGAACTGTGCCGTCATTGTAGCAAAAGATGAGGATGGGGCTCGGGTTCTCGCAAAAGAGGCGGTCGCGAAAGGAGCGCAGGCTCTTGAATTCCGGCTTGATGCCTTCCCGGTCATTCCGAGAGACCTCTCCTTTTTTGCGGTCGGCGTCCCATCCATCGCCACCTTCAGGTCTCCGTCTGATGAAGAGCGAAAGGGGACCTTCCTCCGTGCTCTTGCATCAGGTGCGAAGTACATCGACATCGAATCGGATTCTGTATTGAGGGGTCAGTTCCCAAAAGAACAGGTCATCTGCTCCTATCATGACTTTGAAAAAACCCCTGAGGCGGATGAGATCCTTACCATCTTCAAAGATCTCCGATCCTCCGGGATCCCCAAAGCCGCATTCATGGTGAGGGGGCCGGCAGACCTTATGGCTGTCTTTGACGCCGCTTTCATTCTTAGGGAAATGGCCACTCCGTTCATCCTCATAGGTATGGGGGCGGCCGGCGAGGTCACTCGTCTCAGATCTTCAGATCTTGGTTCAATTCTCAACTACTGTGCCGTAAAACAGGAATTGGCGTCCGCCCCGGGCCAGGTTACTTTGGATGAGGTTGTCAGGTTCGGTACCGATCCGCTGGTCACTGCCGTAATCGGCTATCCCTTGACACACACATCCTCGCCGGATATCCACAACGTAGCATTCAAAACCGCGAAGATTCCCGGCAGGTATGTGAAGATCCCGACAACTCCTGAGGAAATTCACCTTATCTCGGATGTTATCAAAAAATATCGGATCACCGGCATGAATGTAACCATTCCCCATAAAGAATCTGTCATCCCTTTCCTGAAACGGATCGATCCCCTCGCTGAGTCCGCCGGGGCAGTGAATACTATCCGAAACTCCCCCGCCGGTCTCGAGGGATATAATACTGATATCCTGGGAATTGCTGCATCTCTCGCTTCAGTGGACGTGGATCCAAAGGGAGCTGAGGTGCTCATTATCGGAGCCGGTGGGGCAGCGAAGGCCGCCGCCGCGTATCTGAAGGCTGCCGGGGCTCATCTTTCGATCACCAACAGGACCCACTCCAGGGCAGAGACACTTGCCCGCAGGTTTGGTGCCCGTGTTGTGAAAGCGGGGGAGCTTTCCCCGGATTACACGATCATTCTCAACGCAACCCCGGCAGGCATGAGCGGGTTCGAAAATGTCTCTCCAGTTCCGAATACCGTATTCACCAAGGATACTGTCGTCATGGACATGATCTACGATCCGGAAATGACTCCGCTCCTTACTGCTGCAAAAGCAGCCGGTGTGCGGGCATGCATCAATGGAAAAACCATGCTTATCGAACAGGCCGCCGCATCATTCACCCTCTGGATCGGGATCATACCGAATCGAGACGTGATGAGAAAAGCATTCGAAGAGAGGGCGGCATGATCGGTAAAGGCGTGTCCTATGGTGCTCTCTCGGTGATCAATGCGATATCGACCGGGAAAGGGGCGGCATTCGGCATCGACCTCAAAACCGAGGCGACCGTTCAGCTCGTTCCGGAAAAAGAGTTCTCTGTCGAGATCGACGGTCATCCAGCCGAGGATACGACGCTCGCCCGTCTTTCCGTTGAGGAGATGCTCAGACGTTATCCTGGCTCGGGAATGAACGGGGCTATGGTAAAAACCATCTCGAATGTCCCTATATCCAAAGGTCTGAAAAGCAGCAGTTCCGCCGCGAATTCTATTATATCGGCTGCCGCCGAGGCCCTCCGCGTTCGTATCGATCCTCTGGAGATCGGACGGATCGGTGCGAACGCCGCTATCAAGGCAGGCGTCAGTATTACCGGGGCCTTTGATGATGCGTGTGCCTGCGAGCTCGGTGGTCTTGTATTCACCGACAATTTAGAGCGTGAACTCCTGCTTCGCCGCCCGATGCCGGAAGGCTTCACTGCTGTGATCCACATCCCGTCATTCCAGATCAGGAAATCCGCGTTTCCGATGGAAAAGATGCGTGAGATGCGTGATATGGTCTCAGCCGCCTATGAGATGGCAATCGAAGGAGATGTCTTTTCGGCGATGTATGTAAATGGACGATGTACCTGTGAGGCAATTGGGATCACGCCGGAGATCGCGGACAAGGCCCTCTCGTGTGGAGCAAAAGCTGCTGGACTTTCCGGGACCGGTCCCGCCACCGGGATCCTTGTTCCTGTAGAACGGCTTGATGAGTTTCTTGACCGGTTCGGACGGAAGGATCTCCTCTTCGCCAATATCAGGAACGGGGTGTGAGATGAAACTTATCGTATCCTCGTCACGGATATCCGGGCAGGTCTGTGCACCTCCATCCAAAAGTCACACCCACCGGGCTTTTCTTCTCGCAGCTCTAGCAAAAGGTGAGTCAGTTGTTCTTTCTCCGCTTCTTGGAGAAGACACTCTTGCAACCCTTGATGCGGTCAAAGCGCTCGGAGCAAACGTATGCATAGCAGAGGAGAAAATCACGATCCAGGGTGGTGATCTACACGCCCCTCTTCCGAAAGGCACCGTGATAAACTGCAAAAACTCAGGGACATCCATACGAATGCTTGCCGGCATCGCATCACGTCTGGATGGAACGACTGGATTCACCGGGGACTCTTCGCTATGCTCCCGCCCGATGAAGCCGCTGCTTGACGCACTCGGGGAGCTTGGAGCGGAGGTGACCTCCGAAAACGGTGGTGCTCCCTTTATTATTAAGGGGCCCGTTTCGGGCGGAGATGTTCACATCCGCGGTGATGTGAGTTCTCAATTTATCTCTGCTCTGCTGATATCTGCTCCTCTTGGCAAAACAGATACCCGGGTTCATCTGACCACCTCCCTAACTTCAAAACCCTACGTGAACATGACGATTTCTGCCATGAAAAAACACGGTGTTTCGGTCGAAACAACAGATGACGGGTATCTTGTCCGATCCGGTCAGGTGTTTTCTCCGGTGGATATTCAGGTTGGAGGCGACTATTCATCGGCCGCATTTCTGTTTGCGGCGACGGCACTCACCGGCGAGATCACCGTTTCAGGACTTGACCCGGCCGATCCGCAGGGTGATCAGGTAGTGATTTCTATCCTTGAAACATTCGGGGCAGAGGTGGTTCGTGAAGGTGAGGAGGTCACAGTCAGAAAAGCGGATTTGACGGCGGCAGACATCGATTTCGCGAACGCTCCTGATCTTTTTCCCATTATTGCGGTCCTCGCAAGTCAGGCGGAAGGTACCAGCAGATTATATGGGGGCGCTCATCTCAGATTCAAGGAAAGCGACCGGATCATGTCCACCGTCCGGTTCCTCCAGTCCATGGGTGCAGATATCAGCGAGACCGAGGACGGATGCATTGTTATGGGATCGGCTGAACTTTCCGGGGCAAATGTTACTACCTACGGCGACCACCGTATAATGATGGCTGCCGCAGTGGCCGGACTTATCGCACAAGGTGAGACCACAATCGATGATGCCGGCTGCTGTGCAGTTTCCTATCCGGGTTTTGTCAAAGATATGCAGAGACTCGGTGCAGATATGAGGGAAGAATGAATCGGATCGGAAATACCATAACGCTCACTCTGTTTGGGGCGAGTCACGACACCCGCATCGGTTGTGTCATAGACGGAATTCCAGCCGGATATCCGGTGAATGAAGGAACAATCGCGGCGGATCTTGAACTCAGGAAACCATCTGAAGGTATTGGAACGCCGCGTGTGGAGACAGATATTCCTGAAATCTCCGGTGTTGTGAATGGAACTACCACCGGATGCCCGGTCGTGATCACATTTTCAAACAGTAATGTCCGGAGTTCCGATTATGAACAGCTCCGCCGTGTTCCCCGTCCGGGTCACGCCGATTATCCGGCGGTCTGTAAATACGGTCCGGCTCACGATATCCGGGGCGGCGGGATGTTCTCTGGGAGGATGACCACTCCGCTCGTTGCGGCAGGCGCTCTGCTTCGGGGAATGATCGGTGCCGCCGGTATCTCAGTTGGTTCGTATGTGACCAGCATAGGACGCGTTATCGATATAAATTCCTACGACTCGGAGGATGTGATGACGAGGTCACGGACCAACCCGCTTCGTGCGATGTATGCGGACATCGAGAGCCGGATGAGATCCGAGATCATCGCCGCGAAATCGCAAGGCGACAGTGTCGGCGGGATCGTTCGGTGCGTCGCCGCGGGTCTTCCGGCAGGTCTTGGCGAGCCGTTCTTTGACACTCTTGACGGAGAGATCTCCAAAGCGATTTTCGGGATCCCTGGTGTGAAAGCAGTCGGATTTGGTGAGGGTTTCACTGCCGCAGGCCTTCGCGGATCTGAGAACAATGACGCATACCGTTTTCAGGGAAATTCTGTTATCACGTTGACGAATCATGCAGGCGGTGTCCTTGGCGGGATGTCGAACGGTGCCGTTCTGGATTTTTCAGTAGCATTTAAGCCGACCGCCTCGATAGCAAAGCAGCAGATGAGTGTCGATCTGCTTACCCGGGAAGATGCCGATCTTTCGGTGAAAGGACGCCACGACCCCTGTATCGCGAACCGTGGGGCGATCGTTGTTGAGGCAATGACGGTGTTCACGCTTGCAGATCTTGCACTCCGGGGGGGGTTCCTTGTCTGAAATTGACGGATTCCGGGATGAACTGGCGTCAATCGACCGGGAGATCATGCAGCTGGTCGGCCGCCGGAACAAAATAGCTCTGGTGATCGGCGAGAAAAAGGCAGCCGCGAATGAGGTGGTCGTAGTTCTTGCCGTCGAAAAAAACGTCGTCCAAAGGTATGTTGACGCCGGGAAAGTTTCCGGCGTGAGTGCGGAAACGGCCGCACGGATTGCCCGGGCAGTCATCGATGAGTCGGTGGATCTGCAGGGAATGATCCCTCGCCGTGCTGTTCCGCGGAAGATCTTTATTATCGGGGGGAACGGCGGTCTGGGCAGATGGCTATCGGCATTTTTTACCGGACGGGGTCATACGGTGACGATAAATGATCCTCGACCCGAAGGGGCGTCGTATCCCGTAATGGATATTTCGTCCGGGTGCAGGGATGCCGATGTCATTGTCGTATCGACGCCGATAGGAATCTCTGCAGGAATCATTGAGGAGGTTCTTTCAGCGAAGAAAGACGCCCTCATCTTTGATTTTCTCTCCGTGAAAATCCCGGTCATTCCGGTTCTCCGGAAGGCGGCAGCTTCCGGTGTAAAAGTCTGTTCAGTGCATCCAATGTTTGGACCAGGTGCCGCCTCAATAGCCGGCAGAAATATCATCGTCTGTTCTTGCGGAAACACCGCTGCTGTGGAAGAAGCGGCCGGTCTTTTCAGCGGTGGGACTATTCTTCGGATGGAAATCGAGGAGCATGACCCTCTCACTGCCTACGTCCTCGGCCTCTCCCATGCAGTGAATCTTGCTTTCAGCGGGGCACTTGTCAGAAGCGGCTTCTCTTCTGAGATGCTATGTGCCGCAGCATCTACAACGTTTCGCAAACAGATCGCTGTATCCGGAGAGGTTTCCCGGGAGAACGGCAGACTCTATTATTCGATCCAGAAGGAGAATCCCTATAACGAGGCGGCGGTTCAAAACCTATTGGACGCTCTTCAGGAACTTCGGTTTTCCGGAGAAGCTGTATTCATAGAGAAAATGTATGAGGGTGCTGCCTGGTATCCGGAAAAATAACCGGTCCCTCAGCCCGTCAAAAACACCGCCAAGAGCGGCAGGGTCACCAGACAGAGCAGCGTTGAGATACAGATACCCTGCGCCGCAATATCCGGATGAGCTTTATGTTCCTCTGCAAGCAGCACGGTATTTACCGCCGCCGGCATCCCTGCCGTTATCACAATGATCCCCAGGATCAGCGGATCCGCGATAAATTGTGAGAAGATCAGAAATATAAGGGCAGGCATACCCAGGAGACGGATCGCTGCGACGAAATACTGCCGGAAATTTTTGAAGATCGCGGTAAATTTCAGCAGGGCAAGGAACCCGCCGGTCACTACCAGAGAGCGCGGTGTCGTAACATTGTTCAGCAGCTCCAGAGGACTGTAGATGGGGTCCGGGATCGAAAACGACGTCAGGAAGAAGATCATTCCCAGGATCGTTGCAAGAAACGCCGGATTTAACAGGAGTTTTGGATAGAACGTGATCTTCCCGTTATCTTTCTCATGTGCTCTCAGGATCCAGATCCCGACCGAGTATGTCAGTATTGTAAAGGGAATATTAAATATCGCCGCATAAAATATCGCATCCTGCCCATACAGCATTGCAAGGATCAGGAATCCCATGAACATCGAGTTCGAGAACATTATCATGAACCGGAAACCCCCGTCCTCCTCCTTCTTTGCCCGCATGAGAATAGGGGCAAACCAGGCAACCAGGAACGCGATCCCGTAGTAAGCAAACGCTGCTAAAATCAGATACTCGCCCTTCATGAGAACTTCGTTCGTGAAAGGGATCTGCATGGAGAATATCACCATCGCGGGAATACAGATATACAGAAGGAACTTCGAGAGGGAAGAGACGGAAGCGTCGTTCAAAATTTTGATCCTTCGTGCAAAGTATCCGACCCCTATCAAAAGAAACAGGATGAGGATCTGGTTCAGGGCGATGAAATAATCCATTATTCTTGTATACTGGTACCACAAGGCACGTAGTTAATCTATCGGGACGGTCAAACAATAGTGTATGGACCCTATTGTAGAACAGGGATTTGACCGTCTCCTGGATGTCATCAAAGAAACAAAAGCAAAACAGCAGGATACCGTTGACATGATCGTTAAGGAGGACAAGGTCCTTCTCGAAAATATGATCTCGGCCGTTGTTCCGGTGGTACAGGCGGTCGGCTCGCTTTTCCTGCAGAGAGCAAAACAGGATGCCAAAGGGGATCTCTACGACCAGATATATTACCCTGACAAAATGATCATCCTCGGAAAATCCGAGACCCCCGGAAGTTTCCGGCCCGACGATCCCAAAAAACAGGTCACCCAGCAGTTCTGCGTGGCTTCGGAGAAAGGTGTCCTTTTTGAATTGATGTTCTCGACCGACGGTTTTGTGGTCGATACCTATGCCTCACCCCTTTCAGCAGAAGATGCTCTTGCTTTTTACGGCTACGATATCCTGTACATGCTCTTCTCGGCGATCCGGGATTACTCCCTCGCGGAAGAAGATCTCCTCGACGCACTCGATTTGACCCTCGGTTTTCTTCAGCAGAAAACGACCTGAACAAGGTCATACCCAAAACCTGTTTTTTTTAGATACGTTTATGGAAGCGCGAGCTTTGAAAGAACAAAAATCAGAAAAATAGTGGGCCCGATGAGATTCGAACTCATGACCTCCCGGTTATCAGCCGGGCGCACCACCTAGCTATGCTACGGGCCCCCTTTTACCTTACTACATAGGATGTTGCCATATAAATATGTTCTGAAATCCATTTCCTGCCTCTGACGTAGCCTTATTCTCTTATCATGCCAAACATTATGGAGATATGGCAGATGAGACACCCAAGAAATACCTCCTTGGAAATGACGCTATAGCCTATGCTTGTCTCGAAGCGGGCGTTGACTTTGTTTCCGGGTATCCCGGGACCCCGTCATCCGAGGTAGTTGACCGGCTCCGTGCCGGAAAAGATCCCTGGTACTACTTAGAATGGTCAGTTAATGAAAAAGTTGCGTTCGAAAATGCTCTGGCAGCAAGCTGGTGCGGGCTTCGGTCGATTGTTACGATGAAGCATGTCGGCCTGAATGTCGCGGCAGATCCTCTTATGACCTCGGCCTACACCGGGACAAAAGGCGGGTTTGTGGTTCTTTCGGCCGATGACCCGTTCGCGCACAGTTCGCAGAACGAACAGGATTCAAGAATGTATGCGAAGTTTGCCCAGATCCCGTGTCTGGATCCATCCTCCGCACAGGAAGCGCATGACTTTACCAAAACCGCATTCGAACTCTCCGAAGCATTCTCTCTCCCCGTTCTTCTTCGTCCAACCACGAGGATCTGCCACTCAAAAGGGGATGTCACTCTCGGTACGCCGACTCCTTCGACCCGTAAAGGCGAGTTTGTCAAAAACCCGAAGCAGTACGTCGTGATCCCGGCAAACACCCGCCCTCTGCATGTGATCCTCACGAAAAAACAACCTGAGGTCGCAAAATACTTAGTGGAGGCAGGTCTCAACTCTGCAGAGATCCGCGGGAAAAAGGCTGTCATCGCCGGCGGCATCGCCATCTCCTATGTCGAGGAGATCATACCCGACGACGTTTCGTTCATCAAAATCAGTGCATACCCGATCGACCTGAACTGGCTTCTGGGCATCCTTGCTCAGCACACCGAGGTCCTCGTCGTCGAAGAGCTTATGCCGGTCATCGAAGAAGCGGCACTCCAGGCCGCGTCCTCGACGATCGTTCACGGAAAACTTGACGGCTATCTGCCTCACGAGGGAGAATACTCCCCTGCTCTGATCGCCGGAGCATTTGAAAAGGCCGGTTTTGCGAAAAACACCTTCCCTGCCTCACCGGAAATGACCCCGGTTGCGGTCCGTCCCCCGATCCTCTGTGCGGGATGTCTCCACCGCTCGGTCTTTTACGCAATGAAAAAGGTCTTCAAAGACGGCGTGTTCCCCTCGGATATCGGCTGTTATACGCTCGGTCTCCAGCTCGGAGCGGTCGACACGACGATCTGTATGGGTGCTTCGATCACAGTCGGCTCGGGAATATCCCACTCCTGCCCGGGAACCGACGTGGTCTCCACGATCGGCGACTCGACGTTCCTCCACACCGGTGTGAACGGGCTTATCAACGCGGTGTACAATAATACGAATCAGATCGTGATCATTCTGGATAACCGCATCACTGCTATGACCGGTCACCAGCCGAACCCGAACACCGGTCTGACTGCCACCGGTGAGGATTCGCCGAAGATCTCGCTCGAGGTGCTTGCGAGAGCCTGCGGGGTCTCCTATGTGGAGGCGGTCGATCCGTATGATCTGACCTATCTCCTTGCCACTCTCCGGGAAGCAAAGGAGAAAACCGGCGTAAAGGTCATCATCGCCAAACAGCCCTGCGTTATCATGAACAAGCGGCTCGGCATCAAACGGAACCGGTACGTTGTCGATGCAAAAAAGTGTACAAAGTGCGGAGCATGCCTGAAGTACGGCTGTCCGGCTATCGAGACGGATGAGAATGGTGCCGCAAAGATCACTGCCCTTTGTACTGGATGCGGCGTCTGTGCGGATATCTGCCCGGCAGGTTCGATCTTCCGCGGAGGTGCAAAACAATGAAAAAGAGTTTTGATGTTCTGATCGTCGGTATCGGCGGGCAGGGAACGATCCTTGCTTCGAATGTTCTGGGCGATGCCTGCGTTATCGAGGGTCGTCATGTCCGGGGAGCCGAGACGCACGGAATGTCCCAGCGTGGCGGGTCAGTTGAGACACATATCCGGATCGACGGTAAGTTCGGTCCTCTGATCGCTCCGGGTACCGCGGATCTCCTGCTCGCATTCGATGTCCTTGAGGCAGTTCGTTACCGGCACTTCCTCAAACCGGACGGCGTGATGGTCGTGAACCGTGAGATGGTCGTTCCGACCTCGGTCTTTTCGGGAAAGCAGCCGGTCCCAAGGATAGAGGATGTCGAGGCAGAACTAAAAGCTGGTGCGGCAAAGGTGATCCTCGTAGATGCTGCAGGTATTGCGACCCAGGCAGGAAGTCCTCTCACCGCAAACATCGTTCTTCTCGGTGCCGCATCGCATAAACTCCCGCTTGCCGCTGAATCCCTGTCCGAAGCAGTTCGACGGAATGTGCCGCCAAAGACGGTCAGTATCAACGAAAAGGCATTCAATCTTGGAAAAGAAGCGGTCTGAGCAATATTTCGATTATTTTCTTTTTTTAATTTTTTACTTCTTTTGAGAGTTTTATCTCAATCATCATGATTATTCATGCAGAAATATGTTAGGCGGGCGACTTCCTTAATGCTAAACTATAATTACTGCTCATCCATATGTTTATATGAATACTTCGTGATAGGATTGGCCCGACATGCATTTTCAATAATAATCCTCCTGTGTCTCACAGTACTTCTTGTATCTGCTGCCGGCTGTATAAACCCCGGTTCAGCTGATCTGGAGCCTGTTTCCGACGAGCTGATAAGTGAAATGAACGACGCCCTTTTCCCGGTTATCCAGATAGTTGAGGGGAGGATGGAGTATGTTACCTCTTCGTTGTGGGATACAGCCCGCGAACTGGATGGTATCCCGGCTGATGATCCTGCAGTGAAACTCGCGTTATATAAACTCAGGAGTGAGATCCCGCTCTCGATCGAGATAGGCAGATTCGACAGGAACAATACGCTGATCTCCACGACCAGATATCTTGATCCGTGGTGGGTCCCGGGCGAAACCAAGTCCAGGCTCAATTATCTGGTGGATGTACTCGAAGCCGCAGGTCCTTCATGTATGGTCTCGGAATTCTATCAGTACTAGGATGGAGACCGTGGGCTTATGATCATCACGCCCGTTTATGATGCTAATGGTGCGTATGACGGCGTCCTCAGGCTTTCCTATGATATAGACAGTTTATTCTCCGGCCTGACGGAGTCTCTCAAGAAAGAAGACGGCTATACATTATGGGCCATGCATACCACTAGTCTGAAGTTCTATGATGAAAATGCCGTGGAGATCGAAAAATACCTGACGGATGATCCTGCATATCAGACGCCCGAACTCAAGAATATGGTGAATACCATTCTGACGAAGGAAGCCGGGAACATCTCCTATAATTTCTACGATACATCCAGGGGTGAAGAAACCCAGATAAATGCTGTTTCGGGCACGGCGTTTATCGGACCCGAAAAGGAGTGGTGTGTTGTTCTTACAGATAATGTGCCTAAAAGCGCGGGAACCGGTGAAACCAACGTCACTGTGGAAGAGCTGAAGAGTTTTGTTGAGAATGCATATGTGTATGCAACTAAAGTAGGTAAGACAGAAGCTCTGGCAGCGTTCAATAAACAAACTGGTGATTTCATAGACGGTGAGCTGTATATTTTTGCCTATGATATGAACGGGACCGTGCTGGCACTGCCTCATCAGCCGGATCTGATTGGGGAAAACCGCTGGTATCTGCAGGATACTACCGGAATCAAGTATATTCAGCGAATGACTGCCCGGGCAAACCTTGGAGGCGGTTTTGTCCTTTCCCTGTACGAAAACCCGGCAAATAATTTTGTGAGCCAGTTGAAATTGTCCTATGTGATGGCCATTGATGATACATGGTTCATCGGTTCAGGTATATATCTGGATGATCAGCCGTTTTCAGAAACATGGTATATTGACTGGCAAAAACGTGAGGAGCTGGTCAGTCAGGTGAGAGGGATGGATTATCTCGCAATAGTCGAGGGGGTCCCTGCAGTGACGAAGCTGATCAATGAACCTACCAGTGATCTGAATGGGCAGGAGGGGCTGTATCCGTTTGCCGTTTCGGAAGACGGCACGATCTTGGCATATTCTATGGATCCTTCTCTGGTTGGAACGAAGCAGCTGAGTATGAATAATTCGTATGGTATGTCGATCATACGTGAGGTCATTTCTTTGTCCCAGGGAGGGGGTGGATTGTTGTATAGCAAGGTCTGGGATCCGAAGACGATGAAGGGGACCTATGTCCTGATATATATGGAGCCGGCAAATGATGCGACATACTTCGGCAGTATGCTGGTTATCGAGTGAGAGATTCCGGAATACAGATACGACTATGCATTGAAAAACAGTTGTTGGAATCTCTTACTTTTTTCCTTGTTTCTGAGGTCTTATGATCAGAGACCCTAAACAGAAAATCACGAAAAAAAAGAATAAATGATATTGCCGGCTCTTACTTCATCAGCAGATGGTTAGCCAGTTTGATAAACAGACACTCTCCCGTACTCAACTCATAGAACATATCGGCTTTTTTATTGATTTTTGCATCGGCACGCCAGAACTTACACTGCTTGCCCATGCATCTCTCCTTTGTCATCGGACAAATAAAACCAATTACTAAGAACTAGGACCACAGGTAATAAATATGCATCGAAATTTGATTTCATTGATGGAAAGGATATTTATCCTAAAAAAGGTTGGGCGGTCCCGGTTATAACGAGATCATCGATGCCGTGATCATCGTTCCGACCCCGTCATTGGTGAACAGTTCCAGAAGCAGATTATGTTCGGAATTCCCGTTCAGGATGTGTGCTCCTTCAACACCGTGACGGACCGCATTCACGCTTGCCTCAAGCTTCGGGATCATCCCGCCGGATATCGTCCCGTCCGCCATGAGCGCATCCACATTTTTCAGCGTGAGTCTATGGAAGATCTCGGTCCGGTCTTTATTCATTACACCCTCCACATCCGTCAGTGAAATCAGTTTGAACGCCTTTAATGCGACGGCGATCTCCCCGGCCATTGTATCGGCATTGATGTTTAAGTCGTTTCCTTTCCGGTCGAGTGCCAGCGGCGATATTACCGGGATATATCCTGCATCCAGCAAAGTTTCAAGAAGCTTTGAGTCGATCTCCTTCACATCTCCAACAAAGCCGAGATCCACCTCAACTTCCTCATCGCCGACCATCATCTTCCTGAGAGGCATCCTCTCTGCAATGACCAGACCGCCGTCGTTTCCTGAGATGCCCACGCCTTTTGCACCGTTCTTTGCGATCATCGAAACGATCATATTGCTGATCTTTCCGGCAAGGACCATCTGGGCGATCTCGAGAGTCTCCTCATCCGTCACGCGAAGACCGCCGACAAACTTTGCCTCTTTACCAAGGGCTTTCATCTTCAGCGTGATCTCCGGTCCTCCGCCGTGGACGAGAACGACACGCATTCCAACGTAGTGAAGCAGAACTGCATCCTGAACGACCGAGTTCATGATGGCCGAATCGACCATGGCGTGTCCGCCGAGTTTGATCACGATCGTTTTTTTGTGGAACTTCCGGATGTACGGAAGTGCCTCCATTAGCACACTTTGTCTATTGTTCATGTTGTATACTTCCCGTTGATCTCCACGTATTTCTCCGTGAGGTCACAGCCCCACGCGGTGGCTTGTTTGTTTCCCGACTCAAGCATGAGGGTGAACACCACATGGTCGCCTGCCATCGCGGCTTTTGCCCGTACAAGGTCGGCCACAATGACAGCGTTTTTCACTAACTGTACTTCACCCTCTCCCTCACCGATCGAAAGCGAAAGTTCCTCGACTGTGAAATCAACCCTGGCGTATCCTGCGGCACAGACTACTCTGCCCCAGTTTGGATCCTCACCGTAGATCGCACTTTTCACGAGCGGCGAGGTGATGACTGATTTT
Organism: uncultured Methanocorpusculum sp.; assembly: GCA_963677995.1. Classification (GTDB taxonomy): domain Archaea; phylum Halobacteriota; class Methanomicrobia; order Methanomicrobiales; family Methanocorpusculaceae; genus Methanocorpusculum. The sequence goes on along the minus strand of OY782579.1, from coordinate 999,924 downwards.
GCGATCTTTTCCGCGTCACGTTCACGTTTGCAGCCAAACACCTTGACTTCAAGCATTTTTGTCGCGCCTTCTCCATCTGCCGCGATCTGTTTTGCAAGACTGATGCAGACGGTCTCAAGAGCTTTGGAAAATTCGCTCACCGGGACATGTCCCGCCTCTCCGGTCGCCGTACAGAAGAGCGAATCGTTTGTGCTTTCATCTCCGTCTACGACGACTCTGTTCAGACTCCGTTTCACCGCGGATTTCAGACTGGCCTGAAGCTGTTTTGCCGGGATCTCCGCATCGGTGTACACAAAAGAGAGCATTGTCCCCATGTTCGGTGCGATCATTCCGGATCCCTTACAGATACCTGCGACCGTAAATCCTTCGCGGCGCACAATTGCGTGCTTTTCCCGTGTGTCGGTGGTCATGATTGCCTTTGCCGCCGCGGTCTCCGCTTCAGGTGAGTGTGCGAGTCTGCCGGCAACTTGCCCTGCCTGCCTTTTGATCAGGTCAAGATCAAGGTATCGTCCGATAACTCCGGTACTTGCGACCCCGCACTCGAGTTCGCTGATTCCAAGTGCCTCTGCCCCGATCGCTGCCATTTTTTCCGCGTCGGAAAGACCCTGCTTTCCGGTATATGCATTGGCACATCCCGAGTTCACAATGATGCCTGAGAGTTTTCCGCGTTTGGTCCGCTCTGCCATCAGATTGACGACCGGTGCACGGACCTTGTTTTTGGTGAAGACTGCTGCTCCGGTTCCGGATGCCTGGATGAGGGCAAGTCCGTACTTTCCCTCTTTCATACCCCAGGCGTTCACCCCTTCCACGGCGCAGATGCTTCTGAATTCTTCGGTCATGGGAACATCCCCGGCATTCTAATACCTTCGGCTTCATCGAATCCGCACATGATGTTCATGTTTTGGACCGCCTGGCCTGCAGCTCCTTTCACAAGGTTGTCTATTGCCGATACGGCAACGAGTCTTGTCCCGTCAGCTTCCAGCTCGAAGTTGATGTCGCAGAAGTTGGAACCTCTGACCCCTCCGAGTTTTGCAGGCTGCAGTCGGACAAAATGTTCGTTTTTGTAGAAGTCCTGATAGAGTTTCTGTATCATTTCCGGCTCCATTGGTTCATTGAAGAGAATATGCGCAGTTGTTATAATCCCTCTTATAGCGGGGAGGAGGTGGGGGGTGAAGTAGACATTTGCTTTTGATCCGAGGAACGCTGCTTCCTGACGCATTTCCGGCAGATGTCTGTGGGCCGTTATTTTATAGGGAAGGATGTTTTCAGCAACGTTTGGGAAGTGTGTGGTCTCTGAAATCGAATCTCCCGCTCCGGAAACCCCGGTCTTCGAATCATAAATTATCGTGTGGGCGAGTTTTGCAACCGGAGCAGCCGCGAGGGTCGCTCCGGTCGGAAAACAACCCGGGTTTGCGACAAAGATTGCGTTTTTTACATCTTTTCGGTGAAGTTCAGGCATTCCATAAGGCGATTTGAAGTAATCAGAGTGTTTCACTCCGTATGTTTTTTCATAGATCTCCCTTGGCAGGCGATAGTCTGCAGAGAAATCGACCGTTTTTATCCCGCATTCTTTCAGTTTACCGGCATACTGCATGGCTGCGGTATGGGGGACCGCAAGGAAAACAAAATCCGCATCGATTTTTTCGACATCAGGATTTGTGTAATCAAGGTCAATGAGATTTTTCAGGTGGACGTGATCTTTGGTTACCGGGGTGCCTGCCAGTTTTCGTGACGTGGCACAGACTATGTCTGCCTCCTTGTGCGTCAGCAGCAGTCTGATGAGGTCGCCCCCAGCATAACCGGATGCTCCGATAATCGCTATATCCATACGTAAATTATTGGTTTACAACTAGTTTAAAGATGTCATTCCCCAGACTCTTTGTCCGGGGTTATTTCTTCCCGGGCCATGAGTTTTTCCGCAAGATCTGCAAAGATCCCTGCCCGTTCCAGAGTGGGGACGAGCTCCCCGGGAAGAGCTGATATCCCGAATCTTGCCCCGGAAAATGCCCCGCATAAAAGTGAGACCGTGTCGGCGTTTCCTCCGCATGTGGAAGATATACCGAGGAGTTCACGCGGGATATAATATCGTCTGCAAAAGAAGACTGCAAGGGGCAGTGTGTGGTATATTGAGGAGGAGTTTCCAAGAATACTCACGGCATCAGGTGTGGGCATGCCGGTCTGCTCGATCCTGACCGCATTGGCAATTTTTCCTGCGAGCAGCGGATCCATATTTTCTGCCGCGATTTGGAGTGCTGCAAATCCTGCATCAACATCACTTGTCTCAAGAAGGGTATTCAAAAGAAGGGCGCATCCGATCACGCCCGCGTGTACTCCAGGATGGGTGTGGGTCACCGTACAGGCAGCCAGAAGCTCTTTTGCCATCTCCTTTCGGTCCCTGAATGCGAGGGCAAAGGGAACTGCGAGACCGATACACCCGGCACTGTCTGAGTATATGCCTGATCCGGTGAGGTTTCCGGTCTTCTCCATCTTTTTGCATGCGGCAAAGATCGTCCCGTCCGGGTATCTGAATTTCTGTAATGTATAGGTCTTGAGAAGTTCTTTTGCGTAAATGGTGTTGTCCCAGGCACCTTCTGCGAGGATCCGTGAGGCTATGAGGATCAGCTGTCCGTCGTCGGTGTACTGACCCGGGAGGAGATTATGATTTGGATGACCTTTGTGTGCCTTTCCAAAGGCTGGATCTATTGAAAAATGTGCGGTGGTCGTCTCGTGCGGCATCCCGAGAGCGTCACCAAGGATAGCTCCGATAAGACATCCTTTGTATCTATTGAGCATGATGTATTATTGAGAGGGGTTAATGTTAATTGTTATGGTTGGTTTCCGGTCGTTTGATCCCCTCACGCTATCTATATCCCCGCAAACCGCCCACATTAGTATATGCACTGGTATGGGGAGGCCGGAGAAATATCGATAGATCCGGCGGAATGCGAAGAACGGATACTGAATACTACCACAATACCATATGTCCTTTGTACCTGGGAGGATCTTCGAGACGCCGGGCTGATCTCAATCAGAGAAGAATACATCCGGGCGGTCAGAGAGGTATCCATTTTCCTCGCGATGAAAGGCATCGCCGCGGATCTTGATAAAAAAGATGCCGCTCTTCTCCAGATGGTCCGGATCCTCGACGAGATGGATGATGTGATCAACCTCCTTACGGAACGTGTCACCGACTGGCATGCCGCGATTACGCCCGGGACGTCCCATAAATATACCCGGGCAAATGGTCCCCGTCTTGTTCAGAAGATCGCAAAGTCCGGCAGTCCCTCCTTAAAGCGTGTGGCACGGGAGATCCTCTCTCTTTCCGGAGTCAGGACCGATCTGATGAAGGAGGTTTCCCGGGAAGCAGTCTCCATTATCCCGAACATGAGTGCCCTTGTCGGCGGCCTTGTTGCTGCACGGCTGATCTCACGTGCCGGGGGTCTTGAGTCAACAGCAAAAATGCCGGGTTCATCCATCCAGATGATCGGTGCCGAGTCGGCTCTCTTTTCCCACATCAGGACCGGGTCGTCTTCGCCGAAACACGGCATCATCTTTCAGCATCGCCGGGTCCACAATGCACAAAAGGAGGTCCGCGGAAAGGTTGCCCGTCAGCTTGCGGCGAAACTTGCGATCGCCGCCCGTCTGGATCTGTATCGGGGCGAACTGGATGCTGAATTTGTTGATCAGGCGAATGCCAAGATCGACAAAATTTTTGGAGGAGAGTTATGATCGACATAAAAGGAACACTCGTATCTGAAGGCCCAGGAGGAGTGTATAATGAACGCATGCTTGGAAACTTCCGTGTTTGGGACCCGTACCGGAGTAAACTTGCCGCCCTCTGGTATCTGGACAAAACTACCTCCCTTTCAAAGGATGAGGTGGTGCTCTATCTCGGTGCCGCAAACGGCACGACCGTTTCCCATGTGGCGGATTATGTGGAATCAGTTTACGCAGTAGAGTTTGCCCCCCGCCCGATGGAGGATCTCCTGGCGGTTGCAAAAAAACGTAAGAACATCGTTCCGATCTACTCGGATGCGACCCGTCCTGTTCGGTACTCCGCTCTCCTCGAACCGGCGGATCTGCTTTATCAGGATGTTGCCCAGCCTGATCAGGCGGGCATCGCGGTGAAGCATCTGCCGTTTATAAAGTCCGGCGGCTGTCTTGTTCTCATGCTGAAGACGCGGAGTGTGGATATCAGAAAGTCTGCTGATGAGGTGTTTGCCGACACGTGCGTCGAGCTGAAGGAAGGCGGATACGTGGTGGAGAAAAGCGTATGGCTCGATCCATATCACAAAGATCACGCAGCTATCCTTTGCAGAAAGATCTGAGTTGCCGTGAGGGGAGGGGTGGTTACGGGCTGGGCGTGAACAATTTCCGGTCTTCTTTTTTGATTTTGAGGAATATGCTTGGCTGGATTCTTGATGTTTACGTGTTTACGCGATTTTGGGAAATGCAGAGGGTCCGGGAGTTCAGAAAGTCTGCGGGGCGTTTTCCTCTCTTACGTAAATTTCTCTTTTAATATATTTGTATTTATATTATATTGGGTATTTTTCGAAAAAGAGGGAGATTCACAGGTTTTTAATGTTTACGCGGTCTGCGTAAAATTCACGTAAAGGATGTGATGTATGAGTATATACTATTCAAGTACTCACCCAGTAATACCCTTCCCGAATTGGATTCTGGATAACACCGCGTAACTCCAATCTAAAAAAATCCTTACTCTTTTCTTGGTGCTGGACATGATCCGTAATCATGTCTCTTTATTTTTCTCAGAGAGAGTCCGAAGAAGACCGAGACGATGCTCACCGTAAGGATAGGAGCGATCCAGATCGGCAGTTCCAGGCCGAATCCTTCCGAGCACATGATGATACCCAGACAGAAAATAGAGTACATCGCTCCGTTTTTGAGATAGGCATATTTTCGGATGCTGTCAATATTTCGAATCGTCAGTTCACGGACCACTAATGCCCCGAGACCGTTTCCAATCAGGATCAGAGGGACTGACATGGTGAATGCGAATGCGCCGACGACGCCGTCTATCGAAAATGTCGCGTCGATCACTTCGAGAAGCATCAGTTTACTGATCTGGGATTTGTGTCCCGCTGCATCCGGATCTCCCGTCCCTTTCTCAAGCTCCAGAGTTTTGGCATCAGCAAACAGAAGAAATCCCTGCATGATGAAAAAGATTGCCGAACCCGCGACTGCTGCGACGGCGAGGAATGGATTTATCTGTGCGGCGAAGTAGACAAGTCCCAGAAGAATAAGTGCTGCGGCCGCATAGAACCAGGGTCCGGTTCTGGAGAAAGTGAGTTCTCCCGGGACGATGCAGTTCTTCTGCTCTGCCATGAACCAGTGCAGAAACAGAAAAACCATAAACACTCCTCCGGCGAGGAGGAGAAAAGGAGCGCTATGCTCGATTGCCAGGGCCGCCGCCTCGTCGCCGGAGAAAGTCGCGGTGAGTGCTCCGATTGGGCCGAGCGAGGGGGCTGATGCCCAGATAATGGCCCAGGGCAAAAGACCCCTGACCCCGAAGACTGCGATGATAAGACCCCAGGTCAGAAACCAGCGGCGGGCCCAGGCCTTCATCGTTGATAAGATATCCGCGTTGATTATGGCATTATCTATGCTGGCAACGGTCTCGAAAGCAACAAGACCAATGATGACCACTACAGCGTAGAAAAAATCCATGAAACTACACTGTATTTGACTCATCGGAATATAAACATGTGCTGTTTTCCGGCACACAGATTTTATTGGATACGGAGGTCAATGTATAGTAATCAATCAATGGATATCTTTTCACATTCCGCTTCATCATCCCGCATATTTATTGATGAGACGGTGACGGCTCTTCTTTCTGCAGAGTCAAACCAGGCGGCGACAGAAATTATCGGCAGGGCATTGTCAGCCTACACGGTTTTCGATCTGCAGTACATCGGCGGGCATCTGAAGTGTGAGGTTGACCGCCTCCCGGATCCATACCGCCGGATGTATAAACCGTTCTGTATGGATCTGCTCGATCAGTATCACGAATTCATGCAGGATTACAGACCCGGGATCGTCTGTCATTGTCCGCTTCCCGATCCTGATCTCTGGAAAAAATACTGGATTGATTTCCCCGAATACAGTTGTCAGGATGTTGGTCATTCAGAGGATCCCCGACCTACCCTGAATCATCCCTTGTCAAAATTATTCTATCGTCTGGTGTTTGCGTATGTCATGTTCGTGAAAGGGGGCTGCGGTCATCCTGTCGGCATGCCGTTTCCCGGCGGACTCCGGATCCGGCAGGCGGGTGACATTGTTTACTGCCCTATCCGTGACCGGGAAAAGGATCTTCCTCAGGCGTTATGTAATTACTGTCCGGCAAAACAGGATCCGGATTACTAATATTCAAAATTATTAAGAGAAATTCTTTTTACTAGCACAACCTAAATTCAAGATACTTATGTTGGAAGAACTCATATCCACCATCGAATTCCAGATGAGTCTGCTGTTATTCGTGGCATTGGGAGGATATCTTCTCGCGACACGGATCCACCAGTCCGCGGTCATCGGCGAGATCCTGGTAGGTCTGATCGTTGGTCCAAGTGTTCTCGGACTAATTACCTATACGGATTTTGTTCATAGTCTTGCCGGACTCGGCGCAATTATTCTGCTGTTTGTTATCGGATTCGAGTTTGAACTGCGTGATATCACCAACTGGCGATATATCTTAATTGCCCTCATAGGAGTTGTTGTCCCATGGGTGGGCGGCTACATCACCGCGGTCTTTTTCGGCATGGACTTTTACAGTGCCATCTTTATCGGTACTGCACTGACTGCCACAAGTATTGCGATCACGGCAAATGTTCTGCGGGAGATGGGCAAACTTCATCAGCCGTTCGCGAAAGCGATCATCGGGGCTGCGGTCATCGATGATATCTTAAGTTTGATCGTGCTTTCAATATGTACTGATCTTTCCTCGACTGGTGAATTGGTTCCTCTCGCGATCGGTCTAACAGTTATCAAGGCGTTCGGTTTCGTAATTATTGCGGCAGGGGTCGGTGTCAAAGTTATTCCTATCCTGATCACTAAGATGGATGGAACAAAGATTGCCCGGCAGTTCCCGGAGTTTGTGTTCATCTTTGCTATGATGATCGCATTTTTCTATGCAATGATGGCTGAAATGGTGGGGATATCTGCTATTGTCGGTGCCTTCCTTGCTGGTGTCTGTGTGAACAGGGTAAGCCTGAAACATAGTATGGACATCAAACTCGGCGCCGAGTATCTGTATATCATCTTCGCGGCCATTTTCTTCGTGTCACTTGGTATCATCGCAGATCTACGATATCTAACTCAGGATATGGTGCTGTTCATCGTGATCCTGACGATCGTCGCCGTTATCACGAAAGTCGTCGGCTGTGGTCTCCCGGCAAAACTGACGGGGATGAGTTGGCGGGACTCGGCACTCATCGGGTTTGGGATGACCCCTCGCGGCGAGGTGGCCATGATCGTTGGTCTTATTGCTTTGACTCGTTTTGAGGAGATGGCGGCTGTAGCTGCCGATCCTGTTGAGGCGGAGTATCTTCTCCAGTTAGGAAATGAGCTATTTATCGCGATCGTTGTGGTATCTCTCGTGACAACGGTAATTATCCCAATGATTTACAAAGGTTTCTTCTTTAGGGCGGAAAAACCCAAATCTCTCGCCTGTGAGCCGGATCAAGAGACTTAAACTCTTCTTTTTTTCGAGCTGCCTGATTTTTTCACCGGCGGCAGACCTTTGTTGGGCACCAGGTCCCCGATCAGGTCACTTCTTCCTGCCTTCAAAAGCCCGGAGATGACATAATCATACTGTTTTTGATCCTTCCACTGAAGAAGAGCTCTCTGAATGCGTTTTTCATCTCCGAGAGGTACCTGGACTTTTTTCCCTGTGAGCGGATCAAGGCCGGTATAATACATCGCTGTTGAAAGGGTCATCGGGACCGGGGTGAAGTCCTGGACCTGTTCGGTGTACATACCTTTCTCCCTGAGGTAGAGGGCAAGGGTCACCATGTCATCTATCCGGCATCCGGGGTGGGATGACATAAGATACGGCACAAGATACTGACGCTTTATTTTGTCTTTTTGGAGGGCATCGAACCTTTTGTAAAAGGCATCAAAGACCGCTTTTCCCGGTTTGTTCATCAGCTGTGTTACCCGGTCGCTGATATGTTCGGGTGCGACTTTCAGGTGGCCTGAGATGTGGTGTTCGGTCAGCTCTTTCAGGTATTTGTCCCCTTCCTCAGTTTCGGGAATGAGATCGTATCTGATTCCCGAGCTGATGAAAACATGTTTGACTTTTCTGATCGCTGATACGTGTCTGAGCAGGGAAATCTGTTCGGCTGTGCCCAGCTTCAATGAAGGACATGTCGTACAGTTTTTGTCGGTACATGCTCTGTTTTTCTCCCAGTTTGCACAACTGCAGGCATACATGTTGGCGGAAGGTCCGCCGAGATCTGAGATCGTCCCTCTGAACTCCGGCATTTTCGTGATCCGCTCAACCTCTCTCAAAATGGATGCCTCGCTTCGTGAGACGATCTCCTTTCCCTGATGATGGGTGATCGCACAAAATGAGCAGGCGCCAAAACAGCCGCGGTGGATGGTGATGGAAAATTGGATCGGGGTGAGTGCTGGGATCGGTTCTTTGTATGCCGGGTGCTGTTTTCTTGTGTACGGCAGGTCGTAGATGATGTCGAGTTCCTCGGTGGTAAGGGGGCGTTCCGGGGGGTTCTGGACGATGACGGTTTTCGGGTGAGGCTGGATCAATGTATCTTTGGAAAGATGCTGGATCTTAAATGCCTCTGCATATGTTTCCTTGTTTACTACTGCCGGGTATGCGGGAAGTATGGTCCCTGCCGGAGGATTTTCCCTGAACGCTGCTATACTCATCGTGTAGCAGGTGCCTCTGATGTCCGTGAGGTCTTTGACGCTTTCGCCATTTTTCAGGCGGTCGGCGATCTCGATCATCTGGAGCTCGCCCATTCCATAGATGAGAAGTGAGGCGGGGGCATCCGCAAGGATCCCCTGTTTGACCGAGTCGCTCCAGTAATCGTAATGAGCGAGGCGTCTGAGACTTGCTTCGATCCCTCCAATGATTATGGGGGTGTCTTTGAACAGACGATGAAGTATATTTGTGTAAACAAGGGTCGTTTTTTCCGGGCGGGTGAGTTTTCCTCCGGGCGAGTATGCATCGTCATGCCGGCACCGGAGTGCCGGGGTATAGGCACTCACCATCGGATCGACAGCTCCGGGAAGTACGGCGAAGAAGAGGTTTGGTCTTCCGAACTGCGCGAAGTCCGTTCCTTCTATGTCTTTCCAGTCAGGCTGGCTTATTATGGCAACCGAGAATCCTGCGTTGATCAGTGTTCGTCCAAGGAGTGCGGCGGCAAATGACGGATGATCAACATAAGCGTCGGCTGATACGAGTATAATGTCGGGCGCCGTTCTTCCGATATTTTTCAGCTCTTCTGCTGTTATTGGGAGATAGCGTGGCTGCTCGGCGATGTTTCCGGTGGTGATTGAAGGCATTCTTATGCGTATGATGGGTGCTGTACGGTGATTAAGGTTCACGAAAAAAAGGTCCACGTTCAAAATGTATATATGGGAAAGTGAATTATATACCAATTAATGAAGGGTCGGTTTTATTGATTCTTCAGGACACAGATTTTCCCATATAGAACCATACACACACCAGCAAACTCCGGATCCAGTCCACACCACCATACATGATCCGGGGTGTTATTTTTCTTCCTGTCCAACACTAGGGATATTTTGCTTGAAACGATGGAAACTATATGTTACATTATGTAAAATATGTTATACACCGGGGTGTGAGTGGACGGGGATCGCCCTCCTATACTTCAGTACACACAACAGGAAAAGCAGAATCAGATTTTTTCTCATACCCCAATACAAAAAACGCCCGCCTCATCCCACACACACCGGGGCGGGTTTTTATATTTTGCAAATCCTTATAGTGTTCAATTAACATAAATTAGGACTAACTGATATGAAGAAAAATACATTCTATATTATATGCGGTCTTATTGCCGTTTCTCTCCTTCTATTATTCTGGCTGTCGATAGAACTTTCAAGTCCGGTGATCATCGCAGTTTCTGTCATTCTCGCAGCGGTGCTTTTCTTCGTTCTGAAACAGCGTGTAACTGATATTCTTCAGGATGAACGGACCATTTTGATCGATATGAAAACCGCGTCCGCGACCATCAAGGCATCGGTCGTTCTTTTTCTGACGGTGAATCTTTCCATGATCGTGTATGTGTTCAGCGGTCCTCTGGGTTTTCATTCATTTACCTATCCCCTTCCAAGAGATCCGATGATTCCTGCCGGGGGATATGACTTCGTATCGTATTTTCCCGTTCCGCCGGAAACGATCCCTATTTCGCAACTGGGACTATTTGCCGTACTGCAGCTCATTATGATCGTGGCGGCACTCTTCATCTATGTCGGATTCCGGTTCTATTACGTCCGTAAGTTCGGGGTATGGGGTGAAGATGAAGAATAAGATCAAGGTGTACCGGGCCATGCATGATCTGACTCAGGATGCTCTGGCAAAAGAGTTGGGGGTGACCCGCCAGACGATTCTTGCAATAGAAAAGGGAAAATATGATCCGTCCCTTGAACTGGCGTTTAGGATCTCCAGATATTTTCACACAACGGTCGAAGAAGTATTCCTCTTTGACTGATACCTGATCGGGATCAGGTGCCGATTTTCTTTTCCGGTATATGGCTGCGAAAATTTGCTAAAAAAGGTTATGGTTTATCCAACGACCACAACGACTTCACTGTTTTCTTTAAGGTCCAGGGCGTCACGGAGCTGGGTTCCGGAAATTACTTCGATTACCTCTTCCGGGTGGTGGGTCCGACCCGGCATGACTATTGCGCACGGGATACCGGATATCGTACATTTGATACAGCGTGCCTCACCAAACATCCGGTGTTCATCTTTGAATCCGGGAACGATCGTCCATTCCAGGAAGTCCATCCGTTTTTTGACCAGAGCACTCTGCGGGTTGAGTTTTATGTTGAGGGTCCCTGGATATGGAGTAAACCCGCAAAGCTTTTCGAACTGTTCCTGATAGTGGGGGATGGACATATAGTACCTTCCTTCGCCGACGCCTGATATAACGGTGCCTGTGAGGATATACTGCTCATCTTTCACATCGAATATTTTGGAGTATTCGGAAAATTCCCGTCGGAGATGCTCCTCTCCGAATCGTGTCACGAGAACGAACTGACCGGTCGACTCGGCGGTCCGCGAGATCATCTGTGCCTTTTCGAGCGACTGAAGTCTGCGTGAGGCTGTCTGCTGGCTGATCCCGAGCTGGTCTCCCAGTGTCTGTGTGGAAAGGCGTACTGGTCCTTTAAACCCTCCAAGCAGGGCAATTCGCCGCAGACAGGCCGCATCCTCCGCGTCTATGGCATACATAACACATTGTTGGAGTGATTACTATTTATGAGTTAGCATCGGTCGTATTCGTGTATTGACGAATTTGACAACCAACTTCTTATGTAAGTAACGAAATACAGATAGGTATGAAGCCGGTACTTCGCCAGCAGCTTGCCGAGAAGATGGCAGGCGAGATCACCCTCTCCGATTCACCCGGAAAAGCTCTGAAAAAGTGGCGTACAAGTTTTCAGATAGCTCCGGGTGTACTCGCAGATCATCTTGGAGTTTCTCCATCCGTTATCAGTGATTATGAGAGCGGCAGGAGAAAAAGTCCGGGAACTGGTGTCGTTGGAAAAATCGTAGACTCGCTTCTGAATGTTGACGAAGAAAATGGTGGGACATACATCAAAAAGTATGGCAAACTCCTGTTCTCGGATTATGATGACGAGGTCATTTATGATATTCATGACTTCGCGACCTCTATGCCGATCAGGGAATTATCGGAACTGATTGAATGTACCCTCATCTGCGGGGATCTTGATTCTCAGATCTTTGGCTACACTGTTATTAACAGTACGAATGCCATTTTGAATCTTTCACCCAATGAGTTTAACCGCATTTACGGATGGAGTACCGAACGCGCTCTGATTTTCACGGACATTTCGACCGGAAAATCTCCTATGATCGCGATCCGTGTCACTCCGTTCAAACCCCCGTATGTAATCCTTCAGGGGATTGATGAGGCACATGTCAGCCCGCTCGTCAAAAAGCTTGCAGAAAAAGATCACATTACCGTTCTCTGTACGCCCATGGGAGTTCAGGATCTCGTTACACGTTTGAGGAAAACACAATGGTAGGCATAATCACATACGGGGCATACATTCCCCGTTTCAGAATAAAAATCGAAGAGATTGCTCGTGTATGGGGAGCGAACGCCGCGGAGATCACCGGCGGGCTTGGAGTTATTGAAAAAGCAGTTCCCGATTACGATGAGAACACGGCCACATTTTCCGTTGAGGCCGCACGCTCGGCCTTGCGCCGGCGTCCAGTAGACCCTGCCGAGATCAAGGCGGTCTATGTAGGATCCGAGTCACACCCGTATGCTGTCAAACCGACCGCAGTAACGGTTGGAGAAGCAATCGGTGCAACACCTGTTATGACGGCGGCCGATTACGAGTTCGCCTGTAAGGCAGGAACTGCAGCGATCCAGACCGCGATGGGCTTGGTATCATCAGGAATGATGAAGTATGCCGTCGCGATCGGAGCGGATACTGCTCAGGGAGCGCCCGGCGATGCACTGGAATATACGGCAGCTGCCGGAGGAGCGGCATACGTTATCGGTAATGATGATCCGATAGCGGTGATCAATGACACCTGCTCATACTCCTCGGACACGCCGGATTTCTGGCGGCGCGAAGGAGAGGATTATCCCAGACACGGAGGAAGATTCTCCGGGGACCCCGGGTACTTTAAACACACTCTCGGGGCTGCAAATATGATGATGGAAATTTGCGGAACGAAGCCGTCTGATTATACGTATGCAGTCTTCCACCAGCCGAATGCCAAATTCCCGCAGAAAGCTTCAAAAATGCTGGGATTCAACCCGGAACAGATCAAGACCGGTCTTCTGGCCCCCTCACTCGGAAACACCTACAGTGGTGCCGTTCCCCTGGGCCTCGCAGCTATCTTGGATGTGGCAAAACCCGGTGACCGGATCTTTGTTACAAGTTACGGCAGCGGCGCAGGATCCGACGCCTTTGATATTACCGTGACTGATGCGATTTTGAATAAGATCGACCGGTCCCGCGGTCCGACCGTTGAGCAGATGCTTTCTACAAAAAAGTATCTTGATTATGCAGTGTATGCCCGGCATAAGGGCAAGATTCGGATGTGACGTAGATCATGAGAGATGTAGCAGTAATTGGTGCAGGAATCACAAAATTCGGAGAAAGATGGGACACATCTTTCCGTGATCTGTGTACAGAAGCAGGAATCGTCGCACTTGAAGATGCAAATGTGGCGGGAGAACAGATCGATGCATTGTTTGTCGGTTCGATGTCCGCGGGCAGATTCATCGGTCAGGAACACGTTGGGGCACTCGTTGCCGATTACGTGGGACTCGGCGGAGATCTCCACGTGCCGGCTACTCGTGTTGAGGCAGCCTGTGCATCTGGAGGTATTGCATTTCGTCAGGCCGTAGCCGCTGTTTCTTCAGGAATGTCTGAAGTTGTCATTGCTGCCGGCGTTGAGAAGATGACTGATGTCGGAGATTCGACAGATGTTCTCGCCGGAGCAGCCGACAGGGAGTGGGAAAGCTTTGCAGGCGCGACCTTCCCTGGTCTTTACGCAATGATCGCATGTGACTACATGCATAAGTACGGACTGACCCGCGAGCAGCTTGCCCAAGTTGCGGTGAAAAACCATTATCATGGAGCAAGAAACCCGTTCGCCCACTTCCAAAACGAAATCACCCTCTCAACGGTGATGAACTCAACCCTCGTTGCCTCACCGCTGAGACTTTTCGACTGCTCACCCGTTTCAGACGGCGCGGCGGTCGTAGTGGTATGCTCGCTTGACAAAGCACGGGAGTTTACCGACACGCCGATCAAGGTCCTTGCCTCAGCGCAGGCAGGCGACACGATCGCATTACACGACCGCCCGGACTTTTCCACCATGGGTGCCACCGTCGTTGCAGGAAACTCGGCGTTCCGTCAGGCCAAGCTCGAACGAAAGGATATTGACTTCGTGGAGGTTCATGACTGTTTTACGATCGCAGAACTTTGTGCGATCGAGGATCTCGGCTTTGTTCCGAAAGGAACTGCCGGAAAGTTCACTGAGCAGGGCGAGACCCAGCTTGGCGGAAAACTTCCAGTAAACACCTCCGGAGGTCTCAAGGCATGCGGCCACCCTGTTGGTGCCACAGGTATCAAACAGATCTGGGAAGTCGTCCAGCAGCTTCGCGGCGAAGGCGGCAAACGTCAGGTCGAAGGAGCAGAAATCGGTATGACACAGAATGTCGGTGGAACCGGTGCTACGGTCGTATCACACATCTTCGGGAGGGCTTGAGATGAAAGTAGCACGATTCTGGAGAGAAATCCCCCAGAGATATAATTTGGTGGGAACGAAATGCGAGACCTGCGGTGATGTGTTTTTCCCGCCAAGAGCAATTTGTCCTCACTGCCGTAGGGATGGAAAAATTGTCCCATGCAAGTGTTCAGGTAAAGGAAAGGTCCTGACATACTCGGTCCTCTCTGCCGCAAGTGAGCAGTTTTCTGCTCTGAAACCATATGTGCTGGCGATCATAGAACTGGAAGAAGGAACAAGGGTCACCTCCCACCTCATTTGTGAGCCGGACGAGGTCTATATCGGTATGCCGGTAACATCTGTCTTCCGCGTGCTGGACCGTGAAGGTTCGGATGGTATCATCCATTACGGAACGAAATTCGTTCCCGACCTCTAACTTTTTTTTGCATTCGATTCCGGGCGCGGCAAATTCACTCGGATGTCCCGATTCTCCCATGATATTTTCTAGTTTTTGGTTGTTATTTCTTCCAAGTGTGTTGTCAGGTTCTTTTGTGATTATCGTATGGGTCGATCCCTCTCACCTTCTCCTCATTGAGTGAATGCAGAGGATCGGTCGGTGTTTTCTTCATGAAAATGATCTTCTGGAATATTTCTCTCTTGTTATCTCCGCGTCTTCCACCACAACATTTCTCCCGCCTCCGGAAAATGTGCGATTATCCTTAGTTTGATTAGAATGATTAATATTGATGTATGCCCATACTTTCAACAAGTGATATCTATGTACCCGCCGGAACTCATTGCCATATTGATATTGCTGCTTGTTCCTGTTTGTGCCGCTGTTCTTTTAGCAGTTTTCAAACCCGACCTTGTCCGCAATATCCTCGTAGGCATAACCTCGGTCATAATCATCGGGACGTCCATCTTTCTTGCATGGAAAGCTTTGCTCGCTCCCGTATCTGTGACTATCGAGAATGCTGAATGGATCAGTATTCTTTTATTCATCGTTGAACTTGGGATAGCCCTCTTGATCCTGGGCCTTTCCATAAAATACCGGAAAATCCTTCCGCTCATTCTCTCAGTTATTCAGCTGATCCTTATAGTAAGGCTCGAACTGTTTGGTGTTGAAAAACCAGAGGTGATACAGACTTTCATGGTCACCAATCTCTCGGTTGTCATGGTCCTTATCATAGGGATAATCGGCACTCTCATCTGTGTCTATTCTCTTGGTTATATGAAGGATTATCATGAACACCAGATCGGCGTTCCGGTGCGGAAACGTTACTTCTTCGCTCTGATGTTTCTCTTCCTCTCGGCGATGTTCGGGCTCGTCCTCTCAAATAATCTGATGTGGATCCTGTGTGCCTGGGAAGTAACAACATTGTGTTCCTTCCTTCTGATAGGGTACTCCCGGACCCCTGAAGCAGTGAATAATGCGTTTCGTGCCGTGTGGATGAATCTGATCGGCGGGATCTGCTTCACCCTTGCAATAACCTTCCTGCTTCGCGTAAATTCACCAGTAAGTCTTCTTTCTGTAAATAACCTGCTCCACTTCCCGAATGTATCTGTCCTGACGATACCACTTGCATTTATCGCCGTCGCGGGTCTGACAAAGGCTGCCCAGATGCCGTTCTCGACCTGGCTTACGGGGGCAATGGTTGCTCCAACACCGGTATCTGCTCTGCTGCATTCCAGCACCATGGTCAAGGCAGGTGTGTATCTTCTTGTGCTCTTTGCTCCTCTCTTCTCGCAGACCTGGGTGGGTATCTTCCTCGCTCTCATCGGTGCGTTCACCTTCCTGGTCACCTCGGCTCTCGCAATTTCCCAGAGTAACGCAAAGAAAGTTCTCGCCTACTCCACGATCGCCAACCTCGGTTTGATTACTGCATGTGCCGGTATAGGGACACCCGCGGCGATTATGGCTGCGATCCTCCTGATAATCTTCCATGCGGTTGCAAAGGCTCTGTTGTTCCTCTGTGTTGGTGCAGTTGAACACAAGATCGGGAGCCGGGACATTGAGGACATGGACGGACTTCTGGTCCGCCTCCCGCTCCTTGCTTCGGCGATGGTCATTGGTATATGCGGGATGTATCTTGCGCCGTTTGGTATGCTCATCTCCAAATGGGCGGCCTTTCAGGCTTTTGTCACCGCTCCGCTTGGATACGTGTTCATCTCACTTCTTGCCTTTGGCAGTGCCTTCACTATCTTCTTCTGGACCAAATGGCTTGGCAAACTGTTCATGACAATGAACAGACCTCCTGCAGAAAAGATCGCACTCCACATTTCCGAGAAGATCTCGGTCATTGTTATGGGGGTTTTGGTGATAGGCTGCTGTCTTGGGTTCCCGGCGATCATCTCCGGCGTGATCGATCCTTACCTGACAAGCGTGCGTCCGTACTTCATTGTAGTGAATGCCGGTTTCCAATATATGGACACGCTGGTCATGCTTGCTCTTATGGCTACCATTCTCTTGTTCCTTGTGCTCGGGGCCATACTGGGTTCCAAAGCAGGAAAAACGATCCCGCCGTATATGGGGGGTCGTGCAGTTGATGCCGAAGGTCGGTTCCTCGGTTCCCTTGGCGTCTACAAAGAGGCAAAGACTGCGAACTACTATCTTGAAGAGTATTGCGGTGAGAAAACCCTCCTCAAACCCTCATGGGTGATCTCAGGGATTCTGATTGTCGTGATGCTTGTTCTTGGATTTATGGGGGTCATGATATGGATATAATGTTTCTTGTAGGGGCGGTGTTATTTTTGATCATCGCCCCGATCCTCGGTGGACTTCTTACTGGATGTGACCGCATATTTACTGCCCGTTTCCAGTCCAGAGTGGGTCCGCCCCTTCTTCAGCCGTTCTATGATGTGGCCAAACTCTGGCATAAGGAAAAGGCGTTTTCGAATCCGGTGGAGATCATTTTCACCACCGCATACCTTGTCCTGATCGCATTTTCCGGAGCAATGCTCGCCACAGGAGGCAATCTCCTGTTTGTGGTCTTCTCCCTCGCACTTGCCCACACTTTCCTTATCCTTGCAGCCTATGCGGCCAACGCTCCGTTCTCTCACATAGGTGCAGAGCGTGAACTTCTCAGTCTCATGATCGTAGAACCGATCCTGATTTTGTTTGCTGCAGGATGCTTCATGGTCACCGGTAGTTTTGGGTTCTATCCTATGCTCATGCTGGATGTGCCCGGCTTCATCTTCCTGCCTGGTGTGTTCATTGCCTTCATCACCGTTTTGACCCTCAAACTCAGAAAATCTCCGTTTGATATCTCGACTTCACACCACGCACATCAGGAACTGGTGAAAGGTGTGACCACTTCCCTTTCGGGCAGGAGTCTTGCCAAAGTGGAGATCGCGCACTGGTACGAGATGGTTCTTCTCCTCTCGCTCATACTTCTCTTCTTTGCCGGCTATCCGGTGATTTCGGCGATCGTGATCGTTCTGGTGTTCCTTCTGGAAATTATCATAGACAATGTCTTCCCGCGTGTGACCTGGAAGATGACGGTCAAGAGTCTTTGGCTCATCACCCTCGTCTTCGGGGTAGGAAACATAGTATTACTTGGCATCTTTGGAGGTATGTTCTTATGAGTTCGGCATCAAAATCCCCCTGGCTCCTTCACTACAATGCTTCCAGTTGTAATGGATGTGATATAGAGATCCTCGCCGCCCTGACGCCGGTTTACGATGTCGAGCGGTTTGGCATCATCAACACCGGAAACCCCGCACACGCCGATATCTTTGTGGTAACGGGCGGGGTGAACGAACAGAACAAAGTGGTTCTGAAAAATATCTACGACCAGATCCCTGAACCGAAGGTGGTTGTCGCGGTCGGCATCTGCGCATCGAGCGGCGGCGTTTTCCGTGATTGTTACAATATTTCCGGCGGCGTCGACACGATCATCCCTGTGGATGTATATGTCCCGGGATGTGCCGTCCGTCCGGAGGCACTCATCGAAGGTATCATCAAGGCTCTTGGTGTTCTGGAAGAAAAACGTGCAGCTCTGGAGGGCAAAAAATGAATATGAAAATCGATCCCATTGAAGTTGCTGATGTACAGAGTAATGCCAGCACAATGAAAAACAGCGGGTTCCGTCTGGTTGCCATGACCTGCACGCCCGCTGATGAAGGCTACTATCTCACCTATACGTTCGAAAAAGACAAAGACCTCAGACATTATCGGATTTCGATCCCCGAAGGTACGATGATCCCGTCGATAGGGGCCTCTTACGGCGGGGCGTTTGTGTATGAGAATGAGATCCACGATCTCTATGGATTTTCGTTCGAAGGAATGACTCTGGACTTTGGAGGGACCTTCATAAAAACATCCGTTCCTTATCCGTTCAAAAAGAAAGAGCAGCCTGCTCCTACGGTGACTATCGTTAAGGGGGAGAAGGAATGACGGGAAGACAGACCATTATCCCGTTCGGACCTCAGCACCCTGTGCTACCCGAGCCGATCCATCTGGATCTTGTCGTTGAGGATGAACATGTCGTTTCGGCGATCCCGTCGATCGGATATGTCCACCGCGGTCTTGAGAGCCTGGTGGATCGCCGAGAATATCAGGACTTTGTGTTTCTCGCTGAGCGTATCTGCGGTATCTGCAGTTTCACCCATTCTTCGACCTTCTGTCAGGGGATAGAAGGGATGATGGGCATTGAGGTCCCGCGGCGTGCGACCTATCTTCGGACCATGTGGGGCGAGTACTCACGTATCCACAGTCACCTTCTGTGGCTTGGATTGTTTGCCGACTCACTCGGTTTTGAGAGTTTGTTCTATCAGACATG
The DNA here is from genome assembly GCA_963677995.1 of uncultured Methanocorpusculum sp. GTDB lineage: Archaea > Halobacteriota > Methanomicrobia > Methanomicrobiales > Methanocorpusculaceae > Methanocorpusculum. Next base: position 980,694 of record OY782579.1, on the reverse strand, counting down.
GAAGATCCGTGAATCTATCCTGGATGAGATGGAAGCCACGACCGGCGGTCGGATCATCCAGGGTGTTTGCAAAGTTGGCGGTGTCCGCCGTGATGTGGCAAACACCTTCCTTTCGGATATGGATGACCGGCTTGATGAGATCGAGGATGAGATGAAGACACTCACCAACGTGTTCCTCAATGATTATACCTTGTCCAAACGTCTTATCGGAAAGGGCATGCTCTCAAAAGAAGACGCCTACTATCTCGGAGCGTGCGGACCGACTGCCCGGGGCAGCGGTCTTGATCTGGATGCCCGGAACACCGGATATCTCGCCTATGGTGATATCGGGTTCAAATCGGTCGTTGAGAAAGGGGGTGATGGATATGCCCGCTGTGCGGTCAGATGCAAAGAACTGTTCCAGTCCGTTGAGATCATTCGCCGGGTCATCACAGATATGCCTGACGGCGAGGTTTCCGTCCCAGTAAAGGGTAATCCCGATGGTGAATACTTCAGCCGTTCCGAGCAGCCGAGGGGTGAAGTCATCCATTACCTGAAAGGGAACGGCACAAAGAATCTTGCGCAGTTCCGTGTGAGAACACCGACCCTGTCAAATATTCCGCCTCTTGTAGCGATTCTTGCAGGCTGCGAGCTTGCTGATGTCCCGCAGATCGTTTTAACGATCGATCCGTGTATCGGCTGTATGGAGAGGTGAGCTGTCATGAAGATGCTTAAAACGATCTTGAAACAGTTTTTCCACACTCCTGCGACGACGATGTTCCCGTATGAGCCCCTGGAAAATTTTGAGGGGACCCGGGGTCATCTGGTCTTCGACCCGTCGAAGTGCACGTCATGCACGATGTGTATGAAACGGTGTCCTTCGCAGGCAATTGTGGTTCAGCGGGGGGAGAAGATCTGGACTATCGACCGGTTCCGTTGTGTTATGTGCGGAAACTGTGTTGATCTGTGTAAGTTTGACGCCCTCTCGATGGAACGGGAATACGCGAAGTCAGCGACCCCGGTCGAGCGGAGCGTTGAAACCTACGAGATCACGTATGTGAAACCCGAACGGCCGAAGAAGGAAACCGCAGAGTAATCCTTTTTTTTCTTTTTATTTTCGAACGAATTTTCCGCAGAAAAAAGAGCGTGTTTTTTTATGGGAGTTACGCGGTGTTAGTGTGGCTCCAATTTGGGATGGAGTTTGTTGGGTGTGGAAGCATGAGAATTCCCACCGCGAATAAGCCCAAGCGGGCAAAGCCCGCTTGAGGCGGCACGCAAGCCTTTGGCTTGCACGCAATCGCGGAGATTCGCGATTATTCGCGGTTGAGATCTCATATATCCCCACCTCCCCTGTCCTTCTTTTCGTATAAATACCAATTTGATCCGCCCAAACACCACGGACGTCGGATTTTAAAAATTATTTTTTATAGGATATCGGATCTTCCATTCCGAGATCCGCAAATGCCTTCAGCCGTGCAAGACAGGATGAACATACGCCGCACGCCTCATCATTCTCTGAATAACAGGACCATGTATGTTCATACGGAACACACAATTCCATCCCTTCCTTCAGGATGTCGGTCTTGGTCATCATAACAAAAGGAGTCAGCAGTTCTATGGACTTTTCGGTCTGGGTCCCAACATAAATGGCATGCTGCATCGCTTCGATGAACCCGGGAGTACAGTCTGGATATCCGGTGTTATCACCTGACTGAACGCCGATGAACACTGCTTCGCCGTCACGTGATTCACAGTATGACGTGGCGATCGCAATCAGGTTTCCATTTCTGAACGGCACATATGTGTTCGGGTTTTCTGCTTTGCCAAGCACACCGTCTTCCACTTTGATGTTCATGTCGGTCAGACTGCTCGCTCCAAACTTTTTGAAGTAATCGAGAGAGATCTCCAGAAATTCCACAACTCCAAGGGCGTCTGCTACCTTCTTCGCAGATTCAAGTTCTTTTTTCTCCGTTCTCTGACCGTAATTCACGTGAAGGGCCAGAATGTCATACCCCATCTTCTTTGCTACAAAAGCAAGGGTTGTGGAGTCCATTCCTCCTGACAGGAGGCATACTGCTTTTTTCATTGTACATTCACCACTTTATGCAGTTGAAGCTGAAATCTGACCGGCAGACGTTCAGCTATGATCGTTTCAACGAGCCAGCCTGTCTCCGTCCCGAAAACCGGGGTGATACAGACGGGGGATTTCGGTTTATGGGCGGCAAGGACCTCGACCATATACAGATAATCCGCCTCGTCGCCGATAACAAACTTTACACAGTCTTTTTGCGTGAGTCCGGGCAGGAGTGAAAGATCGCTCATCTCCCCGGATGACGGGCACTTCACGTCCATACAAATGGAGGCATACGCCGAAACATCGCTGAATGGGATCGTGCCGTTTGTTTCGATATCCACATAAATGTCTGCGGCTGCAAGGATCTCCAGCAGGGAAATCAGTTCCTCTTTCTGCAGGAGAGGTTCTCCGCCGGTCACACAGACATAGGAAAGACCTGAATCTACGATCTCTTTCACGACTTCGTCCACGCTTCTTTCGGTCCCTTTCTCAAACGAATATTCTGTATCGCACCAGGTACATCTGAGATTACAGCCTGAAAGTCTGAGGAAAAAACAGGGCATACCCTGTCTTTCGCCTTCTCCCTGTAGACTCACAAACGTTTCGGTGACTCTCATTCTGCAAAAACCTCAGCATAGCAGCCTTCCGACTCCCATGCCCGCAGTTTTGCTACCCTGGCACTCAGGTCATGCTCTTTGCAGAAGGTATTGAGCCGCTCACGGATGTCCTCCGCCAGAAGTTCACTTGTCGGATCGCCGTTTGTCAGAACAGGAGTCTGGAATCGGGAAAGAGCTTCTACCATCGGGTCGTCTTTATTCAAAACGACCTGGTGGTCGTAAACATTGATGATGTTTTTGATGATATTGTAATCAAGCAGGATCCGTGATTTTTCGTCCGGCGTTCCGTCCATCCAGACCTCAACACTCCAGCGGTGACCATGCAGTCTGGAACATTTGCCTTCGTAATGCATCAGACGGTGGGATGCATCGAAATGGGTTTCTTTATAGATCCGGGTAACCATTAGTGTAATATTTTGCCTTCAAGACCATAATACCCTTCTTTGGGGCTCATCAGTATCCCCGCGAGGATGATGTTTTTGACCCCATCTTCTCTGGTCGTCATATCCTTATGAGGGGGTTTCTTTTCCTCATCGGTCAAACCGATTCCTGAAATGTAATATATAAAGATACTGATTGAATCGTGGGCTTTCCCGAAATTATCTCCAAAACCGTCATTTTTTGATCTCTGGGTGGGCGTCCATTAGTATTATTATCACACCCCGCTCATAAGTATAGGAACACGCTGAGAAGATCGTATCTGTTTCAGACACGACTGGTCAGCAGGCGTTCGTGGTCCTGCATGCAGGATCCCGCACCTTCCCGCCCGTAATCCGGGTGGGTTCATTCACAATATAGTATCCAAACCAATGAGGAAATTTCATGGGACAGGGAAAATTCGCAGCTAGAAATCTCGTTCGCACCGCAAAGAAATTCCGGTGGAGCGACTCAGTTTACGCACGCAGAGCGCTTAAACTGAAACTGAAAGCAGATCCCCTTGAGGGAGCACCAATCGGACGCGCAATCGTCCTTGAAAAGGTCGGTGTGGAAGCAAAACAGCCGAACTCGGCAATCAGAAAGTGTGTCCGTGTTCAGCTGATCAAAAACGGCCGTCAGGTCACCGCATTCGCGGTGGGCGATGGTGCTATCAACTTCATTGATGAACACGACGAAGTCACCATTTGTGGTATCGGCGGTCGTGCAGGTCGTTCAATGGGAGATATTCCCGGTGTCCGTTTCGTTGTAAGCGGCGTCAACGGTGTCTCTCTCAATGAACTTGTTATCGGACGTGCCGAGAAAGCACGGAGGTAAATAATATGACAGAAGAAGCAACCCCCGGCAAGATCCTTCTCTTTAACAAGTGGGATATGAGCGAAGTTTTCGTAAAGGACCCAGGAATGGTCCGTTACGTCACTGTCACCTCTACCGAAGTTCCGAGCAGCTGCGGCAGACTTACCCAGCAGCAGTTCACCAAGAGTGAAATGGCGATCGTCGAAAGACTGATCAACCGTCTCATGCAGCAGGAATACAACACCGGTAAGAAGATGATGTGTACCAAGATGGTCATGGACGCATTCGATGTTATCAACAAGAAGACCAAGCAGAACCCGCTTCAGGTCCTTGTTGATGCCGTAGCAAATGCAGGTCCCCGTGAGGAGACTGTCCGTCTGAAGTATGGTGGTATCAACGTTCCAAAGTCCGTTGACTCAGCACCGATCCGCCGTGTCAACACGGCCCTCAGATACATTGCTCTTGCAACCTGGAGAGGTTCACACAAAACAAAGAAACACGCATACCTTGTGCTCGCTGATGAGCTGATCATGGCGGCAAAGGGAGACGCAAAGTGTTTCTCTGTCGGAAAGAAGGAAGAAGTCGAACGGATTGCAAAATCCGCACGGTGATCCTCAATAATTCTTTTTTAATATAGGTGTACAATGTCACGCGGAAAAAAGATGGTGGAAAGAATTTCGGCGCTCATGAATGATCCAGAGCACATCCGGAATATTGGTATCGTAGCGCACATCGACCACGGTAAGACCACCCTTTCAGATAACCTTCTCGCTGGTGCGGGAATGCTCAGTGAGGATCTTGCCGGAAGAGCCTGCTGGATGGACTCCGATGAGGAAGAACAGGCCAGAGGTATCACCATTGATGCTTCAAACGTTTCAATGGTCCACACCGTAAACGCTCGGGAATATCTTATCAACATGATTGATACTCCCGGGCACGTTGACTTTGGTGGGGATGTTACCCGTGCAATGCGTGCAGTAGACGGCGCAGTCGTCGTCGTGGACGCAGTTGAAGGCCCGATGCCCCAGACAGAGACTGTTCTCCGTCAGGCACTTAAAGAGGGTGTTCACCCGGTCTTGTTCATCAATAAAGTTGACAGACTTATCAACGAGCTGAAAGTTGACCCCCAGGAAATGATGATCCGTCTCGGAAAAGTCATTGATAAGGTCAACAAACTCATCAAAGGCATGAATGAGGATCTCTATACCAATGGTGGATGGAAACTCGATGCAATGAAAGGAAACGTTGCATTTGGATCTGCCCTTTACAAGTGGGCAGTTTCAATTCCTTACATTAAGACAACCGGTGTCTCTCTCCAGACTGTTATCACCAAGTGTATCGAAGGCGACATGAAGTACCTTGCGCAGGCTTCACCGCTTCACGCAGTACTTCTTGATATGGTCGTAACCTTCCTCCCGAATCCGCTTCAGGCACAGGGAAGAAGATGCCACATTATCTGGCACGGCGATGTTGAGTCGGTAGTTGGTAAGGCAATGTATGCATGTGATGAGAACGGTCCGGTCGCCATGATGGTTACGGATATCTCATTCGACAAGCATGCAGGAGAAGTTGCAACCGGCAGATTGTTCTCTGGTTCCCTTACCCGTGGTCAGGAGGTTTATATCTCCGGTACTGCTGGTAAGACGAACAGACTTCAGCAGGTCGGTATCTTCATGGGTCCGACCCGTGTCGATGTAGACCGTGTTGTTGCAGGTAACATTGTTGCCGTTACCGGTTTGAGCGATGCGTTCGTCGGTTCGACCATTTCCTCCCAGAAGGATATGACTCCGTTCGAGTCCCTTAAGCACTACTCTGAGCCTGTCATGACTGTTGCGGTCGAAGCAAAGAACATGAAGGATCTCCCGAAGCTTATCGAAGTTCTTCACCAGGTTGGTAAGGAAGACCCGACTGTCCGTATCAATATTAATGAAGAGACGGGCGAACACCTTATCGCAGGTATGGGCGAGCTCCACCTTGAGGTGGTTACCGGCCGTATTAGGAGAGATAAAGGTGTGGAAATTGTTACATCCCCGCCAATCGTCGTCTACCGCGAAACGGTCTTAAAGCCCCTCGAGGGTACTGTTGAGGGTAAGTCTCCAAACAGACATAACAGGTTTTTCTTATCTGTTGAGCCTATGCCGGAAGCAATCATGAAGGCGATCCAGTCCAATGAGGTCTCGATGAACATGGACAACATTTCCCGTCGTGACGCTCTTTTAGCTCTCGGTCTGGACAAGGATGATGCAAAGAGCGTAAAGGATATTTACGGTTCGAACATGTTCATCGACTGCACGAAAGGTATCCAGAATCTGAATGAAACGATGGAACTTGTTCTCGATGGTATTCACGAGGCACTTGACGGCGGACCGCTTGCTGATGAGCAGGTTCAGAATGTTCTGATCAAACTCCACGATGTGAAGCTTCACGAGGATGCTATCCACCGTGGTCCCGGACAGGTCATCCCTGCAGTTCGCGGTGGTATGAAGGCAGCTCTTCTTATGGCTGGCGACACACTTCTTGAACCAATGCAGAAGATCCAAATCACTGTTCCGCAGGATCAGATGGGCGCAGCAATTTCCCAGATCCAGGGACGCCGTGGAATCCTGTCTACCACTGAGTCCGAAGGTGACCAGATCGTGGTCAATGGTGAGGCCCCAGTCGCAGAGCTCTTTGGTTTCGCCGGAGATATCCGTTCAGCAACTGAAGGCCGCGCTATGTGGTCTACTGAGTTCGCCGGTTTCTCCCCGATTCCTCAGGGAATGCTTTCCGAAGTTGTTATGAGTATCAGAAAGAGAAAGGGTCTCAAAGAACAGATCCCGACTCCGAAAGATTACCTCGAATAATTTTTCACGTCCAAGGGTCATCGGGTCGTTTCACATGGGTGCTATGCCTGTGTGAAACCTGAATATTTTTTTCTGTTTTGCAATTTTTGTAGAAATGCCTCACCTAGGTCCTTAGTTGAAAAATTATGTACACCCAGCGATCTGCTTTTACAAATCAGGGATAAAAAAATAAAAAAAGGAGTTGATTTCTCTTCATATAATCACACCGGGGCGGTAAAACCCTCCGGCAGATTCATCCCTTTGGGCATGGTCATGTTTTCGACATCCATCATTTCTCTATCACCGCCCAGTCGCAAGTTCTCACTTACGCTCGACCTTGCTCCGCTGAGGGCGGGCCCGTTGGCCCCGCCCCGCCACCTCCGCCCGTGGATCTCATCGAGGAAAAGTTCAGACCTGACGCATCCACTAAGAGATCAGGATTCGCAGTCTGCTCCTCCTCCGCTTTCGGACATACCGCCGACTCCTCCAGCGGCCCCGCCCATAACGGGCATCATCATATTCATTGCGGGCTTACCGGTCATATTGAAAGTGGTCATGTCTGTCTGATTGTCGAAAGTCATAGTGTTCACTCCTCCCGGCATCTCCTGCATATTCATAACATCGGCCGCACCCGGCATCATCTCTCCAGCGCCCATCTGGCCGCCTCCAACTGATTCCGGCTTGTAAAGTTCACCGTAATCCGATCCGTACAATCTTTCAAGGAAATCCTCCTCCGGTGCTTCGACCATCATATACAAACCGAAATACTCACCATTGATGGAGATCGCAGCATACGAATACAGCGGCGTATCAACACCGATGTAATCCATCATCTCATACGAGAGATACTCCTTCATGTAGGTCGCATCTAGATAACAATTGTTCAGCACGAACTCATCCAGTCCGTCAAAACTCTGACCGCCCACATATTCATCGGCTTTGATCTTGAAACTGAACCGGTCCGAATCGCTGTTTGCGACTGAGGATAAACTCGATGCTCCTTTTGTACGTATCGCGACCGATTCATACGTCTCGCCGTTGATCGTGATATCACAGAGATGATACTCTTCCTCAAGGGCATTTTCCTGCATGTCCGCCCAGTTCTCATCACTGATAGTGATGTTGACTGTCATGATCTCGTCTTTATCGAAAAGGGTGTTCTCGTATAGAGTGCCCTTTTCAGTTATATCCAGGATCGTGGGATTAAACATGAGGGTGCAGGTAAAAAGTACCGCGCCTACTACGAGAATGATCGTGATTATGTTGATATATTTCATCTTACGTCATGTATTCCCCGTTATAACTGACTAAAACGGCATTTGAGACTCCTGCAAGATCTGAGATCTTGTTCACAAAACCGCTCTCCTGATCCGGAAGGCGGACCTCGATCGTGAGTTCCAACCCGGTCTTCGTGACGGTTTTTGATTTCAGCAGAGACTTTTTCACCGTTCTCTTCAGAAGAGCGTTCACGCTGCCTTCTGCAGTTTCATCGGCACAGTCCACGATCAGGATATAGGGTTTGTCTGTCGGCTTCTTCGAAGAGAAGATGTAGAGAACAACTCCGATAAATACTGATCCGAAGATCGCGAGAATGATCATTGTCGTCACAAGAGACATGGCAACAAGGGATATCCCGAATCCCGATGAATACATCACACCGTTGAACGTTTTCTTGTAGATGAACAAGATAAACAGACCGAGAACAAATGCCAGTCCCATTGCAATGAGCATATCCGTTAAGGAAAACTCGGTTACCGTCGAAAGAAAGTCCGAGGATAATATATCGTCAAAGGTCAGTGCGATTTACTCACCCGAAAACTCTTGCAACTGCGTATTTTGAGAAGGCAGTGACTCTTCTGTTCTGTACCTGTACCATACTTCTGATAATCGTGGGGAGATAATTGTCATATTTTACTTCCATTATAATGACCGGTTCCCCGTGGGTTTTGATCATGGGGATCTTGGCGTTGAACATATCGGTCGAGTTCACGCCGGTTGAGATCTTTGTGTCGAAGGTCACCTGCACATTTCCGGGGCGGTAGACAAACGGCTCTCTCATGTAGTCAACAATTGTTTTCGGGCGGAGAAGTTCATACTTCATCTTTGCATACAGTTCCAGGAGGAGTCCGTTCTTTGATTCTTTCATCCATTCTGTATCGCCTGTTATGAGTTTTTCGCACTCTTCTTTTGTGACGGGCGCGGAAATTTTGTTCGTGAGGTTGTTTATTTTGATCTTTTTCTCTAAGCGAATGAATGAGGTATCGTTATTATAATACCTGATCCGAAACTTCTCCCGCTCATTTACTCCATAGAGTTTTTCAAGGAGTGCCTTGTCATCCGGCGGTTCAAAATACAGACTTCGGATCCTGTACTATCCGTTTGCATCTGTATGTTCATCCGGTCCTGCAATGGTCGACAGACGGATTTTGATGATCAAATAGTCTGCTGTATTCAGGTAGTATTTTAATTCATGTCTGAACTTTCGTGGTTTCACTTCTTCTAGTCACCTCGTTTATACTAAGTTGAATGTAAAACATTATTAACATATTGGTTTTTTTACATTACATTATGTAAACTAAGTAACACTGCCAATTACTTTTTGACCTCCGCGCTCCAATATATTACAGACAGATGCAAAACAGTGTTCAGTATACCCCTTTCGTAAAGGATGATGAAAATAAAGGATTTGATATGCATGTTCATACGACTGTGTCAGACGGGCGTACAACACCAAAGACACTAGCTAAATATCTCAATAAAAACGATTTGTTCGCCGCGATAACGGATCATAATGTGATCTCCGGAATCAAGGAGGCACTTGACTATTCTGAGAATATCATTCCCGGGATCGAGGTCTCAGCTCTGGAAGGTCCGCATGTTCTGGTCTATTTCGATACCTACCGTGATCTTGCCTCGTATTATACCTCTTCAATACAGGACCACTGCGGAAAATGTCCGCACATGGCGGTGAACATCTCAACCGAGAAGATCATCACAGATGCAAAGGATGCAGGCGGTCTGGTAATCGCGGCCCATCCATATGGATATGGGGTAAGTGTGAGAGGTGTGATGAAGGGTATAGATGTCGGGATCATTGACCCGGCGGTCGCCGAAGAGCTTGACGGGCTTGAAGTGATCTGCAGCGGGATGTCTGTAAGGAATAATCTTCGGGCAGAGAGGTATGCAGAAAAGAAAGGGGTGTGTATGACCGGGGTCGGATGCTCACGTTCTTTGGGAAGTGGGACGGGCAGTGACGGTCGGATATGCCGATCAAACGCCGCTCGAGTTTCTGGAGGAGGTCAGAGGGAAAAGAACGGGTGTGTGCGGTACCACCCGATCCTCCGGACAGAATCTGCTGATGGGGGCATGTATGACGCCTGGCTATATTCCATATGCAGCGCCGGCGATGATGATCCATGCACGGCAGAGCTGGATGAGGATGAGATCCTAGTCAGATATCCTCTTCATCACCGTAGGATACGTACCAAAAAAGAGAGATCCGGATGATCAGTAATTTATCCGGTTGAACCCGAGAGGTTCCTCTTTAACTTCATACGCGAGTTTTGCATCGCCCTGCGGAATGATATAGGCAAGCCAGCCTTCAGCAGTTGCATATTTGAGGATGTTGGTCGTTGGGAACTTCGTATAACCTGCCGGCAGAACTGCAGATACAGCCGGATAGCCTATACCGTTCACATATATCTCGTAATGATAGGGGGCAACGATCTTAGCCGTGCTGTCTCCACCTGCAAAGGTCTCGGATATTTTGAGCATCACGGCATACTGACCCGGAGCAGGTGTCGGATTCGCTGCAGATCCTTTTGCCAGCACATCTTCAGCCTCACTGCTGAACTTTCTCTGCGAAATACTTATTGTGATCGTATTTCCTATATCAGTAATGGTCAATTCCTGACCCTGCATAACTTCGACGGGTGTTGGAACGGGTGTCGGGGTATCAGAGGGTGTTGAGATACATCTGGCTGAAAGGATTATTGTGATCAGTACGAAGAGCGTACCAAGAACATACCAGATTTTTTTCATACATTCTTTACTGGATCTCCCCGCTATAAATAGATTATTGAAAAAAAAAATTCAGAGTATTGGTGAGAACAATCGGGAGATCCCCTCTTTTATCCTCACAGATACTGACCGTTTATTGTACTCTTCAAGCGTGATCTCCGTGCAGTTTGTTTGCAGTTCGGAAAGGAAGATATTGTTCATGTTTTTTCCAAATTCAAGATCATAGATGAATGCGTTCGTTTCAAAGTTCAGTTTGAAACTCCTGATATCCCGGTTGGCGGTGCCGATCGTTGTACCGATCCCGTCGAAGATACCTGCTTTACTGTGGATGAATCCGTCGTTGTATGTATAACCCCTAAAACCGGCGGCGAGCAGATCCCCGAGATAGGAATGGTTTGCCCAGTACACAAACGGATGGTCCGGTTTGTAGGGGATCACGATCCTGATATCGATGCCGGAACGTGCCGCAAGTTGAAGTCCGGTCAGCATGGGGTCATCTGGAATGAAGTATGGGGTGTGAATGTAGATCGACTCGTTTGCATGCCCGATCAAGCTCATATACCCGGAATAGATGGCTTTTTCTGCAGAATCAGGTCCGGATGAGGCGATCTGGATATATGAATGCCCGGTGACATCCCGAAATCCTTCTTCTGGATAATACGGACTGTCTCTATCTTCCACGGAGATCTGGGCATCCTTTGCCGCATAGTTCCAGTCCATGATAAATCTGGTCTGCAGTGCCGCGACAGCTTTTCCGTGAATACGCACATGCGTGTCGCGCCAGTACCCCATCGGCCCTTTCCCAAGATACTCGTCCCCTATATTGAACCCGCCGATAAATCCGGTTGTCCCGTCGACCACCAGGATTTTTCGGTGGTTTCTAAAATGCAGTCTTGTATTGAGAAATGAAACCTTGAGCGGAAAAAAGATCCTTACATCGCCGCCAGCTTTTTTCAGCGGGGTAAAAAAATCTTTTTTTCACGGAAAAGGTCCCGGCAGCATCGAAGATCGCTCTGATTTCCACACCCTCTGTTGCTTTCTGTGTCAGAAGCTCTATGATCTGATTTCCCAGTTCGTCATCCCGAATGATGTAATACTCCAAGTGAATGTGATGTTTTGCTTTGGCTATCTCCTCTTTGAAGGCGGCAAACTTCATTTCTCCGTCGGTGTACAGGATTATCTCATTATTTCTTGTTAATACCGCGTTGTCCAGACTGAGAAGGAGGGCGATCGTGCTGTCAAACTGTGAGATATCGGGGGCAAGCTCCAGTGCATTTTCCGTGATCTTACGGAACTGATCTTATGCCTGGCTCGCCAGCATTAGATCTGCTTTGGTCTTTTTGCTGAAGATATGGGAACCGTACATGTGTCTACCGAAGAACAGATACACAAATAATCCCAGTAATGGCAGGAATACCATTACGAGAACCCAGGTCAACGCCGCCTGAGGACTGCGTCTTTCAAGGAATATGACGGTAATGCAGGCACCAATATCCAGTAACACGACTATCAGCTGCAAAAACCACATGAACTCATCGAAAATGATGGATATCAGGTCGATCATAAGATACATGAATATGCGCTCTAAGGATGATAAAAGTTGATGTATCTACACCTCGAATGATACTATATTGTGGTGTCTTACAGAATACTTTTCGAATACTGGGGAAGAGGACTGTTAGTTGCGGCGGTTATCTCGGCGATTGCTGGATTATTGATCGGTAATGCCGCTGTTCTTTATCTGGTCGCTGGAGTCTGCCTGATCCTTTCACTCGTATGTATCTTCACCGGACGCCGTTTTCAACAAGAGGTTGTGTGATATGCCGGTAATTACGTTTTCCCGCAATGTGTTTCTTCCGCTGACCAATGTCTGTGCAAATGCCTGCGGTTACTGTTCATTTAAATCACCAGTGGCAGATGGCTGTGTTATGCCAAAAGAGGAGGTCATTTCCACGCTCGAACGCGGGGCGTCTTTCTCCTGTACTGAGGCACTGTTCACCTTTGGTGAACGTCCTGAGAAGGAAGCCGGGTTCACCGCATACATAAACCACATGGGATACCCGGACATCCTCTCCTACTGTAAGGATATGAGCAGATATGCCATCTCGATTGGGATTTTGCCGCACACGAATGCCGGGATCCTCACCTATGATGAGCTGGAGGAGCTCCGACCTTTCAATGCAAGTATGGGTCTGATGCTTGAGACGACCGCAGAGATTTCTGCACACGCTCACAGCCCGGGAAAAGATCCGTTGGTCAGGATCGAAATGATGGAGAACGCCGGCAGGCTGAAGATCCCGTTCACGACCGGACTTCTTCTCGGGATCGGTGAAAGAAGGGATGATCGTATCGAATCTCTTGAAGTCATCCGTGATCTTCATAAAAAATACGGGCACATCCAGGAGGTGATCGTTCAGAATTTCTGTCCAAAAGCTGGAACCGATATGGCTTCGTATCCGGGTGCTTCTACCGAGGTCATCGCAGATACCCTCCGGCTTGCAAAAGAGATTTTGCCGTCGGGTGTGTCCATTCAGATCCCGCCGAATCTTGCCGACGCTTCCCTCCTCCTTGATTTAGGGGTGACCGATCTTGGCGGTGTTTCGCCGGTGACGATCGATTACATCAATCCGGAACATCCCTGGCCTGCCCTGGATGCATTGAAGGATATTGCCCGCGGGTATGAGGTCAGGGAGCGGCTGTGTGTCTATGAGAAGTACCGTGATCCTAAGTGGGTGGCGCCTGAACTTTTCGGGCTGGTGAGCGAACTGGCGAAGAAAGTCTACTGATTTTTCGCATCTTCCGGTCTCTATCACAATGAACTTCTTTATCTTCACGATCCAATAGTAAAGAACATGGATGAAGGCTGTCCCGCCCCAGTCAAGGAACGGTACTGGGAGATCGATGCCGTACGCGGTTTTTCGCTTCTGGCGATGATTTTTCTCCACACCATCTTTCTTCTCGGCGTCTTTCATATCGTCGATGTGGAGGTGTGGTTAGGACTCTACATCTACCTGCCTCTCGGGACAAGCATCTTTGTCATCATATCCGGGGTAGCCCTTGTCCTCCGTCACGGACGGATGCTAGGTCAGCCCCGTCGTGCATACTACATAGCCATACTGAAACGCGGGATAGAAATCATTCTGATTGGGCTTGTTGTCTCCGTCATCGCCTCGCTTTTGATTCTGGTGTTCATCAGCGATGGAAGGTACATGTACTTCAATTTCCTGCAGATGATGGGCTTGTCGATGATACTTTGTCTCCCTTTCTTACGGTTTGGGAAATGGAATCAGATCCCTGCAGTATTTTTCATCCTGCTTGGACTCTTTCTTGAAACGATCAAAGGACCTGCCTGGCTGATGGTCTTTGGGATCCTCCCGCCTGATTTATTCCCGCGTGACTTCTTCCCCATCTTTCCCTGGGTCGGCGTTATGCTGCTTGGGGTTTGTCTGGGGGCTCTCCTGTATCCAAACGGGATCCGCAGATACCATCTCCGTTTGGCAGGAAAACTCGGGCAGGTTCTTGCACTTATCGGCCGGTATCCCCTCCAGATATACCTTGTTCACATTCCTTTGATAGGCACGATTCTTCTTATCATTGTCGTACTATCAGGACTGTGCGGATTTCCGATCGGCCATATCTGAGAACGATTCAGGGAAATTACTTATCTGCCTAACGCATACATGCCTGAAACAATGAGCGACGAAGAGCAGTGCGTAACTCCGGGATCTCCCCCGTTAGTAAAAAAAAGTGAGCGTTACTGGGAGATCGACGCCATCCGGGGTCTTGCCCTTTTCGGGATGCTCTACTTTCATTTTCTCGCCATTCTCGTGATGTTTCATATACTTCAGGAGACCCCTGGTTTTCTCTTTTATTACAGTCCGATCGTGATCGTATCCGCCGCTTTCATTATGATCGCCAGTGTGGCAATCGTTCTTAGGTATAACCGTATGTTTGGAAAGCCTATGGGTTCGTATTACCGCAACATCGTGAAAAAAGCTCTGGTTCTGTTTTTTATTGCCATGTGTATCACGGCACTGACCTGGCTTGCCTCCGTTGTTATCTATAGCGATGATGTCTTCATCAAGTTCGGGTTCCTCCACATGCTGAGTATTTCGATGCTCATCTCGATCCCGTTTCTCAGGTTTGGGAAATGGAACCTCCTTTTTGGCATACTGATCATTCTTATCGGGGTGTTCATCATCCCGGGTCTCCAGGGTCCGGGCTGGCTCTATCCGCTCGGGATCCACGGTGCTGATTTCATGGATCACACACCTGACTACTTCCCGCTCTTTCCGTGGTCAGGGTTCATTTTGCTGGGCATCGGCCTTGGAAACATCTTTTATCCGAAGGGCGTCAGGTCGTTCTCTGTCAAACAACCCGGGATCCTCGGCAAATTTTTTGCTAAGATGGGGTACGGCAAGGTCACCCTCATCATCTATCTCGTCCACATGCCGATCTTCTTTGTTATCCTCTGGTTATTGAGTGTGACGACCGGGATCGGCTATGTTTAGTCGTTCAGAAAGTACTTAGATATACAAAACCAATATGACTGGAATTATGGGTGGTGAAATGCAGGAAGATGGGACTCCGATCCGGGCAATGCCTGGTGGGTCGAGTGCCCCGCAAAGCGAGCGATACTGGGAAATCGATGCTATCCGCGGCCTTGCTCTTCTAGGTATGCTATTTTATCATTTCCTTGCATGTCTCGTCGTTTTTCATATTATGGTGGAGGATGCCGCGTTCCTCTCCTATTATAATACCTATATGCTGGGTTCGGGAATTTTTGTTCTTCTTGCCGGTATTGCGATGATCCTCCGTCATGAAAGGATGAAGGGAAAAACGACAAAGGAGTACTACGGTGCTCTGGTCATCAAGGCACTCTTTTTACTGGCGCTCGGTTTTTGTATTACGATCGCAAGCTGGATCGGGGTCTCCGTTTTCCTTGGCAGTGAATCATTTATCAAGTTCGGATTCCTGCATATGCTTGGAGTGTCCATGCTTCTTGCGATCCCCCTTCTCAGATACGGAAAATGGAATATTATTCTTGGTATGGTGATCATTGCGATCGGAGGGTTGATTTTCCCCTATATCAATGATCCGTCCTGGTTCTATCCTTTGGGGATCCATGCAGATGATTTTATGATTTATACGCAGGATTACTTCCCTTTGTTCCCCTGGTTTGGTGTGCTTCTTCTGGGTGTCGGTCTGGGAAATGTCTTTTATCCCCGGGGAAGACGGGGTTTTACCATACGTGAGCCGGGAAAGATCGGGGAGGCTATTGCAAAGATCGGGAATGGTGCGGTCACGCTTTTCATTTATCTCGTCCACATCCCGGTGATATTTGTTATTCTGTGGATCTTCTCATCTCTGACAGGCATTGGGTATTTGTGATATGATCATCGATATAGTGAACTCTGACTCCGATCCGGCAGGGCGAAACATTCGGGCGGCTATCGACGATCTTCTGAAAGATCCGCCGGAGGGGGGGTTCCCTCTTTTTAAAGGAAATGAGGTGACGTTCCACACGATTCCCGGCAGGATCATCCACGCGGAAAAAACCGCGGTGAATCCTGACGCAGATCTTATCATCGTTGTTTCGCGTCACTCAAGTGTAAACCCGGTTCCGGTTCTGACGGTCCATCCGGCAGGAAACTTTGGAGTCGCCGGGCTTGGCGGCCGGGACCGGGGCCGGGAGCTCGGTCTGACGAGTCCTCGCTGGATGAAGTCTATTCTGCAGAACCATGCGGCGTTCGCTCCTGAAGGATACCGGGTCTCCTATGAGATCACACATCATGGTCCAACAGATTTTCCGGTCCCCTTCTTTTTTGTCGAGGTGGGCAGTACCGAAAAGGAGTGGAACGATTTTTTCGCCTGTAACGCGGCGGCAAAAAGTGTTCTCTATGCACATCCTTCGCCAGAGACATTCTCGCTGATCGGGTTTGGAGGTACGCATTATGCGGTCAGGCAGACGGCGATCGGTCTCGAGACGAAGGGGGCATTTGGGCATATGATGCATACACGGGACGTTGGTTCTGTTTCGGCGGATATGATTTCCCAGATGATCGCAAGATCCGGCGGGGTGTCTGCCGCGCATGTAGATCGTAACGCCCTGTCAAAGCAGGAAATATCTCATCTCGAAGGGATTCTTACCGACCTTGGTCTGGAAGAGATCACCGAAGGTGACCTGCGAAAGATCAATTCGATGTCCTTTGAAACGTGGAGCACATATAGAGATTTAGCCGCTATAGCGGGATCTGATCTGAAAATCTTCCCACATGGGAGAATACTGGACGATACACCCTCGGTGATCACTCTCCCATTGGATCTGTTTTCTGCGGCATTTCTTGGATCAGAGGAGATCTTCCTTGCAGAGCTGGACAAAATGGGGAATATATTTCACACAACAGGGAAAGGCGGCAGACTTATGCCAACTCTGTTGACCTCTGCCAAAAACAGGCTGCAGGTATCAGGTGATTTAATAGTCTTATCAGTTCAACAAATAACGCGTACACAGGATAGTTTGGTGGAAGGTGATCAAATCACGATAACCCGCCGGCAGTTCAACCCTGGACTCGCGCGCACGCTCGGGGTTCCGTCAGGTCCGTTGTATGGGCAGCTCGTCGCCCGAACACCGGTGCCCCTTCCTGACGGCAGAACAATTACACCGGAGATGGTCACAAAAGTGGTCAAGACATCCATCAAAATACTGGGATTGGAGAATTACTCATGAGATCAATTGTAGAAGAAGCATTATCACGCAAACGGTTCGAAGATGTTGCACGGGACGACACTCCAGTTTCCGCAATTTATGACGCGGAAACCGAAGCTGACCTCGGTGCAAAAACCTATGCTGTTCGTCCGCAGACGCCGGAACCAGCTAGGGCAGTTGCTCCGGTCCAGACCCAGCCCGTAAAAAAAGAGCTGGCAAAGCCCGATGTTGACTATTCAAGTCAGTATAGTTTTACTGCTGTCAAGACAACTCCGACGGATGAAGATGACGAATTTGATGAGATCCTGGCTGCTCTCCGGACAAAGATCACCGTAATCGGCTGCGGCGGCGGAGGATCCAACACTGTTGCCCGGGTTTATGAGGAAGGGGTCGAGGGTGCTGAGATATATGCACTTAACACCGATGCCCAGCACCTATCCATGCTTCGGGGCAGAGTTGGCCGCCGTATCCTTATCGGACGCCAGACCACCAAAGGTCTCGGTGCAGGCGCAATACCCCAGCGTGGTGAAGAAGCTGCAATTGAAAGTGAGGATGTTATCCGTCAGGCACTTGCCGGCAGCAATATGGTATTCGTGACCGCCGGTCTTGGCGGAGGTACCGGTACCGGTTCGGCCCCGATCGTCGCAAAAGTTGCAAAAGAGATCGGCGCTCTGACGATCGCTATCGTGACCCTGCCTTTTACGAGTGAAAGTGCTACCAGAATGGAAAACGCTGAGATCGGTCTTGAACGTCTCCGGGAAGTTGCCGATACCGTCATCGTAATACCCAACGACCGAATCCTTGAAGTTGTACCGCGCCTCCCGCTTGCCCAGGCCTTCAAAGTTTCCGATGAAGTCCTGATGCGTGCCGTCAAAGGCATCACCGAACTGATCACCCTCCCTGGTCTTGTGAACCTTGACTTTGCCGATGTCCGGACCGTCATGGAACAGGGCGGTATTGCTATGATCGGTGTCGGCGATTCCGACAGCGAGGACAAAGCTATCGATTCCATCAAAAAAGCTCTGCGTTCTCCTCTTCTTGATGTCGACATCACCGGCGCGACTGCTGCTCTCATCAATGTCATCGGCGGACCCGATATGACGATGGTTGAAGCAGAAGGTGTTGTACAAGAGGTCTATCAGAGGATCGACCCTTCAGCACGCATCATTTGGGGTGTCCAGATCGACCCGAAGATGGAGGGCCGCATGCGGACAATGCTTATCGTTACCGGTGTCCAGTCACCACAGATTTATGGTAAGCAGGAACAAATATCTAGGGCATCACAATCAAGTCAGGTCCAGCGCTCAAAGTTTGAGATTGACTTCCTGAGGTGAATACATGGCTAAAAACGAGAAAAAAACCGATGAAAAAAAGGTACTCCCTTCCATTCAGATAAAGAAACCGGTGATTACGAAAGCAAGTGTTTCAGAATTTTTCAGAAAATACCTTCGTGTTCTGAAACTTGCCCGCAGACCTACCAAAGATGAGTTCTGGAAAATCTCCGCAGTTGCCGCAACAGGTATCGCACTCATCGGCGTTCTCGGTTTCCTGATATATCTGATATTTGAATATCTCCTTCCATAACTATGACTGAATCAAAGTTTGGCAATCACTACTACATCTTAAAGACGACATCCAAGCATGAGCGGACCGTTGCCGACAACATCCGCGAGGCGATCGACAACAATATGACGGACGTCGTCGTCACTGCAGTAGTAGTGCCGGAAGATATCAAAGGTTATGTCTTCGTGGAAAGTCCCGAAGAGCATGCCAGGATCGAGGAGCTTGTCGAATCCATCGCTCATGCCAGGATAGTTTTAAAGAATGAAACATCACTGGAAGAAATAAAACATTTCCTCGTCCCGAAACCCGCAGTTGCAGGTATCGATGAGGGAACAATCGTGGAACTGATCGCCGGTCCGTTCAAGGGTGAGAAGGCAGTGGTCAAGCGCGTTGACCGCTCCAAAGAAGAAATCACTGTTGAACTCTACGAATCGATCGTTCCGATACCGATCACAATACGCGGCGACAACGTCCGTGTGATCGATCGTAATCAGGATTGAACCTGGATTTTTTCGCGTGAATGCGAAAAAACCCCAGTTCCATTCTCCAATCCATCTGTTTTTATAGGGTGTGTCTCTCCAGTAGGTTTATGTTCTCAGAGGTAGACCTTAGTGAACCAATGTTGGGCTACCTTCGGGTATGCGCCAACATACGGTGATACAATGGCAGAAACTGTCGAGGTACTGGTACCCGGCGGTAGAGCAACTGCAGGACCGCCACTCGGTCCGGCACTGGGTCCCCTTGGGATCAACGTAAAAGCAGTCGTTGAAAACATCAACAAATTGACTGCTGAGTTCAATGGCATGTCTGTTCCGGTAACGGTAATGGTCGATGACAAAAAGAACGTCACGTTAACAGTCGGTATCCCTCCGACAACCGCTCTTGTAATGAAAGAAGCGGGCGTCGAAAAGGGTTCCCGCACTCCAAATACTCAGGCAGTTGGTAATCTGCCGCTTGAAGCTGTCATTCGCATTGCAAAGATGAAGATGGAATCCATGCTCTCTTACGACCTGAAAACGGCCGCAAAAGAAGTCATGGGCACCTGCGTTTCCGTTGGTGTAACCGTCGAAGGCAAAACTGCCAAACAGGCAATTGCCGCCGTCAATGCAGGCGAATGGGACGAACAGCTCGCGTAAGTGAGAATCGCTCGCACCGCTTCAAACGGGTACGTGGATTTCCCACGTAAAAAAATGTACAGTAGTAGAGAACAAAACCATAGGAGATTGGAGAACACTCCAGTCGAAAAACTATGGGAGGCTTCATCAAATGGTTGAAAGAACCCAAATTATAACAGCTGTTACGGCAGCACTCAAGCAGGCCCCTGAGCGTAAGTTCCAGGAAAGTATTGATATTACTATCAACCTGAAACACGTTGACATGGCCCAGCCAAAAAACCGTATTGATGAGACGATTCTTCTGCCACAGGCAATAGGCGTCAAAAAGATTGCCGTCCTTGGTAAGGGAGATATTGTATCCCAGGCACGTAACGCAGGTGTTGATTTAATTATCGGCCCTGACGAGATCGAACGTCTGGGCGGCGTTCCGCGTGAAGCACGCAAAATGGCCGGACAGTATGATTTCTTCCTTGCAGAGACTGCAGTTATGCCCCTTGTTGGTCGCTGGCTTGGTCAGAGACTCGGTCCACGCGGTAAAATGCCGCAGCCGATCCCGCCAACCCAGGACATCACTCCAATCGTCGAGCGTCTGAGAAACTCCGTGAAGATCCGGTCTAAAGACAGACTCAATATGTCTGTTAAGGTTGGAAACACCGGCATGTCCGTAGAGGAAGTTTCAGAAAATATTGACGCCGTCGTGAAGAAGGTTGTAGGAAGACTTGAAAGCGGAGAGTTAAACGTCCGCTCCGTCTACGTCAAAACCACGATGGGTCCAGCAGTGAAGGTGATGTAAAACATGGCAATTTATACCCACCACCTTCCCGCATGGAAACGTGAAGAAGTTGAGCAGATCAAAGATCTCGCCGGCAAGTATACACTCGTCGGCTTAGTTGATGTCTACGGTATTCCCGCAAGACAGTTCCAGCAGATCCGCAGAAATCTGCGCAGCAATGCAGTTGTGAAGGTTGCAAGAAACACTCTTGTCGAGCATTCCATGAATGAACTCGGCGGTCACTTTGTTGATCTTACCGAGAAAGTTTCTGAGCATTCCGCTCTCATCTTTGCAAACGGTAACCCGTTTAAGCTGTTCAAGTCTCTTGAGCAGACGAAGACAAAGCGTTCCGCAAAAGCAGGCGAGATCACTCCTGAAGACATTGTTGTTCCAGCAGGACCAACTACCTTTAAGCCCGGACCTATTGTAGGAGAACTCCAGCAGGCTGGTATCCCGGCAGCCATCGACGGCGGTAAGGTCAAAATCAAAGAGACCAAGACCGTTGTTAAGGCCGGTCAGGCTATCAACAAAAAACAGGCCGATGTATTTTCAAAGCTTGGTATCAAACCAATGCCAGTCGGTCTCTCCCTCCTCGCAGTATGTTACGAGGGAGATATGTATCTGCCGGACGTCCTCTCAGTGGATGACGAGGCATACAAGGCAAAGATCACTCTCGCAGCACAGCAGGCATTCAACCTCGCAGTCAACGCAGCAGTTCCAACGGCAT
The DNA here is from genome assembly GCA_963677995.1 of uncultured Methanocorpusculum sp. Classification (GTDB taxonomy): domain Archaea; phylum Halobacteriota; class Methanomicrobia; order Methanomicrobiales; family Methanocorpusculaceae; genus Methanocorpusculum. The sequence continues at coordinate 959,066 of OY782579.1, read as the reverse complement.
GTGTCGGTGTTACTGAGGCTCAGATCGCGAAGGCCGTTCGTGAGGCAAGAAACCTCGGTGTAGAAGCATCCATCTATGAGAAGGGTGTCATCGAGTTGATCATCAGCAAGGCATACAGACAAGCAAACGCCCTGAAGGCAATTTAAATCAGAAATAGGTGAAATAAAAATGGAGTATATTTACGCAGCTCTGTTAATTCACTCCGCAGCTAAGACTGTGGATGAAGAATCGGTAAAGGCAGTTCTCTCTGCCGCAGGTATCGCAGTCGACGACTCACGTGTCAAAGCATTAATTGCAGCACTTGACGGTGTTGACATTGAGGAAGCAATCTCCAAGGCAGCAGCAGCTCCAGTAGCATTTGCAGCAGCACCCGCAGCAGCAGGTGCAGCAGCAGCAGCAACCGAAGAGGCAGCACCCGAAGAGAGCAAGGAAGAAGAAGAAGAGAACGCCATGGCAGGCCTTGGCGCCCTCTTCGGCTAAATCTTTTTTTTATACGGCAGTATTTTCTCGGTTCGTTTCATTCAACTTCGGTGTTTTCCGAAGAAGAGATTTGTTGATGAAAAAAGAGATGGATCGTTTCGGATCTGATCTAGAATAACTCGAGTGTTTCACTTTCGAGATTTTTATTCCACCTGCGTGTCTCTACAGTAATTTTTTCCAATCGCCTGAGCATTTTTTTCTCGTCTAAGATGTCATGCCGGTCGTAGAGATAGAACTCGACAGGTTTCCAGAGAGCGACCCAGCCAATTACTACAAAACTCTGCCCGATCGCATAAATTATATCATTCTGGTTGTAGATGTTGGTTACCACAGTACTCAATATCAGGCAGATCAAGAGAAATATGAGTCCCCGTGCGAGGTAACGTCTCCCTTTGCTCATGGCAAGTTTGTATTTTTGGTTTGTGGTGCAGAGTCTCAGAGCAAAATGCGAATGGATTGCCTGTTCCATGTCGGTCCGTATCTCTTCATTATCGTAGAGAGTTTGTTCCAGATACAGGACGATTTTCGCAGAACTGGATTTATCATTCGGCATATTTTCAAGCGAATCCATAATGTATGATTCGGTTGCCTTGTTGATCTCCTTCTCATCATTCGGTGCAGGGTCGAGAAGATTATAGAACTGTATTGGATGTGATATCCGAAGTTCGATATCACTCCAGTTCTCGTGTAATTGACATGAAGTCATATGCGTCCCTCCTTTGAGAGAGTCCCGGCGGTGACAACCTGCCCGCAGGAGATACATCCATCACCAAACGGGTATCTCGGATTCGTGATGCACCGAACACCAGCCTCTTTTAATGTTTCAATAATAGTCTCCCGAATGGAGCGATTGATTGCGACCCCTCCTGAAAGTGCGGCCGTCTGTATTCCCGTCTTTTGCACTCCTGAGAGTGCCATCTGTGCAACTCCTTTGGCCAGTGCTGTTTGAATCGAAGCGGCGATGTCTTCAACGCATATTCCCTCGCACAGCATTTCCATTCCTTCCCGGAGTATGGGGGATGTCAACAAAACATCCCGACCATCCCGCGACTCGATATTGATTTCCATCGGCTGGGCTACGCCTCTAGCTGCACAGGCTTCCAGCCTCATTGAAGGTTCGCCGTCATACGTTCTTTCTCGGCAGATGCCGAGTAATGCCGATGCCGCGTCCAGAACTCTTCCAGTGGACGTTGTGACTGGTGTGTTGAACCGTTTTTCTGTCTGCTGGGCAAGGACCCGAAGGGCTGTGTCACCCCACCCTCTGCTCTGGAGAAGTGACAAGGTATCTTCGGTTGGAAGAATGCCGTAGAGCATCCGTTCAGGGAACTTTGTTGCCAAGTCTCCTCCGGGCATCAGGACCGGTTCAAGATGTCCTGTTCTGCTGTATCTCCCGGGAGATCCGGCGAGGATCTCCCCGCCCCAGATGGTTGCATCGTCTCCGTATCCGACCCCGTCGATTGCTATACCTACGACCTCTTCAGTGGTCACCGAAGCAATATGTGCCCGGTGATGCTGGACCGGGCAGAGAATCGCTCCGTATTGCTCGGCGAGTTCCTGTGCGACCCGTGTGCTCAGAAACTGAGGGTGGAGATCGTGGGCAATGATATCAGGGGTGGATCCGGTAAGGTTGGTCAGTTTTTCGATCGTCTCCTCTAAGTAAGCTACGGTAGGGGGATTTCTTATATTTCCTATGTGGGGCGATGTTATCAGAAATCCTCTGGTATATACTGTTGTATTTGCATTCCGTTCCGGTCCTACGCCGAGGATCTGTCTTTTCCCGAGATCCATTCGAGTTCTAAGCGGGGCAAGGCCCCGTGATATTCTGATCAGGGCCCCATCTCTCACAACCGAATCATCACACCGGTTCACGATTTCGCGGTCGTGGGTAAGAATATAGTCCACGACACGTCCCATCTTTTCGATGATGGTTTTTGTTTCGGTGATCATCGGTGTCCCTGGGGCATTCGCGCTGGTCATTATCAGAAGAGGGGACCGGAGTTTTGCAAACAGCAGGTGATGGAGTCCGGTGTAAGGAAGCATGACGCCGAGATTGTGGAGTTGGGACAGGGATATGTGTGATTCCGGATCGATTTTATCAAGGATCATTATCGGATGGACCGGTCCCTTGAGCAGATCCCACTCTTCCTTCGTCGGCTCTGTGACAAACCCTCCAAGAGTTTCCGGTTTCATCATCACAGCAAGCGACTGGTTTGGTCGTCCGAGAACTGTTTTGAGTCTCTCTGCTGCCTCTTCGATACAGCAGATATGAAATCCCCCCACACCTCTGACGGCCAGAATCTTTCCTGCATCCAGCAACTCTGCTGCTGCAGAAATCGGGTCGGTCGCTGAAATGATTTCCCCCGATCCTTTCAGCAGAGAAAGCTTCGGCCCGCATTCTCTGCAGGCGATCGTCTGGGCATGGTGCCGTCTATTTCCGGGGTTCTCGTATTCGTTTTGGCACTCTTGGCATGCGGGAAAATCATCCATACTCGTCCGTACTCGGTCATAGGGAACGGATTTTATGATGCTGTATCTCGGTCCACAGTCGGTGCATGAGGTTGCCCAGTATCCAAAATACCGGCTTTTTGGATCCATGATATCGTGCAGACAATTTTCGCAGGTCGCAATGTCTGCCGGAACAAAGCCCGTCCTTGCCCCGTCCCGACTTGGGAGAATAGAAAATCCACCTGGGGGATTCCAGTCCGGCAGTGGCTCGACCGATATTGAGTCGATGACCGACATCTTTGGTCCTTTTTTGACCTCTTGGAAGAATTTATCGAACATCTCTCCGGCAGCATCGATCTCCACTTCACTCCCGTGATTGATGACCGTCCCTTTTATGCCAAATCGTTTCGCCTGGGCATATACAAACGGGCGGAACCCCACTCCCTGCACGATCCCGCGTAAGATTATTTTACCAGACTTCATCAACTCTTCTCAAAAAGGATTATAGAATCACAGACAATATAAGTGTAGGGTTTTGTTCCCCACATATTTTCTTTGTGGAGCGCCCATAATACAGATAGGAGATATACCATGCCTGATGATCCATTAACCAACATCCTTCGCAGTAAACGTGAAACGACCAGATTCCAGGTCTTAGTTGAGGTTGCGGAGCACCAGCCGTCGATCCGCCAGCACGAGATCGCAGAAAAGCTCGGCGTCACACCCCAGGCAATATCAGAATATGTACGTGATCTCGCTAATGAGGATTATATCAGTGCAGAGGGGAGAGGACGGTACTACGTCACCCACAAAGGTATCGAATGGGTCCTGAATAATGCAGAAATCTTAGAGTCCTATGCACGGCATGTCCGTCGGGATATTATCCATCAGGTCGTAACCTGGGCCGCAATCGCGGATACTGATCTGAATGCAGGTGATTCAGTCGGCGTGTACATGAAATCCGGCTGGCTTTATGCAGGCAAACGTCCCCAGACTGCTATGGGTATGGTCACTGCTGATGCATCGGAAGGGATGGATGTCGGTGTGGCACGGCTTGCAGGGATCATTGAACACACGGAAGGAAAGGTGGATGTTGCCAAAGTACCGCGTATCGAACGCGGCGGTTCAAAGATGGTTTCGATACAAAAATTCCTGGCTCTTGCAAAAAATGCCGATATAATCGCAGCAGTTGGGCTGGAGGCGTATATGGCCTGTAAAAACTCCGGCATTAAACCTGATATGTTCTTTGGGGCACGGGAAGGGGCCGTAGAGGCTGCATTCCACGGAATGCGCTGTCTGATCCTGATCGTTGATGAGGAGTTTACTGATTTCCTGAAACGTCTTGAAACAGCAGGTCTTTCGTATACAATACACGAACTGGTGACAGAATAACGTGACGACCATCGTCCAACCCTGGAAAAAAGGGTATAAAGCCTATTTTTGTGACGACGCAAAGGCAGGCAGGATCAAACATGTAGGAACAGTTGAACTCGAAGAGACCTCCAAAGGTATGCGTCCGTCTGAGTTTTTTGTCAGAAGACCCGGGACATCTCACGCTGAGAAGACGCCGACAAAAGAGTTCATCACGGTCCTTCGAGGAAACGGTCCGATCAGGCTCACCCAGACCATGCCGGAATTCCAGGATTTTCTGAGAGGTATGCAGTTGTCCTGGGAAACGACCACACTTTGCCGGACCTGTCTTTTCGATGATCGTCTAACGCCTCTTACTGAGGAGACCCGAATAAAATGCGGGCAGGAGTTTGTCTGTCTTGACTGTGCGAAGCGTGAGCTCCGCCGTGAACTCGGTCACATAAAGCATCTGGGTAAGCGTACGCAGCTTCATATTGAAAATCTCCTGGAAGAGTATCGTGATCTGGATATGGTACTAGCGATTCTTCAGCCTGAATCGCTTGATATCAAAAAGACGATGTTTGACCGGCTCGAGGCACATGATCAGACCCCGACCGAACGTATCGAAAATCTCCCTCTTCCACGTGAATTTGTCGAGCGGTGCGGTGTTGAGACACTCATGCCTGCCCAGCAGCGTGCGGTCGAATCTGGTCTTTTATATGGAAAAGATCTTCTTGTTGTTGCCGCGACGGCGAGCGGGAAAACGTTCGTCGGAGAGATGGCCGGACTGAAAAATTATATCGAAAAGCGCGGCAGAATGCTTTTCCTGGTCCCTCTCGTAGCTCTTGCGAATCAGAAGTATGACAGATTTTCTGAAAAATACAAGTCTATAACTCAGACCTCAATAATGACCGGTGTTTCCCGTGTCAATCTGCCGGAGACCCGTCCGGTCGGAAACCGCGGTGCAGGCGGCGGTATCGTTGTTGGAACCTACGAAGGTATGGACAATCTTCTCAGAAAGGGTATGCCGGTCAGTAACATTGGAATTGTTGTGATCGACGAGGTCCAGATGCTCGAGGATCCTGAACGGGGTCACCGACTCGACGGACTGATCGCGAGACTGAAATACATCGCTCCAAAGGCTCAGTTCCTTTATCTTTCGGCAACGATCGGTTCGCCGAATCTGCTTGCAAAAAAGCTGAATGCATCCCTTGTTTCTTATGCTGACCGCCCGGTCGCTTTGGAACGCCATCTGATATTTACCGAAAAAGACTCGAAGATACCTTTCATCAAAAAGTTAGTCTTTGAGGAGTTCAATAAGACCTCTTCCAAGGGATACAAAGGTCAGACGATCGTTTTCACGAATGCCCGGAGCAGGTGTCATACCGTAGCCGAGGCAATAGGAGGAACAGCGGCTCCCTATCACGCTGGACTCACATCCCAGGAACGCCGGGTCGTTGAACGGCAGTTCGAGGACGGAAAACTTGCCTGTGTTGTCACTACTGCGGCACTGGCAGCTGGTGTGGATTTCCCGGCAAGTCAGGTGATTTTTGATGCCCTCGCAATGGGAATCGACTGGCTTTCTGTTCAGGAGTTCCACCAGATGATGGGTCGTGCCGGTCGACCGGATTTCCATGATCTTGGTCGGGTCGTTGTTCTCGCCGAACCAGGCGTATCATATTCGCGTGAAACAAAACTCACCGAGGAGGAGGTTGCGATCCAGCTTCTCAAGGGAGCTATGGAAGAGGTCTCGCCAGTATATGATATTGAGGAGACCTCTGAGGAGTTTGCGGCAAATGCCATCATATGCCGTGGTCGTGAGGTTGATATTATCTCCATTGGAAACAGTATGGTCGGTGTAGGGGACGATCCTCTTGCGGAACTTCTCAAACATAAACTCGTCAGAAAATCAGGTGGTATCCTGGAGCTCTCCCCGCTTGGAAAGATCATGGCAGAGCATTTCATCGGCATGGAGCGGCTTTTGGAGATCGATAAACTGGCCCGTGTGATGGATGATCCGCTCGAAATGGTCGCCGAGCTCTCGTGTATGGACGATGAGCGCGAGAAAGAGAAACGTCGGGTCGATCGTCGCTCTACTGAGAAAAAGGAAGCCGCGTGGATCGGGGACAAAAAGTCTGCTGCGAAACCAACTGCCGAGCCTGCATGGGTCGCGAAGAAGAAAGAGACAAATGCGGTGGAAAAGCATGCTCATGATGATGAACGGCGGAAAAAGGCCGGATCCCGGAAGCTCCGCCGTGAAGAGGCCGAGGTTGAGGTGCCGAAAGCCCCCCGCCGGGCGAATAAAAAGATGGAGGACAGGGTCGAGCGCAAGAAACGTGAGGCATCTCAGTACATTCCTCCGCCGAAAAGAAAACAGCGGGAGGGTGTCACCGGGGATAGTAATGAATCCAGGCTTCGTTCTGCCCCCACTGATTCTCTCAATATCATAGAATCAGCTGTGGATCAGCGGCGTGCCGGCAATTATGATGATGCTTTGAAGATCCTTGGGAATCATATTGCCGATAATCCAAAGGACAGTCGTGCTCTGGTTGAACTTGGGAAGGTGTATGATCTCCGTGGTGATCGTGATACGGCATATTTATGTTATCAGAGAGCTGCCACAGCTAATACCCAAAACCGTGAGGCAATCGATAGAATGAATGCATTTCTCATCGGGATCACGGTCGCTATCGATAATGACACAGCTGATTTCAAAAAGGGATCTGGTGTTGAAAAAAAGAAAAAAGAGTGAGGATATCCTCTAATTTTTTGTATTTTCCATTCTCTCGGCATGAGTCATTGCAGAGAGTGAGATCACTTTTTCCAGATCAAGATGACAGGCTTTTGCAAACCTCATGCCGTAATCCGAATCTGCCAGATAGCAGTGAGCTGCATGTCGGTATTTAATATTCTCCGTTACGGTTTCCATGTTTCGTGCGGTGTTTTCGATCAGGACTTGTTTTTTTATCCTCAGTCATTAGACGATAAAGATCGCCCGGCTGATAGAAGCAGTTATCATTCACATCATCCTTTTGCTCATATCGGTCCATATCTCCAGACAGGTTCATTGCCGGATCACGGTATGCCTCCTGTCCTGCTCATTCACCGTAACTGTTTGGAACATACCCTTTGGTAGCTCCATAGTTTTCATCCACCCGCATAAGCCCATCCCGGTGATAGGCATGGACATGTACTTTAGGACGGTTTACCGGGATCAGTGAATGATTCACCCCAAGCCGGTACCGCTGTGCATCACCATACGAGAAGAGTCTGCCCTGCAGGAGTTTGTCGGGAGAAAAACCGACACCCGGCACGATGTTCACCGGATTGAACGCAGCCTGTTCCACATCGGCGAAATAATTCTCCGGATTCCGGTTGAGTTCGAGAACACCCACCTCTATCATCGGATACTCTTTGTGACTCCAGACTTTTGTGATGTCGAATGGATTTTCCATTCTGATTTTTGCCTCCTCCTCGGTCATTATCTGGAAGTACATCTTCCATCTCGGGAACTCTTTTCGTTCGATTGCTTCAAAGAGATCTCTCTGGTTACTTTCCCTGTCCATACCAACGAGCATTTCTGCTTCATGATCAGTGATATTTTTGATTCCCTGCTGGGTCTTGAAATGATATTTTACCCAGAACCGCTCGCCTTTGGCATTGATCAAACTGTATGTGTGGCTTCCAAATCCGTGCATGTGCCGGAAACTTGCCGGGATGCCTCTGTCAGACATGGCGATCGTGACCTGATGGAGTGCTTCGGGGAGTGAGGTCCAGAAGTCCCAGTTGTTCTGGGCAGAACGCATGTTCGTCTTTGGATCACGTTTTATTGCATGGTTCAGATCGGGAAACTGCAGCGGGTCTCTGATAAAAAAACCGGTGTGTTGTTTCCTACCAGATCCCAGTTTCCTTCATCAGTATAGAATTTTATCGCAAATCCGCGGATATCGCGTTCTGCATCGGCGGCTCCCCGCTCGCCTGCTACTGTCGAAAACCGGACAAAAACATCGGTCTTTTTTCCTTTCTCAAAAACGTTTGCTTTGGTGTATCTCTGCACGTCGCCGGTCACAGAAAACGTACCGAATGCTCCTGAACCTTTTGCATGCATACGCCTTTCAGGGATGACTTCCCGATCAAAATGAGCAAGTTTCTCAAGGAACCACAGATCTCGAAGCATTATTGGCCCGCGTGGACCAGCGGTCAGTGAGTTCAGATTGTCCGCTACCGGACTGCCGTTCTCATGAGTTAGTGCCTGTTTTTCTTCCATAATAGTTTTTACATGAGTTTCTAAGATGATAAATTATTTCAAGATGGCAAAAAAGGATTATTGGCACTGATTTCCCATCTCATAGAGTGCATAGAGCTCATTTGCTGCATCTGCTCCGGCACGCCGCATTGCCTGCTCGATAAGGACTTCTGCACACTCGGTCGGCAGACAGATTATCCCCTCTTCTCCAACTCTGATGAGTTCGATGAGGGAAATAAACTCTTCCTCCGTCAATCGGTTTAATCTTGCTGCAAAATCATCGGCATCCTTTGCGTAATGGTTTGCCACCGGCGGCAGAATTGAGCGAAACGCTGTTTCTGATGTGCTGCAGACAAGTGTATCACACTCGGGTGCGAGTTTTAAAAGAAGAACTATATCGTGTTCGGATAAGATACGGGACATATTGTAAGTTGGGTAGTCATGGATTAATTAGGTTCCGGAAAGAGAACACAGGTCCTGCGAGATCCTGAGGACATAAAGCATCTCGCCGTCTTCCTGTCGCTCCTCTGCCACCACGAGAGCGATCAATGCTTCTGCATGACAAATCTTCAGCACTTCATCAATGCCGGTAAGGGAGGAGATGAGAAGGAGTATCCTCCCGAATGTTGAAAGGTGCGGGGGTGCTTCATGCAAAAACCGTTCCACGACCTCCCGTCCGGAAGGTCCGCCGTCAAGAGCATATTCAAGCCAGTCGTCACCCCGCTCTTCTGGCGTTGTCGGGAGATACGGTGCGTTGAATAAGATCAGATCGAACTCGCCCCAAAGCGGTTTGAAGAGATCCCCTCTGATGACCTCGATACCGTTTATTTCGTGTGCATATTTTGCCGCGTGGGGATTTATTTCGACGGCGAGGACCTGCGGTGTTATCTCTGTTAGGGATTTAGCTACAGCCCCCGAACCGGTCCCGATCTCCAGGACCCGGTCGTTCGGCTTTACTTCTGCGAGTGCAGCTTTTATCAGGAGATACGTATCTTCAGATGGAAAATAGATCTGGGTCGTGTCGATATCCATTATATCAGATCACTAAGCTGATTGGCAAGCTCAATGAATTCTATGACTGAAAGTTTCTCAGGACGTTTACCGAGCAGATCTTTTGGGAGATTACTGATGAGCGCGGTCATTGTCTCCTCTCCATAGATGCTTTTCATTCCTTTGAGTCCGTTTTGAATGGTCTTTCTCCGGTGGGAGAAGAGTTCGCGAACGACGATGGCATGCACGTTACGATCGAGAATTTGAACCGGCGGCTCGTGGGGGATGATCTTTACCACTGCAGAATCAACTTCCGGCGGGGGGTTGAATGCCCGCGGCGAAAGTTTCAGGATGAGTTCAACATCTGCATAGGTCTGAACCATCACGGAAAGTCTACCGTATTCTCCGTCACCCGGCGGGGATACCATTCGTTTCGCAAATTCCCACTGATACATCAGAACAGCTGCCTCGAAACCGGTTTCGAGCAGTTTGAACGTGATCTTCGAAGAGATGGAGTAGGGAAGGTTTGCGATGACCTGATCAAACTCTGGAAGATCCACTCTGGAAGCATCGCCGCGGGTTATGGTCAGCTGACCTGAAGCAAGTTCATCTTTGAACCGCTGCTCGAGGTTCGGGAGAAGTGTTCCATCCAGTTCGATTGCTTTGACATTTGCTCCGCGTTCAAGAAGTGCTGCGGTCAGTACTCCTCCGCCTGGTCCGACTTCAAGCACATTTCGTCCCTGGATAGGGACCGAGTCGGCAATAAAATCAACGGCGTCTGTATCAATCAGAAAATGCTGATCCTTTGGCGTTTTCATAAAAAAAAGATTATTTAGAGGTAAAGAGATGATATTTCTCTTCCGGATTCTCGAGTTCAAGCATGATCCTCTCACGGATAAACTTCTCCGGTTTCTGGAGTGTTTTCACCCGGTTACGGATATCCTCGAAGCTTTCAAACGGTTTTTTGTGTCTTTCTTCCAGGGTGTCGATCAGTGTTTTTTTACCGAATCCCGGAAGGAGGTTTAACATGTGCATCTTGAGACTGATCGGAACCGCAGTGTTGTAAAACTCCACGAATCGTTGTTCAGATTTGGTAATGATTTTCTCGACTACTGGCTCAAGCTTGCCTTTTGCGGTCGGGGTCAGTTCGTCATAAGACAACCGGCGTTTTACCCGCTCGACATGTTTCCTCTCATCTTCGCCGATGTAGACTTTATCGTGGAGATTGATGGCAACATCTCTCTTTGCTATGAGTTCGAGGAGTTTGAACTGGTCAGTGCCTACTGCGAGAATAATTGATTCCCGCTGATTCAAAGGACGTCTGTCGCTTGCATATCCCCATTGGAGATAGTCCAGTACGATAGCTTCGACTTCCTTTTTATCGGTCCTCTCAGTCTTAGGCGGCATATCTACCACTCACTCGTATTTATGCAGAGTGTCAAGGATCTGGTCTAAGTCTTCGGGAAGAAGAGTAAACCGCTCTTTAGCGTAAATAGCCCGGATCTCATCACGGCTCTGCGGCACGATGTTTACTATCCTGCAGGCGATCTCCGGCTTCGTTTTTTCCATGGATACAAGGTCAGAAAGGATGGACTTTGCCGTTTCAACACTGCATTTACTGAGAATGTCTGCATGGTCAATACTCTTACGCAGTTCGTATGATATGCTTCGGGCGGGATCATCACCCATTTCTCCACCGGGACGTTTTTCGCGGATCGCAATAAGCTCTTCGCGCAGCTCTGGAAGGGTCATCATATCTTCACTGATAACTTTCTTTACTTTCATGCGAGACTCCTGATAAATATAAAATAAGTATTTGGGGTTAATTATTTTTCTGCGCCGTGAGGTGCTGCGGTCGTGCTATGACTGTCTTGGTTGCATTGCCGTCTTTGATCTGAAGGAGCCATGCTCTGCCTCTCTTACCGACGATTGTTCCGGTCTTACCGTGGAATCTCGGGTGGGGCTGTCCTTTCTGGACACTTGAGTCTAAGACAAGGTGAACTCTCTGTCCTTCTTCGAAGTGCTGAATGATCTTGGTCACATTGGGCATACCTCTGGTACGCAGGGTTTTCTGTAACTTATATCTTGTTCGTTTTTTAATTCCATTATGCTTTGCCATGTTTACTCATCTCCAATATTTGGTAATCCGTCGACCTGCACCACGTCTAATTCGACGACTTTGGCGGGTACGGCGAGGATTTCAGCAAGACTGGGAGTCGTTCGGCCCCCGTCTCCTGATACAAGCTCTTTGATATAGAGACCGCCTTCACCAAGCACTTCGAGCCGGTAAAGACCATCCTCCACACCAAGAACTCCTATGTCAATGACCTGTCTCTTTCGAACGAGGTCTGCACGTCGGTGCGAGACCCGTTCAGGCGTGCGCTGATCGATCCAGGCTCCTTTGAGCATGGATACAGCATTCTGAACTGTTTCCAGAGAGATACGGTCATCTATTGAGACTAGAATCCTGTATGTTTTATGCCCTTTGTTTGATTTAAGCATTTCCACGGTCTTTTTGTCTGACCACTTTTCGAGCAGAACTCCGACCCGGGGGTTTGCCGATGAGTTTATCGCTATTTCAAGCTCTTTTATATCATATGTCCGCTTTTTCGGGTTCTGAATCTCCATTACGAAGGGTCTTCCGGTCCCGATCATCACGGCATCGATGTCTTCTCTTCCTGCTCCGTGAAGGACCCCGCAGTCACTAGAGAAAATCTGTTTTGGGACTTCTGCAATGAGTTCTTCCACTGATGTGGGGTATTGTTTGCCGGTAAAGTTGCAGATTTCACAACCTCTCCCTTTGCATGCGCGGCAATCCCAGTGCGTTTGCGGGATCCCGCGTTCATATTTCAGATATCTGCCGTAGAAGTATATGGAGGCGATTTGAACTTCAACACAGTCATCTGCGATATTCAGGACGGTGGTGACCTCGGGGTTTTTCGGATTTCCGTGTTTGCCTGTAAGAACAGAAACTGCTTTTCCCACTTCACGGTTCATCTCGGACTTTAGGGGTTCGGGATTTTCGAGAGAAAGATCAGACCAGAGCATCTCTTCTGATTCTACCATCATCGGAGGAACACGGGTACCTATCACGAATGTTTCATGGTCAATGCCTTGTATGGCCGCCGCTGCTTTTTCTGCCCAATAGGGTATCGTATCGAATAGATCGTTACAGACCCAGCAGGTTCCTTTTTCGTATGGTTTGTAGGGGATATTGTATGCGAGAGCATGGGCTATTCTCAGTGAACGTCCCCGTTCTTCGTTGGTGAGTCCGAATGATTTTTTTGCGAACAACCGTCCAAGACAGTGATCACAGATATCGCCGTACTCTAATATGGTGTTGACGAGTTCAAGCATTTGATTCATTACTATTGGATGGGAAACCATTTAGGCTTGTTCTCCCCGACGGTCGAACTCGTTTAAGATTACTGTGATGGTGTGGTCTGCATGAAGCACACGGGGGCCGACTGAGTATTTTGGCAGGTCTTTGATAAGCTCCATTTCTTCTTCGGTGAAATTCTGGTGGTCGCTTAATATGAAATTTTCCGGCAGGACTTTTGCAGTTCGAATATCCTCTCCGTTTTCATCAAGAACTGCAAACGCATGTTCCTCAAGCAGTTTGGAAAGACCGCTTTTTCTAATGGATATTCCCGGAGCTGCCCGCTGATATTCCTCCTCGGGAATAGTTACGAGTGCTTTTTTGATTAGTGCGCCGGCACTTCGTTCGTCGGGGTTGAGAGATTTGATTTTATCTCCGGAGAACCGGAGTGTGATCGTATTCGCAGGATCTGCCTGTTCTCCTCCTTTCAGGATAAGAAAACATTCGGTGTTTCGCCGGAGGTCGTGACTCAGAAAAAATGAGGCGTTGATGCATCTGCACAAAACGTCCATTCGTCCTGCTCCTCCCGGCATATTATTTAAAGAGAAATCCGGCATCGTGACCGCTTTGTGTCCTATTACTGCAAACCTTAGCATTGTACTAGTATGATAGGATGTGGGGAATAAAAAAATCGTCTGGCGCTGTCATACGGAATGTTCATTTTTGAAAATTACGAGGGCGCATACTAAAGTAACACGCACGATATTTTATACGCAAATAAAGTATTAAAAACTCTATTTATAACGCACACCTACGGTGACAATCAGGGAAAATAACCTATTACTATATCCAGATTGCCAAGAATCGTTTGAATAATGGTAATAGATAATATAGCTCTACTTCTCTCTTCTAAAGATAATACTTATATCCCGACACAAAGAAACAATGTAAATGTCTCGAGAGGGGGCGGATATGATAGCTATGCATATCTGCCTGGCCACTAGGTTTGCAAGAACCCGGCCGTGGACGTGAAAAAGTAACCGTCACTAACCATCAGTGATTCTATCAGCAACAAGCAGCAATTTTCAGGAAAAGTAACGGTAAAACAGCCAAACGAATCACCTTTACAAACGAGGAAAAATTATGGCAAAATACAAAGATGTAATTGACCTTTACGATGACAACGGCAAACTCTTAAAGAGTAATGTCGCACTCGAAAGGATCAGCCCGCTGGTCAACCCGGCAATTAAGAAGATCATCGACGACACGAAACGTTCTGTTGCAGTCAACCTTGGCGGAATGCAGGAAGCATTAAAGACCGGTAAGATCGGTAAGCACCAGCAGATCCTTGGTCGTGAACTCAACCTCGATATCGTTGGAAACATCGACGCCATCGAAGCAAAAATCAAAGAGTACGTTTCGGTTGCAGCAGGCGACGACACCGAGGTCAAACGTTACAACGGCGGAAAACTTTTATTAGTTAAGGTCCCGTCCTCACGTATTACAGCGGCAGCAACTTACGATGCAGCCCTGACCTCTGTAGCAGCAGCAACGACCTATGCGGTTGTCGAGCAGTTCAACGTTGATATGTTCAACGCAAACACTGTAAAGGCAGCATCATTCGGTACCTACCCGGTCACCATGGATCTCGCTGGCGGAGCATGTTCTATGATCATGTCCATCCCGCAGAACAACGAATCCCTTGGATACGCACTTCGTAACATTCCGGCCAACCAGAGCGTAATGATGACCCACAGAAATGCAATGCAGGGTGCAGCCCTCACTGCTGTGTTTGAACAGGCAGGAGAGTTCGAGATGGGTAACGCCATCGGTCCGTTCGAGCGTGCACAGCTCTTACTGCTCGCCTACCAGGGTCTGAACGCCAACAATATGGTCTACGACCTTGTAAAAGCAAATGGTCAGACCGGCACTGTCGGTACTGTTGTTCAGTCCTTAGTCGAGCGTGCAATTGAAGACAAGGTCATCACACAGAGCGCAGCCGCAAAGGGTGGATACTTCAAACCCTACGAGACCAAAGACCCGATGCTCTGGAACGCATACGCCTCTGCCGGAACTCTTGCAGCAACCATGGTCAACTGTGGTGCCGGACGTTTCGCTCAAGCAGTATCATCGACGTTACTGTACTTCAACGACCTTATCGAACACGAAACCGGACTTCCGGGATCTGACTTCGGAAGAACAATGGGTGTTGCAGTCGGATTCTCCTTCTTCAGCCACTCCATCTACGGTGGTGGAGGACCTGGTATCTTTAACGGAAACCACGTCGTTACCCGTCACGCAGCAGGTGTTGGTATGCCTTGTATCGTTGCAGCATGTGCACTTGATGCAGGCACTCAGATGTTCTCTCCGGAAGGAACCGCAAAAGTTTACGGTGATACCTTCGGTAAGATCGAAGAATTTGCACAGCCGATCCAGGCAATTGCAAAAACAGTTTAAGCCTGTACTGATTTCCGCTTAGGCGGAAAGGAATTAGAATGACAGAAACAAAATACCCACAACTAAGAATCGTCCCCACAAGATTCCTGAATCCGGAGACCACTGAGATCCTTCTCGATAAAATCTACACAGTAGATGGGATACGCCGCCTTGTGCTGAATGGTCCAAACCTTCCGGCTACCGTACCTTACGGCCCAGCCAGAGGTGAGGTCAATGATAACACACATCGGCGTATCATAAAGGTCTGCGGTGAGGACTATCTCCTCCACGTTCAAGTCGGTTCAATTCTTCTTGAATTGGACGATGCTTCTGTGATTCCGCTTATCAAGGCGGCATGCGATGAGGTCTTCTCTGACAAATTCCCGTATGGGATCACCGAGGGTACCTACATGCGGTCGAACATGACGACCACCGACTATGCCAAATACGGCATTGTCGATGACAAACGAATTCTTGGAATGAGCGATCCAAAAAGCAAACAGCGCCCTATCATCCTTCAGGGTATTAAATAAAAATGCCGCTTGGTCGTGTAACACAACTCGTCGACTGCAGACAGAGTATGGGTATGGGTAAGGGGGGATCTCTTGCCCAGAGGGGAACCATCTCTGAATGTAAAAATCCTGATGTTATCATCGTGGGCATGTCTCCTGGTCGGAGACATATAACTAAACCTGTCTGTGATATTACGTCAGCATTGAGGCAGCAGGGGATCGAATACAGCGTAAGTACCTTGGTTCTGAACGCAGGCAGCGGTGTTCCACCTGATGCGGATATCGGCGGGGTAGCACTCGGCTCAAATTTCGGAATTCTCGATCGCGAGATAGAACAGATAGAACGCCACAAAGTGGCGGTTCTTCACCACGGAAACATACGGTCTCACGTGGTCCACAAATCAAGAAAGATCCTGCAGGAATGCAACGTCAATGCTGTTGTTGTCTGTCAGGCTCCTGTTGATTATGAGGACTTCGCAAAGGCCGGAGTAAAGACCGCGTACGTCATGCCAAAACCAGATGACATTCGGACCAAGGGCACCATAATGGGACTTGTAACTGGAATAACCCGGGGACAGACACCCAGTCGTGTGGCAATGTCAGATGTCATTCATGAAGTACTCAGAATTATTAAATCTACAAACTAGGTGAACAAAACTATGGCATACAAACCACAGTATGGTCCGGGAACCTCAAAAGTTGCTGAAATTCGTCGCAACCAGATGAACCCGAACGTAAAGCTCGAAAAGATTCGCAGCGTCACTGATGAGGACATTGTCCTTATTATGGGACACCGTGCACCAGGACAGGCATATCCGTCCGCCCACCCGCCACTCGCTGAGCAGGGTGAACCAGACTGTCCTATCCGCAAACTCGTTAAACCGACCGAAGGCGCAAAAACCGGCGACCGTGTCAGATACATTCAGTTCGCTGATTCTATGCTGAACGGACCCTGTCAGCCTTACCAGAGGACCTATCTCGAATGCTACCGCTTCCGCGGTATCGACCCCGGAACTCTCTCAGGCCGTCAGATCGTCGAGTGCCGCGAGCGTGACCTTGAAGGATACGCACGCGAGCTTATTGAGAGCGCTATCTTTGACCCGGCAATCACCGGTATCCGCGGTGCAACCGTGCATGGACACTCACTCCGTCTCGCAGAGAACGGTATGATGTTCGATATGCTCCAGCGTTGTATCCTGGACAAAGATGGTATTGTAAAATACATCAAAGACCAGGTCGGTGTCCCACTTGACCGGAAAGTCGCAGTCGGTAAACCGATGGATGCTGCCTGGCTCAAAGCACACACCCCGATGTTCCACTCTCTTGTCGGAACCCCATTCCGTTCTGACACTGAATATATTGCATACGTTCAGCGTATTCACTCCCTCCGTACTAAATACGGATTCATGCCCAAGGAGGCCTGAGTAATATGGCAAAAGTAGAAAAGACCCAGAAACTTTTCCTTGAAGCACTCAAGCAGAAGTTCCCTAAACAGGACGTTTCCTCCACTAACGCAGAATTCTATAAATTCAATGGTCTTGAGCAGTCTCCCCGTAAGAAGGAGTTCATGGCCGAGAACAAGAAGATCGAAGCTGCACGTGGAATCTCCATGTATGATCCAAACCGCTGCCACCTTGGTGGTATCCCGATGGGTCAGCGTCAGCTGATGACCTACGAACTCTCCGGTACCGGAACCTTCGTTGAGGGTGATGACCTTCACTTCGTCAACAATGCTGCCATGCAGCAGATGTGGGATGATATCCGCAGAACTGTGATCGTGTCCATGGACATGGCCCACCAGACCCTGCAGAAGCGTCTCGGCAAGGAAGTTACTCCTGAAACCATCAACGAGTATCTCCACGTCGTAAACCACGCAATGCCCGGCGGCGCTGTCGTTCAGGAACACATGGTCGAGACCCACCCGGGCCTTACCGATGACTGTTACGTCCGCGTATTTACCGGTGACCAGGAACTCGCCGACAACCTTGAGCCCCAGTTCGTCATCGATGTTGAAAAGCTCTTCCCGAAGAAGCAGGCTGAAGCCCTCCAGGCAGCAGTCGGCAAATCCCTCTGGCAGTGCGTCCACATGCCGACCATCGTCGGCCGTACCTGTGATGGTGGAACTACCTCCCGCTGGTCCGCCATGCAGATCGGTATGTCCTTTATTGCAGCATACCGTATGTGTGCCGGTGAAGCAGCAGTCGCTGACCTGTCCTTTGCAGCAAAGCACGCTGGTGTCATCAACATGGCCCACCACCTGCCGGCTCGCCGTGCACGTGGCCCGAACGAGCCTGGAGGAATGCTCTTTGGTAACTTCTCCGATATGATCCAGGCAGACCGTGTCAACCCGAACGACCCGGCAAAAGCCTCCCTGGAAAATGTCGCAGCAGGCGCCATGCTCTTCGACCAGATCTGGCTCGGATCTTATATGTCCGGCGGTGTCGGTTTCACCCAGTATGCAACAGCAGCATACACGGATAACATCCTTGATGACTTCACCTACTACGGAATGGACTATCTCCACGACAAGTACAAGATCGACTGGAAGAACCCGAACCCGAAAGACAAAGTCAAAGCAACTCAGGAAGTTGTCAACGACATTGCAACTGAAGTCAACCTTTACAGTATGGAACAGTATGAACAGTTCCCGACCATGATGGAAGACCACTTCGGTGGTTCCCAGCGTGCAGCCGTTCTCGGTGCAGCATGCGGTTTAACCACCTCCATTGCAACCGGAAACTCCAACGCCGGTCTCAACGGCTGGTATCTGTCCATGCTTATGCACAAGGACGGATGGTCCAGACTTGGTTTCTTCGGCTACGATCTGCAGGATCAGTGTGGTTCCGCAAACTCTCTCTCCATTAGACCTGATGAAGGCTGTATCGGTGAGTTCCGTGGACCCAACTATCCGAACTACGCAATGAACGTCGGTCACCAGGGAGAATACGCAGCCATTGCAGCCGCAGCCCACTTCGGCCGCGGCGATGCATGGACGCTCTCCCCGCTGATCAAGATCTGTTTCGCAGACCCGGCTCTGAAGTTCGACTTCGCTCACCCGCGTGAATGCTTCGCCAAAGGAGCGATCCGCGAATTCACGCCAGCTGGCGAGAGATCTCTCATCATCCCGGCACAGTAAGTGGTTAATTAACCACTCACTTTTTTTTCTTTTTTTCCTGTTTGAAACGCGCAGGGTATCTTTTCAGTTATATACTGGTCGTGAAAAAGTCCGACAACAAAGGTATTATATCTGGGATTTAATCAAGAATCATTGTCTAGAAGTAAACTCCACTAGTTTTAATCAACTGGACTATCATTAATACAAATCAATTGAATTTCAATCTGGGTTTTTACCGTCTTATTTTAAGAAAATTCAGGATCTCTGAGCTTTTCTTACACGATTTTCGCATGTCTTATATATCTATGAATGTAAATAGAATATTCGTCCACACTTTGTACTCCATTCTTTAGAGTGGTAACGTTTTACGAACACTTGAGACGCATCCTTCGTTTCAGCCTGTGGTGCTGAAACATATTAGGTTCCTGATTAGTTATCCACAATCGGGAAACAAAACTCAAGGGAGAATCTTACATGCAAGAAATTATAATCGGCATTGGAGTAACTGCCCTTGCGGGAGCTCTCGCAGCGGTTGCCGGTGCAGCCGAAGATACTGAGTCCAACATCGGATCACAAGGTGACCCGAACTCTCAGGTCCAGCTCGCACCGCAGATGGGATACACTCACCGTATCTATAACAAGGCAGTGAGTGGGGAACCACCGGCATATACCCTGTGGGTGACCCTTGCTTGTGGTGTTGCATGGGCATTCCTTATGTTAGGAGTCAATGCAATCCTCGCAATCATCTTTGGAACAGTTCTCGCAACCTTTGTGCAGGGAGTTTACGCAACTACTGCATACCTTGGAAGGACCGCAAGTCTTTCTAAGTTTGGACAGCCGGTCTTTATTGATGTTGTTAAATCAGTAACGACCGTGACTATGGCTCACGCATTCGTAGCCATCTTTGCAACGGTAACCGTATGTTACCTTATGATGACAGTAATTGGTCATCCGTTCGCTCTTCCGCTTCTTGGTATTGTATGGGGTCTCGCTCTTGGTGCAGCAGGTTCTGCAACCGGAAACCCGTATTATGGTAAAGAGCGTCAGTACCAGAATCAGAAATTCGGTGCTGGTGTCCCAATCTCTGCATCTGGTAACATCGTTCGTTATGCAGAAGCAGGACAGAGAAGCTCGATCGACAACGGTTTCTTCACCGCAAAATTCGGTGGACCCGCTTCAGGTCTGTGTTTCGGATTGATCGTATTCTTCGAACTTTGGCGTACCATCATCTTTGAGGATTTCCTCGCAGGATGGGGTGCAGTGATCGTCGGAGCACTTATTATCATCGTCTTCATGATCATTGACCGTTACGTTGAAGTCTGGGCACGTAAGAATTACGGACCCTACACCGTGGAGGCTTGAATATGAGCGCAATTGCAGCTAAACCCGGAGCAAACGCCGGATCATTCCAGCCTATTCCTTCGGTCATCGCAATCGTCATCGCAATCATCCTCGTCGTTGTTGCTTACTTCCTTGGAAGTTCCGGCATCCTCGCTGGTGGAGAAATGTTCGTTCTTCAGACGTTCTGTCTGATCATTTTTGGTGCAGCCTTAATCGCTTTTGGTGTTCACTTTGTTCCAGTCGGCGGAGCGCCGGCCGCAATGGGTCAGGCACCCGGTATCGCTACCGGTGTCGCAATGCTTGCAACAGGTGCAGGTCTTGCAGGACTCTTTGGAGGAGCATGGGCAGCAGAGTTAGGTCTTGGAGTCGCACTCGCCAGTGGAGCAATTGGCGGTGCATTAATGATGGCAATCACCTGTCTTATGGTGAACATCTCCTATGTCTTCGGCATGGGTATCCCGGCAGCATCAGGTAAGGTCCTTAAAGACCCAATTACCGGTGACTTACAGGCAGCATACAAATCCCAGGGAACCGAAGGTCACGGTTTACCGTTCGTCTCTTATGTTGGCGGTATCATCGGTGGTCTCTTCGGCGGTCTTGGTGGAACACTTATCTACATTCAACTTCTCGACTTCTACAATGTCGGTCTTCCGGCACTTGGATTTGTTGGTGCAGCAGATATCAACATGCTCTCTGTAAGTCTCGCAGGCATCTTTGCAATCGGAATGTTCCTTGTAATCGCAGTACTTTCTGC
The DNA here is from genome assembly GCA_963677995.1 of uncultured Methanocorpusculum sp. GTDB lineage: Archaea > Halobacteriota > Methanomicrobia > Methanomicrobiales > Methanocorpusculaceae > Methanocorpusculum. The sequence continues at coordinate 938,078 of OY782579.1, read as the reverse complement.
ATACAACATTACCGGAACCATTGAAGGCCCTCACGACCCGAAGTTCAAGCGTTTCCCCCGTGCAATTGTCGCCGCGATCTTAGCATCAGCTGTTTGCGGTCTCGTTGCAATGCTTGTGGTGGCAATATTCTGAGGTGTAAAAAATGTCAGTAAAAATTGAAGCATCCCACGACGGAATTCCGCATAACAATGTTATGGCCATCGGAGCCGTTATTTCACTGGTATCCCTTTACATCGCTATCATCAGCACAGTAATTGGTGTTGACTATCTTGCATTCTTTGGTGGAATTGCAGCTGTCGGCGCCCTGATCTGGGGTAACAGCACAATCAAAAAGCTGTGCAGCTATGGTATCGGAACTGGTGTTCCGTCCGCAGGTATGCTCGCATTCGGGTCTGGTTTAATTGCCCTGCTCTTTGCGTCTGCCCTTGGCGGATTAAGCATCTGGATCGTACCGGTAGCAGCATTAATAATTGCTCTCACCGTCGGTCTCTTCCTTGGATGGATCTCAAACTCCGTTCTGAACATGAAGATCCCGGTGATGACCAGAAGTATCGCAGAACTCGCCGCAGTCGGTGCCCTTGCCCTTATGGGTCTTGGCGTTGTTGCAACCGGAACCGTTGGCTTTACTGGAATCGCCACCATCGAGATCCTTGGTGTCTCTGTTTACAATGTATCCTATCTTGGTGCAGGTGTAATTACAGTTTCATTCATGCTCGGTGCGATCGCTCTCCAGCACCCGTTCAACGCGTGTCTCGGTCCAGGTGAGAAACAGGACAGAACCAACATGCTCACTATCGAGTGTGGTTTCCTTTCCATGATCGTCATGGCAGTGATCTCCTTTGTCTTTGTCTCATTGGCAGCAGCATGGATCTCATTTATCGTGGCAATCATTGGATGGGCAGTGTCCTATGTCAAATATGTCGCTTTATCCAAACGCGACGCAGCAGCCTGGCTTGATGCCAAGCCGTTCTCCGATAAGGAGGAGTAAGTTAGGAGGAAACAAAAATGGGATATGTATTAGTATTACCGGAATTTTGCCTCGTAGCTGACCCCATAACAGGTATCGTAACGACAGCCGGTGTTTCCTATCAGCCGGTCATCGATCAGGTAGCAGAACTTGAAATGATTGCCGAAGATCTTGTCGGCATGCTTTCGGGTGAAGGCAACTTCTTAAACAGTTTCCCCGGCCGTGAAAAGACCCTCATGAAAGCAGGTATGGTTACCTCTCTCTGGTATGGTCTTGCGGTAGGTCTGTTTGTGGCCTTCGTCCTTGCATTTGCCCTCTACTTCAGAGGTATCTAAAATGGCAGACAAGAAATCCCCGGCAAGCGGATGGCCACTCGTCCAGGGTGATTACCAAACTGGCGATGCAAACAGCCCAGTCGCTGTCATCACAATGGGTTCCCACCTTGATGAGGCCGGACTCTGTGCTGCAGGTGCAGCTCTTGCAGGTTCCTGTAAGACTGAAAACCTCGGTATCGAGAAGGTCGTCGCAAACGTCATCTCTAACCCGAACATCCGTTTCGTTCTGCTTTGCGGTACTGAAGTGAAAGGTCACCTTTCCGGTCAGTCTATCGAAGCAATGCACAAAAATGGTGTTGAGGGCGGAAAGATCGTCGGTTCTATCGGTGCGATTCCGTTCCTTGAGAACCTGACGGCAGAACACATCAAACGTTTCCAGGAACAGGTTGAATTCGTCAATATTATGGAGACCGAAGACGTCGGCAAAATCTCCGCAAAAATGAACGAGCTCAAGGCACGAGATCCTGGAGCATTTGGCGCAGACCCGATCGTCATTCAGTTAACTGATGATGATAAAGGTGGAGCATCAGGTTCCGAATCCGGCGAGGAAGAACCCTTGACCGGCGAAATGGCCCTTATTACTGCCCGCATCAAAACTATCCAGATGATGGTCACCGATATCGGTTACCGCAACAGATTCTCATCCGGTCTCTATGGAGGCAAGATCGAGGGTATCATGATCGGTTTGATCGTTTCTCTGGTTATTCTCGGCGCACTTATCGGCGTTCAGGTGATCTAAAATGGCAGGTTCGATTATTAGAATGGTCCCCATCAATAAGATGGTGGATAATATCAGATACAAAGGCCAGATTCTTGCCAGAACAAACAAGGTCGACTCTGCAATTTCGAGTTCAGGTATTGTTGGATTTGGTGCAGGCGTCGTTATTGCCCTTGTTCTGATCCTTGTGCCAGTGCTGATCCTCCTTGGAGGTGTCTAAAATGGCAGACAAGAAATCCCCGGCAAGCGGATGGCCACTCGTCCAGGGTGATTACCAAACTGGTGATGCAAACAGCCCAGTCGCTGTCATCACTATGGGTTCCCACCTTGATGAGGCCGGAATCTGTGCTGCAGGTGCAGCTCTTGCAGGTTCCTGTAAGACTGAAAACCTCGGTATCGAAAAGGTCGTTGCCAACGTCATTTCAAACCCAAACATCCGGTTTGTTCTGCTTTGTGGAACTGAAGTTAAGGGTCACCTTTCCGGTCAGTCTATCGAAGCAATGCACAAAAATGGTGTTGAGGGCGGAAAGATCGTCGGTTCTATCGGTGCGATTCCGTTCCTTGAGAACCTGACGGCAGAACACATCAAACGTTTCCAGGAACAGGTTGAATTCGTCAATATTATGGAGACCGAAGATGTCGGCAAAATCTCCGCAAAAATGAACGAGCTCAAGGCACGAGATCCTGGAGCATTTGGCGCAGATCCGATCGTCATTCAGTTAACTGAAGACGCTGGTGGTTCAGGCGGTGCTGCATCGGTTGCAAGTGCCAACCCCCAGTTCCTCGAAATCGAGAAACGTCTTGATGCAATCGAGCAAAAGATTGAGTTCACGGACGCAGAAATTGCAATGCGTGTCGGAAGAAAAATTGGCCGTGACATCGGTATCCTCTACGGACTTGTAGCAGGTATCATTGCCTTCCTGGTAATCATCTACTGGATGTCAGGGTTATTATTCATGTAATTGAGGTGCCAATATGTTCAAGTTTGAAAAAGAACAGCAGGTCTTTGACTTTAATGGAACGAAGATTGGTGGACAGCCCGGAGAGTATCCACGTGTGCTTTCACCATCCATCTTCTACAACAAACACGAGATCGTTTTAAACGATCACACCGGTGAAATCGACAAACCAAAAGCAGAAGCACTCTGGAACCGCTGTCAGGAACTTTCTGACATTACCGGTAACAAGTACTTCCTCCAGATCCTCGCAGAACACGCTGAGGCATTTGAGTCGTATTTCTCCTGGTTCGACAGTATCGATAACAAGACCGCATTCCTGATGGATTCCTCTGCTCCGGCAGCACTTATCCACGCAACGAAGTATGTTACGGAAGTTGGTCTTGCAGACCGTGCAATCTACAACTCGATCAATGGTTCGATCCAGCCCGAGAATATTCAGGCACTTGCAGAGTCCGACGTGACCTCCGCAATCGTTCTGGCATTCAACCCAGGTGATCCATCTGTTATCGGACGTGAGAAATCACTCGTCGATGGTGGTGTCGCAGGTCAAGCAAAAGGTATGATCCAGATCGCAGAAGACTGCGGTATCACCCGCCCGATCCTTGACACTGCAGCAACCCCGCTCGGTCTTGGCTCCTTTGGTTCCTACCGTGAGATCCTTGCATGCAAGGCGATCCACGGTATGCCGACCGGTGGTGCATACCATAACATGACTGTGTCCTGGACCTGGCTGAAACGCTGGAGAAAGAACATCCACGAGCAGTATGCAGACAAACCACTCCTTGCAGAACAGATGTTCCACCACCACTACGGAGGTATCGAAGGAGTACGTCAGGCTGCATGGTCTTCACCGGATATCGGCTGTAACATTATGGCAATGACCCTTGGTGCAGACTTAATCATGTACGGCCCGATCGAGAACATGGAAGGCGCCGCTACCGCGACTGCATTCTGTGACATTGTCCTTGCCGAAGCCTTCAGAGACTTCGGTGGAACGATCGCCGTCGAAGACGGTCCGATCTCCAAACTCGTTTAAATTAAAAAATGGAGAAGGGGGATCTCTCCCTTCAACCTTTTTTACACTATTTTGCCTGTCAGTTCCTTTTCACATCACAAGAAATACATAGACTGACAACTAAACACTGGTAATTATGTGTGTCCGTGAGGGGAACCTAACACAGCAGTACTTCTGCGACTATCTGACCTTTTTTGCCGGTGATACAGCGGCAAAGGAAGCAGGTCATGAAGAAATCGTTTTTTCCAATCTTTTTCTTCACCGAATGAGTGTAGACGGCGGGTTTCATGCAAGGGTACTTTCATCAATTTTCGGACACGAATCAGACAGATCTCTCCTCCTCGGTCTTTTCAAAGAAGTTTCCGGCGAAGCGTATACTCCTCTCCCGGTTGCCGAATGGCTGAAATCAGCATATGATTCTGCGGTAAAGAATGCCGATGTCAAGCGAAAAACCGCCTTAGCTGCTCTTCTCCGTTCGCAGATATCCGGAACGAACATGGCTGCAGAGATCGTATCTGCATCAGGAAGCCCGTACCCGGAAAGCTGGTGGCAGCTCAAAAGTCGCCGGCTGACTGTCGAAGAGATCGAGAATCCCGACATCTACTTCGGTGTCGGCCGACGACCGTTCTGGCACTCCTTCCCTTTTGATGAATATGCTGCAGTACTCGGCGGTGCGGAAACTCTCTCTCCTGATATCATCTATGATATCATCATCTGTGTTGCCGGGGCCTGGTTCTCCACACTTACCCGTGAAGAGAAGATCATCTGGCTGAATATGCCCCGGACGACTCCTGACGAATGGGCAAAGTTCGTCGCCCCGCTTCTGACCCTTGATACACCAGGTCCTGCATTGTCCACAGCAAACTGGCTGTATGCTTCAGGAAATCATGATGCAGCTCTCGACCTGTATGCGAACATCACGCTTGCTTTCCCGCAAGATCCGGTAGAACAACCCGCGTTCGAACTTATGGGCGCTATTCTATCCGAGTTCCGCGACTTTGATTATGCCTTCGAGGCATACAAAAGCGCCTTCCTTCTCGCGAGAAACGAAGGCCCGTATCAGACCGCGGTCGGTTTGAAAAATCTCTGCGAAGTCGGCGAAGATCTGGGAGAGGATATGCGGGATTATTACATCCGTATCGCATCGATTGCGGAGGAACTGCCTTCAGCTGACCGTGTCAGGCTCTATTTTGATCTTGCGTCATCTGCCAGGAAAAAATACAATTATCTGGATGAGTATGCCTACCTTGAACGCATCATAGACGAAGAAGGTGCAGAGGAACCGCTCTTTTCCCGGACAATGTCCAGGATCTCTGAGATGAACGAGTCCCTGGATGTCGACGGAAAACCTGACGACTCCCTCCTCCGGGCAAAGGATGTCCGTGAACAGGCAGAGATGCTGACTGCAAGAGGGGATGCCGCCTATTTCGGATTCGATCCTGTCTGTGCTATGTTCTGGTATAGCCGGTCTGATTCGGTAAGCGGTATCAACTCTTCCGGAAAAAAATACCGGGCAGCAGTCGCTGCAGGTCTGTACGCCGAAGCAAAAGAGTATGCTTCTACGTCTGCCGAAAAAGCCGTGGTAATGGTGATGGGAGGCGACCCTCCGCATCTCGTGGCACGTGAACTTGATCCGGCGGTCACAAATGCCTGGAAAACCGGAGGGGACATCCAGTCTCTCATCAGCCCGGTCATGATGATGCTTCCCCATGAAGACCGGGTGCTTGTCTGTGATATCCTCACGAACCGCTCGACCCGTGATGATGAAAAATCCCTCGTCTGTTCCGGTATCGCTGCCTGCTATATGTCGCTTGGCATGCCTGACGAAGCCCGCCAGATGTTCCGTCTGGCTCTCCGCGCCAATCCTTCGAATACCGTTCGTGCCCGTGTTCACTCTGAACTCGGGTGGCTGGAGTATGAAACCGGCAATTATGATGCATCTTCGGAAGCCTATCTCTCTGCATTAAAGATGAACGAACGGTTCCCGGCAGCATGGGCCGGACTTGCGAGATCCTGTATCTGCGCATCCAAATATCAGGAGGCTCTCGGTGCACTCGAAAACGCTGTCAGACAGCATCCGGTCAACACCGCATATCAGGAGATGCGTGAAGCTGTTCAAATAATAATCGGACATCCGGTGGATGAAACAGCCGACCGACTCTTTGCTCTCGGCGAAAATTCCGGGCTTTCGATGGCCGCCGCCCTTTACGCTGAAAAATCGCCGTCAGGCTTTACAAAAGATGTATGGGATGTAACGTCGGTCGAGGACGTTCTCAAATTCCGAAAATAACTTTTTTTATTCTGATTTACGCACGGCAAACAGTTTTTCATTTGGCGTATTCAGCATTACCTGAACCAATTCCTCTCTGATAACTTTGAGCCGGGCTATTTCTTCAGTGGTCGCGCTGTTTGCAGAATCTTTTCCTTTCAGGAGATGCAGTTCATCACTCGTAAGTTTTGTTCCCGGGACCTCACCGATGAAGAGTTTGCTGCCGTCTGGTTTTTCCAGAACATATCTCCCGGTGTTGGTGTTTTCAATGATGAGCCGTTCCGGATGATTTTTCAAATCGAATGTATATCTGAGTGCATCTAAAGGACAGCGTGTGGTGTTGGACAGAACGGAAATGTGTGTTTCACTGCCTGCCCATTCTGCAGCAACTACGGCGATCTTGTAACCAAGCGCGATGCCGGGACAGAGATGTCCGTGAGCCTGAACTACTGCATTAAAATCTGGAATATCTGCCATGATAAAAAAAATGTTAGAGATATTTGTGGCCGCGGAGCCAATCTACCTGGGGAGTTGTGTATCGATAAATGATATCACACTTTTCATCCTGGAAATCCCAAGGGACAACGATAAGGATATCGCCTTCACGGATCCAAACTCGCTTCTTGATTTTGCCCTTGATGCGCCCTAAGCGTGTCACGCCGTCTGAGCATCGTACTCTGATGTGGTTTGATCCAAGCATCAGTTCCGCTTGTGCAAATTGTTCTCTTATTCGTTTGTTCGGCAGTTTGACGCGAACAATACTTCCGTCATCTGAGACGGTTTGATTAGCGTTCTCTATTCTTCCCAAGTCATACTTCCCCTATAGTAATGTATTATAGGGTTTGAAACTTGATAAACACTCCGGACTTGGACCTTCTCCAGCCGACAGAGGAAAAATGGAGGCGGGTTTTATTTTCTGCCCCTCGTGCGAACTATAATATATCCGTTATTCAGCGTGGAGAGGTTGATTCCCCTGTTATCTTCTTCCTGCTTCACGAAAGCTTAATGTGTATATACGTTATACACATTAGAACAGGTACAAACAGGTGAAGATCCTAATCAGCAATGCGAGTGAAAAGCCGATCTATGAGCAGATAACAACGCAGATCAGATCTATGATCATCAGCGGGGAGCTTCTGCCGGAGTCACCGCTTCCAAGCATGCGTCTTCTTGCAAAAGAGCTGAGGATCAGTGTCATCACCACAAAACGGGCATACACCGATCTGGAACGTGACGGATTTATCGAGACCGCTCCCGGAAAAGGAAGTTTTGTCGCCGGAAAAAATACCGAGTTGATCAGGGAACAACAGCTGCGCTTTGCAGAAGAACATCTGCAAAAGGCCGTCGATGCGGCGAAAAGTTTCGGCATCAGTAAACTGGAACTATTGGAAATGCTTGAGATCATCTATAATGGAGAATAACAATGTCTGACGCAATTTGTGTAGATCAATTATGTAAGGAATATCCGGATTTTTCCCTGCAGAACGTTTCCTTTTGTTTTCCGGAAAAGAAAAAGGAGTTCTAAATGGCAGCAGCGCCGATGCAGAATCTAAAGGAGCTGGAGGCGGAACTTGTCCTTCTCAAAAAGTATCCAAAAGAGGACCTGGAAAAGATCATCAAAGAGGTCGGCTTTTCCTGTACATGCTGCGGGAAATGCTGTACAAAAGCGTTCAATGGTCATGTGTTTCTTCTCGCGGAAGATTCCAAACGTCTGAAAACGTTTTCGCCTGAGTCACTTATGCCTGCACCAGATTTTCCCTACTCGGATCCGTCCGGGAATTTCTATGTGTCCGGGTATGCTCTCAAAACACAGGAGAACGGGGACTGTGTGTTTCTGGATGAGACCAGACACTGCAAGATCTATGATCAGCGGTTTGCCATCTGCCGGGTGTATCCGCATATGCTTCACCGGGAGCCCGATGAACGGGGAAAAATCGATTGGCGGCAGATATCAGGTCTCGATGAGCACGGGGAGTATGACTGTAGTATCTCTGACGAGGAGTGTGCAGAAATTGCCCGGCAGACGATCACGTATGAGATCGCATTTCTGGAACAGGAGATCGCTTTCCACAAAGCCGTCCTGCAGAAGTTTTCCGACGAAGGTATTCGGTTCGCGAGAAAAGATCACGATCTCCGGGTCCGCGAATTTTTGAAAACAGGAAAAGCGACCGTGTTTGTCTGGGACGGATCGGATCTCGTAATGGAAGAGCTGTAAATAGGACTTACGCAACGTTGGTGTGGATCCAATTCGGGAAGGAGTTTGTTGGGTGTGAAAACCTAAGAAAAACCAACCCCGAATCGGCGCGAATCCCGCAAGCCTTTGGCTTGCTCCCAGAATCGGATTTGCTATTCCTCACTTTCGCAATACAGCTTCGCTGTCTTGCTCATCCCTCATCGGGAGCGTTCGCGCAAATCCTGTCGGCGCCTCCCAACGGTGTTTTTCCTCCCTCCCTCATTTTGAGATTGTCAGAAAAGAACAATTTTCACATTTAGTAATGCTGAATGCACATCTCCTTTACAGGAGCCGCTGGGGCGGCGACAGGATTTGCCCGAACGCTCCCGATGAAGGGACGAGACTTGCGAGAGTGAGGGTCAGCAAATTCGATTTTTCTCGCCCGAAGGGCGGATTCGCGCCGATTCGCGGTTGGTATTTTCTCGTGTGTCTACACTAATGCCATACAGAAAACCGAAGTAAATCTCACAAGTACGTCATTTTTTTTGGTTAAGGTTGCACCGCGTAACTTATCTAAAAAAAATTATTGGATCTTTGCGACGTCCGCAAGGAAGTTTTCGATAACATCGCGGGTCACATGGGGCATCAAGACAAATCTGAGATGACCAGCACGGGTATGTGATACGATCCATCCTTCTGGCACTGGTCCTGCATTGAACGTCGCAACGTTCATGACCGGATCGACGGCACGGGTGTAGCCAAATGCTTCCATACCCTCGGTCAGACGCCGGGTATTTTCCATACAGCCGGCTACGACCGCACGGAATCCTTCTCTTCCGAGGAGTTTGATGACGGCATAGGCGCCGGCAACGTCTGCTCCCGGGCGTGTGCCGGCAAGCGTGCACTCTTTTTTTACGGTCAGATACGGGGTATCTACGTTGAGCGTTCCAAACTGTTTTGGGTCACGCAAAAGCAGACATCCGCAGGGTATCGTACTCAGACCCATCTTGTGCGGATCGAGCGAGATCGAGGAGACTCCGGGGACTTCGAAGTCGAATGGTACCGGGTTTGGCAGGAACGGGATGACCATTCCGCCGAATGCTGCATCAACATGATAGAACAGGTCGTTTTCGATGGCGATTTTACCGATACTTTCAACGTCATCGATCATACCGTACTCGGTCGTGCCGGCGATCGCTGCGATCGATATGGTATTTTTATCGACAAGCTCTGCCATCTTGTCACAGTCAACGGTGTAATTTTCACCGTATGGTGCGATCCGCATCTCTAGTCCGAGCATATCGCAGGTCTTATCAAAAGAAAAGTGAGCGGATGCCGGAACGACGATGTTGGGGTTTCTGATCTCAGGCTTCAGTTTTTTCGCGATACGGATCGCCTGAAGGTTCGATTCGGTCCCGCCCGAGGTCGCATATCCGCCGGCTCCCGGGTGATGCATGAGTTCACCGAGCGAATGTACCAGAAGATCTTCGATCTTTGTTGTGCCTGGGAAAAGTCCAGGGTCGCCAAGGTTCGTTCCGCTAAACATTTCATGTACGGAAACCGCGATCTCGTGCGGGATCGTACACATCGAACTGAGGATATGATCGTGATGCAAATCCTCTGCCCGATATCCGGATAAGAAGGAGATGACCTCCTCCCTTTTGCATCCTTTCTCCTCCATGAAAAATCACGCTAAAAATAATATATGGTTAGTTTTTCTTCAATGCTGCATTCAGAATGATCTGTTTTTCCGTTTTTGCAACGGTCTCTCTGATCTTCTGGACGGCATCGATGTTTGCGGAAACGCTGGCGATCCCCTGGTTTACGAGCCACGTGACGTACTTCGGATCGGATCCTGCTTGACCGCAGATGGAACATTCCACGCCCGCTTCTCTGCATTGAGCAATACAGGATGCGATAAGGCGCTTGACCGCCGGGTGTTCGGGTTCGTACATCTCGCCGATCAGACCATTGTTCCGGTCAACTGCAAGCGTGTACTGGACAAGGTCGTTCGTTCCAAAGGAACAGAAGTCGATGCCGGCTTTGATGAACTCATCAATGATGATCGCCGATGCGGGGATCTCGACCATGATACCAAGATCCATATTTTCGACATCGAGTCCCCATTCGCGGAAAGACTCTTTTGCTGCAAGGAACTCACGCGGGTGCTGGACGAGGGGGAACATGATACCAAGGTTGTGGTAACCTGCTTCCCAAAGACGGCGGAAACATTCTGCCTGCATCTTGAACTGTTCTTTCTGGCGGAGGTCACGGCGGATACCGCGGAATCCGAGCATCGGGTTGTGCTCATGAGGTTCGTCTTCGCCGCCTTCCATATTGAGGAACTCATCGGTCGGCGAGTCGAGTGTTCTGACCCAGACCGATTTTCCGCGGAATGCGTCAAGAACGGTTCTGATGCCGTCCATAAGTTCAGTGATGAACTGTTCCTGTTTATTGTGTTTGATATACCAGGAAGGGGTTTTGTTCATGCCGATGATGAGGTGTTCGATCCTGAGGAGACCTACTCCGTCTGCTCCGGTGGCTGCAGCACGGGCTGCTGCTTCCGGCATAGATACATTGACCTTAACGGAGGTTGCGGTGATGATCGGGGAAGCGACGATCGCCGGACCTTTGGATGCGGTGCTTGACTCTTCAGCTACGGCAAGTTTTCCATCGTAAATGATACCTTTTTCGCCGTCGATCGTGACGATCTGTCCCTCTTTCAGAAGGGAAGTTGCCTGTTTGGTTCCAACGACCGCCGGGGTCCCGAGTTCACGGGAAACGATCGCAGCGTGGCAGGTCATTCCTCCTTCATCGGTGATGATACCAACGACTTTTTTCATTGCCGGGACCATATCAGGGTTCGTCATGGTCGCGACCATCACATCTCCTTCCTGGACCTTGGAAGTGTCTTTTACATCATTGACGATGATGACTCTTCCGGAGGCAACACCCGGGGAAGCTCCGTATCCCTGAAGGATGATGGTGCCTGTGGCAGATGAAGCGTTGGTCTTGGTTTTGGAAGAGTCCTTCTGGATCGTGGTGATCGGGCGGGACTGGAGGATATAGATCGTGTCTCCGACCATACCCCATTCCATATCCTGGGCACTCTTGTAGTGCTCCTCGGATTTTATTGCATAATCTGCAAGACGGAGGATATCCTTTTCGGAAAGAACCTGGGCGTTTTGCTTGTCTTTCGCTACTTCAACGACTTTGGTTCCTTTCTTGCCGTCCGGAATGATCTCAACGGATTTTGTGGCGATGGTTTTCTGGATGATCTTTCTGCCTTTTCTGTCATAGACATAGTTGTCGGGAGAGACGGTTCCGGAAACGACCGCTTCGCCAAGACCCCATGAGCCTTCGATCATCACGGTTTTTGCACCGGAGACCGGGTGGGACGAGAACATCACACCTGCCTTTTCCGAGAAAACAAGCTGCTGGACAACGACCGCGATATTCACGCTGCGGTCATCGAATCCATTCTTCGAACGGTAGTATATTGCACGGGCGGTGTAAAGCGATGCCCAGCAGTTCTGGACTGCTTCCAACAGGTCCTTGTCACCGAGGATGTTCAGATAGGTGTCCTGCTGACCGGCAAAAGATGCATCCGGCAGGTCTTCTGCTGTGGCACTCGAACGAACGGCAACAACAGTTGTGTTCCCCATTTTTTTGTAGGATTCAATGATCTCAGCTTTGATCTTTGCCGGCATTTTTGCCGCACTTACCATCGCCTTTACTTTATCGGAAGTGGCGTTGAGTGCATCATTGTTGTCAACGTCGAGTTTTTCGAGAATGGAGAAAAGGGGCTCTTCAAGTTTTGTCAGCTTTAAGAACCGGCGAAATGCCTGCGCTGTAACCACAAACGCCTGTGGGACCGGCAGACCGACATGGGTCATCTCCCCAAGGGAAGCGCCTTTCCCGCCTACTGAGGGGATGTCAGTGTTGCGGATTTCAGTCAGCCAGAGAATATTGGGTGATTTGTCCATAGATACTCACTATATCGTTACGCTCTTAACAATAATAGATTATTGGACAGGGGTGAAATCAAAGCCCGGGCATATCATAGAGTGACAGCGGCGGACGGCCGGATGATCAGGGATCATGGACCCGACTTTTTTCACTCCGGAGAGGGGTTTTGGTCTGCACAGAAACATACTATACGGGTGAATACCAAATATGTACACGATAATCCGTGAGCTTCAAAGTATTAGTATCTGATCCTCTTGCAGCAGAGGGTATTGCTATATTAAAGGGATTTTGCGAAGTTGATGAGATAGCTGATCTCTCTGAAGACGAACTCGTTAAAATCATCGGCGAATACGACGCATTGATCGTCCGCTCGGGGACCCAGGTCACTGCCCGGATCATTGAAGCGGCTGACAAAATGAAATACATCGGCCGTGCCGGTGTAGGTGTTGATAATATCGACTGTGAAGCAGCGACCAAGAAAGGCATCATCGTTTCCAATGCACCGGAAGGCAACACGCTGGCAGCAACCGAACACACGATCGCGATGATGATGGCAATGGCCAGAAACATTCCGCAGGCAAGCGCATCCCTGAAGAAAGGCGAATGGAAACGCTCCAAATTCATGGGCAACGAGATGAACGGCAAGGTCCTCGGTGTTGTCGGATTCGGACGTATCGGCCGTGAAGTTGCAAAGCGTGCCCAGGCCCTTCAGATGACGGTCATCGCTTACGATCCGTTCATCCCGACAGAAGTCGGAGCAGCAATGGGTGTCGAGATGATGAGCGTTGCTGAGCTCTTTACCCGTGCAGATGTTATCACGGTCCACACGCCTCTTATCCCGTCAACGACCCATATCGTGAACAAGGAATCTATTGCCACGATGAAGACCGGTGTCCGGATGATCAACTGTGCCCGCGGGGGTATCATTGATGAGAAGGATCTCTACGATGCGATCGTCGCCGGCAAAGTAGCCGGAGCTGCTCTGGATGTGTTCGAGACCGAACCGCCGACCGAGTCTCCGCTTCTGAAACTGGATGCTGTGATCGTTACTCCTCACCTTGGAGCAAGCACGGTCGAAGCCCAGAAGAATGTGGCGATCTCCGTTGCACACCAGTGCATCGATGTCCTGAAAGGCGGTTCTGCAAAGAGCGCGGTGAATGCACCACTCGTAACGCCGGAAGTCAAATCCAAGATCGATCCGTATGCGCTTCTTGCTGAGAAGATGGGAAGCCTTGCTGCCCAGATCGCTGACGGAGCAATCACGGAAGTTGAGTTTGCCTATCTCGGTGAGATCGCCGACCTTAAGCAGAATCTGAAGTATGTCACCCGGCTTGGGATCAAAGGAATGCTTGAGCAGGTCCTTCATGAGCCGGCAAATATCGTCAATGCCGAGATCATTGCCCAGGGACGCGGCATTACGATTTTTGAGAAGACCTCGACCGAGGCCGGCGATTACAAGTCTCTGGTGACGCTGACGTTCAAGACGGAAAAAGGCACCGAGTCGATCTCAGGTATCGTTACCCGTGCCGGCCCGCGTATCCTTTCGATCGGCAAATACGCGACGGATCTTGTCCCAAGCGGATTTGTGATCCTTGCAGATCATGTGAACCGTCCGGGCGTTGTTGGTCCGGTCGGTATGATCCTTGGCAAGCATCATGTAAATATCTCCAGTATGCAGGTCGGCGGCAGGAATGTCGGTTCCGAATCTCTGATGATCCTCGCTGTTGACGATGTCGTCTCTCCTGAAGTGATGAAGGAAGTCGCGTCCAGTGACGGGATCACTGCAGCAAAGTTCGTTCGGTTGTAAATGCAGGGGATATCCCCTTCATTTCCCGGCAAAAGTTAAAAAAATTTATATGTGTCCGGTGACAATTTAGTAAGGCACACAAGGTGCAGATGTCTGGACTCGTGGTCTAGCTGGCTATGACGTCGCCTTGACATGGCGGAGATCCTGGATTCGAATTCCAGCGGGTCCATTGTTTTTTTGTTTTTCTCAGCTGTTTTTTTTATTATACAAAGACCCGTTAAGCTATCGTTAGATCTTAAGGAACATGGAATTTTGAAATCGCTTATTAGTTTATTCTAGGGAGTGGCATTGTAACCTTGTAGTAAAGTTAACCCCATATCCATTCTCTTCAACATCTTTTTTGAGCATGTCTCTAACTTTATCACTCAAAACGAAAATGGGAGTGTTTCTTATAGAGTATCCTGCTTCTAAGACTATATTTACAATCTCATTAACATTAAATCTTTTAGACTCACAATATTCATCAATTGACAATTGTGTTACCGAATTGCTTAACCTAATACTATCAGCTACATTTGCTATAATCTCTCTCGGGAATAAATTTACGTAATTTTGTCTGAACACATCCTCTATTTTCTGATTCCAAAATATGTTCTGTTTGAAAACAATTTTTCCAGAACGTGTATTCAAATCATCTTCCTTTCTCATTCTTAAACCAAATGTATGTTGTAATGTTGGTCTTAGAAATGGCTAGGCTCCAATAAGCTCTGTGTTTTCATCTGGAAACAAAAATAAACCATGCCTGAATCTTAATACACCACATCCACTTGTTTTTGGGAGGTACCTGTTTGTACCGACGTCATATTCGTGTGTTGCAAAAAATGCAGCCACACAAATGTCCGAAGTTACATCTATAATATCAGTTTTCAATCCATAATGTTGGGCTAGTGCTTCATATCTTACATCAAGCCTATCTTTTTCTGCAAATAGAACCTGAGGGAAAGTCTTCGTTATAGATATAAATTCTAGAACCTTTAATTTCTCAATAAGAATTTGCGTGTCTGAAGGATTATTTCTGTAGATTGCCGGAACACATGTATCATATATGTTATTTTCACCTCGATAGTGGGTCATTGGCATGTGTGATTTTGGAAGAATGATTGATTTATCATTTTCGTATCCCAGTAATTGAAAAGAATTGGGATCGCGTAATAATACACCATTAGGATATTCTTTTAATTTTAATATGGGATGATTTGGGTCGCATTTTCTGATGGCTTCAATAATGTCATCTGAAACCTCATCTTTCGTCATATACTCAGATAATATGTTCTGTGTTTAAATGTTATTTTTGGTGATTGCGCATAATTCATCTTATTTCTAAAAATCATTAAAAAAACTCTAATAGGACTTGCGCGGTGTTAGTGTCAATCCAATTCGGAAAGAGTATGGCTGGGTGTGGAAACATGAGATAAAACCAACCGCGAATCGGCGCGAATCCGCCCTCCGGGCGAACAGAATCGGATTTGCTTGTCCTCACTTTCGCAATCCAGCTTCGCTGTCTTGCTCATCCCTCATCGGGAACGTTCGGGCAAATCCTATCGGCGCCCGGCGCCTCTCGTGAGAGAAATCTTCGGAGAGTTGTTTTTATGGAAGAGAGGGGGTGATATTGTTATTGGGAGCCGCTGGGGCAGCGACAGGATTTGCCCGAACGCTCCCGATGATGGGCGAGCCGTCGTGTCGTCCAGACACGACGAGCGAGAGTGGGGGTCAGCAAATCCGATTCTGGGAGCCCGAAGGGCGGGATTCGCGCCGATTCGCGGTTGGTTTTATCTCAGGTATCCACACAAATACGGTACACGAAATCGAAGTACATCCCATAAGTAAGTTAGCTATTTAGTTGAGAGAACACCGCGGAAGTCCCATTTCTAATGTTTTTCCCCTCATTTTGAACCCCTCTTTGACCCGCTTTATTTCTGTATTCGGGATAGGGAATCGAGCACATCCCGTATCAGAGCAGACTATTTTGAAAAAATGCGGAAAAATTATTTTGTTGGTTTGTTCAAATGGGCTTTCAGCTTCTCCCAGATCTCAGAATGTGTGAGTGAGGTCGAACCCGGGTAGGCTCTTGCCATACGCTGTATCTGGTAGTGGAATTTGGAAATGACCTGATTTTCATCCATGCTCTCCTCGATTTTATCGTGGAGCGTATCGCGTATCTTCGCTGCCTCTACAAGGGTACTGCCCACTCTGGCGTTGATAACTTCTTCTGCTGCACGAAGCCGCTCGTTCAGCTTCATGAGAGAGGAAACCGTGATAATGATATCTATTGCTAAAATCACACCAATGATCCCGGCTGCGATGTTTATCACCAACTCCGGTATTTGGGTCGTTGTGTGGGTGGTGAGCGGTTCAATGATCATTATGAAGAGGACCGAAAGGAGACCAAAGAACAGTGAACATTTCAGACAGATCCTTCCCTGAAAGTTGAATTTATTTTTTGAGTCGTCCCATAATTTAATGTGGAAAAATAATTCTAATATCACGGCAACAGTATATTCAAGAATCGTTGCGAGCAGCATTCCCCCGAAAAATACCACGAGAATATTGATGATATTGATCGGAACCGCCGGCGTTGGAATAGCGAGACTTCCAAATGCATTCACGGCAAGCATGACCAGCAATGCCCCAAATCCGTAGATCGGGATGATCGGGCCGTTTAAAAATCCGCGGTTGATGAAATGTTTGGCTTTCACTGAGCAGTATGTCGTTTCCCAGATCCATCCAAGAAAACTGTAAAAAATGAACCCGAGAAAGTAGGCGGCTGGTATCATGAGTTACTTTAGGTCGAGTCAGGCAAAAAAGATACGGAGTCAAGTCTGCCCAAGATGACCGATTTTCGATCCATTTGCTCGGAAAAATGTTCTTCTGGTGATACAGATGGCTGATTTATGGAATAATGTCCGCGGTTTTATCTTTGAGATCCGGGCGTCTCGTGAATTGGACAAAGGTTTTCTTCTAAGATCGAAAATAGTACAGACACGAAAATAGTATAGCAATCGTACAAAGTCGAACCGATTTTGTGAGCATACATGACCATGATGAATACGTCCATTCAGGAAAACGAAGCAGTGCTGCAGGAGATCCTTGCTACGTGCGAGGCTTTCCGCCTGCTTGAAACAAAGCAGTTTATGCAGCACGGGGACACGAATGTTTACGAGCACTGTATTGCTGTCGCCCGAGTGAGCTGTCTTCTTGCAGATAAGATGGGGTTATCGGTGGATCGCGGATCTCTTATCCGGGGTGCCCTGCTTCACGACTATTTCTTTTATGACTGGCATGTCCCGGATCCAAAACACCGCCTGCATGGGTTTACCCATCCGAAGCGTGCTTTGCAGAATGCGATGGATGATTTTGCATTGACCACGGTGGAGCAGAATATGATTCTCCGCCATATGTTTCCGCTGACACCGATTCCTCCGAGATGCTCGGAGGGCTGGGTGTTGTGTATTGCTGATAAGGTTTGTTCGACTTTGGAAACGGGGCGGTTTACCCAAAATACGTTTGCACGGTGTTTCTATGCGGGACTGGAGGAGATGGAGTGATCCGGGGTGGGTCTGTATCCGATCCGGGTCTTCAAAAAACGATGAGATTCTAGTAGAAAACCACAGTTTCGATTGGAGACTGAGCTTTTGCAGGCATGTTTTGACCCGTTTTGAACAGCATAAAACCCGTGTCCTTTAGAAAATACGCTCAATCCTGCCGTATTTGTTCTTTGGACAACTCATCATATATAAATGCAGCAGACGTGCGATAAAAAATCTGTATGGGGGGGTAAAACTCCGTCCGTCCGTAAGTATTTACGGACTGGGCAAAAAAATCTCTCATCAATCACTTTTTTTCACACGTGTAGTCTCTTATTATTATTACTATGTACAGTACAGAAGAGAGAGAGAGAAAACTAAAAAAAATAAGAAGGGGTATATAATATTTTCCGTCCTTACGGGTGATATTTTTCGGACTTATCATTTTTTAATCGCACGTGCGCTGTGTTTATATATGATGAGTGTGATTTTTTGACAAATCGGCAGGAAACGGCGTATTTTTATTTTGAGCATTGGTTTCGATCGAAAAATGTGGGTGAAAATTGGTTTGAAATTGATCAAAATGGAATCGAAATGCCTATTTGCGAGTGGAAATTGGGAGATTTTTGCATGATCCGAAGGGGTTTATGAGTGTGGGGTTTTTGGGAGTTTTTCGGTTTCGTGTCATGGAATTCTTTGGGTGGTACCACTCATCACACGAAATGCACGAAAAACACACGAAAACACGAAAATAATAAAGATGAAAAAGGTGGGATACCTGTGGTACCCTCCCCCGTCCCCCACACGAAACTATCGAAAATCAACGAAATGCACGAAAAGGGGGACAGGGGCGGATGAACTAAATCACGCACGGGTCTCTGATCATGTATATGGGTCATCGTGTATTTCCCATATACATGTGTGATGTTGAAGTCTGCGATGCATTCGTTCGCGGGTCATATTACTTCTTGGTTTTCCAGGAAGGGATTTGTCTTGCCATCTCAAGAATATTGATAATCCGAAGAAGAAATCCATGTACACAGATGGAAGTTGGCATAAAATATGTAACTATGTTTCAGTTGAGATGAAAAGACGATTGGATGATCTAAATATTAAAATGAAATCCTATGAGTAAAGATAATGGAGTTAGAATGAGGCAAACTCAGAAGATTTAGTAATATCCTCAATAATTTTTCCAATAGATATAAGTCTCACTGTGGGGAATGTATTGTTTATTGAGATGATTATATTGTCGAATATGGAATATACAAGTATTTTTCAGAATTAACAAGTGAGCCAAGTGGAGTCAAATTTTTATTTTTTATCAAAGTATTGGCCAGATATGGCAGAACTTGGAATAGCAGCAGAAACATACATATCTTCAGACCCCAATGCTTGTATTTTCAAACTCGGTCTACTCAGTGAAAGGATTGTTTCTGAGATATTATCTATTGAAAAAATAACAATTCCTGATGATTCAACTCATTCTGAAAGAATAAAAATATTAAAGCGATGTCAACTCCTCCCCAGAAACGTCGATAACATTCTTTTTGCCATTCGTAAAGCTCGAAACGATTCTGTTCATAATGGTTTAGACACTCCTGAAAAAGCCGATACAATACTCAGAATGGCATATACCCTATGTGTTTGGTTCATGCAAGTCTATGGAGATTGGGATTACAAACCTATTGAGTATGTTGGATCCAAAGACCACTCGCAAGAAGAAAACTATGTGGAGTTGATCCAAAGTCATGAAGAAAAACTCCTAGAACTTGCTGAACAAATAGCCGCAATACAAACATCAGCGTCTGAAGCAACAAAAGAAGATAGAATCAAGCAGGCATCTGATGCATCAAAGAATATGGATATGTCTGATGCAGAAACAGAATATCTTCAGAATGAAAAGATCAGAGTAGATGTATCGATCGTTCCAGTAGTAAATTATGCTCTCCAACAAAACAAATTACCTTTAGTTCAATCCATATCCATCATCAACAATTCAGAACAGGAAATTAGTGATGTAGAATTACGCATAACTTCAACCCCTGAATTCACACATCAATTTGTCACATCAATACCTTATCTCCCTGCAAATAACACATACGACATCAAAGACATCACTCTTCATCTTGATGCAGAATATTTAGCAAGTCTCACTGAAAAGATTACAGGCAGTCTACATATATCTTTGTCAAGCAAGGGCACAGTGCTCTATTCTGAAGATATTGCTGTCACTGCACTTGCTTTTGATGAATGGCATGGATACTCAATTTATCCAGAATTATTAGCTGCATTTGTCACACCAAATCACCCTGAAGTTACTAAAATAAATGCACGTGCTGCAGAAATATTGGGTGATTGGACAGGGGATCCATCTCTTGATGCATACCAGACGCAAGATCCAAACAGGGCCAAACAACAGGCTGCTGCAGTATTTGTTGCATTACAGCAACAGAACATTATCTACTCAGTTCCACCGACAAGTTTTGAAAAGATTGGTCAGCGTGTACGACTTTGTGATGCAGTATTGCAGACGAAAATGGGAACCTGTCTTGATCTATCCTTACTCTATGGTTCATGTTTGGAGTCAATAGGTCTTAATCCAATCCTCATAATTAAACCAGGTCATGTTTTTGCAGGTTTCTGGCTTTATAATCATTCCTTTCCAGAATCTGTTCTGGATGATGCAAGTTTTATTACCAAGCGTTTAGCAAGCAGCATAAATGAAATTGTTGTTGTTGAGTGTACTCTATGCGTTTCCGGAAAACATTCCAAATTTGATGAAGCATGTAAAGTAGCTGAGGGTGAATTAATCGGTGAAGATTCAGTTGACTGTATTATTGATATCAAACGTGCCCGCCTAAGTGGAATGATAAGTCGTGTCCCAACATCATCAGGAATTTCGGTATATTCTCCTTTATTTACGATTTCACGCTCGATAGACCATCCATATTCAGTTCGAACACGAATTGGGAGTGGAGAAATTGATGATAATGTCAAAAAAGAAGAATTCTCCAAAATTGCCTTATGGGAACGTAAACTACTGGACCTGAGTCGGAGAAATTCACTTATAAGCATGCGTTTGTCAAGTACTGTGGTCCCTATCCTTTCTGCTTCATTAGATGAATTGGAAGATGCATTGGAAGACGGCAGGGAGTTTGTTTTACACTCACTTCCTGTAGACTGGTCGATACCAAAGACACACATTAATTTTGAAACGATCCACGATTTGGGGGGCAATGCTGCTGTCATAAGATCTGAATTTAATAATAAACGTCTTCGTTCAATATTCTCCGAAGAAGACCTTGCCATTAGACTCAAAAAATTGTATCGTGTTGCTAATACATCATTAGAGGAAAATGGTGCAAATACACTTTACCTTGCTCTCGGTATTCTTAGATGGTATGAAACAGAACGTAACCAAAAACCAAGATACGCTCCTATTATATTGATTCCAGTAGAGATCGTCCGAAAATATGCTGCCCAAAAATATGTTGTTCGAATTCGTGACGATGATGCTCAGATAAATATCACTTTGTTGGAGAAACTTAAGCAAGACTTCCACATTACTGTGAATGGTTTAGATACCATTCCTTTGAGTGAACATGGTGTGGATACACGTAAAATCTTCACCATTATAAGAAATGCCATAATGGAACAGAAAAGGTGGGAAGTTCTTGAATCTGCATATCTTGGTATATTCTCCTTTTCGCAGTTTGTAATGTGGAACGATGTTCGGAATCGAATAGAGGAACTCAAACAAAATAAGATTGTAAAAAGTCTCGTGGATGGAAAACTCTCATGGGATGCCCATGAAATGGATATGGGCATTTATGTTCCAGAATATAACGTTCTCCTTCCAATTCCTGCAGATACATCTCAACTATATGCAATTGAAGCTGCCAGTAATGGTAAGAGTTTTGTACTGCATGGTCCGCTTGGCACGGGCAAATCACAGACGATTACTGCACTTATTGCAAATATTTTAGCAGAGGGAAAAACTGTACTTTTCATTGCAGAAAAGATGGCTGCATTAGAAGTGGTACAAAAACGTCTTGAAGCGATTGGTTTAGGTCCTTTTTGTTTGGAAATTCACTCAAACAAGTCCAAGAAAATGGATATTTTAGATAAACTTAACAAAGTCACATCAATCACAAAATACAAATCTTCAGAAGAATACGAAAACAAAGCAAACCATATTGCAAATCTGAGACAGGAACTCAATGACTATGCAGTAACACTTCACAAGCCGCTTAAATGCGGAGAAAACCTCCATACATTAATCAATTGTTATGAGGAATATAATGAATTACCAGATATCTGTTCGTTTTCCCAAGATTTTGCAAAGACCATAACTATCACCCAGATAGATTCACTTACCACCTTGGTAGAACGGTTGATTGCTGCTGCTGAAGCATGTGGGCATCCGCACGATCACCCACTAAATATCATTCAATGCAGAAACTATTCACAAGAAATGCGATATGCATTGCCAGACCTTATTAAAAATTACAAAGGATCCCTAAATTCAATAGATGCAATTTCAAGAACTATTTGTGTTCCATTTGGGTTTTCACCATCAGATCAGTTTACTGATTTGAACGATCTGGCATCTCGATCCAGATCAATATCTGATGATTTAGATAGATACACTGAGAGTCTGCATAAACAGCTTGTTTGCGGACTCACTCTTTATGATTTATCATCTAAATATGACGAATTTGAAAATGCACCAGACATATGTTCATTTTCACCAGAATTTGCAGAAAGAATAACTGAAACAGAATTTGAGAGTAAAAATGAATTTATTGAACGCCTTATTTCTGCTGCAAAAGAGATAGATTCACCATATAATCACCCTCTTTCATTTGTTACAACAAAGAACTACCCATCAGATGCAATACAATCTCTACCTGCCTTACTAGGTGCATATGATTCTGTAATTGACCGACTATCTGATGCAAGTGCTAAGTTTGCAAAAGCAATCAGAAAAGATGTGCCACTTAAACTGGAAGACATTGAAAGATTAGTGTCAGATGCACAAACTTTTGCATTGTGGATTGACTATCCGAGTGCATGGGCTGATTCTACTAAAGAGTACTTCTCAGGTATTCGTGAAATGACACAACAATACCTCTATTTAGGAGAAATCTATGCTGAAATTACTAAGACATGGATGGACTCTTTCCTAACTCTGAATGGAGATGAACTTAACACTGAATTAAGCACAATCTTATCCAAATGGGCATTACCTCGTAATTCCGGTTTAAAGAAACTTGCAAAACATGTTTCTACATATGCAAAAAGACCCGTGCAAAAAGAAGAATTGGGTTCTCATTTTAGATTATTATCTGATTTCCAAAATGTGAAAGTCAAAGCAGATGATCTTTTTGCCACATATGGAAGGGAACTTGAACATTTCTATACTGGTGAAAATACAAATTGGAAACAGATATATGATGCATCTAAAATGGCAGAAGGACTCTCAGAAAGAGTTAGTTTAATTTGTAATATCTCTTCTATTCGTAATGAAATAGGTAATATTCGGTCACTTGATAGAATTGTTGATGACCTAATACATGCATGGAATTCATTTTTGCAGCAAAAAAAGAGTATTTATGAACTCTTTGAAATTAGTGATTCCAGCACTGTGACTTGGTTATCTAAACAAAAAGAGATTTGCAAGACTCTGCGTAACTACGAAAATAAATTGAGTAAATGGATAAAATGGAACAGTATATCATCCAAAGCCAGAGAACTCGGACTTGGATCAGTTGTTGATGCATATTATTCTGGTGTTGACCCTGAGAATATAAGGAGTGGATACAAAAAAGCTCTCTATAAATCATTGATTATTGATGCAATAGTATCTGACAGTAGTATTAGCGATATATTTGATTCAGATTCGGATATTTGGAATAAAGCAAATAAATTACGTGAACTTTGCAAACTTGACAGAACATATAAACAAATATATCCTGACAAGAGTTTGCACCAAGGCGTTAATGAAATGAACTTGGCATGGTCAAACTATGAAGATTTAAAAGATAAATTTTACTCACTCGTAGATATCTCAGAGTCAATTACGATCCAAAGTATTCCAGGACAGATTGAGATGTGTAATAGTATTATTTCTCATCTTGATATATTGAAAGAATGGATCACATGGAATAGTATAGCTTATCAAGCTAATGAAAATGGCTTGAATTCAGTTGTGGATTGCTATTATTCAGGAGTTTCTCATGCAGATATCCTTAATGGATATAAGAAGGAACTATTCAAATCTCTGATTATATCTGCTATTGATTCAGACAACACTTTGATGAACTTCTCAGGTCCCGTATTTAACGAGAAGATACAGCAGTTCAAACGTATAGATAAGGAACTTACGAATTTATCGCAGAAAGAAATTTATTGCCGTTTGGCAGCAAAAATTCCAAATTTTGTAAGAGAAGCCGCACAGAGTTCTGAAATTGGAGTGTTACAGCGGGCAATTCGCAGTAAGGGTAGGGGAATGAGTCTACGTAAATTATTTGAGCAGATTCCAAATCTTTTGTCACGTCTCTGTCCATGTATGTTGATGAGTCTGATCTCTGCATCCCAATATCTGAGTATGAATCGTGAGCCTTTCGACTTAGTTGTATTTGATGAAGCATCCCAGTTGCCAACTTGCAAGGCAGTAGGGCCATTATCACGTGGAAAAGAAGCTGTTATCGTTGGAGATCCAAAACAATTACCCCCAACCTCTTTCTTTACATCGAATACCCTTGATGAAGATAATATTGAAGAAGAGGACTTGGACAGTATTTTAGATGATTGTCTTGCATTAAACATACCTCAAACACACTTACTTTGGCACTATCGCAGCAGACATGAAAGTCTGATTGCTTTTAGCAACAATAAGTTCTACGAAAATCAGCTTTATACGTTCCCATCAGTTGATGGACCACAGTCAAAAGTAAATTTGGTTCATGTGGATGGTATATTTGAACGTGGAATCAATCGTGTAAATTTGGAAGAGGCTAAGGCGATTGTGAATGATATTAAACGACGCTGCCATGACAAAGTGTTGTCAAAAAAGAGTGTGGGAATTGTTACCTTTAACGTCCAGCAGCAGGCTCTTATTGACGAATTATTAGTTTTAGAATGTGCTAATGATTCAAAACTTGCAAAATGGGCTTTTGAATCTGAAGAACCAATATTCATTAAAAATCTGGAAAATGTTCAAGGTGATGAACGGGATGTCATTCTGTTCTCAATTGGATATGGACCCGATAAAAATGGAAAAGTATCAATGAATTTTGGTCCCCTGAATAGAGAGGGAGGATGGAGGCGGCTGAATGTTGCAATATCACGTGCCAGATATGAGATGACAGTGTATTCAACACTTACACCAGAACAAATTAACCTCTCAAAAACCAGTTCAAGGGGTGTTGCAGAATTACGCGGATTCTTAGAATATGCATCAGGTAAGCCACTTTCTCAGGATGAGAATACTATTGTTGGAACCCAAATCCATACTGCATACAGATGGCATTGCAAAAACGATCTGTGATATTCTGAAAGAACATGGTTATGATACTGATTTGTCTGTCGGTCATTCCAAATTCAGAGTTGATGTTGGAGTAATTAATCCGGAACATCCGGATACATATCTACTTGGCATTTTGTTAGATGGTGATAGTTATGGTTCTGCAAAAACTACTAGAGATCGTGAAATTGCACAGATAAATGTATTATATGGTTTTGGGTGGCATGTTATGCGTATCTGGACAATGGATTGGTGGGACAATCGTCAGAAAGAGATTTCCCGAATTCTAAATCAATTAGAACAAATCAAAAATGGTGTTCCAGAATCTGCAGAACTGGATTACGAAGTGAAGGAAAATATTACACCTCCAATTTTCGAAAATCCAATTATTGAGAGATTGCATGCTCTTGTTTCGACAAATAATCTGCCAAGATCATATTCTCCAACGAAGCTTAGAATAGATTATCTCTCGTCTTTTACAGATGCGTCTGATGCAGATATCAAATCCAAATTGATGAAAGTAATTGATCATGAATCACCAATTAGTGCAGGATTGCTAATAAGACGTGTTGTTCAATCATATGGCATCTCTAGGGCAGGCAGCAATATTCAAATGCGAATATTAGTAATAATATTTTCATTACCTGTAGAGATTACAACCGAAAACGGTCAGAATTATTACTGGAACAAAAATATGATGACATCTGATCTTTATCGTGATTTCAGATGGAGCGGTGAGGGAGACTCTAAACGTGATGCAAAAGATGTTTCAGTTACTGAAGCAGTAAATGCACTTTGTTATGCTCTTTCTGAACAAATCTGCTTATCTCAGGATGATTTATGCAGGGAGGGTGCAAAATGTTTGGGATACACAAGATTAGGTAATATGGTTTCAGACTTAATGTCACAAGCAATAATATCTGCAGAAACGACGGGACGCATAAAATTAGATAAAAATAAAAAATGGGTTTTGTGTGATGAAAGGTGATTTGGTTTAAAAAAATTATTTTTGGATCTCTTTTCCATATCCATCCCGTCTCATTTCTTCTCAGAATATCCCTCTATCCTCCCTCACGGTTACCCTCTTTTTCCTCAATTTTCGTAACCCATCTCTCTCACTGAGCACTCCCTTTTTCCTCCTTCCTGAGGCATTATCGCTTCACAAGTCCATTTCACTTCGTTCATGGACTTGTTTAGCTAAGGGCGAGCCTATCGGCTCACCCCGCCACCGCGCAGTTTGGAGTTTATATAATTCAGCATCGGATCTAGATAGTGAAGACAGGAGTTGTGGAAATAAGTCTCCTGCCCGAACGACCTGCGTCGGGTTTTGTACATTTCCGTGCAGGCCGAAAAATGGCTATGATTTGTCCTAAATGTTACTGTATCCCCTTTTCCCGAAAAATACTGAAGGGAAAGGGTCTCTTTTTTTGATTGGATCACCGCTGATCCAGGTACGTGTTGAAGACGGAACAACCGTAATTATCTCTAAATCATTTTTAGTTTCATTCAGGGCAATGAGCGAGAGGTTACCCCCTCTTTTTCTTCAATTTTCGTAACCCATCTCTCTCACTGAGCACCGTGTTTCCGCCAAAAGCGGAGGCATTATCGCACCGGGCGGTTAGGGGTTTATATCATCTCATGCTGATGTAGTATTTGGCAGACCCTGACTCACCTTATTCTGTTTCAACACCCCCCTTTCAGGACAACCTGCCAAAATAAACCGGATGGCCGCCGGAGGAGCTAACCCCTCCGGCAATTGGTCTAAACGAGTGATCATTACAAGAAACAAACCGTCACCTTGAAAAAAGAGACAGTTGGATCTGGAAACCCGTATGTTTTCTCCCTTATCCCCACTCGCCTGCGTCACAGGAAAATGCGTTTTTTTAATCATTAGTTACATCTATTTTATGCATATTTTTGTTGATTATTGCAAAAAACAAACACTAATATCCTAAAAAATCCAATTATGTAATGTGAAAGACAGGCTGGAAAACATCCACCCTCCTCTCTCACAAAACTACATGGAAGTGAAACCCATAGGCGAGGCATTTACCCTCTTCATCGGCGACGCCGACAAAAAAACGTTCGAACAATTCGCCCGCAGATATCCGAACCCCAAAACATCCAGGGTCATACTCGGGCTCATCAGAAAACATATGAACGGAGACATTTCATGAAATGCCTGACTACAAAATCTACATCCCCGAAGCAAAAGCACCGGTCATGTACCAGTTCAAAGAACAGTTCGGCAAGGAAAGCTCAGGCACGATCCTCAGCTTCATGGAAACCAGCCTTAGCCGGGATCCGGTCCCGCAAAAAGCAGAAGATCAAAAGCAGGACCCCGGTCTGATATATGACACATTTTTCGGTGACATCGAAACCGAACATCAGTTCCTCTCGCTCTTCAGCGACCGGCAAAGCGCCGAGACCGCGATCATGAACCGCTCGGCCGACCTATTCAGCAAACATCCCGATATCTACCTGGATTTCATCGCACAGTTCAAGAAAAACTATCCAAAATTTGCAAAAATCAAAGGAGTCTAAAATGACCAAAGAAAAAGATGCCTGCCCTAAAACTGCGTCTAAACTGAATCAGGGAACAGGCAATACAAAATTAGCAGTACTAGGTGAAAAAACATCCGCTGGATCCCAGGGGACCCCCGGAGGCGATACCCTTGCCGATCTGTAGCTCCTGCATCCACTGGCACTTCAAACGCCGGCCGGGTCTTGGCCGCTGCACAAATCCGCAGAGTCAGTACGCCTATGCCTACACACCCGACAGTTTCAGCTGTGAAAGCTACCTCGAAGGTGAACCGTGACGGACGCATGCACTCCTCCCGGATCCCGGCTGGTGAAGCAGAATCGTCCCCGGAGAAGCGTCCGTCTTGCCGATTACGTCGCCATGCTCAAAATCGATTCAGGCGACTGGCGGATCGACACGAAAAACGGTGAGATCTATAACCGGATCACCGACATCCCTCTCACGTTTTCCCGAGCGCAGGGCAAATACGAACGGCTCTATGTGTATTATAACGGGCTCTCCGTCACCCTGTTCAAACACCGGATCATCTACCTTGCCGGGCACTGTGACCTTCGGCATCTTCCCGCTGATCTCAACCTCGAAGTCGATCATATCAATCATAATGTTCTTGACTGCCGCCTCGAAAACCTCCGCCTGATCCCAAGCGAGCAGAACAGGATCCAGTCGTCCCGGAAGTTCACTGCAGAAGAGGTGATCCGGATCCGGGAGCGGTGTGCAGCCGGCGAGTACCGGCGAAAACTTGGCCGGGAACTCGGTGTTGCCGAATCGACGATCCGCCGTATCGTTGACCGAACGTGCTACAAGGAGATCCCATGACCGCTGCAATGGTTGTTCACAGCGACGGAACCGAGTGCTTCCGCCGGATCAGATTCGCGTGTCCGGTCTGCCTGTCCTCGCAGACAGAAGAGGTCTGGGTCTCTGATCTGGAGGATATCAAACGACTGTTCATTCCCTGCCGGGTCTGCAGATCGCCGACTCTCCGGATCGACACACCCGAAGATGACGTCAACTTCTTTGTCTACCGGGATGTCCGGCAGAAGCTCGATGAACGGATCGGGGAACAGATGGAGGATCAGTATGACTACTGTTGACCAGACCTCTGTCAGGGCTGCATTGGAGACGGCGTTTCCTGTCTCAGCGGATGAATACGCCGATGCGTTTTACTGCCAGTGTATGATCCGGGCTTTGACCGATCTCACCGTGGCGTATAAGATCCGGTTTGGCGAAACGGTGGATGAGATCATCTCGTCAGGTCAGGTCTCCTCCAAGTATTTTCTTCGGTTTGAGGAGAAGAGGAACCGGGTGATGAATGTCCCTCTGCTGAAGGAACGTATGCCTGATCTGTTTTGTGAGGTCGTGCATGTTCCTGTTTCGCAGGCCGCGAAGATCCTGTCAAGCAAATTCATCTATGATGCGGTGAAGGGATGTATCGGTGAGCGGATCGAAAGCTATGAGGAGGTGAATGTGAAGGATCTGGAGGGCCGTCTTCCTCAGCCGGAGCTTGCACAGTTCCTCGCGGAACGGGTGATCCCGAAGGGGTATGTCGTGTATGAGGTGAACAATTGAGGTACTGGTATTCCTATCCCGAGCTGAAGAACAAGGAAACGCGGAGACGTCTTCTGCAGAAGCATAAGACGCTCTCTCATGTTGCTGGCACGCTTGGTTGCAGTCCGCATTCGGTGAAAAGTGCGATCCGGTATCATGGTATCGAGTTTCCAATGGACCGGCAGGCGGAGCGTATCATCGCCCGGTTCAAATGATTTGTATGGGTTTTTGTTCTCCGCGAGAGCAAATTTCCTCCTTTTTTTAAGGTTATAAAACCAATATATAGGTAGAGGTCGGCACAAAGCCGAAGCATCCTCTCCCGCATATCTTATACACGATACTATACTGATACGATACTTGACGAGAGGATCCTTTCGCGTTTCTGCCGGCTTCGAGAAAATAGGATAGAATACGATATGACAGCAGATTTCATTCAGACAGCAATCTCGAAGTCCGCAAAGCGGATCTTCAGTACAGAATTTACGAACGCCGCCGCGTATGATGCGATCATCGCAGAAATTACGGGCGAAACAAACCCCCTCAGCCTTGCCGAAGTCGAACTCGGTAAGCAGACTTACAAGACCTATGTCGGCTACTTTGACCCGAACACCAGCGAGATGAACGGCAAGGTCCAGGTCACAGCCTACAGCAGAGCCGAGTATTCTGCCGCGATCACCGCTCTTACCGGCAGTGCGGATCTCAAGACCGGATTCGGGAACGGCGGTGCCGCAGAGACCACGGAGATGCAGATCTCCAATAAACTCATGAAGCTCATGATGATCTTCCTCGGGTTTCTCATCATGCTCTTTGGGAAGCTTGTCGAGAGCTTCCTTACAGGACAGAGGTGATAGCGGGCTGTGCCCCATAAGGGCTGCCTCAACTGAGGCGGGGTGAGCCGTCAGGCTCGCCCTCAGCCGAGCAAGTCGTCAGACTTGCGAGCAAATCTTTGATTTGCGAGTGGGGGTCCCCCACCTCTGCCGCCATGATATTTTTTCTATTTTTTCCACACTTACTCCATACAAAAAATCAGCTTAAAATCCCGCAAAAAAGAGAATACCTTTCCTGACATGCAAAACCTTGGGATATCTCCACCGCGTCGGGCTCCGCGCCGGAGTCGCCCTCCCACACCCCAAAAATAACCAAAAAATTCCATTTATCCTTACGGGAGCCGCTGGGGCGGCGACAGGATTTGCCTGAACGCTCCCGATGAGGGATGAGCAAGACAGCGAAGCTGGATTGCGAAAGTGAGGAGAATCAAATCCGATTCTGAGAGCCCGCAGGGCTCAGATTCGCGCCAATTCGCGGTTGGTTTTTCTCATGTGTCCACATCCAACAGTACCCTTCCAGAACTTCATATTCAACCTCTTCCCATTCCTCCGCCCCTGTCCCCCTTTTCGTGAATTTCGTTGGCGGGTTGGACGCTGAAAGCGGACGACCTCAGCCGAGCAAACCGAAGGTTTGCGTGTTTGTGATTTTTGGTGTGGGGGACGGGGAAGGGAACCTCATGTATCCCACCCAACCAATTTAATTCATTTTCGTGTTTTCGTTGTTCTTTCGTGCATTTCGTGTGATGAGCGGGATGGACGCTGAAAGCGGACGACCTTAGCTGAGCAAGGCAAATGCCTTGCGTGAATCCGCTCATCGAAAGAATCCAATACACCAAATCGAAAAGCACCACCAAAAAACAGACCCCCTATCTAAAAATATCCCGTCCAACGGATCGGCATATCGACTGACAGACCCGTATCTTCTCAGCTATCTCTCAGTCCTGCCGGAACAATATCACTGACCATTAAAATCCCATCGAAAAAAAACTCATCTAAAAAAATAAATGTTATTCATCAATGATCTTTCGAATAAGCCCCATCACGCCTGGCTTCTGCTGCCTCTTCACCCGTGACACTCTGCTCACTGTCGGAGCCTCCCCGTTCATCTCCTCGTTCATCCGTGTGGTGATCTCATCGAAGATCCGCTTGTATGCTGCACAATGCGGGTCGACCCCCTCAAGGAATCCTCCTGTCGGCGCTATCGCATTATACGGACACCCCCCTCTGCAGTACGTGATATGAGCACAGTCTTTGCATGCTGTATCCACGAGATCTTTGAACGCCAGCATACGTTTTCCTGCAGGGCTTTCCATCAGGGACTCGATCGTCGGCGCATCTCTCACATGTCCCATCACCCATTCCGGCATCCCGATAAACCGGTAACAAGGATAGATCTCCCCCCCCGGTCCGATCGCAAACATCGTTCCCATACAGTCAGCATACGTACAGACGCTTCCTACCCTCGTAAACACACACCGGCACAGATCATTGATATTCATGATCTCCAGATCATCTGCATGTTCGACCGCCTCATCCAGAAGATAGACCAGCAGCTCACCATACTCCTCCGGCGAGAGAGTCCATTCATTTGGGTTATCCCCCTTCAATGACGGAAGAGCAGGGTGGAGTTTCATGACCCAGCCGTTGTCTTTGAAGAATTTCACGATCTCCTCCTTCTTCTTTACGGATGTGTTCGTGAACGTGCAGATGAATCTGACCAGAAGTCCGTGCGCTGCAGCGATCTTGTATCCGTCGAGACAGCGTTCATAGTATCCCTCGCCACGCTGATAATCTGTCAGCTCTTTTGGTCCGTCGATGGATGAGCCGATTGGGACCCGGTACTCGGCAAAGATCTCTGCGAGTTCATCAGTCATCAGCCAGAGATTTGTCTGGATGGCAAACTCAGGCGAAAGGTGCGGAAGTCCCTCGGCGATCTTTGGGAGGGCCTGCCGGTAAAATTCTGCTCCGGCAAGCAGCGGTTCTCCGCCGTGAAATGTGAACGTGACCCGCTGTTCCTCGAGCGGTTTGAGCCACCGGACTATGTCATCTATCATATCAAGCGGCATCCTCGGTGACGTTTCATCCGAACTCCAGCAGTATTTGCAGTGCCCCGGGCAGCCGAGTGTCGGGATTATCATAACATGGAACGGATTTTTCATTGGTATGAGTACGTTGGTCATGATACATGTTTATTATTTTTGTCTGCACACAACTACATACATGACAGCACAGAAAATACTTTTTTCAACCAATCACGGGGACATCACCCTCGAGCTCCGTGAAGATATGCCGGTCACGACCGGAAATTTTGTAAAGCTTGTTGGAGACGGATTCTATAACGGCGTCGTTTTCCACAGGATCATCGACGGATTCATGCTCCAGGGCGGCGACCCGACAGGCACCGGATGCGGCGGACCGGGATACAAGATCCCTGACGAGTTCATGCCCGACAACAAAAACAACAAAGGCACGATCGCGATGGCAAATGCAGGACCAAACACCGGCGGCAGTCAGTTTTTCATCAACCTTGCAAACAACAACTACCTCGACAATGCCCACCCGGCTTTCGGGAAAGTCGTTGAGGGTATGGAGATCGTCGAAAAACTCGGCAAAGTCAAGACCAACCACTCCGACAAACCTTTAGAAGAAGTTGTGATCGTAAAAGCGACCCTTCTCTAATCTTTTTTAAATGGGATTTACGCGGCGTTAGTGTGGATCCGATCCCGGAAGAGTATGGCTGGGTGTGCAGGCGGAGTTTTTGCTTCCCGGCACTGTTATCTTTTTTTTCATATTTGTATCTTTTTAATATTAGGTATATTATTCATACAAAGGTATATACGGGTGAGTTTTCAAAACAATACTGTGGATGAGAACTGCACCATAAACCTGACCGTTCGGTATCTGACGAAAAAATGGACATTACTGATCATTTTGGAGCTGTATAAAGGGGATGATTACACCAAAAGATTCTCGGAACTCAAGGCGAGTCTCCCGGACATAACGGCAAAGGTACTTTCGGAATGTCTGCAGGAACTGGAAGCAGAAAACATCATCTCCAAGAAGATCGATGCATCGGTCGTTCCGATCAGATCCGCGTACACGCTTACCGAGGGCGGCGTTGAACTGATCGATGTGATACGGGATATCAAATACTGGGCATTGAAATGGAAGATCGACAACATCCCGTGCGGCAGTCAGGAATGTAAAATCTGTAAACTCTGAGGAAGATCCAGTCTCTTCTCATTCGGAAAATTGCATCTAAAATCAGAATTATATACTTGTGATTCAAAGTTACCACTATGAACACAAAAATACAGCCCCGTACGGTATATCTCATGATCGGATTTGCCATACTGTCCCTGCTTGCCGGATTTTTGGGCACGCTTGTTACGATCACCGGTCCTGACTCCTGGTTCGCCCTTGAACTGATCAGACCTGCCTGGCAGCCTCCGAACTTTCTTTTCGGTCCGGTATGGACCACGCTCTATATCCTGATGGGTCTTGCCGCAGGTCTGGTCTTCGCGCAGGGCTGGGAGAAAAAAGAAGTTAAGATCGCGACCATTGTATTTCTGGTCCAGCTCGGACTCAATGTCTTGTGGTCGTACATGTTCTTCGGCTGGCACCTGCTTCTGGGTTCCACGATCGAGATCTTCATTTTGCTGGCGATGATCTGTGTGACGATGTGTCTCTTCTACCGGATCAAACATGCAGCAGCCTATCTGCTTATTCCGTATGTTCTCTGGGTCTCTTTTGCTTCAGTATTGACGGCAACGATCTGGATGCTCAATCCGATGATGTAAGAGAAAACCTAATTTTTTGAAAAACGAAGGGCCAAGGCCGGGGGTCGAACCCGGGTCTAAGGATCCACAATCCTAAAGGATGACCAGCTACCCTACCTTAGCCTGAATCTATGTCTTTGCCAATGCGGCTCAAACACTCTAATAGATATGGTCTTTTTAGATATTAACATATCTTTTTTTTGCGACGGAATTTTCCCGTTACCCCTTTATATTAATAATCCCACACAGCCAATATATCATCACTATTTACCTCTGAATGGTTAGTCATCAGAGAATGGGGATTCAATATCATGGCAGAACACATCAGGACTCCTATCGTCTGCGTTTTGGGGCACGTAGATCATGGAAAAACATCGCTCCTCGACCGTATCCGCGGGTCGAAAGTTGTAGCAGGTGAAGCGGGATCGATCACTCAGCATATAGGTGCAACACTCATTCCTTTCGACTCGATTGCAAAAATGAGCGGGGATCTGGGTAAACTGAAAACCGATGTCCCGGGATTATTGTTCATCGACACGCCCGGACACCACGCATTCACCACGCTTCGGGCCCGGGGCGGGGCTCTCGCGGACATCGCGATTCTGGTCGTCGATGTGAACGAAGGGTTCAAAAAGCAGACGATCGAAGCACTCCAGATCCTTCGAAACTGCAAAACGCCGTTTGTTATTGCTGCGACCAAGCTCGATAAGATCCCGGGCTGGCGCCCTACCCCCAATGCCTCGTTCAAGGCAGCCTATAAGAATCAGACTGAACGGGTTCAGACCGAGTGTGAAAACCGGGTGTATGAACTTGTCGGAAAACTATCGGACATGGGATTCAACTCCGAGCGGTTTGACCGCGTGAGCGATTTCCAGCGAAACCTCGTGATCGTTCCGGTGAGCAGTATGACTGGTGAAGGCATCAGTGACCTTCTCATGATCATGATCGGTCTTGCCCAGCGGTATCTCACCGAAGGACTCAAGACGACCATCTCAGGCCCCGGTGTTGGAACTGTTCTCGAGGTCAAAGAGGAGAAAGGTCTTGGAATAACGCTTGACGTTATCCTATACGACGGTATCATCAGTGTGGGAGATGAGATCGGTATCGCCGGCAACGAGGGAGCAATCGCGACCAAAGTCCGTGCTCTCCTCCAGCCCCGTCCGATGAAGGAAATATTAGTCGAAGATCAGTTCATGCGGGTCAAATCCGTCGTAGCAGCTGCCGGTGTGAAAATTTCCGCGCCGAATCTCGAATCGATCGTTGCAGGATCCCCGATCCGCGTGATCCGCGGCGATCATGACGCTGTTTTGGCGAAGATCGATGAGGAGATGCAGGAGATCAACATCAAACTCTCAGATGTGGGGGTAAGTGTCCGTGCCGACACCATCGGTGCATTGGAAGCTCTTTCCAATGAACTGGACGCCAAAAATATTCCTATCATGCGTGCGAGTGTCGGTCCGCTGTCACGCCGTGACCTGATCGATATCAGTGTGATGAAGGAAGATCTGTTCAAAATCGCTCTGTGTTTCAACGTCCCTCTTCTCCCGGATGCCGAGGCAATGATCCGTGATGAGGAGGTCGATGTGAAGATCTTTTCCAACCGTGTCATCTACAAACTCCTTGATGATTATCTTGCATGGCGTGACGAAACGATCCGTGCGAAAGAAGCAAAACAGTTTGAGACGGTAGTTCTCCCGGTGAAGTTTTCCATCCTGCCGGGATGTGTTTTTCGCATGAGCGGTCCGGCGATCGTTGGCGTGCGCGTCCTGGGGGGTACACTGCGTCCGAAGGTCAGTATTGCGACGCGTGACGGCAAGATCGTTGGTGATATCAAACAGATCAAGCTGAACAAAGAAAGTGTGACTGAGGCAAAAGAGGGTGCAGAGGTCGCCGTTTCGATAGATGGGGTCACAATAGGCAGACAGATCGACGTCGGCGAGACCCTTTACGTGGCAATTCCCGAGAGACATGTGAAGGTTTTAGAGACGGAAATGCTCTCTCATTTAAATGCAGGGACCGTCGAAGCACTTGAGGAGTACACCTCGATCTTCCGGAAAACACAGCCTTTCTGGGGCAAGTAGTATAAATGTGGAGATACTAAATATATGGGTACTTCGGCATCATAGATATCGAGGAGATGTGTATATACAATGGTAGACTTTAAGGTCGTACTGTCAGACCCGAACTCCGGTCTTTCGTACAAAATAGATGCAGCGGGTGCAGCAGCTGGTGCTCTTCTTGGAAAGAAGATCGGCACTGAAGTTGACGGCGCTCCGTTCGGCATGAGCGGCTATAAGATCATGATCACCGGCGGTTCCGACAAGACCGGGACCCCGGCACGCCCTGACCTTCCGGGTAACGGCAGAAGAGGTCTTCTGATCACTGACGGATTCGGCTTCAACGCTGTCCACAACGGTGAGAGAAGAAGAAAAAGCCAGCGCGGAAATGAGATCGCCGCTGACTTTGTTCAGGTCAACGCAAAAATCACTGTCTACGGTGAAAAACCGACCGCCGAGATTTTCGCTGCAGCTGCAGAATAAATCTCAATATTTTTTTTATTCGCCGATCCTTTTGATGAGGTCGGCTTTGTATGGTTCAAAAGAGACGTGATGTTTTTTTGCAAGGAGAATGATCGCTGCCTCCGGACAGATGAGATCGTCAAAATGTTTTCTGATCTGTTCCATTTCGCCGGCCAGTTCTTTTCTCTCGATGTTGGTCGCGTCAGCGATATCGCCGAGGAGTTTTTCCAGCGTGTCGATCGCTTCACTCTCATCGATGACAAAGATCTCATCAGTGGGACGAAAACCGAGCGGGATCTTTACTTCACGGAGATCTTCCCGTAATACGTAATCCCCTCCGGCTTCTTTTTTGATGATTCCGGTTTTTTCAGCGATGACGATCAGTTTTTTGGCTTTATCCAGACTCATCCATTTTTTATCCTGCGTGTAATAGAAGATCAGATCGACCTGGCGGAGGTGATCGGCATTTCTGTGTCTGAAGGGGGCGGCAACTGAAGTTTCCCGCTCGCTCATGCAAAAAGCTCCAGGATCATCTGTTTCATTTCAAGGGAGGAGGCGCCGGGTATCGCCGGAGATTTTGTCACGTAGACTTCGGTTAAGTTTCCTCTGTCGATCCCTTTCACCTGGAATTTTTGGTCGTTTAAGGGGACATTGGCGCTGGATTTGAGGGTCGTGTCGGTGAGGATTATCATAATTTCTACCTCTTCCGTCACCTCTGCCTCAAGACGGGAGGTTTTTTTGACCCTTTCAAATCCGAGCCGTTTATGTGCGATGAACACTGAGATCTCCCGTTTCACCGGTCCGTTTACCGCCCGGAAATTATCCTGCCGGTCAGCGAGTTTTTCGATCCCCTGCAGGTACGCGGAAAATGGCTTGGATACATCAAACATTACATCGCAGGTACGGGGGAACAGATATGATACGCGTCTCATACCAGAGTATTCGTTATTCGAATACATGAAGCTGTCTTAAGAGTAAAGAAAAAAAATATTTTGAAGGTCTCTGAATCGGAAGTATCTCAATTTCCATTATTCATCAGCAGGATGATACAGGAAGGTTCAAAATCATCATACTCTTCAAAAAAGGGAGTTGAAATACAAAATATCCAGTCTTTGCTTTGTTCCAAGTTTGCCGTTTTCTGCCGGATCTCTGTTTTAAGTGCCAAAATCACTTTACGATCATTATAGGACAGGTGACCCGATAGGCCACTTTCTGGCTGACACTTCCGATGACCACTCCGGTCAGTGCGCCAAGACCCCGGCTTCCGATGATAACAAGGTCGGCATTTTCCTTTTCGGCGATATCGGTTATTTCTGCTGCCGGATCCCCCATTGCAACTTTCAGCGTATAGGACAGGGCTTCGGCTTCGAAAAGATCGATCGTATCCTTGATCGCAGTTTTTGCATCCTCTTCAAGTATTGAGTGCACATCGAAGTTTGCTTTTGCCATCCTTGATTGAGATGGGGGATTGCTGAATATATATACGAGGATCACCTGGGAAGACAATACCTTGGCTAAACGTAAGGCTTCACCGGCTGCACGTTTGGCATTTTCTGATTCGTCGGTTGCCAGCAGAATTTTTTCATACATGATATCATCACTCCGGTATACGTTCTTTCATATATTTTTTTTAAGAACAGGTCTAAAAGTTAATCTTTCTGCTATAAATAATGATTCGTGTTTTTTTCTTATCTGGTAAAATCATTAAATATTTGTCCGGCAAATATAGACAGCACAACTGATATCCAATATTATAATGCATATTTTCTGTCAGTCTTTCGGGCAGTGACTCAGATTTCCAGACGATCTGATTCTCTGAATTTTCATCCGACCGTTGGCGCATTCTTATCATATTACCGGATTATCTATAGTACATTGGGCAGGGCACTCTTTCATGAACACGAAAAAGATTAAAGACGAGTGGTTTTCAAATATACGGGGCGACACCCTTTCCGGCATCACCGTAGCCCTCGCTCTGATCCCGGAAGCGATCGCCTTTTCGATCATTGCAGGCGTAGATCCGATGGTTGGTCTTTACGCCTCGTTTTGTATTGCAGTGATAATATCAATTACGGGCGGAAGACCGGGAATGATCTCTGCGGCAACCGGTTCCATGGCTCTTGTCATGGTGGTTCTGGTTCGTGATTTCGGCCTTGAATATCTTCTAGCAGCGACCGTTCTGACCGGCATTATCCAGTTTGTTCTCGGTCTTTTAAAGGTTGGGCGTTTTATTTCTTTCATCCCGTATTCTGTCGTGCTCGGATTTGTAAACTCTCTTGCGATCCTTATCTTCCTCGCCCAGCTGCCGTTTTTGATCGGCGCCCCTGTTTCCGTTTTTGTGATGGCGGCGGCAACTATTGGAATAATATGGGTTCTGCCCAGGTTTACCAAGGCCATTCCTGCACCGCTTGTCGCCATCGTTATCATGACCGTGGTTGTGATCGTAACTGGTCTTAATATTCTGAGCGTGGGGGATCTTGGAACGATCACACGAACGCTTCCGGTATTCCATCTGCCAATGGTGCCGTTGAATCTTGAAACACTCCTGATAATCCTGCCCTATTCGATAACACTTGTCATTATCGGGCTTCTTGAGTCGCTTCTTACTGCATCCATAGTGGATGAGATGACGGGCACTGTCAGCAACAAGAATCGGGAGGTCAAGGGGCAGGGTATTGCAAATGTCGTTGCCGGTTTTTTCGGCGGTATGGCCGGCTGTGCAATGATAGGCCAGTCAATGATCAATGTGACTTCCGGTGGGAAGGGGAGACTTTCGACGATGATCGCCGGACTTTTCCTGATGTTTCTGATAATTGTTCTCGGTGATTTTGTGGAACAGATCCCGATGACGGCTCTTGTGGGGGTGATGATCATGGTGGCCATCGGGACTTTTGAATGGCAGTCTTTGAAAAATATCCTGAAAATTCCAAAAAGCGATGCTTTTATCATGATCATTACAATAGCGATCGTCGTCTATACGCATGATCTGGCAAAGGGTGTCCTTACGGGCGTTGTGATCGCAGCTCTGGTAATGATCTACCGTCTGTCGGTAATCTCTTTCTCAGGGGTCGTACGGGATGACGGCGTAAAAGTTTATACTGTTAAGGGGCAGCTTTTCTTTGGAACGATGTCGGCTTTCATCGATCATTTTGATTACAAAAATGATCCGAAAAAAATAGAGATAGATTTTCAGCATTCACATATATGGGATCAGTCGGCGGTCGAAGCGATCGCACGGGTTATCGATAAATATCAGTGTGAGGGAAGTTCTGTTTATGTCACGGGCCTGGATGTCGAGAGTCAGACGACGCTTGATAAGGGTTTTTCGTGAGGGGCGAGTTAAAGGGTATGGCGTGCCCTGCATAGACGAACTGATAAAATGAATGTGTTAAAAAAAATATATTTTTATTCGATCAGGATCGCGTTGATAACGCCATCCTGACCTGGGCGGCTGACAATCTGTGCTTTACCAAGTTCGGTCGTGATGATCGCTCCCTTGGTCATGAGGTTACGGCGGACGTAGTTCGGGTTTGCTGCGTTTTCTGCAACAGTGTTGATCTTGACTTTCAGAACTTTTCCGGTCTTCTTGTCGCTGACGTTTGCGAATTCGCAACGGAGTGCACGGACTTTGGTGTTTCCACCGGTGACGCGGATAGTCTTTACACGGGTGATCCCGATGATGGTTTCTGCCGGGGATCTTCCGATCTCGAATCTCTTCTTACCGCGGGATGCGTGATAGCGACCGCCGGTCGCTTTTCTTACTGATTTACCTTGCCAAAGCATTTTTTTTTAATATCTCCTAAATTTGTATCTCTGATCAACGTCTGAGTATCTCAGTCATCAGTATTTTCCAGAGTCCTATATGTGTTGGTTCTACCGATATTTAAATTAGTTCAGGCAAGAATGGCATCGGCGATCTCTTTGACGCCTTCCCCTTTCCTGAGGTTGGTTTTGATGATGAGCATTTCCGGGTTGTAGCGTTTGATGTCGGCGACCATTCTATCAACATTGCATCCGACTGCTTCTGCCAGATCGACTTTGTTTATGATGGCGATCTGACAGTCCCGAAACATCATCGGGTGTTTGTTTACCACGTCGTCGCCCTCTGTGGTTGAGATGACAACGATACGTTTCTCCGCGCCGAGTTTGAAATCGGTCGGGCAAACCATGTTTCCGACGTTTTCAATGAAGACGATATCGACGTCGTCAAGGTCCATGTGATCGAGTGCGTGGTGGACCAGGTGGGCATCCAGGTGGCATTCTTTGCCGGTGTTTGCGTTGAATGCGATAATGCCTGTTTTGACGATCCGCTGGAAATCATCATCGCCGTATACATCTCCTGCAATTGCTGCTGAGACTTTTCCTCTTGATTTGAGTTCAGGGACGATTTTTTCTATTAATGAGGTCTTTCCGGATCCGATCGCTCCAAGAAGATCGAATGCACGAACATTGTGGGCTTTGAAGTGCTCGGCATTGTGCTCTGCCAGACGGTTGTTTGCGCCGTATATCTCGGCTTCCATGTGAACATCCACGTGATGCATAAGGTAGTATTGTTTTTTTTCATGTTTATAGATACGCATAGTTTATCGAGTGTGATTGAATCATACGATGTTTATATTTAGTATGTGAAGGGCAGTCGTTTTGCCTGTTTCATGGTTCGTGAGATCCGTCCGGCACGAAAGCCATTTTGGCTTTCACATCACATAGTATTCTGTAATGGCAATTCGTTTTCTTTACCCGTGCTACTTTGATGCTTCGCTCACCAGAAGTGAAGGCAGGCGTGTAGCAAAGAGTCTGGCTGTTTCTGCTCCGAATATGGCTATGATCTCCCGCGCTGCAAAAGTCGGCGGGGTGTCTGTTCTTGAAGAGGAACGCGATGCTCATCACCCGGCACAGTGGTACAAGTCCGGGGGGCGTATTCGTGTGGAGTATGTCGGATCAAAAGAGGATCTTCTGAAGAAAGTCGCCGGAAAACTCGGCGGGAAGTGAACATGTACGATTTCCACTGTCATACAACGATGAGTGACGGCGAACTGATCCCGACAGAGCTGATCCGTCGGATGGCAGTTGCCGGATATACCGAGATGGGGATCGCCGATCATGCGGATTATTCGAATGTGGAGTTTCTTATCGAGTCTCAGAAGAAGGTGAAGAGATCTGCAGAACTATATGGAGTGAGGTTGTTCACCGGTGTCGAGATCACGCATGTTCCTCCGTCTGAGATCGCCGACCTTGCAAAGTATGCCAGATCACTTGGCGCGGAAGTGGTGATCGTTCATGGGGAAACGATCACTGAACCGGTCGCGCCCGGCACAAATCTGGCTGCCGTGACCTGTCCTGATGTGGATATTCTTGCTCATCCCGGCATGATCTCTGATGAAGAGGCATCTCTTGCAGCAAAGAACGGCGTGTTTCTGGAGATCACGTCGAGAAACGGGCACAATAAGGCAAACGGTCACGTTTTGGCCTCTGCTCGGCGCACGGGTGTCGGGATCGTGGTCCAATCGGATATTCACGGTCCGGATGATATAATTACCGAAAAAATGCGCGCTCTGGTCGCACGCGGGGCAGGGATGAGTGAAGACGAGGCAAAAAAGGTCCTTTCCCTCACTTCCCTTGATATTCTCTCCCGCTAATTTCTATTTTAGTATTGTGGGGAATGTATTTATAATACTTCTTACGCATTATATTATGCATAAATAACCTGTGGTTTGTATTCCACGGGTTGCTTGACTGTCTAAAAGGCAGTTGCCGAGGTTTGATTTGTGAAATTTGCAGGGAATGTTGTATCCCGTCTAGGGCGACGGTTGCTAATTGTTGAAAGTGATGCAGGTCAGCTCCCCCCTCTCTATACGGAGGTTGCAGATGATCAAAGCAGATCTGTTGGAAAAATTGTTGACCTTTATGGGGGTGTTTCACGGCCGTATCTGACTGTTTTATGCAGTGAGGATTCGGTTTCCGGTGTGACTGCAGGAGATAAACTGTATGTTATTGTCGAAACGAAACCGGAAAAACCCAGAAAAACTTCTTATCGCAAATATGCCGGTGAAATGCGCGTAAGCCGGCGCTAATCCGTAATCAAAAAGGGTCTTATAATCATGGAAACTGAAATTGAAAAACTGAAACAGCTAAGGTCGGATAGAGAAAAGATGAAAGAGCGTCAGGAAACGACGCTTGTTACGAAGGAGAAGGAGAAGCAGGGCGGAAACGATGCTACCGCGACCGTCTGTCCGGAGTGCGGGAGCAAGCAGCTCGTTCATGATTATGAGCGTGCAGAGCTTGTCTGTCAGCACTGTGGTCTTGTTTTGGATGACGATTTCATTGACCGCGGACCGGAATGGCGTGCGTTTGATCATGATCAGCGGATGAAGAGGTCGCGTGTCGGTGCACCGATGACCTTTACGATCCATGATAAAGGTCTTTCCACCATGATCGACTGGAGAAACCGTGACAGTTACGGAAGAGCGATCTCGTCCAAGAACCGGGCACAGTTATATCGTCTGAGAAAATGGCAGCGCCGTATCAGAGTTTCCAACGCTACTGAGCGTAACCTGGCGTTCGCACTCTCCGAACTTGACCGAATGGCCTCTGCTCTTGGTCTTCCGCGAAATGTTCGTGAGACCGCAGCGGTCGTTTACCGTGATGCCGTCGATAAGAATCTGATTCGCGGAAGAAGTATCGAAGGTGTTGCAGCAGCTGCATTATATGCAGCATGTCGTCAGTGTAATGTTCCAAGAACTCTCGACGAGATCGCGGAAGTGTCCCGTGTCTCCAGAAAAGAGATCGGCAGGACCTATCGTTTCATCTCCCGTGAACTTGGATTGAAACTTCTCCCGACTTCCCCCGGCGACTATGTTCCAAGATTCTGTTCAGGTCTCGGTCTGAAAGGCGAGGTACAGTCCCGTGCGATGGAGATCCTGAAACAGGCCGGTGAGCGTGAACTCACGAGCGGACGAGGTCCGACCGGCGTTGCAGCAGCAGCGATCTACATCTCCTCGATCCTTTCCGGAGAACGCAGGACCCAGCGTGAAGTTGCTGATGTGGCAGGCGTGACGGAAGTTACTATTCGTAACCGGTATAAGGAACTGGCTGAACAGCTGGACATTGAGATTATTTTATAATCTCACGAATATTTTTTCCAATTCTTTCAATGTATCTCAGGTGATGGGAGCATAGAGTTAATAGGGATTTTATCCTATCGTTTAGAGATATTTCCTGGGCTCGTATATCAGGGGTAGATAGCTACGTTCGCAACGTAGATGCCGCGGGTTCAAATCCCGCCGGGTCCATTCGTTTTTTACCTATCGATTTTCATAATTTGTTTTTGTTATCTCTTTTTTTCTGCACCGTTTTGTCTTCAAAATGTTTGCATGAGGACGTCAGTGATCTCACAGGGATTAAGGGACTTGGTCATCTGATGCTATGTTTGTCAACATCATTGGATGTGATCTGCGTCTTGTGTTTTTGTGTGAGAAAAAAACAGTAATCAAAAGAGTGATTTTTCGAATCTAAAAAAAGGGTTAGATATTC
Source organism: uncultured Methanocorpusculum sp. (assembly GCA_963677995.1). Lineage (GTDB taxonomy): Archaea > Halobacteriota > Methanomicrobia > Methanomicrobiales > Methanocorpusculaceae > Methanocorpusculum. The sequence continues at coordinate 894,068 of OY782579.1, read as the reverse complement.
ACGGTCGATGCAAGTGCCCATGAAGGAAGATCGAGCGTGATGCCGAATGCCCACAACACTATTGTAAAGACGAAGATGGTGAATATCAGGATTCCTATCAGATTCAGGAACCATCCTGCTGTGACCATGTCTTTCATCTCCACATATTCTGTACCGTAGGCGATCGCGTTCGGCGGGGTAGCTACCGGGAGCATGAATGCGAGAGATGAACAGACTGTTGCTGTCATCATAAGGACCAATGGATTCACGGCGAGAGATATTGCCGTGACCGCAAGGATAGGCATCATAACCGAAGCAATGGCCGTGTTTGAGGTAAGCTCGGTCAATAATGATACCAAAATCGCAATGATCAGCACGACCAGAAGAATTGGAGCGCCGTTTAAGACATCAAGATATGCTACGATCGCCTGCGCGAGACCGCTCTTGATAAATGCAGCCGAAAGACACATACCGCCGCCAAAGAGCAGAAGAATGCCCCAGGGAATACGAACAGCCCACTGCCAGTTCATCGTGTACTCCTGTTTTTCCCAGCTGATCGGGAGGAAGAACAGCAAAAGTGCTCCGAAAATGGCAATCGTCGAGTCATTGATATTTGGAATGATCACATCGAGACCCGGGATGGTGAACGCTCCAAAATCTTTACTTTTGGCAAATATCCAGCAGAATGCCGTCAGGATAAAAACGAAGAGGGTATTTTTTTCACCGCGGGACATCGGACCAAGCTCTTTGACCTCTTTATCCAGTGCCTCTTTTGCATTGACCAGAACATTCGGCATCTTTCTATAAGCGACTTTTGTGAGCCATAGCCAGATGATCAGGATCATTACGATGACGAATGGCACCCCGAACTCCATCCAGGTGAAGAAGTCGATCGGCGTACTCTGAGGGAAAATAAGTTCCATCTGTGCACTCAGAATCCCGTTTGCCGGTGTTCCGATCAGGGTCCCGATACCTCCAACGCCTGCTGCATAGGCAACGGCGAGAACAAGACACCCGGCAAACGCTTTATGAGCCGGTTCCATCTCCGAAAACACTTTTGTCGGGAGGACCGTTGCAATAATTGCGATCGCGATCGGGATAATCATCATCGCTGTGGCAGTGTTCGACATCCACATCGAAAGAAACGCCGTAGCGATCATGAATCCTAGGATGAGACGCTTCGGACTTGTTCCGGTGATATTGATGATTTTTAATGCGATCCTTTTATGGAGTCCCCATCTCTGCATCGACATGGCAATAATAAAACCGCCGAGGAAGAGAAAAATAACCTTATCCGCATAGGGGACTGCCGCTTCAGTGGGAGTAAGAATTCCCAGAAGAGGAAATGCCACCAATGGAATAAGGGCCGTTGCCTCGATCGGGATAGGCTGGGTTATCCAAAAAATGGCCATAGCAACGGCTACTGCGGCAGCGAGCCGCGCTTCAACCGGCAAAATGGCGGGATCAATGGGAGCGATAAGCAGAATGAGAAATGCTGCTATGCCCAGTATTAACCCATAACCTTTTTTCATAACTTATTTTATTGAACAAAGGATGTAATGAGCGTTACTATTTTTCATGTCCGTTTTTCCGTGATTTCCTGACACGATGTTTAATCACCTTGTACATCTAATAATACACCACATTCTACCGCCGGATTATTGCCGGATATTAAAGGGTTGTATATACAATGGCAGAGGAACATTCCCAGCACGAAATCGAAAAAGACGAAGCAAGAAAGCGATACGAGTTCAAAAAATCACTGGAACAGTTAGAGGAGAAGGAGGGGTCAGGAACAGAACTGATCTCTCTTTACATCCCGCCGGACAAGCAGATTTATGACGTGACCGCCCAGCTTCGCGACGAATACGGTCAGTGTGCGAACATCAAAAGCAAACAGACGCGGTCAAACGTCCAGAGTGCTCTCTCTTCAATTCTCGCACGACTGAAATACTTCAAAAATCCGCCGCCGAACGGTATGGCCGTCTTTTGCGGGGCGATCAATGTGGGTGGAGATAAAACCGATCTGGAATCCATCATCGTCGAGCCGCCTGAGGTCATCCAGACCTACAGTTACCGATGCAGTTCAACCTTTGAACTGGAACCGCTCAAGGCGATGCTCGATGACAAATACGTGTATGGACTTCTTGTCCTTGATCGCCGTGAGGCTTACTGGGGTCTCCTTCGGGGCACACACATCGAGCCGATCAATGGAACACACTCGACCGTTCCCGGTAAACAGAGAAAAGGCGGTCAGTCCAGTGTTCGTTTCGAGCGGCTCCGATTGATCGCGATCCATGATTTCTACAGCAAAGTAGGTGAACGTGCTTCTGCGGCTTTCCTAGCCGAGCCAAACTACTTTGAAAAGTTTAAGGGAGTACTGATCGGCGGTCCGATGCCGACCAAAGATGAGTTCGCTGCGGGCAACTTCCTTCACCATGAAGTCCAAAAACGGATCATCGGTCTCTTTGACTCATCTTATACCAATGAGTTTGGTCTTCGTGAACTGGTGGACAATGCCCAGGAAGCTCTTCGCGGCGTTGGCATAATGGATGAAAAAGCCGTGATGTCCAGATTCTTCAAAGAACTTATCAAAGAGAACGGGGCAGCAGCGTACGGTGAGGACAGTGTCAGACTCAATCTGGAAGCAGGTGCAGTTGATACGCTTATCCTATCCGAAAAACTGCGAAAAGTACGGCTCACCATAAAGTGCCGAAACTGTGACTATGAAGAAGTCAAGACCGTGAAGATCGAAGCCGGTAAAAAGGCCAAAGATCTGCCTTTCGGCTACTGCCCGAAGTGTCAGTCCCCGCTCATTCTTATCAAAGAAGCTGATATCATTGATGAACTGACCGAGCTTGCTGATGCATCAAATGCCAGAGTAGAGATCATATCCGAGGATTTTGAGGAGGGGGCAATGCTCTTCTCTGCATTCGGCGGAATCGCCGCTGTCCTTCGCTATCCAACAGGGATGTAATATGTATCGTGAATATATTGAGAAAACGATCGGCCTGCTTCGTGAAGTAACAGGTCTTGATGATGTTATGATCACCGACGGGGGGGACCATGCCGATCTCGCATCCACCGTTTCTTTTGCACTTGCAAAAACAGAGAGAAAGAATCCTGCACTGATCGCCGGTGAGCTTGTCGCTGCGATCTCGGCAAAACCTGAAGCCAAAGGTATTGAAATATCTGCTAAAGGTCCGTACATCAACTTCATCTTTGGAGGGGATTACGTTGCAGAATCTGTTCGTGCAGCCCGGAGCCCTGATTATGGCTCTATCAACGCCAGAAACGAAAAAGTCATCATCGAACATACCAGTGCAAATCCGAACGGACCTCTGCATGTAGGTCACATCAGAAATACGGTGATCGGTGATACGCTTGTTCGTGCGTTCCGGAAAGCCGGCTACCCGGTCGAGGCACAATATTATCTCAACGACATGGGCCGTCAGATCGCGATCGTTGCATGGGGAGTCAAAAATCTTCATTACGACCGTCTCCCCGGAGAAAAAGGCGACGAGTTCATTGTTCGCCATTACGTTGAGGCGAACAGGATCGCGAAGGCAAGCCCCGAGATCGAACCTGAATTCAATCTGCTGATGGAAAAGATCGAGGCAGGCGATCCGGAGACCGTGAAACTCTTCCATGACTATGTGGATATCTGTGCAGATGGGATCAAAGAGACTCTCTCTTCGATGAATGTCGTCCATGACAAATTCGTGCGTGAGACCACCTTCCTCTGGAATGGTTCGATGCAGGACGTTCTCAACAGGATCGAAAAGCTTCCGATAGTGCATCACGAAGGACAGATGATGTACCTCGATCTTTCCGGAGAAGGATTTGGGAACAGATACGTTTTACGAAGAAGCAACGGGACATCCGTCTATGCGGCGCGTGATCTTGCTTTCCATCTCTGGAAAAACGGTCAGTGTGACAGAAGCATCGATGTGCTTGGTGCCGACCACAAACTGATCGGAGCCCAGCTTCAGACAACGCTCAAGCTCATCGGCGAGCAGCCTCCGGAGATCGTTCACTTTGAGTTCGTTTCCCTTCCGGAAGGGTCCATGACGACCCGCGGCGGTGTTTTCATCACGACAGATGCCCTGATCGCCGAGACAAAGAAACGTGCGATGGAGGAGGTGACCACCCGTCGGCCGGAACTCGGTGAAGACGAGCGGGAAAAAATCGCCAACGCCGTCGCGGTCGGAGCGGTTCGCTACGATATCGTGAAAGTCTCTGCAGAAAAGTCCACTGTCTTTGACTGGAAAGAAGCGCTCGATTTCGAACGTCAGAGTGCCCCGTATATTCAGTATGCCCATGCAAGGGCCTGCTCGATCCTTGAGAAGGCGAAGGCTGAAGGCGGATTTACCGAGTGTTATACATATTCAGATCCCTACGAACTCGCTCTTGCAAAACACATCGCTCAGTTCCCCTTTGTTCTCGAAAAAGTCGTAGCAGAACTCCGTCCTCATCTTCTTGCGACCTACGTTCGCGATCTCGCGGATCTTTTCAACTCCTTCTACCGGTTTGATCCGGTTCTGAAAGCAGAAGGAAACGTCCGGGACGCACGGCTCACCCTTGTTGATGCCAGCAAAAATACCCTTTATCAGGCTCTCGGTGTCCTTGGCATTGAGGCTCTGGAAAGTATGTAACTTCAGGTATTCGACCTGATTCTTTCTTTTTTACCCAGATGGGATCTATTATATTCTCATCCGTACCAGTATCATTTATGTCCAAAACAAAAGCAGCTGATGCAGTTTTGCTCCTCGAGCAGCTGGCTCAGGTCGTAAAAGAAGGTGACAATGATGTCAGAGAGGTCAGGATCGCGAAACTTTCCGACGCCGTTTCTGCATCCCAGTGCTTCAATATCCCGGAGAGAAAAGAAGCGGAAGCTTTGATCAAAATTCGTGACTGGCCGAAACTCAAAAAATATCTGGAAGATATTTAGATTTCTGCTGCCAGATCCAGCACTCTTCTCACCTTTTTATCGGTGATCTCTTTTTTTGTTACAAGTCTCAGTTGGCCAAGTCGTTCTGCTCTGTATTCTTCACCGCAGAATGAACAGTCATCTTCTTCTGATATTGATGCAAGATGGCATGCCCCTCTCATGAGAAGCATCAGGGCAGAGATACCGTTCGAGGTCCCTGTCCTGATTCGGATCCCTTCCTTCATGCATTTTTCGGTGAGACGGTCGAGTGATCTATTATTGATACCGGCAATAAGGATCGTCTGGTCCAGTTCCTCCTCAGGGACCTGAAGTACAGCGTCGATAATTTCCCCTGCTTCAAATCCTTCCACACCTATCGGGATGTGAACAATGATGTTGCTTCTGACCCCTGTCATCTGAACACTTGATCCGCGGGACAGAGGAATTGCCGAATAATGGTCGCCGATACTTGCGGCGGCATAGAGTCCGAACTCATCGAGACCCCCCTCAGAATATACTGCGGATCCGAGAACGACTGGAATGGTCTTCTTTTCCGGCCCGGTCCAACCCCAGGTCTCCAGGAGTTCGGCAACGAGTAATCTGAGTATGGTCTGAGCAGCCAGAGGATATCCCGGGAGTCCAAACACCGGCTTCCGGTTAACGATCCCAAACATCGCGGGCCTTGCCGGTTTCATGGAAAGACCGTGGAAGAGCAGTTTCCCCATGTCGGCGATCACTGATGCAGTGAAATCCTTTGTACCGGTGGATGATCCTGCAGAGATTATGAGAATATCGCATTCATCGATGCCTTTTTCCAACGCCCCGTGAATGAGCACACGATTGTCCGTTACGGGGGGGTATCTGATCGCATCGATACCAAACTGGCGGAGATATGCCTCTGCCATTATCGTATTACTTTCAACGACCTGCCCGGGTGCCGGGTGTGTCCCCGGCATGATAAGCTCTGATCCGGTCGGAATGATCCCCACACAGATACGTTTTACTTTGACTGAGGTTATTCCATACGCGGCGATCGCCCCAATATTGAATGGCAGGATTTTTACCCCGGCCGGGAGAATGAGCTGATCTTTGTGTATATCTTCACCTGGAGGCCGGATGTAGGATCCCGGATTGACACTTTTGCGTATGACGATCTCTTTTGGGTCGTCATCCTGGAACCATGCATCCTCAACTTTTATGACGGCATCGAATCCTTTTTTCACAACATTTCCGGTGTTCACCCGGTCAAAGTTTGTGAGTGTGATCGGTGTCTGGTCGCATGCTGCTGCTGTTTCGCCGGAGACAACGGCAAATCCATCCATTGCGGCGGTGGGAACTTCAGGAACCGAGTATTTTGCGTACAGGGGTTCAGCGAGAATATGCCCGCAGGCGTCAAGAAGACGCAGTTCTCTTGAACCAACGACTTTTGGTGTTCTTCGAACAATATCCACCGCTTCTTTCAGGGTGATCTCATCCAGATATCGTTTTACCATAAATATACCTCAACTATGTCTCCTTTTTCATATCCGTCACGGCCTGCGGGGACCCTGATGTATCCTTCGCTTTTGACAAGGGTATTCAAAAGACCGGATTTTCCAAGGACCGGTTCCGCCTCTCCGCTTTCGAGGATTTTTACTCGTACAAGATCCTCTCTTCCTTTTTCGGATTGGAAACTCACTGAAATTGGGGTTTTGACTCTCAGTTTTTTCTCTGCAGCCCCGGTCATTTTCGCGAGAAGAGGGCCGGCAAAGATTGTGGTGATCATGTATGTTGATGCGGGATGTCCCGGGAGGCCAAGGATCGGGGTATCGTTTATCCTTCCAATTATCGTTGGTTTCCCGGGGGCAACCGATACTCCGTGGACATGGACTTTACCAAGACTTTCGATGACTCTTGACGTAACATCCCGTTCATCCTTCGAACTACCGCCGGAGAGGATCACCAGGTCACACTCGGCAGCTGCTTTGGATAATACCGGTGTTAATGCTTCCTCCTCATCCCTGATGATTCCGTAGAATACCGGGTCTGCACCATGTTCCGTCATGAACGTCCGGATGAGTGTGGTGTTTGTGTCCCGTATCTGTCCGAAATTTGGTGTTTTTGAGGGTAAAAGAAGTTCATTTCCTGTTGAGATGATTCCGATCGCCGGACGTTTTCTGACCAGGACCGGATCGAACCCGAAGGACGCTAGAACCCCTGCTGTTTGTGCTGTGATTTTGTGACCAGCTGGAAAGACTTTTTCTCCTTTCGAAAAATCCTCATTGTATTTCAGCACATCGAGTCCGGGATTTACTGCTGCTTTGATCAGAAGAACTTCGCCGACCAGCTCCGTGTTTTCCTTCATGATCACTGCATCGGCTCCCTTCGGCATCACGCCCCCGGTCGGAATATATTTTGCTTCTTTCTCTTCGATCGATCCTGAGTTATTTTCACCCATGGCGATTTTACCGATCATTTTCAGAAGTTTTGGTTTGTTTTCGCCGGCTCCAAGCGTATCTGCAGAGCGGACTGCATACCCATCTTTAGTAGAACGGTCAAATCCCGGAATATCTTCAGGGGATGTTATTGATTCTGCAAGAATTCTCCCGCTGGCGTTTTCCAGTGGGATCTCCTCTGCTGGGAGGAGTTTTGCGAGAGATAGGAGTGTTTTTTCCGCCTCCTCGACTGATACAAGTTTGAGAAATCTCATGCGCTGTCCTCAGAAACGATGGGTATTATTCTGTTGTATCCACTCTTCATTCATATGGAGTGGTTTTTCCAAACGCTTAATGTTAGCGTAAGATGCCTGCACATGAGATATATTATCGCGGGGATGCAGTGAAAAAAAATCTGAGGGATAGCATCTATCAGGATCGATCATTTCAAAAAGAATAATCGATATATCTGTTGAATCTGCAGTATATCCTTTCTTAATCAAACTGATATGTCCAGATGTATTTGCTCGGGACCGAGATCATGCTTCTATCATAATAGTACGGAGTGATTTTTCAACCTTTTTTTATTGGCGTATCATGAGCAAAATACTGAAAATCATCCTGCCATCACATCAATTGAAGATGGGGCCTTTCTCACGGACACAGAAACCAAGGATATGTTCAATTATTCTGTATAAATCAGTATTTTTGAGGCGAATATTTTACTGTATTTTACTATTTGTTGGACTCATCTTGTGATGCAATATATAGTTTCTGTTTTATCCTGATTATTTGCGCTTACGTATTTTTCGCATATCTCCGCGCACTCAAGAAAAGCGGGGTGGTTAACATATTTTGGTTAATTAATTTTACTAATATATAATTGTTTGTTAACATGGCTCTAAAAACCATGTTTGGAATTATCATGTCAATTGGTATGATTTAAATAGAAACTACTCCAATCAGAAAATAACGCAACCTGGTAGGGTATTTCCCGACCGGATTGTGAGGTGTTTATTTATGGTCACATTCAGTCCGGCGCAGGTATGCGTCAAAATCGGAATGGCCGGCAAAACCAAATGCAATCTTCCAGCATTCAATATGCTGGTTCGTGCGTTCCTTGCTGGTGCATATATTGCAATGGGTGCTGCCCTTGCAACAGTTGGATCAACCGACGTCTCTGCCGTATTCGGTGCAGGTATCAGCCAGTTTGTTACCGGTGCTCTTTTCCCGATCGGTTTAATTATCATCGTCTTAACCGGAGCAGAACTCTTTACCGGCGATGCAATGTTTGCCCCAATGGCAGTCCTTTGTGGTCATGTCGGCATTGGCAAACTCGTTTATCTCTGGGTTATTGTTTACATCGGTAACCTTATCGGATCTCTCTTCATGGCATTCCTTGTCTCCTATGGTCCATATACCTCATGGAGCGCAGCAGGTGTTGCAACTGTGACCGCCTTTGGTCTTCGTGCAATCGCTATTGGAACCGCCAAAGTCTCCTACACTGGAGCAATGGGCATTCTTTCCTGTTTCTTCAAAGCTATCCTTTGTAACTGGCTCGTCTGTCTGTCACTCTTCCTTGCTCTTGCAGCTGAGGATGTAATCGGCAAGATGGCAGCTGTCTGGTTCCCGATCATGGCTTTCGTTGCCTCTGGATATGAGCACTGTGTTGCAAACATGTACTTCATCCCTGCAGCAATCATTACAAACGGATTCACAGGAAACACTGTAGACAATCTGAACTGGGTCGGTATGTGGACGAACAACATTATCTGGGCAACCCTTGGTAACATCGTTGGTGCTGTCATCTTCATGGCAATCGTCTACTACTACTGCTACAAGTCAGAAATCTGTGCACTTTGTGAAACCAAATAAGATAAGCCCGGCGTATTAACGCCTCTTATCTAAACCATCTCTTTCTTTTTTTCTGTGTTGCAAGACATGCATATATTTAACCTAAGAAATATCACTATCACTAAAGACCGGTGTCTCTCATGAAAATAAAAGGCGTAAAAATAAGCTTGGCCCCTATGCACTATATTGTTGTCACATTTTTCCTTGCACTTTTTGTCTGGTCATTTTTTGCAACTGGCGACGGCATGTTCCTCTACTGGGGAATTCCGCTCTCTCTTTGTTTGTTTGTGATCCCTCTAGTAAACGGTTACAGTGTTGGCAGACAGTATATCAAACTTCTTCCTGAATACGAAGCTGAATCAAAACCCTGCAGGATAAAACAAATCGGCCGCACAATGGAGGGCAAGGCGGTTCGTGTTGAAGGTGTTGTTCAGGGTTTGAAGGGTAAATTCATCAACCGTCCCGGCTATAAAATCTTTGACGGATCCGGAACGGTCGTTGCCCAGCGCTCATCCCCTCTGGATATTGACATTCGTGTTGGAGACAGCATAGAAGTTGTTGGCATGGTCGTCAGACGATATGCCTTTGCAGGAGATTATGTCGTTCACGCAATAGGTGTGAAAAAAATCGACACAATGACTCCTCTGGATATGGATGAGGCCCTCGTCTCTTCAGATGCCAGGAAAATCAAAAAATATAATTAACTCTCCCTCTCTTTTCAGCACAGAGTTTTAATCCACAAGCAATAGTTTTAATCCTTTGAAATCAGAGTCATTGCTATGTCACATGAAGTGGTCGTGTATTCGCTTTCGGGTTGTCCTCACTGTAAAGCATTGAAAACGTTCCTTGATAATGAGAATATACCATACACCAATATTGATGTGGGTGAGGACCAAAAAGCCGTAGCTGAAATGATCAAGATCTCTGGTCAGAGGGGCGTTCCGGTGACGGTCATCGACGGTGAAAAGATCGTTGTAGGCGATGACTTGAAAAAAGTCATGGAACTTCTTGGTGCTCCGATTTCGGTCAAAAAAACCCCTGATGTTTCTCCGAATCATGATCTGGTGGTGATCGGTGCGGGAGCCGGCGGTCTTTCAGCTGCCATGTATGGTGCCCGAAAAGGCATGGATATGATCGTGATAACCGGAGCGATAGGCGGGATGGTGAACCAGAGTTATGTCGTAGAAAACTATCCTGGTATTCCCAATATAGCCGGTCAGGAACTGATGAGCAAAATCTATGATCATACGATAAAATCCGGAGGGATCTTTGTTGAGGATGTAGTGACCGGCATTTCCAAGACCGGCGATATCTTTACCATCGAAACGCTCAACGGGGGTCATTACACTGCAAAGGCAGTCATAGCGGCTACTGGGAGGTCCCCACGCCTCTCCGGGGCAAAAGGTGAGACTGAGTATCTTGGGAAAGGTGTCGTGATCTGTACCACATGTGACGGTCCGTTGTACAAAAACAAAGTTGTCGGGATCCTTGGCGGAGGAAACACCGCTGTTGACATGGCTATTGAACTGAGTGATATTGCATCAACGATCCATCTGATCGTTCGCAGTAAACTCAAGGCGGACAAGATATTGATCGACCGGCTCAAAACGAAGAAGAACATAGTTCTGCATAAGGGATGTACCATAGAAGAGTTTGGAGGCGGTCAGTTTCTTGAGTATGTGATTTTGAAAAATCTCGGCGGGATCTTTGCAATTCTTGGAAAAGGTGAAGAAAAACTTCCCGTTGACGGCGTCTTCCTAGGGATCGGTCTTGATCCGAACACCGCGATCTTCGAAGGTCTTGCAGCCATGAATCCGAATAAAGAGATCATTGTTGATATCGACTGCAATACGAATGTTCCTGGATTTTTTGCCGCCGGGGATGCAACCTCCATCAAAGCCAAGCAGATCGCGTCATCTGTTGGTGATGGAGTAAAAGCCCTTCTTTCGGCGTATGACTTTCTGCGAAGTTAACTCTCTCTCTTTTTTCAAAAATTCCGGTGGGCAACTGAATCAATGAAGTGGGTACCCTCTTCATTCGTCAGACCATTGATAACATTAACACAAAAAAGATTGGTTGAGATAATTTCTCAATTATATGGCATTACTCGTAAAGCTGGGACTCGTCGATCTTAGTATAAGAGACAAGTTCGGCCGGAGTAAAGTGAATGCCGATCTCACGGGCTGCACTCTCGGGAGAGTCTGCCGCATGAATGACATTTTTGCCAATGGACATAGCATAATCACCGCGGATAGTTCCGGGGTTAGCTTCTGTCGGGTTGGTTGCACCGTTCATTTTCCGAACCGTTGCAACAACGTTGTCACCTTCGAGAACAAAGCGGAAGACCGGTCCACCCGTAATGTATGCTTTCATACCTGGATAAAACGATTTTGCGAGGTGTTCTTCATAGTGCTTGTCAACAATAGATCCTGCAAGAACACCGAATTTTCCGGCGACGATTTTGAATCCCTTGTTTTCAAAGCGTGACAGGATCTCGCCGACAAGTCCACGCTGGACGCCGTCGGGTTTGATCATCACAAAGGTGCGTTCCATAGATTAAATCACTCCTTGCCGCGTGCCTTGCGACCTGCTGCGGTCCAGGCTACACGTCTGGGGATTCTGCCGAGTTTATAGTTGCTCTGGCATTTGGATGAGCAGAAATAGTAAACTGCGCCATCTTTTCTAACAAAGAGCTTCCCGGTTCCGGGTTCAAGCTGCTTTCCACAGTAACTGCAGATATATGTGTCCACCATTTTAGTCACCGTCTGGAAAGTTTCTTTGCTTCGCGTTCCGTTTCAAGGAGCATCAGAATGTCACCCTCACGGATAGGTCCGAAAGTGTTACGGGTAATGATACGCCCCTTGTTCGAGCCATCAAGGACACGGCATTTGATCTGGGATGCCTCTCCGTGCATACCCGTAAGACCGATGACCTCAATAACTTCTGCTGGCGTTGCATCATCAGGCATGGAATTATCCTCTCAGTGCCTTGATCTGACCGGCAAGATCTCCTACGAGCTCTTTGCCTTTGCCGACTTTAACGATTGCTACTGCAGTGCATCCGACGTCAAGGCCGCATGCGGCTCCGATGTCTGCTTGCTTGTTGATGAAAACGAACGGAATTTCCTTCTCGTCTGCAAGTCCGGGGAGGTGCATGACGATTTCTTCGGGTGTAACATCTGCGCCGATTAAGACGAGAGCTGCAATTCCACGCTCGACGGCCTTAGTTGCCTCGTTTGCGCCTTTCTTAATCTTTCCGGTGTCACGTGCAAGCTCAAGAGCTTCAAGTGCTTTGTTCTGAAGTTCTTCGGGGACTTCAAACTTCTGGTAAATCTTTGCCATAATTACTCACTTCACTCGAGAGGTTTTACCCTCTGTCATCGCTCATCAGCGGTCATACTGGTAGGTACAAAACAGTCTCAGGAAAATCCCGATTTGTTCCCCCCGTACGGGGTAACCGATGCTGGCGTAACTATATTTATGGGTCTGAATTTGAGATAAAGATATGGATGACAAACCCCTTGAGAGTTCAGTCCACTTTTGGGTATCTTCTCAGAATACGCAGACGACAGGCGAGTTTCAGAACACCCCAGCCCATTGAAATAATGTCTTTTTGCCTGATTTTGGTCTTTTTACCCTGTTTCCATACAACAGGTATTTCAGATATAGTATAATGACAGCGTTCGGCAAGAGTCAGGACTTCGGTATCCCATGTCCAGCCCCGCGCTTTAACATATGGCATGAGCGCCTCAAGTCTCTCTTTTTTAAATGCCTTAAATCCGCACTGATGATCTGTTATTTTGCTGCCAAGTAAGATTGTTATCAGTGTATTATAACCTCTGCTTGCCAGCTCCCGTTTATCGGATCTGATGACATCACTGCCCTTAATCATGCGTGAACCGATCACGACATCATCTCCGTTCCTGATTCGTGAAATCATCTCAGCAAGATGTTTCAGATCAGTTGACAGATCTACATCGTAAAAACAGAATATATTGCCGCGTGAATCTGCTAACGCATCTGAAAGAGCACCTCCTTTCCCTCTTCTTGCTTCACTGTGATTTACTCGAATACGGGTATCTTCAGTTGCAAAACCGTTTGCGGTCTCCAGACTTCCATCAGTGCTTGCATCCTCAACGATGAGTATCTCAAAAGAATACCCAAGCTTATCCAGTACACGTATTGATTCAGGTACGGCACGTTTTAGCCCTTCCGCATCATTGTAGACGGGGATCACAACACTGATGAATGGTATATCTGCCAATGTGTTATAAGGTATTACCTGATTTGATAAATATCCACACCGTCTGATGAGAATACATTCACGAGATCTTCCAGCGGGAGGTCGATCGTGTACATCTCCTGTTCCACTTCTCCGACAAACAGGTAATTTGCTCCGTACTTCTTCATCAGATCGATCGTTTTTGCCGGCTCCTCATAGATCGCACGTACATCTGCCATCCTTGTGGACACATCCCCTATACCCATCCTCCATCCAACTTCATGTCCGGTCCATCCGATGATCGTGGATAAACCGGTCACCGCCGAGACCCGGGACCCGTAGGTGTAGGATGTGCCTGCCGCTTCGACTATTATTATCGAAGGATCTGCTATACCCTGCAGGTATTCTATTCCCTGATAGTCTGCAGGATGTGATACTGCAAGCCACGCTCCTCCGTCCAGCGTTCCGCCCGGGTAGCCAAGATTGATGCCCCCCACAACAAAGATCCCTGCAAGACAGATGAACACCACACATGCTGCAGCCCATGCCTTCCGGGTACCCACAGCAGAAAACCGATGCTGGAACCAGTTTCCAAGGATCAGCAGTGAGGAGATCCCAAGGAAGAACCAGGCACAAAATCCGAACTTGAAGACGGTGTTCATCCGATAGTATGTATCGCCCATGTAATCCTTGAGATAGAATATTTCGAGAAACACCAGGATGGCAAGTCCGATCACGCCGAAGATGATCTCCGGTAGCCACTCCTTCTTTGCGAGGAACAGGATTATACAGAATAGAGCCACTCCTAACGACGCGTAGCCGAACAGCCCGAGTATGATCGGGAGTGCGATCAGCCAAGGATATTTCTTCAGAACAGATATTCCATAGATGACAAAGATCACGAGGAAAAACAGATACACCCCGAGAAATTCAATGACGGGCGACGGCGTCGTTACAAGGAAAAATCCCTCAATGCTTGATCCGCCTGTCGTGAGCATCTGATACAAAAACGGAGCATAGCATAGGATGGAAAGTACCGACACAAGTACAAACGGCAGAAGTTTGCTCAACTGATGCCGGTCGAATCTCCACCATACCATAAACGCAACGACGACATACACGCCGGCGTAGATCATAACATCCCATGAGTTCATGGCAGGCATTGTTCCCAGAGATAGGGAGAGAAGACCGATCAGAAGGTATTTTCCCCAGCCTTTGAGATACTGCCATCTTGTTATCATCACTGCAAGAAGACAGATAAACACCAGCTGATTAAAACACGCGAGAAGATGTGCATGGGGGTCGCCCCATAAAAATGAGAAGAAGGGGTATTCATTGATCGTTGTTCCTTCACCGATCACCCGTGTCGATGCCCACCTGGCGTCAATAGCTCCTCGGCCCGTGAACGCATACCAGATCAGGGCAGCATTCGGTATGATCAATACCAGCATTGGTATCCACTGATGGCGTTTCAGAAGGAGAACTCCAATTGCATAGGCTGAAACTGCTGCCAGGGCAAACACCGTTGGGAGCATCAGATTGAAGACCAATGCACTTGTTCCCAGAGCGAGGATTCCGAGAACTCCCATCATCCAGTGTCCGAGATAATAATAGATGTTGAGGTTTTCTCCTGCAAACCATGGGTCAAACGGCGTGACGGTCGGGTCAAGCATTATACTGCCAAGGAATGCCGCATCCATGAATTTTTCGCCGGACGGGATGATCCCCGGAGAAAACCACCGAACGATGAGGAGTAAAGCAAACGCAGCAAGGAAGATCAGGTCCCAGCGAATCTGATTTTTCAGATCGGCCAGTTCATACTGCTTTTTGTAGAGAGCAAATCCTCCAAGCAAAGCGAAAAGTATCAGAACGAGCTGGACCGGGAGACCTGCCAGACCGAGATACCATGATCCGATCGTCAATAAAAGGATCCCGATAGGGTATGCGAGCCCATACGAGATCTTTCCAAGAGCAGGTTTGAGATACGGATAGATGGTGATCTGGCAGAATTTTATGACGATGAGCCAGAGTATGACTGTGAGTATCTGGGATTCGATCGAGATCATGGTGGATCAGGCTGCTTAGGGGATATTCTATAAATTAGTTCTTCCATCTCTGATAAATACTGCTGCCGTCCGATGGACATATCTTGATCCGGCAGCGATCCGGGTGTTCCTCTCTACGTCTAGCTCACTTTTAGACAGCATAGATCACTGTTTCGCAGGGCCACCAGGGATATGGCGAGTACTGCCGTAGATAAAGAGCATAATCTTCGTTATACTCTCTGATGAGTTTTGGGATATCCCAGAGATCATCCGGTTTATGATACACACAGACGGCGAGTTTTGGCTGCTCTGAGGTGATGTGATTTTTTGCCCCTTCAAGTGCATCCCGCTCGAAACCTTCGATATCCATTTTTATGAATGAAACGGGCTCCAGGATATCCTCATCGAGAGAGACCATCTTTATAGTGGTAGATCCTGTTGCGCATATATGTGAATCCTCGGCCTCTGATGCATTGAAGCAGGCTGTTCCATTCTCTTTACCTATACAGCAGTTCGTGAAAACGATCTTGTCGAGGACATCTTTTTGCCAACTGGAAAAATAATCTACTGCAATGGCGTAGTTTTTCGGGTCGGGTTCATAGAAATATGTCCTGGAAAAATCACTGACACTGTTGATAAACATCTCCGTGATATCTCCACGGTATCCGCCGCAGTTGACAAATACCTCCTGATCATTCAGTGATACGATTTTTTTATCGAAATATTGTTTGAAGGAGAAGTCTCCTTCCTTATGATATGTTTTCATATCCTCTGTTAACCGGTACTGGAGCATAGAGATCAGCGTCCGGTGGGATTTGTCATCTGCGAGCAGATCGTAAAGTATCCGGTATTCTTTCTCGTGAGTAAAGATCCCTTCACGTGCTTCCTGCCAGAATTTCTTCAACGAGGTGTCAACAAATCGTCGGTCCATGCGGTATTTCGTTACGAGCGGGGCACAGAGGGAGACCATCAGTTTTTGAGCATAGGGGTTTTTAGGAAACTGGATCTCATGTATCTGTTCTTCAAGAAGACAGGAGTTTTTTGTTTTTTTAACGGCGGGATCTATACCGCTGTAAAAATCATCTATGGTCATATCTTCAGAGAGCATTAATCACACCTTTCCTGTATTATATCGTTAGGAGCAACGATAAATATCTCCATCTATTTATGGGGCATGATCTCAGAGGTTATCCGTTTCCTCTTTGAGTTTTTTCGTGTCCTCTTTGAAAAGTCTCTTAAATAGAGACACCGACCAGTCACCGAAGTAATACAGGGAAATCAGTCCTCCGACAAGTGTTACGAGGTTTTTGATCAGGTGATCGATCACCGCGATAAGGAACGCGGTAAATGATGCGACGCCGCCGATCTCAAAAATTATGGCAAGGGCCGCCTCGTAAGTTCCTATCCCTCCTGGCGTGATGGGCACAGCTTTTATGAGATTTCCGATAACGATCGCCAGAAGAACCAGCATGAATGGAACATCGACGGAGAGCATCATGCAGACAAGATAACAAATGAGAACATCCATCATCCAGATCATCACGGAAGTTCCCGAAAGAATACCTAGAGAAGCTATTGTGGAAGAGACCTGTCTGAACTGTGCAAAGACCTCCAGGATCTTTTTTAGGATCTTGTTCTCGGCACGCATCCACCTGGCAAGCAGGAGAATGATGATCCCCACAATTCCGGCGACCAGTACAAAGAGGATCAGCCAGACAAACCATCCATAATCCGCGGGGATCAGACTGATCAAAAACGGCAGAGAACACAGCCCGAGAACTGCCAATACGAGAATATCATACACTCGTTCAACGATTAATGAAGTGAATCCGTTTGTGTAGGGCATGCCCTTCTCATGTTTGAGAATGAACATCCTGACAACGTCGCCGAGACGGGCAGGAATGATCAGGTTCGCAGTTTGGGATACATAAATACATGCCGTGGAGAATATGATCCCGATCTCGGTCCCAAGACGCTTAATGATGTATTTGTATCGAAATCCGCGGACAAACCATGCAAGAACACATATGCCTACTGCTGCGATCAGCCAGGTCGGGACCAGGGATTCGAGAATGCTTTCGAGATTTCCCTGCAGTTCATCCCAGACACGCAGCAGCATGTAACCCAGTAATGCAGCGGCAATCACTGTTGGTATGAGAACAGCACTAACTTTTTTCCACATGCAATCTCCACCACATCTTCAGGATGTCTTTACCCATATTGCTCACATCTTTGAATCTGACGGTAGTGCCCGGACCCTGTGTCCATACGACCGGGAATTCGTCTACACGGAGACCCTCTTTTTGTGCAAGAACGAGTGATTCCGTGTCCCAGAACCAGTGAGGTGCCTGGATTTTCGGTACGAGTTCCCGCAGAACCACGGATCTATAGGCTTTGAATCCACACTGATGGTCATTGAGTTTGCTGCCAAGGAATACTCTGACCAGAAAATTATAGCCTCTGCTGGCGATCTCGCGGTCACCGCTTCGAACGATATTACTGTCTTTCATCAAACGTGAACCGGTCGCCACATCCGCTCCATCCTCGATATGTCCAAGAAGTTCTGCGAGATGGCTGATGTCGGTCGCCAGATCGACATCATAATAACAGAATATCTCTCCCCGCGACTCTGCAAGAGCACGGTTCAGTGCCCTGCCTCTTCCCTGTCTTTCATCGGAGTGAAGCAGTCGGACGCGCGGATCTTTTCTCTCCCATTCTTCCACACACTCACGGCTTCCGTCGGTACTGCCGTCCTCTGCGATGATCAGCTCGAAAGATTTTCCGTACGCTTCGAGTGCTTCAATGGATTTTGGAATGGCGGTCTTCAAAGCTTCCACATCATTGTAAACGGGAAGGACTGCGGTGACGGATACGTCTGTCAACGATTATTCTCCTCTAATAATTTTGCAGCATTGAGACCCGCTGAGATCGACCCCTCCATACTTCTTTCCGGATAGTTTTCCCGGGAAAACATTCCTGCGATGAACATATTGTTCCCGAGATCAGTAGGCGGGATAGTATCTTTGTATCCCGTTACATACACGGGACCGGCAAACCTGTCGACGTACAGGTCTGCGTGATGGATCTCACTGATATCTATAGAGAAACGTCTGCAGAAGTCATCGATCATCCGCTCTTTCAGTTCGCCGTCCGGTTGATCTTTGAAATAGGATGCAAGATATACGACATGTCCACCGTACCATTCGAACGGGACAAAGTTCGTGTGGGTGACCACTGCTCCATAGGGTGCTGGGTCTCCCATATTGGTCCAGTAGATCCCGTTTGTCGGGTCGCGGGCGAGACCTAAGGTCATACATGCCGCTCCTTGATACATCAGGTCCGGGAGTTTTTCAGAAGTATTTCCCATGAGCGAGTTTGTTATCTGAGGCGGCAGTGTTGAAATGACTGCATCATACTCCTCACCGTTGATCAGCCACTTTTCATTTTTCCTGACAAGCGTGATCACTGGTGTGCTGAGCCTGATTTCTGCTCCCAACTCCTTGAGTCTTTCACCTATTGCATCAATGAGTCTGTGCCAACCGCCTTTCAGATATCCTAGCCGCTCTCCTTCTGTACCTCTGTCCGAGCGGATGGCGATCCTGCTCATAAGCCAGGCGGCCGATACATCATCTTTCATCGAACCGAATTTACTTGTGAGCAGAGGAGCGAAGAACGCATTATAGATATCCTCCCCCACCTTCTCAAACAGATATTTCTTTGCCGTAACTTTGTCAAGTTGGGAGAGGTCGATCTTTCGTGAACTGATGACGAAGAGTCCGAGCCTGAATTTCTGGAAAAACGTGAGGCAGGGATAGCGGAGGATCTCCAAGGGGGTCGTGAGCGGGTGAAGTTTGCCGCCCATATAATAGCCGGTTGAACCTTTCAGCCAAATCACATCGGATTTTAGACCAAGATCCTCCAGAAGGGAAAACAGGGCAGTATCTCCGGAAAAACAGTGGTGGTAGAGGGTTTCCAGAGTATAGGTATTGTTGTAGGTAAGGGAGGACATACACCCGCCTAGGCTGTTATTTTTTTCAAAAACGACGACCTCAAATTTATCAGCAAGTTGTAATGCAGCTGACAAACCTGCGAGTCCTGAGCCAAGAATCCCTATCTTCATTGTACTATATGATAGCTTTGTATGATAAGAAAGTTTTTGACACACGTCGTCATATAGTATAGAAGTCATATATATTCCATGACTGACATATATAACACAATTAAAGGTGTCTACAGTAAATGCGAGTATTTTTTATAGGATTTGGACAAGCAGGAGGAAAGATCGTGGATATGTTCCTGGCACAGGACCGAAAGTTAGGATCCACGAGTTTCCGGGGTATTGTGATCAATACTGCCCGGACCGATCTGATGGGTGTGAAGTACATCCCCATGGAAGATCGTCTTCTCATTGGCCAGACAATGGTCAAAGGTCACGGTGTTGGAACCGATAACGTGACCGGTGCTAAGGTGGCAGCGGATGAGATCGATACGATCATCAATGCGATCGACAAACGCGGGACTCATGATGTTGATGCGTTCGTCGTTTGTGCAGGTCTTGGTGGTGGAACAGGTTCTGGTGGTGCTCCTGTTCTCTGCCGACACTTGAAGCGTATATACCGTGAACCGGTCTATGCACTCGGTATTATTCCGGCTCCCGAAGAGGGTCGTCTCTATTCCTTGAATGCCGCCCGGAGTTTATCCACTCTGGTAAATGAGGCTGACAATGTTATTGTATTTGATAACAGTGCATGGAAAAATGACGGCGAGAGTGTGAAGAGTGCTTTCGATCGGCTCAACGAGGAGATCGTTCGCAGGTTTGGTGTTCTTTTCCGTGCCGGCGAGGTCAACAAGTTCGGTGTTGGAGAGATGGTTGTTGATTCCAGTGAGATCATCAACACTCTGCGTGGCGGAGGTATCTCTTCGGTTGGGTATGCCATCAGCGAGGCCCTTCCAAAAGGCGGAAAATCCTCCTCCAAATCAAGCGGCGGACTTTTTGGCGGGCTTCTCGGCAAGAAGGACAAAAGGCAGGAACCTCATGTCGATATCACATCGACCGAGGATAAATCTGCGAAGATTATCGGTCTTGTCCGCCGTGCCATGCTTGGTCGTCTGACCCTCCCTTGTGACTACTCGACTGCAGAACGCGCTCTTGTCCTGGTTGCCGGTCCCCCAACGGAACTTGATCGGAAAGGTGTGGAGAAATCCAAAAGCTGGGTCGAAGAGAATATTGCCGGTGTTGAGGTTCGCGGCGGTGATTATCCTGTTGACAGTGGTTATGTTGCAGCAGTTGTTCTGCTTGCAACGATCTGTAACGCTCCCCGTATCCGTGAGCTGATGGAACTTGCAAAGGAAGCTAAAGAAGAGGTCGTGAGATCCCGTGAGCGGGCTACTTCGTCGATGTTTGAGGATGGCATTGATCCCTTGTTCGAGTGAGAGGATAGTATGAAGAAAATAACGTATGTATTATTGGCACTTCTGGTCTGTGCAACATTAATCGGTACCGCGTCTGCATTTACAGCTTTAGATGGAAGTTCTTCTGTCGTATTTACTGTTGATCCACTTGGATCTTTAAGTGTGAATGATGTAGTTACAGCCTCAACTACTATCATATTATCAGCAAACTCGATGGCAGATGCTTCGGACTCTCTCACAATTTATACTGATCTTGATAATGCACTGTGTACGATTTATGTTTATAAAGGAAACTATAAAGATGAGGCAACAGCAGGTATCATACCCACTACAACTCTTACGTCATCGGTATCATATTTGGGATATGAACCTTCAGCATTCTCTATTGGTTATACAAAAGATGCGTCTACACTTCGTATAGTTTTAACTGGAACTGTTTCAGAATCTTCAAAAGGTAAATCCATAACAGTATTGAAGATAGTACAGGGCGGCACTCCCTCGGGAGAATTATCAACAGTTTCAACTCAATCCCAATCGGTCTATAATCCGGATGATTTTTCCGGTAATGTTGCTGTTGCTGAAGAAAGAATAGCTTCTCTTGATTCACGCATTTCGACTTATATCGGGTATAATATTGATGTTTCGGACGCAACTACGAATCTGCAATCCGCTAAAACTTCGCTTGCAGCAGCAACATCTGCGGGAACTGCGAACATCGCTGTTGCTAGCAAAAATCTGGAAGATGCGACTACTTCGTTAAATGCTGCAGAAAAATCTCTTTCTCTCGCTGGTCTGACTGAAATAAATACAAACATCAATAATGTTAGTGCTATCATTGAAAAGTTGAATGAAATGGGTTGGGATTCCAACAAAGTTACAAATCTTAAATCAGATAATACTAATATCAACACAGACGTTATGCGCTATGAGTCAACGGGATCTCCCGATGTCGACGAGATTCTAAAGGATTCTGAGGAGTTGGTTTCTACAGGACAGGAGTATCTGAAGTCTGCAACGTCATCCCCGCTTGCTGCAGTAGGCAGCATCCTGCCGATCATAATTGTGATCGTTGTTGCGGTCGTCGTTGTTTTCGGTGCAATAATATTCATTAGAAGACGGAGAGGCGGCTGGGACGAACTTGGATAACCAATATGATTTTTGAGGAGTGTTCTCTCTTCTATGAAACTTTTTTTTCAAAAATAGTATGATTATATTTAATGGAAGAGTTCGTCCATATATTCTACAGACCTGCCTTCTGACTCTTTCTTGGTGAATACGGTGATCACATCGCCGGGCATAAATGTCACGTTCCCGCTCGGAATGATCAGTTTCCCCCCTCTTCTTATCGCAATATAGAGCATATCTTTCATATCAGATACGTCTTTGACCGTCTTGTTCACGCCTTTTGCTCCGTCACTTGCGGTGACCTCAAAGATGATACCGCCTTCTATCGATGCAAGAAGCTGTGTATCTGGATTTTCCGACCAGAGATAGAGACTGCGTGCAACGATCTCATCCGGGTTTTCACTGATCCGGACACCAACTTCTTTGAATAGATCAGAATGTTCCTTCTGGTTCACGATCGAAACGAGGGTCTTCACCGCATACTTCTTTGCAAGCCAGCAGGCCATAAGATTCAGTGCATCATCGCTGGTGGTCGCTACAAGAGCATCCGCCCGATCGATCCCTGCATCCTCTAAAATTGCTTTGTTGGTTGCATTTCCGGCGATCGCCAGGAGGTCATGCTGGGACAGGATATCCGCACACCGGTCTTCATCCTTGTCGATCACCACAACACTGTGCCCGTTCTCCGACGCAATCCCGGCAAGACTTCTTCCGATTCCACCCAGACCAACGATGATGAGATACATAGAAAATCGTATGCTGTCAGGTGGTATTATATCTATTCCCTGAAATATACGTATCCGATGACAATCTGCGGAGTCGATGAGGCAGGGAAGGGTCCGGTGCTTGGTCCGATGGTCACCGCAGGTGTTCTTATTTCAGATCCTTCAGAACTGGAGACACTGGGCATCAAAGACTCCAAAAAACTCACCCCGAAAAAACGCGAGAGCCTGTTTGAAGAGATCATTGCCTCCTGGCAGATATATACCGTCGTGCGAAGCCCCCTCGAGATCGATTCACGCGAGGGTACGATGAATACGTTCATCGCCTCATGCCATGCGGAAGTCGTCCGCGCTCTTGGTGCCGATATCATCTATCTTGATGCATGCGATGTGAACGCAAAGCGTTTTGGCGACACTGTTTTTCGAATGAGCGGATGCTCTGGCGATATTATCTCTGAACACAAAGCCGACGCAAAATTCCTCGTTGTCGGGGCGGCAAGTATCGTGGCGAAAGTTACCCGTGATCGATGTATTGCTGAACTAAAGACAGAGTACGGCGAGATCGGGAGTGGATATCCTTCAGATGCTCTTACGATAGCCTTTCTCACGGATTACATAAAAACACACGGCGAAGCTCCGGCCTGCGCCCGGAGATCCTGGCAGACCACACAGGATATCATCAACCGATCCTCACAGACCGGCATGTCCGACTTCTTCTAAGCAACCTCTTATTATCCCACTCCCTATAAGTATAGAATGGATCTAGGCTGGCTTATTCCGGTACTCACTGTAGTGATGATTTATGCGTGTATATGCTTTGCCATCATAAAATACAATATTCTCCCAAACACCTTCTCCTTTATGGGTCCCTGTCTGATGATCAAAACGACCCATACCGGCATTTTTGACAAACTCTCTCGGTGGAAACGCCTTTTGATAGCATATGGAAATCTGGGTGTCATCCTGACCGTTATCAGCAGTGTGGTCGTTACCCTGCTCTTTGTGTTTACGGCATTCATGAGTTTGATTATTGATACAGAACCTATCGCACCGCAGAATCTTCTTCTGATCCCGGGAATAAATGATTATGTGCCCTCGACATTTGCCGTCTGGTTTGGTCTCATTTTTGCGATGGTCATC
Source organism: uncultured Methanocorpusculum sp. (assembly GCA_963677995.1). GTDB lineage: Archaea > Halobacteriota > Methanomicrobia > Methanomicrobiales > Methanocorpusculaceae > Methanocorpusculum. Next base: position 870,226 of record OY782579.1, on the reverse strand, counting down.
CATGAGTTTGGACACGGCTTTCTTTCCCGTGTGGAAAACATTAAAGTCAAATCAGCTGGTGTCCTCGCACTGGTGATTCCGATAGGTGCTTTTGTCGAACCAGATGAAGAGGACATCGCGAAGTCTTCGCTTGGAACAAAACTGAGAATGTATGCAACAGGGATCACCAACAACCTGCTCGTCGGAGGGATCTGCCTTCTTTTCCTGGTCCTCCTTCTTGGTCTGGTGGTGCCGGGTACATCTCCGTATGTGTACGGGGTGTATGAAGGCTATCCAGCCGAAGAGGCTGGTGTAATACCCGGCACGATCATTTTTGCTATTGACAATACTTCCGTCTCCAGTCTTGCAGACATCTCTGCAGTTCTTGCGACGACAAAGGCAAATCAGACGATAATTCTTCATGGAGAATATCGCGGGACTCCCCAGACATATGACGTTACCCTCACCTCTATTCCGCCTGATCTTGCCGGAAATCTTCTGGTGACCGGGTCCGACTCAGGATTTATTGGGGTGTCCTTCTCTGAACCATCTGCCATCACGAATGCTCTTCGCACATTGATGTATCCCTCGTCTCCTCTTGGAGCGGCCGGTTCACTCCTGACCTTTGTTGCCCTGCCTTTCTCCTCGATCGCCGGATCCGCAGCACTGAGTTTCCTGATCGTAGACACTCCTGATCCGGCAATATTGGCCGCCCCGTTTACCGGATTCTGGGAGATCATCCACATTCTTTTCTGGTGTGCATGGATCAACATCCTGCTCGGAATATTCAATGCCCTGCCGCTCGGACCGTTCGACGGCGGTCCGATGCTCCGTGAAAGTCTGCGTTCGTGGTTTGTCAGCCGGGGAAAAGATGAGAAAACGGCATTCAGTATTTGCAGGTCGATTTCTTATGTTCTTGTCTTGTTGATCGTTATCCCTTTGATCATGCCGTATTTCTTATAAGGGAAGATTAATTATTCCTCTACCTCACACATAACTATCATGAAGCGTATCGCGGTACTTGCGTCAGGCCGGGGCTCAAACTTCCAGGCGATTCTGGATGCTCTTTCAGCAGGCAAAATCAATGGGGAAATCGTGGCTCTTTTGACGGACAATAGAGAAGCTTATGCAATCGAACGTGCAGATACTGCCGGAATTCCTGCCATTGTTTTGAACTACAAGGATTATCCGTCCAAAACGGAGTATGAACGCGATCTTCTTACTGCTATGCAGGATGTTGAGGCTGATCTTTTCGTCTGCGCAGGTTACATGCGTATCATCGGCTCAGAGATTGCCCGGGAGTTTGCCGGTAAAATGATCAACATTCACCCGGCACTTCTCCCGGCCTTTGCAGGTCTGCACGGACAACGGCAGGCCATTGAATATGGAGTGAAAATTGCCGGATGCACAGTTCATTTCGTTGACGAAGGGCTCGATTCCGGTCCGATCATTTTACAAAAAACGGTCGATGTCCTGGATGATGATGACGAGGAGTCCCTATCGGAGCGGATCTTAGAACAGGAACATCTTGCGTATCCTGAGGCCGTTGCCTTATTTTGTGCTGACCGTCTGGAAGTAAACGGCCGCCGTGTGAAGATCCTTCCCGAGGCAAACAATCAATAGGTCACATGTACTATTGTATAAGGCATAATCCCTATGGCAAAAGCAGAGAAAGGCATCTCCACAAAAAAAATCGCTCTTGAACGGATCGATATTTTGTTTGAGCGTGCAAAAGAGGCACAAACCAAACCTGACCTTTCCGTTCGTTATGTTTCTCTTGCCCGCGAGATGGCGATGAAACAACGTGTCCGTTTAACAAAACGTCACCGGCGTTCATTCTGCCCGTCATGTCATGCCTTCTTCATTCCTGGCGAAAATCTCCGGGTCAGGGTCCAGCATGGGAAGATCATCTATACGTGCGGTATCTGCGGAGCAGTTACCCGTATCCCCCTCAATAAAAAAACCGAATCAAGGTGAAAAACATCTCAGATACTACCGAATCATATATCCAAACCCTGAAACCAACAATCTGGGTCGGCAAAAATGGCTACACTGACGATCTCGTTGCGGAAGTTCGTCGTCAGCTTGACGTACGCAAAGTGATCAAAATAAAATGGCTTCAGAGTTCTGACATGAACAACGAGGAAGTAAACGACCTCGCCAAAACAGTGTCGGCCGAAGTCATTGCCGCGCGTGGGAGGATGGTCGTTCTCGGGGCTAAAAACCGGGGAAAGTTCCTGGAATCCGCGCCTTCGCGACGAACGCCGCCGAAAAAGCTCTCGGCCCGCGACAAGATCAAGTCTTCTTTCATGGGAAAGAGATAAGATCACTCTTTTTTCTAGCGAACATATATTACCTTAAGACTCTAATTTATACAGACTGTTAATGTCATCTATTGCGGAAAATATCTCCGCAGTGAAGCATGTCTCCAACATGCGGCATACAGTGAGGATTGTCAATGACTACAGTGTTTGATATTCCAGCAGACTTACTCATCGCAAAGGTAGCAGACGAACTCAAGAATGAGTCCGTTATTAAGGCACCCGAGTGGGCTGAGTTCGTTAAGACTGGAGTACACAAGGAGATGCCACCGGAAAATCCAGACTGGTGGTATGTCCGATCCGCAGCAATGCTGCGTAGAATTTACGTTGACGGCCCGATTGGAGTTGAGCGCATGCGCTCCGTTTACGGCGGTGTGCAGGACCGCGGTTCCAAGCCGTCCCACTTCAGAAAAGGCAGTGGAAGCATTGCCAGAAAAGTCATGCAGCAGCTCGAAGCAGCCGGATATCTTGAAAAGGTTACCGGTGGCCGGAATGTTTCTGCAAAAGGTCGCAAATTCCTCGACAACACTGCCCACTCCTTAAAGGCTCAGGCAGTCGAGGCAGCGCCCGGACTTGCAAAGTATTAAAAATAATTACTGACCAATTGAAGGTGATTCAAGAATGGGAGATGATGAACTCACAGAGATCCGCCGTCAGCGTATGATGCAGATGCAGCAGCAGCAGGTGGCGGAGCAGGATCAGATGCAGCGACAACAGCAGCAGCAGGCACAGATTCAGTCTGTACTTATGCAGGCACTGGAGCCTGAAGCTCGTGAGAGGTTAAACACTATCCGGCTTACAAAGCCCGATTTTGCCTCTTCCGTCGAGCAGCAGATTTTATCCCTCGCCCAGTCAGGACGCCTGCGTCAGAAAATTACCGATGAACAACTCAGACAGCTGTTAACTCAGATCGTCCCGCAGAAGAAGGAATTCAATATCCGCAGGGTTGGATGAAAGCAGGGGTGCTCTACAGTGGCGGTAAAGACAGTAGTCTTGCCGCGGTTCTCTTATCAAGAGATTATGATGTGGAGCTTTTGACCTTTGTCTTTGACGAAACCCATGCTGTACCTTCTATCGAGGCGGCGGCAAAGGAAACCGGTTTCCCCTGGAAGAAACTGGTCTTTGTGCCAGGTTTCCTTGATGAAGTTGTGGACCAAATCGTTCACGACGGACATCCTGCAAATGCTATCAACGAAATCCACCGACGGTCCCTCTGTGCTGCAGCACAGGAATATGAGGTGGTTGCTGACGGAACCCGACGAGATGACAGGGTTCCGATGCGGACACAGTCTGAAGTGCAGAGTCTTGAGATGAAGTACGGGGTAAGTTATATCCGCCCCTTACTTGGCATCGGAAAAACAGAAGTCATCCGATTGGCGGAAAAGTTCTTCGAGATCGCTTATGGTGAAACCGGAACGATTCCTAATGGTGACTTCGAAAACGAGATCAGATCTGAAATGACTAGAAGGGGAGTGGACTATGTTCCGCTCTTTCCGAAAAATCATGAACAGTCTCTGATCATCAAGAAAAAAATGGTGAATGAACCATGAGCAAACTTACCAAAAGCCGTAAGATTCGTCTTGCAAAGGCAACCCAGCAGAACCGCCGTGTTCCCGCCTGGGTCATGATCAAAACCAAGCGTACCGTTGTGTCGCATCCAAAGAGACGCAACTGGAGACGCAGTACACTGAAGGTGTAAAAAATGGTAGAAGTGCAAAAAGAACAGGTATACGTGATTCCGCTCCGTGATGTTAAGCGTGTTCCGTGCTACAAGCGTGCAAACGCAGCTATCAAAGACATCCGTGGCTACCTCGAGCATCACATGAAAAGTGATGACGTTAAACTCGACAAGGGTATTAACGAACTCGTATGGGCACGTGGAGCCCAGAAACCGCCAAGACGCATTCGTATTCGGGCAATGAAGTTCGAAGACGGTCAGGTCCAGGCAGAACTTGCTGAGGAATAAATGGACCCGACCCTGTCATTGAATGGTGACCCGAACATCGGCGTGTATGCACGTGTCTTTGAAGATCTTGCTGTTGTCCCGTTCGAAGCTCCGAAAGAGTTCCGGGACAGCGTAGCGGAAGCTTTGGATGTCGAGGTTATTGAAACCTTTATCCAGGGTTCCTCAGTCATAGGTCTCCTTCTGACCGGCAACTCCCGCGGATTTGTCGTTTCCGGTCTCATTCAGGATTCAGAACTCAGTATCCTGCAGGAGTATGGCGATGTCTTACTCCTCGGAGAAGAGATGAATGCGGCAGGGAACGTAATCCTGACCACTGATTCGTTTGCTGTCGTACATCCCGACATGTCGTCTGCGATGCGCGAAATGGTGGCGGATTTTCTGAAAGTCAAGATTATCCCGATGTCCTTTGCTGGAGTCGGAACGGTCGGTATGACATGCGCCTGCACAAATGCAGGTGTTCTCCTGCCGGCAAGAAGCACTCGTGAGGAGATCGAGAAGCTGGAACACAGCATTGGTAATGCTGAAATATCTATTGGAACCGGCTCAGTCAACATGGGCTCGGGTCTGATCGGTACCGGTCTTCTGATCAACAGCAAGGGATATCTGGCAGGTAACGCTACCACAGGCTATGAACTTGGTAGAATCGAAGATGTATTTGGATTCTTGTGAAAAATTTATTTTTCACGAGTTGAGCATGCTTTGTAAGAAGCATGCGATTTCTGTGAGGTGAAATAAATGCCGAAATTCGAGGTAAAGGGCAAGTTCAAAAATGATGGACGGATGAAACCCTTCACAAAAACAGTCGATGCACCTTCCGAGAAGCTTGCAGGGGAGTTCACTCTTGCAACGATCGGAAGCAAGCACAGACTCGGACGCAAGTATATTACCATTGACTCTGCAAAGGCCATTAATGGTGAGTAATACTGATCAGGCATCCCTGGAGCAGGAGGTCCGCTCCCTCCAGGCATATGCTAATGAATATTCCCAGCAGTTAGAACTTCTGACCCAGCAGCTGCGGTTCATCGAATCAGCACGCGGGGAAGCACTGGCGTCAATCGAGTCGCTTGAGGCTTTCAGCGGTCTGGAAGGAGATGTACCCACTCTTCTGAATCTTGGAGGGGGTGTATCGGTTCACGCAACCGTTACCGACACCAAAAACACTCTGGTTGGGATCGGTGCAGGCATCACGGTTGAAAAACCGGTCGAAGAAGCTATCACGTTCCTTCACGACCGTATCACTGAGATGGATGCATCCGCAAAACGGCTTACCGAGTCCCTTGGAAAGCTTCAGGAACAGATGCGGGCCGTTGAGCAGAGAATGCAGGAACTCTATTCTCAGACTCAGCACCGCTGAACTTCTTTTTTTACAGAGATTTTATTCTCTCAGATCTTTTATTGTCATATTTCCATATTCTGTATCGGACAACAATGATGTTTGGTTCCTTTCCCCTTCTCTCAGTATTAACAGAGAGGAATTTATATTCACAGGACTGAATTAATAGATAATGTTTGAAGGACTGAAAAATAAGCTCGGGCTTGGGAAGAAAAAATCTCCTGCACCGGAGGCGTTACCTCCCGCCAAAGATACTATACCAGGACCGGGACCTGAGGAAAAAAAGGCCCCGGGATTCCTCAATAAAATCAAAACCCTTGTTGTAGAGCATGAGTTTGTCCTTTCCGAAAAAGATATAGAGGAATCTCTCTTCGAACTCCAGATGGTCCTCCTGGAGTCCGACGTAGCTTATCCCGTAGCCGAGGCGATAACCGAGCACATGAAAAAAGAACTCGTCGGCACCCACAGAAAACTCCGTGAATCTGCTGATGATGTCGTAACGAATGCTCTTAGACATGCCATCGAAGAGGTGCTTGGCGAGGGTTTCGATCTCGTAGCCTATATTAAAACGCATGACAAACCGGTCAAGATTCTCTTCACCGGGGTGAACGGGACCGGCAAGACGACCTCGGTCGCTAAGATAGCTTACTATCTCCAAAACCAGGGTATCTCTGTCGTGGTCGGAGCAGGCGATACATTTCGTGCCGGGGCCATCGAACAGATCCGCGTCCACTGTGAAAGACTTGGCGTTAAACTCATTGCTCATCAGGAAGGGGCCGATCCGTCTGCTGTTCTCTATGACACTGTTGAGTATGCAAAAGCACACAAGACCGATGTTGTCCTTGCCGATTCGGCAGGGCGATTTCACAATCGGGTCAACCTCATGAACCAGCTTGAAAAGATCAAGCGTGTCATGAAACCCGATCTTGTCTTCTATGTAGATGAGGCAGTTGCAGGAAATGATGCGGTCATCCGTGCCGAGGAGTTTGAAAAGACCGTTTCCACAGACGGTGTCATTCTCACCAAAGTCGACATGGATCCAAAAGGCGGCGCTGCCATCTCGATCGCATACACGATCGGCAAGCCGCTCGTGTTCCTAGGTGTCGGGCAGGGGTATGAAGATATGAAACCGTTCACCCCTTCACTGATCATTGATGAAATATTCGGAGATGACTTATATGGGACTTGATACACTTTCCAACTCATTAAAAGATGCGATGAAAAAACTCGCCGGCAAAACGGTCATTGACCGTGCCGCCGTGGACGAACTGGTTCGTGACCTCCAGAGAGCCCTGCTCTCCTCGGATGTCAACGTCAAACTCGTAATGGAGCTTTCCAAACAGATCAAAGCCCGATCACTGGATGAAAATCTTCCAAAAGGAATCAACGCCCGTGAGCATGTACTCAGGATCGTTTATCAGGAGCTGGTAAATCTTGTCGGCAAAGAGGCCGAATTCTCGTTAAAGCCGCAGAAGATTTTGATGGCAGGTCTGCAGGGTTCGGGTAAGACCACCACGACCGGAAAACTCTGCCGCTACTTCCAGCGCAAAGGTCTCAAGGTCGGGGCGATCGGTGCTGATAACTTCAGGCCCGGAGCGTATGCCCAGCTGGAAACACTCTGCAAGAAGATCAACGTTTCCAGTTACGGAGATCCAAAGGAGAAGGATGCCGTCAAGATCGTGAAAGACGGACTTGCTGCCCTGAAAGATGTTAACGTTATCATCGTTGATACTGCAGGCCGCCATGCTCTGGAAGATGATCTGATCGATGAGATCAAGCAGGTCAACGAGTACCTCAAACCCGATCACCGCTGGCTCGTCATCGACGCAGCTCTTGGTCAGGCGGCCCGTGACCAGGCGAAACGGTTCCATGAAGCCATCGGCATCGACGGTGTTATCGTAACCAAGATGGATGGAACGGCAAAAGGAGGAGGCGCAATGTCAGCTGTCGCCGAAACCCAGTCCGGGATCGTCTTCATCGGCAACGGTGAAACGATCGACGATCTCGAACGGTTCGATGCGAACGGTTTCATCTCCCGTCTTCTTGGGATGGGTGATCTGAAGGCCCTCGTTGAAAAGGCTGAAGAGTCTATGAATGCCGAGGATGTCGATGTTAACGCCATGCTTCGGGGAAAGTTTACTCTGAATGATATGTACAAACAGCTCGAAGCTGTGCAAAAGATGGGTCCGTTAAAGCAGGTTCTATCCATGCTGCCGATGGGCAACATGAATGTTCCGTCCGATGCTCTTGAAGGCACTGCCGACAAGATGAAGAAGTTCCGGATCATCATGGATTCCATGACGCCCCAGGAACTTGATGAACCCGCTCTGATCAACACGTCCAGAATGATCCGTGTTGCCAAAGGTTCCGGCGCTTCGGTCGAAGAGGTCCGTGACCTTATAAAATACTATAAAATGATGCAGAAAACTCTGAAAGGATTCAGAGGAAACAGGATGGCAATGGGCAAAATGATGAAACAGATGCAAAAAGGCGGCATGGGACCGATGGGTCCCATGTGAAGAATATCTCTTTTTTTTAATTATGATTTGGTATAGGTCAGATCATAATTGTCCAGCCCCATTCCATTATTCAGGATAGTAAAGGAGACTAAAGCCTCTTTGTAATAGTTTATGTAGGTATTTTCGTTGTGAGGGAACCAGACTATCTCCCACGGACATTCCGTCACTCCGTAATGATCTGTCCAGATCGAAACGCCGGTGTTGTCAGCATATATCTCATTGGTTATTGTATAGAGTATCCCGTTATATTCATACTCTTTAATGGTGGTCCATATCCCGACATATCCGCTATTTGGATCCCCTTCGTCCCTGACAAAGACCCGTCCGTCATCATCACAGGTCATCGTGCCGCCCTCTGAGATGGTCGTCTGCCATGAGTCATATGCATAGGCATATGACCCATCATCATTTATTATCCATGATATGTTTGAGACATATCTGCCTCCGTTGTTGTAGACCCAGGTTTCTGTCCCTTTTCTGTCGGGATCGAATATGATCACGATCTGTGTTACATTTTGTGCGGGAAAATCGGTGATATTTTCACTCGTCCATGTGCCAATGATGTCATTTGAAGTACTCACACACCCGGCCGAACAGATCATTGCTATGGTAACGGCGAGGATGAGGACTATTTTATTCATGCATATATCCATGGTTTCTTTGTTAACTTATATGTGTCGCAATATCGTTTTTTATGGTGTTTTTTCATATCAAAAATGGGTTTTTACCAGAAAATGAGATTATCACTCGCCTTTGCGACTGATCTCTTCCCGTATCCCAAACAGATACTCCTGGGCATATCCGGCATACTGCCCGAAATGGTCTCTGGCAAACGCTCCCGCCTCTTTATATGAGAGTTTTCGCGTTCCACCGATATACTTCGTCCGAAGGATCCTTTCGATCCATACATCGACCGGGAATGCCTCATATTTTTCAAATCCAAACAGTAAAACGCAGTCCGCAACCTTCGGTCCGACACCGGGGAATGTCATCAGTTTTTCCTTTGCCTGAGTATACGGAAATGTCCGGATTTCCTCCGCCCAATGGGGATCATTCGCCGCCATCTCCGCCGCTTTGCAGATGTAGGCATCCTGGTATCCTACTTTACATGTGCGGATCGAGCAGATGTCTTCTTTATAGGGCCTCTCTGCCTCTGGGAATGTGTGGAACGTCATCCTGTCAAGCTCAAGGTTTCTGCCGTATTTCATTGAAAGATTCTCAATTCTCAGCATGATCCCTGGGATATTTGCACAGGTCGCGGAGATATAGGAGACCAGACACTCCCACGGATCCTGCCTGATGATGCGAAGACCCCGGCACTGTTCGATCGCTGCATGGATCAACGGATCTTTATCTATTTCATTAAGGATCATATCAACAGGAACATCAAGTCCGAAGTATCTGACGAGCTCTTTCTCGGTCGGTCCTTCATACCACAGAGTATCTCCGTCCTGCCGGATCTTCCAGACTTTGTCTAAAAACGGAGCATACCAGAACCCGCCATGCTGCCGCCATCGAAATGCCTGACCGCATGAAACTGTACGGTCCAGCTGAAACGGGATGTTTTTCAGAGAAAAAATCTGCATAAAAAAGGGATTATTCTTTGAGCATCAGAATGCCCAGAAGAACTGCACCAAGACCGCATAATGCGAGAACAAGTCCGAATCCTCCCAATACGAACTGGATAAACAACGCGAAGTTGAACCAGATCCCGAGAATGCCTAAAGCGAGAAGAATAATACCTACGATCAGAGTGATAAGTCCTGTTTTATCCATAGTATTATGTACTCGGTTTTTGCTTATATTCATTGCGTCATCATTTCAGATTCCTTGTCCAGAAGTATTCTATAGTATTCACAGCGAAATAAACAATAATCTCGATTTGGATACTATGAATAAACGTACAGCTGATGACGAAGTTGCCGAAGTAATCGGTTTTGTCCTGATAATTGCTTTAGTCGTGGCAGTTGCGGCTGTGTGGATCCTTGTATATATTCCTGCTCAGGGAAATGCGATCGAGATCGAACACTCCCGTGTGGTCACTGAAGAGATCGCCGACATAAAATACGGTATCGATCTGCTCTGGACAACGGAACAAGAGGATATGAATGTAAGTCGGGTCATCTCCCCTTCGCCGGTCGAAGGGACGGAGGTATCCGGTCTGTTGTTTGTGTCCCCGCCGGTCGGTACCGGCACGATCACCGTAAGCAATGGAACGGCATTTTGGATAAATACGAGTACCCAAACCGCGGTTTCTGCTCTCAAAATAACCTATAACTCTGCAAACTATTATGCTTCAGATCTCCGTATCGTTTATGACGGTGGAGCGGTGTTTCGGGGACAAAAAAATGTGACCCCGTATGTCCTCCTCCCCCCTCGGTGGGTGAAACTGATCTAGTTCTGGTGTGCGTTTCTTCAAACTTTAGCGAGCAGCAGATCCTTGGAAACATCCCTCTCAGTCTTACGTACAAATATCTAGGTGAAGATACCTACCACGGGGAAAATGTATCATTATATCAAGCTGATCCGGATAATAGGTGGAACGATTTTATTGGGACGTTTGATAACGTTACCGTTGTTAAATATGATGTTGAGATCGTGGGGCCGCAATGAAAAATACATATGATTCCGGTCTTTCTGAAGTTGTCAGTGTGGTGCTGATCCTGACGGTCACCATGATAGCGCTTATAGCTTTGCCCATCATGGGGACCAATGCTGAACAGGTGCATAACGGTGATATTCTTCTTGAGTTTGCCCAGATGAAAGCTGATGTGGACACCGTTTGGCTGTCCAATTTCACCAATATCACGCGTCAGGCAGTGTTTACCCTCTCTCCTGCGGCTGATCGGACCGAGGTCACTATCGTCCCCAATCTTTTATCGCTCGCGTCATTTGGTACGGTGTCGCTGACCTATGGTAACTCGTGTCCTGGGTATCCTGAGTATGCTGAGGTGAACATCACCTACACCTCCTCGAACATGTATGCCGAAGAGATCGAGATCATCTATAACGGCGGCACCCTTATCCAGAACGGTCTGGTCATTCTTCCCGGTTCTGTTTCAGGTTCAGAACGATATATCGTTGTGGTCAATACCGCAGACGTTTCTGAGGGAGATATTGACGGTTCCGGAGTCGCCACGCTGACCTATCGGCTGGAGGAAATCATTCATCCTGCACCCGGCTCATCAAATCCAGAACACCTGTGTGTATTCAGTATGGGGCTGCAATGATCATGATGCAGAAAAGTGATTCCGGTCTTTCGATCGCAGTCGGATTTGTGATGATCTTGATGATCATTGCGATGATAATCGGCATGTGGGCGGTCGTCGGCGTGCCTCAACAGATCAGGGATGCGGAGGATTATCATGCGGTTGGGGTGACAAATTCCTTCCTTGATTACAAAATTGCCGTCGACAATCTGCGGGTGCATGACTGGACCGGATCGAATGTCAGTATGCTCATTCCTGCGGCATCTGCCTATGCCGACGGAGTGCTCGTTATGAAAGAGGATGTAGGGACTCTCAGTATCTTAATTGGTGGTGTGGACTATGATGCTTATGATGTCAGCCGGCTGTATGCGACGTTTGGGACGACGAATACTCTTGTGGGTTATGAGGGAGGCGGTGTTTTTCGAAATGATTACGGATATGCTGCATGGGTCACACCGCCTTCGATCACCATAGAAAAATCAGGAAATGATTTGAATGTGAAATTAGTCGTTCCGGAAATGCAGGGGTCGTTTGCGGTCGGAAGTTCCGAGGGGATTCCGGTGGATACAGGTTTAGTCTCTTCTCCCTCAACCTCAGTGGATGCACTCCCGGATCAGATGATAACCATAATCTATAAGGCTGATGAACAGTGGGATGCTCAGATGTGGAATACCTTTTTTCTATGAAACAAAACAACAGTATTGGAAAGTGGGAGTGAATGTCGTGAATGATTTTGACTTATCTACCAATACCACATCGCTGGAGATTTCTCCTTCGTTGGGTGGAGATATTTATCTAACTGTTATCACCCCAGCGTATATCGTCGATGTCAGGAGGTATTGATATGAAAAATAAGTCAGGTGTTTCCAGTGTTGTCGGTGTTGTTCTACTGCTGCTTCTGGTCATCGTTGTTTCCTCGATTCTCGCTCTCACTCTCTCTACAGCAACACAGAACGCGATCGACAGTACGCCGAATGTTGTATTTACTCTTTCGGAAAATGCATCGTTGCTGTATCACAACGGCGGGGACGTTTTGTATAAGGATCGCTTGAAGTTTTATTCCAATGGACTCGATATAACAAAAAATATCAGTATAGATTCAACGAATACCTGGACCGAATGGCATACCGGTCAGGCGATCGAACTTCCTGCCGGGAATTATGTTTCAAATCTTACGATCATTGCCCTGGATACTCTGGGAAGAGATCAGTTGTTGTTCCGGGGTTCGGGTGTTCCAGTGACACCTTCGCCGACACCTACAGGCACGTCCACTGCCACTTCAACGGTTACACCTACCCCAACGCCGACTCCTATTCCGACACCCAGCCCGTATTATGTAGTTGGAAGTGAACCCTATGCAAATGCTTCTGAGTTTGTTGACTCTCTTAATGCTTGGAAAGAGGGTACTGCTGATCTTATTAATAATGGTAATTCCCTTCTTCTCTTCAGAGAAATTGTTGTTGGTAATCAACCCATTCTCCTCACGTCTGAGATAATGGGTTCTGATAATATACTCTACATCACAGATGGATGGAGTCCTAAACAACACGCTAATGGTAAGGATAATATAACGATTAGTCGTGCTCCTGGTTATACTGGAGCATTGCTTGTTATAGAAACAGGTACCCTATCATCAAACACGGTGCAAATTGTCTTGGATGGTACGAATCAGGTTGGAAGTGCTCCCCTTCTTGTAATTGAAAACGGGGCGAAATTATCTCTCAATGAAGTACTTACTGTGGTTAATGGAATTAATGAGGGAGGAGAAGGCGGAGGTATCTATAATGCTGGAACATTGAGTGTATCGGATCAATTAGTTGTAGCTAATAATAAAGCGAAATCTGGTGGAGGCGTGTATAACTCTGGAACGTCTTTTAGTATCACTCAGTGCGACATTTATGACAATGTGGCTTCTGAGAAAGGAGGGGGAATCTACAATGCGGGAAGCAGCACGGTCACAATTAACAACAAGAAGGCAAAAGTTCATGATAATAGCGCGACAGACGGTAGCGGTGTATATAATGCGGGCACACTTAGCGGAGGTTTCCCTATCACGGACAACACTGCATCCGGAAGAGGTGGTGGAATCTACAACACGGGCACACTCACCTTCTCGAGTGGTGATCAGTCTGTCTTAGATAATTATGCGACGTATGGGGGCGGTGTCTATAATGAAGGGACCATGACAACAGCAGGATCTATCTCAGGAAACACCGCTTCTATCTCCGGCGGCGGTGTCTATAACACAAACACAGGCACTTACACATTCTCGGGGGGCTCTAAAGTTTCCGGAAATCAGGCACAATATGGCGGCGGTATCTATAATGAAGGCTCAATTCCATCTTTAGGAAACGAGATTGCCGATAACACTGCAACACTTGACGACGGGGGTGTCTATAACACAGGTACCATTAACCCCGGATCGATATCCATATCCGATAATGAGGCCACAAGAAACGGCGGCGGAGCCTACAACACACATAATATTCTTGGAAACAATTGGCGTAATATTTCCAAGAATGATGCGCCCGCTCCATCCCCGAATGGTATTGGAGATCAGTATTATGCTACCCTGGGTACGGTAAATCAGTTTAATAGTAATCCTGGCCTAAAAACCGGTCCGAATTATTATTACATAGACTAACTCTATTCAAAGGTATTGTCGGATCCATACAACATAACGAATCTGCCTATCCACCTTATCTTTTCCAGGTGACAATCTACCCCCTTCTCATTAAATCTAGTCGTTAATGTGTGGTGATTTGTAGGTTTTTCACTTTAAATGGTATATATTATGCAAAATTACAATTTTGAATCTGCATATATCCTCGCAGAAATGTTTATCGTTGGTTTGGTCTAATAGACTAGACATAACATGAAACGTCATAGAGAACATGACGATGGCGTGTCGCCGGTCATCGGCACGATCCTTCTAGTGGCGATCACGGTTGTTCTTGTTGCTATAATTTCAGCATCTTTCATGGGGATAGCTAATTCTGTTGGTAATAGTCATATCGTCGGGGTAAATGTTATTCCGGGAGAGTCAAACGAACTGCTCGTCACAGTTGTCTGTGGGCAAGCCACTGATCTTCATAAGATAGCTGTTTAGAATAGTTCGCAGCTTGTTGATATGGTGACCTTCACGTCTGTCGGTGTTCCAATGCGTTTCAAAAATACTACGTCTCTCACATCCGGTGCGGCAGCAATTTCCATTGTTGGTCAGTATGATGACGGGAATCAAACCCTCTACTCAGGGAAAGTTTTCATCACATAAGTTCCGGAGTTCATCTTGTGGAATTTTTTCCCGGGATCCCGTCAATATTTTTCATACCTGCCTTTTCACTTTAGACCCATCTATTTCAGAGATAAATGCGCCGGAGAAAAACTATTATCAACCTGTTGTTATAATGATAGTACATAATGAAATTTCCTGCAAAGAAAAATGACGGAGTCTCCCCGGTCATCGGTACGATCCTCCTTGTCGCGATCATCTCGGCTGTTGTCATGGGCATGGCCGGCGGCATTGGAACAGGCCACGTTGTTGGAGTATACGTTACTGATACTCCGGAACCTGGCACACTCTTAGTTACTATAACCGGTGGAGCTAACGCAGGTGATCTTTCTAACATCTCCGTTAACATAAACGGTGTTCATGGGAAGTACTATGGCAGTACATCTGTAAAACCCATAGTAGGAATGCCGTATAACTTTACGTTTACTGATGTAAGCGATGGTCAGCTCATAGTCTCTGTCGTTGGTCATTTCACCGATGGTAATGACCAGTCTATCTACACTTTAACCATTGTTGTTTGATCCTGTCGATGATCAAACCCCAACCAGGGTTTACTTTTTTTTATCATGCATACTTGAGTAAGTCTCTGAAATTCAGTTTTTAAACCACTTAATCTATTCAGAATCTGCTCTCTCTCCAATAGATTTATCGTTTTTTGCATCATTTATTAGATACAGAATATGACATTTTCTGCGAAGAAAAATGACGGAGTATCACCGGTAATCGGTACGATTCTCCTTGTGGCAATCACTGTCGTGCTTGTCGCAATCATCTCGGCTGTCGTCATGGGCATGGCCGGCGGGATTGGCTCCAGCTATGTTGTTGGTGTGACAGTAACTGAAGATTCATCAGCAATCGCTGGTACCGCACTGATCACTATTACCGGCGGAAATGATGCCAGCAAACTGGAAAAACTCTATGTTTACAACGCTACCGGTATGAATTCAAGCGCCCTTACTACTGTTGGTGTGCCAAATAGTATTTTTATTGGCGTCGGTTCACAGGTCATTTCAGTTGTCGGTAATTTTGCAGACGGTACTAACCAGACCATCTACACAGCTACAGTGAACTACTAATCTTAATAACTTAGATCATTCTGAAACCCCGCATGGGGTTTCACACCTTTATTTTTCTCATCTTTTCTTAGCCCTGTTTTCCCGTTCTATGGATTTCCTCCTATATAAACCTTCAGAAATGTTGCAAAACCGCACATTTTCGTACATTAATCCGGCATACAAACCAATACATATGTGTCGGGAAAACTGCCTCTCAGATTTTCCGATACATCTGGTAATTAAACCTAACTATTTTGCTAAAAATCAACAAAAACTTTAGCACTATATCACCTCCGCTCTAATATGTTGGTAGAGAAAAAACACAGGAATGTCCGTCCGGTAGTTTTTTCAGGAAATTCAGCCATGAAAACAGCACTAAACCCCAAAATCGGAGAATCCGTCGAATGACCGGAAACATCACTGCAAACGACCTTGCATACTACTGCCCGCCTGTTCCATCCTTTTCCGGAGAAACAGCACGACCCGCCGGCGGCACGCTCCTCTCTCAGCTCATCGGGGCACTCACCTACGGGGCTATCCCTTCGGTCTACTCGGCGACCAAACGCAAAGACGAATTCGAAAAGATCATTCGTTCGATCACAAAAGCAAACCCCTTCATCTCCATCATCGACAACCTCGAGACCGGCATGGACTGGACGCCTGCGGCACTCCTCTCAGCGACGTCCGACACCGGCGAAGTCATCTGCCGGAACATGGGCACCTTCGACTCCTTCACCGCTGAGGCGACCACCCTCTACATTGTAAACGGCATCAACGTCGAGATCCGTGCCGATGTCACCCGCCGTATGTTTCGCATCCGGCTCGTCACCAAAAAAGCCGGGCAGAACGGGTATTCCCGCACAAAAACCGAACTCCTCGGAGAAGCTGTCCTTCGCCAGCCGAAGATCATTTGGGCATTCGCCGTTCTCTACCGGAACTGGAAAACTGCCGGCTACCCTGCTCCGCCCAAATGTTCCGGCGATATCTCCGAATATCCTGAATGGGATCACCATGTTCGGAGCATCCTTTTCCATGCAGGATACACCCGGATGCTCGAAAATCAGGGAGAGCTGCAGACTGGTGAAAACGATTCAGACGTGGAAGGAGCCGGTCTCATCACCATGCTCAAAAAGAAGTTTCCTGAAGGCAGTTTCACTCCCGGCCGAGTCAGGGCAGTCCTTGAAAAAGAAGCTGAACTCAGGAAAAACGGGTGTCCAGATCAGGATGAACTTCTGGATCATGCACCCGAAGATATCATCCGTCTCTCACTCCAGAATGCACTGACAACGACAAAAGTCGGCTACTGGCTCAAAAAATATGTTGATGCGAAGTATACGGGCTGTGATCTCTTCCTGAAACGGGGCGAACGTGTCGGGGAGGGACGGAAGTACAGCCTTGTTTCGATCGAATCACAGACAACACTATGAATGTCGGTTCGTGTCGCCTGATGATCCGAGTGACACGATCATCTCTCATATTTTACCGTTATTTCTGAATCTAAGACGTTATGTCACT
This sequence comes from uncultured Methanocorpusculum sp., assembly GCA_963677995.1. GTDB lineage: Archaea > Halobacteriota > Methanomicrobia > Methanomicrobiales > Methanocorpusculaceae > Methanocorpusculum. The sequence goes on along the minus strand of OY782579.1, from coordinate 853,037 downwards.
TATGTCACTTATGTCAATGTTTTTTGGATCCGTGATCCACAGCAGACTACTCCTGTATATTGTAGAGACCGATAAACATTGACAATAGTGAAATAAGTGACAAAAAGAGTTGGATTGTTAAACAAGTCTCAAATATTTGTTGGATTTCTGTCACTTCCAAAATAGAAAGTGACAGAATCGACATGCCGATCGGAAATATCTTGATACGGACCGGTACGATCCTGTTATCGCGGATCTCCTACCTCAGCAGCATAGATGGATGCTATTTCAGCACCGCTCAGGGGAAACGGCACTTCAGAGTATGATGAAACATCGAAGGACGGATTTGTATTGATGGTCGCACTATCCGACACAAGATATTTCTTTCCGGTTGGGTTTTCTTCAGTTGGAGGGAGATAGGAGCGATCTGCACCATTAACATATATTCTGAGTGTCTCTGCCCTAGTTGTTCCGGACTGATTGAGGACCCCTGCTGCATGATACCAGGTCCCCGGCACCATCTCCACTCTTGATCGTGCATGATTGAACCATTTGTTGATTGAATCAGTAAGCACTATCTTGAACTCTATCCCAAAAAATGCGGGATTGCCGTATTGGATTGACCACCCCCCCGAACTGCTCAACGAAGCGCCCCCTGTCGTTGACCTTACCACGATTGGCTGATAAATATCGCTGTTTTTCTTGGCCCACGTCATCGCGGTGACACCCGGATCTCTCACTGCAAGTATCATTGACCCGGTTCCTGTATCTCCTGAAGTGGTATTCCGGATATCTAAACGCACCGTGTACGATCCTGCTGAACCATACGTAAACACTGCCGGATTTATAACAGCTGTCTGTCCGTCGTCGCTGGTCCAGGAATATTCCATATCAGCAGAACTTTCTTCGGCAGTGAACTTCACCGTCACCTTCTTGGACACAGAATCGAGTACTGCCCAAATATCAGCCCGATCTGCGATCACACTCGGAAGAGGTTTTGTTCCTGAGACGCCCGTCTTTACCTGGCTCGTGGCATTCTTTCCTTCTGATACTACGGCAGTAAATGCTGCATTCACTTCTACCCCGCCTTCGCGGTAAAACTGTTTTTCAGCAACAACAACGGACCCTCCCGTCCCGGTATAGAAAACAGACACCTGATGGAGCGGATGAGTGATCCCAAGATCCCAGGTCAGTTTGGTTCCCGGGGAAAAATCCCTGTTTTCCGCCTGAAACTCCTGTGTCTCGTCAACACCGTTCACAAGGATCGCATATTCACCGGCAGGAAGCGTATCTCCGGAAAAATGGGTCAGGGTAATGACCCCGTTGTTATCAGAAATGGTGATCCCCGCTATCGGTGTTGGATCCACATTTCCTATATTGAGGATCGCCACAGCAAAGACCCCCGTGAGAATTATGGTGAGGGCAAGAATCAAAAGTGCGGCGATCACCGTACTCACGCCATTCTCATCCCCGCCGTCTTTCAATATCATTATACTATCCATTCCATCTCAAAGAATATACCCCTTTGGGAAGGAATATAGTGTTCTCATAGGGAAATTATATAACAGCAACACGCGAACTATTGGTTATCTCTATTTCTGCGACGGGTTGTTGCCGAAATGTACCTGGGAATGTCGCTGATGTTTGGCAATAAGAACAAGGAAGACAAGGAAGAAGAAATTTCTGACACACTTCCGGAGTACGACTTTGAACGGGACGGGTCTCTGGTATCTCCAAAACTGCGAAGAACTGACGAGGTTCTCGAAGCCTACTGGATCGAACCAGGTCTTACCCGTATTTCCATCATCAGAACTGCCGAGTATGAAAATATTTATATTGCCCATGAACCGGCTCTGACCCCTTTTGAAGCCGAACTCCTCGAACGCCTTCAGCCGGCTGTTCGTGATATGCTGATCATGAAGGATATCGAGCTGAACGATAAAAAGGAGGTCCTGTATGATTCGATCGACTTCCTTCTTGACTCGTATGATCTGCCTCTTACCAATCTCACCGTCTATAAGATGCGGTATTATCTGAAACGCACGTTTTTCGGGTGGGGGCGGGTCGATATCCTTCGCGGGACCATGATATCGAGGATATCTCCTGTTCCGGATACGATCTGCCGGTATATCTGTATCACCGCAGGTACCGGGATATCAAGACCACCATCTTCTTCACTGATCCCCGTGAACTGGACAGTCAGGTCGTTTTGTTTGCGCAGAAATCCGGTAAACACATCTCTCTCTCGAATCCTATCGTTGATGCGACCCTTTCCGACGGATCCCGTATCCAGCTGACCTACAGTACGGTGATATCGACCCGCGGTTCTTCGTTTACTACTCGTAAGTTCAGAAAGAATCCATTCTCTCCGATCGATCTTCTGGTCAATAAGACGTTTACGATCGATGAAATGGTATATCTCTGGATGGCGGTCCAGTACAACTATTCGGTCCTGATCGTCGGAGGTACGGCGTCAGGAAAGACGACTACCTTAAACGCTATTTCCCAATTCATTCCTGCCCTTTCGAAGGTGGTGTCCATTGAAGATACACGTGAGATCACGCTGGAACATGACAACTGGATCGCGAGTCTTGTGCCGCTTTCATCAGGTGCTTCCACTGCTCAGCATGATATCACCATGTTCGATCTTTTAAAATCTGCCATGCGGCAGAGACCTGAGTATATCCTTGTTGGTGAGGTCCGCGGTATTGAGGCACAGACACTTTTCCAGGCGATGAACTCGGGACACACGACGTTTTCCACTCTGCACGGCGGGGATGTCACGATGGCAATTCACCGTCTGGAGAACCCGCCGCTTGATGTGCCCAAGGCAACGATCGAGACCCTGGATATCGTGTTATGTCAGGGAAGTATGTTCCGTGACAAGAAGCAGGTCCGCAGGTGTAAGGAGATCACCGAGATCGTGGGTATGACCGATAAAGGTGAGCTTGAGGTCAACACGGTGTATCTGTATAATTTCGAGAAGGATGCACCCAGTTTCTCAGGTACTTCACAGGTGTATGCGTCGATCGCAGAGAAGACCGGTAAGAATATGTCAACGATGGGGGAGGATCTCCGCAAGCGTACCGCAGTTTTACAGGCGATGCTCGATCAGGATATTCGGGATTACCGGGATTTTGCACGGATCGTCTGGCTGTTTCTTTCGAGGCCTAAGTATGTTATGGCAAATGTGGCGGATCTTACGCAGATCCTGCCGGGTAAGTGTAAACTCCATGAGGCCCTGGCAAACCGCCCGATCAATAAGGATGAATATCCGGAGTGAGTGGACGGACCTTCGGAATCTGATGCGGCTTACGCGACAGGTTCATCCATTTCCGACCGTGCAGGTGGTTCTGGTAATAGTCGTGTTTGTCTGATCCCTGATAACATGGGTGTTTCCAAAATCCCGGCTAGTCAAGGATCCGCTGCCGCCTCAGGATTAGTGCCGGTTTCCGGGGAGCAGACTTCTATTGTTGATTCGGTGACTATTCTCGACTCTGCGGAGCCCGGGGTCACTATCCTCCCGGATGTCGTTCCCGAACCCGAAGAGCCTGAGGTTTCTGTTCCCTCCGATGTCGTTCCCGAACCTGAAGAGCCTGAAGTTTTTGTGCTCCCCGATGTCGTTTCCGAACCCGAAGAGCCTGAAGAATCTGTGCCCTCCGATATCGTTCCCGAGCCTGAAGAGCCTGAAGAATCTGTCCCCGCGGATGTCGTTCCTGAACCTGAAAAGTCAGAAGTCGGTGTTGAATCAGATGATGTTGAGGATTTCTTCTTTGACATCCACGCTCCCATTCGCTCCACCGAGGATATATTTGGTCCGTCTGACCCTGAACCTGAGTCGATCTTTGAAGTGACCCTGGAAAAAGACATCTCCTCATTCGATCTGTATGCAGATGAACAGAACACGGATCCCTCTCCGGAAAAAAGTAGTCTGTAGGTCATGAGAAATCCCTTAACGCCATCACCCGAACGTATCAGATCCCTTGAAAAGGAACTCTTTTCGGCACGTATCGATATAGACGTCAAGGGACTGGTCCGTTATGCACGTGTCTTTGGTGCAATTGCCAGCATCCTCATTGTTTTTGCTCTCATCGTCATTGATGTTTTCTTCTTCCCCGTTGCCAATCTGTTTGTCGATCCTCAATATATTATCTTCACGTATCCTCTGACTGCCGGAATCGCTATTCTTGCAAACGTTGCGGTCTATTATGCCATAATTTCTTATCCAAAACTTGAGATGCGGAGCATAAAGCGGTTCATAGATGCATCCATGTATGAAATGGTATCCTTCATGTACGCTCTGCATCACTGCGGCGCAACCCTGTATGCCTCGCTCCATTCGATAGCCCGGTATGCTGACTACTATGGAGATGCCGCAAAAGAGTTCCGTCAGGTCGTCTCGGATATGGATTTCTGCGGCTACGATCAGTTCACCGCCGTCCAGCGGCTCGCCGACACGACTCCTTCCAACCAACTTCGGTTTTTCCTCTCAGAATTGTCCTCAACATATCGGTTGATCGGTAATGCAGAGGTGTTTCTGGAGGGTAAACTGCGGGATATGCAAAAAGAGGCTGAGGTCACCCAGAGATGTTACCTCGCTTCTCTTGGAGCTATCGCCGAGATGTATATCACCCTATTCGTGGCAGGTCCCCTTTTTGTCGTGATCGTCATCATGGTCATCGGTCTCATCTCCGGTTCGGATCCGATCATCCTCGCCATGGTGGTCTATCTGATGCTCCCGGTCGGAACAGTGATCTTTCTCCTTCTGCTGGACGCACTTGGTCAGACCTACATCATCAAGCGTATCCAGATGCCCAGATCAACTGTCCCTCTGTATCCCAATCTTACTGTTATAAAATCAGAGGTGGACGAGACCCCGCTCTTTGAAAAACTGAAAAAGTATGATAAACGCCTGAGGTTCACGGAGTTTTTCCGCCACCCCCTGCTTGCTATTCGTGAGGAACCGTCACTCGTTTTCGTGTTCAGCATCCCCGGATTTTTGTCGCCAGCTGAGTTCTCTGGTAAAGTATAATATGACCCTCACCCATGCCATTGAACTCACTGCACAAGAGGGAAAAAGTTACATGCAGGATGATATCCGGGTGCTCTCACGGGATCTTCAATGGGGTGAGAAGCTTTCATCCGCTCTCAAGCGGTTTGCTGACCGCATGAAAAAACCTCTCGGTCGACCGGCTGGTCATTCTCCTTTCTCAGACCGAACACTTCACGAATGATCTGTCGCTCACGATCGATCTGCAGTATCATGAAGCAAAGAACAGAGAGTCTTTGAAATGGGAAAGAAAGAGCGACATGGGTGTGTATGTCGTGATCGTCTTCATGGCATTTGGCGTGTTTGTGTTTGTCCAGATCATTATGGCGGACATGTTTCTGACTATCATGGCTGAGAATTCCGAGGCCCTTTCTTACTTAAGTTCCAGTACGGGGTCCGCTTTCCCTGCCCAGATCTATCAGATGATCATCTATCACTCGATCCTCATCCACGGATTCTGCTCCGGACTTGTGGCAGGTATGATGGGTACCGGATCGATCAAGGGGGGTATCATGTACTCGTGTATTATGCTCGCTATAGGGCCCCTCTCCTTTACCCTGATCGGCATGGTCTTGTAGTGATAAAGGCTGAGTCATAACCATTATCTAACTATAAAACAATGTAATAGGGTGATAAAGTGTAGCATGACACACAGTGTCATGCCACCGTCTGCAAAGGACTTAACCTTATGTTCTGGAATGAGAAGATGGAAACCCTGTCCGGTCCGGCTCTTGAAGAGCTTCAGCTCAAGCGTCTGAAGGAAACGGTTGCACGGACGCAGAATATCGGTTTCTACAATACCCTGTTCAAGGATGCGGGAATAACCCCGTCTGATATAAAATCACTTGACGACCTGGCAAAGATCCCGTTCACGAATAAAACAGATCTCCGTGGGGGGTATCCGTTTGGTTTTTTAGCGGTGCCGATGCGTCAGGTGAACCGGATCCATACGACATCCGGAACGACCGGAAAACCGACGGTCGTTGCCTATACGAAAAATGATCTCAATATGTGGTCGGAACTTATCGCACGGAACCTGACGATGGTCGGGCTTACGGCAGGCGATATTTTCCAGAATGCGTCGAACTATTCTCTTTTTACCGGGGGTCTCGGTATCCATATGGGTGCGGAAAAGATCGGTTGTGCTGTTGTTCCGTCAGGTGTCGGTAATACAAAACGGCAGATCGAGATGATCCAGGATTTCAAAGTGCGTGGTCTTCACTGCACGCCGAGTTATGCGATGCATCTGACTGAGGTGGCTGAGGAGATGCATGCGGATCTTTCATCGCTTGAGATCGGCTGTTTCGGGGCGGAAGCATGGTCAGAGAATATGCGCCGCGACCTGGAGAGCCGTCTCGGTCTCAAAGCCTACGACAGTTACGGGATGAGCGAACTGTTTGGCCCGGGTGTTGCTTTTGAATGCCCTGAACAGGATGGTCTGCATATCTGGCATGACTGTTATATTGTCGAGATCATCGATCCGAAGACCGGCGAGGTGCTCGGTCCCGAAGAGAAGGGAGAGATGGTCGTGACACCGATCATGAAGGAGGCCATGCCTCTCTTACGGTATCGAACCGGCGATACCACCATGCTTATGGATGACGAGTGTCCGTGCGGCCGCGGTCAGAAGATCGCGAGACTTCTCGGCAGAAGCGACGACATGCTGACGGTCCGCGGGATCAATGTGTTCCCAAGTCAGATCGAGCATGTGCTGAAAAACGTTCCTGAAGTGGGAGATCAGTTCATGGTCTATATCGACCGGGTGGATCATCTTGATGAGATGATGATCGAGGTGGAGATGAATAAAAACATCTTCTCAGGCGAGCTTCAGGATCTCTCGAAACTGCAGACGAAGATCATGAAGGCCCTGCAGGACACGCTCACGCTGCGTGCGAAGGTCGATCTTGTTGAACCCGGCTCACTCCCCCGCTTTGAAGGAAAAGCAAAGAGAGTGATCGACCGGAGGGTCATCTGATATGGCGTATTATAATGAAAAGATCGAGACGATGCCGAAAGATGAGCTTTCCAGGCTCCAGTATCAGGAACTGAAAAAGCTGGTCACGCGTCTCTATGACAAATCGGCCTTCTACCATAAGAAAATGGACGAGACCGGTGTCAAACCAGCGGACATTTCCTCCATTACTGATATCACGAAACTGCCTTTTATGAAGAAGACGGATCTTCGTGATAATTATCCGAACGGGCTTGTCTGTGTCCCGCATGATGATCTCGTTCGGTATCATGTTTCATCCGGGACGACCGGCAAGCCGACGGTCGTTGCCTACACACAAAACGATATAGAGCTTTGGAGTGAGTGTGTTGCCCGCTCACTTGTTTCGTGCGGGGTCGGAAAAAAGGATGTTTTACAGGTCTGTTATGGTTACGGACTGTTTACCGGAGGTCTCGGTCTGCATTACGGAGGCGAGAAGGTCGGCGCAACGGTGATCCCGGCATCGACCGGAAATTCTGAACGGCAGATCGAACTTATTCAGGATCTGAAGACGACGACGATAGCCTGTACTCCATCGTACTTCATCCATCTGATCGATGTGGCGAAGAGAATGGGTGTGGACTTCAACAAGGACACGCTTCTTCGGACCGCGGTTCTCGGGGCAGAACCCTGGACAGATGCAATGCGCCGGTATATCTTTGCTGAGTCCGGCATCACGGCACACAACATCTTCGGGACGTCTGAGATATCCGGGCCAATGTTCACTGACTGCAGCGAACTGAACGGGATGCACATATGCGGGGATATCGCCTACACTGAGATCATCGACCCAAAGGCCGGCGAGCAGCTCCCTCCGGGAGAGAAGGGAGAACTGACGATCACGATCCTGAAAAAGGAGGCGATCCCGATGATCCGATATCGGATCGGGGATATCACTTCTATCCTTGAAGGAGATTGTGCATGCGGCAGAACTTCGCCGCGGATCGATCGTCTGCAGGGCAGGGTCGATGATATGCTGATCATCCGCGGGATCAATGTCTTCCCGTCGGCGATCGAGCATGCTCTCTTGAAGAATCCGTATCTCACGACCCATTTCATGATCGAGGTGTTCAGGACCGGCCCTCTTGACGACATGCTCATAAAGGTAGAATTAAAGCCTGATGCGATGACAGATAGTATTAACGGTCTCATGGAGATGCAGATGCGTACCGAGCGTGCTCTTCGGGATGCACTGAATGTGTCTGCGAAGATCGAGCTTTGTCCGCCGAACTCCCTCCCGCGTTTTGAGGGTAAAGCAAAACGTGTGATAGATCATCGGGTGATTTAAATGACGGAAAAATACATCATCAAACAGTTATCGATATTTTCAGAGAATAAGGCTGGAAAACTTGCAGCGATCGCCAAGATTTTTCTTGACACAGGAGTATCCATCCAGGCATTCAACATAGCCGAAGCAAATAACTTCGGGGTCGTCCGTGCAATCGTGGATAAACCGGAGGTCGCATTCAATGAGTTTGCCAAACAGAATTATGCTTTGCAGTATACGGACGTTCTCGCGATCAAGATGAAAGATATCCCAGGCGGCCTTTATGAAGTGGCAAATCTTCTTGGCGGTCTTGCAATCAACATCGAGTATGCGTATGCATTCCGTTCAGGAGACTACGGCGCATTGATTGTGAAGGTCACAAATCCGCGTGAAGCAGCATTGAAGATCGTAGAAGCCGGTATCGAACTCCTCCCAGCGAAAGATTACAACTTCTGATCTGAATACTTAATCTCTATTTTTTATCCTGAAAAAAGAATGATGGATTTTATCCTTTTCTGACAGCATCGCGGTTCTGCCGATAGGATCGCTCTTTTGGATCAAGTTTCATGGCCTGTTCAAATGCAGAAACGGCGGTCTCTTTTTGGTTGAGATATGCACACGCCGCGCCTTTAAGACTCCAGCTTTCAGCATCATCCGGGGTGAGCAGAAGGACTTTTTCGATCGAAGCAAGACCTGCCTCATATTCTCCGCTTCGAAGTTGGAGGTTTGCCTGCATTTTGAGCAGGCGGGAGTCATCCGGCACGGCTGAAAGCCCGGTGGCGAGAGTATTTCTGGCACTGGGTACATCTCCGAGAGCGGTTTGGGCGTGGGCTTTGTGCAGATAGGCAAGCGAACACCCCGGATCGATCGTGAGTGCCTGTTCAGCCGTCTGGAGTGCATCGGTTGGATTTTTGGCGAAGATGAGGTATCCTGCTTTGTTTGCTAGGAGGGTCGGGGAGTGTGGCGAGATCAGCAGAGCATCCGAGATCGCTGTGACGGCCTCGGTGTATTTGCCTGATCCGGCAAGGAGTCTTGCACGTTCCGCCGGAAACCGATGATCGCCTGGAAACAGTTTTTCAGCGGTGATATGCGTAGCAAGTGCTTCTTTTATCTCTCCGGTTTTTTCAAAGAGACGGGCAAGATTGTACCAGACATCGGGGACGCCCGACCGAAGTTTAATCGATTCCTGGTAACAGAAGATGGCTCCTTTATCATCGCCGGCAGTCATGCGTTCTGCTGCTTCTTTACACCAGAGAACGGGGTCCGAGGGGTTTCCGACCTTGGGTTTTCTGCTCACTTTTTCTCCCACCGAAGAAGCTGCGAGAGACTGCCGAGAGTCCCGCCTCTTCTGATCTCTTCCCTGATCCTTACCTCGGTTTTCTGGACCTCGACTGCACGTCGTGCGACTTCATATGCCCGTTCCCGCGGGATGACGACGACACCTGACTGGTCGCCGATCAGCCAGTCTCCCGGTCTCACGGCCTGACCGCAGCAGGAGATATCGGCGTTGATCTCGCCAAATCCTTTGGGTTCGCCTGCATTCGGCTGAATGCTCGTCGCATAAACGGGCGTCGCTAGTGTGATGATATCGTCCCAGTCACGTACGGCTCCGTCGATGATGATGCCTGCGATCCCTTTGTTCTCAGCCGAACGGGTGGCAAGTTCACCCCACGGAGCTATGTCGGTTCTTTTGTCATTGCTGATGACGAGAACATCTCCCGGTCTGCATGCATCGATCGCCTGGACCGGTTTTGACCAGTCTCCGCCGAATGTTTGTACGGTGACTGCTTTTCCGATCATTTTCTTCGGAACATACTGAACAGTAAGACCGCTCATTGCCCCTTTTCGGTAAAGAGCATCAGTCACGTTCGGGGCGGAGACCTGTTCGAGAAGTTCGCGGATCGTGTCATCCAGACTGATTTTTACTGAGGTCCCCTCTGTCGGGCGGTCGATCGCATCCCGAATATTTCGGGTGGCCTTGGTGACATCGGCTGCTTTGATGATCGACCCTCCGACGATCACGATGTCCGCTCCCCTTGCCGCTGCTTTGGATGCCGTTTCTGCATTCAGTCCTCCCGCGACGGCTATTTTGATCGGCAGGTCCCCGAGTTTGTCCAGAAGGTCCAGCGGATCCTTTCCCTCCATCTGCTGGTCGATACCGACATGGGCATTGATGATCTGGACCCCGAGATCGGCAAGCTCTCTCGCACGCGTGACCACATCTTGGACATTCATCATGTCTGCCATGATCTGGACTCCGTAGAGGGAAGCTCCGCGTAAGGCGTCCACGATGACGGCATTATCTGTATTTCCAAGGACGCAGACGATATTTGCTCCGGCTTTTGCTGCCATCTCGACCTCCATCCGGCCGGTGTCGGCTGTTTTCAGGTCGGCAACGAGCGTGGTGGTCGGAAATTGTGCTCGAAGTGAGCGAACGGCCTGCATTCCTTCACTTTTTACAAGGGGTGTGCCTATTTCTATCCAGTCAGCACCGCCTGCCAGTGCCTCTTCTGCTATTTTTTGTGCCCGTGTAAGTTCGGTTACGTCAAGGGCCACCTGGAGGATAGGGCTTTGCATGGAGAATAGTTTGGAAGGAGAAGGGGATAAGGCTGGCGGGTGAGCAAAAAATACTCTGTAGTCTGCATTGATGTAAACGGTATCATCAGGATCTCTGATGGTGTTTGGTCCATTGAGAAGTCTGTTCAAAAAAGAAGGGAGTTGTGTGACAGAGTCACAGATTAATTACAGCTAAATTTCCCTATTAACGATATCTCTTTTCGAGAAGGAAACACCGTTCATTGGAAATTTCGGGAGAACATGATCTTTGTGCTGTTAACAAATGTGAAAGTAATGATTCTACGGGTTTTTCTAATCTCTCTTCATACAGTTCAGCCATGTCGGCAATACATGACGGGCGTTCCGGGTAGTGATAAGGGATATGATTTTCCCTGGTAAAACTGCTCCGTTTCATTTCGGCGAGTACGGTTGTCATTATTTTATCCATTCTGGTGTCATTAAGCCCCTGAGTCCTGAGTTCAGAGATAATAAGTAATATACATTTAATTGTATTTAAACTATTCCTTTTTAAAAAACAATGTTATATTTATACTTTGTTATTTTTGTATATGTTTGCGGGAAATAACCGATATTTGGGGTTGGATCCTCTGCTCTACTGTCATGACCCTGGGGCGCGTTTTTTTCCTGTAATGGTCTATTCTCTCTTCCCGGATCCTTTCCAGAAACCCTGTGATGACTCATATTTCTACCGCAAAAGTGTCTCGGACATACTGTTATGAATATCAAAAACAAACTATACATTGTACTTGAGGATATGACACCGAAAATCTATTCCGACGCCCAACTTGTCATGAACGGAAAAATCTACAATTCTGAAGAGAATTGTTACGGAAACGGCTGGAGCTGGGAGGCGGGGTCTCGTGTTCTTTCACTTTATTCATATCACGGAACTGGGATCGACTGTGTAGGGGATCTCTCTATCATTACCTCGGGTGCAGAAAATACCATAGTTGGGAAACACCGCCCGGGGATACGTGTGCGAAACGGTGATCTGGCTATTTTGGGGGAAGGATCACTTATCCTTACAGAGAGTGAAACCGGCATCTGCGTTGATGCGGGAAAATTGTGCATAACGTCGGTACATGTGGGTATCTCCGGCGTTGTATGCGGGATCCGTGCACACAAAGGCATCGCGATATCCGGCTCGACCATCAGTATACTATCTCAGGATACTGGTATCAGATCCGGTCCAGGCGCCGGCATAACCACAGATACATCCTCTCTTCAGATCATTTCGACCGGTGTCGGCATAGAATGTACCGGTCATCTTGAGCTGGATGGGGGGACCCATCTGATCGAGACGCCGGACGGGATCGGGATACGTGTATGTGATGGTCCATGTGCCCTCAAAAACTGTTTTCTGAGGGTAGCTTCCCGTGAGATCGGGATCATCGTTGAAAAAGGTGATCTGCAGATCTCCTCCGTCACCGCTGAGATCAGTGCCGGAACAGGCATTTCGGTCAGCGGATCATTCATCGGCACTGATCTTCATCTCTTCATCAACGGGGAGGATGCCGGGATCCTCGTCAAAGGGGATCTTTGCCGCCTCTCTGATGGAAGTTGTGCGGTTTTGGGAAATGTGGGGTTGTCCTTTTCGAATGACGCCGCTTTCTCTCAGATGAATGTCACGGTCGAAGGGGAAGAGACAGGGATCTTAACAGGGGCGGGCTTTTGTTTGGAAGACAGCTGTGTTTCTGTCATCAGCGGAAAAGAGACTGGTGTCCGTGTCGGAACAGATATGATCTTTTCCGGCAGGAGTCTCGAGATCCGGGGTAGGACCGGTCTTGTTGTCAACGGAGATCTCGAGGTCTCGAATGGAAATCTGACATCGATCAATGAAGGTACCGGGATCGATGTCAAAGGGACATATATCCAGAAATCCGGTATGATCTGCGGGACCGGAATGGCCGGGGACGGGATACGTGTCGGAAAAATGATGACGGTCCATGGAGGCAAGATCGATGCGACCGGTTATATGACTGGTCTTACTGTTCTCGAAGATCTCTCTCTTACCTCCGGTCTGCTGACCGCTTCGGGAAAGACCGGTCTCCGGGTAGCAGGATCCTTCGAAGATCTCGGGGGATATCTTACGGTGTTCGGTGACGAGTTTGGTCTGTATGTCTCCGGCGGCTCCACCTGTTTTGGTGATGCGGTCGTTGATATTGCCGGCGATGTTGCATTCTATGCCGGGAATACCGTGAACATTTTCGGCGGAGTGGTGCAGATATCCGGTCACTACGCCGGCATTTTCTCCTCCAACGGTGATCTCCTGATCCACAGCGGCATGCATGACATATCTGCAGATACCTACGGCATACTGGTCACCTGCGGCTCGGTCCATGCAAATGGCGGCACCCTCCAGATCAGGACAACTGATATCGAAAAGACCTCCTGCGGTGTCTGTCTTGGTAATGGAGATCTCATCGTTTCCGGCACGCATCTTGATATTTCCGGCGGAATGTACGGGGTGAGAGGCGAACAAAGTACTGTGTCGGTAATAAATTCGGGTCTCGATGCTGAAGGAAGTGTGTATGGGATCGAAGTAAAGCGTCTTTCCTTCACGGGCGGGACCCTTACCGCGTACGGCAAAAAAGCAGCTCTTTGTCTGGAGGATCGCGGATCTGTCTCTGAAAAAGATATCATCACCGTCTGCGGAAGATCCGGGGCCGGTGCCGAACCCGGTCCATATTTCGATCAGAAGTATGTTCATCTGTATCCTAAACATTCTGCCAGACTTACGATCCCGGCAACGGTCGAAAGTCTGGATGAGATCGTTCAGTGGGTGGATGCATCACTTCGTCCGAATGGTGTTCCCGAGCCCTTCATCGCAAAGATGACGCTTGTGATCGAAGAGCTGTTTGTCAATATCGTGAACTATGCCTATCTGAATGAACCCGGCTCTGTGCTCTTAACGATGTATATCGGTCCCTGTCTGAAACTGATCCTTTCCGACACCGGGGTGCCGTTTGATCCGCTGGAGTTTTCAGAGCCGGATGTTACTATGCCCATCGAGGACCGCATGATCGGCGGTTTGGGTATCTTCCTGTCCAAAAAACTGACGGACAGGATCACTTATGAGCGGGTAAACGGAACAAACGTCCTGACCGTTTACAAAAAACTTTATACCTAGTGTCTAAAAAAGGGAGAACAAATTCTATGAAAATCACAAAAACTGTTAATGAGTCCAAACTGATCCTTGAGCTGGATGGTAAACTGGACACCCGAAGCGCTCCTGAGTTTCGGAAGTGTGCTGAGTCGTCTCTTGACGGGATCTCGGCCATTACGCTCAATTTTGCAAAACTGACCTACATGTCCAGTGTCGGTCTTTCGATCATTCTGACCTTGAAAAAGCAGCTCGGTCCTACGGGGACCTTACTGATAATCAATGCCCGCGACCTGGTCCGTGAAGTCTTTGACATATCGGGGTTCGATGATCTTCTGGCAAAAGAATAAGTAAAAAACTGTGTTTTTGGTTTAATTCCCTTTTTATTCTTCTTCTCCGGTGTATCTGACCGCGAGCATCGTCATATCGTCCGCCTGTATGTTTCCTCCGGTAAAGACGTTTATATCTTCTGTTACTGCACTGATCATATTTTGCGGATCATCTGATTTCTGCACGATCGAAACGAGCCGGTCCATTCCATACATTTCGCCATTTTTATTCTGCGCATCCGTTACCCCGTCGGTGTACATAAACAGCGTATCAGTTCTCTTCAGAACTGTTCGATGTATTCGTGGTCCCAGATCCCAAGTCCTGGTGCTTTTTCACAGACAAGCGAGCCGCAGGTGTCGCGTGTGCAGAGTATCGGGTGGTTGTGTCCGGCACATGAATTGGTGAACCTGCAGGTATCATTGTTTTCCATAATTTCCCGGTTAACTATGGTAAGCATCCTGCCGGGTTGGGTAAATAATGCCCGTACTGACATCTTGATCCTGGTTTTGACACGCATCATCATGAGTGCTGCAGAAATACCTTTGCCCGATACATCGGCAATAACAAAAGCGAGATGATAGTCTCCGATCCGGATGATATCATAGAAGTCTCCTCCCACTGCATCTGATTCAGAGATCGATGCAAATATCTCTGCCCCCGCTATGTTTTCAAACTGTGCGGGTGACGGGAGAATGTTCGACTGCAGATCATGTGCAAGGCGCATCTCTTCATCGATATGGATATGTTTGATGGCCTTTTGTATCCCGTAAAAAACCTGCATATAGAGCAGGATGATCATAATGATGAACATGATCCTGGTCATTATTTCCGGAATGAAAAATACGGTCCCTTCCTGACTGTTCCACAGGGAGCTGAGGAGCACATAGATCAGACCAACTACGAGCGGGATGAACAGGACATTTTGAAAATCCCCCTGCAGGTCTCTGTTTGTCTCCTGCATTGTTTTGACCAGGAAACGCTTCGTCAGGATCAGACCGATCGTCAGGATCAGACCGATCGTCAGGATCAGACCGATCGTCAGAATGATCAAAATCAGAATACAGGTTGCAAACTTCATCTGACAGAGATCCCAGGGGCATGTTCTATGAATAATACTAAACGACAGATCACAGCTGCTCAGACCGATAATTATTATAAACGATGCTATGAATATTTTAGAAGATCTGGTCCCGCGGCAGATCCGCCATGACACAAAAATAAACCCTAAACCGAACACTATCACAAACAGACTGTCTGCAATAAAAGAAACGAAATCATATCCGCTTGGTATGAGGAAGACAAACGCCTCGTAGAGTATATCAATGAAAGAGGTCAGAACAACAACTATCAGAAATCCTCCTGCCCAGAGTAATGCGGTGTGAAGACGGGAATGCCTTCGTGTCAGGGTAAGATCAACCATGGCTGCACAAAATACCCAGACGAGCGCGATCATACCCATGGAACCTAGCCAGTTCAGGAGAAAATCATTCATACACTTTCAGAATATACAATAGGTATGGTCAATACATAATAGTTTACCCCGGGCTTAGAGAAAAAATAAATGCCGAGAGAATACTGATCTGATGCTTGGATAGCCGTTTCACTGCGGCCCGGAAAAAACATCTCATCTTCTGGGATAGACCCGCTCACCAGGCAGGGTGGAGAGTCTGTCTCCCAGGAAAAGAAGAACGATCCCTCCGGCAAACAGCCCTGAAACTGCCCAGATCCTCCAGAGCATCTCACCATAGACTGCATCGACCGGGATCCCGAGGCTGATGAGGAGAGCAATACAAAGAGAAATGATCACCACCCCTGCCCCGCAGATTTTGATGATGTGCTTTTTTGTCGTTTCAGAAAAACGTACCGGATAATCCAGGAGCAGCAGTATCAGTATGACGGAGGCGAGACCGTATACCCACTCTGATATTGACAAAAGCTCATGAAGATACATGGTTCCAAAGTAATTTTCCCAGGGACCGGTGAGAAACATATCCCAGATGAGATATTTTACCAGCAGTATTGTTCCCGTCCCTGCGAGGATCATCCTGGTTCCTGTCAGGATCCCTCTGCCCTTGGTTCCGCTCATCAGATAAAGTTCCAGATGACGGTACAAAACGGCGATCACCGCCGCTCCCGCGATAACTGCCAGTATCCATGATGCGAGATATAGAAAAGGCAGATATCCCTCGGGTATCGGAGGATAGATCTCGGATGAAGGCGGGAAAGGTCCGTGAAACGGCCAGAACCAGTTTACTGGAGCGTTCCACATAGCATCACCGAGCTGATGGATGAGAACGCCTGCTCCTATACAGAGAAGCAGGATCCGGTTTCTGTTTTTATACCATATCGCGAGCCCGAAAATGATCATGATCACCGCCAAGATCAAAGTGTGGGCGTAGATCCGCCCATAGTTCAATGTGTCGACGAGAAGGATCTGTCCAAGCGGTTTGTCAAGAAGATCCGGAAGGATCGCTCCTATCCCTCCGTAGAGCACTGCCGATTTATTCGAAAGAAGCACTGCGAGGATGATCCCTACGATCAGACCGAGAAAAAGGTGATGAAAGATCAGCATATGTTCTGCAAAACATCCGGTGTTTTCTTCATCTCAAAAAAAGGAGTGGGTGGATACCTTCGGATCACTGGTATCTTTCGTCGAAGACCAGCTTTTCGAGCGGCATCTTTTCTGCGAGTGTGATGCCGCCGACATCCGGTAATCCGGCAGCGATGATCGACACGAGTTTGAACTCGTCCGGGACATTGACGAGTTTACGCACATCTTCTGCGTAATCCTTCTTGTCTCCGGCGATCCAGCACCCGCCGTATCCGTAGGCGTGGAGAGCCAGAAGCAGGTTTTCGGTTGCTGCCGAACAGTCTTCGATCACATACTGCCAGTCAGCTTTACCAAAGACAAGGAACCCCACTGCAGCTCCTTCAATGAATTTTCCGTTTGGTGCGAGCTCGGCAATTTTTGCGAGCGTCTCCTTCTTCTTCACTACAACAAATATCCACGGCTGGACATTTCGTGCAGTTGGTGCCTTTGAAGCACATTCGAGGGCTTTTCTGATGAACTCCGGCGGTATTTCCACGTCTTTGAACTTTCTCACACTGTGTCTTGACTGGATGATCGTTATACCGAAGTTTGCAATACCCGGATTTCTTGTATTCATAATTAACCTTATGTGTGAAAGGTAAAATAGTCTTTGTCTCAAGCCCGCACAGTTTATTACTTTCAACTCGGCATTATTGTATATGTGTGCTGATAAGCCGGATTTTATCAGGATGTGGGATGAGCAGATCACTCGTGCTTTTGAACAGAAGAGAAAGGCAGGTGAAGACAATGGAAGTTTCTGGGACAATCCGGTCAATGTGGAAAGATATGTAAAAAGGCTGCAGAATGATGATCGGGGAAGAGTGCAGAAACAGCTTGCCTCGATGGAAATCCCAGAGGGATCGTCGGTCCTGGATATTGGTGCCGGACCGGGCACACTTTCGGTGCCGTTAGCCTTATCCGGCTGTTCAGTGACCGTCGTTGAGCCTTCCGGTCCCATGATTCGAGGGATGGAGGCATACCGGGCACTCACGAACGCTCCTCCCATTCGGGTCATTCAAAAGATATGGGAGGATGCCTCACCTGAAGAGATCGGCAGACATGATGTTGTGATCGCTTCCCTTTCATTGATGATGGCTGATATCCGTGACTGTATCAAAAAAATGGATGACTGTGCAAACTCCGCGGTCCATCTCTTCTGGTTCCTTCTCCCTCCTTCCCTTTCCCGTGGAAACTGTGAGCTTTGGCCTCTGCTGCACGGCGAACCATACAACTATGAACCAACAGCCGATATTCTCTGGAACGTCCTGTTTCAGCTGGATATCTATGCAAACCTTACCATCGAATCACGGACCGTCGGTCAGGCGTATACTTCAGCTGAAGAAATGCATCAGGATTATTATACCCGGCTTCTGGCGATCACCGATGACCAGAAACGTATCGTGGACAAATATCTGGACGAACGTGCCGTCAGAACTGATAATGACTATGTTCTTCCCGGAACGTCAAAAACTGCCCACATCTGGTGGGAAAAATAATATATTGATGGATAATATTGGATGATCAGATCCAGCCGGTCAGAAATGCCCAGAGGTTGGTAAATCCGGTCGTCAGGATCCCGGTCATCATCTCAAGATCGACCCCGAGAAGCGGTGTCAGGAAGATAAAGAATGCAAAGGTCGCGATAGTGCTGCCGATGTTTGCCGCCGCCGCCACGATCAGGATCTTGAACAGCGGGACCGAAAACATATCGCGGATCGTTTCTGCCTTTGCGATCGCCTTAAAGTCCCCTGCGCTGGGAGGCCGCATCCTTGCCTCCACGATCGCCGCAAACCATCCGCATGCAAGGAACGGGTTCAGGGAAGTCATCCACGCAAGTCCCGCCGCGGTCGCCGCGGAAAGCGGGTGACCTCTCACGAGTAATGTCGCAACGCCGGCGAAAAGTCCGTTTAGGACCACCCAGTAGATGATCGCCCAGATGAGAAGATCCGTCGCTCCTGAAAATGCGATCGCGAGAATGATCACCGCGAACATGGCGATGAACACACTGCCGATGATCTTTCCCCACGGATACTTCTTCGGCAGTTCGTTCAGGCTCTTCATGGTCGGCAGTGTTTCGGGATGTTCCCGGAACCTGGTGATCCCCGGGAGGTGTCCGGCACCCACCACGACCACTGCACGTTCGAAGGAACTGTGCTCCAGATTGATGATCCCGTGTGCCAGATATGCATCTCTTTCAGTGATCAATGCATTTGCGCCTGTGGGTGAAAACTTCTGGAATTCGGCAAGAGCAAGCTCGATCATATCGGGATTTGTCAGAGAATCGACCATCTCGGTACTGATCCCCTCGGTTTCATCATCTGTACCGGTGATCGAGCTGATCAGGACCCAGACGAGTTTTATCTTCTCGAGGAATTTCATGTTTCCCCAGAACCGGGCGAGCGTCGTGTTGATGTTCCGGTCGATGAGAAGTACCATAATATTCCTCTCTTCGGCGATCCTGATCGCCTCTTTCATCTCAGCTCCCGGCTCGACACCGACGTTCATACCGATCTTTCGCTGAACATATGCGAGGATCCACTGAACAAGCATCAGAGTAAAGTTCCCTTTCAGGAGACTCTTCACCTCGGGTGCGACCGGTTTCACCTCGTCGGTCGGCAGGATCCCCAGCTCCAGGTCCTTTGCCTCCCTCATCTGCTGTTTTAATGCGGCAAAACGCCCCGGGTCCAGTTCGATGGCAATCACATCAGGATCTACGGCATCCACTTTCTCACGAACTTCGTCGATGCTTTTCTGTGAAACATGCGCTGTTCCAACGATGTGTATTTCCGTCATTGTCGTTTATGCAGATGAGCTCCCCTGCTGTCGAAGATGATTGTTGACCCCAAAACCATACTATGCTTTTGGTACTGCTCTTTTGTTAAAAGAAACTCCTTATCCTCTGCACTCAGCCGGTCGAGGAGGTCCTTTGCTATCTCTTCCGTATCCGGTGTCGGCTCGCCGCATTTACACCCGCAGCACTCAAAAACAAGGAGTTCTTTGCCGTCAAGCATGAAGGGATAGGTCCGGCAGATATGTGGTCTGTGTGCGTAGACGGTACATCGGTTGTTTTCGAGAAACATACAGTTCCCGTCCTCTCCCCGTCGTAAAACCCTCCCGAAGGTGAAGGTCGCCCCGCCGTCATGGATCCATTCGGGATACGGCTCGGTGATCTGATCCGGGGTAAGGCCGGTCGCTTCACAGAGCAGATCGATCTCGTCGGGTGAGACCATCACCTCGTTGTTTTTTCCGCTGCAGCATTCACCGCAAAGTCTGCAGGTGAACTCCGCTTTCCGGATCTGGTTCTCCATCTCCATTTAGGTGTATCTGATCACGTGTTCGCGGATCGTGTTTTTGATATCCTCGGGAGCGAATCCGAGAATGCTTGCAAGAAACATCGCTCCTCCTGCTCCGGATCCCTCTTTGATCTCCCCTTCAGCATACCGGGCAAGGCCTGCAGGACCGATCGAGTCGAACTCGGGATCCACATAATAGGCATCTGCTCCGATTGCGGCGGCCGTTTCTTTGAACGACGCCGTCTTGTCATTGTAGACATAGATCGTCGTCACGATATCGGGGACGGTGTTTCCAAGTGCCCGTATCACTGCCGCCGCTGCAAGCATCTGTGTGCCTCCCGCGAGGAACAGTTTTCCCCGGTAACCTTCGGCGATCCCTGCGGCGACCGGGATCATCGGGTCCCCTACCATGGAAACGATGTCGAGCGGATCGGTCACGCCCGCTTTCTGTACCTTTTCCACCGCTTCGGCAGCGATCCTTTCTTTGATACAGACCGGGTTGTCCACGAGACAACTGCTCACCTTTGCCTGATAACCGAGGGTGCGAAGCACGCAAAGTGCCGTCGTAGTCCCCCCCGGCAGACATTCTCCGAGAACGAGCATGTCATGCGTCTGGGAGAGATACTCGCCGAGCCATCTGCCTTTTTCAAAGAGCAGTTTTGCATTTGGGACGGCGTTTCCCTCCCGGGGGTCGCCTCCGGCTTTTTCTCCGAACTGCATATGAGGGACGGTGACCTCATGATCCAGACCTGCAGCGATCATGAGGGGTTTCATGCCGATCAGATCCATCATTGCGAGGGTCATGACTGCCGGGGTAGGACAGCCGGTCGGCGTGTTTGGTGTCATATCAACGGACGTGATCTCCCCGTTTATGATAAGTTCGGCGTCTAACGGCGGCACCATCAGACTTTTTTCCGGGCTCTCTCCTGCTCCGGAGACCCCTTCTATAGTGGAGACCAGGGTGTTTGACAGAATCAGGGCGAACATCGGCGACTCTGGTGAAAAATCCGCTCTCGTTGAAACAAATGACATGATATTATATCATTTAGAACTGACAAGATATAATATAAATGCAGTCACTTCGCGCACTCTTACAGTTCACCACGATCCTTCCTTTAGGAAAACCGGCGGACTTTGAATTATTTGCAAAGCGAAGCTGGCTTTATCCAATAGCCGGATACGTAACCGGCGGTGTCGCCGCACTCCCCGGTCTCGTTGCCTGGCATCTCGGATTTGAAAACTCCGCAATAATCGCGGCCCTCACCCTCGCCTTAGCGGTCTTCATTTCCGGCGGCAACCACTTCGACGGCCTCCTGGATTTCGGCGACGGGCTCATGGCGCACGGCAGCCGGGAAAAACGGATCCGTGCCATGACCGACAGGACGACCGGGGCCGGAGCTCTGGCTCTTGGCATCATGGTCGTTCTGATCTCCTATTCGGCACTCTCATCGATGACCGTCCTCGAGATCGCGTTCGCCGTATTCATAGCAGAAATTTTTGGTAAAATGACCATGGGATTATTTTCCGCTCTGGGAAAACCATTCCACGACGGCATTCAGAAATATATCTATGATCGTTCAAAAAGGCGGTTCTGCATCTATACTGTAATACTTACCCTGCCGCTCTTCTTATCGCCGGGAAAAATGTATGTCGGGGCAGGGCTCATCGCGGCTCTCGTCACATTCGCATGTCTCCTTCTCCTCGCGCGAAAGCTCTTCGGCGGCGTAAACGGGGATGTGACCGGAGCGGGCAATGAACTCACCCGGATGGTCGTTCTTCTGGTCGTCGCGATTCTTCTAACGTCTGCGTGAGAGCGGCTGGAATCCGGATCCTGCGTCATCCGAACACTCGAGATCCGTGGCGTTCTTGTCTTCGATCACCGTATTGAACATGATCATCCCATCCATCAGCTGTTCATCAAGGGAAATACCCCCCTTCGATCCGCGCATTGCCTGGGCATACGGATTCGGTGTAACTCTCCGGTTTACCCGGATCCCTGCGCAGTTTGCACAAAAAACACAGGTAATGTGCACGGAAACTTCCTTGTCCCCGCACATCACGGTCGATTTACCGCTCGGTTTTCTATCAAGAGGTAATGATTTCATTACAGAGAATACGGAATTATTTTCCTATTAGTCTGCCGGTTCAGTTCGTTTGCATGATGAATTATTTTATATGGTTGTAAGACCAATCTGTTTACACTCGTGTTGATTTGGATCGCAATCTTTTGTGTCCCTATCAATGAGTCAAAGTGGAGATAAATTATCATGGCAGCACTAAAGCCCCACATGAATCTTGCCGTTATCGGTCACATTGATCACGGTAAGTCGACAACAGTAGGCCGGATTCTCTTTGAGACCGGAGTTGTAGCACAGCACGTTCTTGATGGATACAAGAAAGAAGCAGAATCCAACGGAAAGGCTACTTTCGAGTTTGCCTGGGTAATGGACTCCCTCAAGGAAGAACGCGAACGTGGTATTACCATCGATATCGCTCATAAGAAATTCGAAACCCCGAAATTCAATTTTACCGTTGTTGACTGTCCAGGTCACCGTGACTTCGTCAAGAACATGATCACCGGTGCATCCCAGGCTGATGCAGCAATCATTGTTGTATCCGGAACCGAAGGCCCGATGGAACAGACCAAAGAACACGTTTTCCTGTCCAAGACCCTTGGTATCAACCAGATCATCGTCGCCATCAACAAGATGGATGCAGTTAAGTACTCCGAAGAGAAGTACAACGAAGCAAAAGACAAGATGACCAAACTCATCATGTCTGTTGGATACAAACCGGCAAACACCCCCTTCATCCCGATCAGCGCATTCTGCGGTGACAACATCAAGGTCGCATCCGCAAACACCCCGTGGTACAAGGGCCCAACACTCCTTGCAGCACTCGATCTGTTCACGATGCCCAACATGCCGACCGACAAACCGCTCAGACTCCCGATCCAGGACGTCTACACCATTTCCGGTGTCGGAACTGTCCCAGTAGGTCGTATTGAGACCGGTATCCTCAAGAAAGGACAGAAAGTTTCCTTCATGCCGGCAAACGTTTTCGGTGAAATTAAGTCCATTGAGATGCACCACGAAGAGTTTGCAGAAGCTCTTCCGGGAGACAACGTTGGATTCAACGTTCGCGGTATCGCAAAGAACGATGTCCGCCGTGGAGATGTCTGCGGTCCGGCTGATGTTCCGCCGACCGTTGCAGAAGAATTCACCGCACAGGTCGTCGTGCTTCAGCACCCGTCCGTCCTCTCCGTTGGATACACTCCGGTGTTCCACTGCCACACCTCACAGACTGCATGTATGTTCACTTCCCTTGACAAAAAGCTGGACCCCCGTTCCGGACAGGTCAAAGAAGAGAACCCTGCATTCCTTAAGGCTGGCGATGCAGCAATCTGTACCATCACTCCGACTCGCCCTCTCGTTATCGAGACTGCAAAGGAACTCCCACAGCTCGGCAGATTCGCTGTCCGTGATATGGGTATGACCGTTGCAGCAGGACTTGTTCTCAGCGTTAAACCAAAGCAGATGAGATAATTTTATCTCTCACTCGAATTTTTTGTGGTGACTTAGAAAATGCAAAAAGCCAGAATACGCCTAACAGGGACTGATTATGAAAAAGTGGAAACGGTATGTACCCGTATCCGTGAGATTGCAGAACGTACCGGTGTAAATATGGCTGGACCTATCCCGCTGCCGACCAAGAGACTTATTGTCCCGGTCCGGAAGTCCCCCGATGGAGAAGGAACGGCAACCTGGGATCGCTGGCAGATGCGAGTGCACAAACGACTTATCGACCTTGATGCCGATGAGCGTGCACTCAGACAGCTTATGCGCATTCAGGTTCCAAAAGATATCAGCATCGAGATCGTTCTCGAGAACTAAACGGGATCCCCCCGTTTTTCATTATTTTTTTTGAGAGTTTTTCCAGCAGTTTTTTTCTTCGGTCTCTTCTCTCCGTATGCATGACATATGATAAAGAAAGGAGTGGGATATGGAAAAAGGCGGTGTGAGGTAAAACATGTTTCGACTTGCCGAAATATGAGGCTAGTTGTCGAATGGTCTGTCAAGTGTTTACAAGCCCTGTTTGGCGATCTAAGGAATATTCTGGCTTTGATTTTGGTATTTGACAATTTGATCCATTTGACAAAGATGAGGAAAGAGGGGAGGTCGGATGGTCCGGAATGCCGGGTATGCAGAATCTGCGGGCGTCTCCCTCTCTTTTGTGTAAAGTATTAAAATATAATAATTATAATTATAATTTAAGTTATTTTTAGATTTAAAGGAAGATATGGGGTTTGTTTTGTTGTCAAACGAATCGACAAGTAGTCGGCAAGTCGTCAAATAGGTATGTCCGATCGTGGATTGGGTTATTTCATCTCATCTCTCTTGAATCTCCGCTTCGGGTCTTTGACCCTCGCTTGAATCATATTATTTTCGGTGTGTACTTCGATTTCGTTTGTGGGATGTGTGGATACATGAGGCAATTTAACTGCGAATCTCCGCCATTCTTCGCGGTTAAATAATCTCATCTGACCACACTCGACCTTACCCTTACAGAACTTCAGATTCAACCTCCTCCCGTTCATCCGCCCACCCAAATAATCCCATACACCAAATCGAAAAGCACACCAAAACACGAAAAAGAAAATGATCATCGACAGCGTCTCCCGTTTCCATCTGCAATGTCGGGAATATCTCCCGATATTTGCTGCCTTATGGATATCAAACTGGATCACGTTTTGTCAAAAGATGCTTCTTCGGATGAAGATATTCATATCCTATCCTGACAAACATACTTTACACATCCATGCATCCGTTCATACAAAATATCAAAAGTCATATCCGTGTTGAACACGTGATCTTTGCGATCCTCCTCCTCGCGATCATTCTCAGATTCGCGTTTCTGGATCTCAAACTCTTCCATCACGATGAGGCGATCCATGCATGGTTCTCCTATCAGCTTCTGACGACCGGTAATTATCTGTATGATCCGGTGTATCACGGCCCCTTCTTATACTATATCACGGCATCCATGTTCGCCGTATTCGGGGACTCCGATCTTATCGGCAGGATCCTTCCGGCAATTGCGGGCTGTGCCCTCATCCGTCTCGTTTATTGGCTCTACAGACTTCGGTATCTCACCGGAAAAGTTGCCGTCATCGCCGCACTTTTCCTTGCAATAGCTCCCGAACTGGTCTACTTCTCCCGGTTTTTACGAAACGACATCTTCGTGGTATTCTTCTCTCTCCTTCTGGTCGTTGCCTTCCTCGCCTGGCTCGACAAAGGCAAATGGTATTATCTGGCATTAGCGGCCCTTGCCGGAGCTTTCGGCATGTGTTCCAAGGAGAACATGCCGCTCGTCATTGTCACCTTCGGCGTATTCTTCGTCTATCTTCTCTGGACCAGAAAGATCACCCTTCCCTCCAAATGGATCCGCGATCTCATCATTGCGGCCGTCATCTTCTTCGGGATCATCTTCACGCTCTACTCCTCATTCTGGCCCCATCCTGAAATGATCCTGCAGGCCGGTCCTATGGCTATAGAACACTGGATCGCGATGCACAACGAGCAGAGGATCGCCAGTCCGCCGGTCTTCTATCTCCTGATGTTTGTCCTGTATGAACTGCCGATCCTTCTTCTTACAGTCGCTGGTGTCATCCTTTTCCTTGTGACCGGCAGGAAACGGGCTTCTGACGAAGAACATGATGAAGAAGACGAAGAAGAGCAAGAACAAGAAAAACCAAAGGAGAAGTTCTCCTTTGCGGCTTTGTTCAGCCGTCCGGCAGCTCCAGCCTGCGTTGACAGAAAAAGGGAGTTTATCCGGTTTGCGGTCTACTGGTCGATCATCGCCTGCCTGACCTATGCCTACATCGGGGAAAAGGTCCCCTGGCTCTCCCTTCATCAGCTGGTGCCGATGATCTTCGTTGCAGCGTTTGCGCTGACATTCACCGGAAAATACTGGAAGATCCTTCTGGTGATATGTGCCGTCCTCCTCTTTGCCACGACCTGTTATGTGGCATACACTCCCACGGATATCGCCGAGCCGATCATCCAGGTCCAGAACTCGGAGGATCTCGTCCCCTTGATGGCGGCGATAGATGCCTCCGATAAGGTTGCTCTTGCGACAGATCAGGCCTGGCCGTTCATGTGGTATTACCGTGGTGACGGCTGGGATCGGTTCACGTATTACGGAGGACTAAAGGATGCATCAACCGTGCTTGCCAGTGAGTATGACATCATCATAACCCATGATGATGAGAGTTACGATTCCCTGGAAGGATATACCAAAGAGACGATCCGGATGAACTACTGGCTCGACTGTCCGGGCACTCAAGAGGATCCCGGATGGATCCCCTACTTCTTCACCCGTGCGGGGCAGATCGGCAGTTACAACTTCGATGTGTTCACCCGTACCACTGGCTGACAGGATATATCACACAACTACTAAGAGTATCCCCGCCAATATAGATACATCTGTAGGATATGCACATGGAACAGGGCATCTTAGAACTGGAAGAACTACGCAGCAGGTTACTGGATCTGACGCTCCGCAGCAATCTGCTGAACTATAAACCATCTCCCGGAAGATCGATCGAGGTCATCGAATGTGATCCGGCGGATATCTATCGGATCCTTGTTCTTGACGAAAAGGGGATGAAGTTTTATCCGGCAAGCAAAGCTGCCCGAGGTGATGCTGAGGAAAAACGCATCTGGAAGTATCCTACCTTCTCGACAACGTCAAAGTATGCCGATCTCACCCTCCATACCCCCTATACCGATATCGAGCTCCGTAAAAAGCTCTACAGTCTCCAGAACAAAAGCCGGACGGTCTTCGAAGAACAGGGATATCCTGTTCTGTATCTTTCTCTCGGGTTCGTTGAGTGGACCGAACGGGACTGCCCGGCAAAACCGTTCAAGGCCCCGCTGCTTCTGATCCCGGTGGAGCTGGAACGCCAGAAGATCAAAGAGAATTATACGCTTCGCTGGACCGGTGAAGATCCGACCCTTTCCTTATCGCTTATCGCAAAACTTGCCGAACAGGGCGTCATCCTGCCGGATATGGGTCATCCGGAGACGATCGAGGAGATCACCGCCTTCTTTACCCTGATACGTGAGACGGTCGCCGAAAAAGCCTGGGTTTTTACGCCCGGGATCACACTGGATCTGTTCAGTTTCCGCAAGTTTGTGATGTTCAAGGATCTGGATCCGGCTACTTGGGAGGGGATATCCCCGCTTGAGAAAAACCCGCTAATCAAACGGTTGTTCCATCCTGATGCTGAGGCAAATCCTGCACCATCCTTCCCGGACAACGAGGCGGATCTCCGTCTTCCCAGTGAACGCAGTTTCAATATCCTGGATGCCGATTCTTCCCAGATCGCCGTGATCGAGGAGGCAAAGGCCGGCAAAAATCTCGTGGTCGAAGGGCCGCCTGGAACGGGAAAAAGTCAGACGATCGCGAACATGATCGCTGAAATGATGGCGAACGGCAAAACTGTTCTCTTTGTCAGCGAAAAGATGGCGGCTCTTGAGGTGGTGAAACGCCGGCTGGATACGGCAGGTCTTTCTCCGTATTGTCTTGAACTTCACAGCCAGAAAGCGAAGAAGGCGGAGCTCATCCGCGAACTGGAGAAAAGTATCCGGCATCCTTCGCCGGAATCGTCATGTTCTGAGTCGTGTCATCGTCAGATCGATTCGCTGAGAACGGAGTTGAGCGGGTATTGCAGCGAGCTGAAGACCCCGATCGGTGCATGCGGGTTCACGCCGTATGATCTGTTTGGGATCCGCGAACAGTACCGGTACGAATTCGAAAGCAGCCCTCACCGGAAAAATTACCGGCTCCAAAAGATCCAGGTAGACCATGCTCTCGAAATGACGCCTGACGAGTATAAGGCGGCCATTTCTGCCCTGCAGGAGATCGCGGCGTATCTTCCGACCCTGCTCATTGACGGCGCTCCCCTATCAGGTCACCCATGGGCAATGACCCGACCCGGGATGATCCTGCCGAGTGATCAGGATGAGATACGTGAGATGGTGATCACCTATCAAAGCAGGATCCAGGATCTCCAGACTGTTATGCGTTCCATCGCTGATCTGACGGATGTACCGGTTCCCCTGAGTGAAACCGAGGTTTCCCGCCTGATCGAGACCTGCCGGTATCTTCTGAAGGATCTCCCGGTGAAGCTTGATATCCTGAAAAATCCCCTGTGGGGAAATCAGGCCAGGCTGAACCGTTTGATCGCCAATATGAAGAATCTGTACGATCACAGTTCCCGGATCCTGGCAAACTTTACTCCGGAGATCTTCCTTCGAAATCCCGCCCGTCTGTACTCGGAATTCCTGGCGTACGGGGAGAAAGGAACGTTCGGGAAAATGTTTTCCAGCGGGTATAAGAAGCTCAAGGCGGATATTTCCGGGTATTATGTTGGTTCCCTGCCGGATGATGCCAAGATCCTCTCGGATCTGAAGGATGCACGCAATTATCTGACGGCACGTGACGAGTGGGAGCAGGACAAAGGAGTATATCTTTCCCTGTTTGCCCCGATCTGGAAGGATGAGTACACCCATCCCGACTCCCTTCGCCAGTATGCAGACTGGGTACTTGCCGTCCTGACCCTGGCGCAGGAAGGACTGATCACTCCTCACACGATCGAACTGCTCAGTTCCGGGCAGATCACGGGGGTATCGTTATCACCGCTGTTTTCCGCTCTCGAGGAAACGGTCATCGCTCACTGCGAAGCACGGGACGCGCTTTTTGTCCGTCTTGGGGTGACCGATTTCGAAACAGATCAGACCTTTGCTTCGATGCGGAAACTCACCGATATCTGGATCACGGAGACCGACCGGCTGAGCGAGTGGAGTAAGTTCCTCACCTTTGCGGAGACTTGTGAAAAGACGACGGCATCTGCTGTGCTGCCTCTGCTTTTCACCGATAAGATCTCAGCTGAGGCGCTTATCCCGGCATATCTCACAGGATATGCGGACGCTCTTTTGAAAGAGGCGTATGGTGTCTGTCCGCTTCTTGCGAGGTTTGCTCAGGCGCCTCATGAACTGAAGATCAGGACATTTGCCGAGTACGACCGGGCTGCGATCTCCGCAAATGCGGCTAGGGTCATTCAGAAACTGGACAAGTCCGTCCCTGAGATCTACACCGGGGCTTCCCGCGACTCGGAGATGGGTGTTTTGACCGGGGAGTTCAACAGAAAACGCGGTCACATGTCGATTCGGACCCTGATGACGAAGGCCGGCGGACTTATCCAGCAGATCAAACCCTGTTTCATGATGAGTCCTCTTTCGGTCGCCCAGTATCTGGACCCCAGGTCCGTTCAGTTTGATATTATCATCTTTGATGAGGCTAGTCAGGTCAGGCCGGAGGATGCTCTCGGCGCTTTGATGCGCGGCCGTCAGCTTGTCGTGATGGGTGATTCTCGTCAGCTCCCGCCGACGACGTTCTTTGACCAGATCGCCGGCCAGGATGAGGATGAGGAGGAGTCGGTTGCCGGTGTAAAGGATATGGAGAGCCTTCTGCATGTCTGCAAACAGTCGTATCCGACGAAGAGGCTCCGCTGGCATTACCGTTCGCGGCACGAATCGCTTATCGCTGTATCCAATCAGGAGTTTTATGATGGTAACCTGATGGTTTTCCCCTCGCCTCGGCACGAAACACCGGATCTGGGTCTCTCCTTTGTGCATCTGCCGGATACTATTTACGAACGCGGTAAGTCCGGGATCAACAAAGGCGAAGCCCAGGAAGTTGCCCGGGCCGTGATCTCGTATTATCAGAAGTTCCCGGAAAAAACACTCGGTGTTGCCACCTTCTCTACCCGTCAGCAGGAGGTCATCCGTCACGAGGTGGATATTCTGCTCCGTGATCATCCGGAGGTCGAGATGCTGATGCGGCCGGCAAACGGCGAGAATTTCTTTGTGAAGAATCTGGAAACGGTCCAGGGTGATGAACGCGACACGATGCTTATCAGTATCGGGTATGGGTTCGATGAGAATCACCGGCTTTCCCGGAACTTCGGGCCGCTGAATCAGGCAGGAGGCGAGAGACGGCTGAACGTTCTGATCACCCGGGCACGGGAACGGTGTGTGGTGTTTTCGAACTTCCGTGGTGCCGATCTGCCGATCGATGCCGAATCTTCATCCGGTATTGCTGCACTGTCCCGTTTCCTCACCTATGCGGAGGACCGCTCTTCTCTGAGGGAAGATCCTTCGGTCGAGGTTTTGGATGATGCCGGATACTTCCCGGATTCTGTCGCAGTAATGCTTGAGGATTATGGATATACGGTTACCCGCAACCTCGGGTGTGCCGGGTTCAGGATCGATATTGCCGTTTTTGACCCGAAGGATCCCGGGGTTTATATGGCGGGGATCCTCTGTGACGGGCCGAACTACTGGTCCTCGGAAGTAACGAGGGATCGCGACCGTTTGCGTATCCAGGTCCTCGAAGGACTCGGCTGGCGTCTCATGCGTGTATGGTCTTCTGAGTGGTTCCAGCACCCGGCATCCTGCACAAAGATCCTTCTGGATTTCCTTATCGAGGTGCAAAAACCAGTGGAGCCTGTTGTTGAAAAGCAGGAGAAGCCGGTAAAGAAGGCAAAGACTGCGGCATCTCCGGCTTTGACCGAGGAAAAACCTTCTCAGGTTAAATTACCGGAGTTTGCAAAGGTGAAAGTCGAGCCGTATGTTTTTTGTACCGAGTGTGATCTTGGCAAATATCACCTGTTTGCGTCCGTGCCGGATCCTGTACTTACAACAGCGATCATCCAGATCGTCTCTGTCGAAGGGCCGGTTTCTTTGAACGTGCTGAATGCCCGGATAAAGGAGCTTGGCCGTGTCCCGAAGATGACGCCGGCGATCAAGAAAAAGATCGTTTCGCTCGCGGCAGACGAGGTGAATGCTGATCGTCTGACTGTGGATGAGGAGGGTTTTTATTCTGTTCCCCAGATGGAGTCAGCTGCACGTGAACGCCCGGCGAAGTGGTCTTGCGCTGATGTTTCATTGGCAGAGGTCGGTCTTGCGGCTGAGGTCATTCTTGGCAAACAGTTTGCCACGCCCAAGCAGGATCTTGTCCGGCAGACCGCTCTGGTCCTCGGGTTCAAACTGACCGCGCAGGTCAAGATGCGAATGGAACAAGGAATCGATGCGGTGATTTCTACCGGAGCTATCATCACAGATGGTGAAAAACTCATCCGGGCAGTAGAATAAAATTTCCACACCTTTTTTTCTCGTGATGATCACCCCTATTGAGATCCACTGGCTTGAAAAGAAGTATGCGATCCTGGGTGTGTCGGGTGTTGTTGAAAAATTTACAAAAGAGCACTAAATTCTTTTAGAAATCATTTAAATACTTCTTTTTCCTATCTCTCTATCATGTCATTATCTGTTGATGTTATAGATAAGCTTTCTGCGCTTATCACCGCAGCTTTTGGTCTTGTTGCGGCTCTTGCCTGGAACTCCGCGATCCAGGGGGTCTTTAAGGATATTTTTGGAGAGCAGAGTAGTATTCCGGCAATGCTGGGGTATGCCGGTTTTGTGACGATCATTGCCGTTGTCTTTACGGTCTGGATCGGGTATGTCTTGAACAAGACGAGGGAAAAGGTTGAAAAACTTTCATCCCTGGAGAGAGAACACAAAGAGTAAACTATCTCTTATTTTTTTTAGAAAATCTGTTGTTTTGATGAAATAAATTGATTTGTGTCTTTTCATTTACCATGCATATAATTTCATGGTTCGTTGGTCTATTTTGTATGTGGGATCAATACTGAGGATGATATCTCGAATAACTTTCGGCTCGTCTCGAAGATGGTAAGTACATATGGCTAATCTTGGATGATCTCTCTTAATGACGTTTCTTGCTCCCGTTAACATATCACGCTCAGATCCTTCGATGTCAGCTTTAATAAAATCAATTTTTGGGATGTTATTTTCATGAATCCATTCATCAAGTGTAAGACAATTAATCGTGCATGTTGATTCAGTATCATTGTCTGTAATTCGGCTTGCTCCCATGTTGTCTTTATTCTCTATAAAGGAGACCGCTCCGTTTTTGTTAGATAATGCATAGGGAGCAATTTATAATTCCAAAAAAATCTCTAAAAAATTTCACAACCTTTATCCCAACAATGAATTTTTGAAAAATGAGTATATATTTTGGAAAAAAGTATTCTGGGTAACACGAATATTTACTGAGAAATGGGGTATTGATAATAAACGATTAGAACGCTTAAATCAACTATATTATCAGTTTTCAGAACCATCTTTAATAGATGGTTTCCAAAAGATATCTATAGATGAATTCACGTTAAATCTCGACGATTCAACTCACCTTGTTCTACTCCTTGAAGAATATGCAGATATTGTTAGCCAAGATAGTCACTATCAAAATTACATCTCAAAATACGGTTATGAAAACATAGAACATCCTGAAATCAATTGTTTATTTTCGACTGGTGGAGGGGAAGGACCATACGAAACTGAAACATTTACACTCCATAATAATGATGTAGTGCTTGACGTCGGTGCTAATATGGGGATTTTCTCATTACTTGCCATGAAACGTGGTGTAAAAATGGTATATGCATTTGAACCATTAAAACATGCTTTGTTACATCTTAATGCAAACATTGTATCAAATAACTATGAAAATAAAATTATACCCGTTCCCCCCCTTAATCGATTTTTAATTAGTATCTTGTAATTATTATTCATTATCGTATCTTATTTGTTTTCACTCTACAATATAGGTACTTATTTTTATCTACGCATCGCTATACTTACATATGAAAATCGCCTGTGCCCAGCTGATTCAAATCTGGGATGATGTTGATGCGGCTTTTTCACAGGCTGATACTTTTCTTAGAGAGAATTCCTGTAATGCTGATATGGTGGTATTTTCCGAGCAGTTTGCGACCGGATGGCGGCCTGTGGGCTCACAAATATCGGGTGAGGAGGTGAAAAATCGGTGGCTTGCCCTTGCCGCGAAGCATAAGGCCTGCGTTGTTGGTTCATATCAGAAAGCCATAGCGGGAGGTTTGCCGCAGAATACGATGCTCGTGTGCGGTCCGTCAGGTAAGATTCTTGCAGAATATTCCAAGATATATCTTTTTACACCCGGAAAGGAGGATCGGTGTTTTTCACCCGGTACCGAGCCGGTGATGTTTGCATACGGCGGCGTGAAGTTCGGGTGTGCGATCTGTTTTGATCTCCGGTTTCCTGAGTTGTTCCGTGAGTATCTGAAGATGGGGTGTGAGTGTGTTCTGGTCCAGGCTGCCTGGCCTGCGGCACGGGTCGCAGACTGGGAGCTTTTGCTCCGGGCACGGGCGTTAGAGAATAGGGGGTTTGTTGTCGGGGCTGCGTGTATGGGGTATGATTCTGTTTCGGGTACGGATTACTGCGGGCGGAGCATGGTGTGTGATTATGAGGGGCGAGTTGTATCAGATGGGGGCGTGTTTGAAGGGGGGTGTTCGGGTGAGGTGGATGTGGACGGGGTGAGGGAGATGAGGAGGGAGTGGGGGTTATAATGTCTGCCCAATTTTTGTGAATTTCCCCGTAATTTTGAGGAGTATTTTAAAGTATTTTCTTGGGAGATTAATATACATCCAACAACCTATTTTTTTGAAGAAGATTTCCTGGTGTTTTGCCTGAGTAAGAGCCATTCTTGCCATTTTTTTATTGCCCGCATATGCAAGCTCCTGGGCCTGAAGAATGTAAAGATATGCGATGTATAGGGATATGTTGTTTCCAGATTCATATAACTGGGCAGAATCTTGCGCATTCTTCTGAATATATTCTAAAAATGGGATCTCTATTATTTCTTTGTTTTTTGCAGTAGAAAGATGATTATTCGACGTTTCTATATAGTAAATCCACAATGGTGTCGCTGAGTAGGCAACGGGGTGGTATAAAGCAATTCTTGCCCATAAATCAAGATCTTCTCCTATGGATAGTTTTTCATCGAATCCTCCTATTTGGTTTAATATTGATTTAGGAATTCCGACTCCTGATGTAATTATTGGGTGCGGTCCAGTTGAAATTGCATGATAATATGAGGGTAATAACCCTTCAAATGTTTTTGTAACGTCAGAACAACAAATCATATCCCTATTATTTTTTTGAGGATTATCAATGTAATACGCTGTCGCGAATATTCCTGCTTTGGGATACTTCTCATTGAGTCTCATTATAGTCTCAAGATATTGTGGTAACCATGCATCATCAGCATCTAAAAATGTAATGAATTCTGCACTTGCAGATGAAATTCCCTCATTTCTAGCTCCAGACACACCTTTTGAAACCTGATGGATGAGGTGATAACGCGAATCGTTTTCGTATTTTTTTATGACATCCAGACTTCCGTCGGTTGAACCCCCGTCAACTATAACCAGTTCAAAATCCTGTGTCGTTTGGGCAAATATTGAATCGATGGCACGTTGTACTTCGGCGACTTTGTTATAGAGAGGGACAATAACAGAAACTCTGGGTTTCATGGGGATCCTCTGTGGAAATTATCTTCACATCGAATAATATCACTTTCATTCAGATAATCGCCATTCTGTACTTCGATTACTTCCAAGGGGACATCTAGTGGATTTGCCAACCGGTGGATGGTGCCTGCAGGGACGAAAGTGCTCTCTCCGGTCTTTACTAGAAATATCTTATCTCCATTTGTAACCTCAGCGACACCACCAACTACTACCCAATGTTCACTTCTATGATTATGATATTGAAGAGAGATCCGTTTGTGCGGGGCGACAACCAATTTTTTAATAAGGAATGTTTTGCTCCGCAGCAGAGTTGTGTATGTTCCCCACGGCCGGTGAACGGTCGTGTGGTTAACAACTCGTTCATCATTTTTCTGGCGAAGCAGTTCAGTGATCTCCCCGATCTTCTGCGTCTGATTTTTTGGACAGATCATCAGAACATCTGCCGTATCAATGATTGCCATATCGGAGATGCCGATAGTGGAAATCAGTTTGTCCGATACGATGATATTGTTTTTTCCATCCGGTGTGATGTACTCTCCATTCACCACATTTCCGTCGTTGTCTTTATCACTTACTGAATAAAGCGCTTCGAAACTTCCAAGATCATTCCATGCAGTCGATAATGGAACGACTGCAACCTTTCGTGTTTTCTCCAGAAGACCGTAATCGATCGAGATCTTTGGTGTAAGTTCGTATGCCGTCTCTACGTCGTGGCTGAATGCATTGATAATATCAGGAGCATACTTCCTGCATTCATCTAAAAAGAAATTTGCTGAAAAACAAAATATCCCGGCATTCCAGAGGTATCCTTCTTGCAGATATTTTTCTGCAGTATGTTTGTCGGGTTTTTCCACAAAGGCTGATACCTTGTATCCTCCCTCGAGTTTTTCTCCGGGTCGGATATATCCATATCCTGTGTGTGGTGTGGTCGGAACAATGCCAAACGTAACAATGTATTTCTCCGTAAGTTTTTCTGCGGCTTTGATTGCTTTATTGTAGGCTTCTGTCTCATCAAGGAGCTGATATGAAGAGAGGACGAGAATTATTGCATTGTTATCTATTTCATGGATCTTAAGGACTGCATAGGTTATTGCCGGTAGCGTATTTTTTCCGCAGGGTTCTTCAAGAACTCTGCAGGGAATGTTGATTTGATCAAGCTGGTCTTCAACAAGGAATTTGTGGGTGTTGTTTGTGACAACAAAGATTTCTTCCGGTTTTGAAAACAACTAGGCACGTAAAACCGCCTTTTGGAAGAGTGATGTTTCTTCAAAGAGGGGGATGAACTGTTTGGGATAATTACTCCTACTCAATGGAAAAAGACGTGTGCCAAAACCGCCGGCAAGAATTATTGTGTACATGACATATGACCTATTTGAATAACTATAATATCCTAGGGTAATTAGTTGTAAATAGCTTTCTCCCCCATATAATAATCATCAGGTGATTCACATTACAAAAACGGCTTTCATTACTGGCATCACAGGTCAGGATGGTTCCTATCTGGCAGAACTTCTTCTCCACAAAGGATACGAGGTCCACGGTCTTATACGCCGGGCATCCACATTCAATACCTCCCGTCTTGATCACATCTACCAGGACCCGCATGATGAACCGAAACTGATCCTTCACTATGGTGATCTCTCCGATACTGAACAGATCTCGAATATCATCTACAATATCAAACCATCAGAAGTCTACCACCTCGGTGCCCAGAGTCACGTGCGGGTGAGTTTCGATACGCCCGAGTACACCGGTAATGTAACCGGACTTGGAACCGCAAGGCTCCTCGAAACCATCCGAAAAAGTGGTCAGGATATCAGATTTTATCAGGCATCGAGTTCTGAGATGTTTGGTGCGACCCCGCCTCCCCAGAATGAGGAGACCAAGTTCTGGCCGAGAAGTCCGTATGCATGTGCGAAAGTATATGCGTATTATATGTCACGCAATTATCGTGATGGGTATAATATGTTCGTTTGCAATGGAATTCTTTTCAATCACGAAT
The DNA here is from genome assembly GCA_963677995.1 of uncultured Methanocorpusculum sp. GTDB lineage: Archaea > Halobacteriota > Methanomicrobia > Methanomicrobiales > Methanocorpusculaceae > Methanocorpusculum. The sequence continues at coordinate 816,359 of OY782579.1, read as the reverse complement.
CTCCCCGTCGCGGCGAGACGTTCGTAACGAGAAAAATCACACGCGGTCTTGCAAATATCGTTGCTGGGAAGCAGAAGTATCTCTATATGGGGAATCTAGATGCACGCCGTGACTGGGGATTCTCCCCAGAATATGTTGAAGCGATGTGGATGATGCTTCAGCAGGATAAGCCGGATGATTATGTGGTGAGTACCGGGCAGACCAACTCGGTAAAAGAATTCCTCGAAGAGGCATTCAATTACGCCGGCCTGAACTGGGAAGACTATGTTAAAATTGACTCACAGTATTTCCGTCCAACTGAGGTAGAGAATCTTATCGGTGATTCAAGTAAGGCAAAGAAGATTCTTGGCTGGGAGCCAAAAGTAACCTTTGGTGATCTTACGAGGATCATGGTCGATTCGGATTTCCGTGCAGCAGGTCTTGAACCGATCGGTGAGGGTGATGCAGCACTTTCAATGTTGTATCCAGACAAATGGTGGGGAGTGGATTAAACTTTATCGTTGATTATTTGATATTATGATAAAAAAATTATATTCTAAATTTTCCTCCAATGTGGGAAAAGATAATGAAACAAATCGGAATAAATGGGTTGAAGCAACACTTAAAACCATTCCTCCGGGAAAGAGAATACTTGATACGGGTGCAGGTGAGCAACAATATCGTCGTTTTTGTTCTCACTTGGTATATGTGAGTCAGGATTTCGCTCAATACGATGGTACGGGAGATGGAGTTGGATTGCAGACTGGGGAGTGGGATCAGACCAAACTGGATATTATTTCAGATATCTGTGCTATTCCTGAACTTGATTCCTCGTTTGATGTAATCATGTGTACGGAGGTTTTTGAGCACCTACCTGATCCATTGTTAGCACTCAAGGAATTTTCCCGCCTTTTAAAATCTGATGGTTATCTGATTTTGACGGCCCCTTTCTGCAGTCTCACCCATTTCGCTCCCTATCATTATTATACGGGTTTCAGTCGCTACTTTTATGAAAAACATCTTCCTGAAAATGAATTTACCCTTCTTGAAATCTCTCAGAATGGGAATTACTTTGAATATCTCGCTCAAGAAGTAACCCGTTTTCGTAGTATGTCACTAAAATACGCAAATAAGAAACCCTCTATTTTCGATCTTCTCTCCTTATTTGGGGTTCTACGTTTATGTGATAAATGTTCTCGTGCAGACACTGATTCTAATGAATTGCTTTGTTACGGTTATCATATTCTCGCACGAAAAAATTGAGGAGTAGTTATTGCATTCACCCCACACTCGGTATTATGTAAGTGACTACGGACATGGTATCTTTTCAGAAGCTATTTCTTCAAGAATCCCTCTGATTTAATTTCCTCGTAAGGGATTTGCTGAGGATACATATATTGTAAATCCCCTCGTCAAAAATTCAATAGGGTGCAGCATGTCTGGGATGAGGTAAGGGTAGGGGAGTGGGTCTCTGATTTGGAGTATTATCTTTCGTTAAAAGTCGGGTATGACTGCTGTAGCGATATGTCCATGAGAGATGGGACGAAACATTGTATAGATTTAATTAGGTTGCTATTATGACATTCTGGAACGGAAAAACGGTATTGGTTACCGGGGGGCAGGTTTCCTTGGTAAAAATGTAGTTAAACATCTTCTCGCCGCCGGAGTAGAACCAGAGAACATTCGTGTTCCACGAAGCCGTGATATCGATCTCCGTGTATGGGAAAATTGTCTATCTGCGACAAAAGGAGTGGATCTGGTGATCCACTTAGCTGCAGCTGTTGGCGGAATTGGCTATAATATGAATAATCCTGGCTCTCTTTTCTACGATAATGCGATCATGGGGATCCAGTTGATGGAGGCTGCCCGCCAAAATAGTGTGGGTAAGTTTGTAGCTGTCGGAACGATCTGTGCATACCCGAAGTTTACCCCTATCCCATTCCGCGAAGAGGAGCTGTGGAATGGATATCCTGAGGAAACGAATGCTCCATATGGTCTTGCAAAGAAGATGATGCTCGTTCAGGTTCAGTCGTATCGCCAGCAGTATGGGTTCGATGCGATCTATCTTTTGCCGGTGAATCTGTATGGCCCGGGAGATAATTTCAACCCGGATAGTTCTCACGTGATCCCTGCATTGATCAAGAAGTTTATTGATGCGAAGGAGAGTAGGTCGTCGAAAGTTGAGGTATGGGGTACGGGTGCAGCATCACGGGAATTTTTGTTTGTGGATGATGCTGCGAGGGTCATAGTTCTTGCAGCTCAAAAGTATGACAAGCCTGATCCGGTGAACATCGGCTCCTGTATGGAAATAACGATCAAAGAACTCGTTGATTTGATTGCTGAATTGACAGATTTTGAGGGTGAGATCATCTGGGATACGAGTAAGCCGGATGGACAGCCGAGAAGGATGTTGGATGTAAGTGTTGCTGAAAGGGAGTTTGGATTCAAGGCGAAGGTTGGGTTTGAGGAAGGGCTGAAGAAGACGATTGAGTGGTACTTAAATCAGAAATAAAATAGGGATATCTGATGATTTTAAGAAAAATTGCCATTTGGGGTTATTATACCCTTCATTCTATCGCGGGTTTTATCCCATATATGTTAGATTATTTTCGATTTCAAAAAAACTCGAAATCATTCTCAGATAGACGGTTTAAAGTTGGTCTAGCAGAATTATATCCATGTCTTAATGATAATACCCCCAAAACTCCCTTTGATGCTCACTATATCTACCATCCGGCATGGGCTGCCCGAATTCTTGCCAAAACACAACCAGAAGAGCATGTTGATATTTCATCTTCTCTCTCTTTTGTGACTCTTGTCTCCTCTTTTATTAAGGTACATTTCTATGATTATCGCCCAGCAGAATTGAATCTCCCAAATATGTCTTGTGATGCTGCAGATATCGTGTCACTGCCGTTTACTGAGGACTCGATCCCCTCTCTTTCTTGTATGCATGTTGTTGAACATATAGGGCTTGGTAGATATGGTGATCCGATTAATCCACAAGGCGATATTTTAGCGGTCATGGAATTAAAAAGGGTTGTAAAACAAGGGGGTGATTTGCTATTTGTAGTTCCTGTTGGCGGTGTTGCTAAAATTATGTATAATGCTCATAGAATTTATACTTATGATCTTGTTATGGGGATGTTTTTCGGCTTTACATTGATGGATTTTTCTTTAGTATCAGATGCAGAATTGCATATCAATGAATTTATATCACCTGCCTCAAAGGAAGATGCAGATAACTGTATTTATGGATGTGGATGTTTCTGGTTCCAAAAAATGGTGTGAGGTAGAAATGGTCACGGTAAAGTTAATGGGCGGACTTGGAAATCAGATGTTTCAATACGCATGTGGTAGGTCGTTGGCAAATGATCTAGGTGAATATTTATGCGGTTTCTATCCTGTGCTCAGGAATTGGAAGACATTATATTATATGATGTTTTAAAAGATTATGAAAATGGTTTTTATATTGATGTTGGTGCTAATGATCCTTGGGACATCTCAATAACTAAAGCATTCTATGAGCGTGGTTTTCATGGAATAAATATTGAACCCTTAACTTCAGAATACGAAAAACTGATCGAAGATAGACCACGTGATATCAACTTATGTGTTGGAGTTGGCAAAGAAGAAACGGAACTAATATTGTATGAGATGGGCACTGGATCAACGTTTGATGCAAATGTTGTAAAAAAATCAAGTAAAAATGAGTGTTCAGTTCCCCAAAAAGTAATCAGAATCACAACGCTTTCAAATATATGTGATGAATGGTGTCCCCCGCCACAAGAAATTCATTTCTGTAAGATTGATGTAGAGGGTTTTGAACGTGATGTCCTTCTCGGGATGAATTTCAATAAATATAGGCCTCACATTATTGTTATGGAGTCAGCAGAGCCTGGTACCACCGTATCATCCCATGAAAAATGGGAACATATCCTTTTGGATAATAATTACCGATTGGCCTATGCTCATGGTATTAATAGATATTATACTGATAAATTATTTGATTGTGGGGATATGTTTATTGGAGTTGATAAATTACTTGAAAAATATGATGTATACAAGCCAATTTCAATAGTATTAAGCCCCCATGAGATTCTGCGACAAATAATTCATTATGGAAAAATGCTTCCAAAAGCTCTGGTTAACATGTTCAAGAAAAATATGTAGTTTGGCTTCTCCTTTGATTCATATTAGAAGATATTTTGTAGGTCTATGATGTTAATTTGCTAGGTGTTTTATATTCACCTTCATTTCGCTGAGCAATAATGTATCACTTTGCATATCACCAATTTCTTTCAGCAATCTACATATCATGAGAATCCCCCTTATTCAGCATATCATGCGTATTCCGGCAATACAACGCCAGAGCACTCTTTCCTTCCTATCGACAATAGGCATAACCCTTTTTGGATTCATCTCCACCATGCTCTTTTCCCACCTTCTTGGAAAAGATCTGATGGGTGTCTACTATCTTTTCCTCGCATATTATGGGATATTCAACATGATTGGGGATGGAGGTTTTGGTCAGGCGGCAGTTAAACGGATATCCGAGGGAAATGATCCGAATGCATATCTGACCGCTTATGCTACGCTTCGCGCTATTCTCATCCTTGTCTCGACTCTGTTCCTTCTTTTGCTTAGTCCGTATTTTATTGATCTGCAGTCGTACGATCTTGTTTTCTGGGTCATCATTGCACTTGCAGCTTCATTTTTTGGTCACACTGTAACCTATGGTGTTTATGGTCTGGGTCATGTGGGCATATACAGTTTAACCAATGGTATCAGTGAGTTTTTCAGAATATTTGTCCAGATCATAGCTGTTGTTCTTGGTTTTTCTGTATTCGGATTATATGGTGGATTTATTGCGGGTATCATCATTTCCGGCATTATCTGTCTCAAATACTTTACCTTTAAACCTACAAAATTTAGTTTTCGTCACATTAGTAGCCTTGCGACATATGGATTTTGGATATTTCTGATCGGGACTGGATCCATAGTCTTTGCATATGCTGATACTATTTTCATAGGGTATTTTATGACCAATGGTGATGTGGGAGTATACCGTGTCGCATATCAGTTCACCTCACTTGCCGCATTTCTTTCTGTTGCTATCGCCACGACCCTCACCCCGAAAATCAGTCACTGGAGCGCAAATGATCAGATGGACAAAATAGCTCCAGTGATTACTCGCGGGATAACCTTATCTCTACTATTAGCTATTCCAGTAGCTTTTGGGGGGATCCTTCTTTCTGAACGCCTGCTCTATTACTTCTACGGTGCTGATTTTGCAGAAGGAGCAACGGTCTGTTCGATTCTTCTCATCATGCAGATCATCGCGGTGTTCACCCTGCTTCTAGGAGTTGCGCTTACTGCATCTGACCATGCCCGTCAGGCATTCTACGCCACCAGCTTTTCTGCCGTCCTCAACATTGTTCTCAATGTGCTCCTGATCCCGATAATCGGTATCAATGGAGCAGTGGTCGCCACGCTCATTAGTTTCATCCTGAACGCCATCCTGATCTCGCATTTCCTCAAAAGATACATCACTATCCGATTCGAACTCCTCCCCATCGCTCACATCATCATCGCCTCTCTCATTATGGCTCTCTTTGTCTTCATTTACATACAATTCGTCCCTCTTGACAACGTAGTCGTCATCCTTATCCCGGTGGTCATCGGCGCTTTCATCTACTTCCCCCTTCTCTTCAAACTTGACCGCGGTATCCGGGATGAGATCGCCGGCATGGTAACTACATTCGGCCTCCTCTGGCCCAAATGGCTGTGACCCCTCTCCTTATCTCTTTATAAAAGAAACAATAATCCAACAAATGAAAGGTATAACCCATATCACCCTTACTATGGCAACGATGCTTGTTATCCTTGCGCCCTTGACCAGGTCTCTCCTCACCCTGGAATCGATCCCTGCTGTGATCCTTCTCCTCCTCGGTACTTTCTTGGGCTCCCTGTCCCCGGACATCGATAAAGGAAAGGAAGCCGCGATATATCATTCAGAAATCCCCGGTGCCCGGGGCAGAAAATTCCATCTCACGCCGGTGTTCGGCTATGCTCTCTATTACACCTGCTATAAACCGCTTCAGTTTATTTTCCGCGTCATCTTCGGTAAAAAAATATATGCCATCCATGGACATCGTGAACTCCCCCACTCACCAATAGGGATCTTCCTTATCTCAGCTCTCGTTACATTCTATATCTGGCTCCTATGCTTCGCGCTCTCATTCGTTCCGTATCTGCATTTCCTGTATAAAACCCCCCTCATCTATGTGTTCGGCTCGGCATTTCTCCTGGGCTGTTTCCTTCACTTAGTTGAAGACACTTGTGATAATTCCGGGATCCATTACTTCTATCCATTCAGCTTCAGCCGCCTGCGGGGCAGGATCAAAGGAGACGGCACTGATGCACGCCCAAAGATTTTTGCGGTCATTCTGCTGATAGCTGCTGTTGTTCTCGCAACTCTTTCTCTCACCGGCATCATCTCTGCTGGATTGGCATATCCGACAGCACTTATGGTCCCGATCGTATTATGGATCATCTTCCTGAAAGCATCAGGTGTGCCTGCAAAAAAAGAGATTCGGGAATAAGCTTCTAATCCTGAAGAACCAAATATGTAACCATGTATAAACTCGTCTGTGTACACTGCGGCGCTGAGTATCCTCCTGACGCCATAGTGTATAATTGTGAGAAATGCGGTCACCTGCTTGCAGTAAAATATGATCTGAGCAAGATCACGATCACCCATGATGAACTTTTACAGCGCCCGATCTCTCTTTGGCGCTACAAAGAGTTTCTGCCTGTCCATATCGAACCGGTCACTCTTCAGGAGGGAGGAACCCCTCTCTATCACATGAAAAGACTTGGTGAAGAGATGGGTCTTACCAATCTGTATGCAAAGCATGAGGGTATGAACCCAACGGGATCATTCAAAGACCGGGGTATGACCCTCGGTGTTTCCATGGCAAAACAGCTTGGGAAAAATATCGTTGCCTGTGCATCTACCGGAAATACCTCGGCTTCAATGGCGGCTTATGCTGCAAAAGCAAATATGCCTGCCATTGTATTACTCCCGGCAGGTCATGTGGCGCTTGGAAAAGTAGCCCAGGCACTTATGCATGGCGCAAAGGTCATTTCGATCCGCGGCAACTTTGACCGCGCTCTTGAGATGGTCCATGAACTCTGCATCACGCACGGGATCTATCTTTTAAACTCCATCAACCCATACCGTCTTGAAGGTCAGAAAACCATTGGGTTTGAAGTTGTCGATCAGCTTGGCTGCGTTCCGGACAGGATCGTTTTGCCGGTAGGAAATGCCGGCAATATCTCTGCAGTCTACAAAGGACTTTGCGAGTGGAAGGAGATCGGATATATTGACCGTCTTCCGAAGATGACTGCGATCCAGGCTGCAGGATCATGCCCGATCGTAGATGCTATCAAAGGAGATCTTTCTGAGATCATCGTTGAACAAAATCCTGAGACTATCGCAACGGCGATCCGTATCGGTAACCCGGTCAACGCTGAGAAGGCTCTCCGTGCGATCCGTGAGACCGGTGGAACTACCGAGTCCGTAACTGACGAAGAGATCCTGGCGATGCAGCGTGACCTTGCCAGATACGAAGGTATCGGTGTAGAACCCGCATCTGCAGCTTCAGTTGCAGGTATTCGTAAGATGGCAGCGATGGGACTTCTTGACAAGGATGAAAAGATCGTCTGTGTCGTGACAGGTCATCTGCTGAAAGACCCTGAAACAGTAATCAAACAATGCGCCCCGCCAATCGAGATCGACCCAACCATCGAAGCACTGCTTGCTGTATTGTAAGCATCCTTGTGGTTCTGCTTGCTTTGTTTGCAGCTCCTGCGGCTGCAAATTCTGCAATGTATTTTGTATCGGATGACGGGACTGTTCTGACGGCGAATGCCACTCTGACTAATCAGAGTACATTTCTCCTAGTGAAACCGGGATTTTTAGGTGAGGAGGTCGCCCTTTCGGTTGACAATCTGACGATCCAGAATGCGAGCGGTGTTGTTGAGTTTACCCTGGATGGGACAACCGTTTCTTTTCCGGAAGGGAATTACACGTTGAATTACTCTGCAAAAATCGAGAACGGTCTGGTTTATCTGAGATATGAAGAGCCGTACAATGTTTCGGTCTATCCTCCTGAAAGGTTTCAGACAGGACATCTGATCTTAGGTACGGTTGGATCCGGCGGAGTCGTATCTCCGTCAGATAACTCATCTTATGGTTCGATGGTCACCTTTGAGAATACGAATACTGCATCTCTCACGTTTTATGACGACGTGCGCGAACCAATTCTCTATCTTTTCCTAGGGATATCGGGGGTTGTGTTTATCATTGCAGGCGCCCGATATCTCAGAATGAAAAGAAAGCCGATGCAGGATTTCTAAAAACTGACTCTTCTCCTTTCTTTTTTTTGCGTTTTTTAATATTTCACTCATGCCATCTCTGATTTGTGTGAGCGTCTGCAAATGTATTTCTGCCAATTGAACTGATTTGAAAAAAAGATTGGAATTATCTTCTGATACTGATTTTATTCAATATCAATGCCGTACTTCTTGGCATTTTTATCCGCGATAGCCTGGATTTTTGCGATCTCAGTATCGTTTCTTACGGGTTTGAACAGATGACGGAAACGTTTCTGGGCTTTGAGATAATCCTCGACTGGAACTCTCTTCACTTTTTTAACAGTTGCAAGTTCTCCGTCAATGACTTCGTAATTGCCCCAGAGTCCGCACTCGACTGCCATTCTTCCGATCTCCATCGTCTTGGAGCCGTCGAATCCCCATCCTGTACAGCACGGTGTGTGTACCTGGATATAGCAGGGACCTTTGATGTTTCTTGCCTTTTCGACCTTTTTCATCAGATCACCGGGGTAAGCCATGGATGCGGTTGCAACGTAAGGAGAACCGTGTGCGGCGAGGATCTGCGGGTAATCTTTCTTCGGCAGGCTGTTTCCTGTCGAACATTTTCCAGCTGGAGATGTGGTCGTGTCTGCATCGTACGGTGTTGCCCCCGACCGCTGGATTCCTGTGTTCATGTATGCTTCATTGTCGTAACAGATGTACGTGAAGTCATGTCCGCGTTCAAAGGCACCGGAGATACACAGGGTTCCAATGTCGACGGTTGCTCCATCTCCTCCGAAGATGAGAATCTTTTCAGTGTCCAGGCGCCCCTGTTTTTTGAGGGATGCTTCGATACCTGATGCTACTGCCGATGCGTTTTCAAACAATGAGTGGATCCAGGGTGTTTTCCACGCGGTTTCCGGATATGGAGTAGAAAAGACTTCCAGGCATCCGGTTGAGTTGACTACGATCGTGTTCTCGCCGTAACCTTTCAGGATCATACGAACTGCAGATGATACACCGCAGCCGCCGCAGGCTCTGTGCCCGCACTCAAAGTTCTCAATAGATCTGTCTACCATTTCAGAGCACCTCCTCACGTAATCCGTAGAACATGTCGCCTTCACCTTTCTCAGCGAGTTCAACGATCTTCTTTATGTCTTTCTTCCTTACATCACGGCCGCCAAGACCAAGGATGTAGTCGTAGACCGGTATGTTTGAGCCGTAACAGGCTTCTTTGATTTCGATTGCAACAGCTCCTTTTGCACCAAGGCTGATGTTTTTGTCGAGAACTGCGATGGTGTTGACATGAGCAAGAGCTTTTGCCACATCAGTTGACGGGAATGGACGGAAGCAGCGGAGATTTAAAAGCCCGACCTTCTTTCCGTCAGCACGCATCTCATCGATTGCATCTTTGACGGTCCCGCAGATGGAACCCATTGCAACTAATGCGATATCGGCATCTTCTAGTTTGTAACCAACGACGAGTTCAGAATAGTCGCGGCCGAACATTTCGCCGAACTCTTTTCCATATTTTTTAATGGCTTCTGCTGCGCGGTGGACTGCCTGATCATGTTCGTACCGGAACTCCATGTAGTATTCAGGTGTTGCATACATACCAAAGGAGATCGGATCCTTTGGATCGAGTTTCTGATAGGGATTGAAAGGTCCAAGGAATGTGTCAACGAGTTCCTGCGCGGGGAGATCGACCGGCTCATACACGTGAGAAAGAATGAATCCGTCAAAGCAGACGAATGCCGGAAGCATAATATTGTGGTCTTCGCAGACTTTGTAAGCGAGGATGTGCATATCGATTGCTTCCTGGTTGTCTTCTGCATACAGCTGGATCCAGCCTGAGTCTCTCATCATAATAGAGTCTTGCTGGTCGTTCCAGATCGAGAGCGGTGCAGAAATTGCACGGTTTGCAATACCCATCACAATCGGCAGTCTCATTCCTGCCGCGTTGAACAAGACCTCAGTCATCAATGCGAGACCCTGTGAGGTAGTTGCCGAGTATACTCTGCTTCCTGCGGCTGATGCGCCGATACAGGCTGAAAGAGCGGAGAATTCAGACTCCACACAGATATACTCTGCGTCAAGTCTTCCATCTGCTATGATCGATGCAAGTCCTTCAACGATATGCGTCTGGGGGGTGATCGGATATGCGGGGATGACCTGTGGTCTGCAGAGACGAACGGTTTCCGCGATGGCAATCGAGCCTTCCATTATTTCCATCGTCATTTATTTTTCCTCCTTAACCATATGAATCGCCTTTGCTTTGTCCGGACATTCCTCAGCACACATACCGCATCCTTTACAGAAGTCAAGATCAATAGAATAGGTTTTGTCAGGATTCTGATCGATGCATCCCTCAGGACAGATCAACTGACATGTTCCGCATTTCGTACATTTTTCCGTGTCCATTACTGGATAAAATACTCTCCATGAACCGGTTTTGTTGTTTCTGCTGTTGCCGGGACGTGCCGTACAGCCAATTCCAAGAGCCATTATTCGCGTCCCTCCTTTATCATTGCATATGCACGTTTTGCTGCGGCGATGTTGGTGTCTGCAAGTTTCTTGTGGAATCTCTCTTTGATTGCTCCTTCGAGAGCTTCGAGCGTGATCTCTCCGCTTGCGGCAGCAAATGCACCCATCAGAGTTGTATTGGTGATGGGGAGTCCTATTTCTTCAATGGCGATCTTTGTTGCGTCAATGGCGATCAGTTTCACACCTTTCGGGAGATGGTATGCTCCGTCTTTTTCGGTGTTGATAATGGCAATTCCGCCCTCTGACATGCCTGAAAATACATTCACGTCGTGAATTAATGTACTGTCCTGGACGATGATGTAGTCCGGTTCATAGATCTGACTCCGAAGGCGGATCTTTTCATCGCTGAACCGCACAAATGCCTGCACGGGGGCACCGCGGCGTTCGACACCAAACGCCGGAAATGCCTGGGAATAGACGCCTGCGGTAAATGCTGCTGTTGCTATTAATTCTGCAGCCGTTACCGAGCCCTGTCCACCTCTTCCGTGGATGCGTAGTTCTCTCATAACACTTATATCTATCACGATTAATCAATATGAATTTACTGTTTGCAAATTTTTCTAAAAAAAGACTGCACTTTATAAAAAGAGATGCATGGTGGTGATGAATTATTATTTGCGGGGCAGTATGACCGGAATTCCCAGGATCTCCTTTGTTCCGGTAAAAACATCATGTGCGACAAGCGCAAGTCCCTCGGATGCTGCCCATTCGTCATATACCATGACTGGTTTTTGGAGTAATGCGGAGATCTCCTCGGCTAATTCAGGTGCGAGACTGCCTACCAGGGCGATCGGAGCCTCGCATGAAAGAAGAAGAAGTGAAGCGCATTCCATTGCAGCCCACATCGCGATTGCCGGCTTTTGGTACTTCGCCTCAAGATGACAAGAGACTCCCGCAGTAGTGAACGCCTCATTCGCCGTACACTCGCCCTCATCGATTCTTCTTATCGCATCAACATCAAGAGCACCGTGCTGTGTTCCCGGCGCGAAGACGCATGCATCGAATGCTCCGACGATCTTTCCGTTGGCAACAAGGAGTGAAACGGTGTTTGAACTGATGTCTGACACGATAAATGTGTCATGGAGAGTCTGTTGTGCAAGATATGCTATCCCGAGTTTTTCCGGACTGGTCTGATGGGAATATACTTTGAATCTGGGGTCAGTATCAGACCCTCGGTGAATTCCTGGAATCGCCATTGCGGGAATACCTGACTCTTTTATAACATCAAACACCCGGGTTCCTCCGCCGATGTGTTCACCTGCACCATCACGGGTGATGACGCCCCGGTTTTTCAACTGAGCAATGGGTGTTATTTTCGAAAAATTATCTCCCATAGAGTAGCATACAGCGAACCCCTCTATCTCGCAGATAGGACAGAGTTTCTCCAGAGCCGAAAGTTCAAAACTCTTTGCCGCTTCCCGGGATATTTTAAGATGCTTTCCGGTTTCTGTTGCGAACCGAAGGGACGTTGTCCCATGGTCGACTCCGATATACATGCTGGTATGTATTGCTCGAATATGAGATAAGTTCTATCCTTTAATAACACCAATAGAATAATTGAATGGGCGACTCCCACTATGAAACTCTTGGCGTAGCTGAAAATGCAACGCCGGAAATGATAAAAAAAGCCTATGTTGCTCTCGTCAAGGAGTTCCACCCGGATCATGCGGGTGCGAGCGAGGATAAACAGCAGGATTACAACGAGCGTCTGCTCAAGATCATGGCCGCGTATGAGGTTCTCAGCGATCCGGAATCCAAAGCTGCCTATGATGCCGACCATACAGCCACTCCCTATGCGTCATCACCCCGCGGCAAAAAAATGTCAGGTATGCCGACAAAAAGCGGTGACATCGAAACGGAATATCCGATATCCATGTCGATTGCTGCATATGGGAAAGGCAAGATCCCGATGCAGGTCGCAGGAGAAAAGGTCATTATCAAAGTCTATCCCGGGGTCCGACGGTACAGGATCGAAAACAAAGGTGTGCCGGTCGAAGGAAAACCCCGCGGGGATCTGTATGTCAATCTCAAAGTGATCCCGGATGAGAACTGGGAGATCGATGACGCAACAAATGATCTGATCTGCCATGTGCAGATCCCGCCCAAAGTCGCAGAGCAAGGCGGAACGATCCCCCTCACCCTTCTCTTCAAGAAAACTATCAAAATCACAGTGCCTGCCGGTGTAAAAACGGGAGACCGTTTTGTCCCGCCTGAAGGAAAAGGACTCGGAGTCCTATCTCCGAAGAAAAAAGGCAATCTCGTCATTGAAGTCGAGGTTGCAAAGAAGAAAGGCCTCTTTGGTCTTTTTGGATAAATCATGACAGAAAAAAATGGAAACCTGACCGCATCTGACTTTCATCACGAATTATATCGTCGATTTGATGCGGCAACCGAACACGGAGAGTCACATCTCGAAGTCATGGCTGGAGAACTGCATAAAACACTCAAAGCTTCAAACAGGCTTTCGATGTGCAGTAATGCACTGTATGATATGCAGAACATCGGCGATGCGATCCTCTCCGTTCCATCCGGCGGTGTCGGATCATCTCTTCAGATCAGATACTCCCTACCCAGAGAGAAAGGTATTGATCTGGAAAAAAGCCTCTATGAACGATCGATTGTTCTCTCCGAGTATGAGATGCGGATGAAAAGGTTTATCGAAATCGCCGCGATCCATCCGGTTTTCCGCGATCTTGAACCGATCTCGCGTCAGAAAAAATCTGAAACTGCTGCCAGAAAACTCTGTGATATCACGGCTGAGGTTGCTGAACTCTTCTGTAAACATCAGAAAGTTCGTGCCGACAACACAAAGTTCGGGACCCTTTGCGGTGCAATCGGCCGCTCAGGTATCCTGAGTGATGATGCATTATATGCTCTCGATTTTGTCAGGATCATTGGAAATACCAACGCCCGGAAGATCCCTGATGAACATCTGCTGGTACCGGCAGTCTTTTCGTATGCATCATATGCATTCCTGATTTTTGCCGAAGAGGTCATAGAGAAACGGCAGATCTGGAAAAAAGAAAAGGCTGAATAAAAAAATTATGTGCCGTGATTCCACGAGCACATGTACTCTTTTTGACTGCAGGACAACGTATCGATCGTTGCGCCCACAGCTTCCAGTTTCAGACGTGCAATATATTCATCGATTTCCGAGGGGATGTCGTGGACGCCAGGTGACATATTTTTACCGTTTTTAGCTATGTATTCAACACCAAGTGCCTGGACCGCAAAGCTCAGATCCATGACTTCGATCGGGTGTCCCATTCCTTTCGGCGTTGCGAGGTTGACCAGTCTTCCTTCTGCAAGAAGATGGATCTTTTTGTCTCCGAGAACGTAGGTGTCGATCCCGTCACGGTGTTCAACAGATGCCGCATGGGCTTCAAGCCAGGGAATGGAGATCTCATTATTGAAATGACCTGCGTTTGCCAGGATCGCCCCGGATTTTAACAGAGGGAAGTGATGGTCAGTGATGATGTCGCAGTTTCCCGTCGTCGTGATGAACAGATCACCGAGTTTTGCCGCTTCATTCATGCTCATCACATCAAAACCGTCGAAGTGTGCCTGAAGGGCGCGGCGCGGGTCGACCTCCGTGACGATTACACGTGCGCCAAGAGCGCGTGCTTTGGTGGCGACGCCTCTCCCGCAGTATCCGTATCCGGCAACGACCACGTGTTTTCCTGCAATGAGGGTGTTCGTTGTCAGCATAATGGAGGCGAGAGCACTTTCGCCGGTCCCGTGAACATTGTCAAAGTAATGTTTCATTGGCGTGTCGTTCACCGATAAAACCGGGAACTCGAGTTTCCCTTCAGCCTGCATTGACTTCAGCCGGTGAATACCTGTCGTTGTCTCCTCACATGCCCCGATGATCTGCGGAAGTGCATCTCTTCTGTCGAGATGGACCCTGTTGATCAGATCCATACCGTCGTCGATGGTCAGGGTCAGTTTTGTGTCCAATACTTTATCGATCGCCTCGTAATACTCCTCAGTGTTACACCCTCTCTTTGCGTAACAGGCGATGCCGCCTTCCCGTAGAGCCTCAGCCACATCATCCTGTGTGGAAAGCGGATTGCATCCGGTGATATACACCTCGGCCCCGCCTGCCTGAAGTGTTCTGACCAGACATGCCGTCTTAGCCTCGACATGAAGGGCCATACCTATCCTCTGACCTTTGAGGGGTTTTTCCTCTTCAAAGCGTTTCCGGATCGCCGATAAGACCGGCATGTACTGGGAAGCCCACTGTATTTTCAATTCGCCCGAACTCGTCATATCCTATATGTTGGTTCGCATGGCTATTATTCGTTGCTTGTGAGACGAGTTCCTACGGAAAATATACTATTAATCAGAGAGCAAATTACTAATCACATGTATTCTGCTGGACTGATTTTCGAAGGCGGGGGTATGCGCGGAGCATATACGGCAGGGGTCATCGATGCTTTGATCGACAACAAGCTGGAATTTTCATCATGCTATGGTGTTTCTTCCGGGGCATGTCATGGTACCAGTTATCTCTCCAAGCAGCGGGGAAGGGCCTATCGTACCATGACTGAATATATGGGAGATAAACGGTACTTCAGCTACTGGAATTTATTAATCAAAGGTGATCTTTTAGGTCCTGAAATGGTCTTTCACCTCATCCCTGAACAACTTGACCCCTTTGATTATGATGAATATAACAAATATCCCGGCAGGTTTTACTGTGTTGCGACAAACTGTGAGACGGGCGAGGCTGAATATTTTCATCTGAAAATCATGGAGGAGGATGTAGAGATGCTCCATGCATCAAGTGCTCTTCCGATTCTTGCCAAAAAAGTAAAAATAGGTGAGAACTATTATTTTGATGGTGGAATAACCGATTCTATTCCTATAAAACGTTCAATTACCGATGGAAATGCGAAAAACGTTCTTGTTCTGACGCAGGATGCGGGTTATCAAAAGAAATATGATAAGGCGGTTCCTATTCTGAAAATTGCTTACTCGAAGTATCCGAAGATGGTTGAGATGGTTGCTACCCGCCACATCAGATATAATGAGGCTCTGGAACTTATTGCCCAAGAAGAAGCCGCAGGAAGAGCATTTGTTATCCGTCCAAAAAACCCGGTGGATGTTTCCCGAATTAAGTTCAACAAGGAAAAAATTGCCCTTCTCTATGATGAAGGATACCGTGATGCGATGGAAAAAATTGTTGATCTGATCGCATTTCTGGAGAAGTAAGCTAGGACGTGTATGTATTCTGCAGGACTGATCTTTGAAGGCGGCGGTATGCGTGGAGCATATACGACAGGGGTTATTGATGCATTTCTGGATAATGATCTGGAGTTTTCCAGTTGTTATGGTGTATCTGTCGGTGCCTGCAATGCTGCATCTTTCATCGCCAAACAGCGCAGACGGGCATATCGGGTAACAACTGACTATATTGGAGATAAACGATACTGCAGTATCCGCAGTCTTTTACAAACAGGAAATTTATTTGGTCCGGAGATGCTTTTTCATATCATTCCCGAGCAGCTTGATCCGTATGATTATGATACTTTTTCCCGGTATCCTGGAAAATTATATGTCGTTGCCACCAATTGTGAAACTGGCGAGGCTGAATATTTTCATCTGAAAAATATGCGTGAAGAGGTGGATATACTTCAGGCCTCATGTTCCCTTCCTCTCCTTGCAAAACCAGTCAGGATCAATGAAAAAGAATATCTTGACGGCGGAGTGGCCGATTCGATTCCTTTGCAGCGGTCCATCGCTGACGGGAACGCCAAAAACGTCATTGCTCTGACTCAGGATATCACCTATCGAAAGGATCCAATGCAGATCGTTTTGCTTCTGAAAATTTTCTATAGAAATTATCCAAATCTTGTTCACCAGCTTGCCACCCGGCATGTCCGGTATAATCAGACCCTGGATCTTCTTGCACAAGAGGAATCTGCAGGTCGGGCATTTGTAATCCGTCCGAAAAACCCGATGAACATCGGCAGAGTTGAGACTAACAAAACGAAACTTGCCGCCCTCTATGATGATGTATATCATGATACGATGGAAAGAATGGATGATCTGATCGCATTTCTGGAAAAGTGACTCATTCTCCTTTTTTCAAACAGGCTTTTCTCCAAAAAACACCAACAGTATTCTATGGGACTTACCCGGCGAATCATTCCCTGTCTTGATCTGAAAGCTGGACGGGTGGTAAAGGGAGTAAATTTTGAAGGACTTCGCTATGCAGGTGACCCTGTCGAACTTGCCGCACGATATAATGAACAGGGTGCCGATGAGGTCGTATTTCTGGATATTGCGGCCTCGAAGGACAACCGTGATACGATGGTCGATGTGATCGGTCGGGCTGCCGATCAGCTTTTCCTACCTCTTACAGTGGGCGGAGGGATCCGGACCGTCAAAGACATCCAGGAGATCCTGCGTGCTGGTGCCGATAAGGTAAGTCTGAACACTTCTGCGGTAAAAACACCTGAAGTAATAAATGAAGGATCCCGTTTGTTCGGGAATCAATGTATTGTACTTGCCGAGGACGTCCGGAGAAATTATGAGATGCGTGAGGGCGTGACCCCGATACATCTCGCCGATGGCCGGGTCTGCTGGTATGAAGTGGTCATTTACGGGGGTAGTGAGCGGACCGGTATCGATGCCGTTTCATGGGCGCAGAACGGGGTCAAAAGAGGTGCCGGCGAGATCCTACTCACTTCAATGGAAACGGACGGCGTGAAGACGGGTTTCGATCTGGAGATCACCGCGGCCATCTCGGATAATCTCGATGTTCCGGTTATCGCCTCAGGCGGGGTCGGAACTTTGGAACATTTCTATGACGGTTTTGTCAAAGGAAAAGCCGATGCTTGTCTTGCGGCAAGTGTGTTCCATTACGGCGAGATGACAATTCGGGATGTCAAAGAGTACCTGGCATCCCGGGGTGTTTTGGTCCGGTTGTAATGGGATGGCAAACTGATTACGAACTGCGTGGTCCCCGATGGGCCGGTCGCTCTTATCTCCTGCCGGAGATGCCTGCGGGCAATCTCATTCTTGAGACTGGGTGCGGCAACGGAAAAACACTCAGTTCACTCGGTCCTGATGTTGTCGGGATCGATATTTCTCCAACTGCCGTAAAACTTGCTGGATCCTCGGCACTGGTTGGAGACATCCGTTTTCTTCCATTCAAAGATGAGATTTTTGATATCATAATCTGCTGGCATGTTCTGGGACATCTTTCATATGCTGAAAGAAAAACGGCGGCCGATGAGATGCTCCGTGTCCTGAAGCCTGAGGGTGTTCTGCATTTCAAAGATTTTTCCAGAAACGATTTCCGGTATGGGAAAGGGACCGAGGTCGAACCGTCATCATTTTTGCGGGGGGACGGGATCGTCACGCATTACTTCGAGCCTGAGGAACTCATCTCTCTTTTTGGTCCGTCCGTCATCTCGACCGCATCATGGGATCTTCGGATAAAAAGTGTGGGCAACCACAGAGAAGAGATCCTCTTATCTCATAAAAAAACCAATACAGAATAATTATGCCAGATCTTTTCTCTTCACTCAACTACACGGACGGGCTCATTCCGGTGATCGTTCAGGATGTCGGGACCAAACAGGTCCTCATGTTTGCTTTCGCCAATGAAGAAGCGGTTTCTCTGACGTTGTCAACAGGGTATGCCCACTACTTCAGCCGTTCACGAAACAAACTCTGGAAAAAAGGCGAGGAGTCAGGCCACCTCCAGAAGATCATCCGAGTCTGCGTTGACTGTGATGAGGATTGTCTGTTATATCTGGTCGAACAGATCGGGTGTGCCTGTCACGAGGGATATGTCAGCTGTTTTTTCCGAACGATCGACGGCGAGGTGATTCTTCCGAGATTTAAGGATCCAGCAGATATCTACTCCCAGTGAATCATTTACTCTACCTTTTGGAACACTATACTAATATCCTATTGAAACCCCATAAATAATGGTTGAATATTTTATGATACTCGTACCTGATACCAGCGTCGTCATCGACGGCCGCGTTACCGCCCTGATCGAGAAAGGGGAATACCGTGACGCAACGATAATAATACCTGAAGCCGTCTTTGCCGAACTCGAGGCACAGGCGAACCAGGGCAGAGAAATAGGTTTTTCCGGCCTCGCTGAGCTGCAAAGACTTTGTGTTCTTGCGAAACAAGGCAGGATCACCCTACAATATGTTGGCGAAAGACCTAAACTGGAACAAGTCAAATTAGCTGCCGGCGGCGAAATCGATGCCATGATCCGGGCAGTTGCCATTGAACATGGAGCTACGTTCCTTACGAGTGATTATGTTCAGGCGGAAGTCGCCAGAGCGAAAGGACTCGACGTTGTCTATTTGAAATCCGAAACGACCGATAATTTTGCTCCGCTTCAGATCGACGATTTCTTTGATGAAAACACTTTTGCTGTCTATCTCAAGGAGCGTGTGGCTCCCTGCGCCCGCAAAGGAACGATCAAAGAATCCCGGCTTGTCCAGATCAGAGAGGCTCCCGCCACTGAATATGAGCTTCGTGCTATTGCTCAGGGGTGTCTTGAGCGTGCTAAACGTCACCCTGACGGATTTGTGGAGGTTGAGATGCCGGGTGTTACTGTGTCCCAGATCGGTTCCATGCGGATCACCACGACCCGCCCTCCGTTTTCCGACGGCATCGAGGTAACCGTCGTCCGTCCAACACGCGAGGTCTCCTTTGAGTCCTACAACTTTGCAGCCGCATTGAAGGATCGGCTCAAGGAGGGATCCGGCGGTATGCTCATCGTAGGAACTCCCGGTTCTGGGAAATCCACGCTTGAGCAGAACATTGCGATATATCTTAGCGGCCAGAACTTCATCGTCAAGACCATTGAGTCCCCCCGCGACCTGATGGTTCCAGACAGTATCACTCAGTATACGGCCCTTGATGGAAGTATCGCGGCAACTGGTGAAGTCCTGACCCTGCTCCGTCCTGATTACGTCATCTTCGATGAGATGCGGAGAAGTGAAGAGTTATCGGTTTTTGCTGATCTCCGCCTGTCCGGCATCAAAGTGATCGGCGGCCTCCATGCGAAGTCCGCACTGGACGCAATGATCCGCCTTTCAAGTCTCGTCGATCTCAATCTCATCCCGCAGATCGTTGCCACGATGGTTTTTGTGAAAACCGGGGACATCTCCGAAATTTACAATGTCTCGACCGGCTTTGGTGTGCCTAAAGCCCTTGAACAGATCGGCGACCCGCAGATCCGCCCTATCGTCAGACTTACCAACATCATAACTCAGGAAACTGCCGCCGAAGCGTTCAGATATGAAGGAGAAGTTATGGTCACCCCTGCTGCTGGTCTTCCAAAAGTCAGCCCGGTCGTTGTACCTAAAGTTGCTCCTGCTCCTGTGCCCGCTCCGTCTCCGGCACCAAAAGCACCCGCTCCGGTAGTTCCCGAGCCGCCGACCGTTCAGGAGGAGCGTTCAGCTCCCCCGGTCCACACCATGCCCACCTATGAGGTCACTGATGACAACCCGGCATGGCTTGTTCTGGAAAAGGAGATCCAGAATGAGATCCGCAGATTCACCGAAGGCGACATTATTGTCCGTATGATCACTGACACCAAAGCCGCGGTTTATATCGAAGATTCCGATGTTCCTGCAGCAATTGGCAAAGCCGGCAAAAACATCGCCGCTGTTGTCAGTAAAGTTGGCGTAGGGATCGATGTTCGCCCACTAAGCGACCTTCCGGGACGGGAGGTCCTATTCAATGATGTACCGGCGCCCATTACAGGGTATGCCGGGTTTAGTATCAAGAGCGAGAAAAAACAGTTATCCATCATATGTCCGGATTATGCGGGTAAAATCGTAGATCTTTTCTCAGGAAAGGAGTATCTGTTTACTGCAACTGTTGATGATTACGGTGAAATACATCTCGCACGCAACTCAAGTATCGCTATGGAAATGATAAGGCGCTACGGTGCTGAAGAGGAACTTAAAATCCGTCCCGTCGATTAACACAATAGGTGAAAAAAATGGCAAATACCCTGGTAATGACCGAAATTGAACCGGAGATCCGAACTCAGTGGATTCCGGCCTTCGAATCAAATCCTGATGAAACAAAAGATAAACTTTACGTAAACGTAGCATTCCCGTATCCGAGCGGCGCAATGCATGTAGGACACGGGAGGACCTACATCATCCCTGATGTGATCGCCCGGTTCTGGAGGATGCAGGGAAAGCAGGTGCTTTTCCCGATGGCATTCCACGTCACCGGAGCTCCGGTTCTTGGAATCGCAAAACGCATCGCAAAAAAAGATCCAAAAACTCTCAAGCTCTACGGTGAACTCTATCGTGTCCCAAAGGATACTCTTGCGAACTTTACTGATCCAATCACCATCGTGAACTACTTCGCCGACGAGTATGAGCGGGTCATGAAACAACTCGGTCTCTCGATCGACTGGAGACGCCGGTTCACCACTATCATCCCCCAATACAGTAAGTTCATCGAATGGCAGTACACCCACATTTATGGTCAGGGCAAGGTCCTGAAAGGGGAATATCCCGTCAGATACTGCCCGGCATGTGATCAGCCTATTGGTGACCACGACCTTCTTGAAGGTGAATCTGCTGAGATCATGCACTTTGTGTTTGTGATGTATCAGTTTGGCGAGTTCCAGATCCCGTGTGCCACTCTCCGCCCCGAGACCATCTTTGGGGTAACAAACCTCTGGGCAAACCCGGAAACCACGTACATCAAAGCGGAAGTTGATGGTCAGAAATGGATCATCAGCCCGGAAGCGGCTGAAAAACTCCGGATGCAGAAACACACCGTTGTTGAGCTCTCTACCCTCCAAGGGACTGAACTTATCGATAAAGTTGCGAAGAATCTCTATACCTGCGCTGATGTTCAGATCCTTCCTGCTTCATTCGTAGACCCGGACATGGGCTCCGGTCTTGTGATGAGTGTTCCTGCCCACGCTCCGTTCGATTATATTGCACTGCGTGATCTCCAGGAAAAAGGAAAGTATACTGATATCAAGACGATCCCTCTGGTCACTGTTCCAAATTATGGGAAGGTCCCGGCACAGGACATCGTCGAGAAGAACAAGATCCCGAATCAGGATGATCCGCGGATGGATGATCTCACGC
This sequence comes from uncultured Methanocorpusculum sp., assembly GCA_963677995.1. Lineage (GTDB taxonomy): Archaea > Halobacteriota > Methanomicrobia > Methanomicrobiales > Methanocorpusculaceae > Methanocorpusculum. The sequence continues at coordinate 794,352 of OY782579.1, read as the reverse complement.
AGGAGCTTTACACCGCTGAGTTCTCGAAAGGAAAACTCAACGAAGCCTGTGGAATCCATGCAGGAAAATCCGTTCGTCAGGCGCGTGAGGATGTAACCCGCGAATTCACCGAGGAACGCGGGTCGACCATCTTCCATGAGATGAGTCAGAAGCGTGTGACCTGCCGTTGCGGCGGACGTGTGTATGTCAAGATCCTGGATGACCAGTGGTTCCTGAACTACGGTGACCTGGCATGGAAAGATCAGGTCCACGAGCTGCTGCCGAAGGTCGAGCTCGTTCCGCCGGAGGTTCGTGCCGAGTTTGAGCGGACGATCGACTGGCTCAAAGAATGGCCGTGCTCCCGCCGTGTTGGTCTTGGGACCCATGTTCCGTGGGATCCGAAGTGGCTTTTCGAGCCTCTCTCGGACTCTACCATCTACATGGCCTACTACACGATTTCCCACAAGATCTCCAGTATCCCGGCTGAAAAACTCACACCCGCGGTCTTTGACTACATCTTCCTTGGAATGGGCGACCCGGTAGCAATGCCTGTAGATGAGGCTACCTTGAATGAACTCCGTTCCGAGTTCATGTACTGGTATCCATACGATTACCGGTTCAGTGCAAAGGATCTTATCTCGAATCACCTGACCTTCCAGCTCTTCCACCACAAGGCGATCTTCCCGGACAACCTCCAGCCAAAAGGCATGGTCGTTTTCGGGATGGGTCTCTTAAACGGTATGAAGATGTCTTCTTCGAAAGGAAACGTTTTCCTTCTGGAAGATGCCGCGAATGAGTTCGGTGCAGATACCGTGCGTATGTTCCTTGTCGGCTCCGCTGAGCCATGGCAGGACTTCGACTGGAGAAACGAGCTTGTTCTCTCCGTCAAGAAACAGATCGAGCGGATGTGGCAGATCATTCTGGATTCATCGGATGCTTCCGGAACCACGCCGATCGATGCGTGGCTCGTATCCCGCATGCAGCAGAGAATCGCAGCAACTACGAAGTGTCTCCGCTCCTTCCAGACCAGACAGGCTCTACAGGAAGCATACAACGGTGTTGTCTCGGATCTTGCATGGTATCGCAGGCGGCTCCCTGAAGGCTCATCCGGTGGTGCAGTCCAGAAGGAAGTCAAGTCTGAGTGGATCCGTCTGATGGCCCCGATCGTTCCGTATACTACTGAAAAACTTTGGAAGGAAACCGGTCACGAAGGTCTTGTCTCATTTGCAGAATGGCCGGTAGCCGATGAGTCAAAGATCAACAAATCCGTTGAGATCTCGGAGTCTCTCCTCCAGAGAACGATCGATGATATCCAGTCGATCTTAAAACTTGTTCAGATCGAGGCAACCAAGGTCACGCTCTTCATCGCTCCGCAGTGGAAGCGTCATCTCTTCTCTATCGTGGCAGGTGCTGAAGATAAGAGAAATGTGGTCAAGACAGTCATGGCTGACGAGTCGCTCCGTGGAAAAGGAAAAGAGGCGACCGATGCTTCTCTCCAGACAGTAAAGCTGATCCACTCTCTCTCACCGGAATTGGTCTCTGCCATTGCAGAGGGTGTTGATGAGGACGCCATCTTCCAGGCTGCATCCGCCTTTATTGAGAAGGAATGCAGACTCGTTGTTGAGATCGTCTCCGCCGAAGGAAGTGCTCACCCAAAAGCAAAATCCGCATTGCCGTTCAAGCCTGCACTCGTTATCGAGTGAGATATCACTCATCTTTTTTTAAAAAAAATGTATGGAGCAGAGCTCCAAGTAAAATAGTGATTTCAGATTTCTTCTTCTTCTTTTTCAGACGCTTTCTTTGCCCGTTTGACTCGTTCCTTTGTGGTAAAACAGGTGATTAATTCGAGATAACTCCGGAACTTCTTATTTGTGTCCAGAATGATGGGGTCTGCCTGTTCATCCGGCAGTGCAAGGATCGTTGCATTTGTTTCAGTGTCGACCATCACAGTTTTGTTCTTCTCTCCAGCCCAGATCTCAAGGCGTGACATGCTTCCGTAGGAAATCGTGTAGTGTCCGTCTTTTACCGTTGGTTTGACGCCGAAAATATCTGAAAACCCTGCTTTGATCCTATCTTCGAGGTCACTGGTGTTTCCGCGCTTGACTTCATATTCCTGCATACCATATAGTATGGACGGCTATTCTAAAATTAGTTGCTTTCCCGTGCCGCCCCTTTTCTAAACGCGGCAGGTATCTCTGATCTCTTCTCCGACCGTATCCGAAGTATTATCCCTCTAAAAAGAGACTAAAGTGTATGGAAAAAAGTTCAGAGGGCAGTAATGGCGGTACAAGATGTACGGTTAATGCCTTTCATGCAGGAGACGATCCTCTGCTCCGTTTCGCGGCTGAGATACCCTCATCGAAAGAGACCGTTCTCATTGCAGGATTTCCCGGTTCCGGCCTTGTCGGGAGCATAGCGGTCCAATATCTTGTGGAATCCTTATCCTTCACTCATATTGGGGATATCATCAGCTCGCTTCTGCCTGCCGTTTCTCTCGCGACCGCCGGACTTGCTCAGGCTCCTCTTCGCCTCTATGAAAAGGAGGGAATGCTTGTTGTTCTTTGTGATGTTCCCATCTCTGACGAGGGGTCGTGTCTGCTCCCTTCCAAAATTCTAGAATGGCTCTGTGCCCGAACGGTCGTTACTGAAATCATTCTGATCGGGGGTGTTGTGACCGGTGGTGATGGTGAACGGGTGTTCGGTGTTGCAACGACCTTGGACGGTGTTGAAAAAATCAGATCAAACTGCCAGATACTTCCTGCCCTCAATATAACTGGTATCACCGGAGGATTCCTCACGGAAGCCTGCATGCGTAAGATACCTGCTACGGGTTTTCTTGTCGAAACAAATTTTGATGTCGATCCGCGTGCATCTGCCGCAGGTCTTTCAGTGATCAGCTCGATATACGGTCTTTCGCTTGATGTCGATCCTCTTATCGCGCAGGCTGACTCCATTGAGCCTATGCTTCAGAAACTTGCCGAGGATGTGAAAAAAAGTAATGTCCCTCCTACGTCGTTTGATGAGGATATAATGTATGGGTAATCCCCATTCTCATCATCTCTATGTCTCATTTCTGATCTACGGGGTCAGAAGATTCTTTTCCTCATTAGTATATCTAAGGGAGAGTTTATCTGGGTGAAAAACGAATAGGTTAAGGCGTTACGAACGTGGGCTTGTGGCTTAGCCCGGATATAGCGTCGGGCTTCTAACCCGAATGTCGGGGGTTCGAATCCCCCCAGGCCCGTTATACGCTTCTTTTGGATTTTTGACCAACATCTTTATATCATTATAAATCTATTTATCTTTGTAAGACAGTTTACGGAGGTGAACTGCCAAAAAACGTGAAAAAGCTGCAAGGGTTGTGCTAAACTTCATAGAATATGTGAAGTGATGGAATGTTATTTGAATAATCCTGTTTTGATAATCCTGTTTTGATAATCCTGTTTTGATAATCCTGTTTTGATATCTGGGTAATTCTTTATCACGTTAATCTGCATACATTACTGTATCCATGTCTTCAGAGGATACTTCCCCGAATCACTTTTCATCGATCAACGCTCTGCTTGAAGTCGCAGAGGGGTATTTTCATGAGGGAAATATCGATGCTGCTCTCTCTTCTCTCGAAACAGCTGTTTCCCAACTGAATAAAGCCGGGTCAGGGACACTATCTGAGATTCCCCGAGCCGATATTGCTACTTTGGATGGTCGTCTTGCTGCGATCCTGCGGCGGTTTGCGGAAAGTTCCGGTCTCCTGCCTGAAAATTTTGACCAGGTCCTTTCTATTACGGGCGTTCCCGAATCTCTCCGCAGTGTGTTTGCCGAAAGATCTTCGGAATCACTTTCTGCAGAGGAAATCGTAGAGGTCCTGCAGATCATCTACACTGCACCGGATGAAATTTCTGAGGATCTTGGAAATGATATATCGATTCTAAAAACCCTGACAGATATTCTGATCGGGCAGAAAACAGTATCCGAAGTAATCTTTTCGGAAAATGGGGCATATGATATGCTCGCGGTGACCGCGGCTCCCTATCTGATCACCGGTGCTGTTTACGTATATGGAGATGAGGGGGAAGCTGAGGGGGAAGCTGAGGGGAAGATCCCGGATATGCTTGAGGGGCCGGTCAAACGCCTAGTGAGGCTTTTGTTCTCCCTGCTGACCTCAGCGTTCATCTCGGGGCTTCTCCTTCTTCTCGTCCGGCGTATTCTTGCAGCGCGAAGGATGCGGCCCGGTTTCGTTGAGAATGTGGTCTTTGCTGCTTCGATCCTATCTCTCACAGCGGCCAACATCCCGATGATACTCGAAGATTTACGTGCCGCTGTTCATGAACTGGAGGAACTGCGGTCTCTGATCATAACTTCGTAACGATCGTTACGACATCATTATCCTCGACCACATGTTTTAGACCCACCTTGGCTGCATCATGCTTGACCGAGTCACCCCAGATCTTCGCATATCTGAACTGATCAACGAAATCACGGTGAAGTCTGTGACAGATATCCTCGATCGTACTTCCTTCACGCATGATCATCGGCTCTTCCATATCTGCATCTTCGCCGTACGGCTTCATGTATATCCTGACAAAACCGAGATGGTCGTAGATCGCGTCCTGTAACTCCGGGATATGATAGCCTTTATGTGCGGAGATCATGATCGGGTCGACATCGTATTTCTCCCGCATATGTTCCTCGACTTCTTGCCGCTGTGCGTCTGAGATCAAATCCACTTTGTTGATAGCGATGAATGCCGGGATGTAAAGCCTGTTTCCCTGCATTGCATCCACGAGGTCATCCTGGTCTATGGTACTGCCGCGCATCAGAACATCAGCATTCATGATTTTATTTTCGGAAAGAATGGCGCGGACCTCCTCAAGTCCTAACTTTACGGCACCGACCCTATTCAGTCTGATACCTCCTCCTCCGGTCTTTTTGATGGTAATATCCGGCTTCGGTTTGTTGATCCTGATGCCCGCGTCATAAAGTTCGTGCATCAGCACATCCACATGCACCGCGTTGAACACATCGCCCAGGATCACGATCAGGTCAGCTGTTCGAACGACCGCGATAACTTCCTTTCCCCTACCTTTACCCATCGCAGCGCCGGCAATCAGTCCAGGGATATCCAGGATCTGAATTTTTGCGCCTTTGTATTCCATCAGTCCTGGAACTACAGTGAGTGTGGTGAATGCGTAGGAAGCGGTTTCACTCTGCGCTCCGGTAAGCTTATTCAGAAGCGTCGATTTACCGACTGATGGAAATCCGACCAGAACGATGGTTCCGTCCCCGGATTTTTTTACTGCAAACCCTTCTCCCCCGCCTACGGACTTAATTGCCCGCATAATCATGTCGTCTTTTATTTTAGCGAGTTTCGCTTTCAGACGCCCAATGTGCTGCGAGGTTGCTTTGTTGTATTTGGTATTTTTTATTTCGTCCTCTATTGCGCGAATATCTTCTTCGAGTCCCATGGTGTCTATATTTATTGGTATTGAGATATGATGAAGATATGCAGACGTATTATCTCAGAATTTCTTTGGATGGTGCCTTACACTTCGTCATCTATAAATATTCATGCTGTTAATCTTATTACACACTTTTGTCTGCTGATATAGTGTAGTGGCCAATCATGCCGGCCTCTCACGCCGGCGACTGGGGTTCGAATCCCCATATCAGCACTGTTTATCAACAACCCAAGAGTATTTTCTTAAGCTTCATTTTTTAGGTCAGGGTTGCCTGCATGTTTTCCCGGATTTAAATCGAGAGTTCCGCGGCGCGTTATTTTCTGACTCAGTATTCCTGCGAACTGTGTTTTTTTGTTCATTGGGAATATTCCTCCCCATCCCAAAAGTTTGGTTGAATATTTTTCACAGAGGGTGTGCATAAATGAGTGATCGACGCCGGCATTACTACGGATGGAGTGTTAGAAAATGCTGATGGTGGTTAGGAGCATGAAGCGTTCGATTGAGGATGAAGTGGATAAGCGCTGAATCTTATCCTCTGTCCCTCCAAATCTCTGCCATAGAGCCCTCTTATTTTTATTTTTGTATGACCAACAGAATCATACGTGTCTGATGTCATCGTCATAGGGGGCGGACCCGCTGGCTCGACTGCCGCACGGATATGCGCCAAAGCAGGTTTGTCCACGCGGGTTCTTGAGGAGCATGCCTCTTTAGGTTATCCGGTCCAGTGTGCCGGACTCCTTTCGAATAATGCCTTTGCTGAGTGTGAAGTTTCGGACCGGTCCGTGTATAATACGGTGCGCGGAGCGAAAATATGCGGCTCAGAAGGGCATTCCCTCTCTTTCGATCCAAAAACGACGAAGGCCTATGTTGTTGACAGAGGAAGACTTGATCATGAAATGGCAGTCAGTGCCGCGGAGGCAGGCGCGGATTTTTCTCTCAAGACCTGTGTGACCAGGATCAACCCGGAAAAAAGGATCATCCATACTGCGGACGGGGAGGAGATCCCTTATGACCTTCTGATCGCGGCAGACGGTCCGAGGAGTGTTGTTGCCCGGAGTCTTGGAATCCCGCCTTCACCGTTCATTTACTCCGGCATCCAGGCCGAAGTTCCGTGGGACGGGGATCCTTCACTCGTTGAGCTTCATCCAAACACCGCTCCTGAGTTTTTTGCATGGGTCATTCCCTTATCGGAAAAAAGGGCACGGGTGGGTCTTTGCGGAACAAAGAATGTACCGGAACTTTTTGCACAATTCCTCTCACGGTTTCCTGGAAGCACTATTCATTCGGTGACAGGAACGATCCCAATCGGGATCCGACGTAAGACATTTGGTTCAGGCTGTATGCTTACAGGGGACGCGGCAGGTTTTCCCAAGCCGACGTCCGGCGGCGGGGTATATACGGGGATCCGCTCTGCCCGGTTTGCGGCACAGACTGCGATAAACTCCTTCGATACGGGGAATAAAACGGATGCTTTCCTTTCACAATACGAAAACCTCTGGCGTGAGGATTTCGGTCGGGAACTGGATATTGGTCTGAAGGCTCTGGAGTTCTGCCGGAATCTGGATCCGCAGGATATTGATGCGGCAATCGATGCTATGAATACTCCTGAGATACTTGATCTGATAACTCGTTTTGGAGATATGGATCGGCCTTCGGATCTGCTGAAACGTCTGGCGATGAAGCCGGGGCTTTACGGGACGTTTGGCAGGATCGGGATCAAGGGGATCGTAAGGTCAGTGTTCGGGTAATATTTTTCGAGAATTTCTTTTATTGCGTGTTGATCGATTTCAAGCAGGTATCTCCTGTACGTGTTTTCTCTCGACCGTAATAACAATGCTACCATCTTTATGTCCTCAAAGCATACATAATTCATTACAATGCACCTCATTGAAACCCGGGACCTCTGTTATTCATACAGCACATCCAAAGAACTGGTCCTGAACAATATCAATTTTATAGCTGGGAGAAAACAGCGGATCGCAGTCCTAGGTCCGAACGGAGCTGGGAAAAGTACGCTTTTCCGTCACTTAAACGGCATTCTCAAGCCGAAGTCCGGCTCGGTTTTGATCAGAGGCGAGCCCATTACCAAAGCAAATATCCACGAGGTGCGGAAATTTGTCGGGCTCGTCTTCCAGAACCCGGACGATCAAGTGTTTTCAACTACGGTCGAACAGGACATTGCCTTTGGTCCCTGCAATCTCGGACTGGATGAGGAAACCATCGCTCACCGCGTGGATTCCGTTATCCAAATGCTTGGTCTCGAAGACCTGCGCAGCAGGGCACCCCATCACCTCTCAGGCGGTGAGAAGAAACGTGTGGCAATTGCCGGTGTTCTTGCCATGGAACCCCAGGTCCTTATTCTCGATGAACCTACTGCGGGTCTTGATCCTCAGGGGGTCAAGGAACTCTTCAGCTTCCTGAATGCTCTTCCGGATAAGTATGGGTTCACCGTCATTTACTCGACACATCAGGTCGAACTGGTGCCGGAGATGGCTGACTGTGTCTACGTCATGGAAAAGGGCGAGATCACCGGATACGGTACCCCGCAGGAGATCTTCCTTCAGGATGATCTGCTTGCACGGGCCCATCTGGAGCTCCCGGCACTTCCAAAACTGATTCGGGCTCTTCAGTCTCAGGGAGTAAATGTCGAATCCGCCTACACCTATCAGGACGCCGAGGATGCTTTCATGAAAGCATTCGGGAAAGAACCCCTTCCCCGCGAAAAAAAGGAAACTCCTCTCCCTTATGGTCCCGATATTTCCCATGATCACGCCGGTCCCCATCACCACCATGCTCACTGCGAATGACACTCATCGATGAACTTTTTGATATCGAACGCGAGGCTTACCGGAAAAGCCCGGTCCATTCTATAGATTCACGCGTCAAACTCATTCTCTGTCTCATGGGCCTTCTGGTAACGGTTCTCTTACCTTACGTCAGGATAGGAACCCAGATCATCGCCTGGCCGCAGGTCTTTGCCTTTGTCGTGATCTACATGTTGTTCTGGGCTCTCTACTTTTTGTCCGGCGCCTCGATTAGATATTATTTCGTCCGGCTTGTTCTCATCATGCCGTTCGGCTTATTCTTCATTATTCTTCAGCCGTTCTTCGGAAACCCGTATTACGACGCTTACCATGTCATGTTTTCCTTCCCGTTCGGCGTGACTATGTACTGGGAGTCGCTCATCTTCGGACTCTCACTCTTTGCAAAGTTCGTCATCTCACTCTCGTTCATCATTCTTCTTTCGGCGACAACAACGATGCAGGGTATGCTTGAAGCAGCCTCCCGTTTGCATATACCCAAACTCTTCATCACGGTCATGAGTCTGACCGTTCGGTACATCTTCGTCTTCGCTCTGGTGTTCAAGAAGATCCAGTCCGCATTTGCCTGCAAATGTTTTCGCTGGTCCGACCGCCGTCTTCCTCTCAGGTATCGGCTGAATGTGATCGGCAATGCTGCCGGTTCGCTGTTTGTCCGTGCTCTGGATCAGGGGGAAAGGACATATGTGTCGATGTGCTGCCGTGGATATGCATCCGATTCGGCCATGCATTTTTCGGGAAAACCGCTTGCTTTTGCGGAGTGGATCTTCCTTCTATTCGGCATGGGATATCTCCTCCTTTTTCCAGCAATGCTGTATCTCGTATTTTAACGCGTTTTGGTTCTCTCGCATCGGATTTTGAGGGATTTGCGGGCGATTCCTACCGCGCATACCATTTAACCTTGCTTGTGTCCGCGCTCTTGTAGCTCCTGTTGAAAATCCCTTGTATACGGCGAATTTGACCGATTTTGCCTTAATTTTCCCTTCCCCTTCACAAAAGTATTTACAGTGACAAATCAACATAAAAAATAGGAAGTTCCACTGGATTGAGGCGACGTGGGTTAACTTACACCGGGGAGCTGGATAGGGGGTCTGACCAACCTCTGAATGTTGCAGTCATTGAGATAAATAAGGTGCCGGGAAGACGGGAATCGTCTCGCCATGGAAATTTATCCAACGACAGGTAGCCAGACTATTTGCGTAATCACTCAATAAAAACCGAGGTGAAAACCAAATGCAGAACAAACCTATGGCAGGCAAAAAGGACGCAGCACCTGTTAAATCAGCCGCAGCCCCGAAAGCAGCCCCAGCAAACGACGCACCTTCAAAGAAAGGAATCCGCAAATAATGCGGTTCCATTTCTGAAGGAAAAAATAGTTGAACATACCCTTATGTGAGGCGGGCACCCCGTTTCACATAAGCTCGCCTGAATTCAGACCTTATACTGTCTGCTCTTTTTTGATTCGTCTAACTTCAGAAAGGATCCGCTCAAGGATCTCGGTATCTGAAGGGACCGATGAGTCGATGATCTTTTTGACATGGATCGGGATGCCGTCCATCCGGTACGCTGTCCCTTCGGCATCGATCCCTACAATGGAGCCCGGCAGTTGGATCTTGGCAAACGGTGTGGTCAGGGACACGTAAGGGTCAAGGACGATGGTGTTGATTTTACTTAGTCTCTCTATACTTGTCCTGGGGAAGTGTGCTCCGATGTCAGTCGAGACCACAAGACAGCAGTCGACCTCGTTGCGCTCCAGAAGATCTATCCCGCTCGTCTCGCCCGGATTGTAATAGGCGATGCCGCGTGAATAATCGATGGCAAATGGGTAGCCGGTCGTAAGTGAGAAGATATGACAGGTCCCGTCCACGTTCCAGTGACCTTTAAGAGGTGAGAGTGAGTATTTGGTGTGACGGTTGAGTTCATCGATCAGTTCGATTCCGGCACGAACGTTTTTGTACTTGCCCCGCGAGTGGGTGAGTCCCACACCGGTGAAGAAGATCCCGAACTTTGCACTGAGCAGGATGTCCCCCAGCTTCAGGAGCTGCGCCTTCTCGACTCCGCCAATATCATCCGGAAGGATATCTCCTTTTCCGGAGACGATCGCCCGAAGGGCGTTGAAGATCGCAAAGTCAGAGCCTGGTTTTATTTTGAGAAAAACATCTGCCAGTTTTGCCGTTTCTGATTCGCGGATATCGACAACAATGACGGTTCTGTCTTTTCGACCCTCTTTTCTGAAGTAGCCTGTTGTATAAGTTGTGTAACGGGACATGTGCCGCGGATGGGCGACCTGCGGGTTACATGCCCAGTAGACCACAACATCTGCCCGGTTCTTGACTTGACCAAGCGTACATCCCGGGTGGCCGACCTCCTGGATCGCGAGGACCGTCGGACCGTGACATTCCGATGTACAGTTATCTATGACGCCGCCCACCTCTTCGGCGAGTTCGATCCCGATCTGCATTGCTTCTGCAGAAGTACTGCTCCAACCGTACAAAAGAGGTCGTTTTGCGTGAGCAAGACACTCCGCTGTTTTTGTGATCGCCTCATCGTAATCGATGTACCGCCATTCGTTTCCATTTCGCAGGGCTGGGGAAAGTAGTCGGCCTGTTGCTTTGAACTTCTCGGCACAGAGGGTACATCCGTTCACGACCGAGGTCACCTTTCCATCCGAGACATGGATCTCCAGGTCATCACAGACACACCCGCACATTGGGCAGACGGCATGCTGTGTCACGATATCTCCAGATGGGCACCCAGGTGCCGTGTCAGCTGTTGGGAGATCGAAAGGCACTCCTCCAAGCTCCACCATCAGGTCGGTTGCAGAAACCGAATTATTTTTCGTGGAAATAACATCTACGGTTATGCCTTTAAAATCGGGTGCTCCAGTAGAGTGGGTGTTTCCTGTCAGCAGGGCATTATAGTATGGACCAAGGGACATGTACATGATGCCTCTTGGTGTTTCCTGGGACTGGGTTGCTGTAAAGACGACGGAGGTAACTTGTGATGAAACGAGGATATGGTCGCCGTCTTCAATATTGAGGTCCATCATGTCCATGGGATGAAGATAACAGATCGACGTACTTATGGAGTAACCCTCCCCCTCTTTGTGATAGAGGTTTTTTCCCTGTTCGATCGTTCGACCGCTACTCATCAGCATTTTCATGATATTTTACCTTTGGTCTTATCTACTTTAAGTGTTATCCTAAAGTTAATATATTCTTTTGTACTCACTTTGACTTTGCGTTGGCCAGCATCAGTTTGATCCGGTTTTCCTGATTGATACGTGTCGCTCCGGGATCGTAATCAACAGCAACTATGTTAGAATGCGGGTAATCCACCTTAAGTTTTCTCATCATGCCTTTTCCGACTACATGATTGGGCAGACATCCAAACGGCTGCGTGCAGACAATGTTTGGGGTTCCCGAGTGGATGAGTTCTAGCATCTCCGCAGTGAGTAGCCATCCTTCTCCCATTTTGTTTCCTGGTCCGAGATAGCCGCCGGTCAGTTCCTGCAAATAGGAGAATGGGACCGCGGGGCGGAAACTCCCCTGCTCTTCGACCACATCGATCATTATCCTCTGGCACCCTTCGATGTATCTCTGGAAAAGGTACATGCCTATCCGTTTCAGCCTGCTTCCACCGTAAAGTTCCACATCAACGAACCGGTTATTGATCTTAAAGAGGATAAAATCTGTGATTCCCGGAACGATGACCTCCACCCCCTCTGCAAGAAGGAAGTCTTCAAGATTGTTGTTTCCAAGCGGGGCATACTTGATATATATCTCTCCGACGATCCCGACCCTGATCTTCTTTTCACTGCTTCTCGGAATAGCGGCAAACTCGGTCGTCATCACCCGCATGTATTTTTTCATGTGACGCCGGTTCATTCCCCTGCCTTTGACGAACAGATCTACCAGGTCGTCGGTCCATCGTGAGATCAGTGTGTCGGTCGCTCCCTTCTCCAGCTCATATGGTCTGCATTGATTTCCGAGATGGATCAGAAGATCCCCGTACATCATACCATAGATCATCCGGCGGCCTACCTTCAAGGGGATATCAAACCCGGGATTCTTTTCCAGACCGGAAAGGTTGATCGAGATCACCGGAATATACTCTAGACCTGCTTTCTTGAGCGCTTTCCTGAGGAGGTGGATGTAGTTCGAGGCACGACATCCTCCTCCGGTCTGGCTGATAAGAAGAGCCACTTTGTGCGGATCGTATCTTCCGCTCTGGACAGCTTCGATCAACTGGCCGATGACGAGAAGTGCCGGATAACAGGTATCGTTATGTACGTATTTCAGCCCCGTTTCCACGATTTCCCGGTTGGTTGATGTAAGAATGTCGATCTTATACCCTTCTAGCTCGATGATCTTCTTCAGAAGATGGAACATCACCGGAAGCATCTGGGGCATGATGATCGTGTACTCTTTTTTCATCTCCTCGGTGAAGAGGAGTCTTCCGGTCTCGTCATATACCAGTTCTGCCATATTACCTTCTCTCCCTTGCCTCGACTGCTGCGATCAGACTCCGGAGGCGGATCTTCACGGCCCCCAGGTTCGTGATCTCATCGATCTTGATCTGTGTATAGAGTTTCCCGCCTGTTTCAAGAATATCTCTGGTCTCATCCGTCGTGATCGCATCGATCCCGCACCCGAACGAGACGAGCTGGATCAGTTCCATGTCGGGCTGTGTACAGATATATCTGGCGGCCGAGTAGAGTCTTGACTGATAGGTCCACTGGTTCAGGACCTTTCTTGGCTCCTTTTCTACGAGATGTGAGACCGAATCCTCACTGATGAGAACAAATCCATAGGAAACGGCGAGTTCATCGATACCATGCCCGATCTCCGGGTCGATATGATACTGTCTGCCCGCCATAACGAGGATCTTATGCCCGTTCTCTCTGGCATATCGGATGTACTCCTCGCCTTTTGCACGTATCTCGGCCTTGTAGGTCTCGTAGGCATCATACGCCGCGCTGACCGCTGCCTTTGTTTCATGCTTCGGGATACCGAACTCTTTTTTGAAGTAGACGGCGGCGCGTTTGGCGAAGTCTTTTGGTCTGTGCAGGCCGAAATAGGGATCCAGGAACCTGAAACCGGCGAGTTCGGAGATGTTTGCCGCAAGAAGTTCCGGGTAGTAGGCGACGACAGGACAGTTGAAGTTATTGTCCCCTGCCCCCTCATCGAAGTTGTAGGGCATGCAGGGGTAGAAGATGGTGTTGATACCTTCATTTATCAGAGAAATCACATGACCGTGCATCAGTTTTGCCGGGTAGCAGACCGTGTCTGAAGGGATGGTGTGCTGTCCGAGCCGGTAGACGGCACGGGACGATTCGGGAGATAACATTATCTCGAAACCGAGTTTGGTAAAGAACGCATGCCAGAATGGAAGGTTCTCGAACATGTTGAGTCCGAACGGTATCCCGATCTTTCCTCGGGGTCCGGGAACTCCTGTGAAAGAACGCAACCGGTCATACTTCCATTTCGCCAGATTCGGGAGGTCAGTCTTCTGTTTTCCCAGAGGTCTGCTGCATCTGTTTCCTGAGACGAATCGGCGCCCGTTTTCGAAGGTGTTGATGGTCAGACTACAATGGTTCGTGCAGAGGTTGCAGGTGATGGGTCTCGCGGTGTGGGTAAACTCTCTGAGCTGATCCCGGGTAAGAAGTCCAGGTCCCTCGGGGACGGTATCCTTCGCGTACAGTGCTGCACCGTACGCTCCCGAGATCCCGGCGATAACGGGACGCGCGACCTGGCGCTGCAGTTCCTGTTCAAAACTTCGGAGGACCGCGTCGTTTTTGAACGTCCCTCCCTGAACGACGATATGTTTTCCCAGATCATCGGCATTGGCAGCACGTATCACTTTATAGACGGCATTTTTGACGATCGAGATGGAAAGTCCTGCTGAGATATCCGCGACCGTTGCTCCATCCCGCTGTGCCTGTTTCACCGACGAGTTCATGAAAACCGTACATCTTGATCCGAGGTTCACCGGATGTTCGACGAACAGACCTAGTTTGGAGAACTCCTCGATCTCGTAGCCGAGAGCCCGGGCGAATGTCTCGATAAATGACCCGCAACCGGACGAACATGCTTCGTTTAAGAAGATGCTGTCAACGGCTCCGTTTCGGATCTTGAAGCACTTCATATCCTGACCACCTATGTCGATGATGAAGTCCACATCAGGGTTGAAGTGCTTGGCGGCCCGGTAATGAGCTATCGTTTCGACAAGGCCGAGATCCATATTGAATGCGTTCTTGATCAGATCCTCTCCATAACCCGTGACGGCACTGCCCTTGATCCGGATCCTGTCTCCGGCAAGTTCGTAGATCTTTTTCAGTTCCGCGAGAACGATCCCGACTGGGTTGCCCTGATTCGAGCCATAGTATGAGTAGAGAATGCCGCAGTTTTCATCGATCAGGACGAGTTTGGTCGTCGTGCTTCCCGCATCGATCCCTAGCCAGGCGTCGCCTGAGTAAGCGGCGATGTCTGTGTTCGGCGGAGCATTACCGTTATGCCGTTTGCAGAATGCTTCATACTCCCCGCAGGAAGTGAAGAGCGGCGGCATGGTGTTCGTGTGAGTTGCATCATCCACACTCTCCCTGATTTTTTTCAGGATATCACTGAACGCGAACTCTTCATACCCTTCGGTCGAGAGTGCCGCTCCGAGGGCCGCGAAACAGTCGCCGTTCTCCGGAAAAACCGCATGTTCATCATCCAGAGATAGTGTCTCTGCAAACCGTTTCCTAAGACCTTTATAATAATAAAGCGGTCCGCCGAGGAATACGATCGTCTCTCCAAGGCTTCTGCCCTGTGTCAGTCCGGAGATGGTCTGGTCAACGACCGCCTGATAGATGGATGCTGCCAGATCCTTTTTCTGTCCGCCCTGATTGAGGATCGGCTGGATATCTGTTTTTGCAAATACGCCGCAGCGTGATGCGATGGGATAGATTTTTTCGAACTGCAGTGAGAGTTCATCGAGTTCTTCGACGGTCACGTTCAGCAATGTTGCCATTTGATCGATGAAGGCCCCCGTTCCGCCTGCGCAGCTGCCGTTCATCCGCTCTTCGAGACTTCCCTTGAAGAAGATGATCTTTGCATCCTCTCCCCCGAGTTCTATGACTGAATCTGCATCAGGGAAGTAGATTCTCACGGCTTTTGCCGTAGCAAAGACCTCCTGGACAAACGGAAGGTCTGCGGATTTTGCAACACCAAGACCTGCTGATCCGGTGATCAGCATCCGGACTTTTCTTCCATTAATGATCTCTGATGCCCTGTTCAGAAGTTCCCCGGTTTTTTCCCGGACCTTGGAGAAGTGGCGTTCATATGCCCGGAATAGAATATTGTCTGTTTCGTCCAGCAGAATGACTTTGACGGTGGTCGAGCCGATGTCGATGCCTATTTTCAATATTGAAGTATTATTGGGCTCCGTCATTTATGTAAGCAGTATTGGTCCGGCTTTTCAATATAGCTTGTGGGATAAACCCGTTGACCTCTGCCTTGCATTGATGGAACGTGGGATTAATACTCTCAAGGACCCAATAATAACTACTTCAGGTGAATATATGGCAGAAGAAACCGGGGCACTCCCCACCCGTACCGATTTTAGTGCATGGTACAACGAAGTCATCCGCCGTGCGGATATAATGGACGTCAGATATCCTGTCAAAGGACTTTACGTCTGGTATCCGTTCGGATTTGCGCTCCGTAATCATACCTATACACTCCTCAGAAACCTATTGAATAAAGACCATGAGGAAACGCTTTTTCCCCTCCTGATCCCCGAAACCGAGTTCATGAAGGAGGCCGAACACATCAAAGGATTCGAAGATGAGGTCTACTGGGTCACCCACGGCGGTCTCTCGCCTCTTGATGTAAAACTTGCTCTGCGTCCAACCAGTGAGACGGCTATCTATCCGATGTATGCTCTTTGGGTGCGCTCCCATGCGGATCTTCCCTTAAAGCTCTATCAGGTCGTCAACACCTTCAGATATGAGACAAAACACACCCGCCCGCTGATCCGACTTCGTGAGATCACCTCCTTTATGGAGTCGCACACGGTCCATACCGACTGGGACGATGCGAACCGGCAGGTCGAGTCTGAACTGAGTCTTGCGTCTGAGTTCTACCGCGAACTTGGTGTGCCGATCATCATTTCCCGCCGTCCGGACTGGGACAAGTTCCCGGGAGCCGATTTCACGATGGCCATTGATGCGGTTATGCCCGACGGCCGGACCCTTCAGATCGGTACCGTTCACCATCTCGGCGATCACTTCTCCAAGACCTATAACATCACCTACGAGGATGTGAACGGTGAACAGAAACTCGCATCCCAGACCTGCTTTGGAATTTCCGAGAGATGCATTGCCGCGATCATTTCGGTCCACGGTGACGACAAAGGGCTTGTCCTTCCCGCCACCGTCGCCCCGACCCAGGTCGTTATCATCCCGATCATCGTTGGAAAACGCCGTGAGGAGATCATGGCCGCGGTTGAATCACTCGAAGCTGAACTCAAAGCCGCCGGTCTTCGTGTGAAAACCGATGCACGCGATATGCGCCCGGGTGCCAAGTATTATCACTGGGAACTGCACGGCGTGCCCCTCAGAGTCGAGCTCGGCCCGCGTGATCTTGACAACAATCAGCTTGTCTGTGCGAACAGACTGGGTATTAAGACCACGATCTCCAGAGAAAATGCCGCTGAGTCTGTGAAATGCCTGCTTGATGAAGTCCATGATAAGATTCTTGACAAAGCAGAAGAGCACCTGAGCAGCCATCTGAAGACCGTTACAACAATTGAAGAATGTCAGCAGATGCTTGAGGAGAACATTGTTGTCTTTCACTGGTGTGGTGAGAAAGCATGTGCCGACAAACTTGAAGAGCTCACCAACTCCTCACTTCTTGGAACCGGCGTCCGCAGTAAATATGTCGTCGATGATGAAGGGCCGTGTATCGTCTGCGGTAAATCAGGCAAAACCGCCCTCGTCGGCAGATCATACTAAAAAGATCATACACCCAATCAAAAAAAATCCATATAAAAACAGAGGATATCATGCAAAACAATGACCAATATTCAAACACACGAAATGATAATGCCAAGGCCGGTATGCCGATAGATGAGATGCACGAACTTGATCGGACCCTCGGTTTCAAAGAACGCCGTTATATAGAGGAGCTTCGGATCCTGACCAAATCGACTGCGATCGACTGTGTCATCGATGATCGGTTCGAGCGGATCATTTATGTCATCCGCCCGGGAGATATGGGTCTTGCTATCGGGAAAGGCGGGGACAACATCAAGAAAATGTCCCGTGTTCTCGGGAAACGTATCGAGATGGTCGAGTTCGATGAGGATCGTGAGGTTTTCATTGCCAACATGTTCAAACCGGCCGAGGTCGCCTCCGTTTCGTTTGGCGAGCGGGACGAACTGGTTTTGGTCACCGTTCCGGAACGGGGAGATTTTGGTCTTGCTATCGGAAAAGGCGGGTCAACGATCGAAAAGGCCCGGATCCTGGTCCGAAGGTTTTATGGTAAAGAGGTGGGAGATATTCTCATACCTAACAGAGGGAACATATGACGGATGGAAAAGTGTTTGATGAGTTATGGCAGGTGATCTGCGAACGAGCAGCATCCACCAGTACGGAAAAGTCATATGTGCGCCATCTCCTCTTTCATGAAAAGGGAATCGATAAATCCCTTGAAAAGGTAGGGGAGGAGGCTGTTGAATTTATTCTCGCCGCAAAGAACGGTGTTTCGGAAAAGACCGTGGGAGAAGCTGCTGATCTGCTTTTTCATTTGATGGTTGCCTTGAAGGCCTCCGATGTTGATTTTAGTTTGGTGGAAGAGGAACTCGCCGTCCGTCGCGCCGGTATGCATCTTCACGATTAACGCGGTGTGTTGGTGACCTGCATCATGATCCATACGCAACTCCTATTAACAGGAAAGACCACATAATATACATGAAACTCTTAGTCAGCCCAAGCTCAATAATCGAGGCAAAGTACTGCCTTGATGCTGACATTATTGATGTCAAGCGTCCTGCTGAGGGGTCGCTTGGTGCTAATTTTCCGTGGGTTATCCGCGAAATTAAACGTATGGCTTCTTCGACTCCCGTTTCTGCGGCGATCGGTGATTACCGACCGACTCCGGGAAACGCATCACTTGCTGCATACGGTGCTGCCTGCGCCGGCGCTGATTTTATCAAAATTGGTCTGATGTTCAGTGATAAGCAAGCAGCAAAGGAAGTGATCGAAGGGGTCGTTCGTGCAGTCAAAGAGCCTTTCCCGGAAAAGATGGTTGTCATTGCCGGATACTCTGACTTTGAACGACTCGGTGCGATTAATCCTTTTGACATCTCCCCGCTCGTAGCAGAATGCGGTGCTGATTTTTCTATGATCGATACCGGCATGAAGGACGGCAAAAGCACATTCGAGTTCATGAGCGAAGATGATCTTACAAAATTCACCGATTTAAACCGTTCCTTAGGGATCGGTACCGCTCTTGCAGGATCCCTGAAGTTTGAGGACATTGCGTTACTCAAAAAAATCGATCCTGAAATCATCGGTGTTCGCGGCATGGTCTGCGGCGGAGATCGATCAGCGACGGTTCAGGAAGATCTCGTGAAAAAAGCGATTCAGATGGTTAGGTAAACGAAATGTTTGGAGAAAAACTCGACATCCCTACGGCCCTCACCTTTGATGATGTGCTGATTGAACCGGCAGAATCCTGGATAGAGCCAAATGATGTGGACGTTCGATCCAGATTTTCTAAAAATATTTCACTCTCCATACCCTTGGTGAGTGCGGCTATGGATACCGTTACCGAGGCGGAAATGGCAATTGCCATGGCACGTGCCGGAGGTATCGGCGTTCTGCACAGAAACTGTACCCCTGAAGAGGAGGTCGCCTTCGTCATCCGCGTCAAGTCCGCTGACAATGTCATCGAACGCGATGTCAGATACGTGACCCCCGACACTACCATTGCACTTGTTGCAAATCTCATGGATCGTTACTCGATCGGCGGCGTGCCGGTCGTCGGTCCGCATGGAAAACTTCTCGGTATCGTTTCACGGCGGGATGTCAGAGGTCTCATTAACAAGATCGGGACGGAAACGGTCGAGACGATAATGACTCGGAAACCGATCTCAGTAAAGGACAACATCACAGCGGATGATGCCATCAATATGATGTACACGAAAAAGGTCGAGCGTCTTCCTGTCGTCGATGACAAAGGCAGACTGACGGGGATCATCACTATGCAGGATCTGCTTGAGAAACAGCAGTATCCGAAAGCCAACCGTGACAGTAATGGAAAACTCCGTATTTCCGCGGCGGTCGGGCCTTTCGATATGAATCGTGCGCTGAAACTCGCAGAGGCAGGAGTTGATGCAATCGTTGTGGACTGTGCTCATGGTCACAATATGCATGTTGTCCAGGGAGTAAAAGACATCAAAGGATCCGTCTCATGTGATGTCGTCGCAGGAAATATTGCGACCTCGAAGGCCGCTGGTGAGCTCATCGAGTTTGTTGACGGCATCAAAGTCGGGATAGGTCCGGGTTCGATCTGCACGACCCGTATTGTAGCCGGTGTCGGCGTTCCGCAGATTTCCGCCATCGCCAATGTCTGTGATATCGCAGATCCCTGCGGCATCCCGGTCATTGCGGACGGTGGTGTCAAATACAGTGGTGACGTGGCCAAGGCACTAGTTGCCGGCGCCTCGTCAGTGATGATGGGCAGTATGTTTGCCGGGACCGATGAGGCTCCTGGTAAGACGATCATCGTCAAAGGCAGAAGATATAAACAGTACCGCGGGATGGGCTCTCTTGGCGTCATGACCTCAGGAAACTCAAGCGACCGGTACTTCCAAACAAAAGGTATCGGGTCAACCAAATATGTTCCTGAGGGTGTTGAAGGAGCCACACCGTATGTCGGTTCTGTGACTGATGTCATCTATCAGACGATCGGTGGTCTCAAATCAGCGATGGGTTATTCCGGAAGTAAGGATGTTGAGAGTCTGCGGAAGAATGCCAGATTCGTTCGCATAACATCGGCGGGACTCAAGGAGTCTCACCCTCACGATATTCTTATCACCGACGAAGCACCCAACTATCGTACCAATCTCTAAGATTGGTATCCCTTATTTTTATTACTAAATTAAAAAAGAAAAAGGATTTTCATCCATTTTTTCTGACATGGTAAATCTCATATACCTTCATCAGTGCCAGAATAGCCAGGGATATGACCAAAAATCCCTGTACGACGTTATGGACCAACGGCATAAACGATACGTTTTCCACTGCGGAACCGACCGTTGCCCGGACCGCAAAAATTTCCGCCGTATCGCCGCTTTTCGTAAGGTATCCTGGTCCAATGACCCGATCCAGTGTCTGTGGGATTGCGATAACAAGGGAACAGCCTATCGCGATCACCCCGGCCATGGTGCCGTATCTCTCCACGATGCCTTTCAGATCAGTGGTTTTTCGCGGCGCAAACACAACGACCTGATCCTTGACTGAATAGATCTTCATCTCACGTCCCTTCTCGCTCCAGCGTGTGTTGGAGATCTCAACCAGCCCCGCCGAAAGCATATTTTCCAGATGATATTTCACGGTCGTTAGAGGAAAACCGGTCAGACCTGCCAGAGCCGTGGCACTCTGCGGATTGCCAGTAAGTGCATTAAATAGATCCGCAGACGTGGGAGAAGACATTGCCTTGGCAACTTTCTGTGCCTCAATAGAGCCATGTTCCAGCACAATTACGTTCTCATCCTGCATGATATGTACTCTACTTGTATGGATGCGAGTGGTTATAACCCTCTCCTAAACTGCGAAAAAAGTGGTAGTTATGATTGTAATTCTGCACGGATGACCGACTCGGCTTTGAGAAGTGCCTTGTCGACGGCGGACGGATCCGCTCCCGCTCCCTGAGCGAGATTCTCTTTACCTCCGCCTTTACCGCCGAGTTCCGCACAAACTTCGCTGACCAGTTTACCTGCATGGATCTTTGCACTCCCGGATGAGGCAACAACACCAAGACCATCCGCCGTCGTGATCAAAACCGCCACGCCTCCTCGCTCCGCGATCTTTCCTGCTACCGTCACGAGCTCCTTTCTGGAGACATCGATCTGTTTTATCACGACCTCGACACCTGTGATGTCGATTCCTTCTATACGTGAAAGTTCAAGCTCTGCGATCTTTGCCCGGAGTTTTTCGATCTCTTTGCGCTGATCTTTCCACTCGCCGAAGAATCGATCGACCGATCCCGGGAGATTTTCTGTCTGCACAGAGAGAGTGTCTGCTGATGTATTCAGCAGACTCTGGATATGCTGCATCGCATCAAGCGCCGCGAATCCTGCCGCGAACTCGATACGTTCGACCCCGTCCTGGATATGTTCCAGTTTCAGGATCTTGATCGGTCCGATCTCACCGGTACACTGACAGTGTGTTCCGGCACATGCCTGAACCTCGGCACCCATCTGAACTACACGGATGTCCTTTCCCGGCGGGACACCGCCCTGATAAAGGGCAAACCCGAACTTCTGCTCCGCCTTCACCCTGTTCTCGATCTTGATCATAGTTGGAAGATTTTCCATCACCAGACGGTTGGCGATCGTCTCCATCTGTTTCAGTTCCTCGGGCGTGATGTGGGTATAATGCCGTATATCCAGCCGTGCAACATCAGTTGAGAGTTGTGATCCTGCCTGATGGACATGCGGACCAAGCACTTCCTTTGCGGCACGGAGGATCAGATGGGTCGCTGAGTGGTGACGCATAAGTGCCCATCTGCGGTCCTCATCCAGAACACCTTTTACTCTGTCGCCTCGTTTCAGGGTGTTTTCCCGAACTTTATGGAGGATCACGTTTTCTGATTTTACTACTTCATCAACACGGACCATCGTCGACTTCGTCACAAGCATACCGGTATCGGAAGGCTGCCCTCCTCCTTCGGGGTAGAACAAGGTGGCATCAAGCACAACATAGTTGTCGAAGATATCCAGAACCGTTGCATCAAACTCCATGTCGGCAGGACGTTCATAGAAACTCTTGCGTGTTTCCGGGATCTTTGCGATCCGTTCTGCGTATTTCGCGAGCGGTGAGACCGGCTTCTCCGTCTCGTTTTCGGAGTGCATGTCGGCGATCTGCGAATCAAAGTCGTCGGGGATCTCGAACTCGGCGCCGGTATCTTTCAGGATCTTGCCCATCAGGTCGACCTGGATGCCGTGCGAATCATACAGAGTGATCAGTTCGGCAAGCGGGACCGGTTCGTTCTTCTTGACATAGGTCTGTCCGATACGCTGAACAGTTCTGGTCCCGCGTTCGATGGTCGTATCGTACTTCTCGACCTCACGGTTGAGGATGTGCCGGACGATATCTTCATCCTGTTCAAAGTTGGTAAGACCAATCGTTTTCATCTGGGAAACCACAAGATCTCCGAGGTCCTCGTCGAGTTTTAAGTCCTGCATCATTCTGATGCTGCGCCTGAGCACGAGACGTGCCAGGTATCCTTCACGGACATTGGACGGGACAATAAGATCGCCGAGCATATATGCGAGACATCTGGTGTGGTCACAGAGTGCATACACACTTTCCATCGGGACGATGATCTCTTCGAGTTTCGAAAGCGAGATGTTCGTCGCATCAGCTACCTGCTGTCTGAGGTCGCGGATCTTTTCGCCGCGGATATCCATGAGACCTGCAAACTTTGCGTTCAATCCTAAAATACGCTCGACCTCCGGATTCTCAAGACGGTCCTCCATTCCGGCTGAGGTAAGGATACGCTGGATCATTTCCGGGAATACCGCGTCGTAGGCGGTCGGTGTACCGCAGGATGCCCAGGTGAACCGTTCCAGTCCGTATCCTGTATCGACGATCCTCAGCGGCATCTCGTAGTAATCTTTACCTTCAATGCTCACCGGTGGTTTGCCGGAATTTTTCCGGGAAAGGTTCATGAAAACGAGTGTGGCTACTTCGAGGCCGCCCATTAAGACCTCGACACTTGCTCCGGCATTCCCTCCGCCGAACCACGGGTTTTCTTTGTAGGTGAGATCGAATATATCTCCGCCAAGCGACTGAACAAATCCGCTGCAGAGTTCAAGACAGTGATCTTTCCAGTAGATCGGTTTCTCGTCGGTGTTGAAGGCATGATGCGCCATCATTTCAAAGCAGGTGAAGTGTCTGCCTGATCGACCGACGTTGTCAAGATCGTTCAGCCTGATACAGGGCTGAGAGATCGTCAGCGGGTTTGCCGGCGGGGGGCATACTCCGCTTGTCACGAACGGCTGGAAGTCTGCGATAGATGCAATGGTAAGATAGATGTCGTCACGCCATCTTGCGGCTACCGGGTATCTGTTGATCCTTGTATGGCCGTTTTTCTCGAAGAAGGAGAGATACGCCTCCCGCATCTCCGAAAGGCTGTGTTTTTTGAAAATAGGATCTCCAATGAACTGATACGGTTCACAGGGTGCATCTCCACAGACCTCCCTGTTTGGGTCGAGGGTCCAGAATGCACTGCCGCATTTTTTACAGATTTTGCGGATGAATCCGTTTTCTTTGAAGTATTCAAGCTGATATTCGTTTTCTAGCATGGGTAAACCTCCGGTAGAGATAGTATATATTTGTTGGATTGATGCGGTTAAATGAGTTTGCGTTAGGTTTTTGGGTCGTGTGGTGTTTGAGATATGCAGAGAGTAAAAACCGGATGTTTGCCGTCTCGTTCTGTCTCCGGCATTTCAGTTAATATCCAAGTGACGCCAGATAGGACAAACTTGGCTTGACATCCTCGAATCTGAGAACTTCAAGGATAATGGTCGCATCACCGACTGCTGCAAGGATCTTTGAAAAGTCCACTGTTCCTGTCCCGCACGCGGCATGTTCATCGAAGATCCCTTTATTGTCATGGAGATGTATATGATCAGGTTTTTCCTGGAGAAATGCATCAAGTGTCCTCGTAAGATTTGCGTGCCCTACATCCAGAGTCAGGCCGAGTCCTGATGCACGAAGTTCCCGGACAAGTTCCGTGTTCTGAAAATGGCAGCACTCCATGGACCCGAGATTTTCCATCACGAACCGGACGGAAAATTTATCCTGAAGAACGCCAAGCTCTTGAATCGATTTGTGCAGTGCGAAAACTGAATCATCCCGGATCGTCGGGTCCAGGCAGAATCCCGGATGGATCACGAGTTTTTCTGCACCAACGGAGTCTGCGATATCTGCTGTTTCTCTGATCACTTCGATACTTGCTCTGCGGATCGGTTCAAACGATTCTGCGATATTTCCGTCAGCAGTTGGTGCATGGATCGTGTAACGCAGATCGAATTTGTCCAGAATGGATGCGTGTCGAAACAGAGAATGGTTTGCATCACACTGGATCTCCACTAGATATGTGAGCGGTTCCAGTTCGTCAAGCACATGTTCGAGTGGAAGATCCATGGCACAGTTTGTGGAGATGCCGATGTTTTTCATGGGTCCGCTATTTTCTGATGAGATTCACTCATTAAGCATCTTCATAAGGGTCTTGACACCTGATGTAACGACTGCTCCATTCTTGATCAGGGTTTTGCGGATCCGTGTCGCTTCACCATCCGTGTAATCTTCTCCCTCACCTATCAGATACACTGGTGTGGATACACCGGTAAGTGCTGTCAGATTTGCCAGATTACCATGTCCTACCGGCATGCCGGTGACCACGATCATATCGGCATTGGTAAGCATTGTTTTCAATTTTTGAACAGATACATCACTCACGACAGCAAATGGCGGTTCAATGATCGTCTCCAGTCCAAGTTTCACTGCCGTAAGACAGTCCGAGTCGTTCGCCGCGAGCACACCAGCAGATACGATAAATCCGTGAAGACACAAGGTGTAGAGTATCTCAGTTCCTGTTCCGCCTCCGGAAATCACATGAATACGGGTGGATGTGGACGCCGGCTGAACGCCGTATTCCGGGATAAGATATGGTTTTCCGGTAAGTGGGTGGGTAGACACCATCATTCTGACAGAAAAACTCTCCCGGATTTTTTCGGGTGTCAGCACTTCAGCAGGAGTTCCAACCGCGAGAATCTTCCCCTCTTTCATCAGCACGATACGGTCACAGAAATATGATGCCAGATTCAGATCGTGAAACACTCCAATGATCGTGATCCTTGGGGCAAGATCTCTGATCAGGTCCATGATCTCTATCTGATGATTGATATCGAGATGGGACGTAGGTTCGTCCAGAAGGAGGATCTTCGGCTGCTGGGTAAGTGTTCTCGCAATGAGGACACGCTGACGTTCTCCTCCGGAAACCTCGGTGATCAGCCGGTCTGCGAGATGAAGTGTGTTTGTTGTTTTCATCGCTTCATCGGCGATCGCCAAATCGTTTGCTGACAGGGGGGCAAGTTTTCCAATATGCGGATATCTTCCCATAAGGACGATCTCCCTTACTGTGAACGGAAATGCGACATCGGTTTCCTGACCCACGCATCCGATCGTTTTTGCCAGTGTCCGTGAATCGTATGATTCTGCATCAAGTCCTTCGATGAAAACAGCACCCTGATCTGGTTTTAAGATCCGGGAAAGGGCCCGCAGAAAGGTTGTCTTTCCGCATCCGTTTGGTCCAAGGATCCCGATAAATCCGCCTTGGTCAACTGCGAGAGAGAACTCTTCGATAACATGGTGGTCGCCGTAACTTATCGAGATATTGTCAGCAGAAATGGTCGGCGTCATACCCGTGTCCTCCGGCGAAGCAGGTATATGAAGAACGGAGCTCCGAGAAATGCGGTGATGATTCCAACCGGGATCTCAACGGGCAAGGTTCTCGCAAATGTATCTGCCCATATGAGAAGAATGGATCCCGCCAGCATGGATGCAGGGAGAAGGATCCGATGGTCAGGCCCGGTAAAGATCCGCATGATATGAGGGATGATGAGTCCGATGAATCCAATGCAGCCGGATATAGAAACTGCAATGGCAGTAATAAATGTGGAGACCATGAGAAGAATTTTTTTCGTTCTCTCGGTGTTGACGCCAAGATGGATCGCCTCCTCCTCACCAAGAGCCATAACGTTCAGGTCACGGGAAAAGATGTAGAGGATGACTGCTGCAGCCGGAATCAAGAGAGCAAGACCCACGTCGTCCCAGTACATGTTCCAGAACCCGCCCATCATCCAGAACATGATCTGATGAAGGCTGTTTCCGGACATGTACATGATGAAGGAAAGCATAGCGGAAAGGAAAAGTGAAACTGCAATTCCTGATAAAAGCAGGGTCTCAACTGCCATCCTGCCGTTTCTTTTTGAGATGATATAAACAGTGATCGTAGATGCGGCCGCTCCGATAAAGGCAAAGAGCGGCATGAGAAATCCGCCGAGAAAAACAATAGCGCAGGTTGCTCCAAGAGCACCGCCGGTTGAGGTTCCGATGATATACGGATCTGCCATCGGATTCCTGAAAAGTCCCTGCATCACACAACCGGCAGCTGCAAGCCCTCCTCCTACCAGAAGAGCCCCGATTATCCGCGGGAGCCTGACTTCAAAAATCAGTTTTCGGATCATTTCCGAGTCAAAGGTGAGAAGGGACAACCCCGACACTCCAATGCAGGTGGTAATGACAATGCTTATCAAAAGAACGATAAGAAGCACAGGAAGGAGGAGGACAGGGTGACGAAGCATAATTGTTGGTATACTGTTTGTGTTAAGTAAAATAAAGATGTGTGGTATGATGTCTTTTCATCTTCTTCTGCAGATGAGAAGACCACCGATAATCCCGAAAATCACCAGAGCTGCACCAAATCCGGGTGATTCTGCGGTCGATCCCGGTTCGTTGTACTCGCCGAATATCTCCGGATGCAGGATCTGTGCGAGTTGTTCTAAGGAGATAACGATTCTTGGTCCTCCTCTATCGAAAGTATCAGAATCCATAACATAGACATCTTTGTTCTTTACAGCAGTGATACTGCTGAGTCTCTGCTCGGTCAAGAATGCTTTCTGGAGCGTTTTTTCCCCGGTCGTTCCCATTTTAGAACCTGAGTCGACCAGAATGATCTCCGGATCGGTCGTGAGCAGTTTTTCCAGTGTTATCACTCCCCAGCCCTTTACATCAGCGAAAGCATTTGTTCCGCCCGCAAGAGTGATAAGTTCATTCTGGAATGTATTCGAACCGGAAACCCAGAAAGACTCGACACTCATTGCGTGCATGACCGTTGGTTTTTCTGTAACACCTTCGAGTTTATCCGTTATTGCCTGAATCCGGATCTTCATATCAGATATAATAGATTCTGCCTCAGCGGTTGTACCGGTACATGTCCCGATCATTCGGATCGCATCATATGTTCCGTCAACACTGTCTGACTGGATGACGATGACAGTGTATCCAAGCTGACGGAGAGAATCAATATTTCCCTGTCCGTTTTTTGGGTTGGCAAAGATGATATCCGGATCTGCGGCAACGATTTTTTCCACATTGATGGTAGAATATCCCCCGACAGTCTGTTTTATCAGGGCTTCTTCCGGATAGTTACAGTATTCGGTGACACCCACGACCTTGTCTCCGAGTCCGAGAGCAAAAATAATCTCCGTGTTTGTCGGGGCGAGTGAGACGATGGTTTCCGGCTGAGTCTCTATTATGGATTCAAAGCCGGAGTCATCGGTGATGGTCACCGGGGTCCAGCCAAGGGCAGTGCCGGAAAATATGGCAAGGGCCAGCAGGAAAACCAGAAGTATTCGTAACTGTTTCATAGTTGAATATAGTTTAGCTTACATAAGTAAATAAATTATGAGTTGAACACCCGTTATGGTTTATTACGACCCAAGTGTGAGATAGAAAAAAATGGATAAATTATTTTATGGGTGTTTACTCGCTTGAGACAAACCCTCTCAGGTCGATCTCAAAAGCAACTGCCTGATGTTCAAGTCCGAATCCAACGAGAACATCCGGGTTGATCTCGCCAAAGACGCCGATCTTCTCTCCGGAGACGTAAATATCGCCGCGTCTTCCGGGAATGAATGCCTCATCTGACGACTCCCTCACCTCATATTCGATCGACATCATCTGCGAGAATGCATCCATCACTGCATAGATCTCCGAGAAATCCGCAGACGTATGGATAGAAGCCGCTGCCATCTTTGGATAGGTGACAAGATTCTCCACCACATCCCCGCATGCAAAGATCCTCTGCGAAAGTTCGCGTGAACGGTTGATCGAGAGCGACTCCATCAGAAGCGGCAGGATGTCGGTCCGGATGATGTTCTGTTCCTCGCTGATCGGGTGAAGAACATGCAGGGTTGCCGGGTTCTCCGGTCTGTGCATCATACTGTAAGAAATCTTCCCGCTTGTCAGCGTGAACGGCGTGTTCTCTATATATGACAGGCCGACCATGATGTTTCTGACGAGACTGTAGAGTTTCTGGACCGGATGAGGTTTTCCAACAGTGAAACTCGGCGGCAGACTCGTCTCGATCTTATCATACCCGAAGGCGATTGCCGCATCTTCATACACATCATGGTCATGCATGATGTCTGCACGATAACAGGGGATCTCGACTGTGATGGTATCCTCGTTAACCACTTCGGCGCCGAACCGCATCTTCATAAGAAGTTCGGCCATCCGGGGTGCGGTCAGCGGGATACCGGTCAGTTTACTGCACTCAGACACGGAAACGGTCCGTTTTTCCGGACGGAGATCAGGCGAGACAACACCGTCGATCTCTACTGATTCGATTGCTGCTCCCATTTCGACAAATGCTGCACAGAGGATTTTCACGGCAACGCTCACGGCCCGCGGCTCGATACCCGTAACATCCAGAAGAATGTTGTGGGTATTTTCCGTCACTCGGGTCAGTTCACCATTGATGATCGGCGGGAAGGAACAGACCCTGCCTTTTGCATCGGTGATCAGCGGGAAAAACTCGAAGTTTTCGACGATCTTTGCATAGGCTTTCCCCTTCGGATGCTCGGCAAGGATCTCTTCCATTGTCATCTCACGGTCATAGTCGAGAGGCACAAATTTTGTTTTGCGGTCTGCTGCGATGTAGGAGAACGGTGCTTCGATTCGGTCGAGATCATGTACGCCGATCGCCACTTTTTTGCGGCCGCGGCCGACTGCCCAGTGGAGAGATTCCTGCAGACCCATCAGCGATTCGATCATCGCACTATCCATATGGACATTTCTGATGACCGCTGAACCGAGGTACGGGCGGATCTCCGCCAGCTTTGGATCAACTGAGAATGAAATACCTGACGGCTTCACTTCATACTTCGGCAGACCGGTTTCTATTCCAAGATATCCCCGCAGGGCACGTGCAGTCCCTTCAGCACTATACAGATCAGGACGGTTCGGGAAGAACTGGACATCCGTCTGATCTTCTTCCTCGCGTTCCACCTCGGACCCCATCATGGGGAGGCTCGCACGGATCCTTTCGATATCAGTGCCTGTCAGACGTGTAAGATATTCATTGTTGAGTTTTACGATCGGCATCTTAGCTCCTCCTTACCGGACTTGCACGTATCCAGTCAATATCGCTTTTATACAACTGGCGCAGGTCTTTGAGACCCATTCTCAGCATGGAGACACGGGATACACCCAGTCCCCAGGCGAGGGCCGGACAGTCGATACCCCAGGGAGCGGTGACTTCCTTTCGGAAAATACCTGCCCCCCCTAGCTCGACCCAGCCCAGATCGTCGACCCAGACCTCGGGTTCGACCGACGGCTCGGTGTAGGGGAAGTAGCCCGGACGGAACCTGACCTCTTCGAATCCCATCCTGCCGAAGAACTCCTTGAAGAACCCAAGCAGGTGCCCGAAGTGCAGATTCTTATCCATCACGATACCTTCCAGTTGTTCGAACTCGGGCAGATGGGTGGGGTCGATCGTTTCCCTGCGGTAGACGCGGGAAATCGAAAATGCCTTCAGCGGCGGGTTCGGGTGCTCGGCAAGGTACTGGATCGAAAGTGAGGTGGAGTGCGTCCTCAGAACACACTTCTTTCCAACTTCCGGGCTCCACTCCCCGCCCCAGCCGGTCGAACCGGTGTCTCCGCCGAATTTGTGAATGTCTCTGATCTTTTCCCAGCCTTTTGGAAGCGGCAGTTCCTCGGCGAGATGGAACGTATCCTGCATCTCACGTGCAGGGTGATCCTGCGGCTGATAAAGGGAGTCGAAGTTCCAGAACGAGTTCTGGACGATCGAGCCGTGGAACTCGGTGAATCCCATTTCGAAGAGAAGATCCCTGATCTCATCTAAGATCTGCTGGTTCGGGTGGATCCGTCCTGCGTAGATTTTTTTCGGGAGCTTGTCGATGCTGTATTTTCTGAGCGGGAGATTTTTCCACTCGCCCGAGAGGATCTGTTCGCGGGTGAGGGTGGCCACCTCTTCTCTCAGATCCAGTCCGTCTTTCGCGATATTTTCGCCCTCTGGAGTAATGACGATCTTCCAGCTGGTGTTTTCAATGATCTCCACGAGTCCGCGTTTTGCAAGTTCTTTGCAGGCCGGTGTTCCCAGGATCGGGTTCTTCAGAGCAAGTTCATCCTCGCCTAAAGCGATGTTGTCATTGACGTAGACCACACCTTCTTTGATGGTGATCCAGTTCTTCTTGCGCAGCCAGCCGATCGCGATCTTTGAAAGCGGGTGACGGGTCAGTTCGCTCATCGGAACGGAGCCGTCTATGCTCGCAAGGATCTGCCGTTCGGGAAGCCCCTCATTTGCATATTTCTCTCCTTCCTGTGTGAGGTTTGCCTGCTCGACGACCGTCTTTTCGAGGGTCAGGAGACCATTGTCCGCACAGAGATGGGCCCACTGCACGACTGAATCAAGCGTGGCATCCATTTTTTTAGCGAGTGTTTCCGCACCTATCGGCCCGGATCCATTGAGGGCTGCAAGAACCCGTTTTTCATTTATTGTGAGATCCATACGTTACCACTCCACCATGTGAGATACTTCATCACGTTTCTCTTTAAAATCTTTCAGGAAGATAAGAACACGTTCCAGCGTTTCCTTCTTGCAGGTCCCGCACATCAGCTCGCCTGCTTTACAGGCTTCGCACATATTTTCGAGTTCCTTGTCGTCTTCCTGCATATGGAATTTGTTGAGCTGATAGATCGAGCACTTCTCCGGCTCTCCGCCGAGTTTTTTCTGCTCTTCGAGTGTCTGTCTGCCGCCGGTAAGAGCGCCCATGATTTTTTTCTTTGCGTCCTTTTCCGTGTCGTCGAACCACACAAGACTGTCCGGGACCGATGAGGACATCTTTCCGCCCTGCAGTCCCTGCAGGAAACTGTGGTAGGTCGAGGAAGGCAGCATGAATCCGAAGCCGCCAAACTCCTGCTCGATGGACCGGACGATGTCATCGACTTCGGTCGCTGTGTGTCCTACCGGAAGATCGATGTGTCCTTCATACTTTTTGGCTCCTTTGAAGCGTTTTGCGACCGCATCGATCGCCTCGGGCGTTGCCTTTTTCGCCCGGATACTGATATGGGATCCCCGGTCTTCGACAAGGAAAATGCGCAGGGCTTTGGTGACATCGCGTGTCAGCCGGATGTGCGGATCCTGATCGATCCCGACCGGCACGATAGTGGGGGCCGCTCCACCGACAAGCTGCGGGTACAGGATATCTCCCACCTGCATGGCGACACTCATGGCATGGGCAAGCTCCGTCTCCGGACTAAATCCGTATATTGCCGAAAGTTCGGAGAAGTTTATTTTCGTTGCTGCTTCGAATGCAAGATCTTTGAGGAGATTATTTTTCCGCTGGGAGTAGATCTCTCCTTTAAACCCGAGGGCATAGAGGCATTCCATATATTCGCGGGCGTATTTGTCACAGACGTCCCAGGAGAGTCCGCGGACCGCGTGGGCTTCTCTGTCTGCCATCGAAATGAACCCGCGTCCACCCTGATCGATGTGCCAGACGACCTCTTTCATCACCATCAGGTGTCCGAAGTGCGGATGTCCCGAGGGCATGAATCCGGTCAGGACGTGGAACGGTTTTTTCATTCGTATTGCCTCGGATATCGATTCGTATCCGCGGTGTCCTGCAACGATATCTCGTCTGATGAATACCGGCTGATCTTGCAGGGTCTGTTTTTGGGCAGCAAACGATTCGATCCCGAACTCTTCAAAGAGCCGGTTGATATCGACTTTCGGGGTGCTTGACCAGGGGTTTATTTGTTCTGCCATATTTTTCACATCACATTTTCATTCTGGCGAATTCGACTTCGGTGATCTCGGTCCCGGAGATGGAGGCAAACAGCATCTTTTTCCTTACGCTGTGAGCGAGGCGGACCGATCTCGAGATCGTGCTCATAGACATGAGCGTCCCAAATGGTACGGCGTGGGCCAGCATCTCGGAGTGTTTGCCGCTTTGCGTATACACGCGGAAGTGGTGACCGTACTTGTATCCGGACCGCGGGAAAAATCCCAGGTCTTTCAGGTACCGGTACAGGGTGAGCTTGTCCATGAACTCGCCGTCGGCTGATGCAGCGAGGCGGATGTAATCATCAGCGGTCATGGAAGGTTCCGTTTCAAGACATCCCGTTTCCAGGAGCCACGCAGTTTCCAAAGGCGAAAGGAAAAGTCTGACCCCGTCCAGCATCGTGCCGAGCCAGAGATTCTTCAGCGTTTCGGTGATGCCGTTACCCTCTTCGATCACATATGAGGGGATCCCGGCGATCTTTGCACGGATCCCTTCGGGGAGCTTTGATTGTTCAGCGGCTTTTGGTGTCCCGATTTTGATCTCATAATAGGTGAGTTCGTGTTCATCGTCGAGCACCGCGAGAACAAACTGTTTGCGCATGTTTGCCGAGGTGGTCGCGTCGTTGATGACGACGGCGAGATCGACCATGTCCCTTTCAGAGAGTACGCGCATCAGGTAACGGGACTGACCTTTTCCCGGTTTGAGTCCACGCGGGAAGACACGGAAGTCCTGAGGGCCGGTGGTCACCACATACCCGCGTTCCCTGATGTCCCGGTAGACGACAAAGTTTCGTAAAAAGCCCGGTGTTTTTGCACACTCCGCAAGGAGTTCATCAAATGAGAGTCCGGGGATCTCGATTTTCCCCCGTGCCATCAGATAGAGAGCTTCTTTGGGATCGAGACGGAGGGTCCCCGACTTGTCCGGCCGTCCGTAGCCGCTCTGCTCATAGAGAGGGAAGGCTTCAGATGGGGCTATTACCTGAGTTCCGTCGAATTCTGCTTTCACGCGAGGATAAGATTTGTTCTCTATTATCATTAATGAGGGGGGTGTGTATCAGAGACAACGACAAAAGATACTAACAAGGAACGTGAAATATACTCCTATGTCCCGACGAGTAAATGCGGTGCTCATCCTCCTTCTTGCGGCAGTTCTTTTCTGCGGCGCAGGTCAGGCGGCACTCACCGAAGATCTAAATCAGACCTATCATATAGGCGATATATACACAGATATTTTGTCTGTGTCGGTCACCAATGAAGGGGGCTATTATCTTGGTACCATCCACGACGGAACCCTGTCTCTGGTGAAAACCGATGTGAAAGGAACAGAGATCTGGTCGACCGATGTCACCGGTTATGAGTTCCGTTCGATCACGACTTTATCGGACGGCGGCTGTCTGTATGTGACTGCTCTTGGCACCGACACCTATCTTGGTCGTGCGGATCAGGCAGGGAAGATCATCTATGAACTTCCGCAGATCGGTACCGGCGCAGGTGTTCAGCCCGTTGTGGTGTCCGGAAATACGTTCAAATTCGCCGGCTGGTTTTGGGAGACCGATACCGGATTTACCCAGAGCTTCCTGTTAAGCGACGGCACACCGGCAAACGATCAGCTCTCTCTTCCGGGAAGCAGGGTCCCCCTTTCTATGATAAAGAATGATGACGGCACCTATGTCCTGACCGGAGGTGCAACCTCCAATACATCTGCTGTCAGCAGCGAGGCCTGGATCATGAAGATAAAAGACGGCGGCACGGTCGTCTGGAACACGGTTATCAAAACCACCAGTACGCAGCCTGAGTATTACGGTCCGGGAAGTGCTGCTTATACACTCTGCGAAGGAGAAGACGGCGGATACTTCGTTGCCGGAACCACTTCTCCGTATAATCTCTCCACCGCTTTTGGTATTATCTGGGGGTCGATGATCTCCTCCGACGGCACGGTCGTTTGGGAGAAGGGACTGCGAGGTGCGGTCCCGTACGGCGTTGCTAAAATCGGTGACGAGTATCTGATTGCCGGTACCGGCTGGAACGCTCCATTGTGGATGACCGTCTCTTCTGCAGGCGCATTGATGCAGGTCGTTTATCCCGAAGTGGCCGGTCAATTCAACTCGGTCGCTCAGGTATCGTCCGGCAGCGTGGTTCTGTCTGGATGGAGTTATCTTACCGGATCTCCCGAAGGTTATCTGATCGGCCTCACGGACGGTTCGGTCCCGGCAAGCCCGGTCCCGGCAGCGGGGATCATCCTTGGTCTCTGCGGCGCGGGGATCACGGCATTCATCGGCTCAAGACGTCGGGAAAACCGCTGAACGATCAATGAAGGGATCTCTGGATCCCCTCTCCAATCTATTTTTATTTACAGCTGATCCGTGAAAAGGACCGATCTGGTCACAAAAGAAGAGCATTCTGCATTATGATGGATTCATCCCTGCTCAGGCATGGTGATCTTCACACAGCAGCAGTCATACCCATCGGTCATACACTGGATTTCTTCCACATCGACCTTTTCATTATAATATGCGGTAAAGATCGCTTTGAGCATCCCGCAGGAGATCGCACAGTTATTTCCGGTATCTTTCGGCATGATCATACATTCATAACAGTGATAGACCTCGATCTGCAGGGCGTCCATGGATCGGATTTTCACCTCGCCGAATCCATAATGTTTCCAGAACTCGGTGATGTTTGCCAGTGTTTTTTCCAGCGTGTCGGCGACCAGATATACTGCGACCGCCTGGCCCAAGATCTCTCCTCCACGCATGATGACAGGGTCAATGTTGATCCCTGCCTCACTGAGAGCTACTTTTATGATATGGGGGAGTATTTCTTTGTAATCGATCTTATCGTATTTTGCATAAGCCTGTCTGATGAGTTCACGGAAGTCCGCAGTTCCGTTCTGGATGCCGGGTGTGATATTCCCGATAAGTGATGCGGTGAGCACATAGGTCTTTTTTCTGGCATCCCACGGATCCGGCACCACCGAGATCAGCTCTTTCATCTCCAGGGAACTGACATATCCGGATACCGTGGATTTGGAAAGCCCCGTATATTCCATGATCCGGGAAAAAGAGACAGGTTCCTCCTCTGCCAAAAGGTAAAGGATCATGTTTCGGATCGGACTGCGTAATGTGATCACTGTACCATTGTTTGAGTAGATCATCAGAGGTTGTTTGCTGTCCGGTTCAGGCATGGGCTGTCGCTAACAGTATTCTTTAATCCCACCGTCTTAAGTAGATTGGGAATACGGCATCTTTCAGTGACTGGAAGTTAAGGTCCGGGTTATTCATCCCGGTAGGGGATCTCTATGGTAGTCAGATCATTTGGTGCTATGATCTCCCCGCTGAAGAACTCTTTTGCGTCTCTGACATGGTTTGCGGCCGTAATATATCTTGAACTGAAATGTACAAGTGCCAGGATCTTCGGCTTCACAAGGGAAGCCACCTGTCCTGCCTCACATGCGGTCGAGTGCCATGCCTCTTTTGCCCGTTCACTTCCCTCTTCTTCATCAAAGGTCGCTTCATGGATCAGCAGATCTGCGTGTGCCAGAAGGTCAGGTTGGTTCTTTACCGGTCTTGTGTCGCCGGTGTACACCACTTTTCGGCCACGGCGTCTTTCTCCCATGACCATCTCCGGGGTGATGGTCACTTCCTCACCATCCCGGAGAATGGTGACCGGGCTCCCTCTCTGAAGTTTTCCGAAGAGCGGCCCTGGTTTTACGCCTAAGGCAATAGCTCCTTCCCGGTCGAATCGACCAGGACGCATATCCTCCTCCAGCACATATCCGACACTTTCCATTCCATGGAAGGTCCTGAATGCGACGACCGAATACCCGTCAAAAATCGTCACATCCCCGTCGGATACCTCGACGGCAGTAAGCTGAAATGGGATCTTCGGCGTCAGCTGACGTATGATATTTACGAACCAGTCGATACCTCGCGGTCCGTAGAGGGCCAGGGGTTTGGTTCTGCCGTTGAAGGCCATCGTTTCGATCAGTCCGAATATTCCAAGATAATGATCGGCATGCCAGTGGGTTATGAAGACGGCATTCACCGTAAATCCGGTCTTCAGCCGCATCATCTGCTGCTGAGCTCCTTCCCCGCAGTCAAAAAGCAGGGTGTCGGATCCGCGCCTGATCATAATACAGGAAGGATTTCGAAGCGGCGTTGGAAGGGCCCCCGCGGTCCCGAGGAAATGCACGAAGAGTGTTTCACCGGCCACTTAGATCCACTTCCGTAAAAATCCGAGGCTTTTCTTCCCTTCTTTCGGGTTGCGTCCCTCTACGACGATGATTTTTCCTTTGTATTCCTTCACGATTTTCGGCATGATCTTATCCCAGTTGATGGTCCCGCCCCCAAGAGGGAGGTGCTCATCGTATTTTCCATGATTGTCGTGGATGTGGAGATGATGTGCCTTGGGCAGGATAATTTTACAGAATTCGTCCAGGTTTCCTGTTGTGTGGGCGTGACCGATGTCCAGCACGAGCCCCATCCCCGGAACGCCGTCAACAAATCCATCCTGTTCGTAGGGATCCCTGCAGAAGAAGTCGTCAAGGTTCGGCATGTTCTCGAGACATGCGGTAATCCCGACCCGTTGTGCAACCTCCCCAAGACGGATGCATGCCTGTTTGTGATTGTTCCATGCGGACGATCCGTCGAACCTACTTACTGGGGAGAGGTATCCCGGGTGGATGACTACTGTGTCCGTGATAAGAGCGGCCTGTTCGATACAGACGGTGAACTGCCGGACGGTCTCTTCCCAGATCGGCATGTTGATGGATGCGGGGTTCAGGTCACTGAACGGTGCATGGACGGAAACATCCAGTCCGTTTTCTTCGACCGCCTGTTTAACTGCTGCAAATGTTTCCGTTTTGTCCAGCCGGTAGTTCCCGTCGGCCGAGACCTCCCAGCCGTCGAATCCGACCTCGGAAATCTCTGCGACCCATGCCGGGTCATCCCATATTTTAGAGGAGGATGCGAAGAAGATCTTCATGCAAGACTCTCCAGATAGTCCCGGATCCGGGCAGCAACCTCTTCGCGGCTCGATTCGTTCTCGATTTGTGCGTCTGCAAGAGAGACGGCTTTGGCGAGTCCGAACGACTCCTCCCGCTCGTCGCGAGAACGAAGTGTTTCCCGGGTGATCGTATCATCGCTTCTCCCTCTGTTTTTCATCCGGAGAAGACGCGTCTCGAAACTTGCCAAAATTGCCAGAAGCGAAAAATCACTGAATACGGATCTGAAGTAGGTGACCTCGGCATCCCCGCGGATCCCGTCGATGACGACGATCTTTGGGCTGATCTTCCCGATCTCCTTTGCTGTCAATATTGCCACCGCGTCCATGCCGAGTTCGCCGCGGAGTTTCCGTGCTGCCGCTCCGATGTTATCATCAGTCAACGCGAGCCCGTCTTCTACGACCTTTCTGCGGATCATATCCCCCATGACCACGACCGGGATACCCAGTTCACCGGCGATCTCTGAAAATTCCCCTTTCCCGCTTGCGGGATACCCGACAACACCGATGACCTTCATTATCTTGAGAGTATGGTTTTTGCTTCTGCGGCTGTCCGGATGCATTCGATGAGCGTACGGCAGCGTTCCGGTTCGGTTTCGGCGGCGGCACGGGTACAGAGTTTGAGGATCAGTTCATCCAGTCCTGCGAGAATGTTTTCCGGGGCAGGTGACGGCGTCTGATCTGCGGCTGCATATTTCGGGACGATCATCTGGATGTTTTCTGCGGATTTCTTTTGCGCTGTTACTTCATTTGGTGTATTGGCACAAACCACGCACATCTTCTTCCCTTTCACTTCAAAAAGAGGAGCCTCGCATTTTGGACAGAGCTCCGAGAGCATTTTCGCTCCGTTTAGGAGATACTCCGTCATTATATCCTCGGGTTTTTTTGTCATAGCTGTTTTTCTCTTCCTTACAAATTGGTTTTCAGAGTATATAATGTCTCAAGAATAAAGGAAGTCTTTATTTTCGTGGAGGTATAACATGAGTTACAGATTTTGGGGATGGGAGCTAAATATGGCAAATCCGGAAGATATGATCAAGCAATGCATCATGATGCTGCATGCAATGAGTGAAGATTCGACGATACCACGGAATATCCGCCGCGTGGCCGATGAAACGATGAAGGTTCTCCAGGATGAGAAGAAGACGATCGGTCTGAGAGCCGCAAGTGCTCTTTCGATGATCGATGAAGTCAGCAATGACTCGAATATGCCGATCCACGCACGGACACGGATATGGGAGCTCGCTTCGACCCTTGAAGCAGTACCCTTTGACTAACTATCTTTTTTGAAAGATCCGCTGATCCTATCGGCAGAAGTGAAGCCGGAGTTTTTTCCCGTTTGCATGTGTCTGAGTATTTCGCCTGCTTCATCGGCCGATCCTGATACGGCGAGAAGTTTTGTTTTCGCAATACCGATCCTGTTCCCGCAAATACAGGTTTTTGTGGCATAGGAGAGGTCGGCTACCAGCAATCTCCTGCATTTCATACAGCCTATTACGGCAAATCCGTCTTTATTTATCATGGTCCTTTTCGTATCCCTAGTTCTTAGTTTTCTTGTTTCTTTGGATATTTAAGAGGATGCTCTCTGCATACTGGTTTTTCCAAACCGGCATGTTTATATTTTTGCAAATCCTTTTACATAAAGCAGTCAATCCCGACTTAACTCAGATGGTAGAGTGCGCGGCTGTAGAAAGAAATTAACGCCTGCGGGCGTACTGCGCGGCTACCGCGATGTCCCCGGTTCGAATCCGGGAGTCGGGACCATTTTAAAGACGCAATCAATGCCCAAGTAGTGTAGTGGCCTATCATGCAGCCCTGTCACGGCTGCGACTCGGATTCGAATTCCGACTTGGGCGTTTTGTTTTTAGCGATCGTTTTTGTATTATCTTTCCGACCGCATGGTTAAAAAAAAAGACGATGGATGATATCAGGCACGCAGACATTTTGCGTTTGCCCATCTCACCCGGATCTTAAACTCATCTTCCGGTGCAGGTCCGACTGCCAAAGCATCCGAGTACATGGAATATGCCTCGGTAAAGTTTTTCAGCTGCTCAAAGATGATCCCTTTGAAGAACAGGATGAGCGCCCGGTTTTTCGGTTCGGCCGCAAGCGAGGCATCGTAATATCTGAGTGCATCGTAGAGCAGACCTTCGCCGCGAAGATTGTTTCCCCGCTCGAATAGTTCCTCTGCCGTTCCCGCAGGCTTTCGCCAGTTTCCTGATTTGTACACCTCGGCTGCATACGGCGGAGCAAAGGCTTTGCCGGATTCTTTTGCGACATGGACCTTTGAAAGCCAGACCTGGGTCAGCATTGCGTCATCATGCAGAAAACACCACTCTTCCGCACGGTACAGACAGTTGCCCGCCTCCTCGTATTTTTTCTGCAGGGCATATGCCTGAGCACGTACGACCAAAGATGCCGCATCTGCTTCTCTCATCTTGTCTGCTTCATCCACCGTCATAAGCGCTTCTTCCGGTTTCTCCGCATACAGCTGGGCCTCTGCCTTCAGCACGAGCAGCATCGAGGTGAGGTATGAGGCTCTGTCTAAATCCGCACCTTTCCATTCTGGGAGGATCCGGATGGATGCATCCATACAATCAGCACATTCAACATATCGCCCAAGTGCTTTCAGTATTGAGGCTTTTCCAACATATGTGAGCGGATCCGCGGGGTCTTCTTTGATCGCCTCGTCGTATTTTCCGAGTGCCTCCTCAAACTTTCCGGAGAGAGCCAGCTCCTCCGCTTTTTCGATATGATCAGACAACTTCTTTACCATCCCGGTGGACCTTCACCCGTCCATCCTTTACAGAGAGAGTGAACCCGTGTTCATACAGCCATTCACCGGCATTTCCGTGTCCGTGGATCATCAGCTCGACCAGATCCGCCGGTTCGTCGACATCCGTCGACATCCGCATGGAGTCGATGATCTCGACGGTGAGTTCGAGTTCTTCGGCGATCTGGAGATGCCGCCTGAACGAGAATCCGTAGTATTCCACATGAAACTTCTCAGGTTTCTTAACAAAGATCACATTTGTCCCGCCCCCCAGGCCCGGTACGATTGCCATATCGGCCTTGGTGGAGATGACCCGCTGGAGACTGCCCGGGGTCACCATCGGGAGATCCGACATGATGATCAGGGAAGGGCAGTGAAACTGAGGAAGGGCCCAGTTGATCGCTTCATTGAGCCCCTCTTT
Organism: uncultured Methanocorpusculum sp.; assembly: GCA_963677995.1. Classification (GTDB taxonomy): domain Archaea; phylum Halobacteriota; class Methanomicrobia; order Methanomicrobiales; family Methanocorpusculaceae; genus Methanocorpusculum. The sequence continues at coordinate 753,751 of OY782579.1, read as the reverse complement.
TCGTACTGCCACGAGTGCATCCCGGCACTCATACTTCGACGTACAGAGAAGTGTGGCGCTGCACCCTGTTCTTCTGACTGCGAGGATCACGTCTTCCAGCATTATCCTCGCAAACTCCTCTCGCTCCTCCTGGTTTAGAATAGATGAAAGCCGGGTCTTCGGATTGACCGGTTTGAATGGAATCAGGGCGTGGAAGTACATTGTTACTACTATTTGGGGTCTTTTGATGATAGATACTTTTCTCCTTAGAGGTGTATCATCTGAAAAACTTTTACAATATCCTTTGAGGGTGCCACATCATGGACCCGCAGAATATCTGCACCGCCGTCAAGCAGGGCATACAGCACCGCAAGGGAACCGTACAGCCGTTCATGCGGCGGTTTATTCAGGCAGTCGCCGATGAACGTTTTGCGGGAGGCAGCGGCAAGCAGAGGGTATCCGTATGCTTTCAGCTCGGAAAATCTGCGGCAGAGTTCCCAGTCGGCCTCACTCGATCGTTCCGCAACCCACTTTCCGATACCGGGATCCAGGATCAGCTGATCGATATCATACTGCTCTGCCCTGCAGATGATCTCTTTCAGGGCCGTGTGTGTTGAGGTGATGTCGGTCGGATCCCCCGGACGTTTGTGCGCCGTCATGGCAATAACCGGAAGGCCGCTGTCCGCCGCTATCTTTGCGTACCTTTCATTCGAGAGTCCGCTGATGTCGTTCACCGCGGAAATGTCATATCTGAGTGCCGCTTCAAGGACCTCGGGATACATCGTATCAAGAGAAAAGACGGCTTCTGAATGTTCCAGATTCTTCAGCGTATGGATGACCCGTTCCTTCTCCTCCGCAACGGTGATCGGCGGCGCGTTAAGAGCCGTGCTCCGTGCTCCGATGTCGACGATATCGGCACCTGCACGGAGCATCTCTTCGACGCGGGTCGTTACCTGTTCGAGGGGGGTGAACGAGTCCGAGAAAAAAGACTCAGGGCTGATATTGAGTACCCCCATCAGCCGGGGGGGATTGGCGTTCCCGATGCCGATCCCTTTGATGCGGACTTCCATTATAAGTTCCGGATCTCAGGGTACAGCGGGTATTTCAGACAGAATGCCGTCACTTCAGTTTTGACCCCGGCAATGACCTTCTCATCATCGATGTGGTTCAGGACCTTGGCGATCCAGTCTCCGATCTGTTTACACTGCTCTTCCTTCATACCACGGGTGGTGATGGTCGGCGTTCCGATCCTGATACCGGAAGTTTCGAAGGGGGAGAGTGCCTGCCGCGGGATCGTGTTTTTGTTGACGGTGATGCCGGCTTTTCCCAGAGCGACTTCCGCCTGCTGACCGGATATGTTGTGGTCGGAGAGGTCGAGCAGACAGAGGTGGTTATCGGTTCCGCCGGAGACGAGCCGGAAGTTGTTGTCATCCATGGTTGCCGCGAGCACTTTACAATTTTTAACGACCTGTTTTGCGTATTCTTTATAGTCTTCGGTGAGCGCCTCACGGAAACAGACGGCTTTTGCGGCGATGACGTGCATGAGGGGGCCGCCCTGCATGCCGGGGAAGACTGCTTTGTCGATCGAGTTCGCATACTCTTTGTTGCACATTATCACACCGCCGCGGGGTCCCCGGAGGGTTTTATGGGTCGTTGAGGTGGTGTAGGTGGTGATGCCGACGGGAGAGTTGTGGAGTCCGGTGCAGCAGAGTCCGGAGATGTGGGCGATGTCCGCCATGGATCGTGCGCCGACATCTTCCGCGATCTCCGCGAATGCCTTGAAGTCGATCTCACGGGGGTATGCGGACGCGCCGCAGACGATAAGGTCGGGCCGGTTTTTCCGTGCGAGCTCCTCGATCACCCCGTAATCGAGAGTTTCGGTGTCGAAGTCGACGCCGTAAAATGAGATATTGAAGCATTTGCCCGACATGTTCGCCGGATCACCATGGGACAAGTGACCACCGTCATTCAGGCTCTGGCTCATGATTTTGTCACCCGGTTTCAGACATGAGAGGTACACCGCTTCATTTGCCTGACTGCCTGAGTGCGGCTGAACGTTTGCGTGTTCTGCGCCGAAAAGTTTGCAGAGTCGGTCACGTGCCAGATTTTCGATCTGGTCATGGAATTCGCAACCGCCGTAATAACGCTTTCCCGGGTAACCTTCTGCATATTTATTGGTCAGAATAGTCCCCATTGCTTCCATTACTTCGCGTGCGACAACATTTTCCGATGCGATAAGTTCAAGCCCCTCAACTTGGCGCTTGTGTTCTTTATTTATCAGATCGAAAATTTCCGGGTCAAATAGTGCCAGGGACGACATATTATGTAAATATAGTTAATATTACGTGATAAAGGCGTCTACTGTTTCTCCAGGGAATCAGCTGCGAGACGGATCATCGAGTACATCCCGTCTGGTGTCGGGTGAACTTCCAGCATAGGGGAGAACTCATGCACGGTCACGCCTTTGCGTACGAGATATCCGAGATAGGTCCCGACGATACTCGTGCACGGCGCGGAGGTGGCAAAACCCAGGATCTGTCCGTCATCCTTTGAAATGGTGAGATGCATGGACCCCACTGATCCGTCCGCTACATGCCAGAACGACTCGGGTCCGGCGATGTTGGGTGAGGAGAAGGTCACGCCTTCCACGCCTTTTTTCGGGGCACAGATGGTGTAATCCAGACCAAGCACGATCGTGAACGGGACCTGATCAAGATCTACCTTCCGCGGGTGTCTGAGTATTGCGTCGGCCGCCGCAAATCCCTGAAGACGGGAGACCGGGGTGAAGTACGATGCGCCGGTCACATCGCCGGCGGCATAGATCCCGGGACCGATGTCTCCATCTTTTCATCAACTTTGATCGAACCGTCAGGATTTTTGGCGATGCCGGTGAAAAGTGAGGTCTCCGGCTTCATGCCGGTCGTGAACAGTACCGCATCAAAGGGCATATCCTCCCCGTTTATACGGATACCCTCGACATGATCCTTTCCGAGGATATGCCCGATCTGTCCATATATTATAGTGACATTTGCGAGGTCACGGTGTACTGCCTTCATCATCGTTTCGGGGAGGACGGGCAGGAGCACACTCCTGCAGAAGATGGTCACATCACACCCGAATGCCGTGTAGGTATAGGCGAATTCGGCGGCGGAGATGCCTCCTCCGATAATAGCGAGCCTTTTTGGGAGCTCCGGCATTGTCCGAAGCGTCTTTGCCGTGTAGATTCCGGCAAGATCATTTCCCGGGATATCTGGAACGTAGATGCCTGCCCCGGTGGCGATGATGATGTTTTCTGCCTCGCGCGGCTGGTCGTTGATAAACAGTTTTCCATCCCTGATCTCGGCATCGGCCTCATACTCGATCACGACACCTGCCGCTTTTGTCTCCCGCTCGAGGATGATCTCCAGTCTCCTCTGGACCCCTTCGAGTTTCTGGATGACTTCAGGGAACCGAACGGCTGCGCCGCCCTCAATAACTCCGGATTTTTTTAAAAAAGATATGGTATTGATGTTGCGGGCGACATCGTTCAGTCCGCATACAAGCATGCATCCGTCATGGATGCATGTCCCGCCGATCGCCTTCCTCTCAAGAAGGGTGACGTGTTTTCCTGCTCAGGCGAGGCGGAGGGATGCCATACTCCCTGCAGGTCCTGCCCCGATAACGTAGATCATCTCAGAACACTTCGCAGCCTTCGTCGGATGGAAGGCTAAGCTCCTCACCTGAGTATGCGTTCACTTCCACGATGTGCTTCTTTCCTCTGACCTGCCAGACCGGTACATACACTTTCTTGAAGATCAGTTCGATGTTCTCGTCGCTTGGCCGGAAGTCCCTCTCCTCGGCAAAGATCGCATCTCCGGCGGTGGTTTTGATCCTGACCCGGCGGGTAAGTTTCTTGATCAGATCTGTTCTGATCCGTCCCTTTGCCTGATCCAGACTGATGATCGGGGTCATGATCTCGGCATCCTGTGGGAGTTCTGCTTCCTGCGGAACGACATCGCCGAACTGTCCAGGCAGATCATTGATCGCATTGATCCAGCCGGAACCTTCCTCGTCAAAGGAAACGCTTTTTCCTTTGTAGGTCGCCTCTCCGCCGCTTTTGTAGTGGTAATACCAGTAAGGGATCATGCGCAGAATGGTCGTCCCCTGCTGACGGGCAACACGAGTGGCCTCCTGTCCTGAGATCCTTACCGGGAGAACGAGGTCATACCCGATTGGGGGCTGCTGCATCCCGACATTCGTGTACGCATAACTGGGTCCCCCGACGATATCGAAGGGCATACCCCAGATACGTGCAGCTGCCGCATCTCCAATGTATTTGAGCAGCTTCTCCCTTGTCCAGAGATCGGACTCCTTTGGCTGGAAGTATGAACTACCGGTAAATATGATCTTGTCGCAGCGGACTTTGGTTCCGCTGAGATTTATCGTGTAGGGAGTCATGTCGAAGCGCTGAAGAAGATTTGTGTCATCTGAACACATGATCAGGATGCATTTCGCACCCCGTACTGCCGAGATATTGAATGGCACCTCTTCAATCTCACAGTCATATCCGGCGGTTTCGAGAACACGCCGAATCTCTGTCACCGCATGTGTGTGAATTAGTTCACCCATAATTAATTACTATTGGTTCTCTGTTCTCATAAAATCCGTTGTCTCGGTAAGGTGCTGACTCTCCCGGGTTCAGGTGAAGAGCCTGTTCGCGGCAGGGGCCCGTTTGTGTTCTGAGCGTTTCACGAATCCGAGCGCTTTCTCCTCGATGGAACTCTTCGGGACACCGCCGCTTTTCTCGAGAGCAATCAGTGCCGCATCCAGCTCGGCATAGCTCATCCCAAGTTCGCTTTCGTCACTTTGTCCTTCCCAGAATCCGGCACTGGGGGTCTTTGTGATGATCGAGTCCGGGACCCCCAGTTCCTTTGCAAACAGATACACGTCCTTTTTGCAGAGATGGAGGAGCGGCTGGATGTCGGCCGCGGAGTCGCCCCACTTCGTTGAGTACCCGATCATATACTCGGTTTTGTTCGATGTTCCGCAGACGAGAAAGCCGCGGGCTGCGGCGATATTATATAATGTGGTCATTCGGAGGCGGGCTGCGATGTTCCCTCTGAGAACCGGGGTGTCGGTTATGTTGGGTGCGGCAAGGAATGCCGATCTGACCTCTTCCAAAGGAACAGTGATCAGCTCGACGCCCAGGCTGCGGCAGAGTTTTTCTGCATCCTCATGATCCGCGGGGTCGTTGGACGAGACCGGCATATTCACGCCAAGCACCCGTTCGGGAGAGAGAGCTTTACAGCAGAGTGAGCAGGCCACCGCCGAGTCGAGTCCGCCGGAAATGCCGATCACCACTCCGCGGGCGTTCGCCCCCCATATGGTCTGTCTGATGAGGTCTTTGGTTTTCACGATCTCGCATCCGATACATTCGCAGGTTATTTCGGTCATTTATCCTCCTTTTTTAACGCTTCACGGAGATTTTTCAGTGCATGGCGGGTTCCCGGATGGTCTGTCGTGAACCCGTTCAGGAATTCCGCCACGTCCCCGCGTGTCTCCGGTCCGTGCCCCCGGTATCCATGCCGCTCGGCGTACCAGAACACCTCTCCCGCCGGTATCACGGAAAAAGGGGCGATCCGTCCCTTTCCCGGGGTAAGCAGGCGGTCCTGTGTCCCGGTACAGACCGACTCCAGCACGTAAAGTGCGGTGTCGTCCAGCGTGGCCTGATCAAGGGTCATGTCGGCGTCCTTTGGATCTTTCACGAAGAGCAGATCGGTCCGGGCCGCGAGCATGTCCGCAAGAAAGATCCGCAGGGCAAAACTGCGGAACGTTTTGTCTTCTTCGACAAAGAGTCGTGCGCCGGAAGGGAGCCCTCCCTGATGTCTGATCTCTTTCTTGGCTTTTGCCGCTATGTCGGCAGCAGCGTGGAGTTCGCAAAGAGAGAGGCCCGAGTACGGCTGCGTTATGACTGCCTCTTTACTGCACCTGCTGCATTTCATACAGGAAGTATGGGTTTTTCAAAGATATGGATATTCCCCGGCCGGATCGTCACGTCCGTCAATTTAGTTGCGATAAAAAAAAGTGTTTTCAGGGTTTACGGCAGACCGTCAGGTATCCCGTGTGCGAGACGCGTGTCGACGGTCTCGTTCCCCTTTTACTCCGGGTGAGTTCCCGTTCCATGCACTCAAACGTCAGGACCGACTCCTCGCCGAAAAGTTCCCGGGCGGTGTCCATGACGCAGAAGGTCTGTTCCAGAAACGGTGTATATGTTGCGAAATAGCCGCCGATCTTCAGGAGCGGGTATACGTGCCGGACATGTTCGGGCTGGATCTGCATATCCAGATGGACAATGTCGTATGGTCCGTCCGCGACCTCCAGAACATCGCAGGCCCGGCACTCGACGTTGTCAAGCCCGGCGTCCCGGATGTTTCCTTCCGCTATTTTGGAGAATTCCGGTCTTGCTTCGCAGGTGACGACTGAACCGGCACATCCGCCGAAGAAGATGGCCGCGATCCCGGATCCCGTTCCCGCATCCAAAACGCGGTCTCGCCGACACATCCCGGTGTATGCCATGACCATACCGATGTCTTTTGGCATCATGGGGGCGCCGGTCCGTTTTCCGTGTGCGAAAAAGTCAGTTGCTTTGGGAACAAGAACGTAGAACGTTTTACCCAGATGGGTCAGGACCACATCCCCGTTCTCCAGCCCTGCGACCTCCGCAAGATCGATCATGCCAAGATCCGTCGAGAGTTTTCCCTCGCCGGCCTTCACATAATACTCTCGTCCGTATCCGTGGACGATTACTATGTTTGGTCCGATCATACAGCGGTCAGTTTTAAAATTGCCTCAGCAATGTCCCCGTTACACTCCACAAGAGTGGCACGGGCGGTGTCTGGTGAGACAGAGGTCTGTGAAGCCACCAGTTCAACATCCGACTCAGGGATCTCGACGGCGGCCTCTTCGAAGTGGATCTCGCCCGTAAGCTGATAGGAGGTCTGACCCTGCATGGTGATGCCGACTACCTCGGCATTCAGAAAGACATAATTTCCGGACGCTGTGTACACCACAACTTTCGAGACATCTGCGATCTCGTCCATCTTCATGCCCATCTTCTTCATCGCTGCTTTCATCTGTTTGGGATTTACTCCTGGCATCATTTTTTGTTCCTTCCTTGTCTAACTTTTACTGCTGTTCCATAATTAAATCCGATCATTTCGCTTCCGGAAAGCACTGCCATGCCGGTGGCGATCAGATTGTCCGATTTATCGACGACAAAAACTTCGTCTTCTGCATGAATGTTCGGATCACTCGATATTACGTGTTTTGCCATCGCATTTTTGCCGTCGGCAACAAATGGTATGGCCTCTTCCATGATCACGACCCGGTTCGCCGGGGCTGGTAGGAATGCATGCAGAGCCTGTGCCCAGAGATAGCCGAGCGTGAACCGCCCGTCGTTTGCCCGGACGGTGACCAACCGGTCCTTTGACAGGTTCACGTACCGTACCCGTTTTGTGGTCGAGTACGAAAACGTGACCTGGTCGGGAAAGAGAGCTTCTCCAGCCCCCCGCCCGAACTGGAAGTCAGCGATCCTTCGGACCCGCTGTAAACTGCCCTTCCACAAGCTCGTTAACTCTTCTGATGAAATCATGCTCGCATCCTTTGGGGATATATGCGCCGGCTGCAATATTATGCCCTCCGCCTGCGCCCCCCACCTCGGCGGCTGCCGTGACCAGAGCTTGCTGCAGATCGATCCCCCGGCGCAGGACCTTTTCGTAGGTCCGCATCGAGACTTTGATGAGGTCAGGTTCGTCCGAGACACTGCACATTACGAGGATCGGTTTGTTGGTGTCGAGTTTGGAGAGGGCCATCCCTACCCCGATCCCGACGATCGTGTCCGGATACTTATCGCCGGTATGGATCGACTGGATCGAGCCCAAATCCTCCACACCGGTTTCGAGGATGTACTCGCAGAGTTCGCGGATGATGGACCGGTGGTGTCTGAGCATATGCTCGGCCTCCCGATACTTCTGTCCACGATCGCCGAAGCAGACTGCCTCGCCGATCTTCGGCTTGGTCCACCGCCCGCAGGCATTCAGCATAGTGGCATACTCGGAGGCATTTCGAAGGGGTGTCTTTTCCATCTCGTCCGGGAAGAAGTAAAGCTCGGCAAACAGCCGGTCAGGCGACTCGCCGTTCGCAATGATCTGCTCAGTGAGAACACTTGCAAGTGTTCTTTCTTCCTCTGGAGAGAGTTCCTCCCATACCCTCTGGTCGGAAGGCGACTGATAGATCCCGGTCCTGCAAAGGAGGGCGGCCGCATCGGCGGGTTTTCCGGAGATCCCGGGAATCAGTGGGTCATCGGAGTTCGAGAGGCAGATATGCAGCGGTCTCGTTGAAAGGCCATAACAATTTATCCCGCGGCTGATCCTTACCTGCCCGCAGTCGACCCCGTCCTCCGCGATCCACCGGGCGACCCCAACCAGTCCGTGATTCTCCCGCGCCATCATATCGCCGACGTTTCCAACAACGGAAAGTTTTGCCAGATCAGTGTTTGCCGGGTCGAGCTTTCTTGCGACGAGATAGGCAATGCCCGCCGCGCTGCATTTTATGTAATCCTCGCCGTAAAACTGGGAGTTGACCTGGAAATATTCAGTACCGCCGGGTGCCGGCTGGCTTATGTGGTGGTCAAGGATGAGGACGTTGTCTGCCGGTATCCCGGCTTCTTCCAGAAGGTTCTGCTGACCGTCGCCAAGATCGGTGAAGATCTTGAGGGTGTCGTCATCCGGGATATGCTTCATGGTCATCGGCTCGAGCTGGCGGACGAAGACCGGGTTTACCGGGATCCCCTGTCGGGTGACTGCCCGCGAGATGATCGCTTCGCTGGTGATCCCGTCGGCATCTATGTGTGAGATGAGTGTTGCGGCGTCCGCTTCCCGAATTATTTTTGCGGCACGGCTGACATCTTCAACGAATCCCATTCTTATCTGGTGGGATGTGCGTGGGGAAAAATCATTACCCGTGCAGACCCACACTATCATATATGCGGGATCTGGTTCAGTTCGGTCTGTCAGGCGTTGTTTCGCCGGAGACGATGCGTGTCGTTGATAAAAACGCGGATGAGTACGGCGTCTCTTCGGCTCAGCGCATGGAAAGTGCGGGCTGTGTCCTCGCCGCCGCCGTTCGATTAGAGTGTCCTCTGTCTGTTTTGATCCTCTGCGGAACAGGTAATAACGGGGGGGACGGTTATGTCTGCGCCCGCCATCTGGCAAAGGAGTATTCCGTGAAGGTGATCTTCGCCGGTGAGCCGAAGACGCCTGAATCGCGTGCGGCATTTTCCTCCCTTGACGGTTGCCCGGTGGAACTCGCCTCCTACTGGTCGGCCGAAGATTTATCCGCCGACGTTATCGTGGACGCCCTTCTTGGGACCGGCGCATCCCTGCTGCTGAAAGAACCGTATGCCTCCCTTGTGGGTCTGATGAACGAGGCAAAAGGCCGGGTCCTCGCCTGCGATATGCCGACGCCGGGCGGCCGTGCTGACCGCGTTATCGCTTTTCATCTGGCAAAGACCGAAGGCGCCGAAGTCTACAGTATCGGGATCCCGTTCGGCGCGGAGATTTTCTGCGGGGAGGGGGATCTTCTTTCAGTTCCGAAAAAACCGTCCGGGGCGCACAAAGGTTGGGCCGGCTACGTGCTGGTGATCGGCGGGGGGCCGTATCAGGGTGCGCCGTTCCTTGCAGGGTGTGCCGCCCTCCGTTCGGGTGCGGACGTTGTCCGGGTGGCAACCCCGGTCGACGGGTTCATGCCTGACCTTATCCTCGAGAGACTGCCGGGCAGCAAAGTGGGTAAGGAACATCTGGATCGGCTGCTTGCTTTAGCAAAGAACGCGGATGTGGTGATCGCCGGCCCAGGTCTCGGCGCCGATCCCGAAAGTCTTGACGTGACTTCGCAGGTCGTTTCCGCCGCGAAACGGGCGGTGGTGGACGCAGATCTCCTGCGAAATCCTCTGCCGAGAGCGCGGGAGCAAACGATCTATACGCCGCATGCAGGCGAGTTTGCCCGTGTGTTCTGTCCGGTCCCGGAGAAGCTCAGTGATAGGGGTGTCGTTGTGCGGGAAGCGGCGAAACGTGCCGGTGGGACGGTCATCCTGAAAGGAGTGACTGATGTGATCTCGGACGGTTCCCGGGTGAAGTTCAACCGGTCCGGTGCTCCGGGGATGACCACGGGAGGCACGGGGGATGTCCTTTCAGGCGTCTGCGGCGGACTTCTTGCACGGATGGATGCCTTTGAAGCCGCCTGCGCCGCGGTGTATGCCGCGGGAAAAGCTGGGGAATTGGCTGATGAGGATGCCGGAGACGGTTTAATCGCAAGCGATTTACTGAGGCACCTTGCATACATAGTGTATAAGGAGAAATGAAATGCCGGTTTTTACTCATCTGAATCAAAATAACGAAGTCCACATGGTGGATGTGACGCCAAAGCCCGATGTTTCCCGTGAAGCGACTGCAAAAGGGCGTATCTATCTGCGGCCCGAGACACTTGCAGCCGTTGCCGGAGAACGGGTCCTGAAAGGAAATGTGCTTGCAACGGCACAGGTGGCAGGGACACTCGCAGTAAAACAGACCTGGGCTCTGATCCCTATGTGCCATCCCCTTCCGGTCGGCGGGGTGACGATCTGGTTTGAGCTGACGAAAGAGTACATCGAGGCGTTCTGCTGTGTGAAGACCTACGGAAAGACCGGTATCGAAATGGAATCTCTGACGGGAGTGTCGCTCGCACTTCTGACGATCTGGGATATGGTCAAGTCCGCGGAGAAGGATGAGGCCGGACAGTATCCGGTGACCCGGATCGACGGGATCTCTGTCATAGAGAAGAAAAAGGGCAACCCGCAGTAACGATCCCTTAGGCCTTCACGGGGTATTTATACAACGTAGCCCCAATAATATACAGTTTACAGCTAGCCGTATCCAGATGCGGTCTGTATATCACAGGAATGTAGCCTAGATGGCTGAACCTGAGGTGAAATCAACATATGTCGAAATCAATGTATGGATATGTCCGTGACGCGTGGAAAAAGCCCGCAGAGTCCGGAGTAAAGAGACTCCTCTGGGAGAGAATGCAGACATGGCGCCGTCAGGGTGCCGTTGTCCGGCTTGAGCGCCCGACCCGTATCGACAGAGCGCGGGAGCTAGGATATAAAGCAAAGCAGGGTATCATCGTTGTTCGTGCATCCATCCGCCGTGGTGGCCGCAGAAAGTCGAGATACATCCGCGGACGCAGAACCAACCGTATGGGAATGCGCAAAGCAACCCCCGGCAAGAACCTGCAGTCTATCGCAGAAGAGCGTACCGGAACCCGTTACCCGAACATGGAAGTGTTAAACTCCTACTGGGTCGGTCAGGACGGAAAGAGCAAGTACTACGAGATCATCCTTGTTGACAGATGCAGTCCGTCTGTTCTCGCCGACAAGAATCTCGCATGGGTTGCAAACACCCGCGGACGTGTGTTCCGTGGAAAGACCTCTTCTGGAAGAAAGGCACGTGGACTCCACAACCGTGGAACCGGAACTGAAAAGTGCCGGCCCAGCCTTACTTCCCACAAGAACCAGGGTAAATAACCCTATTCTCATTTTTTCTCATTATGATAACAGACGCATGCGTGTATGCGAATGACTCATCACACACAACGCTTCGTCGTTTTGCCCTGACAGCCGCTTCCTGCGGATTTTCCCGTATCATCGCCTGTGATCCAGCAAAGGATATCTCCGGGTATGCCGGTGTTTCGATCCTGAAAGGCAGATCGATCAGCAAACTGAGTGGAAAGGCATTCTTCGACGCGGTCAAAAAGACCCCTGCCGGCACGGTCGTATTCGTGCAGGTCGGAGAAAACAGTTTCAATCGGACGGCTATCACTACGAAAGGCGTACATCTTCTGACCGGCATCGCCGATCTTCCGAAAGGGGGCTTTGATCACATCGTTGCAAAGATGGCGGCACAACAGAACACTGGAGTCGTTCTTGACTTCTCCCGGATCATCGATCCAAAAACCCGCCGGACTGCCCTGTCCCGGTATGCCGAGATACTCGTCTTCCAACGGAAGTATCACTTCCCGCTTCTGATCGCAAGCGGCGCATCCGAGTGCCTCGGGCAGCGGAACATCACTGAGATAACTGCGCTCGCCGATCTTTTCGGCATGACGGGGCCGGAGGTCTGCTCTGCTCTGGACTCTCTCGATGGTATTCTCTATCCGAAAAAGACGGTTGAGATCGTGGGGGGGAAATCATGAGCGTTCTTCCTCCGACACTTCGCGAGAACCGACGCTACGTCCTGTTCAGGGTCCTCACGCAGGTGGACCCGACCCAGAAAGAGGTTTACCGGTCCATGGCTGATTCGGTCGCTGCACTTTTCGGGGACGCCGGGGCTGCAGAGATGCACCCCGCGGTCGTCTGGTCCGAAGGAGAGTATGCGGTCGCCAGATGCACCCGGGGACATGAACGGTCCCTCATTGCCGCTCTGTCCGTCATCACTAAAATTTGCGGCGAACCGGCGGCATTCAGATCGATCGCCACCTCGGGAACGATCCTTTCTTTGAAAAAAAAGGTGGTTCCCGAGATCGTTGACGACACAACCTATCCGGGGTGTCTGTGCGCAGGTAAGAAGGTTAATAATCTCTCAAAAGAGAATGGGCATAGATATCTAACTAGAGATGATATAATTAAGGAGTAACAATGCAGCCACAACAATATCAAATGGGTGGATACGATCGCGCCATCACGATGTTTTCCCCCGATGGACGTCTTTATCAGGTCGAATACGCCCGTGAAGCGGTCAAACGGGGAACGACCGCCGTCGGCATAAAATGCAAAACAGGAGTTGTACTTCTCGTTGACAAACGGGTGAACTCCCGTCTTCTGGAACCCTCCTCGATCGAGAAGATCTTCCGGATCGACGAACATATCGGTGTCGCTTCCTCAGGTCTTGTCGGAGACGCACGGATCCTCGTTGACCGTGCCCGGGTCGAGTCCCAGATCAACCGGGTAAGTTACGGCGAACCTATCGATGTGGAGACGCTCGCAAAAAAACTCTGCGATCACATGCAGAGCTATACTCTGTTCGGCGGTGCCCGTCCTTACGGCACGGCCCTTTTAATCGCCGGATCGGAGTCATCCCCGACCGGACCCAAGTATCATCTCTTCGAGACCGATCCGTCAGGTACCCTTCTAGAGTATTCCGCTACCGGTATCGGCATCGGCAGACCTGCGGTCATGAAACTCTTTGAACTGGAGTACAAAGAGACCTGCACGGCAGAAGAGGCTGTCCTGCTTGGTATGAAATCCCTGCACACCGCTACCGACGGTAAGTTCGATATGAACACCGTCGAGATCGGTATCGCCGGCGAGTATTCCAAGAAGCACACCTCCAAAAAGTATAGCGAAAGCCCGAACGGAACAAAAATATCGACCCTCTCATTCAGAAAACTGAATGCAGATGAATTAAAGGCAGCTGTTGCCAAATTTTCCAAGACGACTCCTGCGAAAAAGGAGTGAGGTAATCCATGATTTCCCTTGATGATGCAGTAACCGCCCGTCTGGAGACACACGGGCTGAAGTTTGAATTGTTGGTCGATCCCGAACTTGTCGATAAGATGCGGCACGGGGCGGAACTCGACATCGAAGATGTTGTTGCAGCACTGTATGTATATGAGAATGCTTCGCGTGGAGACAAGTCCCCGGACGAGGATCTTCTGAAAGCGTTCAAGACCACCGAGTTCTCGGAGATCGCACAACATATCATTCTCAAAGGCGAAATCCATCTCACGACTGATCAGCGTCGTCATCTGATGGAAGAAAAACGCAGACGCGTCATCAGCTTCATCGCAAGAAACGCCGTGAACCCGCAGACAGGTCTTCCCCACCCTGTCATGCGGATCGAGATGGCCCTGGAACAGGTCAGGATCAACTACGACCCGTTCAAGTCGGTGGACGATCTGGTAAAAGAGACGGTGAAGGCTCTGCGCCCGATCCTTCCGATCCGGTTCGAGGAGCGGCGTATCGCCGCCAAATTCCCAATGGACTTTGCGGCAAAGGCGTATGCGTCCATCTCCGGCGCGGCCTTTGTCACCATGGATAAAAATGAGTGGCAGAGTGACGGATCATGGATATGCGTCGTCACGATCCCTGCCGGTATGCAGGAAGAGTTCTTCAATTTGGCGAACGCTGCAGCGAAAGGCGATGCCGAGCTGAAGATACTTGAGTAACGCATACTATTAAAACAACTAAGAACGAATATAATTAAATATTTCTGGAGGAATAAAAAATGGCATCCAAGAGTAAACATGTTGCAAAAGGACGCGTCACCGGCAGTGCCGGACGCTTTGGTCCGAGATACGGCCGTTTCGGTCGTAAGATGGTCAATGAGAGCGAAAAGATCTCCCGCGCGAAGCACCTGTGCCCAATGTGCGATACGATCGCTGTGAAGCGTGTCGGTACCGGCATCTGGGAGTGCAGGAAATGCGGATACAAATATGCCGGCGGCGCCTACGTCCCGCAGACCCCCGGCCTGAAAGTCGTTCTTCGTGCAATCGAGACCAAAGGAGTATAACCCAATGGTTGCTTATAAGTGCGCCCGCTGTAAACAGTTGGTTGAGATCGGTACGAACATCCGCTGCCCTTACTGCGGTCACCGTATTCTTTTCAAGGCCCGCGGAGCCGGCACGAAAGAACTGAAAGCCAGATGACTATTGTAACTTCATCGCGCAAACCGGCTCCGGAAGTCCGCAAACTGGCGAAAGAGATCGCCTTTGCTCTGGGCTTTCCGTTTGTCCAGCGTGGGAAAGCAGGTATTCATGATATAGGGGGAGAAGATCCCCGCGTTATTTTTCTGTCGGGCTCGAAACGGCAAGGTCCCGTATTTGACCTGATGATAAACGACTCTCTGGTTTTTTCCATGCTGATAACCAACGTGACCGAATCCGAACGTACCGGGCTGTTTACCAAAGGTTTCATGACCCGGGAAAAGGAGCTGTTCGATCACCTGTCGCCGCATGTCCCCATCACCTATGATGAGAATGCCGGCGGTCCGATCGTTTTTTGCGGCACACAGAAAAGACAGTATGTCCTGCAGGTCATGGTATGAACCATACCTCCTGTTTTGTCTTTGAAACACCGTTTGCAGCAAAATTGTATGAAGTTCTCGCCCCGGAGATCAACAGTGATCCCGGGGAAAAATCCAACGTGCGGCTCACCCGCGACGACTCTTCCGTAACTCTTCAGGTGGAGGCGGAGGATGCGGCGTCCCTTCGGGCGTCTCTCAATATGTGGCTGCGGTTGGTCAATGTATCCCATGAAGTATTGGAGTTGTAAAAAATGACAGCACCCCAGCAGGCGGGTATTCCCCCGCAGATCCAGCAGCAGCTTGGAATGTTCCAGCAGATCCAGCAGCAGCTTCAACAGGTATCGTCCCAGAAAATGCAGTATGAGATGACGCTCCGTGAGACGAAGCGTGCTCTTGAGGAGATCGGGTCCGCGGCGGATGATGCAGTGATGTATTCTGCCGTAGGGTCTATTCTGATCCAGAAACCGAAGACCGCCGTCAAAGCGGAACTCGAAGAAAAGGTCGACTCCCTTGAACTCCGCGTCAATTCAATGGACAAGCAGGAAAAAGCAATGGCTGCGAAAGCAACCCAGCTCCAAAAGCAGATCCAGGAAGCCATCAGCACCGGCATTCCAGCTGCCCAGTAAACTTTTTTTTTAAAAAAATTATTTGCCGATATTGAGGAACAGATCCTCTTCGGCGGAGATCGTCTCGATTTTACAGTTCTCGCATCTGATATACGGGTATCCGCGTACGAGCACGACCGGCACCCCTTCTGCTGACTCGCCCATCAGAAGTTCCGCGGTCGAGGCGAGCGAGTCGGCGATCGCCCGTCTAGTCACCTGCAGTTTGTTGCCGTAGAGATCAGGTTTTCCCCGCTCATCAGTGATAGGCAGGATACCGGAACAGCCGATCGCGACCCCGGAGACCCCAAGACGCATCGAGTGGGTCCGGGAGTCGATGATGACGACGGCCGTATCTTTTCCGGTTCGTTTCCGGATCTCGTCCCGCAGCCGTTTGGCACTTGCTTCCGGATCGGCCGGGAGACGGGTGACCCATCCGCTCGGGGCGTTTGACTCGTCCAAGCCGGCATTGGGCAGGATAAGACCCCATTTTCCGGCAAGAAGATAGCCAGGGATGCCGCCGACGATCGTATCGCTTTCAATCAAAATGACTTCGGCAAGCCGGGGGTCGAGACTGTACTTCTCCGCAAGCCGGTGTGCCTCGGCAGACGGGGTGATGTCATCCAGTCTGACATTGCGGCCTTCGGTGGTAGAGAGCGGCGACTCGGCAAACAGCAGGATGTCGCCGTCTTCTATCGTCTTTGCATCGGTATTGGTGAGTGAGGAGATGACACGATCCAGTATGTCATCACCGGAGATGAGCAGTCCTGTGGAAATCCCGTATACAGAAAAGGAACCCGACATTTGGAATAGATACGCTTTGAGCTATTATCAGCTTTCTGATAAAAAAAGGATCATTTTTCGGGCAGTGCCCGAATACTCTTCTCGACGAAGTCCAGGGTCGTTTCCGGGTCCTGGGCAGCGTCGATCAAAAGGAATCGTTCCGGGTCCCCGGCTACCCGTTCAAGATATTTTTTCTGGACTTCTTCGAGGAACGCGGGGTCCTCAAAGTGTTCCTTCCCGGGTCTCCCGGCAAGTCGGCTCATGGCGATTTCCGGCGCAATCAGCAGAAGGATCGTCAGGTCCGGGCGGACCGACCAGCCTGCATGCACGGCGGTCAGCCATGCGTTCGGATCGGGATGGGCACCTTTCAGGGAGATCTGCTGGTAGGCAAATCTGCTGTCCGAGTACCGGTCTGATATGATCATTCTTCCTGCATCCAGTGCAGGACGGATGATCGCTGCGAGATGAACTGCGTGATCGACGGCAAAAAGAGTCGCCTCCACGAGCGGGTCACGCTCATTCGAGATAGCATGGCGCACCGCCTCCCCAAGAAACGGGCTTCCCGGTTCACGGGTAAATATGGGGTCAAGGTCGGTCAGTTTTTCCTGCAGACCTTTGTACAGGGTCGTTTTTCCCGACCCGTCGATCCCTTCGAGCGTGATCAGCAAAAGGTCCCCTCCCAGATGATCTCCACGGGGATCTTTCCTTTGTGGACGGCTGTTGAGATGATCACGCTGTCGTATCCCGCATCGCTGAGGATGCGAAGATCATCGAGAGAGGTCACGCCGCCTCCGTAGATCAGCGGCTTTTTTGTTGCTGCCCGGATCTGTTTTGCAAAACCCGGGTCGATCCCTGATTCGGTACCGACCGAGGAGATGTTCAGAAGGATGATCCCGTCAAAGGCGTATTTTTCCGCTTCAAGGATCACCTCGACTGGGTCACGGCCTGACGGGATGACCTCCCCGTCTTTTACATCGACGCTGAGATATCCGCCGGTGAACTCCTCAAAGGGGGCGTCGGCCGTTTCGGTCCCGACGACGTTTGCGACGCCCGGCAGATACTCCTCCGGGATGCTGCAGCCCCGGTCGACCCAGAGCTTCTCCGGGATCGACGCGAGTTTCAGGATCGTCTCGGTGTGATCACCGCACAGTCCGATCCGGTCAAGATCGGCCACGTATGCGTATTTCGGCTTCATCACCGTGAGATACGACATCGGCTCTGCCGAGGGGGAAAGCCCCCAGGTCAGGGGTCGGTACTGCTCCCTGTTGCCGTTTTTCCCGTGGACGACATAGCCGTCCATCAGGTCCATTGCGAGAATCACATCCATTTATGGTTTCATAGCCTTTCTGATCAGGTCTTCTTCTTTTGTGAAGTAGAGCGAGTCGTGTCCTTTCCAGGTGCCGCACCCGGTAAATTTCACTGCCGGGATCCCGTTATTGCTCTCTCCCATAATGAAGTTGGAGAAGGCCGCGATCTCATCAACGACTGCCTCTTCTGTGATCTCGAGTTCCAGACCGAAGAGGTCATGGTCGCCCCGGAAGTCCCGGATCGCGGTCATGCCTGCCCAGCCGATGGCGTTTCCGCACTGACCGCGGCGGAATGCCCTGCCGCAGGTGTCGGTGACGATAACGCCGACATCCTTTCCGGTGATCTTTTTGACGGCGCCTCTGATTTCTCTGCACTCGGCCGACGGATCTTTTGGGAGAATGATGATATTTTCGCCTTCTATATTGCTGTTATCAACACCGGCGCGCACACCTACATGGCCGCAGGGAACTTCGGAGAGGATGAACGGATACTCCTGGATGATCTCGGTGGACGAATCCAGGACCGCCTGGATGAACCGTGGATCTTCTTTGGTGAGCCCGGAGATCCGGATCGCATCCGGCGAGGGCGTCATATCTGCGAGTGCGCGGGTATATCCCTTTGCCTTCGAAACGATCGTTGATGCGATACAGAGGATATCCCCGTCCCCGAATGTGGTATTTTTGCAGATCATTGCCGGAAGATCATCGCCTTTCTGAATGAGCGGGATCCCGGAAATTCCCGTTACCTGAACTGACATAGACACTTCATATTTACCTCCCTGCTAATAAAAGCAAGGGTTTAGATGCCGGGGAATCTTTTTCACTCCCTGCGCCAATCATCATTTGATATCTATGAGTACCTACCGGGTGATCCGCTGTCCTGGCTGTCATCAGTTTACCTACACTGACTACTATGGAAAGTGGAAGCTCTGCCCGGTCTGCGGGGAGGTGATCTCGGTCCGAAACGTCCCGGCGTATCTGGAAGTGGACGACTTTTCCGAGGCTGAAGTGCTCATAAAAGAGGTGGAGCGGTATCTTTCCCATACCGGACGGCTCGACCTGACAAGGGAAGAGGTGGATCTGATCCGGGAGAGGTATATGGAGTGGCTCAATGGCACACCCGTATAAGGTTCGGGTCTACCAGAGTTTTCCGCAGTGGGGGCAGAGGATCGCAAGCCGCCGGCCGCACCGCGGACAGTAGAGTTTACCCCGCGTGTCCTGGATCAGTTCGGTCCCGCACTCCCGACAAAATATCTCGCGTTTGAAGCCGCATGTGTGCTGAACTACCATAGAATACTATTGTCCACTCATATACATTAATGCGAAGGTTATTTTTATCCTCCTGTCAATATGTTACAGTCAAAATAGCGAGGGTTGCCAAGCCAGGTCAACGGCGCAAGGTTTAGGACCCTGTCTCTAGGAGTTCAAGGGTTCGAATCCCTTCCCTCGCATCGCTCTTTTGAGTAGGCATCTCGTAAATTCTGGACCCTTCTCGTGATCTCATAGTGTTCTGTAAAGTTGCTTGAAGAGCAGTACGCTTTTTCTAAAATAGATGGATCAAAATATCATGTTACATCTCGCGGCTGCATCATACACCTATGTTTATGGGCAGTCAGTGAAAAGTATATGAATTGTGAAGAGATAATGATGAAGTAAAAGCGCGGGCTTTTGAACTTTTGAAAAAAATACGCTAGGTGTCACTAGCTACCATCAACGGGGATAGACCTGCAGTAAGGATCGTTAGTGTATCTGCGATCCGTGAGGACAGGATCTATTTCCTTGCCCCATGGGGAAAGCCGCTGTATCATCAAATTGAGGATATCCCTTACATCGCGGTGTGCGGTATGACTCCGGATTTTATTGTTGTAAGGGTCGAAGGACCGCTCACGTTCATGAAGGATCGGACGTTTCTTGAAAAACTCATTGAAGGGAAGGCCGGGATGTATATTGGAAAAACTGATATCCTCAATATGTTTTATCTTGCAAAAGGTAATGGCGAGATATTTGATCTCTCATCCGATCTCCCCATGAGACTGCCATTTGCATTTGGCGGGCGGTCGTGAAAGAACAGGGATATCGGATCACCGATGTTTGCACTGCCTGCGGGATATGTAAGGAATCATGTACCTGCGATGCGATTTTTGAAGGCGATATTTATCGTATCGATCCTGTTCGCTGCCTTCACTGCGGACGGTGTTACGAAACCTGTCCTGAACATGCGATCGAAAAAGTGAATATCGTCCCTAAAAAACGGAAGAACTGAAGTGGTTGGTACATACTTTTAAAACCGTGTGAGACTGCAGAAGAGTTCAAAATTTGAGATACCTGGTATCCTGCACCGCTCTCTTTTCCTCAAAACATTTTCATCCGGCTTGATAAACCAAATACCTCTTCTCACGGCACGGATCTACATCATCGGGTATCATATCCTGCTTTTTTCACGAACCGGTGTTTCATTGAATGTATGTTATACAAAACAAAATGCAAAGAGGCATTTACATTGGCGTCGAGTAATAGTAATCCCGGGAGACCGGCAGATAAGATTTAGGAACCATTATGAATACCACCTCTAAGATACTGGCATTACTGTTTGCAGTAATGTTTTTGATAATTCCTGTCGCGGCAGTTGAGGAGGAGGAAATATGCGTTGTCACGCAAAATTCGTTCAGCATGTCTCCTCACCTCGTGTATATCACTTTTACTGCTCCGCAGGAGATACCTGAACATGTTGAATTAAGTCCGTTTTTCCGAGAAGATCTGATCGAGATCCAGGACATTGAAGAGATCAGCGAGCAGGTAACTGCCTGGTTCAGGAATACTGAAGACCTCGCGGGATCCGACTGCTCTCTCATTCCTAATGACACCCGGGAAGATCCTCAGCCTTCTGCGGGATAAAACGGGATCACCCCTTTTTTTTCAAAAAAAACTTATTTTTCACGCTCCTCTCCGGAATAATGAAAGGGGGAATTGTATCCAAACTCTAAAATAGAGTTCCAACGGATATAATCACTATGAAACATAACCTCGCATTCCCGGCTCTTCTGCTGGCTTTCGCCCTTGTCGGTCTGCTCATCACCGCAGGCTGCATCGGCACCACAACAACCCCCGGCACCTCATTCTCCGGCACCGGAAACGGCAGTATTGCCACCGAACTTCCGGCAGGGGTCTATACCCTCACAATAACCCAGGCCAGTGCCGAAATGACTGACGTCTCCGTTGAGACCAAAGAGACGGGTATCTTCGTTCAGGGAAGATACACGGATGCCGCCGCAGCATCTGCCAAAACCGCAGATGGCTGGGTATGGACCTATGCTCTCGTGACCGATGAAAAACCGATCCTCACCATCAACGCGACCGGCGCCTGGAATGCAGACTTTACCTTCCGGCAGCAGATCGACGGTATTCCTCCCCAGACCTTCATGGGTACCGGGAATACAGCAACGCCGTTTTTCATGATCAACAAAGGCAATATCTCCTTTGCGATCGAAGCGACGAGCAACACCGCTATCGAAGTTCATCTGATGGATTACGACGGCAACTCTGTCATGGACAAAACGAACACCTTTGAAGAGCCGCTTGCCTACCACATGGGTGCCTACAATGATGTCGTCATCGTACCGCTCACCGACTCAGGCAACTATCTGCTCAATGTGATCTGCGACGGCGAATGGTCCGTCACCGTCTTCGAAGAACAGGCATAACTCTTTCCCGCCGCCGCAGGACAGGTTCCTGAATAAACCGGCGGCCTTCTCTTTTTTCTTTCGACCGGCATCGGTCCCTCAGCAGGGAAGCCATGCGTTCAGTTTCGTTCCTGCCGTCAGGATACGTTTTTTTGCCTCCAAACGCATATAATAGGTAATATGAAAACCTTGCTGGAGTATCTCACCGCCTCCTATGCCCCTGAGGATCTGGGAAAAATAATCATGCTGATCGCGGATCAGGCAGGACCGATCCGTTCCGCATTTATCAGCAACCAGAATTATGCGGGTTCCACCAACTCTTCCGGCGAGGATCAGGCCGAGATGGATACCTGGGCCGATACCCGGATCACATCCGTTCTGCAGGAGAGCGGGCTTGTCCGTGCCGTTGCGTCAGAAGAGCAGGAGGATATCACGCAGATTTCCCCTTCTGCGAAGTACTCGGTCGTGATGGATCCTCTCGACGGCTCATCCCTGATCAAGGTGAACCTGAGCGTCGGGACGATCGTCGGGGTCTATGAAGGCGAAGTTCTTCAGGCGGGAAACCAGCTTCGCGCCGCGTTCTATATGCTGTATGGTCCGATGACCACCTTGACTATCTCGCTTGGAAGCGGTGTCTCGATCTTCGCGCTCAACGCGGAAGGGACCTACGTTCTCCTAAAAGAGAATGTCAAGATCCCGGAAGGAACGCTCTGCGGAAGCGGCGGTCTGCGTCCCGAGTGGACCGATAAACACATCCAGTACATGAACGAGATCGAGTGCGAAGGCGGAAAGAACCGGTACTCCGGCTCCTTCGTTGCCGACTTCCACCAGATCCTGGAGTACGGCGGGGTGTATGCCTATCCGGCGACGAAAAAGTCTGCTTCCGGAAAACTGCGGCTGGTCTTCGAGATCAACCCGATCGGTTTCCTCGCGGCCCAGGCAGGCGGGCGGGTATCGAACGGCGAGTCCTCGACCCTGGAGATCGTGCCGACGAAGGTCCATCAAAGGACGCCCGTGTATGTCGGCAGCAAGGGAATGATCGCGAAGATCGAGGCGATCCGCTGAGTATGTCTACCACGGTCTCGGTTTTTGCAAAATCGGCCGGCGGCGTATGTGAAACGACCCGAGTCTTTCCCGATATCCTCCAGACGGCGGCAAAGATGCTCAAAAAGGCGGAAGGAGAGATCCTTATCGACTCGTTTGTGACCCACACGGCCGACCGGCTGGTCCTGATCACGACGCATGCGCCGGATGTCCAGCCGGATCAGCTGATCGATGCAGCATTCTCCGCGGCCAAGGAGATCGCGGAAAAACGGCATCTGTTCTGTGGTGCCGATCCGGTCTCGGTCTGCCGGATGACGATAGATGAGCGGGAGAACGAGCCGCTCCTGGTGTTCCTCGCCGGCTCGGATATGATCCCTTGGGGAGAGATCATGATCCCGAATCAGAATACTCTCGCGGACGGAGTCGTGTTCCTCACACGTGCCGGCGGGGATTTCCCGTCGACAGCAGAGTTCTCTGAACGGTTCGCCCGCCGCGGTCTGAATCAGCTGGGGGTCTGCCCGGTAAGTCTCTGTGATTCGTCGAATGTCAGAACAACGGTCATCCCGGTGGTCGGTCTCGGTTTTTCGCTCTGTGAAGGAAAGCTTACCGGACCGGTGGATCTTTTTGATACGCCGCTCTTTGACGCTCCCAGGTTCTATGCCTCGGATCGGCACGCCGAGTAGGTATTTCGGCGGGAAAATCGGGTGTTTTGTGCGGGGATCGACAAATGATCCCTCCGCCCCCTCCTTCTGCCTTGTCACCAGCAGCTCCTGGGTCAGGACGCCGTCGATCTCCCGCTCCAGAGCCCTGAGCTTCGCTGTCAGATAGGTCGTTTCCTCGATCAGCCGCTGCGAACGGAGAAGTGTTTCTTTCGACGCCCCCTCCTGTCGCAAATCAAAGATTTGCTCCGCTGAGGGCGAGCCTTGCGGCTCACCCCGCTTCATCAGTTCGAGCTGGAGTCTTCGGATCTCCTTTCCCTTTTCGCAGAGCTTTCCTGAGTATACGTCCTTTTTGAAAAACAGCGGCGTAAGTTGTTCCTGTAGTGTCAAGGGAATATCATTCATCATATCTGACCTCCTGTCCGGGTATCCCCGAATGTGTAATCAACCTATGATCCAGTGCAATATAATCCCCGGGCCGCGAGGTGGCGGACCGTCCCGAATTGAGCAAGGTTTTTCCTTGCGAAGGGGCGGTCTCAGCTGATGCGGATCGACGGCTCAGCCAGCGATCTTAGCCGAGCAAGTCGTCAGACTTGCGATCATCTCTGATTTGCGAATCGATAATGCTTCCCGTGAGGGGAAAAATGCCGCTCTCATTCAGAGAGATAGGTTACGAAAATCGAGGGTCTCGATTTGCCCCGGGGTGATGGTGAAGCATCTGTTTTGGCGTATTTCGGGGCCCGAGTCATCGACGGTGGGCGTATCAAACAGATATCTGATTCGTGTTCTGGCTCTCAGAAGAAATGATATACTCTGAAGTGAGATTATTTGCACAATGGATTTTTAAAGTGGTCATATGAATCTGAAAAAACCGATATTCCTGATCGTGCTGCTTTTCGCTCTCTTTATTGCAGCCGGATGTATAACAGCCATCCCCGTTTCGCCGGCGAACAACCCCGACATGACCCTTGTCTCGTCTTTTGAAGGCGTGGACCGGTATATTGCCGGCAACTACACGGTCATTCTCCTTGAAGGATCCTGCCGTGAGATGGGCCGGCAGTACGGCGGCCTTATGAAAACCGAACTTCTCGCCGAGTATGCAATGCTCACCGGCGCCCTCAAAGACCGTGGCTACACGATCGATTATCTCCGCAGCTATTCGGCATCCATCACACAGAAACAGCCTGAACGGATGAAGGAGATCGCCCGCGGTATGGCCGAGACGACCGGACTCACCGAAGAAGATATCTCGATCCTCTACTACGGTCCTGCCCTCTATCTTATGATGCCGTCCGGCTGTTCCTATCTCGCTGTCTGGGGTGATTACACCGCAGACGGATCGGTGATCGTTTCCCGGAACTGGGATCTTCCGGATCTTGTGAATAAGTTCAATCCGTATTACGTGCTTGCCGTGTACCGGCCGACGGACGGCAGCAACGGGGTCGCGACTTTCGGTCCTGCGGGTTCCCGACCGGAGACCCTGATGAATAGTGAGGGTCTCTTTATCGCGGATGATAATTCGGGTCTGTATCCGGTAATTCAGGCGCACCGTCCGGATATGATCTCGGAGTTCTTCCGGCTGATGCTCGATTACTCGGATATTTCCAGTCTGAAGACGGCTGTTTTGACGACCCGTCCGGATGTTGCCTGGATCGTGGATGTGGGCAGCTCCGAGGGATCATATGTGTTTGAGGTCGGGCTTACCGAGACGAAGATCCGGACAGGCGACGGGGTCGTTGCCGCGGCGAACCACTTTGTCGACCCGAGCTGGAATCTGACGAGTTCGCCGGAAGCACACTCGCTGAACAGATATACGAATCTGCTGTGCCAGGCTGCGGCGGCAAAGGGAACGATAGATGCTGAAAAGATGATGCAGATCCGCGATGTGCTCTTAGCGGACGGCGGGGCGACTTTCCGGCACTCGGATCTCGAGGGATATCAGTATTCCTCGAATCACCTGGTGGTTTTTGTTCCGGCAACCAAGACCCTGTGGGTGAAAGTGGTGGATCTGGATTGGCAGAAGGTGGAGCTCGCTCCGCTGTTTGCGATGTGAGAGAGATCGTTGATCTCTCCTTCTTTCTTTTTTGAAAAACAGCCTGTGTGAGTAAAGTGCAGAAGAGGCGGGTATCCAATTACTAATTTGACAGATATTAGTAATAGATCAGTAATTGGGAGGAACTCCTCATTCTCACTCAACGAAGCATCCCGAAAGTCCCAACATATATGAGAAAAAAGGCATGATTTATTTGTTCAAAACTGTCCCAGATCACTCTGCCCCTTCGCACGTATCGAACGATACTTCTGTTTTCGTGAACCGGGATTTTCCGGGATTGTGGGTTCCAGATTCCCATCTACAATCATTTGCTGGATATATGGCATAATCCAGTCCCTTCTTCGGCAGAGGATAACTGCAAGCTGGTTTGGAGAAAACTCCCTACCCTCACTACAAATACGAATGATATAGTTAGAAATCTCTTCTTTATTCAATCTCCCAGGAATAATCTCCAGTTCCCGGTGAAGATGCTCCGGAAGTTGTATTAACAAATCTGTTCGATTAAGGGCGACATCGTTATTTACCATAACTGTATTCCCGATTAACCCGGATTTAGAGTTATTTTTAGGATTATTTAATCCTAGTTCGTTCGTTTCATCCAGCGACTGCTCTTTTACATCACGGGATGCTTTCATCTGGTAATTCTGATTAAGGGTATAATAAACTCCTGCACCCCCGCCGTGTTTGTCCAGTATACCGATACTCTTCAGATGCTGCAGAATATAACTCATTCCTAGCTGATCTATCTGAATAATTTCCCGGCAATCTGCATTCTTTACTTTTCCGCTTTCCTTCAATAGTAAAAGAACACGCACTTCGTGATTTGTCAGATTATGCTCCTTAAATTGTGTTAACCAGGTAATATCTTCTCCATTAGCAAGATTATGGACAAACACGGTCACTACAAAGGTCTTAGTATCCCTATTGGATTCAAATGTAGGGACCTGGAGATTTGCTTTCCTCATTTCATCAAACATGATTGAGATGCCGGTCCCCTTGTTCTCGGCATATTTTGTATCATGGAGAACATTGGCAATATTTGGATTTCGGAGTAAGGAGCCTGGGGTTCCACTTTCAAGATATGGTTTCAGGGAATGACCAGGATTTCTGAACTCAATCCGATCCGAATAACGGATAACCTGTGTTGGGCTATTCGTTCGGTAATCTCGATGCATTACCGCATTAACCAATGCTTCACGAATTACCAATGCCGGGATTATCGGATAATCATCACGAATCAAACCCGACCTAGGTAAAGTAATGGTGCGGGGAATATCATCCATGATAGCACTCTCTGCACGTGGGAGGAGCGTAAACAGCCCTTCATTCATTTCCAGAGTATAGTATGCTTTGCTTAGTCCAGGATTCCACTGTGTACCTGGCATTCTTATATAATCAAATCTTTGCATTGGATATTCACTGTGAAGAACATCACGTTTTCCGAATAGAAACACACCTGTGACGGTCGGGTGCAACTCTCCTTTTACTTCAGAAATACATTTAAGTGAAAGAAGTAATTTTTCATCATCCAGCTTGAGTTCTGCTGCTGAAGAATCCACAAGACGTCGCAAGCGTCTGTATTCATCAATTGCTAAGGGATTCAGCACATCAATGGATAGATTTTCCAACACAAGGGAATCAAACGATTTATTACTGCGAGCCTGATATATGGCACTTAAGTCCTCCCCGGTACATTTCTGATCTGATGGACCAACACGGATGAATGCCCCTTTTGTAGGGCCAAGATTCTTTATGTAAAGCGGTTTTTGTCCGGGATCTACCTCTGAAACATAAACGCCGATTACTGTTTTTCCCTCAATAGATCCTGTTTTTATCTCTGGAAGGATAGGAATGTTAAATTTGGTCCGGCATTGTGATGCAATTTCATTTTGTATCTTTTCTGAATCCTTAACTCCCGTAAGCGTATATTTTCTTGGCTTTGTATTGTTCTCGGAAATCCCAATCAGAATATAACCGCAGCCAAGTCCAATAGTATTAGAATAGGCACAAATTGTTTCCATAATGGATGGTCCGATCGTATGCCCGGGTTTTGCTTCAAGACATGTATGTTCTTCTAACGTCTGG
Source organism: uncultured Methanocorpusculum sp. (assembly GCA_963677995.1). Lineage (GTDB taxonomy): Archaea > Halobacteriota > Methanomicrobia > Methanomicrobiales > Methanocorpusculaceae > Methanocorpusculum. Next base: position 726,467 of record OY782579.1, on the reverse strand, counting down.
AGTTGCGCCCACATTTTTTGAATATTCATACTTACTCACTTCCCGGATACATTTCAGGAAAAACCCTGTAGATATATCAATCATAGTCCGGTATACCATTAATAATCATCGGAGATGGAGGTCACTCCGCTGAGAGGATGTTTGTTTCCCTTATCTGAACATGTCAAAGAGAGGTGAATCGCTGGCAGAAAAATTCGGTTTACTAAATTATAAGGATACATCAGAGATTCAATAATCCACCCTCCTATATTCAATTATCATCTCCACCAGCATCTCCGCCCGTTCTTCATCCATCTCCACCATCCGGATCTCTCCCGCATCAGCGAAATACAGACACACCCCCGGATCCATACCGAACAGACGTTTCGCCCACAGGAAATACACCGCAAGCTGCATCTCGTATCTCTCCATCTCCTTCTTTGACGGCCGCCCTGTTTTATAATCGATGATGAGCTGGCTCCCGTCCGCATACTGAACGAGCCGGTCGATCACCCCGTTCAGCGGCGTTCCCTCGAAAGAATATGCCGCCTGCTGCTCGCAGATACTTTGCACCGCGTTCTGCATAACGGGCGACGCAAGGAACGCCGCATATTTTGCCGCAAACTCTTCCGCCGCCTCGGGGGGCAGTCCATATCGTTTTTCGACCACAGCGGCGGGTTTTCCCTCGAACACCTCATGGAGAGCCGTTCCCCGGAGCATTGCCCCCTGCTCTGCCGCCGAAGGAGCTGTCCGTCTTTGGGCCGCGGTCATGGCTCCCGGAGTCTCCTCTTCCTCCTCTTTTTCCGGCATCGGGGTGTCCGTCCATCCTTCCGGAATTGTCGGGCGGACGCGGCTCTGCTCATTCGGCTCCGCGACGATGTCCGTGATCTGCTCCGGCTGATACGGGCAGCCGCCGATCCCTTCATCATACATCGCCAGAAACGAGTTCGCCGCCGGTCCGTTTTTCCCGTCGGTTCCAGAGATCACCAGATGATCACGTGCCCGCGTCATCGCCACGTAAAACAGCCGTTTCCGCTCCGCAAGCAGCTTTGCCTTCATCTCGGGTTTCAGGCATTCGATCACGAATGACATTCCCTCCTCCTCACCCGGGAGTTTTACCGGGATCCCGACACCCAGTTCCGTATCGAACACTGGTGCCGAAACCTTCAGACCGTTCCCCGTTCCGGCAAAACAGAGCGCGAGGACCTGATACTCCAGACCCTTCGAGGCATGCACCGTCAAAATTTTCACCCGGTCGTCCTCTTCGCTCGTGACCGTCCCTTCCCGTTCGTCGAACCCTTCGTCCATGCAGGTGTCCAGGATCCTGAGATACTCATACACCGAAAACGGCCGGTTCATGGAGCGTGAACGGGCGATCCCGACAAGTTTCTCCAGATTCGCCGCCGCTTCCCGCCCAAACGGGAGGCCTCCGTAGACCGCCATTATTCCTGATTCCGCGATCAGTTGGGAAAGGAACGGGACAAGCGGCTCTTCCCGGATCTCCGCATGCCAGCGGGCGAGGCTTTCGACGGCTCTCTTTATCTTCGAATCGGGATTCGCGGCCGTGTATTTCTGCAGTCTCCACATCAGTGTCCAGCTGTTGCCGACGGCGGCTCGGCAGAGTTCCGCGTCCGAGATCCCGAAGTAGGGAGATCGCAGAACGCCGTAGAGCGGGATGTCCTCCTCGGGATACACGATCGCCTTCAAGAGATTCGTGAAGTCGAACACCTCCTGCTTTTCGTAGAAACTGAATCCCTTCTCCTCGGTATACGGGACCCCGTATCTCTCCAGAGCGTTCCGGAGTTTGTCCATGTGGGTCCGTGCCTCGATGAGGACGGCGATGTCCCCGAACTTCGCTGTCCGGGCGTTTCCGTCCTTATCGTAGACGGTCAGTTTTTTATGGGTGACCGCATCATGGATCCAGGATGCGAGGGTTCGTGCCTCACGCCGCATCGTTTCCGCCTGGGTCTCGCTCATTTCGAGCCGGATCAGGGTCACCGTTCCGGAGTGTTCTGCCCGGTGGGCGGTGAGTTCCCCGTATCCTGCTTCCCAGATCTCCTTCGGGTCCGCAAACACGGACGTGAACACATGATTGACCAGCCGGATGATCTCCGGAACGGTCCGGAAACTCGTGTCGAGCTCCACCGGTTTTTTCGCAAAAACGGTCTGGAACGCGTTGAAGCCAGAGACATCCGCCCCTCTGAAGTGATAGATCGACTGCTTTGCGTCGCCGACGATGAACAGCCGGTTGTTTTCCTTTGGGTCGCCGCAGAGGATCCGGATGATCTCGGTGAGGATCGGATCATTGTCCTGGACCTCGTCAACGAGAATATACCGGTATCTGGTGTTCAGCGTTCTTTGGATACGGTCATTTTTGATCAGATCACGGGTATTTTTGATCAGGTCGTCGAAGTCGAGCACGCCTCTCTGCTGTTTTTCCCGGACCGTTTTTTCATACACCGCGGCGGCGATGCGTCCAAGGGCCGTGAGAATTTTGAGTGTGATCCGTGTTCGCGGGTCGGATCCGTCCGGGCGCTCGGGATACTCTTTGAACACCTCGCGTTTTTCTTTGAACCGTGCCATGCTGCCTTCCGGTAGCACGGCCTTGTAGGTGCTCGCGTTTATACCGGCAAGGCTCTTTCCGGCAGCATACATTTTTGCCGGCTCTTTTGCTTCAGAGAATGCCGCAAAGGCCGCCGGTCCCTGTTGGAAGAGCTCGCCTTTTCGGTCGGCAAGGGCACGCAGTTCGTTCATCAGGGCCCTCACGAGTTCGTCATCTGCGAGATCATCGCGATATGCCGTGATCTCTTCGTCCCATGCCTTCTGCCAGACCGTGATCACGGCGGCCGGATCCTGTTCCAGCACGGCAAACCAGTCCTTTGCTTCTTCCCAGATACGAAGCAGGGTCCGGAGGTATTCGGCGATCGTCGTCTCCCGCAGATGATCGAAGAGGGTGACCACATCCTCAAAGAGTGCGGCAGGAGGATGTTCGAGCATCTCATGGATCGTCCCGGTCACGAGTTCGTGGGTGTCGAGTTCATCCATCACGGAAAATCCCGCGTCGAGTTCTGCCTCATAGGCGAACTCTCTCAGAAGCGAGAGGCAGAATCCATGGAACGTGCTAATGCTGCACCGCGAAAAACTCTCCCACACTTCTTCGAGACCCGGATCTTCCACTGCCGCTTTGCGCAGTTCCCTGCCGATCTTCGTCCGCATTTCGGCCGCCGCCTTGTCGGTGTAGGTGAGGGCGAGGATGTCGCCTGCCCCGGTTTTGATCGTTTCCCTCCGGTATGTGAGCGAGGCGAGATACCGCTGGGTCAAAAGGAACGTCTTCCCGGTCCCGGCGCCGGCGGTCACGCAGACGCTTTCCTCCATAAAGAGTGCCCTTCTCTGGGCATCGGTCAGTTTGGCGGTCATGCCTGTTCCTCCCGGAACGGAACGAACCGGCAGATCCGCCGGTATTGACAGTAGGCATCCGGGCAGTTTTCCGTGAAAACGACCGCACATTTTCCTGCTTTCATGCTCTCCCGCGTCTCCCGGCAGAACCCGAACGCCGCGTCTTTGACCTCTTCGACGCTCATCTGCTGTTTATTTTTGGAGAAGTACGGGTTCTCGTTCTTCACCTTGTCCGGGGCTATTTTGAGGTAGGTCCCGGGTTTGGGGGTGGATCCGGTCATCTGCCGGACCGCCTCGGTATAGAGCGGGATCTGAAGTGCGGTCCCGGCTTCGAGATCGCTTCCCTTTTTTACGACCCCGGTCTTGTAGTCGACGACCACGAATTCCCGGTCCTGCTCGTTGAACATCACCCGGTCCACCCATCCCGACACGGTGAACGGCTCGCCGCCCGGGATCTCTGCCGATACTTTCTGCTCCAACCAGTCGGCGCTGGTTCGAAATCCTGCGGCGTAAAATCCGGTTTCCATTTGGATGATCGTTTTGCAGCTGCTTTCAAGGCCGCCCTCGCCGAGGTATCCGTTCAGCATCGATCTCCAGGAAGGTGTCGTTATGCGCCGGTTGGAAAACTCCTCAGTGACGATCGTTTTGAGGAAGGCGGTCGCCTCCTCTTCGTTTTCCGAGGTGAGGGGGCGTGTGTATTCACGGAAGAACCGCTCCATTGCTTTGTGCATGACGGTACCGACGATGATCCGCTCCGCACTGAAATCAGCGGGATTTTCGAGATGCAGGTGGTCGGCGAGATACCATTTGAAGGGGCATTCCCGGTATCTTTCGAGCACAGTCGGGGCGAACTCGGTCTTTTTTGTGTACGCGGCGGCGAACGCTTCGGCGAGCGGGTCGTCTCCAAAGTTTGCGTCGTAGATACCCGGCGGCCCGGTCCGGTCCACGGTTTCGATCACGATGATCTCTGCCGCGGTCTCGAGGGAGGGGATCCCAAAGAGGCCGGCACACTCGTTTTCTCTGCCGGCGGCAAGGAGTTCGCCTGCCCGGGTCTGGTTTGCGGTCGTCGAATGAGCGAGGAAGCCGGAGCTTTTTGGTTCCGGTTCGGCTAGGCGGGTGAGGTACGGGGACGGGGTCAGACTTTTTTCGCCGTCGTGTCCTGCACAGGAGAGGATGAGCTGTTTTTCCGCGGTGAGGGCGGCGGCGTGGAAGTAGTATCTGCTTGCATCGAGCAGGTTCTGGACCCGATCGGGCTGGATGCGGGCGGTTTCCTGAGCGTTCAGGAGAGGGATGGCTGCTTCGATACTTGGGAGCCGGTCGGCGGAGAGACCGGTGATGAAGACGTAGGGGATCTTTGTGCCGGCGACGGAGCGGAGATCGCCCGCGAAGAAGGCGGTTTCCGATTCTCTATAGCTGATCTTGGTGGTTTTTTCACAGAACCGGCAGAGCATGGCGTAGAATTCGCGAACGGTGTATTTCCTCTCCGCAAGAGAGGTGAGGGCGAGTTTGTCGAGCAGGCGGAGGAAGGCGTGACGGGCGGCTTCGTCCTGCGGTTTCATCTGGATACTCGCCCATCCAAGGGAGGAGAGGTCAGCTTTGAGGGCAGTGCAGTGTTCGGCGAGACCGGCGGCGGGTTTGAAATTTTGGTCCAGCCGGTCAAGGAGCCGGTCGAGACTCGCCTGGAATGCGGAATCCTGACCGGTCAGTTCCGTTTTTCTGGCAGCAGCGAATCGTTCGCTGATGGTCCGCCAGGCTGTTCTGCCTTTTTCGGTTTTTGTGATGATGCCGGTTTTTTCGAGTTTGCCGGCGGTGAGCATGTCGGTTTTGAGGGTAAAATACGGGCTGTCGATGATGATCTTGAGGTCTTCGATCCCGCAGTCGAAGGCGAATGCCGAGAGCCAGGCAAGGACACAGCGCACAGGCGGGAGGTTTTCGATCGGAATGTCTTCGCCGGCGGTGAACCGGAGGGGATGCCGTGTTCCGTCCCGGAGGACGCTGAAGTCGGGGACGAGTTCGTCGAGAAGAGGCAGAGCGGAGGTGAGGGGGGGCGCAAGAAGGGCGATCTCTTTTGGGCTCGTGCCGGATTCGATGAGGGCGGCGATGGATTCGAGAGCGGAGCGAAGTTCGATCCGGGTATCGGTGTATTGATAGATGCCTTTGCACGGTTCCGGGAGGACGGTGAGGTTTTCGTTTGCGGGCGGCCGGGTCATGATGGTGCCTTTGAGGGCGAGGAGGAGGTCGCGTGCGAGGGGGGAGGGTTTGTATAATGCATAGCAGAGGACGGTGCCGATGTTCATTTCTCCGGCGATGCGGGCGGCACGTCCGATGGCGAGGATGGAGTCGCAGCAGTCGTTTTCCAGAGAGAATTGTTCATACTGCCGGAATATTTCCCGGAAGTCGTTGAATTTGTCTTCGCCTGTTGGGAGGACGATTTTGTTGGTTTTGAGGGTGATAAAGAGGTTTACGAGGTTTTCGGTCTGGGTGTCGGTGATGCGTTTTTTTCCGAGCACGTCTGCTCCGATGCGGGCGAAGATGAGGTGCTGTTCTTCGGGGTCGATGATCCGTGCGGCAGGGGAGAGGGAGCGGAGGATGCTTTTTGCAAGGCCTTTGATGGTTGTGATGTGGTCGGGGAGGATGGCTCCTTCGTCCCGGAGTTTTTTGACGGCGGCGTTTGCGAGATCGGTATTTTCAAAGAGGATCCAGGTGCGAAGTGGGTCGGTTTTCGCGAGGGTGGTGTATTCGGAGAGGATGCCGGAGAAGGTGTCCATATGTGATTCCATTGGGTGTGGAAATTATATAATCTGTTTGAAGTTTTTGGAGTCAGGGGTGGGTATGTCCAATCGATATCTCAATTCGTTGGACAGAGTATTTTTAGATTGACGAATCCGTTTTATGGTTGTACTTTGGTTTCGTGTATGGGATTTTTGTGAGTGGTACAATCCTTGCAAGGCATTTGCCTTGATCGCAAATCAAAGATTTGGTCGCAAGTCTATCGACTTGCTCAGCTGAGGCCGCCCCTCCATGGCAGCCCGCCTCAGCTGAGGTCGGCCGCTTTCAGCGTCCAACCCGTAAATCAACGAAATTCACGAAAAGGGGGACAGGGACGGACGAGTAATATTTGGATTTTTATGTGGTGATTAGGCAGGTCCATTTTTACGTCATTATTCTTAAAAATTCACGCATAATATTATGGTAATCAAAGATAGAAAAACTAGTGAAAAACAAACAGTCGCGTCTTCAAAATCAGTAAAAGAACAAGCAACCACTAAAAAACCCACTATTTCTAAATCAAAACCTGCCAAAATACCAACAACTACAAAATCTACCTCAGAGAAAAAGAAGGTCACTTCGATATCAAATACAACTGAATCGGTAGCAAAAAAGAAAATTGAAACTACAAAACTACCCGTGAAAAAGCAATCGAAAGAATTGGCTTTATACTTGAGTTATGATGGGAATGGACACCGTTTCGAAAAAGACTGTGAAACGTATTTACATCGTTATCACGAAAAATATGGAAAAGTCAAAATTAATCCAAAGAAAACTGGAGATGGTGGATGTGATTTATTTTCGGACGTATTAGATGATTTTAATGACGTGAAAAAAAGGTATTATTTTCAGGCAAAATTAAGAAATCCCGATGGTCCTGTTGTTGGACCGGAGGTATTGAATGCTTTAATAGGAGCAATTGAGAGACTAAAGCTCAATGAAAAAGAAGATGATGATGACATAAAGCGTATTGGGGTAGTAATTACAACTGGGAGATTTTCAGATAAAACAAAGGCTCAAGCACGAAAAATGAATATGCAATTAATTGATGGTATAAAACTGTCTAAAGAACCCCGATTTAATACCTGAAAGCCACAATATTAATCATTCTCTCTATCCCATACACCAACCCCACTCCCTTTTTTTCTCACAGACTCAATTTCTACACCTTAAGATTTGCCCCGCCAACCCCAAAAATCACCCCATTTTCACACGAAAATTACCTACTCAAATCCCCTGCCCACCCAACTTTCACTCGAAAACCGCTTTTTCCACTCCAAAAAACCACCCCGTTAAACCCCAAAACCATCCGACTTCCACTCGAAAACCACCATTTCCATTCCAAATCCACCTCCAGCTGATCAAAAATAATCCCTCTTCACCAACGAAAACCACGACCAAACTGAAACTAAGCCTGATCCTGCCGATTTCCCTGGCAAAACATCAAGACTATATAAATAAAAACGTAGGCGCCTGAAATAAAAGATAACCCCAAAGAGACTACCTACCTACGTAGGTAGCTACAGCGGAACAAAACTCTCTCATCAATCACTTTTTTTTAGGCGTCTAGTCTCTTATTATTATTATTTTATTTAGTACAGAAGAGAGAGAGAGAGAGGAAAATAAAAACAAAATAATTACCACTATATAAATTACTACGTGAGTAGGTAGGTAGTCTGTCGGGGTTTATCGTTTTATCCAGGCGCCTACCTCTCCATTTATATAACATGACCTCTCAGAAATGAAAATACGCCGAATCCTGCCGATTTTCATTTTTACCCACCAAAAATCATCATAAAATCCGTCAAAATCCATCAAAATTGATCGCCGAAAGGCAAAAGTGGAATAGAAATACCTATTTGCGAATGGAAACCGATCGATTTTTGCACGCTCGCAAACCTTTGGTTTGCTCCCCGCTTCTCTTCGCTCGCATGCTCACAAATCAAAGATTTGACTTGCAAGTCTGACGACTTGGTCGCAAGTCTATCGACTTGCTCGGCTGAGGGCGTGCCTGTGTCCCCCCGCCCACAGCTGTTTTTCTGCATTTTTCGTAACGTATCTCTCTGAGTGAGAACGGCATTTTTGCCCTGTCTCGAGGCATTATCGCACCGCGCGGTTAGGGGTATAAATACCGGCGGATAAAAATATAGGAATATGGATGACCCATTCTATTTGATGAAAAAACTTGGGTATGTGGCGAAGGGAGTTGTTTCGGAAACACTGTTTCGGTTTATGTCGTGTCAACGTGCACGGGAACGGGCGTTCTTCCCGGGATTCTTTCTCACACCCTGAACAGAGCAATTCCATATAATCGCACATAGAAAATCGCCGGAATTTATATCCAAATGAAAAACCAACTATTACTTTATATTTATGTCTGAAGACTGGGAAGCAAAACGCAAGACGCAGGAGTGGCTGATTCTCTTAGTCCTTGGTGCAGCTCCCGAGCGGGAAATCTCCATGCTTCACCTCGAGAAAGAGGTGTTCCTCCTCTGGAAATTTCACCCTTCCATCCCGGATTTTATCACATTTGTTGCATATCAGCGTGGTCCTTACTCAGAAGAAATCCGGGATGCAATTATGGATCCTTTCTTCCTTACCGAAGCATGGGAATACCACCCCCCGACAAAAAAAGATGATTTGACTGGGGGTTTTGTTTCCCTTACACCGGATGGAATCAAAAAATATAAGGACTACTATGCCAAGATGCTCAAAAAAGAAGACATGCGTTCACTTCTTGCCGGCATAAGAATTGTTAGAACCACCTACGACGAACTTAGTCCAGAAGAACTCCTTCTCCTCATCTATGACACATATCCAGATTTTCGGACAAAATCGGAAGTTGCCAAGGAAATCTATGATCAAAGGGACGAAATTGTAGAAAAACTCTACAAACGTGGCATTGTTTCTGAATCCAAAGCTGAATACCTAAAAGAGGCGAAATGGTATTCATGAAAAAGAACGTAGTTGCCGATACTTCTTTTTTTTTTTATCTGTAATGCCTGCAACCTCAAACGGATTGATCTATTACTCAACTATTTGAACTTATATCAGTTTTATGCAGGTCCAATAATTCTGAATAAAGAAATCCCGAATATGGGAAAAGAAAACGAAACCATCCGCAAAAAATTTGCATACAAAGAAAGTAACTATGCGGAACTATTCAAACCACTTTCTGATAGAGACCCAAAGCATATTGAAAAAGATGGCGAATATGAAGCAATCGGAATTTCAGTTGATCTCTCCCTCACAAACAGTCTTCACTGTCTCATTTTGGACGATGACGGGCCCAAAAAATTTGCCATGTTTAATGTTGCAAAGAAATTTCCGGAATTGAAAGATAAAATCCATGGGACAGTAGGATTTATTAATAATAGCTATACTAATGATTCATTAATATCCCGAGAACAATGCATTGATCATCTTAAAGCTATACATTACGTTTACCTTCAATATCAACAAAAAGGTGAAAACCGGCGTCCATGTAGCATGGACCCCGCATTTGTCAACAAATCTCTGCTCCCATTAATCAAAAAACTGGAAACAAACCATGAGTGACTTTGACCCTCACATCTCTATAGAATCCCTAACTCCTGCAAAAGATGTAAACTGTACCGTCAAGGAACTTACTATTGATACGCACCGGATGAAAATTGAGACCCCTATCAAAGTTCTCTCCGGAAAAAAATCTCACCTATAAAGCGGTAGACGAGCTAATTGCTCCGATATCCAATCCTATTTTTGAAATAACAAAATCTTTTGATCAGCTACGATACTACCCGACATTAATTCACACTCTTGAATACGGTGGAAAAAATAAAGACTGGATTCAGAAACTCAATGAAAGTATTGGACTCAAAAACACCTTAGAAGAGGAATATCGGAAAAATATCACTTTTTCAACTGTGTTCCGGTATTACCCATTGGATGATGTCACTCTTCGTCATCAGGTTCGAGCATATCAACGGATGAATCCGAATCTGTATGAATCATATCTGGATTACATTTATAGTGCGTCCAGTGTCTTTATTCTCACGCCAGATGTTCTTCTTCCAACCCAGAGTAAACGTCCAATCTCTATTACAGAATATCTCCATTTCATAGAATTCTCTGTAGAATCTTTTGAAAGGCAGAACAACAAACCTATCTTTGTTCCCTTGCAAATCGACTTAGCAGAAAAAGATCTAAGAAGCGTACTTGGAGCATACAAAAAAAAACGGTTACACAAACATCTGGATTAACTTCAAAGCCAAGAAATGTGATGGAAGTAATGCTGGACGGCTCCGGATGTTGAGTCGTCAAATTCAAACATTTCTCGGAGATGAGGCAGTTATCTATTGTTCCCAGTTGAAACGTGAACGTGATGTAAAACAAATCAGTGTTCCGGCATTTGACATGCTTCCACCTCTTGTATATGCTGATTTTATTGGTGTGAACAGAACACGTGCTGGGATAGGGGATATGGAAAAAACTGCTGCAAGAAAAGGATTTGCATCTACTGAGGATTACCAGAGAGCATTAATGTAAAGCAATTGTAGTCTATTTGATCCGGAAACGTACAAATATATCATTCCTGCCTGCTACCCAAAAGAGTCCCTTGATCAGAAGACTCTTGCAAAGTTAAAGGATAAAGAGATTGGCTTCATTCTTTAATGGGGTTCAAATCTATAAAGAACTCGGAAACATTAGAAAGCAAATCACAGATACGGAGCATGTTCGTTCATATCTTGAAACAAAAGATGCTATTGCTCAAAACATGTCAATATTTGAAAATGCGCTGAAAAACCCATCATCACCTGAAAAATCTACATTTCAGCATCTTCTTTTTGATGACTAGATATTAATGATAATATTATAGGCTACGGATATTCAGAAAATAAACTTATTCAGGATAGTGGTTACCCAAGGTCGCCTCATTTCGATTAGAGGCTTGATTGATACGTATGATGGCTTGTTCAGTTGAGTACCTAAAGGTCCTCGCCCACACTCGCAAATCAAAGATTTGCTCCGCTAAGGGACCTAAAGGTCCCCGCCCGTTCAATCATCTATTTGTCCCATCACCGCCAAACGTATATCACCAATGCCCATCGATGCAGACATCATTAAATCTCTCCATAAATACGAAATACGTATCCTCCACGTCCTCGAACGGATGATGAAACACTACCGCTGGGTCCCGGAAGACGACCTACGGGCCGCCGTCAAGCTCTCCCCTCCTGAAATGAAATATCGTCTCGGGAACCTCATCCATCGGGATCTCATCCGCTCCGACTCCGTTCCTTACAAAGGTTACACCCTCGTCTTCGCCGGATACGACGCCCTCGCCCTCTCCGCCCTCGCCGGCAAAAAGACCATATCCGCCCTCGGCAGCATGGTCGGCGTCGGCAAAGAATCCGAGATCTACGAAGCACTCGGTTTCGGCATCGTCATCCTCAAACTCCACAAAGTCGGTCAAAGATCCTTCCAGACCCTCAAAACCAACCGCGAATACATGCCCGGCGAAGGACACTGCCCCTGGATATTTGCCTCAGCAAAATCCGCAGAACGGGAATACGAAGCCCTCAAAGCCTTAAACGGCAAAGTCAACGTCCCCGTCCCCATCGACATAAACCGGCATATCATCGTCATGTCCCATGTCCCCGGTGCGAACCTCTTCCGCTGCGTCCTCGAAGACCCCGAAACCATCTATGCCGACATCCTTACCGAAGTCAAAAAAGCATACGCCGCCGGATTCATTCACGGCGACCTCTCCGAATACAACATCATGTGCGACGGAGAAACCGTCTGGCTCATCGACTGGCCCCAGTGGGCCCCGCCCACCCATCAGAACGCCGACGCCACCCTCCGGCATGACCTCGAAACCGTCATCAACTACTTCGCAAAGAAATATCAGACAAAGTACGACCTCGAAGAGGCCGTCCTCTTCGTAACGAGCCCATGAATCCGCTCGTCTTCGGCATCGACAAAACCAAAGGCCCCTCTGCCCGCTCACCCGACGGACTTTATGCTCTCGTCCGGGTAGTCGACCGCCGGATCGAATCCGAAGAACGCAACCTCACCTTCCCGCGTCTCCTGCTCCTTATCAATGCCGAGAAACCCGGGCTCGTCGCGGTCGGCTCGCTTCGCGATATTGTCCCCGATACCGGATCACTTTTCACCCTCACCGAAGCTCTGCCGTTCGGCACGAAACTCGTTCTCATCGCCTGCATCGGCGCAAAAATTGCCCCTCTTCCAAAACTTGCCGAGCGGTATAATCTCCGCTTCGACACAGATAATCCCATGGAGCAGGCAAAGATCTCGGCTTTGATCGCCTCCTTCGGCGGAGGATACGAGGTCCAGACCTTCGAAGGGGTCACGACCATCACAGTCTCCCGGGCACGACCCCTGATCCGCACGCATAAGAACCGGTATATCCGGCACATGCAGGGGTCGGTCATGTCCTTTTCCCGCGAGATCGAAGCAGGTCTTCTCGCAAACGGACTCATGTTCTCTTCATCCATATCCCGATCGTTTTGGGGCGAACGGATCGTGAAATTTACCGTTTCCGCTCCCCGTCATGACGTGGGGGCCTCCTCACGGACATCCGCAGGTGTCTCCGTCCGGGTCGCCGGAACGAGAAAAGAGCGTCCCGCGTTTGTTCCGCTCTCGAAGAGGCCTGCCTATCTGGTCGTCGGCATCGATCCGGGCACGACCGTCGGGATCGCCGCACTGAATCTGGACGGCGATCTGGTCCATCTTTCCAGCTCGCATGCTCCCGGTCAGGCCGAGATCATCGCGTCCATCTCAAAGATCGGCAGACCCGTTCTGGTCGCGACCGATAAAGCCGCGATGCCGTTCGGGGTCGAGAAAGTTAGACGTGCATTCTCTGCGATTTCCTGGACCCCTGCAAAGGATGTGCTGGTCAAAGAGACGTACGAGCTTACCGAGGGGTATGACTTTGCGAACGATCACGAACGCGACGCCCTCTCGGCTGCGGTCCTCGCCTACCAGAGTTATGCGAACAAGTTCGAGTCCGTCCAGAAAAGGATGCCGCCCGGGACCGATATCGACATGGTCCGTGCCGGGATCGTCCGTGGACTGTCTCAGGACCAGATTCTCGAAGCGTTGAAGCATCCGGGAGAATTTCCCGAAGAGCCGGTGATCATCGAAGATGAGCTTGTCTCCGACGAAAAGGATGAGCGTATCGCGAAGCTCGAGGAAGATGTTGTCAATCTTAATAAACTAACCGGCAGTTTATCGGAAGAAGTTGGAGTGAAGGACAAGGCAATAGATTCCCTGCAGAAACAGCTTGTTTTCGAAAGAGGAGCCCATGCGGCGGAGCTCCTCTCCTCCAGGAAGACCCCTCCCCGCGACATGGGACTTGTCCCGAAGAAAGATCCAAGAACAGAGGGCCGCGGGAGTAAGGACCTGCATGGCCTGCAGGCTCTGCAGATCCGGCTGGATCGGTTGAAGAGTTTCATCTCCCTGCAGGCCGGAGAAGGCAGCACTGCGTTGAAAGTGCTCCCGGTGCTTGCAGATGATCAGGTCAAGGCCCTGGATGATGAAATGGGGGTCGGCGAGGAGGATATCCTGTATGTTCTCACGATCGACGGGTGGGACAGACTGGTTATCCGGTATCTTGCCGAGGCAAAGATCGGGGCGGTCATCCTGCCGCGGCTGACCTATCAGCGGGCACACAGTCAGAATCTGATCGGGGAGTTCCGGGAGGCGAATGTCCCGGTCCTGGACGGAGCGAACCTTTCGCCCCGGGTAAAAGGAAAGATCGGAGTGGTGGACACCGCGGGATTCGAGTCCGCTCTTGCCGACTGGAAAACGACGCAGGCAGTTTACACAAACGAAAAGAAGAGCGGCGGGATACGCGAACCGGTGAAGGAACCGGCCGAGCGGCCAAAGTATGCACCGGTCCCGGCTCCTATCCCGGCAGCAAAGCCGGAGCCGCCGGCAAAGGAGAAGACGGTGTTCCGGGCAAAACCGGTCCCTCCGACCCCCTCGCTGAAACCAGCGCCAACTCCGGCACCGGTTTCGAAGCCCGTTCCGGCTCCGGTTCCCAAACCGATTCCAAAACCAATTCCGAGGCCGGCGCCAAAACCTCTGCCCGCCGCAAAACCTGCGCCGAAAAAGGAAGCACCGAAGAAATCTGCTCCTCCAAAGAAGGCCGAGTCCGGATCCGCAGAAAAAATACTGTCCGGGGTGCTCTCTGAGTATCGCGAAGAACGCAAAAAGGAGATGAAGAAATAATGGACGACCGTGCCCTTCTGGCATCCATCCGTCATTTGATCGGCGAAGACGAGACGGCGGACGACTGCGCCGCCTTTGACCTACAGGACGGCAGGATCCTCGTATCCAGCACCGACATGCTGCATGAAACGACCGACTTCCCGAAAGGCATGACCGAGTTCGAAAAAGGCTGGATGAGCGCTGCGGTCACGCTTTCGGATATCGCAAGCTGCGGGGCGCAGCCGGTTCAGATCCTCGTAGCCATTGGTCTGGACGATCCGTCCCGGCTCGTTCCGTTCATGGAAGGCGCCGTTTCCTGCGCCGAAAGTGTCGGGGCGAAAGTTGCCGGCGGGGATATCGACAGTCATACTGAACTCACCGTCGTGACCACCGGTTTTGGGATCGTCGAGAAAGCACACTACTGCGGGCGGTCCGGCGCATCGCCTGGCGATTTAATCTGCATCACTGGGACGCCGGGTCGTGCCATGGCCGCACTCGAAGGCGACGAACGATACCGGAAACATCTGCTTACCCCTGTCCCGCAAGTCGAAGCGGGGATAAAAATCGGACGTGCCGGTGCTTCCTCTATGATGGACGTATCCGACGGTCTCGCGATCTCGCTGTATGATATGTCGGAGGCGTCCAACGTCGGATTCGCTCTCGATTCAACGAAGTTTACGCTTCCCGCGGTCAATTTTGGCTCAGCACGGGAGTATTATCTCTACGGCGGCGGAGATTTCGGTCTTTTGTTCTGTATGCCGCAGGCGCATTTATCGACCCTTGATACGGAGTACACCGTTCTTGGGATGGTCGTCAGAGAAAAAGGGGTATGGTGTGACGGGGAAATCGTAGAAAAGCGGGGCTATGCTCACTCCTGGTAAAGATGCACATATCGATGCAGCATTACGCCTTCGGCATCGATCCGTTCCCCCCCGTTTTCGTACAGCTCGAAACCCAGATGATACACGATGAGGTCAGCTCCTACGCTTTTTGCAAGATCGATCAGTGCCGGCACTATCTCGGTGCCCGGGCGGATCGCGTAGATCACCTCGACCTTATAGAGTGACAACGTCGGCTCGACACAGTCATCGACCACGGACGGGACCGGCCCGTCGGGGTATGCATGCACATCCGTACAGAGAATGGGGATCCCTGCGTCCAAAACGATCTTTGCTGCCGTGGTTTTTCCGCCGAATCCTACTTCAACTGCCGAACGATATTTCCCTGCGATGTAGCTTCCAACGGCTTTCTCGATGCTGTCTCTCATAGAATAAGGTAACTTTATCGCTTTGTGCAGAGAAATATCTATACAAATGGGGATACATCTTTTCTGGGACAGCCGTGTCCCTGTGGGTCTTTCACGTCCGGTTTCCGAGGAGTTGTCCGCGGTCCTTGAGATGCCGGTCTCAAGGATAGATGACGCGATCTTTTCGCTCGAAGGCTTCGATCCGGCACGAAATCAGTATGATGCCGTGAAGGTCCTCTTGAAATTGGATATGTTCCGGAGAAGAACGCCCCAGCTCTTCAAGCCGGCCGATATGGAGCTGGACTTTTATAATAAATTCAATCATCTCCACGAAAAGATCCTGCTGGTCACGCCGGGCGATCTCTATGAACCTATGGCGGATTTTGTGTTCGGTCTTGCCTACCCGAAACTCGGGGTCTCGATCGTTTCCCCGTACCGGCTCAGAAACGAGTTTTACGGAAAATATGAAGACGACTCCGCGCTGATCGACCGGATCGTGAAAGAAGGCGCCCATGAGATCGGGCATCTCTTTGGTCTTGGTCACTGCGATAATCCCGGCTGTATCATGTACTGCCCGCGAAATCTGGATGAGCTGGATCGGAAACGCAAATACTTCTGCGGGAAATGCCGGGTCCAGCTGAACGGTGATAAGTCGGAGGATGAGCTCTTTTCATGATCCCCTGGGTAACGGTGTGGGGCTACGGCGCAGAGATCAAGTCGACGCAGGATTCGCTCCTCGTCCGGCAGAAGGGCACGCAGACCCGCTATCCGCTGGATGGCATGCGGCATCTCCTGGTCGCAGGGGGGCACTCGCTCCATACCTCGGTCCTGGAACGTCTCGCGGATCGCGGTATCGTGGTATCGTTTTTCACGGCACACGGCAAACCGGTTGGCGGGCTCTACGAGAAAGGCGGCCCTTCGCTTGCGGGTGTGCAGCGTGATATCCCGATCCACAAGTTCGCGATGGCCTCGATCCGATACTCTCTCGATGAGAGGCTGCGATATATCAACGAGCTTGCCGAGGCGGATCCTGAGGGTCTGTACTTCAAAGGCGAGTTTGAGATCCTCAACGCCGCACGGGAAGAACTGGATTTCCTGATCACCCTGTCGGAGATCGGCCGGGCGTTTTCCTTAACGAAGACAATGTATTACGAGATCCTGGGTCGGACCGTGCCGAAGACGCTTGGATACCGCCGGCGAAGCCACCCGCCGTTTATGGATCCGGTGAACGTGATGATGTCCCACGGATATGCTGTAATGTATGCGACCTTCGCCGTTGCCTGTACAGGTGCCGGACTGGATCTTTCCCGCGGGGCATTGTACGGGGAGATCGTGCCGGCGACCGGCGGTAAGGGAGGCTGTGTTCTCGATCTTGTGGAACCGGCGACTGTTTCGATGGTGGACCGGGTCATCGTGCAGATGGCGAAAGAAGGCCGTCTTGACGGGGCGTATGAGGTCACGACCCGGTGTCTTCTCTCGAATGAACTCAAAGAGGAGTTCATGGCACGGCTTAACGGTTCTATCGATACAGATCTGATCCAGGAAAATGTGAACCGGTACGCCGAGGCCGTGAGAGACGGCGGCGAGATCATATTTCATTATTGAAATGCCTGCCCGATCCGGCAAAGAATTAAAAAAAAGTATTAGAATTATTTCTTTTCTTTCAGTTCTTTCTGTTCTGTCAGGACATCCTTGAGGCTTTCTTCAAGGAAGTCAAGACCTCTTCGGACATCATCAAGATTCTTACCGCCGGTCAGGATGATCTTTCCGGACGAGAAGAGGAGTGCCACGATCTTCGGGTCTTTGATCCGGTATACGAGACCAGGGAATTGTTCCGGTTCATACTCGATCGCTTCGAGAGAAAGGGTCGCGACGACACGGTTGAGATTGATGAACCGGCCGATGTCGTAGGAACATACTATGTTGGTCACGGCAACCCTTGGAACATCCAGCACTTTGACGCCGGCCTCTTTGAGGGAGGCAAGCACCTTTGCGAGACCCTCATCGAGCGCGGCTTCATTTCTGATTCCGGTAAGCACAACTTTTCCCGAGGAGAAGATGAGTGATGCCATTTTCGGATTGTCTATACGATACACTGCACCGGGGAAACGTTTTTTATTGAGTTCACACCCGTCAATTTTTTCAGATATCTCTGCAAGATCAATCGCTTCGGCGATGACACCGGAGGCGACGATATTTTCAATCTTCAGAGAGGCGTATGTTTTCCCATCCATCTTTAATAAATGGAGCACGGAGAAGCATAATACTTCGCGTTAGTGACTGTGATGCTTTTCCCGGGATATCCTCCTCAGTTTTGGAAAATCGGCAGGCAGATCCCTGCATATCACACAAAAAATGGCTTAGAGCCGGGTTTTCTCTTAGTAAACCCGGATCCTCTCTACTCGGGTCCGTGATACGACCGGCGTTCTTCAACATGCCCGTCGATGTACTTTGCGAACCGGTTCTCGCCGATGTCATGGACCGGGTCGGGGACGTCCCACGGCCATCCGCCGAACGCGGTCTGCCGGTAGTCCCGGTAAGCGTCCTGGATCTCTTCAGAGGTGTTCATGACATACGGCCCGTACTTCGCAATCGGTTCATTGATCGGTTCGCCTTCGAGGAGAAGAAGGAAACACCAGGCGTTCCCGGCCTGTATCCGGAGATCCCGATCCCCGGCGAGTACCGCCCGTGTGTAGGGGAGGATCTCCTTTCCGCTGATCCTGATCTTATCCCCTTCGTAGAAGTACAGGTTCCGGGAGATGGTCGGGGTGACTGCCGGGATCCGGATCTCAGCTCCGGGCTCCATCCGGATGAGGAGGATCCGGACATGATTCTGTGGGTCATTCGCCCATGAGGCGGGTGAGGGGAAGGGTGCTCTTCGTCCGTCCCACTCACCGGCGATCAGCCGGACCGTGCTCGTCCGTCCGTCGGCGTCCGTGATGGTCAGGACGGGTATATCCTCGGCCCAGAGCATCCGGTAATGCGGTTGTGCGAACTTGTCCTTTGCCGGAAGGTTCAGCCATATCTGGAAAAGTTCAAGCGGGTTCTCCCTGTCCTGATGCACGAGGGGGAACATCTCCGCATGCTGGCAGCCGCTTCCGGCGGTCAGCCACTGGACATCGCCATTACAGTATCTTCCGGCCGACCCGAGCGAATCTGCATGGTCCACATATCCCTAAAGAGTGACCGTGAGCGTCTCAAATCCCCGGTGGCGATGTTTGGGGAATCCCGGGATCCGCTGGCCGTGATACATCCGAAATCCGTTTTTTATGATAAAATCGTTTCCCAGATTCCTGCCTGAGAGGGTGACTGCCGGTCCGAGATCCCGTTCCTCTTTCGGATACCTGTCCTTATGATGCGCACAGAATAGAAACGGGTTTTCCGTCTCAAACGGAAATCCGAGTTTCTCAATACGGATATCTTCTTTCTCTGCCATTTCCCTTAATCAGAATACAACTCCCCCCATCCATTATATATCTGTGGGAGACGGCAGATGCCTTGCATGAAATAATAATGCATACGGGACAGGGCTTTTTTCAGACCCGGATCAGGGCTCAGGTTTCATCGGGATCACCGCAGAAAATCCCGTCATCCGGAGGTATAATATGCGGGAACGCTCAATATTACTTATATGCTCGAACTACTGGTGACCGTCATTGCTGCCGCGTTTACCCTTATCATTATTCTGGATCCTCTCCTCTCGGTCTCGATGTTCATCAATCTGACCCAGGATCTCCAAAAACCCGAGATGGTCAGGCAGGCATTCTTCGCGACCGGGGTCGCCGGTGTTCTGATGCTGACATTTTTGCTATTCAATAATATTCTGTTCAATATGCTCGGCATCGAACTGGAGAGCTTCAAGGTCGCCGGCGGTATCATCCTCTTTATTCTCGGTCTGCAGATCGTTCTCGGTCTGGATATCGGCGGCTCCTCGGCAGGACACAAAAATCTGGGGAGCACCGATCAGATCGGGAAGAAGTCGATGGCCGGCGTCATCATCGGCACGCCGGTGATGTGCGGACCAGGAGCCATCACCACGGTGATGATCCTCGGGGCGCAGGACGGTATCATTCTGACACTCATCGCGGTGATCCTTGCCCTGTTTTTTATCTGGCTGATCCTGATCTTCTCGACGCAGATCAAGAAACTGCTCGGGAATACTGTGCTCGTGATACTCTCCAAGATCGTGGGTCTTCTTCTGACGGCCATTGCCGTACACACGATCTGGACCGGTATCCTCGGGTTGATCGCCATCTCATTCATCTGATCATGGTGATGTTCAGCCCCTCTCTGACAAAGTTCCTCGTCTTCGATCTGGAGGCGTTCGTGCCGCCGGCTGACCGGAGGATACGGACCGGCGCCTCCCTTGCCGTGAATCCTTTCCGGGAAGGGCATACCCTTCTCGGCGGGGTGGTGTACGGCGGTCGTCCGCTTACGGGCGAGGTTGTCCAGGACTACGCTCATTACTGGATGTGGCGTGAAGGCGGCGAAAAGGAGGTGGTACGCGCACTTTATCAGGTGTTTGCCGCGATGTGGGCAAATGTCAAAGACAAGAAGATGATCCAGGCGGATCCGGTGGTATGCGGGGTCGGGATCTCGACCTTTGATATGCCGTTTCTACTTGCGAAATGTCTTCAGTATGAGGTTGCTCCTCCTGAAGATATCTACAATACGATCGGCAAGTGCCGGGTCGTTGATCTCTCTGTCGCCGGGATCGGTTTTATTCCGATGCAGCACCCGATCCTGCATCCCTGTTCGCATAACCAGCTTGCCGATGCTCTGCTCCCGGAACGGGAGAGGAAACCAACTGGAAAAAAAGTGTGGGATATGATGGACGCAAAGGATTACGGGGCAGTCGAGCAGCGGTGTGAATCCGAGGTCCGGGAGATGGTGGAGATCGCTGACCGGATGCTGCTCAGCTGTCGATATCCCCGTAGTACGGTTTGATGTCGAGGACCGGGGTGTTGTCCAGCGCCTCAAGTCCCTTGACGGTGAGGATCAGATCGTTGATGGTGATGATCGTAACGAGCGTAAGGGAGATCGGATTCGGCCGGACCGGCGCACGGGTCGAGAAGACGCCGCGCCTCTCTCCTTTCCCGTGATCGTGCGGTTTCACTTTGAGGATGTCCCGTTCCGCCCGGTCGAACCAGCAGAGGATGAAGACTTTGTCCCCGGCGGCAAGACCAAAGAGACCGTCCCGGTATTTTTCATAGATCGTGATCCTGCTTGGTTTGTCGGTGAAGATCCCCTGTCTCGGTGCATCCTCCGCATTGGTGAACGGCGAGTGAACTATGCCTATCGGTACGCACTCGATCTTTTTTGGGACAGGCGCTGGTTTCTGTGAGAGAAGGTCCAGTGCATTATTGCATAACCAGTCGCATGAACCCACATAGGCGTTCTCCCGCGGGACATGGGTGTAGGCGACCGAGGCAAATACCGATGCCAGCTGCTTTCCTTTTTCATACAGCGGGAGAAGATCTTCTGACCGGACCGCATATTTCCCGGTCATCTGGGAGATCATCAGGTTACTGTCCGAGAAGACCTGGACCCGGGTCTCTTTCGGGGTGCAAAACCGTGCGGCACGCCTGAGAGCGGCATTCATTGCCGAGTATTCGGCAACATTATTGGTTGCCCGTCCAAGCGTCAGGACATCAGATTCCAGTACTTCATCTCCCCGTAAAATCAGCCAGGCGGAGGCGGCCTGTCCCGGGTTCCCCCGGCTTGCTCCATCGGTGTAGATCGTCAACTGGTCCATTGAATAGTAACTCGACCTAAACTTTAATTAATTTGCCTGTCTGAGTATACTTCATGGACACAATTACCATTCACATAGGAAAACATGGTCTGACTCCGTCGAGTACATTTGCCGGCGGTAATATCTCCCCGAAGATCGATCTCCTGGGTATCCCGAAGGATGTCCACCATGTGGCAATGATCGTCCAGGATAAATCCGGTGTCGAGAACTTCAAATGTCTCTGGTCTATCTGGAACCTTCCCGCTGTCGGGTACATCTCTCCCGGATATGATGCAGGACCGGCACCGAAGTTCCCGTTCCCTGCTGTTCAGGGGCTGAACGATTTCGGCGAGCATGCATGGCACGGTCCATCTCCTGGACTCGGCACGACAGACAGACTTCTCTTCCAGGTGTTTGGCAGGTCTGAACCACTCATCATCTCGGCGAATGCAAAGATGGATGAGGTCATCGAGGCACTTCGGGACGGTAAGACGACCGCTCACGGCAGTCTTGAGGTCACTTATCAGGGATAAAGATCCCTTTATTTTTTACCATATCCGCTTTCATCAGCGGCATGGAAAATCTTGAAAAAATAGAATTATTGAAGGTCGTTATTGGGTAATTCTATCAGCAGAAGTTTCAAAGCGATCAGATCTTCATAGATCTTCTTGACTGCCCGCTGTGCATCGACCGTCTTCTTCCCGCCGGTGATGATCAGTTTTCCCGAACCGAAGAGCAGAACGACCACCTTCGGATCGTCGAGCCGGTAGACGAGTCCCGGAAACTGCTCGGGTTCATACTCGATCTTGTCAAGATTGAAACTCATGGCGATCTTGTTCAGATTTATACGGCTTCCAAGATCCGCTGAAGTAACGATGTTCTGGACGGTGTATGTCGGGTTGTCCACGATCTCGATTTTCAGATCCTTTAATAGCGCGACGAGATATTCCAGTCCTTTGGTAAGATTCTCAAGACTTTTTGCTCCCGTAAGGACAACTTTACCTGATCCGAAGACCAGTGCGGCGATCTTCGGATTCTGAATACGCAGAACCACTCCCGGGAAACGCTGTTTATTATATTCCGCCCCAGGAATCTGGGCGGCAAGAGCCACCAGGTCCAGACTGTCATTCACCTTGGTTGATGCGACAATATTCTCAATCTTCAGTGAGTCTTCGGGAAGGCTTGACATATTTATAAATTATTACAGGTAAGTATATAAATACTCGTGTCCCCTGCTTAAAAAAGAGTGAAGAAACCTGATCAGTCGTATTCACGCCAGGTGTGTTTGCATTTCGTGCAGCGGAAGAATCTGACCTCTGACTCATCAGCACTGCGTAACTGGCGAAGCCACCACTCAGCAATATTGTGACCGCAGTTCGGGCATTTTGTTGCAATCGTAGGTTTCGTTCCAATATCCGCACCCTCTTCCACGATCAGAATGTCGTTTTCCTGCATGTACGCGACTTTTTTCATCTGCTCCTTATTTTCGGGGGTGATGGTTTCGGTATATCCACATTTAGAACAGCATAACTGACCATCCTTTGTTTTCATCAGCTTCCCGCAAGTTGGGCAGAACATCATAGACTTTATTATTGGTTTTTCAATGTTAAATACCCTTACGAAACCGGCAGGTTTGCCTGGCAAACCCATTTATTCAACAGGCTCCAATCAATAAGCATCTACATGCTGGATACTCTGATACTCTGCACACTTATCATCAGTCTGGTCGCATTTGTTCTCACGCTGATCCCGGGAAAATATGATAAATATACCGCGGTCTTCGGCTGGATCATGCTGGAATTCAGTTTCCTTCTGATGCTTCCGTCCCTCCTCGAAGAGGGAAACATTTTCTATCCAGTGCTTGTCATCGTCGGACTCCCGCTCCTATATATTACCGTAAAACGCCTGCTCGTAAGGGACCCGCGGATCCTCCGGCTCACCTACGGAGCAGCGGTCGCGGGGATCGTGTATGCTCCGTTTGCGATGTTCACTGATCTCGGCAACTGGCTTATTTCTGTGGTGATATTCTGCATCCAACGGGTCTTTGATTCGATCGGCTATGCTTATCAAATGGCGGACTGGGACATGTTCGAGTCGGTATGGTCGATCCCGGGTCAGACATACGGTTACATGGATCAGATCATTCTCGGATGTACCGGTATAACGGCCATTGCTATTTTGCTCGGCGTGATTGCTCTCACGAAAACCTCCTGGAAACAGAAGATCGGTCTTACCCTTCTCGTCTCGGTGCCGATCTTCATCATCAACATCTTCAGAAACGTGTTTGTGATCATGGCATACTTCGGGCAGTGGTTTCCCTGGTTCGAGGAGGAACTAACCCACCCGACGATCCCCGGGTATGCAAGTTTCTTCTGGTCGCATAATATCATCTGCGAAGGAGCAGCGTTCCTTCTCATCCTTGTGATCGCCCATCTCCTTTTCCGCTTTTCCCCGGGACTGATCAGCAACATCCGTGAGATCCTGTTTATCTATAGGGACGATCTCCGGTCGATGCTCCGCAGAGGACCGCGGACATAAGTATGACCTGTCCATTCTGCACAGATGACGCATGCCTGTTTGGGAACGATCTCGCCTATGTGAAATGGGACCTCTATCCGGTCTCACCGGGTCACGTTCTGATCATCCCGCGCAGACATATCTCCTCCTGGTTCGATCTTACCCCTGAGGAACATGCGGCCGTGAGTGAACTGATCGGGTTTGCGAGAAAGCATCTGGATGCCGTATACTCGCCTGCGGGATACAATATTGGGGTGAACTGCGGGGAGGCCGCCGGTCAGACCGTCATGCATGCTCATCTGCATCTCATACCAAGGTATACGGGAGACGTTCCCAATCCCCGCGGGGGGATCCGTGCCGTAATTCGGGCAAAACAGGATTATCCGCACATAGAATAACGCGATTTATATAGGATGAGCGGGATTAAATATTATTTATATGTACAAATCCATCGACGAAATAAATGAGCGTGTTCGTGATGGAAGTGTCCGTGTGGTCAGCGCTGAAGAGATGCCGAATATCTTCGACGAACTCGGCGTTACCGGGGCACTTCGTGACGTGGATGTGGTCACCACCGGTACTTTCGGCGCGATGTGCTCGTCAGGCGCTTTTCTAAACTTCGGGCATCCTGAGATACCGA
Organism: uncultured Methanocorpusculum sp.; assembly: GCA_963677995.1. Classification (GTDB taxonomy): domain Archaea; phylum Halobacteriota; class Methanomicrobia; order Methanomicrobiales; family Methanocorpusculaceae; genus Methanocorpusculum. The sequence continues at coordinate 701,969 of OY782579.1, read as the reverse complement.
TCAGGATGGAAAAAATGTGGCTGAACAATGTTGAGGCATATGCGGGTATCGCGGCCGTCGACTGTTTTATCGGGGCAACTCAGGAATCCACCACTCGGCACGCAGAGTACGGCGGGGCACATGTGATCGAGGATCTGATTGCCGGAAAATCCGTTGAACTTCATGCACGGGCAAAGGGGACCGACTGTTACCCCAGAACATCCATAACGAACGAGTTTACTCTGCAGGAACTGAATCAGGCCATCATGCTCAACCCGAGAAACGCATATCAATCCTATAATGCTGCCACCAATATGAGTGACCAGGCAATAAAGACCTATATGGGATTCCTTCTCCCGTCTCACAGAAACATCACCTATTCGGGAGCAGGCTGCCTTTCTCCCCTCGCAAATGATCCGACCCTTTCCGTCATCGGTTCCGGCACCCCGATTTTCATCGGCGGGGCAAACGGTGTCGTAGTCGGCGAGGGTACACAGTCTTCTCCGGGGTCCGGATTCGGGACTCTCATGACCTCTGGAAATATGAAAGATATGTCACCTGATTACATCCGTGCCGCCACCATGACCGGATACGGCGTCACGATGTATGTGGGTATTGGTATCCCTATCCCTCTCTTAAATGAGGAGATCGTCAGGCACACGGCGGTCCGTGACGAGGATCTGAAGACGAGCATCGTCGACTACAGTACACCGTTCCGCGACCGTCCCGTTGTTCGGGAGGTTACATATGCCGAGCTCAAGAGCGGATCGGTCGAGATCAACGGCGAGGAAGTACGCTGTTCTCCTCTCTCGAGTTACAAGAAGGCACGTGAGGTCGCGGCCGAACTGAAGACCCGGATCGAAACAGGGTCCTTCACCATGGCCCTCGCCTCCCGGCCGATCGATACCCGGAAAATAAACAAACCCATGGCGGAGAAGGGGTATGTGTGCCATGTCAACGAGATGATGGTCTCAACATTCGTCACCATTACCGGTGAGGAAAGCGTCAAAGAAGCTGCCAAACGTCTGCTGAAAGGCGAGACGAACCATCTGCCGGTGATCGATCCGGAAAACAGGCTTATCGGTATCGTCACGACGTACGATGTCTCCAAAGCCTTCGCAAAGGATGAACAGGATATGTCCGTCTCCGAGATCATGACCAAAAACGTCATAACGATCGCCCCGGATGCGCCGGTCGACTTTGCCGCACGCACCCTTCAGCAGCATAACATTGGCGCCCTTGTAGTGGTCGATGCATCCCGCCATATTCTTGGTATGCTCAACTCGTATGATCTTGCTGATCTTATCGGCGGGAGGGGACGAAGATGAAACTGATGGTCGAGTTTGACTCCGACGGCGTTCAGTATCCAAACATCGCCGCGGCCATACTCAGGTCGGGCGTGATGGTGAACGTTGAACGTGCCCTGATCGACGGGGATGAGGGCTGGGCCCTTCTTGATGTTGATGACAAGGACGCAGACATGTTCATCACCGCCCTCTCCAGAAAAGGTGTGTCTATCCGTATCCAGAAGGACGCGGTCTCCCACAACCGCACAGACTGTGTTGACTGCGGACTGTGCATCGGTATCTGTCAGAAGCAGGTCTTCTCCTTCGATGAGAACTGGCAGCTTGTCGTCAACTCGGAGCGGTGTGTCCTATGCGGCAGATGTGCCACCTACTGCCCCCAGCGTGCGTTGAGTATCCAGAAGTAATGATCCGCGAACACTTCGCGTACCGCGAAACGATCACCACGATCCTCGCCGACGATGTTTTACACATCGAAGCGGCAAAGGACGGGATGATCGCGGCACGGACCGGTCTTGAGCATTATCTCCTGACGGACCCTTTTTTCCAGATGAGTTACGAACCTGTTCCGGCATCAGACGGTGCTCCGGAATCGGTCAGGCAGATGGCTGATGCCTCTTTCGAGGCGGATGTCGGTCCGATGGCTGCCGTCGCGGCGACGATCGGATGGGCGGGCGTCCGGGCTATGCGGGAAGCCGGCGCCGCGTTCGGTCTGATCGACAACGGCGGGGATATCGTGCTGTTTTCTGACCGTGATCTTCGGGTCGGTATCTACGCAGGCTCTGCCCCTTCTTCGGGAAAGTTCGCTTTTATCGTGCCTCCGCAGACCGAGATCCTCGGTATCTGTACCTCCTCCGCGACCGTTGGTTCTTCGGTCTCCTTTGGGACCGCGGATTCCGTGACCTGTTTTTCCCGTGATCCGTCAAAGGCGGACGCTTGGGCCACCGGACTATGTAATATACTCACGCCGGAGAACTTTGATGAGGTAATGAAAAGAGTGGAGGGGTCATCGGTCTGTGCCGTGTATGCCGTGATCGGGGAATGGGTCGGGCAGTGGGGTGCCCTGCCCCGGATCGTTCCTGCGGATGTCAGGTATGATCTGATCACAAAAGGTTAGGCACACAGATCTTTTGCACACTTCACCGCTTCCCGGTAGGCGCCGGGACCGGAGAAGGCTTTGAGGAACTTCTCTCCGTTCCAGACCGCGATGAAAAACCGGTTCGTTTTTTTGTCAAACCCGAAGACGATATCGGCGAGCTCCACATTTCCGATCCTGATCCCGCGGGGGATCATTGAGGAAGGCTGGAGCAGCAGAAGTTCATAGATATCGATCTCCGGCTCTTCTTCAAACGCGTAAATGTAGGTCTGCAGAGCATTGGTAAGGTCAGACGTACAGAGCCGGACCGCCGTCTCTTCTGGAAGTTGGCGGAGCAGCTCCGCGAGTCTGAAGTCATCGTCTCCCGATGCTTCATACAGTTCATCGGCTAGAGAGTCAAGCTCGGAGTTGGAGGTGTACGCCATATAATGTAATTTTCTGTTGTGTGAATCAATAAAGTATAATGTCTCTCTCCTCCTACCTGTTAAGACATGAGAAACGAGGACGTGGACTGGGCCCTGTATCATATGATCCCTGATAATGGAACCCCGACGATCACCGAACTGGTGGAACGATCAGATTTTTCCAGAGATGAGGTCCGGGCCTCCCTTGCACGGCTCGAGAAAGCTTGTCTTATCTATGTAAAAGGTGAGAATGTCTGTCCTCTCTCTATCAATGATATGTTCATGATGAACGAAATCAGGAACGCCCCCTCAGATCTCTATATCGAAAACGGCGTCATCAAGGTACGAAAATGAATCTCAAACCCGAATCCTATATCCTCAGAATAGGTCACCGCCCCGAACGGGATCAGCGTGTCACCACCCATGTCGGATTAAGTTCCCGCGCTCTGGGGGCAAGCGGCATGTATCTTGCCGCCAATGATGCAAAGGTTGCCGACAGCATCACCGATGTTGCAACAAGATTCGGCGGGACATTCTTCTGCGAAAACAATGTCAAATGGAAGTCCTGTATCAATCAGTTCAAAAAGAGCGGCGGAAAGGTCGTCCACCTTACCATGTACGGTCTTCGACTCCAGGACGTCATAGCCGATATCAGAAAGGAGGGGAAGGTCATGATCGTCGTCGGTGCGGAAAAGGTGCCGGGTGATCTCTACGGGCTTGCCGATTACAATGTGGCGGTCGCGAATCAACCCCATTCAGAGATTTCCGCTCTTGCTCTATGTCTCGATCATCTGTATGAAGGAAAGGAGCTGGATCTGGCCTTCCCGGATGCCGAGCTTGAAGTCCTGCCGACGAAGATCGGCAAAACCACCATCAAACACGAGCACGGGCACGAGCACGAAGAAAATCTATGAAGAGTATTCTTGTCGCCGGATACACTACCCGCCACGTTGCCGCATCGGCGGCCCGTGCAGGGTATGATGTCTATGCAGTAGACCATATCTGCGATCAGGATCTTATCTGGTGCACGAAGGATCATCTCGCTTTCGATGAATTGAACGAACTGCCGTTTGCAGTTGAAGAGATGCTCGAAACCCACGATATCGATCATGTCGTGACCACCTCGGGAGCCGAGCTTCTGCCGGTGCGTGACCGTCTTGGGACCTCTGTGGATGTAGCTGAACGATTCATGGACAAGGGAAAGACCCAGGACTTCTTCGAGGAGATAGGGGTCCCGGTCCCCCGCAGACTTGGTCAGGACGAGTATCCGGCGATGATGAAGACCCTCTCCGGTGCAGGCGGCTGGAGGAATGCCTGTGTGCATTCGGATGCGGAACGTCAGGTATGGGAGGAGTTTGTGGGGCATCTTCCCTGTATGGCGCAGGAGCCCATCACAGGTCAGCCGGCAAGCGTCTCGTGTCTCGGCACCGGGGACGCGGCTCTGGCTCTTTGTGCGAACGAGCAGATCCTCCGGGGCGGGGACACCTGTGCCTATGCATTCTCCGGCTCACTCACTCCGTGCAGACATCCGCTTGCCGACCGCATGATGGAGCTTGCCGAGAAGATCGTCGCTGCAAGCGGCTGTGCGGGGTCGGTCGGGGTGGACTTTGTTCTGACTGATGATGAGGCTTACGCGATCGAAATAAATCCGCGGTTCCAGGGCACCGTTGAGACGGTCGAGAGAGCGCTCGGCGTGAATCTCTTCTCCCTGCACGCTGATGCATGCAGAGGCATCCTGCCAGAGAAACGGCCGGAACCAGTATGTTTTGCGGTCAGGCGTATCCTTGCCGCACCCCGGGATATCACGATCCAAAAAGAGATGTCCGCCCTACGCGAGACGATCACCGATATTCCGCATCCGGGCACATCCTTTGAAACGGGAGAAGTGATGTTTTCCGTGACCGGCTCCGGGGCGAACCGCGAGGATGCCTTCTCCGCACTGGATAAACATATTAGGGATGCACTACAATTTACTAAGGAATGACGGTCATCACAGAAGAGCAACTCGGGAATCCGGCAATCCATCAATATCTGTTGAAACTCGTCGGTGAAGAGGGTCTTGAATTCCTTCGCCGCTGGTCAAGCGTGGAATACACGCGCAGGTGGATGGAGGGAAAGCTGAGCAGTGAAGATCTCAAGGCTTCCGACAGAGTAAGGTTTACAGCTGAGACCACGCGTTCTGATGAGGAGCTTATCAGTGCGGAACGCAGCGACGAGGAGATCGCAGAACTCACCTGCATCAACCTGAACTCGGTTCGCCATACACTCTATAACTTATACGAACACCGTCTTGCTGAATACCGCAGGATCAAAAACAATGAGACCGGCTGGCTCACGTATCTTTGGCTGATGCGTATGGATCACCTGAGCATGGTCCTGCGTAACGAGATGGAGGTCGCAGCAGGAAAACTTGCGGCACGGCTGAGATATGATGAGGCGAACGACTTCTATCAGTGCAAAAACTGCGGTATCACAACTACCTTCAACAATGCGATGACGACCAACTTCTCCTGTCCTCAGTGCGGGACCATGCTGGTGCATTTTGATGACGATCTTATCGTTGCTGCGCTGAAAAAACGCCTGGCCAAGATGCAGACCGCACTGGATAATGCCTGAATATCATCACACTCTTTTTTCCGCCGGCTGTGACGCCGGGGTCGTTTCTCACTGTGCAAAAGTAGCCGAGGTCGCCGCACGCTATACCGGCGAGTCCGTCGATCCCGATCTGGTATATACCGGGGCAATGCTGCATGATATCGGGAGGTCAAAGACGCATGGAATCGAACACGCCGGAAAAGGGGCAAAGATCTGCCGTCGTCTGGACCTCTCCGAGGAGATCGTCAAAATCGTCGGGCGGCATACGGGCGCTGGTCTGACCGAAGACGAGTCTGTTCTTCTGGGTCTGCCGCCGGTTTCTGCGGTGCCGGAGACGCTTGAAGAGAAGATCGTCGCACACGCGGACAATCTGGTGAAAGGTTCCCGGGAGGTCACGATCTATCATCGGATGATGCAGATCGCTGATCTGCCTGCCCGTTCAAAACGCAAGATCTGGCGTCTTTCGATGGAAGTCGAACTGCTCGCCGAATGATTTTATTCAGATCGGTGCGATATCTTTAATGGATTTACTTATGGATCATGCAGAAAAAGCAGTAGCTACGTTTTCCCAAGGGTTAAACTGTGCGCAGTCGGTGTTTTCGTCATTCTCTGAAGAGCTCGGTCTCGATGAAAAGACCGCAAAGAAAATCGCCGGAGGTTTCGGCTCAGGGATGCGATGCGGCGAGGTTTGCGGCGCAGTTACGGGAGCGTTGATGGTTATCGGTCTGAAATACGGAGCCTGCAGTGCAGAAGATACAAAAGCAAAAGCGGATACGAATATGAAAACGCTGGAACTGATCGACGCGTTCAAAGCAGAAAACGGTTCGATCCTCTGCCGGGATCTCCTTGGATACGATGTATGTTACGAGGATGAACTCGCGATCATCAAGGAGAAGTGCCTGTTTAAAACGATCTGTCCAAAACTGGTGGGGTCGGCCGCTCTGATCCTCGAGAAAAAGCTGGACGAATAGGACGCAGTCTCGCGAAAGTAATCCCCATACTCTAAATCTTTCCACATCCCATACTGTTTATCATGATATGGCAGCCGCTTAATGTTGAGTCGTGGGTTTCGATGCGTCGCGGCTCACTCGCCGACGTAAAGGAATCAGTCGAGGCAATTATTGAGGATGTCCGTAAAAATGGCGATGCTGCTCTTTTTGTGCTGACGGAAAAATTCGATAAGCAGAAACTCTCTTCACTCAGGATCTCCCGGGAAGTGATCGACGAGGCGTATGACGCGGTCGATCCTGCCCTTGTCCAGGCACTGATCGAGGCAGATGCACGCATCACCCGGTTCCATGAACTGCAGATGGATAAATCTCTCTGGCTCGAGGAGACGGAACCGGGCATCACGCTCGGCGTGAAGACAACGCCTCTTGACCGTGTCGGCGCCTATATTCCCGGCGGACGTGCGGCATATCCCTCAACTGTCCTTATGACCACTGTGGCGGCTCGCGTAGCCGGCGTCCCTGAGATAGTTCTCTGTACGCCGCCGCCGGTACATCCGCTGACCCTCGTTGCTCTCGACATTGCCGGCGTTACGGAGGCATATTCCATCGGCGGGGCACAGGCCATTGCGGCTCTGGCTCTCGGAACGGAAACGATCCGACCGGTCCAGAAGATCGTCGGGCCGGGGAACGTCTTCGTCACGCAGGCAAAGATGCTGCTGCGCGAACATGCTGAGATCGACTTCCCGGCCGGTCCAAGTGAGATCGGCGTTCTCGCGGATGGATCGGCAAACCCTGCATTCATCGCAGCCGACATCCTTGCTCAGGCAGAGCATGATCCGAACGCGGCCTGCGTTCTCGTGACCACTTCCGAACGGATCGCTCAGGATGTCGGGATCGAGATCGAAAAGCAGATCGAGATCGCTCCGCGTCGGGAGATCATGGAAAAAGCTCTGTCCCATTCAGGCTATGTGATCGCCGTCGATCAGGACAAGGCGGTCGATCTGATGAACGAGATCGCTCCTGAGCATCTTTCGATCCAGACCGTCGATCCGCTTGCGACGCTTGGTAGGATCCGTCACGCAGGTTCTATCTTCATTGGTCCGTACACGCCGGTCGCCTGCGGAGATTATGCTTCCGGAACGAACCATGTTCTTCCAACGGCCGGATATGCAAAGAGTTACTCGGCACTGGATGTTCACCACTTCCTGAAACGTTCACAGGTCCAGATGGTCACGAAAGAAGGGCTGGAAACGATCGGTGATATCGTGGAGATCCTGGCCGAGGCCGAAGGACTTGCTGCCCATGCCGCATCGGTAACGATCCGGCGGACCTGATTTTTTCTTTTTTTACGAAACTGTGAATGAACGTTTCTGGATACGTTACGTTTTCACGGTAAGATTTTTTAAAAATAAATCAGAGGGATATCCGGAGGGACGAGAGAGTTCTCCTCCGGCGGCCTCTGTTTTTGGTTTTTCCTGTAGTTGCTGTTGAAGATTATTTCTCTTCGCCAAACACGTTCTCGTAGATCATGTCTGAACCGGTTGCATTCAGACGGGCACGCTCGTCGATCTCTTCGGCGAATGCGAGGACTGGTAATTCCATGTCCATACCCGGTTTGTGACCGAACATCTTTTCAAGCTCGACCTGCTGGGCGTGCATGAAGAGTGCGTTCGGGATGTTCTGCGGGCAGACATCACTACACTGACCACAGTTGATACACGAGTCAGCGATGTGGGCGAATCTAATCATCTGGAACATAAAGTTCGGCGGGACCTCACCTGGTTTGACAAGGTGGGCCTTCTTGGTAGAGCACTCAACACAGTAACAGATCGGACAGTTCTCGATACAGCCGTAACATTTGATACAGCGGCTGGTCTCTGCCATGATGTATTTCAGGCGGTCGGTATCTTCGCCGATCTCGGCGAACTGCTTTGCCTGGTTCTTCTTACCCATCTTGACCATGACGGTCTCGATTTTGTCGCGGATCTCGAGACCTTTCGGGTCAGGTGCGGAGGTTGAAAGGACGCCTGCTTTCACAGCGCCGTCAAAGACCATTGCACCTTTGTCGGAGCAGATCTCAACGAAGGTTGCCTTACCGGCTTTCTCGCCGATGACACCCCAGTTACCGCAGGCGATATCGGTCTGGCGGGGGATCTTGGTTTCGCAGCGCTGACAGTTCTTTCTCCGGCCAAGACCTTCCTCTTCGAGGTCATCGATCTTGATACCTTTGTGTTGACCGTCTTTGGTCATGACAATGAACTGTCCTTTGTCGATCTCTTCTTTGACGACGTCGTTCGGGTCAATCCCGTACTTCTCGGTGATCATCCTGCGGGCGAGGACCGGGGAAACGGAACCACCACAGTTGAGACCGATCATGATGACATTGTCAAGGTTGATCTGGTTACGCTTTGCAAGCTCATACATTGCTTTTGCGTCACAGCCTTTGCAGGTGACGGCAATTTTCATGTCTTTTGCACCGTTGAGGTACTTCTTGATGAGCTTGGGTAACAGAAGGGTTCCGCAGTGGAGTGAACCTGCAGACTTTATGAGGTCTGCCGGGTCAGTGATCACAACAGGTTCGGCGTCGAATACATCTGCGCCTTTCTGAACAGTGAGTACTGCATCTACGATCTTGCTTTCAAGCAGGTACTTGAGGATTGAGGTTACTGCTCCGCCGCATTCACCTTTGATATCGGATACGTTGGTCCATGCGTAGAACATATCGCCTTTTGCTGACATTTTTAGGCCTCCTGAATCTTTTCAACCTTTATAGAACATGCCTTGAACTCCGGAATCTTACAGACCGGGTCAAGTGCATTGTTGGTCAGCATGTTTGCTGCACATTCAGAGAAGTGGAAGGGCATGAACATAACGCCTTTCATGATGTCTTTGGTGACTTTTGCACCGACAACGACTTCGCCGCGGCGGGTTATTGCTTTGATCATTTCACCGTCAGCGATGCCGAGCTGTGCTGCATCTTCGGTATTGATCTCGATCCATCCCGTCGGGACCTCATGGTCAAGAGTGTAGGATCTGCGGGTCATAGTGCCGGTATGCCAGTGCCACAGACAGCGTGCAGTGGTAAGGATGAACGGATACTCTGCATCCGGAACCTCGGCTGGTGCTTTCCATTCACATGGGAAGAAAATTCCAAGTCCGTCAGGGTGGGAGAATTTAACTGAGTGAAGGATCGGGGTTCCCGGGTGGGTCTCTTCGGGGCATGGCCAGTGGAGGGCTTCGGGTTTGTCGAGTCTTTCGTAGGTCATTCCGCGGTAGGACGGGGTGAGCATTCTCATTTCGTTGAAGACTTCTTCGGAGGTCTTCCACGGGAACTGTGCTGCGTAGCCCATCTTTGCTGCGACCATTGCAATAATTTCCCAGTCGAGTTTTGCCTCTCCGGGTGCGTCCTGTGCCTTTCTCCATTTCTGGACACGGCGTTCGGTCGAGGTCTGGGTTCCGTCACGTTCTGCGTAACAGGTTGCCGGAAGCACCACGTCTGCAAATTCTGCAGTTTCAGTCATGAAGATATCCTGGACGACCATGAACTCAACTGCTTCAAGAGCATGTTTGACGTGGGTTAAGTCCGGGTCGGAAAGCATCGGGTTCTCACCCATGATGTAGAGTGCTTTGAGATCTCCGGGCTTGTCGGTTAAGATATCCATCATTACAGTAACTTCGTAACCATTCTTTGGTTCGCAGATACCGTCTGGGAAGCCCCATGCGTCTGCAAATTTCTTGTGTGCAGTCGGGTCAGTGACTTTCTGGTATGCAGTGAAGCAGACTGGGAGTGCTCCCATATCGCAGGCTCCCTGCACATTGTTCTGTCCACGAAGTGCGTTGACACCTGTTCCTGCGCGACCTAGGTTACCACAGAGCAACTGGATGTTTGCTACAGAGTGAACGTTGTCGACACCAGTGGTGTGCTGGGTAATACCCATGGAATAGATGATGGCAGTTGCACCGGAGGTTCCGATCCACTCTGCTGCCTGCTTGAGTTGTGCTGGCGGGATACCGGAGATCTTCTCGACATTTTCAGGCGAGTAAGCGTCTTTCATGACGACGGCTTTCATTGCTTCGTATTCTTTTGTACGGTTTGCGATGAAATCCTTGTTTTCCCAGCCGTTCTTGATGATAAGCTGCATCAGACCGTTGAGGATCGCCACATCGGATCCGCTGCGGAACTGCATGTACAGATCTGCCTGCTTTCCGGTCGGCGTGAATCGCGGGTCGGCGTAGATGATCTTTGCACCGTTCTTCTTTGCCATGGTGACACGGCGTCCGATCAACGGGTGCTGTTCAAAGGTGTTTGAACCAAGAATAAAGAGACATTTTGACTTCTCGATATCAAGAATACTGTTTGTCATTGCACCTGAACCAAAAGAGGTTGCGAGGCCGGCGACGGTCGAGGAGTGGCACAGACGTGCACAGTGGTCGATATGAGTAGTCTTGAACACACCACGTGCAAGCTTCATAAGGGCGTAATTGTCCTCGTTAGAGGTTCTAGCGGATGAAAGACATGCAATTTCTGAGGGCTTGAATGTCTTCATCTTCTTTGCGATATAGTCAGTTGCTTCATCCCATGTTGCCGGTACGAACTTCCCGTCTTTCTTGATAAGAGGGGTTGTTAGTCTGTCAGGGCTGTTGACGAACTCATATGCGTACATGCCTTTTGGACACAGTTTACCTTCGTTGACCGGTGAACGGACGAAGGGAGCTACGCCTACGGTTTTTCCGTCACGGACAACAAGGTTGAATGAGCAACCGGTTCCGCAGTACGGACAGGTTGTTGTTACAAACTTTAAATCAGTCATTTTTAAAACCTCATATGAATATAGGTTTGAATCTACGCATATTAACCTTCATCCCGATGTGCTATTTTAAGTTAACATTAATTAAGGTTAGTTTACGTGATTACAAAATGCCTCTTCAAAATCAAAAATACATTTACAAAAAAATATAATAAATACAAATATTTTACTTTGAATAAACGGTCAATTTGAGCCATTTTGGCAAATACGCGCAATATTTGGGGTTATTCTCGTTTCTGAAGCGGGCGGAGAATCTGTGGATTTCACTCATTTGAAGGAATTTACCTGGTTTTTTGAAAAATTAGTGATTATTATCTGTGGGTATGTGAAAATTGGCGTGCGCCGCATGTCAAACAGCTGAACTTTTTCTGTCATGCGGCATAAAAGAGTTATTATAGTATTCGCGTGATAAATTACCTTTGTGCCCAAACCATTACTTACTGACCGTCAGAAGATGGTGATCCAGTACCGTAAGGATGGTTTGACCCAGCAGGAGATAGCAGATATACTGCAGACCACACGATCGAATATAAGCCTGATCGAAAAATCTGCAAATGAAAACATACGGCTTGCAAAAGAGGCGTTGGCCTATATTTACTCTCAGAGTTCCACTTTGGTTTGTATACTTCCAGCAGGGAGTGAGCTGACACGTGAGGCTTACTCGATTTATAAATCTGCCCGGCAGCTCAATATCAAAGTTCAGTATGATACCCGGGCCTTAATGAACCGGATCATGCTTGCCGTCCCGGAAAAACTTACCGGGACCATGGTGAAAGAAGACATCAATCTCTATCTCAATCCCACCGGGATCATTTACGTGTACTGATCTATACGGTAATACTTTTTTTAATATATTTATCGAAAAAATGTGCTGTCCGGATATTGGGTAGAATTGGCTGCTGGAACGTATTGGTTATGAAACCGCTCTGATATACCAACTGTTTATCAGGTGTGCCACATAATATGTTTGAACATAAATCAAAAAAATTCTGTATAAATCTCGGAATTATTTTAAAATCATTGGTTAAATTATTGTGATTGGCACATCATATTTTCACCACTCTATATAATATATGCCTGATATACGTTATTACGTATGAAAAAATTAGTGTCCGTATTGGGCGTGTTCCTCATTCTTCTCGCAGTGATCTTTGCGGCTGGATGTGTGGCCGCCGAGCAGCAGGAACCTACCCAGCTGAAAATTGCAACCACCACTTCACTTTATGATACCGGTCTTCTTGATGCCGTTCAGGATTATTATCTTGAAAAGTTCAATGTTGATCTTCTGATCACTTCCCAGGGTACTGGAAAAGCGATAGCCTCCGCCAAGAATGGTGATGTTGATGTATTACTCGTCCACTCTCCTGCTCAGGAAACAGTATTTATCGATGAAGGATATGGTGTCAATCACCGGGGTATTGCCTACAATTACTTCGTCATTGTCGGTCCGGCTGATGATCCCGCTGGAATCGCCGGTATGACTCCTGAGGATGGCGTTACCACACTCAAGGCACTTGGCGATGCAGGAACAGAAGGGATTGTCTTCATTTCCCGCGGTGATAACTCCGGAACCCATTCCGCAGAGAAGAACATCTGGAAATGCGCAGGATTCAACTACACTGCTCAGATCACCGGATCAGGGCCCTGGTACAAAGAGACCGGAGCAGGAATGGGCGACTCCCTGACCACAGCCGGTCAGCTTGGCGCATACATCCTTACGGACGAAGCAACCTATCTTACCTACAAGAAGAACAACAACCTCCCGCTCGAAGTCATTATCGATGAGGGGACCTCTCTTCTGAACAGATACACAGTCATGACCATCAACCCGGAGAAGTATCCTGACACCAATGTTGTTGATGCCACGGCTTTCACTAACTGGCTTATCTCCGCAGACGGACAGAAGTTTATCGGCTCGTTTGGTGTCGAGACCTATGGTAAATCTCTGTTCACTCCGATGAGCACCATTGCCGACATTACTCTTCCGCCGTTCAACATTGATTGTAAAACCCCTGCAGTCGTTCCGACCGCATAAGGGTATCACCCCATCTTTTTTTAATTAATACAGCATAGGATAGATACACATGGGAGAGATCACCGATGGATTCATTGAGGCCGTAACACTGATCGTTACTTTGAATCCGGAAATAATGGAGATTGCCGCGAGAAGTCTGTATGTGTCAATTGCGGCAACTCTGGTCGCGGCTATGATCGCGATCCCTTTCGGTGCTCTAATTTATTATTACCATTTCCGCGGCAAACGTGCCGTGATCAATATCATTCAGACGTTGTATGCTCTGCCTACCGTGATCGTTGGACTGCTGGTCTATCTTCTTGTTTCATATTCCGGACCGCTCGGTTTTTTAAATCTTCTTTATACGACCAATGCCATGATCATTGCCCAGGTCATTCTGGTCTCTCCGCTGATCGTCGGATTCACGGTGACCGGTCTCTCCGGTTTGGATAAAGAGATGAAATATACCACCATGGCTCTGAATGCCCGAGCTTACCGAGGGATCCTGACCCTGATTCGGGAAGCGAAGTTTGCGATCCTCTCCGCGGTCGTTCTGGCATTTGGCCGGGCCATCGCCGAGGTCGGGGCCGTGATGATGGTCGGAGGAAATATCCGGCACTTTACCCGGACACTGACAACGGCCATTACGCTCAATACTTCCATGGGTGAATTTGCTATGTCCATAGCTTTAGGGATAATTCTCTTGACTATCGCCTTGATCGTCAACTGCGGTGTGAATATTCTCCAAAACTACAACGGGAGAGTCAAAGATGAGTGAGGATATAATTACCGTCCGCGGCCTTGCAAAAAGCTACGGAAAAAAAGAGGTCGTCCATCCTCTTGATCTCTCCGTGAAAAAAGGCGAGATCCTCGCGGTCATCGGTCCGTCGGGTTCCGGAAAAAGTACGCTTATGCGAATGCTGGATACTATTGAACCGGTTTCCAAAGGTGAACTGATCATTTTTGGCGAGTCCGTGACGAAACGTTCGGTGCACGCACTCCGAGGGAGAATGGGTATGCTGTTCCAAAAGACGGTGATGTTTGACAGAACTGTCTCAGAAAACGTCGAGCTTGGTCTCTCATATCGAAATCTTTCTAAAAATGAGAGGGTCAAGCGTGTTTCCGAAATTCTGGAACATATGGGTCTGAGTCAGTTTGCGAATCGTGGGGGTCGTTCCCTCTCCGGCGGCGAGGGGCAGCGGATATCATTTGCCCGTGTTCTGGTGACACGACCGGAGATCCTGTTTCTGGACGAACCGACGGCAAACCTCGACCCTGTTTCGACCCAGGTCCTTGAGGAGATGATCCTCCATGAAAATCGGGTGAACAAAACGACCATCATTATCAACACCCATGATCAGGCACTGGGTCAGCGGCTCGCTGATCGGATCGCTGTGATGATGGACGGGACGTTCGTTCAGGTAGGTTCCGCCGATGAGGTGTTTTATCATCCGATAAATGAGAGGGTGGCAAAGTTCGTCGGCGTCCAGAACATCTTCACCGGTTCTGTCAGAAACGGGAGTGTGGTCTCCGGCGGGGTTGTTTTCTGTCCGGCACCCCGGTTTGCTGAAGGCGGGGTCGTGATCATGCTCCGGGCAGAGGACATTTCTCTCTCCAAAACAGGAGTCCATGCTGATCGGATGTCTGCTCCCGGTATCGTGGTCTCTTCGGTTCGGTCGGGAGCGTTCCTCGAGGTTGTCGTGAATGCCGGTTGTCTCTTCACGATCATTGTGCCGTTCAGACAGACCGGGGATCTGTATGGTCCCGGGGAGCGGGTTTGGATAGGCTGGCGTCTTGATGTGGTCCATATAATCCCTGAAACATCATAACTATGAAGAGGGTTGCGTGCCAACATATAATCCGGATGGCACAAGCTCTTTCAGAAGATGCTATTTTCATGTGCGGGAGAAAACTCCTGATTGCCGAAGGAAAGATCTCCTTCACCGTCAGTTCCGACGGGATCGAAGTGAAGTTTCCGACAACCCGGAAAGTATCCGCCGAACTTGACGTGCCGCATTATTATGTTCTCCCCTACTTTGCCGGGCTTGAAGCGAACGGGTATCTCACCCGCACGGAACGTGTGGGGATCTTTACTACGCAGGCTGGATCACGGAGACTCTTTACCGGGATATCTGATGAAGAGCTGGTTCAGGTCGAAAAGATCCTCGGTAAAAAAGTAATGGATGCTCTTTTTGAGAAGGAAGCCTGAGCTCTTTTCTAAATACGATGATCACTCTTTTTCCCGGTCTTCGGGTCTGATAAAAAAAAGAAAAAGATATTCCGGAAAAAATATCAGAGTTTCTGTCCGCACTCCGGGCAGAATTTCTTGCCTGCCGAAAACTCGGCTCCGCAGTTGCTGCATGTATTCGTCGGTTCGGCCTGTTTCGGTGCTGCTGTCTGAGGTGCAGCAGCCTGGGGGCAGCTGCCTGTTGACCGCCAAAGGGAGCAGGCTGACCGCCGCCGCCTGCCATACTCTGGGTCATCATGCCGCCCATGCTCATTCCGGCACCCATCATGGCAAATCCGGATCCCTCGCCGCCCTGAGCAGCGCCTTGTCCGATACCTTCGATGGCCTTACCGGACTGGTACTGGATATAGTTCACACCAAGGGCGGACATAGCTCCGCGCTTGTTTATCGCTTCCTGAACTTCTTCGGGCATGTTGATGTTCAGGCCGGCGAACTTCATGATCTTCAGACCATAGATTTCCGTCTCGGCTGTCAGTTTGCCAAGGCATAGCTGTTCGATTTCCTGCCGATATCCAGGCATATCTAAAACACCCATCTGCTTCTTGGCCTTCAGCTCGCCGAGGGTGTCGTTCAGGACCATGATGACCTGGGACTTCATCCACTCAACGATCTCCTCGGATTTTGTCAGACCTTTTGTTCCGACAAACTGGGTGATCAGGAGAAGCGGATCGACGATTTTGTATGAGAACTGACCGAAGATCCTCAGCTGAACGACGCCGAAGTCCACATCCCGGAACTCACGCTTCTGTGCCCAGTAGAACTCTCCGATCTGGACGTTTCCGACAACAGTTCCAAGAATACTCTTCAGGACAGGGATGTTCTCGGTCGTGAGAGCATACCGGTCCGGACGGTCAAAAACAACGAGGGCTTTTCCGTCACGGAAGAAGATACCATACTCATCCTCACGAACAAGCACGTTATCGTTCCACATAATGTTCCGGGGGAGACGCCACATGACGTTCTCGCCTTTTTGATCCTCGACCCAGTAGAATCCTTTTCTGGAGTCTGCACCTTCGATATCCGAACCGGAGCCGATCTTCTGATTAGTCTTTGAAAAAAATCCCATTAGAATGCACCTATCTCTGCGATATCCACACAGCGTTTGTCAAACATCACGGTGAACTCGCTGAATCCTGATCTGATCTCCCTGAGTCTTTCCGCTGTTTTGTCAAAGTTTCCGGCAGCGGCACTGCTGAATGCGGCCTTTGCCAGATCGCCGATTCCACGGATGCCGTCGATCAGTGCGAGATCGTACTCGTACAGATTGTTCAGCTCAGCCTTTTTGATACGTGTTGCCGGGGAGATACCTGTGTATCCCTGTTCTGCGTGGCGGATCTTTGCTTCTGCAGTCTTTGCCTGCGAGATCACAGCGGCCAGATCGTTCATCAGATCAAGTTCGAGTGCCCGACTTGCCGGCTCGCGGGTCTGCTCCAGAGGCAGGAGGACATTATTTTTCAGTTCGTCTGCAAGCTGCTGGCGTAACAGAGAGTCAGCGATCCGAAAATCCTCTTTCTGCCGGTATCCTCGAAATCCCGGGATACATAACTGGATCTTTTTGATAAGACCGCGGTCTTCCTCAACTTTGTCTCGTAAATCTACTGTCATGGTTCACCTATTTTTTCAGTATCAGGAAAATGATGGCACCTGCCGCCACGATCACCAGTGCAGCTCCGGTCAGGACCGGGGTGGTGAGGATCGGTAACATTGTGGTCAGCAATCCCTGAACGAGGAGAAGTACTCCTGCGAGAATCAGGAAGAGAGGGAAAACGGGTGAGTTCCGTTTACCCATGAACATAGCAAGACAGAAGGAGATCACTCCTATTCCAGTCAGGAAAATTCCGGTCCCTTCCCAGAATCCTACCGCCGGCGCAAGATATGTCACCAAAATGGAAACACCGAGCATCAAAATGACCGATGCCCATATCAGGCGAATGCGTTTCTCTTCAACATCACTCATCGGAGACACCTAATACATATTTGTCATTGGTTTTGTATGCAGGCAGATAAAGCACTTTTGTGCTGTTTATCTTGAAGTTATACTCAAGCTTCTGGAGCGTGCCGGGGATCTCAGTTTCATATCTGAGGAACAGAAATTCCGCATTTTCTCCGGCTATGCCTTTTTCCATCTTCATTACTGCACGGTTTCCACCCTTGAATCCGGAAATGAGATTCAGTCCGGGCTGGTCAAGAGTCAGGTCCATGTTCCATTTCCGGGAAAACTCCTCAGGAATTGCTGCGGCACAAACATAGAAGTCGCGGCTGCCTCGCATCTGTTTTTTATCCGTAATAAACCGGGAGATCTTGCCGCCTGATATGGTCTCTTTCTTTATATTCAGATCGGTATTTACGATCCAGAAGGGAACATAGATCAGTTCACCGGGATATTCTTTTGTCGGTGCGGCGATAGAGTAGGAAACATCACCCACTTTGCCGTCTGCATACAGACTGATCCGTCCGCAGTGACTGCAGGTCAGCACCATGTCACGTTCCTTGGATTTGAGCGGGGCGCCGCATCCAGGGCATTTAAGTTCTTTTAACAGCATCTCAGATCACCTTTATTTGAAGTAGTCATATGTTTCATTGTAGATGGGCTGTACTTTCTCCTGGGTCTGGCCGGATTTCAATCCTTTTCCTTTCAGTGCTCCTTCCAGGATCTCGTCACCGTATCTGAACCTGTTGTAGAAGTATCCAAGAAGTGCGATGGCCGCAACGACCCCGACCACAAGGACACCTATACCAACATCTGTTCCTTCGGTCACGATCGCGAGACCAATACCCAGACCCACTGCCCGCCGGAGATCGCACCGCCGATACCGGCGGCAGTACTCTGACTTCCTGCGTTTCCTGGGGCTCTGCCTGAGACCACATGTGCCGAGATAGCGTCAACAGTCGCAAAATAGGTACGGCCCTCATAGGCGTATCTGACGATCCAGAATGGATAGTAGACAAGCGTGAATGCTCTGGGGAAGAAGAACGACTGAGAGAAGTAGACCTTGTCCATCCGGGCACTCCCGTCTTTGACTGCAGTCTGGCGGATCGCTTTGCCGCCAATATCGTATGCTGCGTCGCGGGAAGAGGTCACACCGAAAGTGACGATCTCCTGATCATCATAAGAGATGGCCTCCGCACGTTCCGGGATCACGATGCTCTGGATACCAAGATCTCCGGCTTCACAGGCGATCTCCGAATAGATGTACTCACGGTTTATGAGTGCTTCACGCGGGATCTCGACTTTTTGATTATCTTTTCCGTTCCTCTGCTCTTCGATACCGCAGACACAGGCTTTTCCTCTGGCGATCAGACGCCAGAATGGAAGATACAGGGGATATGCCTCAGTTACTTCCGCAGTGTTTGGGAGATCTTTTGCTTTGGGTCCCGTCCCGAACCATGCCTTCACTTTTGCGAGGTCCTTGTCCTTATCAACGGTCATTTTATACATGACCTTATTTACGCCCTCGTCTGTTGTCAGTGCGAATACGGATTCGCAGAACTTACAGATGACCAAGTCTTCTCCTTCTTCACACTGCACCTGACCTCCGCATGAAGGGCAGGTCATGGAAACAAGGATCTTCTGGGTTTCACTCATTTTGCTTTCACCCCCGCATCAGCGGGTTTTTCCCGCCCGACAACTTTGGATGCAAGAAGTTTCCCTGCAAAAAATCCGGCAATGATCAGAACGAAAAATATCGGATTCACCATGACGCCGAGAACTCCTCCGAGAAGTCCGAGAACAAACGCGAGTCCCATTACTGCAATATAAGCTCCGGAATTGCGGGTCGGTGATGAAGTCGTGTAGACTGCTCCGGATGATCCGTCAATAACTGCCTGATAGGATGAACCCTTGTAATCGTAGGATATCTCATAAATCGGGAAATACACCAGGACTGATCAATGGAAGTCCCTGTGAGTTCGGGAAGGTAAGAGTCGATCGCAATTTCCGGCCGATGTTTTCGCATCATAAACGACAACGTTTCGTGGGGGGATCGTGAGGTCCTGCATTCCGGGAAGAAGTGTTCCTTTCGCAGGTTTTGCAAAAACAGTTTCTCTCCCGTTCACCGTCTGGCGGAACCGGAAAACCGGGAAGAACTCTTTGGTGAGTTTCGTGATCTTCGCTGTTGATTCGAGATCTTTGGCTTGGGCGGGACCGGCAGTCCAGCGTTTAAAAATCCCTTTTGCTGCGCTCTCCTCTATGGAAAAGGGAAGCAGATAAAAGAATAACGCAGAACTTCGATCAATATAAGTGACCGTACCACAGAATGGACAGGTGGCCATCTGTGTACCAGGTTTGACTTGAAGTGCCGCGCCACACTTTGGACACTTAAAATCTGGCATATATTTTTCTTGGTTTCTAAGTGGATAAGGATATCTTCCTGATATATTTTACAGATCGTTGATCCAGAGAAGACATGCCGCTTTTTTCTCCGCGGCTCCAAGTTTGTCAAAACATTCGGCAAGTTTCTCAAGAGAGAATTTGTCGTCAGGGAGAAGAATCAGTGTCATCTCAAACGCGCTGACTGCATCTCTGTATTTTTCCAGACCGAACAGAGCAGATCCTCTTCCTTTCCAGGCATCTGCATCGCTTGGCAGAAGTTCGGTTAACCTGAGGAATGCTTCCGCTGCTTTCTCATAGCGCTCATCCGCAAGAAGGTTGTCTGCGGTCGTCTTCCAGAAGACAGGGTTGTTGGTTGGGTGAAATGACATGATAAAACTGCAGGAAAATACGCATGACCAGGAGTCATGTTTTGACTGGGCAGCACATCAGTGCCGCCGGTGAATGCTGATATCGGGATTCGAACCCGAGTCGCCGGCGTGAAAGGCCGGCATGATTGGCCTCTACACTATATCAGCCCAAACTGCCTATAATAGTCAACGCTGGATTATAAAAAGATTTTTGTTTGACCCTGCTGAATTGGGGTCAGAATGTGTCGCCGGAGTTCTGTGTCTCCGCCTGGAATGCTGCAAGAAGATTTTTGTAGATCGGTCCTGGAACACCGTTTCCGATGATTCTGCCGTCGACTTTGGTGATCGCACAGATTTCTGCGGCCGTTCCGGTAACCATGACCTCATCAGCGGTGTAGAGATCGAAGAGTCCAAGCTCACAGACTTCATAGGTGATCCCCATCTTCGCGCAGAGGTCAAGAAGGACATAGCGGGTAATACCTTTGAGGTTATTGATGGTCGGCGGGGTGTAGAGGACACCGTTTTTCACGAGGTAAATGTTGTCGCCTGAACCTTCAGCGAGTTTGCCTGTCCGGTCAAGGAAGATCGCTTCATCGCCGCCCTTATAGTTTGCCTCGATCTTTCCAAGAATATTGTTCAGGTAGTTGAGGGACTTGATGTTCGGCGGAAGGGTGTCCGGCGGATTTCTTCTGACACACACGGTCACTGCAGTAAGACCTGTCTCATACAGATCACCGTACATCGCCCCCCAGGCGGATGCGGCACAGATGATCGAGGGTTTCAAGCAGTGACGCGGGTCGAGTCCCATCGAACCAACACCACGGGAGATGATCGGGCGGATGTAGGCATCCTTCAGATCATTTATGCGCAGAGTCTCCTTGATGATCTCGCACATATCAGCGTGGGTGATTCCCG
Source organism: uncultured Methanocorpusculum sp. (assembly GCA_963677995.1). GTDB lineage: Archaea > Halobacteriota > Methanomicrobia > Methanomicrobiales > Methanocorpusculaceae > Methanocorpusculum. The sequence continues at coordinate 680,976 of OY782579.1, read as the reverse complement.
GATTGAGGTCGATCGCTTTCGCCGAGTCAAAGAGACGGTCAACATGCTCCTGAAGGTGGAACACACGTCCATTGTATGCTCTGATCCCTTCAAACACACCATCCCCGTAAAGGAATCCGTGGTCAAAGATCGACACAGTGGCCTGATCTTCAGGCACAAATTTCCCGTTTATGTAAACTAACATAATAAAATATATTCGATGTAGTATGATATAGGATTTTGGTCTCAACTGGGCGAACTGCCAAGCCCGGGCAATTTATCCCATCAATTATTGTGGTAAATCTGTGTGTTCGTTGGATGATTTTTGTATGATGGTGCGGTCCCGCCAAATACTTATACCGTTAAATCCCACCTTTTCGGTATGTCAGTAAAAAACGGTGATATGATACGCGTACACTACATCGGAGAATTGACCGACGGCACCCGTTTCGACTCATCAGAGGGACGCGATCCTCTTGAGTTTACAGTGGGTTCTGGAATGGTCGTTCCTGGATTCGATGCCGCGGTTATCGGGATGGAGATCGGCGAGACTAAGTCGGTCACGATCCTCCCAATGGAAGCATACGGCGAAAAGACCGATGAAATGAAGGTCGAGATCCCTCGTACAGAATTCGGGGAAGATTTTACTGCAAATCCCGGCGAGCAGCTTATGATCCAGCTCGGGGACGGAAATCAGATCCCGGTCACCATTACGAAAATCGATGAAGAGATGGTGACTCTTGACGCAAACCACCCTCTTGCGGGCAAAACCCTTGTGTTTACGATCACACTGGCTGAGATCCTCGAAGCAAAACCCGACGCGTAATTATTCATATCTGTAGAGCTAACACCTTATCAACGAACATGCCGCAGATAACCATACGCTCATTTGCTAAGTTCCGGGAGTTCTTCGGTGAGAAGAACACCCTGAGCGTCCCGGACGGGACTTCTGTCCTCGGGGTTCTTCTGGCTTTTGCAAAGACACGGGGTGAAGGAATGGACCAACTCTTCGCCGATGCCAAACTCAGGTCCCATATCATTCTTATGTACAACCGGGAGCGGATCGACTCCGACGATGCAGCAACGATCCATGTAGCCGAAGGCGATGAGATCGTCATTTATCCGCCGGTTTCAGGAGGATAAGATATGGTTCTCGCATTACAAAAGGAGGATATCGATATCGGCGCTTTGATCAGTTCCTCACGTACGAACAATGACGGGGCCCAGGTCGTTTTCGTCGGCAGTGTAAGGGATGACGGGAACATGGACGCTCTCGAGATCGAAGCATTTGTTCCGGTCGCGGAAAAAGACCTCGCGGATATTGCGGGAGAGGCAATGAATACGTTTGGGCTGAATTCAGTGGATATCATTCACCGGTACGGACGCCTTGCTCTGGGTGAAACGATCGTCGTCATTTTGGTGGGAGCCGGGCACCGTTCGGAGGCCTATGAGGGCTCACGTTTTATCATCGAGCGCCTGAAGGAAAAAGTAACCATCTGGAAACAGGAACTCTCCGGAAACGCCCGGGGAGAATGGGTACACTAACTCTCCATCACTATTTTTTGAAAAAAACTGCGGTCCTTACCGGAGTTATTGTCTCATGACAATGGGGTTTGCCAGATCCAAAAGGACTTCCTGAGGCTGGGATTTCAGGCTTACCGCTCCGACCGCTCCAATGATGCCTTTTTTTCCGTAGACCTGGACACCCAAACGTTTTGCGATCTCCAGGACTTCGTCCATTGACACCCGTTCCTGCCTGATCTTTTTTCCAAGCATAAGGAGATCCGGGGGTACCGTGATACTGGTGAGGATCGCGACTCCCCAGTTGTCGGAGACGCTTTCCTCTTCGACAAACCTGCAGACCTTTGCGGCAAGTGAGTCGAAAACGCTCGGATCTACGGCAAGTTCGATAAAACTGCAGGAGTTTCCGGCGGTTTTTTCTTCGATATCCTGACAGAGGACCGCGACCTGATGTCTGATGCCGATCACGGTTCCCGGGTCTGTCAGATATTTCATGAGGGCCTGAGACAAGGCAAAAGTCGCACCTCCGCATCCTTTTCGGTCGGTATCATCCACGCCGATCGTGACTGCCCTCAGTGCAAGGGTCCTGACCTCGCCGGTTATGACTCCGTTCGCCGCCGTGATCTGTACGTCCTTCACCCCTTTTGCATGGCCCATCATTGCTGATAATGAGTATACCGGCCCTCCGGGGATCGAACTGATCGTCTGGATGATGTCGTTCCCGTCTGTTTTCACGGAAGCAAGGCCGACTGCGGCAATATCCAGCCTGAGGTCACCAGCCTCGCCGATCCGTGCCCGTTCACGAAAGATCATTCCGTCACGGGTCACGGAGACCGCCGCTCCGCAGGCCTTCCGGTGATGGAACTCGCAAAACCCTGCACATCCGCTCGAAAGGCATTCATGGAAGATTTCCACATCACTGCCGTCGAGGGTCGTAAATATTCGTTTACACGTGGTTTGCGGGAGTGCACTTCTGGATGCGTAATGTGCCGGATTTCTGCCGTGGGGCTCTTCTTTGACGAAGATGCAGCCTTCTTTGATCAGCCGGTTGACCCAGTCCTGGGCCGTTGAACGCGGAACGTTCGCGGAAGCCGCCAGATCGGCGGTGGTGAAGTGACCTGATTCAAAGGTCATCTGTCTCGTTGCTGCGAGAAATGCTCCGCGGCGTTCGAGGACACCGCCGGTTTTTTCCTTACCGGTCATATTTATCTGCGATGAACAGGAGATCCGCCAGAATCGCACTTGCCGTTTCAACCGACCCTGCGCCGCGACCGATGAACGTGATCGCGCCGGCATACTCAGTTTCGACGGTCACCGCATTCAGTGTTCCTGAAACCACGAGCGGATTTGTCTTCGAGATGAGGCGGGGCGAGACTTCAAGCAGATTCTTTTCAGGATAAAGGCTCGCGATCAGACGTATCGAGTGTCCGGTCTCTTCTGCCATCCAAAGTGCGTCAACAGTCAGGTCGGAGATTCCGGTACGTTTCACATCGGCAAGTTTGACATCCATCCCGAGCATGGTGTTTGCAAGGATGACGAGTTTGATCGCGGCATCGGTTCCGTTGATGTCATACGTTGGATCCGCCTCGGCATATCCGAGATCGCGTGCTTCGGCGAGGGCCTGTATATAGGTCAGACCCTCCTCTTCCATTCTGGTCAGGATATAATTACAGGTCCCGTTCAAAACACCGTAGAGTGCTTTGATCTTGTTCCCTGCGAGTCCGTATTTTATCCCGCGAAGAATTGGGACTGCCCCTGCTACGGTACCTTCGAAAAGGAACCCGACGTTATTCTGTTCCGCAAGTCTGAGCAGTTCTTTGGAGGCAAGTGAGACCGGTCCTTTATTCGAGGTGACGACATGTTTCCCCCGCATGATCGCGGATCTTATGATGAACAGTGCCGGTTCGCCGGTTTCGGCGTTGGTTGGGATGACCTCGACCAGAATATCATATTCTGCTTCGGCCGCGATACGTGCTGCCGGCCAGGCGGGATCTCCGCAGCGTCCGGTCTTCTTTTTCTTTGCAAGAACTTCTTCTATATCGAGGCCTGCGGGGTCGAACACACCGCTTTTTGAATCAGCAGCGGCAACGATACGGAATCGTTCATCTCCTAAAAGGACCTTGGTCACGCCGCGTCCGACCGAGCCAAGACCGATCAGAGCGATGTTCCATGTTTTCATAAGCCGCCCCCTATCTGATTGATGATCAGAAGATGTTTTTCCACGGCGATCTCTTTGAGCGTCGTCACTGCCTGATTCATCTCAACTTCGCTCATCGCTTTTATCGTGAGTTTTGCGGTCGATGGCTCTTCCATACCGGGCATGACCAGGGCGAGTTCGGTCACTTCAGCAATGTGCTGCTTATCGATCCTGTTGATCGTATCCGTAAGATCGGTGTGAAGGATGTGACCTATCAGGATGAACGTTTTTGTACAGGTGAGATGTTCTGTACCGATCCTTACGATGGCCACACCATTTGCACGGAGAGCGTCCATCAGTTCAACGAGTCGTGTCTCGGGAAGAGATATGACTATGTCTACAATTAAGGCTCCGTTTACGGACTTCGTGTCGCGCTGGTGGGAGATGGTTATTATATTTGCCCCACTTTTTGATATTGGTTCTATTGCAGCAAGTAACTGCCCGGGTTTGTCTTTGAGTTCAAGTCGTAGTGAGGTTCTGACATTTTTCTGCAAGCGTATCCCTCTGGTTGTTAATAATTCTTCTTTTTAAAATGGATAAGGATTCCCATAGGCCTCCATATCATTCCCTACACGGTGAGATGGGGTCAACCCCCTCATCTTTGTTTCCGCACGAGAGCAGGGTGTTTTCCGTTGACCCGTGACGCGATTTTTCCTTTCATTCTCCACCAGGGGAGTCTGAAGGCCGATTTCTCTTTGTATGTTCGAGATGTGCGGCATACTCAACGGAAGAACTTTTAGCCTGTTAAAGACTCATAATATTAATAGTATTAATAATGAAGCTCGTTATCAATGAACGCCGGTGTAAAGGCTGCAATATGTGTACGAAAGTCTGTCCTTACGGAATTTTCCAGGAAGGAACGAGACCCGGTCCACGCGGCTACATCATCCCGGTTTTGGACCATCCTGAGAGATGTACAAACTGCCGTTTGCAGAAGCTCTATGGTCGCCAACTCTGCGGGATGTGTCAGATGATATGTCCGGACCAGGCAATATCCTGGATTGATGAAAAACCGTTCGAGCCTCAGAAAGTGGTGATTGAATATTGACAGACAAAACTGATTTCCTGAACGGTAATGTTGCCTGTGCAGAAGGAGCTTTGGCTGCCGGATGCAGATTCTTTGCCGGCTACCCTATCACTCCTTCCACGGAGATCGCCGAGCGCATGGCACTCCGTATGCCGAAGATCGGCGGGGTCTTCGTCCAGATGGAGGATGAGCTTGCAAGTGCCGCCGCCATTATTGGAGGTTCCTGGGCAGGCGCCCGGACGATGACCGCGACTTCGGGGCCTGGCTTTTCTCTGATGATGGAAAATATCGGATATGCCGCCTTCACGGAAACGCCGATCGTGATCGTGAACGTTCAGCGCGGAGGACCTTCCACCGGCCAGCCGACGATGGCCGCTCAGGGAGATATGCTTCAGTGCAGATACGGCTCGCACGGTGATTACAGTGTGATCGCTTTATCTCCGTCCTCCGTTCAGGAGATGTATGATCTGACGGTCAAAGCGTTCAATCTTGCCGACCTGTTTCGGACCCCGGTGTTCCTGATGACGGATGAGACCATCGGACATATGCGGGAAAAGATCACTTTGCACAGTAATGTTGAGATCGTACCCCGCCGCGAGTTGAAAGAGGGTGAGCTTCCCTGTGCCCCGGACGAAAACGGTGTTCCCGGATTTGCTACCTTCGGTGTGGGTCATAACGTCCACATCACCGGACTGACCCATAATGAAAAGGGATACCCTGCGACCGATTCTGCGGTGATCCACGAGAAACTGGTCCGCCGGCAGGTTCGGAAGATCGAGGATTTCAGAAATGAAATAACCGATGTCGACATCGTCAACCCGGACGCCGAACTGGTCTTCATTTCATATGGTGCTCCGACCCGTACCGTCCGTCAGCTTATGGCCGATGTCCCGGATATCTACGGTCACCTGAATCTGCGTATCGTCTGGCCGTTCCCCGATGAATCACTGCTCGCATTCAAAAACGCCAAAGCGTTCATCATCCCTGAGATGAACCTTGGGCAGATCGCAAAAGAGGTCCGCCAGTACACCAACATACCGATCGTGGTCGTGCCGAAACTCGGAGGAGCTCTCCACACCCCGGCCGAGCTGCTTAAGGCTGCAGAGATCGCAAAAACCGTGAAAAAACCGGTGACCGAGGTCTGCTTATGAATCTGGAAGACTGGTATCGTCAGGACCGGCTGCCCCATATCTACTGTGCGGGATGCGGCAATGGAACGATCCTCAACTGTACGCTCAGGGCCGTTGAAGAGCTCAACTACACACAGGAGGAAACGACCTTCATATCCGGGATCGGATGTTCGTCCCGTGCAGCAGGATACACCTCATCCGATTCGCTTCATACGACCCATGGCCGAGCACTTGCCTTTGCGACCGGTCTGAAACTCGTGAAACCCGGTCAGCATGTCATCGTATTCACCGGAGACGGGGACTGTTCTGCGATCGGCGGGAATCACTTCATCCATGCATGCAGAAGAAATATCGATATCACCGTGATCTGTATGAACAATAATATCTACGGAATGACCGGAGGTCAGGGAAGTCCCTGCACACCCCTTGGAGCGATCAGTACAACGACCCCGTACGGGATGCAGGAACAGCCGTTCGATCTCTGCAGGTTAGCGGAGGCCGCAGGAGCGAACTATGTTGCACGCTGGACTTCGTTCCATGTAAAAGAGCTGACCGAAGCGATCCGCATCGGACTCGAGACCCCGGGTCTTTCGTTCATCGAGGCGATGACCCAGTGCCCAACTTCGTTCGGCAGCAAAAACAAGATGCGGCAGGTGACCCAGATGATCGACATGTTCCGGCAAAATGCCGTGCTGAAGGTGAAAGCAGACCGCGATGCGATCAAAGGTATCCAGTTATCTCCGGAAAAATTTGTGGTCGGCCAGTTTGTCCGCAGAAACAACCCGCCCCTCTGCGTGGAGGCCGCGAAATGAGATCCGAGATCAGATTCTCAGGCCTCGGCGGCCAGGGGATCATCACCGCAGCGGTAATTCTCGGAAGAGCGGCCGCATTGTATGCGGGAAAATATGTTGTCCAGACCCAGAGTTACGGTCCCGAGGCCCGCGGCGGTGCTTCTGCCTCCGCGGTGATCATCTCTGATGACCCGATCTTTTATCCGAAGGTAACGGATCCGGATGTATATGCCATCATGTCCCAGGAGGCATACAATAAATTCGGCTCGAAGGTCAAGGATAATGCCATAATGCTCATCGACCCGGGGTATGTCACCAGTCGTCCGCCGTGCAGATATTTTGAGGTTCCGGCGACCGCAGAATCAAAGTCCCAGTTGGGAAAAACAGTGTTTGCCAATGTGATCATGCTCGGGGGGATCCTTGAAGCGACCGGGATCGTGTCCTATGATGCGCTTGAACACGCAGTTTTGGACAGTGTCCCCAAAGGTACAGAAGAGAACAATAAACGGGCACTTGCGATCGGGCAGGAACTCGTCAGGAGTCAGATATGAAATTCCGCGAATATGAAGCTAAACAGATCTTCCGGGAGACCCGGATCCCGGTGCCAAACAGCGTTCTGATTACATCCCCCGAAGAGGCAAAACCTGCCCTCGCCAAGGTCGCAGAAAAGGTCGTCCTCAAAGCTCAGGTCGATGTCGGCGGCAGAGGAAAAGCCGGCGGCATTCTTCCGGCAACGGCTGAAAATATCTCCGCCGTCGCCGAGGAGTTGTTCGGCAAGACCATCAAGGGACTTCCTGTCGAAAAGATCCTGGTCGAGGAAGCTCTCGATATCTCGCATGAATATTATCTGAGTATCACGATCGACCGCGTAAAAAAGATGCCGCTGATCCTCTTTTCCAGCGAAGGAGGAGTAGAGATCGAGACCCTCGCAAAGGAACGACCCGAGGCACTCCGCCGCGTGTATGTTGATCCGTCATTTGTCACCCTGCCGGATTTCATCGTTCGAAACGTGATAGGTACCGCTCCAAAAGAGATCGGAAAGATAGTCCGGGATCTTTATTCTGTTTTTCAAACGAAGGATGCCGTTCTTGCGGAAATAAATCCCCTGGTGATGACGCCGAAAGGCGTTCTTGCAGCAGACGGCAAGATCATTCTGGATGACAACTCGCTTGCCCGTCAGGGTATTTCCGAGAACAGAGACCTCACTCCGCGGGAGGCCGAGGCCGAAAAACACGGTTTTTCCTATGTCGAACTTGATGGAAACATCGGCGTGATTGGAAACGGAGCAGGTCTTACCATGGCGACTCTCGATATCATCTCCCATTATCACGGTAAAGCCGCGAACTTCCTGGATGTCGGCGGCGGGGCTGCGTCAGACAGAGTAATGTATGCTGTCCGGCTTGTCGCATCCATGCCTGGGGTAAAAGTGATCGTGGTCAATCTTCTCGGCGGCATCACCCGTTGTGATGAGGTCGCCAAAGGAATCATTGATGCAGGCGTCTCACAGCCGGTGATCGTCCGTATCGCCGGTACAAACGAAGAAGAAGGCCGCCGGCTCCTCAATGAGTGCGGATACGTCATGTTCGACACCATGGATCCGGTCATACAGGCCGCAGTGGAGGCAGGACAATGATCTACGCAGGAAAGAATACGGGTGTCCTTGTTCAGGGAGCAACAGGTTCCCAGGGAAAGTTCCACATTGAGCTGATGAACGCCTATGCAAAACAGGTGGGCGGCACCGGCGTTGTTGCCGGAGTGACTCCCGGAAAAGCCGGTCAGAATGTATACGGCGTTCCGGTCTATAATTCAGTCCTGGAGGCGGCAGAGGAACATGAAATCGGCGCTTCGGTCATCTTCGTTCCGGCAGGCGGCTGCGGCGATGCCATCATGGAGGCTGCCGATGCACGCATTCCCACCGTTGTCACGATCACCGAACATGTTCCCGTGCACGACATCATGCGGGCAGTAGCCTATGCCGGATCCCGCGGGACCCGGGTGATCGGTCCGAACTGTCCGGGAATGCTTGTTCCCGGTGAGTGCAAGCTCGGGATCATCCCGGCAAACCTCTGTAAAAAAGGTGATGTCGGCGTCATCTCACGAAGCGGGACCCTGACATATCAGGTCATTTCCGAACTGACATCAGCCGGCTTTGGTCAGTCCGGTATCATCGGCATCGGCGGAGACGCCGTCATTGGTCAGACCTTTTCCGAAGTTATGGATGAGTTCCATGCGGACGGTCGGACAAAGACCGTTGTTCTGATCGGCGAGGTGGGCGGCAGTCTGGAGATCGAAGGAGCACGCCGTGCACTTGACCTTGGGATGCCGATCGTCTCGTATATCGCCGGTGTTTCTGCCCCGAAAGAGAAACGCATGGGGCATGCCGGCGCGATCGTCGAAGGCGGCGAAGGAGATGCCGCATCCAAGATCGAACGTCTTCGTGCCCTCGGCATCCCTGTTGCAACACGCCCTTCGGAGATCCCGGAACTCATCAGGGGTTTGTAATGAGTGATAAGAACAGAAATCTTCTAATGGCTGCGGACAACCTGGCAAAAACGGTGAACGCGCTTGCGATAATTTCATTTCTTCCAAAAGAGGAGGAGCTCGTCATCGACACCCCGACCGTGCATGTGGTCGATATCCAGCCCGAGATCCTGCGTGACCGCAGCATGATAGCTCTCGTGGATTACTGTTCGAATCAGATCGTTGACGCGGTCCTCCAATATAAGATACTGACCAGCGTGGCCAGTGGAACTGTGGTCGCCGCATTTCCATATGCGATCCTCATCTATGATGTGGAAAGCGCGGACAATTCCTTCTCGGTCGGTAATTATGCACATATCGTCGATCCGGAAGCTCTGCATGCAGTACTGATGCTCGCGCTTGAACTCGCGCATGACGGACGTGAAGGCAGAGCGGTCGGTACTGCTTTTATTGTAGGCGATATCGATGAACTGAAACGCTGGTCGCATCAGGGTGTTCTGAATCCGTATGCGGGCCACCCAACAGAAGTCAGGGACGTGAAGGTCAAGGAAAACTGGGAGAGTGTGAAGGAATTTGCTCAGCTTGACGGCGTTTTTATCGTCGATAAAAACGGGATCATCGAAGCGTCCGGCAGGTATCTCGATGCAGACAGCCGTGATGCGAATCTTCAGAGTGGACTTGGCGGCAGACATCTTGCCACCGCGGCGATTACCAAGGTCGTACAGGCGGTCGGTATCGTTGTCTCTGAATCGGGAGGGGTTATCCGTGTCTTTGTCGGCGGGAAGTCCGTTGCCCAGATCCGGACAGATATCAAACTGATACTTTGAATCGGCGCGATGGATATGATCGTTCATCACCCGGTGAATCGTGGTGATAATCTCTATGAATAGTTTCCGTAATTTCTTATATTAAATTTTCACCAGGTCCAAAATTATCTGAATTGTAATACTAACTTTTTTATATTCAAACATCAGATTATTCTGAAGTGATTAAAAAATGAAGAGAAATATCAGCATCACCCATCTTTCTCAGACTCCAATGGAAAAGCAGAAAGTCGAACTGGTCGAGCGCAAATGTATCGGTCATCCCGACAGTATTGCCGACGGCGTTGCCGAAGCGATCTCACGGGCACTCTGCAGAGAATACATGGAAGAGTGCGACGGCGCGGTCCTCCACCACAACACCGATCAGGGCGAAGTCGTTGCAGGCGAATCCCTCGCGCAGTTTGGCGGCGGTAAGATCATCAAACCGATCTACTTCCTTTTGACCGGAAGAGCTACCCGTCAGTTCGGCGACAAAGTATTCGCCACCGACGCCATTGCCGTTGAAGCTGCACGTTCCTACCTTAGAGAGACCATACCCACCTTCAATATGGAGTCCGATGTAATCGTCGACTGCCGTATGGGAACGGGATCCACCGATCTCCGTGATGTGTTCCACACAAAGAAAGGTCACACCGCAGTTCCGCGTGCAAACGACACCTCTTTTGGTGTTGGTCATGCTCCCTTCTCCCAGGTCGAACAGATCATCCTCGGACTCGACGAGTACATCGCCAATGAGTTCCGTCCCAAAAACCCGATGGTCGGTTACGATCTCAAACTCATGGGACTAAGGGACATCAATACCATCACCATCACTGTGGCCTCAGCAATGGTCGACCGGTATTGTTCCGGCGTTGATGAGTATGTGGAAATGAAAGAGAAAATGGCAGAGTCCTTCACTCATGTCGCAAAACAATACACCGACAGAAAAGTGAAGGTCGAGATCAATACCGCTGATATCATCCGCAAAAAAGCGACCTCGGTCTTCCTTACCGTGAATGGAACATCTGCTGAGATGGGCGACGACGGATCGGTTGGACGCGGAAACCGCTGCAACGGACTCATCACGCCAAACAGACCGATGTCCATGGAAGCGACATCAGGTAAGAACCCGATCAACCATATCGGTAAGATCTACAACCTGCTTTCCACGGAAATTGCAAAGGAAGCATGCCAGAAAGTCGACGGTATCGAAGAGATGTACGTCAGACTCCTTTCCCAGATCGGTCACCCGATCGACTACCCGCACATTGCAAGTGTTCAGTGCATAACCAAACGCGGATACACATTCAAAGACTTCGCACCCGAAGTCGAAGAGATCGTCAACAAACGTCTGGAAAACATCACTGATATTACCAGACTCGTCATCGACGGAAAATTAAAAACCTTCTAAGTATGGCTAAAATACGTCTGGCGATTCCAAATAAGGGCCGTATAGCAGAGCCGATCAACGTTCTGATGGACAAAGCGGGTATCCATGTCAATATGACCGGTTCCCGTCAGCTTATCGCAAAGACCATAGATCCGGAGATCGAGGTCCTGTTCGTCAGGCCGATCGATATACCTGAATATGTAGCAAAAGGTGTTGCCGATATCGGCATCACCGGCCTTGATATGGTCGCAGAGCGTCGGGTGGATGTCGCCTGCCTTCTGGACCTGAAGTTCGGCTCGGCAAAACTTGTACTTGCTGTCCCGCATGAATCCGCGATCACCTCGGTGGAAAATATGAACGGGATCAAGATCGCCACCGAGTTCCCTAACATCTGTAAAGATTTCTTTGCAAAGAGATTCATCGATGTGAGCATCATAGAGGTCTCAGGGGCATGCGAGGCGGCACCCCATCTCGGCATAGCCGACGCGATCGTCGACCTGACCTCGTCAGGGACGACCCTTGAGGTAAACAAACTCAGGATCGTTGAAGAGATACTCGCAAGCACAACTAACGTCATTGCGAACAAAACCTCTCTCGCCAAAAAACATGAAAAGATCGAAGAGATCCTTCTTGCCTTTGAAAGCGTTATCGCGGCAAAAGGTCAGTGTTATCTGATGCTGAATGTGAAACGCGAAAAACTCGAGGAGATCAAAGCACTGATCCCCGGTCTTGGAGGTCCGACCATCATGGACATTGCAGGATCCGATTCTGTCGCCCTTCACGCAGTCGTGTCGACCGACAAGGTGTATCAGCTGATCAATCTCCTGAAACGTGCCGGAGCACGGGATATCCTTGTTCTGGACATCATGAGGATGGTGAGATAAGATGGAAGTCTTCCCGGCGGTCGACATACTTTCCGGGAACTGTGTCCAGCTTGTCGGCGGCGACCGTCTGACGGCCACGGTTTACGGATCCCCGATGGACAATGCACGCCGCTGGATCCGTGAAGGTGCTTCCAATCTCCATGTCGTGAATCTTGACGGAGCATTTGCCGCGAGCAGCACGAATGCGGAGATGATCCGCGAAGTGGTCGAGACGACCGACGTCTTCGTTCAGGTCGGCGGCGGTATCCGCAGTCTTGAGGATGCCCGCGGCTGGCTGAACTGCGGTGTCTCCCGGATCATCCTGAGCACATTTGCGACCCGGGATCCCTCTGTCATCCGGACCTTAAGTAAAGAGTTCGGCAGCGAACATATCATGGCAGGCGTGGATGCACGCCAAGGGGAGATCGCTGTTTCAGGTTGGCAGGAGCTTGCAGGCGATTACATCGGCTGGGCAGAAAAGTTCGAGGAACTAGGTGCCGGATCCCTTCTCTACACCAATGTGGATGTGGAAGGAAAGCAGGCCGGTATCGACAGCACGCCGGTCAAAAAACTCCTGGATGCGGTCAGCATCCCGGTCATCATTGCAGGAGGCGTTACGACCCCTCAGGATGTTTCCTGCCTGAAGCAGCTGGGTGCGTCAGGCTGTGTTCTCGGATCAGCATTGTACAGCGGACGGATCACCCTGAAAGAAGCATTGGAGGCAGCAGTATGCGGTCAGTAGAAAAAATCAGAGAGACAAAAGAAACCAACATCCGTGTCGTTTTCGATCCGGATACGCCCGGAAAGATCGAGATATCAACAGGCGTCGCATTTATGGACCACATGCTGAACGCGTTTGCCCGTCACGGAGGCTTTTCCCTGACCGTTCTGGCAAAAGGCGATCTTGAAGTGGACTGTCATCACACGATCGAGGATATCGGGATCGTTCTTGGAACTGCCGTCAAAGAAGCAATAGGCGACGGACGCGGCATCCGGCGTTTCGCCCATGCGATCATTCCGATGGACGAATCACGGGCCACCGCGGCACTGGACATCTCCGGCAGAGGATATCTCGTCATGGAGGGTGCCTTCACCGGCATCTCTACGGGGGGTATACCCAACGATGTGTTCGAGCACTTCCTCTATAGTCTCTGTATCAATGCAGGCATCACTGCGCATGTGATCTTCTCCGGTGTAAACGATCACCACAAATGTGAGGCGATCTTCAAGGCTTTTGGCATAGCTCTCGGGAAAGCCCTCTCTGTCCGTCCCGGAAATACTGCCGTTCCAAGTACAAAAGGGACACTCTAATACTTTTTTTAAGAGACTCCGCTCTTTGGGAAAAATAGGGGGGTTTTATGAGAAACCGCCTGAATAAAAAATACAAGTTTGGGCTTGTTTTTATGCACGGGTCTCTTCGACCCGCACACCACACAAAATCTGGTTATTCTTTAGTGGCGAGGTCAATGTCCTCGGCCTTGATGGTCTTGCGACCTGCGTGCTGAGCAAGCTCAAATGCCTGCTTTGCAATAGCCTCAATGTACGCTTCTGCTTTTGCTACTAATGCATCTGCTGCATCTTCGCCGACACGAACAGCGCCAGCTTTCTTTGCAAGTCTGACAACTGCTGCTTTTGGTAAGTCTGCCATAATTATTCTCAAACAGAAAATGGTTCAAAATAATATATATAACTATGCCAAAAATGAGCCTTTTTATCATAATGATGATTTTTAGAGGGTATTTTATATTTTGCTTTGGCATTGCGCCCGGATTTCCAATTAAGTCCTCTTAAAGAATCCTATTGAAAAATAGGGCTTAATTATCGGTTATTTTTTTCGAGAAAGGGCCGCGGCCAGATTCAGGGCGGGGACATATCCGGATGAGGCGCGCGAACTGTCGATAAAAACACCCGGAATATTCGTAACGGGCGCACCATGCCCGATTCCGGTTCCAAGAAATGTAAGTGTACGGAAAATGAGGTTCCCGGATATGCCGTCAGGAGCAATGATGACCCCGCATTCTTTGACTGCATCTTCGATCAGGATCTCGCCGTGGATCGCCCCGGTTTTTTCCGCAACCAGGATCGCGTCCTGTATGGATCTGTCGACGATCGGGTGGCGTCCGATGTCGCCGATCCTTCCTCCGGAAAGGACGACCGTCTTTTCGGGGAGCCCGAAACTCCCGGCAAGTTTTCGACCGCGGACCACCAGATCCACCTTTTCTTCAACGGTCCATCCCTCATCCACGCCAACGGGGGCAAGGAAGAACCGTTCGCCGTGTGCAGTTTCGAGCAGGGCGATCCGTTCCAGACGGGGGACCCCGTAAGCGGTTTTCAGATAGCGGAGGGTCTCATTCGCCGGCAGGGTCCCTCGGGCTGCACCGTCAATTTTTCCCGCACGGAGATCATCGATCATTGCGACCTCCGGGCGATCCGAGACGACGATCCTGACAAAGGCCGATCCTTTCAGGGGGAATCGCGTATAGCAGAGAATGCGAAGATCCTCTGAAGCTGCCGTATTTGCACTTGCCAAAACCTTTTCGGTGTCGGCGCCGCAGCCGATCCCAAGCGTTATCATACAGTTATATTCGTTATGCCCTCAACACAGAAGTTGAAGAGCGTGGCCTTCTCGCTCCCTTTCTGCAGAATGAGTTTGCGGGTGTCGGTTATGGTCCCGATGACCTGAGCAGCCATATTGACTTTTCTAAACAGCTGACAGACCTGATCGACCGAACCCTGGTTTGTCGTTACAATGAACCCCATACCCGGATACATCCGGACCCACTGCTCGAATCCGATGCCGAGCTTCTCCAGATCCGGTCGCGGGATCGCGTCGAGATCGATCAGACCCCCTACTTTACTGGACTCAAGAAGCATGCCAAGTGTTCCAATGACTCCCGGATTCGAGATATCTTTTCCTGCGGTTAGAAGATGACGTTCGCCGAGCGTCTTCATTACCGCGATCTGGGCTCTGAGCAGTTTTGGCTCCTTCATCGTGACCGAGTCCCAGTTCATGCCGGAATTCGGATGGATCCTTCCGTTAAGATCGATAGCGACGATGATCGCATCTCCGATCTCTGCTGTCGTACTGTAGATCACACTATCCAGCTCGGCGATCCCGAGGATCGAAACATCAATGACATTGTGAGGTGCATCGGGGTGAAGATGACCGCCGACGACCGGCACGTCAAAAGCCTTCGCAGCATCACACATGCCCTGGGTGACCTTGTCCATGAGTTCATCGTCTACTGCAGAGAGAACATCCACCATCGCGATCGGGCGCCCGCCCATTGCCGCTATATCATGGATATTGACAAGGATCGAGCAGTATCCTGCCCAATAGGGGTCAAGGTCCATCAGCTGATTCCAGATCCCGTCTGCAGCCAGGAGAAGAGCAGAACGACCGTTCTGAATTACCGCAGCATCTTCTCCGTATGATGCAATAACGTCAATGTTATCGATGTGGAGCGTTTTTACAAGATTGCCAATCGCTTTTTTGCGTCGTAGACCATCATATTTTCTGACGGCATCTGAAACTGACTCGGGGGTATATGTATCTGCAGACATAGTTTTAGGATCACCTCTTGAGAATGAAGGGACTGGATTTTTTTGTCCCTTGGTATGTGCCTTATCTATTTATTCCCCCTCTGTAATGATAATCTCTGTGTTTCAGCAGGTCATGTCAGGGGCAAAATATATCGTTACGTATGGAAAATATACTCATATTGACGAGGGAATATGTTTGAAGAAAATATGGTAGTACAACTCAAAGGGATCGGGATGAGTGAGTATGAATCAAAGGTGTATCTCATGCTTATCTGTATTAACTCTGCAAGTCCCAGAGAACTCCATGAGACAACCAAGATATCCCGGGGGAGGATATATGAAACGCTCACCAATCTCGAAATGAAGGGTTTTATCATCTCAAACAGACAGTCTCCCGTTCGTTACCGGATCTCCGACATACCTCTCACCATGGAAAGGCTGAAACAGGATGCGGTAGTCCGATATGATACACTGGGTATGGCACTTGAGACCTATGCTGCTCTCACCTGTCCCGATCAGCTTGGTCAGAGCTACACCATCCAAACTGAGTGGGGTATTGAAAATCACATCCGTTTTCTCCTAAGATCAACAAAAAACGAACTTCTCATCATCTCCGACGATCCCGTATTTTATCAGCAATATGCGAACGAACTTTCTCAGGCAGTGAAGCGGGTAAATGTTCACTGTGTTGTCACTTACCGGAAGGCCGCAAAGAACATACCATTTCCCTGTTTTCTGGCGGACAAGGACACAAAAGATGCTCTTTTCCAGCCGCCTATCCTAAAAAAACAGTCCCTGCCGACAAAACTGATCATCTATGCGGACAGAAAAGAGGTACTTGCTGTGTATGAGCGGGAGGGGAAAGAGGAAGGGGTGTTTACGAAAAACAACATCTACGCCGAGTTCATCTCCCGGGCCATTCTGAAAAATCAGGTCATGGCGACTTCATAAATATTTTTCCAGGATCCGGCATCGCGCCCTTTCCCGGGCTTTTCCCAACCGTTATTATCTTCAGACAACCATAATTACAGTAACGAATATGGACTGGGCAGAGAAGTACCGCCCGATGCATCTTGCCGATATTTTAGGCAATGGATCCGCGGTCAGACAGATAGTTGACTGGGCACGAACCTGGACGCCGGATTCACGCCCGCTTCTTTTCACCGGAAAACCCGGTATCGGAAAGACTTCTGCAGCTCTGGCTCTTGGCCGCGATATGGACTGGGAAGTTCTGGAACTGAATGCCTCGGATGCCCGCACGAAAGCGATCATTGAGCGGGTCGCCGGAAACTCGTCAACCACCACCAGTCTGTTTGGTGCCGGCAGAAAACTGATCATCATCGACGAGGTGGATAACCTCGAAGGAAATGCGGACCGGGGGGGCGCCCGGGCAATCGCGGACATTCTCAAAGAAGCAAAACAGCCGATCGTTCTGATCGCGAACGATGCATACGGCGTCTCGGACTCGATCCGCAGACTCTGCGATCCGGTCCCTTTTAGAGCGATCGCCGGATCAACGCTGCAGAAACGTATGAGGGAGATATGCCGCGTCGAAGGGATCACCTGCGGGGAAGACGCACTTACCGCGATCTCCGGGAGTTCGGCAGGGGATATGCGTACGGCGGTGAACATGCTGTTTGGCTCCTCGACCGGGAAGACCGGTCTTTCTGCCGGGGACATCAATACCGCCCAGAAAGATGAACGGGCAACGATCTTTGATCTGGTCGGGGGGGTCTTTTCAGGAGCGCCGGATCGGGAACTGCAGAAACTATCGTTTGAGTGTGACGAAAAACCCGATTCCGTGATGCAGTGGGTCGAGGAATTTATCTCGCTGATGAATGACCCCAAACGGCGGATCAGGGCATACGGCAGGATCTCCCGGGCCGATGTGTACCTCGGCAGAACGATGCGGCGTCAGTATTTCACCCTCTGGCGATATGCCTCCTCGATGACGACGCTTGGGGTCGCTTCGGAAAACGCGGGCGCAGGATTTCGGACCCGGATCATGCCGCCGTCCCGCTGGAAACGGATGAGTGCCGCAAAGAAACAAAAAACGGTCAGAAGAACGCTCGCGGCATCGCTTGCCGAAGGATACAGTATTCCGGAGAGTCAGATCCAGAGTCAGTATCTGGATCTGCTTTCCCGGTTTGCCGAAAAGGATCCCGCAGCGTTTTGTGAACGCCATAATCTCGACATCGATCAGATGGGGATCGTCCTGCATGACAAGGCCGCCGCCGCCGCCGCGGTGAAGGAGGTCCAGCAGGCCGCAAAGGAGCGGGACAAAAAAGTCAAAAAAATGGCGACCTCAAAGAAGGCTGAGATGCGAAAACTCGAGGGTCAGCTGGAGGCACTGCGGATGGAAACGCCAAAGACGCCGCCTGTTCCTCCTGTCCCCGAACCGGAACAGATTCCTGAAGATACGTCGGATGAAAGAAAGATCGCGCCAAAACAGGCGACCCTGGACTTTTTCTAAACCGCCGATCCCAATACCTTTTTTTGCAGATATTCCCGAGTCACAGACGTTTTAATCAAATCTCACTCCTTATGTCAAAATAGTGTATAATTTACGTTATACTTCATCAATACCAGATCACTTCCCGAATATTCATGAAATCGATCTCTGTTACTTATCAGACTTAGATGTGATTATGAAGGATGTCTACCATTTATTATACAAAAACAAAATTTTTTGATTAATTATTATCTTTTTATATTAATAAGCATGACTTGCAGATAAAGTATTATTACGCGTGAAGTGGATATTATCAGGTATGTCTTCTTCACGCACAGAGATAGAGTCGCTCACTATTCTTCCCGGAACCACCCGCGATGGAAAAAAGGAAGGATTTGATGAGATCGTTATCCGTCCGGGCGACACGTTCTCCATCGTTGGTCCGACCGGTTCAGGAAAAACCGCTTTCATCAACGATATCGAAGTGTTTGCCCAGGGAGACACCATCACGAACCGCCGGATCCTGATCAACGGCAGCGAGCCGGGCGAGGCTATGGTCCGTGATCCGTCCAAAAAACCCATCGCCATGATCACGCAGAATACCAAATGCTTTGCCGACCTGGTGGTTTCGGAGTTTCTGGAGATGCATATCCGTTCCCGCAAACTCGACGGGCAGGGGATCATGGAGAAAACCGTAAGCGTCGCAAATGAGTTTACCGGGGAGAAAATAACGCCGCATATGCGGATGAGCGCTCTTTCCGGCGGGCAGACCAGATCGCTCTTTATAGCCGACGCGATCGTAATTTCCAACACGCCAATCATTCTGCTGGATGAGGTGGAAAATGCCGGTATCTTCAAGGACCGGGTCATCGAAGTCCTGCGTGAAGAAAAGAAGGCCATTGTTTTTGTGACCCATGACCCCTACGTCGCTCTCCTCACCGGGACACGGATCGTCATGGGCAATGGGGCCGTAACAAAGATCCTGACCCCGGGCCGGGAAGAGGAGGAAACGCTTGCAGAGATCGCCCGGATGGATGCAAAGATCACCCGCCTTCGTGAACGCATCCGTGCAGGCGACCTGCTTTCCGGGATCGAAGGGGCCAGGGCATGAGGGTGCGTTTGATCGCTATAGCAGGACCGCCGAGTGCGGGAAAAACTGCGGTCGTCAAACAGATCATCCGCAGTCTTCCTGACCCGAAAAAAGCCGCATACCTCAAGATCGATGTCGTGCAGGCCTGGGAGGATGAGGAGCTCGCTGCTGAATTCGGCATCCCCACTAAAAAAGTGTACTCAGGAGATATGTGCCCGGATCATATGGGGATCATGGTCATCCGCGACGCGATGGAATGGGCAGAAGAGATCGGTGCCGATTACCTTCTTTATGAAAGTGCAGGACTCTGCCTCCGCTGTACTCCCTACACAAAGAACTCGCTTGGTCTGTGTGTAATCTCGGCCGTATCGGGAACGCATGCTCCGCTGAAGATGGCCCCGATGATCGCATTGGCCGATGTGGCCGTGGTAACAAAGATCGATCTTGTTTCCCAGGCGGAAAAGGAGGTCTTCCGTGAGCGTATCAAGGAGGTCGCACCGGGAATCGACATCATTGAAACCAACGCCGTCCAAGGGACCGGGATGCGGTATCTCAACAAAGTGATCGCGGATATGCCGGCCGCTCCGTCTGAAAAGGATATGCTCCGGGGTGTCCCTCCGCTTGGCGTCTGCACGATCTGTATCGGGAAAAAGGAGATCGGGTGGCAGGAACATTTCGGGGTCATCCGCCAGATCGACGCTCCTGACAATATTTACCGGGGTGACTGATGGTCTGGACGCCTCCGGGAAAAGACTGCGGTGCATGCGGCGCGGAAAGCTGCGATGCTTTCATGATCCTGGCAGCGTCCGGCATGAAAAACCTTACCGCCTGCCCGTATTATCACGAGGATAGTCTAAAATACAGCTGCAGGGCGATGTCCGCAGATTATTCGGGCACCGATATCTGCAATGCTCCGTATGACTTTGTGCTTACAGCACTGCCGAATGAACCATCCGCACGAAAAATACTTCTGCCGTTCAGACCCGATCTGGTCGAACGCGAGGAAATAAAAAAAGGCGACATCGTTTTGGGCAGACCGGCAGGTGCGGGATGCCCGGTCCAGCATGTCATCCGGGTCCTCGAAGCGGATCAGGTCACCGGACTGATCACCGGACATGTTATCGGTCCCGCCTTTTCCCGGAACAATCCTGACATCATCGATCTGAAAATGTACCATATGATCGGATTCGAAGGAGTTGCCCGGGTCATCACCCGGCCCCCTGCATTCGGGGTCAGGCATCCGTTCCTGCCCGGATTTTGTATGATGGACCGCACACATACAGGAATCGTTAATATGATCCTGCAGAAATCCTACGGCCTCCATATCAGAGTGGAGGGGATCGTGATCTTATGAAAACGCTTGCAGAAATAAATCGGAAAATTGCCGACAAAACTGCGGTCGTCATGACGGCAAAAACCCTCAAAGCACGTATCCGCAGCGGAGAGAAGATCACCACGGACGACGTGGACGTGGTGACCTGCGGGACGTTTGGCGTGATGTCCGGAACATCCGCGGTCCTCGCATTCCAGGCCGCCGATCCCGGAACGTTTCGGCAGGCCGTCTCCATGACGCTGAACGGAATCCCGGCGTTCATCGGTCCCTGCCCGAATGAAAGCAACGGGCATGTGGATTGTATGGTGTATGGTACGTCCCATGCGGAAAACGATCCCTCATACGGCGGGGGACACCTATTTTCTGATCTTGTCGCAGGAAGGCCGGTCACCGCCGAGATAATCACCGATACCGGAACGATCCACCGCCCGGTCAGTCTGGATGATATGTCTTCCGCACGGCTGATCATCACCCGCGGAGCATTCAGAAATTATATGGGATTTGTGAACCGGAGCGGAGAGGAGATCTCCACCATCTTTTCCACGTTCCCGATGAAGCCGGATATGCAGAGCGCATCGGTCTCCGGCTGCGGGGAGATCAACCCTCTCGAAAATGATCCGGCATTACGGTATCATATCCCAGGAGCTGCAGTACTGGTAAACGGCGGGCCGGCTCTGATCCTCGGATGCGGGACGAGATCATCACCGCAGAAACCGAATCTTTCATTGTCTGCGGATATGCAGAGGATGGATCCTCATATGATGGGCGGTTTTGTGACCGCTCTCGGCGCCGAATGCCTCACATCGGTTGGGACTGCGATCCCGGTTCTGGATGATGAAACCCTGGATGCCCTCCGGGTTCTCGACGAAGAGATCCCGCTCCCGGTCGCCAACATACAGAACAGGACCCCCTTTACCGCCGCGACCTACGCGGATGTCTGGCAGAACACTGACCGGCGGGTCCGTGTCGATACTTCGCGCTGCACGGATGACTGCATAGAGTGCGCCGCAGATCTCTGCCCGGTCGCGGCGATCCGCCCGGACCTCACGATCAGCAAAGCATGTATGGGCTGTCTGACCTGCGTAACCGTCTGCACAAATCAGGTATTTTCCGCAAACGCGGGAACGCTGCACATTCCGGATGCGGATATTCCCATTGGTCTTCGTCAGTCCGACCGCGTGCGGGGAGAACGTGCGGCAGCACTGGTCCGCGACCGGATCTCTTCCGGCGCATGGAGGTTTTAAATGGGCGAGTATGTATTACGCTGTCTTGCCGGAGGGGAACTTCTCGAAGATCATTATACCCTTGCCTGCCCGCATCATCCGGGTTTTGTCCGTGCCGAGTACACAGCTTCTCAGCTGACAGTCCGGGAGGATCTCCCGGGTATATTCCGATTCAGTGACTGGCTCCCGGTCCACGGCTCGGTCCCGACAAAATCGAGACCCATGACCTTTCAAAACCGAAAACTCTGCCGCGAACTAGGACTGCCGAATCTCTGGATCACGTTTACCGGCTACTATCAGGAACGCGGCTGTTATGTCCCGACCGGCTCGTTCAAGGAGCTGGAAGCTCTGCCGACGATCGTCCGCCTGAATGAGGCGGGAGGCGGAACACTGGTCGTTGCCTCCGCCGGCAATACCGGTCGGGCGTTTGCCCAGATGTCCGCGGAGTTTGGGACGCCGGTCGTATTGGTCGTACCGGAAACTTCGGCTGACAAACTCTGGACCGCGGGATATTTCGATCACAGCGCGATCCGGCTGGTTACGGTCCGCGGAGATTATACCGACGCGATCAAAATCGCCGATAAGATTTGTGCGGCTCCGGGATTTTTCCCGGAAGGCGGAGGCAAAAACATCGCCCGACGGGACGGGATGGGCTGTGTGATGCTCGATGCCGCCGTCACGATTGGAAAACTGCCTGACTATTACTTCCAGGCGGTCGGGTCAGGCACCGGAGGGATCGCCGCATGGGAGGCAGCGATCCGTCTGATCGCCGACAAACGATTCGGCAGTGCGCTTCCGGAACTCCATCTATCCCAGAACCTTCCGTTCGTTCCGATGGTCCGTGCATGGAATGCAGGCAGAGATCAAATCAGAGAAGAGGATATGCCGGATGCTCAGGCTTCCATCGCCGCGGTATCCGCCCATGTTCTGACGAACCGCACACCGCCATACGGGGTCACCGGCGGGGTGTATGATGCGATGAAAGCCTGCGACGGGCAGATGTATGTGGTGGAAAACCGCGATGCTGCGGGTGCCGCCGCAATCTTCGCCGAAGCGGAGAACGGGATCGATATCGATCCGGCCGCCGCAGTCGCCTTTGCTTCCCTCATCTCCGCAGCCGAAGAGGGTTCCATCAGGAAAAATGCAGCGATTTTGCTGAACATCACCGGCGGAGGATATCAGCGGGTGAAAAAGGACTGCGAGATTGCACAGATAGGCGTTTACACCACGGTCGATCCAGGAGAGGTCCCGGTATTATGAACGAAGAAACGGTCATCAGGATCATGCATGAAGAAGGAGTCGACATGATCGCCTCGCTTCCGTGCGATAAAAACAAGCGGTTCACCGCCCTTTTGGAGACGGAATTCCCAGTCATCGACCTTGCCCGTGAAGAGGACGGGGTCGGGATCGGCGCCGGAGTGGTCCTCGCCGGAAAACGCCCGCTCGTCTCGATCCAGAGTTCGGGCCTTGGAAATATGCTGAACGCCCTCCTCTCGCTATCCTGTGTGTATCACTTCCCTCTGCCGATCCTCGCAAGCTGGCGGGGTGTATGCGACGAGAAGATCTGTGCCCAGATCCCGTTCAATGCTCCGTTGCCGAAAATGCTGGATGTGTATAACATCCCGTGCCGGATCTGCAGATCTGCGGAGGATCTGGACGGGATAAGAGAGGTCATCAGAGGCGCATTCGCACAGCAGACACCGTATGTTGCCCTGATCCTTCCCTCCTGCTGGGAACCGCAGACGGCCGCTCCCATAACCTACCCGAAACGTTCTCTTCCGGACCGGACGTTTTTCCTGCCGGGATACACCGAGCCAAAGCTCACACGGCTCGAAGCGATCAGAAAGATCGTCTCTTCTGTGCCGGAAAACGCGGTCATCATCTCCAACATCGGCGTTCCGTCCAAGGAACTCTATGCATCAAAGGACCGGGCAGGAAACTTCTACATGCTTGGCAGCTACATGCAGGCGTCCGCGATCGGGCTCGGCTGTGCGTTTTCTTCACCAAAAACACCAGTGTATGTGATCGACGGGGACGGAAGTCTTCTCGGCTCGGCAGTTCTGCCGGTGATCGCAGCACAGAAATGTGAGAATCTGCACATCATGGCGCTGGACAACGGGTCGTTTGGAAGCACCGGAAATCAGATCAGCCCGGCCTACCAAACCGCCGATATTGGGATGCTCGCATGTGCGGCCGGGATCACCCAGGTCGAACGCGCCGCATCCCTTGAAGAGATCGAAAGCGCCGTGTCCCGGGGCGTTTCGTTCGTCCATCTCCTCATTCGCCCGGAGAACTCAGCGTCCCCCAACATCCCCCTCTCACCCGAAGAGATCCGCAGAAGAGTGGAACAGTTCATCCGGGAAACCGGGTAAACGATCACACTTTTTTTACCGGGATGCGAAGGATAGTTTTTATTTTGCCGGGATCGACCCTTCGCGGATCCGAGAGATAGAACCCAGGTATGATCAGCTTTTTTCTGTAAAAATAGGACTTACGCTGTGTTCTCTCAACTAAATAGTTAACTTACTTATAGGATGTATTTCGATTTCGTGTACTGTATTCGAGTGGATATATGAGATTCGCGGTTGGTTTTTTCAGGTATCAGAAAATAACCAGTACACGAAATCGAAATACATCATACACATACGTCAGCTTTTTTGATTGGGAGCACACCGTGTAAGTCCTATAGAAACTCACCGTTCATTCGCTGCTTTTTTTTCTATCTCGGGAAGTTTTTTGATCCATGCCACCCATTCTCCAAAATGCGGGCATTCGGTGCACATCCTTTCAAGCCCGATCTCCCGTGCGACCATCAGCCCATCGGTCGGTTTCTGATACCCGCGATCCACCGGCAATATCCGTTTAGAAGGCGCGGTCATCTCCCCGCCGTTGATCTCTTCAGGAAAAAAATCATTGCGGACCGCCGCAAGTTTTCGCACCTGGTTTTTACCCATCCCACAGACGGAAAAGGCTGAAGGATCGGAAAAAAGCAAGGTCTCAAACTCATGCAGCTGGACATAAGCATGGAAATTTTCCCGGCTGATATCCTTTGAAAACGCCTCTTCCAATTCAGTCACCCGCTCAAGAGGGGTCGCCAGATCATACGACTCCCGGTATTCCGGGATCGCCGGAAACTTATAAAAATCGTACATCGAGGTAACATACGCACCTTTGCGTCTGCACAGATTCAGCACGTCCTTTCTGACCTTATCATACGAAGAGCAGCCCCCTCTGCATATAAAACCGGACTTGGTCTTCGATGTCATCACGATGATCGGAACGATCGTGATCCCCAGATGCGCCAGTTCGCGTGCCATCAGGCGTTTGATAAAAACCTCTTCGGTATATCCCTCACAGGAAACAAGCAGGGTGACCATGCCTACTGAGGTCTCCCGCCGAAGATATTCTTCTCCCAAAGCTCTCCAAGGGTATAATCCTGGCACATCCAGTCTGAGAGATCCTCCTCATCCTCCATCCTTCGAAACGTCGATGCATCCTCCTGCCAGTCGACGATAATAACGTCTTTTGGTTCAAACTCGCTGAGAAGAAGAGCCGACTGGGTGGAGATGATGATCTGCTTCTTGAGGCTTGCGGTTTTGATCAGAGCCGCGAGCAGATAAAGCGCATAGGGATGGAGACCCAGTTCAGGCTCCTCGAGAAGCACCATCTCATGGATGTTGTCAACTGGCTGAAGAAGCAGCGTTGCAAGACAGATGAATCGAAGGGTCCCGTCAGAGAGGATAGCGGCTTTGAACGGTGTGCCCCTGTGGGTCGAAGACCATTCAAACTCGATCAGGTCAGGATTCTCTGGCTTCGGCTGAAGGATAAAATCATCGAAGAAGGGAGCGGCAAGCTGCACAATTTTCCTGAGCTTCTGATAACTGACCTGGTCGGTCTCTTTCATAAGATAAAGACGGGCGGCAAGATTGCCTCCGTCCGGTCTTAGCACGATGTTGTCGTTGATCGCATTGATCTGTTTGACCCTGGCATCGTCCCCTGTGTCACGAAAATGGTAAACTATCCACTGATGAACATGTTTCAGCGCACACTTCTCGATGAATTCTCCGGCACAGGTGTCACAAAGAGTCTCCATATGTCCTGATCCCAGGGACTTGGGCTTTTTGAGCTGATCCAAAGAGACCCATTCGTCCTCGAACATCAGTCGGTTGTCTTTGGTGGGTTTCAGATCGAAACCATATCCGTTTTTCCCGAAGTACAGACCGACACATATCTTCTCGGTCTCCTGTCTGCCGTACCAGAGAAGTGAATCCGGACCGCCGTTGTAGGCAATATAGTCCTGCAGATGTTTGGCGAATATATGTTCCATCATGGAAAAAACCGAGAGGAAGTTTGATTTGCCGGCGCCGTTTGCTCCTATAAGGATATTTATTTCGCGCAGTTTGAGGTCGCAGGACTGGATCGACAGAAACCCGCGGATCGTTATCTGGTCGATCTGGAATCCGGATCGTTTCTGCTTCATATGTTTAGCTTTTGCTTACATCGGTGATAAGAGTATCTTCACCATACACAAGGAAGCGGATCGGGAAAGATCGGGAAAATAAAACATCGGTCGCAAGTCTACGCCTTGGTCGGCTAAGATCGCCGGCTGCGCCGTCGATCCGCTTCAGCTAAGGGCGAGCCTGGGGAACGGCCTGCTCGCAAATCAAAGATTTGGTCGCAAGTCTATCGACTTGCTCGGCTAAGGCCGCCCCTTCGGGGCAGCCCGCCAAAAAAAAAGGCTGAGTTTCCTCAGCGGTCAGGCAGCTGCGGATCTTGACATGAATGCTTCGATGATCGCGATGATACCGAATGCAAGGAAGAAGATGCCGGCGAGCTGGATGATAGTGAATGCTGAAATGACCGGGTTGATCAGGAACAGGACACCGAGAATGATGCCGAGGATACCGGAAAGGGCGAGAAGACCACGGCTGACCTGAGCGGATTTTCCCATGAAAGCAAAGGCAAGGTCGGTCAATCCGCCGATCAATGCGGCTGCAGCGAGAACATACATCGCGTAAACGAGCATGATCACCGGGAAGATCAGGGTCAGGACACCGAACAGGATCACAAGGATGCCGAGAACAACGACCCACCAGGTGCGTTTTGGCTGGCCAAAGAATGTGGCTCCGGTGGTCAGAAGAGCGATACCCAAAAAGATCAGCAATATTGCAAGAAGGATATCACTGGCGAAAAGTGAAGCCAGGGTGAAGACCATCATCAGGATACCGAGAATGATCATCAATATCCCTTTTGCGAGAAGCGACCCGAAGGTGTTTCCACACATAGGACAGGAATTGTCAGTCATATTATGAAAATATACCCGCAACCGTATTAAAACATCGTATAACGGGTTGACATGTATAAATAGTTAGGACGTTAAATATTTAAGTTAATTATCTATGCCTCCCGTTGAGATGCACGCAAATGAAGTTCGGCATTACGCATCACCAATACTCGTAAAGAGCCGGCAGTTTTTTGCAACCTTAACAAGTGAGCGGCTCATCATCGAAGGGGGTCCCTCAACAAGAGAGTTCAAGGTCAGCAGTATCCTCTCTGCCTCCCCCTGTAAACTGGAAACAGGTGAGCCTGGTCTGAAACTTATCATCTCGACACCGGAAGGGCAGAAGGAAATGATCTGGGGGTTCCCGGTAGGGAATGCATTCAAGATCGGGGAGCAGGAGGCATGGACCGATCAGATCACGAAGGTCAACGGGGTAAAACCGTTTGCCGAAGGGGGAGGCGAGGCAGCAAAGCCCCGGACCGCCCCCCCTCCGCGGCGTGCAGCCCCTGAGCTGAAGATCAAACCCACTATTCCTGCACCCGATATCCCGACAAACAGTATCCGTCCGGATTTTGTCTCCGGCGAGTCGGTCGTTATCGAAACGACGGGTGTCCGGGTGAAACGGACATTTTATACCATATATCTGACGAACATCCGGCTGATCCTCCAGAATACGACAGGGAAGATCGGGCGGGAGTTTGCGATCGCTGAACTGATGGATGCCGCGGCGTCCGAGACGGAGGAAGGTGAGCCGGCTATCGCGCTTTCTGTCGGGTCGCAGACGGGCGCTAAGCTGATGGTCCTGTCATTCCCGACAGATTCTGCCCGGAGTGCCTGGATGCAGGAAATAAAAGCGAAGCTGCCGGTACGACAGACACTGATCTCAGTTGTGTCTGAGCCGACGGTCGTGACCTGTACCGGGATGTTCGCTCCCGATGCCGGCGAGCGGGTGATCCTTTCGACGGGCGGTGTTCGGATCAAGCGGAATTATGTTACGCTGCATTTGACGAACACCCGGATGGTTATCGAGGGCAAGGCGGCGATCTTAGGAGAGTTTTCACTGAATACGCTTGTCCGGGTGATCCGTCTCGCGGGTGAGGTCGGCGAGCCGGGTATCGCTCTGCAGATCGCAGGAAGAGAGGGAGAAAAGGAGATGCATCTGCTGTTTTCAGGGATGCCGGACCGCGAGTTGTGGATCCAGAAGCTCTCCGAGGTCCTTCCGGAGGAGGACCGGTCGATGTATGCGCCGGAGTCGCGTCAGTACACGGTGACCGCGGTGAGCCCGCCGACCCAGAGGAATTCGCAGGATATGTACTGTCCTGCTTGCGGAGCGCGGAACCATGTGGATGATGAGGTGTGTGCCCTTTGCGGGACGATTTTGCATCCGCCGGTCGAGTCTTCCCGCGCTCCTGCCCGCCGGGAGAGGCAGACGAAGGAGGATAGACCCGCGAAACGGGAAAGACAGGAGAGAGGGGAGAAGCGCGAGAAAGTGCCGTATAACGGCGGAGTGATCGGCTTTCTGACACGCCCGTCGGACGCGTTTTCCTATCATCTGCGTGAGAGACCGCGGGATGCTCTCGCGATTTTTTTGTTGTCGGGGGCATTGTGGGCGGTTGTTTCGGTCATGATGATCGCGTATGTGCTCCCGGAAGTTTTACGGATATCCATCACGGATTTCCCGATTTTTTCGGCTCTGCAGACCGATCTGTTGCTTCTGGTCCTTTTCATCCTGGTGTTGTATGTGATCTGGTTCATCTGCGTGATGATACAGGCACTGGTCACCGGGATCGTGGCACGGCTATGTGAGCCGGATGTACGGTTTTCGGAGATCACGGCGATCGTTATGCGGAGTACGCTTTCATATGCGGTGATCGGCTGGATCCCGATCCTTGGTTTGTTTGCGGCCAGTATCTGGTCTGCTGTGGTGACCGGGAAGGGTCTTACCGCAGGTCAGAATATGCGGGCCGTTCATGCCGTGGTTTCCGCATTACTTGGTCTGATCATCGTGTATGTGCTGCTGTTTGCGGTCGGGTCGATCTAAAAGAGGAGGTAAAAATGATACTGAAACAATGTTTACTGGTGCTTCTCGCGGTATTCCTGATGATGGGGTGCGTGGGGGCAGTGAGTGCGGATGATACGCCAACACCAACCATTACTACCACAACAACGCCAACACCAACCGTTACTACCACAACAACGCCAACACCGGCTCTTACCAACATCACGTCCCTTTCGATCACTGGACTTACCGAACCGGTGTTCGGCGCGCCCCCTGATACCTCAATATCTGTTTTGGGAGGAGGAACTCCTGTAAGCGTATCATGGACGCCGGCTGTATCCCCGTTTGCAGAGAATACACAGTACAAAGCGACTATCACCATAAAAAATGCCTCAGGATATGTGTTCAACACGACCGAACCTTCGGTTTCGCTGAACGGAGATGCTCTTTCTTCATCAGATGTTACGCTGAATACCGCAACGCAGCTGCTTACCATCTCCCACACTTTCCCGGCAACCGAAGCGAAGGTCCTGCCGACTATCACGCTTTCCACAAATATTACCAACAATATCGGTACCGTGCCGCTGCCGGTCAAATTCACCTATACGGTAACCAATGCAACCTCGATTTCATGGACCTCGTGGACCTACGGCGATGGTTCTTCTCCGAGCCTCTCATCATTGAGCGGGACGCTGAATCACACCTACGCGACCGCCGGCACCTACACGGCAAATCTTACGGCCACCAATGCCAATGGAACGGTGTACAAACCGGTTGTCATCACAGTGAAAAAAGTAGGACTTGTTGCCGGATTCCAGGTTTCCGCTCTCTCAGGGACCGCCCCCCTGACCGTGAGGTTCACCGACACCTCGGTCGGGACGATCACTTCAAGAATATGGAATTTTGCTGACGGTACAAGCGATAATGTAGCAAATCCGACTCATACCTTCACGGCTCCCGGAAAATACAAAGTGATTTTGACCATCAGTGATGGTGTGGACTCGGACTCCACCTATAAAACGATCGTCGTGAACTCGCCGGTTACAATAACGCCGACCAAGACCGCGAACGTAACGTCTCTGGCGGCAACATCCAACGAAACTGGTAATCTCAGCATGATCCCTCATCCGTTTGACATCATCAAAGAGTTCATGCACCTTTTCTACAGCCTGTTCGATCTGATAAATTATGTGTTTATCGTGAATGAGAGTACTGCGGTCTAAACGACAGGCCCCACTCATCCCATCTTTTTTTCCCATCAGTTCTCTGACGAACCAGCCCTCATTCATCCCCAATACCTATGTGTCTGAACGAACCTGCGTTCAGCCTTCAGGATCTCCCGGTAAAAGTTATCGCCGGTCGCAAACGTGTTCAGGATCCGTGCCGCCGATTCCGGACCGACCCCTCTTCCCGCTAAAGCCACGACGGCTTTTTTCCCGCTCGAAAGAACCATATTCGCGTTCCGCATCATCCGGGTCTGTGCTTCACGCTCCTCTGTTGAAAGCGTCTTCTTCTTCAGGGCGGCAAACATCGGCTCCTCGTAAGGCTTCAGCGCCGCG
Source organism: uncultured Methanocorpusculum sp. (assembly GCA_963677995.1). Lineage (GTDB taxonomy): Archaea > Halobacteriota > Methanomicrobia > Methanomicrobiales > Methanocorpusculaceae > Methanocorpusculum. Next base: position 650,314 of record OY782579.1, on the reverse strand, counting down.
ATCAGCCGGGCGCCGCAGACCGGACACTCAGGCTGATCAGGGACCCTCGCGACCTTCGTCTTCGACTTCCATTTCCTGCAGTGCATACAGGCAAGGATCACATCCTGCTCATCGAGTCTGTGCTTCACACTCTCGATGATTGCCTGATCCTCCCCCGGAGGCACGACTACATCACGGCCGGTAAAGAGTCCCTCAGCCCCGATGATCGACAGACGGCTCGTCTTCGTCTCCATCTCATGGTCTTTGAGCATCGTCACCACAGATTTCGCAGACTCAACATCCATATTCGAAAAGAACAGTTCGCGGAACGCCTCTTTCTCGATCACCGTCCCGTCGAAGAGATCGAGAAGACGATTCATACTGATCTTTTCATAATCCGCATCCGCGTCGATCGCCCCGAACTTTTTTGCGATCTGCACGAGTTTCCATTTGTAGAGAGCCGTCTTTTTCAGCGCAAGCATCAGGATACCCTCAACATGCTCAGGCTCGAGAGAGAGCAGAACCTCTTCTACATCCGGGGCACGCAGAAACTTCGGGAGCCGGAGAAGGACCCGGTAGGCATTCGTCTCGATCCCGACCGTGGTCCCGTAACGGGCAGAGATCAGGATCGAGAGAACACGTCCGATCGTCTCGTTCACCTTGTGCCCCCCGCAAAGATTCACCACGACCCCCTCGTCCGAGTCTTCGAGAACTATCAGCTGATCCGTCGCCGTGATCGAACGGTTCTTTTTCATCTCAGAAAGGACCTTTTCTGCAAAGCGCACGGCCCGCTCATCCGCACGGTACTCGGCAAAGTTCTGCAGACGGCGCAGTCTTCCGACCTCTCTTGCCACCGTGAACGGAACCGGGATCTGTTCGCCTTCCCAGGACGGGAGCTCTCCCTTAGCGTTCTTCGCCGGCTCGACCATGATCCGGTCCTCTTCGACATCAAGGACCCGCCAGATCCGCCCTCTCGCAACAAACACGGCGCCGGACGAGATCCAGCTGATCACAAAGGACTCATCCAGGGTCCCGACAGGTTTTCTCGAGACCACATCGAAGATCATGCTCTTCTTTTCATCGGCGATCATCGAAAGATTCAGCGAGAGATACTTTCGTGCCCGGGATTTCGTGATCACCATGCCGTTTTCGGTCCGGATCAGGTAATGTTTTTCCATGCCGGCGATCACTTCGCGGATCAGGGGGCCGGCATTTTCAAAGCAGAAGCTTCGCGAGAAGATCTGCTCGATCTTTTCGATCGCGATCTCGCCGCGTTCTACTGCGAGGGCCGCGATCTGATTGGCGATCACATCTGCGGCATTGATGTGCGGACGGATGTTTTCCGGCTGATTGCTCATCGCCTTGTTGACGATCACCATCGACTCCAGAATATCGTCGAACCCGGTCGCGAGGATCATGCCTTTCGACGTGGCATGGATCTGATGACCGGCCCGTCCTATCCTCTGCATGAGGCGGGCGACCTCACGCGGCGAGTTGAACTGGATGACATGATCGATCTGCCCGATGTCGATCCCGAGCTCCATCGACGAGGTACAGATCATGCCCCTCGTTATGCCGTCACGGAACTTTTCCTCGGCATCGATCCTGACCTCCCGTGAGAGGGACCCGTGATGAACGTCCGTGTCCCCACGGGGGAGAAGGGCATGGCCGATTGCCTCGGCGACGCTCCGGGTGTTCGTAAAAACGAGGGTCGAGGTGTGGGCATCGATGCATTTGCCGATCAGTTTCGTCTGGTCGCCGAATGACTCGCCGGCAAACTTCACGGAAAGGTCGAGGGTTTTTGCGACGGGGACCTGAACGATCGTGCAGGGACGTTTCCCGCAGAGGAACCTGCCGACAAGCTCGGGGTTTCCGACGGTTGCCGAGATCCCGATCCGCTGAAACTCGCCGGAGAGTTCGGCGACCCGTTCGAGCGCAACGGAGAGCTGGGCGCCGCGTTTTCCGTCGGCAAGCTCGTGAATTTCATCGACGATGACGTAGCGGACGGCCGCGAGATGTTTGCGGAGCACTTTCCCCATCATCATCGCCTGCAGGCTTTCGGGCGTCGTGATCAAAAGATCCGGCGGGTGTAACGCCTGTTTTCTCCGGTCGTTCTGGGTCGTGTCCCCATGCCGGACCGAGATCTTCAGACCGAGCTCTGCCCCCCACCACTCAAGCCGGTTCATCATGTCCCGGTTGAGGGACCTAAGCGGCGTGATGTAGAGAGCCGAAAATCCTTCGGGCATGGGGTCGGTGAGCATGTGATGGAAAACCGGGAGCATCACACTCTCGGTTTTTCCCGTGCCGGTTGGGGCGATCAAAATCGCGTTGATCCCGGTGATGAGTTTTGGGACCGCACGCATCTGGATCTCGGAGAACTCATCGAACCCCCGCTTTTCCAGAACTGCCCGGAGCTTCGGGTGAAGGGAGTCTTTGAGCTCCTGTATCGCGGATGTCATATTCTCTCCAGAGGATCGGGGCGGAGTTCCGCAAACGAAGCGACGTAGGTCCCGTCTTTGAGGAAAACCTCTGCCGTTTCGGTCAAGATCGCCTTGGCAATAGGAGAGATCCTGCCGCCCGGGATCAGCCGGATGTCCATCCCGCCGGCAAGTTCATAGAACGCCGGAACGAGCAGGACCCGGGTCGGGTTCGGCGGAACAGGACCCCAGACAGAAGGGTCGATCTCGGCAAGCAGATACCCGGGCGTTCCGCGAAGGGCACACCCGATGGCGTCGTAGATGTTCACGACCGGGTGGTGATGGCCGCACAAAATCAGGTGACCGAGGAGGGAGGGATCCGGGATCGTGTGGCCGTGGAAATAGCCTGTTCCGTCGATGAGCGCCCCGTTCATCGGGAGGAGTTCGCGCTTTTCGAGATAATGTTCAAGTCCGGTGTCGTGATTTCCGGGAGCGAGCCGGAACGAGGTCTCTCGCCGGATCTTTCTGAGGACCTCGGGCATTTCGATCCGTTCCTGGTAGGTGACATACGGGATCATGTGCTTGAGGTCGCCGAGCACGATCAGGTAGTCGGGATCGGCCTGTTCGATGACGGCAAGCAGTCTCGCGAGACGCGAATTGGTTCCGCTTCGAAAATGCAGACCATGCCGGTGGAGGTCCGATTCGACGCCGAAATGTGGGTCGGCGATCACAAGAGAACGCTCCTTCCTTTCGATCAGGACCGCGGGTCCGTCTGCATAAAATTCCGGCTGCATGATCAGGCGATTTTGATGAACTCGGTCGTGGGGGTGTAGCATTCCCCCTCTTCCATCAGCATGCCAAGACGCATCTTCGCTGACGGTTCGTCGAGTCCAAGGCTTTTCAGGCGGGAGAGGACGTCAAGTATCCTTGCTCCTTTCTTTTCGGAGGGGGAGGAGAGGGAGGAGATGATCGCGAGTATCGTTTCGTTCGCGATCTCCTCTTTTTGACCTACCGGTCTGATGGAGGAGAGCGCTGCACTGATCCGTCCGGCAAGCTCTTTCCTGAGATCCGAGGCCCGGGACTTTTCCAGCCGCGAAATCGTGGACTCGGCAGTGCTCAGGATCCAGGCGTCCCGTGCCTCGCGGGTCGAAGGCGTGATGGTTTCCGGAACGATCTCGAGAAACGTTCTGCCTGTGTATTTGCGGAATCTGACTGTTCCAAATACGGCGACAAATGAGGGGGCCTCGATCTCGTCTGCGATTTTGAGAAGAGGGGAGTTCTGCCAGCTCATGGAGCAGGAAAATACCCCGGTCGGATCGCTGATGCGAAGCGAGGAGATCTTGTCGTCTCTCCGGGTCTTTTCCGTGAGGGTGCTTATAAGAAATATTTTTGGGGAGAATATGCCGAACGGGGTGGTAAATCCGATTTCCGCCTCCGCTGCATGCATAAGTTCGCCGGCGAATATACAGGATGCCGGGAGAAGTCCATTATTGGGTGTGTCCATTCCTTCTATTATTTGGGTTGAGGGGGCATTAAATCGACCGAGGGGGATGTTATTCTAATATGGGGGCGGCGGGTTGGACGCTGAAGCGGACGACCTTAGCGGAGGCGGGGTGAGCCGACAAGCGAGGGTCGTAGACCCGAGTCGGAGAGCAAACCGAAGGTTTGCGACCAAGTTTTCGAAGGAAACTTGCGACTGTGGGTCATTTCGCCGCAAATAGTATTGAAAAGGAGTCGGGAAGCATGGGATTATATGAGGAAGAGAACCGCGTTTGCAAGGCTGCGCCTTGCTCTCCGACTCGGGTCTACGACCCTCGCTTGAATAAGCCCAAACTGGCAAAAGCCCGTTTTTGCCTCGCCTGATCAGGAATCGCACGCCGTTCAATACCCCTCCCGCCCGAACTCCCATCTCTGCCTGACAGCAGATCTATTCATTCTCCTTTCACGAAACGATCCTGCCGTCCGTTGAGATCGTAACGATCTGTCAGGGAATGAACTTCCCGCTTGCTTTGAGAGCATTTTTGGCAGCTGTTTCGAGACCCCCGCAGCATGGGACCTCCATCCTGACCACCGTCATGCTTTGGATATTGTTGTTCGTGATGATCGCGGTGAGCTTTTCGGTATAATCGCCTGCATCCAGTTTGGGGCATCCCACTATGACCGTCTTGTTTCGTATAAACTCATTGTGGAAATTCCCGTATGCATAGGCACTGCAGTCTGCCGCAATCAGCAGATGAGCCCCGTCAAAGTACGGAGCATTGACCGGAACAAGTTTGATCTGCACCGGCCACTGGGTAAGCTGACTGGCTTGCACAGAGACAGAGGGGGTGCTGACCTCACTGGTTTGCTGACGTTTGATGACTTTGGACTCGGTCCCGGGACATCCGCAGGGAAGAGGGGCATTATCTTTCGTTTTTGCCTCTTTAACGGCGGCCTCGTCATACGCCGGCACCTCCCGCTCTTCAAACGAGATCGCATCCGTTGGACAGACCGGAAGACAGTCTCCAAGCCCGTCACAATAGTTTTCGAAAACGAGCTTTGCCTTGCCGTCCACCATCTGAATGGCGCCTTCATGGCAGGCCTCTGCACAGGCACCACAACCGTTGCATTTTTCTTCGTCGATTTTGATGATTTTTCTCAGCATGATGATTATACTGAATTGGGTGTGTGTGCCAGTTCAGACACACTTGAGGGTTTTTAAATCGGCTTCAACGGTCGTTGAAGGCTGCAGACCAAACGTCTTGACTAAAACGTCCAATACTCCCGGCGATACGAAGGTCGGCAGTGACGGGCCGAGCATAATGTCTTTGACGCCGAGTGAGAGGAGAGCGAGCAGCACGAGGACCGCTTTTTGTTCATACCAGGCGATGTTGTAGGAGATCGGCAGTTCGTTTACGCCGCATTTGAAAGCATCTGCAAGGGCAAGGGCGATGACCACAAGACTGTAGGAATCATTGCACTGTCCTGCATCGAGAACCCGGGGGATCCCGTCGATATCGCCAAGATCAAGGGCGTTGTACCGGTATTTTGCGCATCCCGCTGTCAAAATGATGGTGTCTTTCGGGAGAGCTTTGGCAAATTCGGTGTAGTAGCTTCTTGCCGGGTCTCTGCCGTCACAGCCTGCCATCACCAAAAACCGTCTGATCTTTCCGGCATTGATGAGTTCGATGACTTTGCCGGCAAGAGAGAGTACCGCCTCATGAGCACAGCCGGTAAGAAGCTCCGGTGTGTGCAGATCGGTCGGCGGGGCAGCTCTTCGTGCCAGGTCGATCAAAAGTGAGAAGTCCTTTCCCTTCGGCGTGTCAGGGATGTGGTGACATCCGGGGAATCCGACGACCCCGGTCGTGAACACGAGATGTTTGTATTCCGGTCCGGGCGGGACGATACAGTTGGTGGTGAAGAGGATCGGACCGTTGAATTTGGGCATCTCAGCTCTCTGGTTTGCCCAGGAGGTCCCGTAGTTTCCTTTGAGGTGCGGATACTTTTTTAATGCGGGGTAGGCATGCGCCGGAAGCATTTCGCCGTGGGTGTAGATGTCGATCCCCGTATTCATGGTTGCCTGAAGGAGGTCCTTGAGGTCCTTTAAGTCGTGGCCGGTGACCAGGATCCCCGGGCGGTTTCCGGGAGTGGTGTTGACTTTGGTGATCTTGGGAATACCGTATGCGTGGTTTGCCGTGTCTAAGAGGGCAAGGCAGGTGACGCCGACTTTTCCGCATTCGAGGACAAGAGCGGTTCTTTCATCTGCCGAGAGCGGTTTGGATCGGGAGGCAAGACCTTTGGTGATGAACTGGAGAATGCTCTCGTCGGTTTTGCCAAGGACGACTGCATGGGTGTAGTAGGCTGCAAGGCCTTTGAGTCCGAAGAGGAGAAGGGAGTACAGAGAGCGGATGTCTGTATTTTCGATCGTGTCAAGAGAGATCTCTTTTGTGTTGATGATGTCTTCTTCGGATAAAGGTTTCCAGGAGCATTCCTTTGGTTCGCCTTTGACTTTGGGCAGTTTGTCTCTTTGGGCTAGGATGCGGTCGAGATAGACGTCAAAGCGTGCGTTGTCGAAGCTGACGTTTGTGAGTGTTGCAAACAGGACCTCTGCGGCGAAAATGTCAACGCTTTTTCCGGCGGCTTCAAGCCGGTAGGCGAGTCCTGAGAGGGCATAGAGGGCAGCGTCCTGATATGCGGCGGTCGTTTTGCTTTTGCCGCATACGCCTCCAAGGGTGCATGCGGGGATTTTTGATTCCTGACATTGCTGACAATACATGTTTTTTACCTCACTATCTTTTGTATACTAAGTGTGTTATCGACCTGCACATATATAATCAAGAGTATCCAAATACATACTTTGGCGGGGTGAGCCGTCAAGCGAGGGTCGTAGACCCGAGTCGGAGAGCAAACCGAAGGTTTGTGAACAGGCTCGCCCTCAGCTGAGGCGGATCGTCGGCGCAGTCGGCGATCTTAGCGGAGCAAGGCTTTGCCTTGCGAGTAAGGGTTGGCGAAGATCTTAGTCGAGCAAGTTTCTAAAGGGAATGCGTATGTCATTATAAACACAGTGTTTGGCGTAAATACAGCACAATTATCAAGACAACGTCAAACACACGAATTGAAAATATCTGAGTGAAAAATGGATTTATGTGTAGACGTAGATATCGATCTGCATGTTGAATATCTCTACACAGTTATAAATATTATAAAAATATGGGCATTAAATCTATGTTATGTGTCAATCATTGTCTCAATAACGGGATTATTCTTTTCCCTCTTTATATGCTTTCACTCTGTCCAGAATATATTCCTGTATAAGGGGCATCTGTTCTTTTAATTGCTTATTTTGATCTGTTCCCGTTGCAGCAAATATGAAACTGTTCTCATTGTTGGTCTTGTTTTCGCTATGAGGGCCAGTATACTCGAATTGTAATACTCCTTTGGCATCTCCAAGAATATTGAATTGCACCGACGTAATATCAGAATAGTAATATTCTTTATTACCATTGATCAAACTTCCAAACAATGCGCCATCAACTCCCGTTTTTACTGAGATCACACATCTATCTTCATAAACTGTTAGGATTTCGCCCATGTTTCCATCAATTTCATAAATTAATTCACTCATAATTATGTACCTCCATTTAAAATCTGATTGTCTTATGACAAGTCATTGATATGTACGTTATTGTATTTCAAAGTGTTTACCACCCAAAAAATTCTGTACACGAAATCGAAATACACCCAAAAAACTACACTGCCACAAAAAAATTTAGCTACCCCCCATTCACCCCGCACAGTCGCAAGGCAAAACCTTGGTCGCAAGTTTCCTTCGAAAACTTGCTCGGCTGAGGTCGGCCGCTTCGCGTCCAACCCGCCACAGCTGAGACCGCCCCTATGGACCGGTCCGCCTCACTTCACTTTTCTCTTCAAATACCCGTATCCCTCCTTTTCCATCTCAGCATACGAGATGAAGCGGAGTGATGCACTGTTAATACAATACCGTGTGCCGCTCGGTGATTCACGGTCCCCGGAAAAAACATGCCCGAGATGAGAGTTCCCGGACCTGCTTTTCACTTCGGTCCGTTTCATCCCAAACGAGTTGTCTTCCCGCGAGATGATCGTGTTATCATCGATACTTTTCGAAAATGCTGGCCATCCGCACGAGCTTTGATACTTGTCTGATGAGTTGAACAGCGGTTCGCCGGTCACGACATCCACATAGATACCTTTTTCATGCCGGTCCCAGAACGCATTCTAAAATGCCGGTTCCGTATCGCCTTTTTGCGTTACCGAAAACGCATTCTCGTCTAAGATATCGGCGATCTTCCCACTCTTTGGACGCGGATACTTCCCCGGATCGACGATCATTTCGGTCGCCTCCTTGAACTCGTCTGCCCCTATATGGCAGTACCCTCCGGGATTTTTATCCAGATACTTCTGATGATACTCCTCTGCATCATAAAAGGAAGTCAGCGGACCGATCTCCACTTTGAACGCCGGATGCCTCTCCCGTTCGATCTCTGCTATCCGCATGACCGTCTCTTTCGACGAGTCATCGACATAGTAGATGCCCGTCTGATACTGAGTGCCCCGGTCGTTTCCCTGTCTGTTCTCAAGGGTGGGATCGATCACCCGGAAATACGAAAAAAGCAGGGCATCAAGGCTGATTTTTTTAGGATCATACTCGACACGCACCGTCTCGCGGTATCCTGACCGTCCGGTAGAAACGATCTGATAATCCGGGACCTGGTCTGATTTCCCGTTCGCATAGCCGACCGTCGTCCGGGTCACCCCCGGGACGGACTGCATAAGTTTCTCCAGTCCCCAAAAACAGCCGCCGGCAAAATAGATCACGGAAGCTCCCTCTTTTTTTGTGTAAGTCTCGTCTTTTTCCTGTGTCATGATTCTCCCCGTTATGTTTGAGTATTCTTCCCCGTCTGTATATATACCTCTATAAACAGGCAATATCTTGCAGACTTTCAGACCGAAAATCACGGTTCCGACACCCTGGCCCGTAACATACTTTAGCTTTCCCCGCCGATACTCATACAATGATAGAACTGCAGTCGTCTCCCAAAGTTTACACCGGCTGGACCGAACGGAGCTGCACACCTGAAGATACCCTCAAACGGATCGAACAGTTCGTTCCGGAGGCAGGCATAACCCGTGTTGCAGACATCACCGACCTTGACCGGATCGGGATCCCCGTATACTCATGCATCCGTCCGACAGCTGCCGACGGGGCGATTTCTGTCTACAACGGAAAAGGCGGGACGCCGGCTGAAGCCAGAGTCGCCGGGATCATGGAAGGCATCGAGCGATACTCGGCAGAAGCGATACCCCGGGACATCGCAAATCTTCCTTACAGCAGTATTCGAAAAACAGAAACTGCCGTCGACCCGAAGGATCTGATCCTTCCGCATACAACAGATGCCAATCTCGAGATCCCCTGGGTCGAAGGGTGGGACATCACCAATAATGAATCGGTCAAAGTCCCGCTCTGCGCCGTCATCCACCCAAACCCGTTCAGCTATCCGACACTCTTTCGAACCAGTTCGAACGGCATCGCGTCCGGAAACACGCTGGAAGAGGCACTCTTCTATGCACTTACCGAAGTGATCGAGCGTGACGCCTGGTCACTCGTTGAAACGACCCGAAATACCGGGCCGAAACTCACCGACCTCCCGCCAAGAGCCGCGGAGATGATGGCAAAGTTCACCGCTGCCGGGGTCGAAGTGACCCTCCGGGACATCACCTCGGATGTCGGGATCCCGACGGTCGCTGCAGTTTCTGATGACATCGAGCTCAAAGATTCCCGGCTTCTGACGATAGGAATGGGGACCCATACCAATCCGGAGATCGCGATGATCAGGGCACTCTCCGAGGTGGCTCAGAGCAGAGCGACCCAGATCCACGGAGCACGCGAGGACGCGACCCTTGCCCAGTTCCGTGAGATGATGGGGTATGACCGGGTCAAACGGATGAATGCCTACTGGTTCAAAGTCGATGAGTATCGGGCCGCGTCAGAGATCGTGAACAATGCATCGAACGATTTCAAGACCGACATCGAACTGATCGTGAAAAATCTCGCAGCTGTCGGACTCGACCGTGTCATCGTTTTCGATCTCACCGACCCGGTACTCCAGATCCCGGTCGTCAGAGTCGTTGTTCCCGGTCTTGAATGTTTTACCATCGACAACGAACGCAGAGGACAGAGGTGTGTGGAGATTGAACGTCGTCGTCTTCATCGGTCCAAGTCTTGATCTGGCAACAGCCGGATCGATCCTTCCGGACGCAGTTTTTTTACCGCCGGTAAAACGCGGGGATGCGTCCAGAGCCGCAGAAAATGCGGATGTCATGGTCATCATAGACGGCGTCTTTTTTCAGGATGAGGCAGTGGGTCATCGGGAACTTCTCGGCGTGATGAAGTCCGGAGTGAAAGTCTACGGGTCATCATCGATGGGGGCGCTTCGTGCTTCCGAACTGGACACGCTTGGGATGGTCGGTATTGGAAAGATCTATCACCAGTACAAATCAGGGGAGATCATCGCCGATGACGAGGTCGGACTCGTGTATGATACGGAAACAGGGATCGCTCTCTCGGAACCCATGGTAAACATACGGGCAGGTTTTTCAAAAGCCCTTCTTGACGGGATCATTACGAAAGAAGAAGAAACATCGCTTCTCAAGGCCTGCAAAGCGATCTATTATCCTGACCGGACATGCCGGCGGGTCATCAAAGATGCAGAGATCCACGGAGAAACAAAAACGACACTTTCGTCCTGGATCAAAGACAATGCCGTCGACCAGAAACGGCTCGATGCGCTCGAGTGTCTGAATGCCGTGAGGGCTCTCTTATGAATGAGCGGTACGCGAGACAAGAAGCCCTTCTGGGGAAAATGGGTCGGGAAAAACTCGCCGATACGACCGTGTTCATCGCCGGAGCAGGAGGGTTGGGTTCCCCTGCATCCATGTACCTCGCTGCGGCAGGCATCGGGAGCATCCGGATCTGTGATATGGACGTGATCGAGCTCTCGAACATGAACCGGCAGATCCTCCATACTGAAGACAGGATCGGGACCTCCAAAGCCGAATCAGCGAAAATAACGCTTGAGTCCCTGAATCCTGAGTGTAATGTCACGGCATTATCCGAGAGGATCGACGAATCCTCTGTTCTCCGGCTGATAGGAGGTGCCGACATCATCGTCGACTGTATGGATAATTTTGCTGCGAGATTCACGCTGAACAAAGCGGCCCTGGAACTGGATATCCCGCTGATGCACGGAGCGGTCGCAGGATTCACCGGTCAGGCGACCCTGGTCATCCCGGGAAAAACCCCCTGCCTCTCCTGTATTTTTCAAAACGCAAATACCACGAGCAAAACACCGGTCCTTGGAGCTGCAGCAGGCGTGATCGGGAGCATTGAAGCTTCGGAAGTCGTAAAATATCTCACCGGGACAGGCAGTACGCTTGCCGGAAAACTTCTGCTCTATGACGGAGCGGAAAACTCGATGGAGATCTTTACCGTCAAAAAAAGTCCGCGATGTCCTATGTGCGCAACCTTATAGGCTCTCGGGGAAAACAAGTAAGACAATGGTAGTTGAAACATTTCATAGGTCACAGACCGATAAGCTCCTTGCCGGCGTCTGCGGAGGGGTTGCTGAATACATAAAGGCCCCAACCTGGCTTGTCCGGATAATCTGGGTCGTTCTGACGTTCATCCCCTACCTGACCATCCCAAGCATTCTGATCTATATTCTGATGTGGATCTTTGTTCCGGTCGGTCCAAAAGCTCTTGACCCGAACGTAGTCGATGCCGAGTTCAAAGTAAAGGAATAAAACATGCTAAAGGAATAAAACATGCGCCCGCCCGAGGAGCTGACCGACCCCCCGTTTTATCTCCCGCAGTTTGAGGAAGCTTATCAGTATATTATCAATGAATATTATGTCGCTCCAAGAGACATCGGGCTCTTTATCCCCTGTGCTGTACGAAAACCCTATAGCACAAGTCCGAGCCATAAGCTTTTTCACGCATTATTTGACGAAGTGTTTCCGGATAAGTCAAAGTATCATGTGGTGATCTTCGGGACCTGCGGGACGGTCCCGAGTGAACTTGAACTGATGTATCCGTTTGCACACTATCATTATATGCTCGGGAATGTGAAGGATCAGAAGATAAAAGACGACTTTCTCAGAATCGAAACGGCACGTATCGCCGGTTATCTGGAAAAGACGAAGGATACCTATACATATCGCATAGCCTACTGCATTGGACTTTTTAGAACGGCAATGGAAGCTGCAGTCCAACAGACGGGCATTCCTGTCGAGATCTTCCCGACAAACCCGATGATCGACAAACTGTATGATGCCGACTGCCCGTTTCCGGAAGGCAGCCTGTCCATGCAGGAGTATCTGAGCGAGTTCAGGAATGCCCTCTGCGAGATGCGGGACAGATAAATGGCGGTCCGTGAGGTAGCAGCCGTACGACTGGATGAGAAGAAATCGAAGTTTTACGCCCACCTTTACGAGATCGAATCAGTTGATGATGTTGCCGAAGTCCGGGGGATCCACGAAAAACTCTATAAAAAAGCGGCTCATCACTGTTATGCAGTCGTCTGCGGGAATTATTCGGACAGCCGTGCGGACGGGGAAGTAGGTTCTCCGGGGCGTGCCCTTGCCGAGATCCTCGAAAGGCACGGTCTTTCGAGTCATATGCTGATCGTCTCCCGGCTCTTCGGCGGGATCAAGCTTGGACCTGCCGGAGTGTCCCGGGCTTTTCGCGAGGCGGGAAACGGTGTCGTCACCGAGTATGAAGAGAGAAGAAAGGCATTATAATCCTGTGAAGATAAGTACTGGATTATGAGTGATGTGAGATATTGTCCGCTGATACGGGAGACCTGCATAAAGGACTCCTGTCAGTGGTGGGATCCTGAGTGGAAAGACTGTAACATGAACGTTATGGTCAAATATATGCGGGCACAGGATATCAGAACGACATTTGAACACAATTTCCCTGCCGAGTTCCTTGACGGGAAACGAAAGTAACACACTCTCTTTTTTTACGCCTGATACGCGCTCATTTCTGCAGAGTGCAGCTAATTAAAAAAATGGGTTTTACTGAATAAAGGCAACGATCTCATTCAGATTTTCCGGCCTGACAAAGTCCCCGCCGATCCTGAGAGCATCGATCACCGCTCTTTCGCCTTCGTTTTTCGCTCCGGCTTTTTCCACGGTTTTTGCGATCATGCTCATGAGCTTGCGTTTGATGGGACTCAGTTTCTCGGGAGCGACCCCGCCCTGCAGGTAAAAGAGCGGGATGTCTTTGATCTTGTTGTTTTCTTTCAACTGGGGGACCGTGGTCTCATCCGGGAACATAATGCCAACGGCGGCTGCGCCTTTTAGAGAATACAGTTTGGCGGCTTTTGCGTAGCCGCTGATCTTGCCGGCACATATCCAGCCGAGGAAAAATACCTCATCTCCTTTCTGGAGTTCGCTCTTTGCATTCTCCAGAAGATATACGGGAAGCCCGGTTTTTTCGCTCAGCATACATGCATATTTCTGCGTAAATCCGGTGTTTGATTCGTAAACGATTGCTTTGATGATCCATCCTCCGTTTCCAGCACCTCGGAACATCAGCCGAAGCTGGAATGCGGATCGTAAGTAGTTTCAGGTATGCTTTCAGAGAGGTTTATATTTTCGATGCCGACCCTGGAGATTTTCCAAATGATCCGTCTCAGAACTCAAAGAGCGTCTTCTGATGCCTGAGATCCCGGAGAAGATCCATTTTCGGGATCCAGAAACTTGTCCCGAGTTTTTGTGAAGCAGAAGTCACGGCTTCTCCAAGTGTTCCGACCCGGTCCGGGGAGTGAGAGAGGGATCCGTGGGCGGCTTCCCTGATGACCCATGTCCCAAGAGGCACCCAGTACTCGCCGGAAATGTCCCGCATACACAGCACGCGTGCACACCTCCCGACACTTTTCAGATACTCGAGAACTGCGAGTCTTGCCGAATAGTAGGCTCCTGCGATAGGAGAATACTTCGATTTGGTAAGTCCCTTCTCTCCGTCAACGACGATGGTCTCCTCGTCTCCGGACCAGAGGGAGTGTTTCTGCCAGCGTTCGAGCATCTCGAATCTCCAGTCGTTTGACGGGATGAGAATGAAGCAGATGGTATTTCCGTACAGGGTCCCCGAGAACACCTGATACTCGGGGAGAGCCGGCATTTTTATGACCTCGCGTTTGATCGAGGTGGAGATCATGTCGTCGGTGGCGGTGATCGCCCAGCGGGTCGGAACCACCCGGCGTTTTACCCCGAGAAGACCCGCTGTTAAAAGATTCGTGATCTTGTAGACATCGGTCCCGTTCTCGAACATTATCCTTGCGGCTTCGGTCGCTTTGAGATCGGTATCGGAGGTACAGCGGTCGACGATCCGGGAAACCGAGGCATTGTTGATGACATCAAGTTTTTTCATCGCGCCCGACATGCCGATCGGGGTGACGGTCCCGTCGAAATTTATATCGAACGAGACCGGTTTTTCAAACGCCACCTCCACATCGAGAGGTTTCGCCGAAAGGGCGATCTCCTGGACCTTTCCGATGTCCGGGATCTTTACATCCAGATCGGACCCTCCGCGGATCGTTCGGGAACGAACGGAAACGATATCGTCGATGGAGAATCCCTGTCGTACCCAGTCAAGAGGGTTGTCGGAATCGTTGATCATGAGGGGACCCCCGACGACCCGGGGATATCCGTAGCTCCCGACAAAAACCGAAGGCGATGCCCCCATATATTCAGACACGGGCCGCGTGTCTTTCAGTGCATGGAAACGCCGAGTTATCGGACAACTCGGAAGACCGCAGAGTCCTTTTCCTTTGCATACGGCACACTGGGGAGGCATAATACTGTGTAGATATTAGTGCGGGAGAGATTAGGGTTTTTGCCTGACCGGCATGCCCGTCCCGTAAGACTCAAAAAATATGCGGGGAAGATTCAGCGTTTCCAGAAAGATCTGTTTTGGGATGCACGCAGGAATTCTTCGAGGGCTGCGATCTGATCCCAGAGCGTATGCACCTGTGTTTTCAGTTCTGCAACTTCAGCGGAGACAGAGGAGACCGCATCAAGGATCTCAGTGGTATCGGCCTCGGATCTTTCCCGGAAAGCAACGAGCCGGTGTTCCATCGTGGCAATGCTTGCCTCGGCGGATCGAACGGCAAGTATCAGTTCCTCTTCTGTCTCCGAGCGTGGAGTTGGTTTTGGCACTACTTTTTTCGACTCGGGCTGGAGATCCACTCCCATCTTTTTCATATCCTCTATTGCCCGCTCCTGCAGGGATTTCCCTCCGCGGATGGCAGGAATGATGACCTCTTTTGGGAGACCCTGCGCCTGAAGATCGGCGATCTTTCTGAACCGGTCTACGGTATTGACTTCATAGACGCTGACTTTCCCGATTTTCTTACAGGGGAGGATCTCATCATACTCTTTCGCGATCTCCCGGCAGGCCTGTTCATCGATGCCGAGAATTGCTGATATCTCGGCGATTTTCTTAGTATTTTCCGCCATAATGCTCTTCTCTGATTCTATAGCACCGATATAATAAAAGGTTTGGCACTCAGTGTCTTTCAGAAAAAATAAAAATAAATAGGAGTTACGTGGTGTTTGGGCGGATCAATTTGTACTAATACGAAAAGGAGGACAGGGGCGGAAGAATGAGGGGGCCGTGAAGTTATGAGATGAAAGGAGATAAGTGGGTGTAAATCTATGAAAAAAGAACCCGGTGTTGGGGGAACCCCAGCACGGGAAATCGTCATTTTATGTATTTCACACCCATTGCCCCTTATTTCTGCCCGGTGAGAAAACTCGCAAATCGAAGATTTGCTCGGCTAAGGGACCTAAAGGTCCCCGCCTCATCGACAAGCTTCCCAAAGAGCATGATGAGAAACCCGAGGAAGATCATCATGAGCTTCCTGAGTTTATTGGAGATCTGCATCTCCGGTCTCCCTCAGTTCAGGGCCGGCTTGGTGTCTGCCCAGGTGTCGACCGCGGCAATCGTGGCGTCCTCGGCATAGCCGGAAACGGTCATCGAATCACGGTTCAGGCTGATCTGGAAAGTGTCGGTCCCGAGCTTGGCGGAGATCCTGATGTTCCAGGTGGCTTCGGTACCGATCTCCGTGGTCTCTGCAGTACCGCCGTTCCCGAATGCGGTCTTGAGATCTGCACTGCCGGTGAGGGCGGTGATTGCTGCGGCGTATTCGGCACGAGTATATGCCGTGACCTGGACCTTACCGTTCATCTCGGAGGTGTTCGGGTCAAAGTAGCCGACATAGGTCTTGTAGGTCTGCTTCCCGAGTTCGACTTCGGCAAGGCTGAGGGGGTTTGTTTCGCCCGTAATTTCTGCGATGATCGCATCATACGCGGCGGCGTTCGTAAATTCTGTACTGAAGATCCGCTTTGCGGACTTCGAGATTGCTGTCTGAATGAAATCTGCTGTCATGGTGGAGGTGATCCGTCGAGGCCGCCGAAGGCGGTCGAGACGAGGAGCAAATCTTTGATTTGCGACCGTTGAGGGAGCCAAAGGCAACCAAAACAATAACAAAGAAAGGCTTTGCCCCCGTCGAGACTGCCTAAAGTAACCTCAGCGATTAGACACATGCAAAACGCACGTGGTTTATTTCTGTCCTATTTGGAGGTGATCATTGATCGAAATTCACGTGCCATCTCACACATGCTATATGATTATAGGACGTAAAAGAAGATATAACGCAGGGGAAATGTCTTGATTTCTCTGTATTTTTTGGCGTTAATTATGTTTAATAGTAATCAAAAAATGGCATGGAGAAGATCAATTTGACTTTTTGATTCAACTTATTTAACCACATGAGTCATGAGAATGTCCCCATTTAAATGTAGGGAGAATTCCACTGATGCTCCAATTGCCATAGGATATTGTTTTTCATCTAAATCAACACGGATAATATTTTCCACCGTTAATCCTGGAATAACATAGAGTATAGTTTGGAATAAGGGAAGGAAAGCTGATCTCTTTAATCGCGTTTTTGACAGGAAATCAGGGGATTGTTTGAATTTGAATGAAACTGGTGTTCCCGGTGGCAGATTGGTTTTACTGATAATTTGGATAGTAGCATTATTTCTTGCTATAATTACATCAGAAACCAGTGCTTTTTGACATGAAAATGTTAACTTCACATAAATATCATTTATATCTTTTCTATCAAGGATATTACATAGTTTTTCTGGTAAAAATATGTCATGATCTTTTTCATCAAGAATTATTGCAATATCCATATCAGGTTCACCAGATGGTTTCGATCTGGTTATTACAGGAGGTGTTGTCTGGAAGAGTTTAATTTCACCATCAGATTCAATCATTGGCATCTGTATAACCGCAAAATATTGCTCATCAGGAATCAGTTGCTGAATAGTTTGATATGGTAATTCATAATTGTATGAATGATCGTGGGCAACTGGAATAAGTAACCGGTTCACGAGCATATGTTTTGAACAAAGCCATAGAATAATATTTGGAGCTCTCGTTTCTGCAGTGCCGCTAAGATAAACTGGAACACCAGGGATTATTTTTGATGACGATGAAGTTGCCGTTAAAAATCCTCTTTTTAAACTAATTCTGTTAACAACATAATCGTTATGACTCATTTTACGGGATTTCTGTGTGTAAGGATAAGGTGCAGCTAAAAGAAGATACGTTCCGGCATCAACTACTCCAATTAATTTAGAAAAATCAAATCTTGTACTCCAAGAAAAATCGTTTAATACTGGAATTTGTATATATTTTCCTCCATCAGTATCAATCTGAGAGAAATCTGATTCAGGAATGTCAGGATATGATGAAATATGAGCTGTTTCTTTCAATAAATGGAGATATACATATTCACTCTTGAAGGTTGAGGTACCAGAGATTCTTTCTGAAGCTGTCAAATAATAGGTACCTGTTCCATCTAATGACAGAGATATATATGGATCTTTAGATTTAGGTAAGGGAAGCGAAACCGGGCATTCCATCTTCACCAATTTTTTTGACCCAAGAATATTTTCCACTTGAGTTACTACATCACGTAAAACATTTTTAATTAGGTCTCTGGTATCAGAATAGGGATAAACAGTATGTTTTTCTTTGATATTACTTTTAAAATCTTTTAATTTGGAATAATTCTCAAAATCAATAGTTGAAGGATGGATCCATGCCTCATGTTCATTAATACAATAAATCAATATACAAAGATCTTTTTCATATGCTATTTCATATTCCATCTCGGTATATGATTTTGTGATTTCTTTTCCATCAATAATAGAAGTATGTACAGATCCATATCTCATACCTATAATGCCAATATATATTCTAGATTTTTTTAACTCAGATAAACATGTTTCTAAGGGAGATTCTGGATGTGCGCCAAAATTTTCCATCACATATGCAGTCAATCCAATTTTTTCAAGAAGAGATATGATAGCTAGCCGCTCTTCTAATAAATCTTCTTTTGTTGAACTTAAGAATACTGGAACGTCAGCATCAAAATGTATGTCTTTGGTCTCATTTTCAATATATTTTATCAATTCTGGAGAAAGTTCTTTTGCCATATTTCTATCAGCCTTAACGTATATCCAATAAATTATGCACACCAGTATTCAAAATCATAGTAATAATTACACTTTTAGTACATTATTTATGCGATAATCATATTCACCAGAGATACGATAACTCTTTTCCCTCAATATTGTTTCAAAATGGATCTCAGAATATGATTGTACAAAACTAGCAGAAAAGGAGACGGCATGGTGTGAACACATGAGAAAAAGCCAACCGCGAATCGGCGCGAATCCCGCCCTTCGGGCTCTCAGAATCGGATTTGCTTATCCTCACTTGAACTCGGCGGGTCGATAAGACCCGCCGGTTCATCCCTTCATCGGGACCGTTCGGGCAAATCATGTCGCCGCCCCAGCGGCTCCTTTACGAGGTATTCTGGATGTTTTCATTTTTCAGATATTTTTCATCGGTATAGACAAATCTCTTCCACTCAAGTTTCCCCCTCTTGCCAAAATTGAATAATATACCCGCTTTGATACCCGTTGCTTTCAGATAATGGGGGAGCTGAGCGGAATCCGCATCGGTGAGTTTGGTCACTGCTTTGAGTTCGAGGGTGATTTGCCCATAGCAGATAATGTCGGTTTTGTAGGTGCTTGGAAGCTTTTCACCCTTATAGTAGACATCCAGATGTTTTTCCATCTCGGCAGGAATATCATCATCCCTGAATTCTATCATCAAAGCATCACGATAGATTGCCTCCAGAAATCCGCTGCCAAGTGAGTTATACACACGAAAAGCACATCCAACGATCTTTCGAACCTCAGCAAAATAGAGAATATCTGTATCTTCAGACTGGATCTTATCTCCTGGCACCATGATTTTTCATTCTTTTTCCAAAGATGATATAATTTATGAAAGGGAGGCGCTGGGGCGCCGACAGGCTTTGCCCGAACGGTCCCGACGAAGGGATGAACCGGCGGGTCTTATCGACCCGCCGAGTTCAAGTGAGGAACAGCAAATCCGATTCTGCTCGCCCGAAGGGCGGATTCGCGCCGATTCGCGGTTGGCTTTTTCTCATGCGTCTACACCATCCCGTACACGAAACCGAAACACACAAAAAATAATAGAGATTCTACTCCCTCCGTCGCCGAATAAACCGCGGCATCACCCCCCTCTACCCCTTCGCCGCGAACCCGTGCCGCTTCAAAGCCGTTTCCACACACTGCCGTGAACAACCCTCCCGAATGGAAAGCTCCCGGACACTCAGCCCCTCATCCACCAGCTCTTTCAGCTTCGTTCTGTCCAGAAGATCGGGGAAATCATACCAGTGCCTCACGACTTCGCCTCCACCACATACCTCTCCAAGATCAGCTTATCCGAAACATACCGCGAATACTCCGGTTCCGGGAGGCGTGCCTCAAGATCCTTCACATTCACCTCCTCATAGTTCGTGATCCGGTCCTTGATCAGCTTCTTCGTTGCATCATAGATGAACTTCTTCGACAGAAGCTTCGACGCATTCGCGGCGGAAACAAACGCCTGCTCTGCAAACAGATCCGGCAGCTCCTCGCGAAGCAGCGGCACATTCACGGTCTTGTTCTTCTTCTCCTCCCGCCGGAGAAAAAACTCCTCCGATGCAAGACCGCCGGCTCTGATCTCATCGACCGTCTCCAGGAACCTGACCTTATACTCCTTCGCCGCCGATTCCAGTGCCGCTGTCATCTCCTGGCAGAAATACGCATCCGCATACTCCTCGGCCGGGTGAGGAAACGCCGCCTCCAGAACCGATCGGAGATCTCCTCCATCACAGATAGTCATAGGTATCCTCCTGCTGTTCATTGATTCGTTCGTTGATCGTCCTTCGCATGTCGAGGAATGAGAAGAATTGTATGTCGTCGTCCGGGGAATCGATCCGAAGGGTCGGCGATCCGCAGACGGGGCAGTTGAGTATGGCCAGTTTCAGATCGTTTTTGTCCTCGACCCAGCTCTTTTCTATCACCGAGTTCAGGCAGACGGGACAGGAGAATTTGATCCTCCTCAGGAATTCTGTTCCTTTCCCGCTCACAGGCCCACCTCCGCATACGTTTTTCGCGAAACGATTCGGTGGATCGTGGCCCTGTTCACCTTGAACTCCTCGGCGAGGATCCGCGGAGGTTCGCCGTCTGCATATCGTCGTCGGATCTCCCCCACCTGATCCTCCGTGAAGATACGGTGTTTCCGCCCGGAAAGCGGGTGATTATTGTCCCAGAACGGGATAAGCCGGAGGTTTTCGAGCCGGCAGTCTTCGATATTTCCGTTGATGTGGTCGATATGGAGGTTCAGATCGAAGGGCAGATCGTCCATAATTTTACAGGTTCCGGCGATGTAGACCGCCCGATGCTTCGTGATGTCTACGAAATATCCCTTGTATCGGACCCGTGTGGACAGATATCCATTGTCTTTCGTGCGGAAACGGAGAGGTTTTCTGGTGTTCCGCGAGATGATCTCGCCGTTTTCCGCGTCGAGTTTCCAGGTGCCGGCAAGGATCTTCGAGACGATGACCCGGTCGGCAAGCCGGAGACCGGGGCAGGGTTTCCTGTCCTGAGTCATGGTTCCTCCGGCACTTCATTGGCGAAGGTGATCCTGAGGGTGAGGGTCTGTCCGTCGACGGCCCCATACGGGAGTCCCCTCTCGGTGAGTTCCTCGAGGATGAAGCGGGCGAAGCGTTCATGCATCGTGCTGATGATCGTCGAACCCTGCATTGCCCGGGTCTGGTCCGGTGGGTTTTTGTGTTTTCGAATCGAATCTGTTGTTGCCTGTTCCCTGATTTTGTTTGAAGACTATCATAGGGCATGCATCGTTTTTTATTGCCATTTTTAAATTCCTTTGCTTTTTGCTAAGTTTGGATGGTGTTCTTTGAACCGTGCGATGACATCCAGGTAGATGTCAGGATATTTTTTGTAGAGTTCGATGGACCGGTTGTTGATCACGGTTTCTGCGCTTTGCTTTCCGCCAAGAAGGTGTATGAATTCGCGTTCATCGCTGATGTCGCCGAAGTAGATTTCGTAGACGCGGGAGATCTCGGCTCCCATGTTTTCGGCTGCGGTCTCTTTTCCCGTGAGGGCGTTTTCCATGAACTCGACGACCATGCACGAAGCGTTTTTGCCGAACTGTTCTTTGTATTGGTAAAGAATGGGGGCTTTTGCTTCGGGGATATAAACTTTGTAGTCTGGCATGTCTATCTTATCATTCCTCGAGATGTTTTCGCATGAGGCCGAGGATCATTTTTGATGTGTGCGGCCTGGGGTATTCTCTGGAGAACTCTTCGAAGGTTTTTCTGTCGGATTCTCCAATGTAGATGGTAAAAATTTGTCCTATGTTTTTCACGTCCTTGTTTGTTCGATTTTTGGCAAGTCGTATGACTTACAATAAAAGATGGGTTTTGCAGGTATTTAATATTAATTGTTTGCATCAAATAGTATGTAAATTTGCATATTTACGTGTTTATGCATATGTGTTGAAAAAAAAGTATAAGGGGGTGAAGACTACGTCCGTAAGTAAGTAAATACGGGAAGACGAAAAGCTCTCATCAATCACTTTATTTTTCTATATATATAGTACGTACTTTTTTGTACGAGAGAGAGAGAGAGAGAGAGAGAGAGAGAGAGAGAGAAGAAAAAAACACTATTATGCATATTTATGTAAATACATATCTCTTTACGTCCGGCCATAGTCCGGGGGGATATAGAGATTTTTTTGTTCCATATACATAGATACATACATAAAATGGGTTGAGTCGGGGTCAGGTTCTGCCCTGTCCTTTTTCAAGGATCTCTTTGATACATCCAAGAATAAGTGGTGAAAACAATGACTGGATGTCTGGGTCGCTGTAGTCTATCTGGGCCAAAATGCCTTACTGTGCTTTGGGGTACTGCCGATGGCTCCCCTCGGCCAGATGCTGCGTCGTAATTGTTTGGTTCTTCTGATTCAGATAGGATTCTGCCCCGCTGAGTTTTTGGTCCATTGGGGTCTAATGAATACATAGGTTTTTTTGGTATATAATTTCTGTTGTTTTGTATTGGTATTATATACTTTAGCGTATATAAGTTTACATACGATATGGTTGCAGTGAAAAGTAAGAAGCCTTTGCTGAGCACACGGGTGAGCTGGGAGGTTTATGACCGTGTGATTGCTTTGACGAAGGGAGAGAAGCCGCAGTTTGAGTCGATCAGTGATTATCTGACGGCGACGATTTTGACGGATCTGGCCAGGAGAGATATGGGGATCGATGTGGAGAAGGCGAAGATGCTTTTGATGCTGCGGGATCCAGAGATCCAGAAGGAGCTGTGCAGACGGCTGCTGTGATTTTTTTGTTTGAAGTATGAAAGAAGAACGAAACGATGATCAGATCCTTTTGCGCCTTCCGTCGGGGATGAATACCCAGATGGAGACGGGAGCGAAGTGTGAAGGGATGACGACGCAGGAATGGATACGGGAAGCTCTGCAGAGCCAGCTTTGTCTCCTGAATGTCTGCCCGAATTGTTCGTTTGTGAATGCCGGAAGAGCGAAGTTCTGCAGTGAGTGTGGGACGCCGCTTGCGGAGAGTAAGCGAGCGATCTATCAGGAGTGGGTCGGGTGTTTGATACGGGAAGAGTTTGGGGAGGCGGGTTGGACGCTGAAAGCGGACGACCTTAGCTGAGGCGGGCTGCTCCGAAGGAGCGGCCTTAGCGGAGCAAATCTTTGATTTGCGACTGGATGGGTTGAAGGAATTTGGGATTGGGCGATAGCCCGGGTATGGTAATGTACGACCAACGTAAACTAAATGTAGACCTGATCCGTTTCCCGTCCAACGTTACAGACCTTGTCCATCAGCAGCTGCCGCAGCAAATCCGAGGGCAATAATACGGGCGAAACAGGCATCCCACTCTATATTGAGTTTTTTCGCTGCTCTTCGCTGCTGTCCATCAGTTTTTGCGTGATACAAATCTGCATTGCCGGTATCTCGTCCTGTGGCCGATCAGGATAGAGCTCAGAATCCCCATAACCTTTTGGAAAAGCCTCTTCTGCTCCTTCAATATGGGATACTTGTTTTTCGTTAAAAACGTAGGTTACTCCTGAAAAATACAGAACATCTTTCTCGAGAATGGTGAAATCCACTTCTACTTCATTGTCTTTTTCTGACATATATACAACATCAGCATACATCAATATAAACCCCTAACCGCGCGGTGCGATAATGCCCCCCCTTTGCGGGTAGAGGGGGTTTGTCAGTGAGAGAGGAGGGGTTTTTTGGATGCAAAAAAATTCGTGTTAGGAGGGGGAGAAGAACGTGAAGATTCGGGAAGGAGTTGGTCGGGTGTGGAAACATGAGAAAAAACCAACCGCGAACCGCAAATCATAGATTTGCTCTCCGACTCGCTTCGCTCGCTTGAATCGGCGCACTTGCAAACCTTCGGTTTGCTCTCCGCTTCGGGTCTTTGACGCTCACTTGAATCCTGCCCTTCGGGCTCTCAGAATCGGATTTGCTATACCTCACTTTCACAATCCAGCTACGCTGTCTTGCTCATCCCTCATCGGGAGCGGGTTGGCGAACAAGCGAGGGTCGAAGACCCGAGTTGGAGAGCAAACAGAATGTTTGCGAACAAGTCGACGACCTTAGCGGAGCAAATCGTTAGATTTGCGAGAGCGTTCGGGCAAATCCTGTCGCCGCCCCAGCGGCTCCCGGGATGGGGGAAAGTGCCATGTTTTCTTCAATTTTCGTAACCTATCTCTCTGAGTGAGAACGGCATTTTTCCTCCTTCCCGAGGCATTACCGCACCGCGCGGTTAGGGGTTTATATTGCCTTAAATCTTAGGTTAATTACACATTCGGGGATGCCCGGACAGAAGGTCAGATATAATGAATGATATCCCCCTAACACTACAGGAACAACTTAAGCCGCTCTTTTTCAAAAAGGACATATTTTCTGACAAGCTCTGTGCAAATGGGAAAGAGATCCGGAAAATCCGGCTTGAGCTGATGAAGCGGGGTGAGCCGCAAGGCTCGCCCTCAGCGGAGCAAATCTTTGATTTGCGACTGGAGGGGGCGTCGAAAGAAACACTTCTCCGATCGCAGCGTCTGATCGAGGAGACGATCTATCTGACTGCGAAGCTCAGGGCTCTTGAGCGAGAGATCGATGGTGTGCTGACCCAGGAGATCCTGGTGACGGCGGGCTGCCCCGAAGGGGCGGCCTCAGCTGAGCAAATCGATAGACTTGCGAGTAAATCTTTGATTTGCGACCAAACCGATGAGAGGTATGTTTGAGGTATGTTTGAAGTATGAAAGAAGAAAAAAATGATGATCAGATTCTTGTGCGCCTCCCGTCGGGGATGAAATCCCAGATGGAGACGGCAGTAAAGGTCGAAGGGATGACGACGCAGGAATGGGTTCGGGAAGCTATGCGGAGCCGGCTTGGTCTTGTGAATGTTTGCCCGGAGTGTTCGCTGGTGAATGCCGGAAAGGCGAAGTTCTGTAGTGAGTGCGGGATGTCGCTTGTGGAGAGTAAGCGGGCGATCTATCCGGAGTGGGTCGGGTGTTTGATCCGGGAAGAGTTCGGGGAGGCGTGTTGGACGCTGAAAGCGGACGACCTCAGCCAAGCAAGTCATCAGACTTGCGAGTCAAATCTTTGATTTGCGACTGCGGATCGGCGACGAAGTCGGCGATCTTAGCTGAGGAGGGACTGAGGGAGTTTGATGGGAGGGGGCCTTAGGATAGTTGGGTGTCTCCCTGGTATTACATCGGCTTGGGTTTTTCCATCTCATGTTTTTCACCGGCGGGCATCACACGAAATTCACGAAAAAAATACGAAAACACGAAAAAGAGAAAAATCGGTTGTTAGGTGGTTGTACATAGAACCCTCCCCCGTCCCCCACACTAAACTCACCAAAATCAACGAAATGCACGAAAAGGGAGACAGGGGCGGAGGAATGGGGGAGTGTCAACCAAATATCGCAGAGATGGTAAGGTCGGGTGTGGATGTATGAGATATTTAACCGCGTTTGCAAGGCTGCGCTTTGCTCTGCGCTCCGCGCTTTTTCCCTCGCTTTGATGCCGGTTTTTCTGTTGTCTATTTTGATGTGATAAAGAGATATGTTAGATTAAGGGATTTTTAGAGTGTTAAACATAGGGTAAACCGCGCAAATCCTAAAGAATATAATACTACCTCACCACATAGAATACATTATAATGACAATTGAGGGTAGGATAGATCTTCTCAAACAAAAAATCATCAGTGATGATTTTTTAAAGGGGGGGGGCCTTGGAAATGAAATTCCTTTCTGGATATTTGATTATCCACCTGAAGATGAACTTTTTATCCGAAATTCAATAAAAAAAATTGAAGATATTTTATCAGGTAATTCTATTAATTTTGTAGATATCGATCTCTATGAATTATGCCTTGAAATCATTGAAGGCAAAATCAAATCTGAGAAAGCTATTGAATTAGAAGACAGAAAAGGTTCTGATGAATTACTGAAAAAATTAAAGATCATGTTGAAATCCGATACTATAAAACAAATAATTAAAGAGAAAATTGAATCTTCAGGGGATGTAAGAGTAGTTTTGTTAACAGGTGTCGGAAAGGCATGGCCTCTTATCCGCTCTCATTCGATTCTTAATAATCTGCCGCTCGTAATGGATAATATTCCTCTTATAGCCTTCTATCCGGGTGAATATGATAAACATGCACTGAGTCTGTTCGGAAAGTTTAAAGATGCAAATTATTACCGTGCATTTAGGATGATAAATGAGGTTGGAGCTTGATTATGATGGATACTAAAATTGAGAATTTATACTATAATAACATTAAAAGAGAGATCAACGGTGTTATTAAAGTAGATCAGGATGACGATAAAAATGTCTATACTGAGCTTGATGAGTATGTGGTAACAAAAGAGTCATTAAAATATATTGACATGTTTTTTGACAGATATCAAAAAGCCCTTGATACGCCTACCGATAAGATAGGTACCTGGATCTCCGGTGATTTTGGCTCAGGTAAATCTCATTTTTTAAAGATCATCTCATATTTGCTTGAAAACAGAAGGGTGGGCAATAAAACAGCGCTCGAATTTTTCGAAGAGAAGATCTCAGACCCTGCAATACTGACCACAATTGAAAAGTCAGTGAATACCTGAACAAAAGATGTAATTTTATTCAATATTTATGTAAAATCCGGAAAGACTTCTGAAAGGATAGTGGATATTCTGATGAGAGTCTTCAATGAAAAGAGAGGATATTTTGGGGATGTATTCTGGATCGCGGAACTGGAAGAGGATCTCGAAGATAAGGGCCTGTTTAATTCCTTCAAAGAAGCGTTTTTAAAGATCAATGGTAACAGATGGGAAGATAAACGTGATTGTTATTCTTTTGAACAGGACGATATCGTTGAAGCTCTCTCTAAATGTGGTTTTCAAAGCAGAGAAGCATGTGAGAGATTGTTTGAATCCGATGGTCAGAATTATATATTAACTCCTGAAAAGTTTGGAAAGGCCGTTAAAAAATATTGCGAAGCAAAAGGCAGTAATCATAAGGTGGTCTTTCTGATCGATGAAATTGGACAATATATCGGTGACAACAGTCAGCTTATGCTGAATCTACAGACTGTTGCTGAGGAACTCGGGACAACATTGAAAGGAAAGGCATGGATAATCGTCACATCCCAGGCCGACATTGAGACTGCCCTTAAAGAAATAAAAGGGAAGGAGACAAAGCAGGATTTCTCCAAGATCCAGGCACGTTTTGATACCAGGGTCAGCCTTTCCAGTGCAAATGTCGATGAGGTAATAAAAAAGAGGATCCTTAAAAAGAAAGATGAGTATACTGAGATGCTTTCTCTTTTTTATGAAGAGAAGAAAATTGTTCTTAAAAACCTGATCTCATTTCGCAGGGTAGTGCAGAGATGAAGAACTACCGCGATTCTGAAGATTTTGTCTCGGTATATCCCTTTGTTCCATACCAGTTCAATGTCCTGCAGAAGGTGTTTGAAAAGATCCGCACAACTGGTTTTACAGGCAAAAATCTTGCAAAAGGCGAGCGTTCGATGCTTAATGCATATAAGGAATCGGGTGAGAAGTATGGGGATTATAATGTCGGGGCGCTTGTTCCTTTTCACTCGTTTTATGATACTATCGAGAATTTTTTAGATCCGGTTATCATAAGAACCATCAGCCAGGCGGGTTCAAATGACAACCTTGAGGATTTCGACTGCCTTATTCTAAAAACCCTCTTTATGATCAGGCATGTGAAGGAAATACAGCCGACTCTTGACAATATTGTTGTGCTTTCCCTTACAAGCGTTGATGAAGACAAATTAAGGCTAAAGGAGTGTGTTGTCGCTTCTTTAAACAGACTTGAAAAGGAGACGCTGATCAGCAAATCAGGAGACACATTTTATTTCCTCACAAATGAGGAGCAGGAAATAAACAGGGAGATAAAAAATATCGATGTTGAACGGCACAAAATCATTGAGGAGATCTATGATAAGGTGTTTAATTCCAATGACATATGTCTGAAGTCATATGGAGATCATAAGTTCAACAAGTCGGTTGATGATAAATTAACCACATCTCCTGATGCAGATCTTACTATTAGATTTTTATCTGAATTATCAGATGATTATTCCCGGGGCAGTGGCCAGCAATCTTTTGCGGGTCAAAATCTCAGCAATAGTGAATACAAGGATACTCTTCTATTTGTTTTTCCTGAGAACAGTCTGTTTATAGAACAGATCACAGCATATCTTCAGATAGATCTCTACCTGAAACAGAAGAGTTCAAACCGGAATGATGAACTGATACAGAAAGTAATAATGGAAAAAGGTCAGGAGTCTGCCAAACTTAAGGATCTATCAGTTTCGGAGATCTTTGAAGGGGTCAAGAATTCAAGGGTTTTCATCGACGGTGTGGAAGTTGTTATCGCTTCAGGAACTCCCAAGGAGAGGGTAAAGGAAGGGTATGAGAGACTTTTTACGAATGTATATAAAAAGTCAGATTATGTTACAAAGGATTATGAATTTGAAACTGACATTATCAGGCTTTTAAAATCTGATGACCTGGAAAAATTTGGTGTCGGGAAATCTGAGACTAATAAGTATGCTCTCAATGAGATGCTGAGTTATATCAGCATTAAGGATGAGAAAAGATTTACCGTCGTTTTGAGTGAGCTTAGAGATCATTTTATGAAAAAGCCGTATGGGTGAAAGAGTAATACAATTTCCGGGCTTGTTGCGACACTTTACATGAGTGAGGATATCAAACTCAGATATCAGAAGACATATCTTTCATCTGATCCCGAGGAGATCACAAAATATCTTACAAGAAAGGAGAACTATGATAAAGTAATCATTGAGATCAGGAAGAAAACCGGCCTTGAGATAATCAACAATGTAAAGACGGTTTTAAGAGAGGTCTATGATAAAAATTGCCTTTCTGAAAAGGAAAATGATCTCTTTGAAACGATCCGGGATATTCTGGAGTCAGAAAAAGAAATATTTGCAAAGTTGTCTGTTAAGTACTCTGAAGAGGAAAGGTATCCTGGAAAAACAGAGATCGATAATTACAGCAGACTCTTAAAAGATATCTCCGGAATCTCTGATCCGTCAGCCTTCCTGAAGATGGTTTCAGATAATAAGGATGAACTTTACAGGCTTCATAAAGAGGCGCAGCCTTCACTACTGTTCTTCGATGGTGCACAATATACTATTTTCAAAAGGATTCTTGGAAAAATTGGGAATTACAAAAGAAATGGGGATTTCCTGGATGATGAGGCAAAGAGGAGTCTTTTAGAAATTGAAGAAATCATCTCGTCTGCTGAACCCTATTCTGAGATAAAGAAATTCCCTCAGCTTGAAGGAAAGATCGAGTCATCCCTTGCAGCATCTGAAACAGCCTTGCGTAATGAACACAATGATAAGGCCGAGTCATTTAAAATGAGATTGTACACGGAATTTAGTTCTGTGAACAATTATGATGGGTATGTCAAAGAGTGTGTTATAGAGACCTTTGATCGTTCTAAAAAACAGGTTGATACGTCAGATGACTGTTCGTATATTAAACTGCAGGCAGGAAATCTTTCCAACATATACAAAGAAGCTTGCCGGCAGATCGAAGAAAAAATAAAACCAAAACCGGAAACAGAAATCAAAACAGGGAAAAAATCTGAACCAGTTATTTCTCTGAAGGTCATTGATAATAGCTCCTTTTTCGAGACAAGAAATACGATCGAGAATGAAGATGATCTGGATGAGTATCTAGGAGATATTAAGAGAAAATTAATGGAAATTTTGAAGAATAAGAAAATTCAGGTGGTATAATATGGATAAAGCAAAGGTTTTGGAATTTACTGATGCCCTTCGAAACGATTTATTGAAAGAGACAAAGAAACGTGCTGCTCATTATGGCATTTTACCCAATAAGATCTCCGAGGTAGAAAAGGAGTTTGAAGATTCTGTCATAATCGGTGGGAAAGTCTATAATAAAAAAATACAGGAGCCAAGAGAGGTCCTTGTAAAAAATATTAAAGATAAAGGGTATGAGAGGGTCGTTGAGGAGATAACCTATACCTGGTTCAACAGATTTGTTGCTCTCAAATACATGGAAGCTAACGGCTATATGCCTGTTAAGGTTTTTTCTTCAGGGCAGGTAGGAAAGAATGAGCCGGATATTTTAACTAACGCCCTTGATCTTGGATTTTTAAAGACCAACAGGGAATATATTCTTGATCTTAAGTCCGAAGGCAAAGATGAGGAGCTTTACAAATATCTTATTCTGAAGCTATGCAATTTTCTGCATGAAACAATGCCTTTTATGTTTGAGGTTATCGAGGATTACACCGAGCTTTTATTTCCGGAGCTTCTTCTTCACACCGATTCACTTCTTGGAGATCTCAATGATATGATCATTGAGGATGACTGGAAGGAGACGGAGATAATCGGCTGGATATACCAGGATTACATCGCGGAGAAGAAAGATCTGCTGATGAAGGCAAAGAAGGCGTATTCAGCAGATCAGATCTCGGCTGTTACCCAGTTATTCACGCCGAAATGGATCGTCCAGTATATGGTTGAGAATTCTCTCGGGCGTCTCTGGATGTTGAACCGGCCGAATTCCCGCCTTTATGAGAGAATGGATTACTACATTATGCCTGAGGAGAAGGAGACCGATTTTCTCAGGGTCGATTCACCTGAAGAGATCCGGTTCTGTGATCCTGCCTGCGGTTCGGGCCATATTCTTGTCTATGCCTTTGATCTTTTGTATGCCATATATGAAGAGGAAGGCTATGTGGAATCTGAGATCCCTGAGATGATCCTTAGGAACAATCTCTTTGGAGTTGAGATCGACCGGCGTGCAGGTTCACTTGCGGCTTTTGCGCTTGTTATGAAGGCAAGAAAGAAGAACAGAAAATTCTTTAAAAATCCAGTTCAGCCTAACATCTGCGTTCTTGAAAATATCTCATTTGACGACGGGGAGCTTGAATATTATATGTCAAAGGTTGGAACTGATCTTTTTTCGTCAGAGCTAAAAGAGACCATCCTTCAGTTCTCTGAGGCAGACAATTTTGGTTCTCTTATCCGGCCATCCTCAACAGACCTTTCCAATCTTCGCCGAATGCTTGATCAGAAGAATCTCTCTTCAAGTCTTATACTTTTTGAAACCCATGAGAAGGTCAAAAAGGCACTTGAACAGGCTGATTACCTGAGTCCCAGGTACCATGTGGTTGTTGCAAATCCCCCGTATATGGGGGGTAAGGGCTTTAATGCAGATATCAGAAAGTTTGCAAAGGACCATTACCCTGACAGCAAATCCGATCTCTTTGCAATGTTTATTGAAAGGATAATGGGATTGACTAAAATGGGGGGGGTTATTGGAATGATGACATCCAACACATGGATGTTTCTCAGTAGTTTTGAAAAGATACGTTCAAAGATTCTTGAAGAAAGTACTATTGTTACTCTTGTTCGTCCTGAATTACATGCATTTTTTGATTCTGCTTATGTTTCCATCTGTGCATTTGTATTATTCCAAAAATACCTATCTGAGTATAAAGGAGCATACATTGATTTAACTGAGTTTTATGGAGCTAATATTCAGGGTCCAAAAGCACTTGAAATCATTCATAATTACAATAAATACCTTAAGGAGGAGTAATGATTCTCCCTTCCTCTGAAAGTGATAATAAATCCTTATCAAACAACCCTGTGCCTAACTTCTATCGTGCCTCCGCCGCCGACTTCAGGAAGATTCCCGGGAGTCCGATTGCGTATTGGGTTAGTGATAAATTATTAGCTCCCTTTTGTGGTTCAAAAAATGGAGAATTTATAGAAACAGAATATGGAATTATAACTGGAGATAATGATCGTTATTTACGTTTTTGGTATGAAATTAAGTTTACCTTAATTGGTGAACGCTGGATTAGATTTAACAAAGGGGGGGTTTTTAGGAAATGGTACGGAAATTTATATTATGTTATTGATTATTATAATTCAGATAATTTTGTAAATTTCAAAAAAAATATCAATATTAATAAAGTTCAGTTCTATACTAAATTAGTATTAACTTGGTCTGACGTCACATCGGGGAATATATCTTTTCGTATTATTCCAAAAGAACATTTGAGCAGTAATACTGGACCAACGGCTATTGGTAGTTCAGATAAGATTACAAAAGCACTTTTAGCTTATTTAAATACAGCTTATATACAAAAAATTTCAAAAGTGCTGAATCCTACTCTTCATTTTACATTGGGAGACTTTGATAGTTTACCATATCCTCTAAATTTTATTATTGAGAATGTAATTTCAAATACTAATATTGCTATTTCAATATCAAAATCCGACTGGGACTCCTACGAAACCTCCTGGGATTTCACCACCCTGCCTCTTCTCTCCCCTGAATACAAATCCCCGAGGATAAAAGGATCATACACAAAGCTCCGCGCTCACTGGCAAGAGATGACACTTGAGATGCAGCGTCTCGAAGAGGAGAATAACCGTATATTTATTGAGGCATACGGACTTCAGGATGAGATGACGCCTGACGTTCCGCTCTCGGAGATCACGCTCACATGCAATCCGCATTACCGGTATGCCAAGAATAAGACCGAAGAGGAACTTGAGGCGCTGCTTTTAACTGATACCATAAAGGAATTGATCTCATACGCAGTCGGATGTATGTTCGGCAGGTACTCACTCGATAAGCCCGGACTTATCCTTGCAAACCAGGGAGAACATGTCAAGGATTATCGTGAGCAGGTTCCAAGTCCATCATTCATGCCGGACGATGACAACATAATTCCTATCCTCGATGATGAGTATTTCACCGATGATATCGTATCGAGATTCAAGGACTTCCTGAAGGTCACATTCGGAAAGGAAACCCTTTCACAGAATCTTGATTTTATTGCAAAGGCGTTATCCGACAGGAGCTCTGGATCGCCGGAGCAGGTCATCAGAAATTATTTCATTCGTGATTTTTACAAAGATCATCTGCAGACATACAAAAAGCGGCCGATATACTGGATTTTCTCATCCGGAAAGGATCAGGGATTCAATGCACTCATCTACATGCACAGGTATGAGAAATCAACACTCGCAAAGATGAGGACAGATTACCTCCACGAACTTGAATCAAAACTCGACGCCGAGATTGGAATGCTCTCAAAAGATATTGTAAAGAACAAGGCCAGGATCACAAAAGTCAAAAGTCAGATCGAAGAGATCCTGAAATACGAAGAACTCTTAAACAACAAATCTCTTTCAATGATCGGGATAGACCTTGATGACGGGGTTGTAGTTAACTACGCCAAATTTGAAGGTCTGGTGAAGGGGATATGAACCGTTCATATTTAAATAAACTCAGATCAAAAACTCCGGTGATGAGGGAGAGAGTATGCCGATATTAAGCCGTGAGAAGACGGCCGCTGCAATACTTGAAAAATTCAGCAAACTCTCTGATTACGAAAAGAGAAAGATAGTCTTCTGGTATGACAGTGACGGGACTGCCGGTGAAGAGGATCTCAACTCAATTAAGATCGTACTTGAGCAAAACGGCATAAAAATGCTCAGCTTAAACAACAACTTCTTCATGATCAAAAAGATCCTCGAACATGAGGATACAAAATCAAATTATCTGATATACTCTCCAGAACAGGAAAGACGATCTGAAGATAACTGGCTTTTGGACATACAGCTATATTCAGGGCGGTTTGAAAACAGTGGGATATCTGATATTAAAAGTGAGATCGGCATAGAAGGCTACGATATGGACAGTTTCATTGAAAAGCACAAGGAATTCTTTGCCAAAACAGAAAATGTCGTTCCATTTAAGAAACTTTACGAAAACACCTGGAAAGAAGTGGATTTCCTGAAAGGGATATTTGCAGTGATCACATGTTCAGCAGTTCCGGATGAGAAAAAGATCGTTAAAAACATCCTTATGAACTCTTTAAACGAAACTGAAAATACGATCTGGAAAGATGTATCAAATTTCGACCTTACTGAATCTTTTTGGGATATCATAGGCAGAAACTTTGGGTTTTACACCGAATACCCGACACTTAAAAAATTCTTTTTAAGCCCTTTTATCACCCATATCGACAAAAAGGCAGAACTCTCATTAGGTAAGTATGAGAGTTATGTAAACCTGAAAAGTCGGAGCTACGAATGTGAAATATTTATCTCCGACTGGATGGATAACTCAAAGGATTCATCACGCTTTGATGAATACTGTCATGATCTGCTTCTCGAAGAAAACAGAAAAATTGAAAATGATCTTGCCTCCATCCTTAAAAAATCAAAGGTTGAATGCTATCTGAATGTTGAAGCTCCCGACATAGTTGATAAGATCATAATCCGAAAAATAGTTGATACCCTTACAGAAGGAGGAAAATATTATGCAAAATATCTTGACTTGATCAAAAAAGAGAGAATAAACACTACTACAAGACATTTGAGAATGTATATGCCGCACTTAAATATGCGGTAAAGCTCCTCCGTTTTTCAGAGGAAATAGAAAACGAAGGAATTAAGGAAAACACTCTAAATGAACTCTTCAGTAAATATTCCAAATCATATTACCTTCATGACTTATACTACCGGAAATTCTATTATCACTATGATAAAACCAATGATAAGGAGATACTGAAAAAGAACATCAGGGGAATAGTCGAAAGGGATTACCGCAGCATAAATGAAAAAATTCTGATCAAATGGAGTGCTCTCATAGAATCACAGGCAAACGGTAAATGGGGTATAGAATTAATAGACAATCAGAGTGACTTCTATAAAATCCATGTTTCCAAGATAATACAAAGAAATGACAGAGACAAGGTTGTAGTCATAATTTCGGATGCAATACGATATGAGGTCGCAGCTGAATTAAAGAAAGTCCTTAACACAAGTACAAAAGGCACCATTGAACTAACAACAATGGTCGGGTGCCTTCCTTCAGAGACAAAGATGGGAATGGCATCACTCCTCCCGCATAAACAGCTTGAATACAGAAAGGATGACATCTTCGCAGACGGTATTCTTTCTAAAGGACTTATCAACCGGGAAAAAATTCTTCTCAGTCATGAAAAGGAGTCGATAGCATTCAGCTTCAAAGGCTTTAATAATTTAAATATAGATGAAAAAAGACAAAAGATCAAAGGAAAGAGGGTCGTTTATCTCTACCATAACGATATCGATGAGACGGGCGACAAGCGTTCATCCGAAAATAAAGTGTTTGATGCCGCAGAATCGGCGATCAGTGAAATTACTACTATGGTAAAGATCCATGGAACATCCCTAAATGTCAGCACCATTATAATCACTGGAGATCATGGATTTATATATAGCCGCGATTCTCTTGAAAGTCAGGATCTCTTTGAGACTGGCGGTTTTGACAAAGATAAAGCTCTTATAATCAACAAACGTTTCATAGTAAGCAGTCAGGATATCAAACTTCCAAATAGTCACAGATTTGATCTTAAACTGCCTTCTGACTCTGCAGAAAAGATGTACATCTACACACCGTATGCAGATCTCCGGTTCAACTATTCGGGTGGCGGAAGGAATTTTGTCCATGGCGGATCATCACTCCAGGAGGTCGTGATCCCTGTCCTGCTTTACAAGCATAATAAATATGAATCAGATCTCGACAGAAAAGGAATTCAGCATGGCAAAGTTGGCATAGGTATAGTCAATTTAAAAAAGATTACGGGCAATCCCTTCAAATTCAGACTGCTTCAAACTGAAAATGTTACCGAAAAACGTGAACCCTTAAGATGCAAAATTGCATTATACGATAATTCGGGGACAAAAGTAAGTGATGAAAAGACAATAATTGCTGACAAAACCTCAGATGAACCAAACGAAAGAATACTTGAAGTCATGCTCACAATCAGTCCTAATATCAAAAACGGAATATATATTTTAAAAGCAGTTGATGAAGACAGAAAGGCAAAGCTCAGTGATGTTCTGGAAGAAACCGTTGAAGTGGACATATTAATATCCGATGATTTTTAAAGAGGCTAAATAGATGACAGACCTGATATCTGAGATGGATTTGGATAAAAAACTCATAGAGTTCTTTCCTGGCAGGGTAGTCAGAAAAGATCTCACGAAAAAACTCAAAGGCAGCAATAATGTTCCGGTATATGTACTTGAATATCTGCTTGGCTCCAATTGTGCTACTGATGATGAGGATCTCATAGAAGAGGGAGTCAAAAAAGTAAAAAGGATCTTATCTGACAATTATGTTCGTCCCGATGAAGCAGAACTGATAAAATCAAGGATCCGTGAGACAGGCTATTATACCGTCATCGATAAGATCACCGTACATCTCAATGAAAAAAGGGATGTTTATGAAGCTGAATTTTCATCACTCGGTATAAAAGATATTGAGATCGATCCAGATACAGTCACAAAATATGAAAAACTCCTTGGCGGCGGGATCTGGTGCATCGTCAAGATGGAGTATTCAACAGAATCCTCCCGCTCCCCTTTTATTATCTCAAATTTGAAACCGATCCAGATTCCAAATATGGATGTCAATGAATTTATCGACCGCAGGAAAGAATTCACAAAAGATGAATGGATAGACATTCTTCTCAGAACGATCGGTATGGAGCCTGATAGCCTGAAATATCCTGCTAAATGGCATCTTCTTGAAAGGCTGGTCCCCCTGATTGAAAACAATTACAACTTATGCGAACTCGGGCCAAGAAGCACAGGCAAATCACATGTCTATAAAGAGATCTCTCCAAACTCGATCCTGATATCAGGTGGTCAGACCACAGTTGCGAATCTCTTCTACAACCTCAGTTCAAGGCAGGTAGGGCTTGTCGGACTATGGGATGTAGTTGCATTTGACGAAGTTGCCGGTATCCGATTTAAAGATAAAGACGGCATTCAGATTTTAAAGGATTTCATGGCCTCAGGTTCATTTGCCAGAGGAAAAGACCAGATAAATGCAAATGCCTCGATCGTATTTGTCGGAAATGTAAACCAGAGCATATCATCACTCCTGAAAACCTCACATCTCTTTGCACCGTTTCCGGACGCAATGAACAATGACAGTGCATTCTTTGACAGGATCCATTATTATCTCCCGGGGTGGGAGGATCCAAAATTCAGACCTGAGCATTTCACTGAGAAATATGGTTTTATCGTAGATTATCTTGCAGAATTCCTGCGTGAAATGAGAAAGAGATCTTTTGGAGATCATATAAGCAAAAACTTCAGCTTTGGGAATAATCTCAACCAGAGAGATGTGATTTCTGTTAAAAAGACATATTCCGGGCTCATGAAACTTTTATATCCGGATGGCAGCGCTTCAAAAGAGGACTCCCGTGAAATCCTTGAATATGCACTTGTCGGAAGGAGAAGAGTAAAAGAGCAGTTAAAAAAGATAGGCGGAATTGAATTTTATGATGTCAATTTTTCATATATCGACAATGAAGACAATTCAGAACATTATGTAATTGTTCCTGAGAGCGGCGGCAGCAAATTAATTCCGGAAGGGATGGGAAAGCCAGGTCAGGTTTTCTCTGTTAGCAGAAACGAAGAGGGAAAAATTGGCGTATATAAGCTGGAATTGCAGGTCATTGCAGGTTCAGGAAAATATGAAAAATCAGGTCTTGGTTCAAGTTCAAAAGCAAAAGAAGCCGTTCAAACTGCATTTAGTTATTTTAAAGCAAATGCAAAGTCAGTGAGCCAGAGCATTTCTACAAAAGAGAAAGATTACCAGCTCCATGTCCAGGATCTGATGGGTGTAGGTATGACTGATGATCTGGCATTACCGGCATTTATCAGCCTTTGTTCAGGGGCACTCGATAGACCGGTACATGAGCAGATTGCTATTCTCGGGACCTTCACAATAGGAGGCTCTGTAAGCGGCATTGATAATTTATCAGACCTTTTACAGATTTTTCTTGACGCAGGCGCAAAGAAGGTCTTAATTCCAATTTCATCAGCCGGAAAAATATCAACAGTTCCCCCTGATCTCTTCAGTAAGTTCCAGATATCTTTCTATGAAGACCCGACAGATGCGGTTTATAAGTCGCTGGCGTTGTAATGATCATAGTAATTTTTTCATGAAAATACCTGGGACCATCTCAATAAATTGAGGTAAATTCGAAAATTATTTTTTTCTCAATAGTTAATTGGGATCTATGCTTCTCCCTCCTTCCGCCCCTGTCCCCCTTTTTCGTGAATTTCGTTGATTTTAGATTATTTCGTGTGGGGGACTGGGGAGGGTACTACATGGAGAACGTCCAACGGATTTTTCTATTTTTCGTGTTTTCGTCGTGTTTTCGTGCATTTCGTCTGATACCCGCAGTCGCAAGTCTTCGCTTCGCTTAGACTTGGTCGCAAGGCAAAGCCTTGGTCGCAAGTTTCCTTCGAAAACTTGCTCGGCTAAGGTTGTCGACTACGTCTCCAACCCGCCTCCGCTAAGATCGCCGTCTGCGCCGTCAATCCGCCTCCGCTGAGGTCGGCCGCGTTCCGCGTCCAACCCGCTTCAGAAGAACATATCCAGTGTCGTCTTTTTGGACTTGGTCGGATCAAACTCGTCCCAGTCCCATCCGAGCGCATCGAAGATACGATTCAGCGGAGCCTGGATCGTTTTTCCGAGCATCGTTTCCCAGTCGATCTCAAACGCCCCCGTCGGGATCTGATCCGGATACTCAAAGCAGATCACATCCGTATCCGGATACTTATCCGGCATCAGAGTCCGTTTGATGTAAAGCCGCTTGGGCTTACTGCCGCGTTTGAAGTCTGTTCCCAGATAGGTATTCGAGTATATGGCTCCCCTTCCGTGTGAATCCAGGTGAGCATAATCGGCAAGAGACTTGTTTATACCGCTCGGAATGCCTGCCTTTTCGAGGGGGCATCTTCCTTCACGGTAAAAGTTCAACACCTCCGGAAGATACATTTTGACATCTTCCTTGCCGTCTCCTTTCAGGATCATCTCCAGAACACGCTCCTGGCTCTCGCGGGTGATCTGCGCCGAGTCAGACCGTTTCATCTCAAAGCCGGTTATATCGATCTTATCAATATCCTGTCCCTCTTTCCAGATGAGATGACCCGCATACCGCTTCTTTGCTCCGCCCTGGAAAAATCTCCGGTAGATCTTCTCGAACTTGATCGAGAAATAGTTCATATCCGCGCCAAGAGTCTCCTGTGCAAACGCCTGATAGCTTGCATTGAGTTCCTCTTCGATCTCACGGGCGACCTTCATCGTTTCTTCGAGAGACATAGGAGGGATCTGGACAAAACATGAATCTGTATCGCCGTAGATCACCTCATACCCGCGTTTGGTGATGACTCTTTTCGTGTGCTGGATGATCGCACGGCCGACTGAGGTGACGGCAGCTCCGATGTCCCGGTCATACAGCCGGAATCTGGAGAAGCCTGAGACCCCGTAATACGTGTTCATGATCACCTTCAGCACATTCTGCTGCATATCATACAGGGTATATTCATCCGATCCGAACGGAAAGCTGTTTCTGAGCTTTTTTCGCTCGTCACGCTCGGTCATCAGCTCGCTGATGATCGACCGGGTCAGACCGTCCGGGGATTTTTTGAATCTTATCCCGTTCGGGGCATGGATCTCGCCATTGGGGGATTTCGTTTCCGGCGAAGCGTTCAGGGTCATCATCGCCATCGGATAGAGCGATTTCAGATCCAGAACGATGACGTTCTCTCTGACGCCTTTACTTGGAGCAAAGACGGTCGCTCCCTCAAACTCCTCACCGGTGGCGTTTCCTTTGGAAGGGAGAACATATGTTCCCCAGGCTTTTCGGAGAATGTAGATGTCGATCACATTCGACGAGTTCAGTGTTTTGTCCAGAGGACAGCCCACATACCTGGCAACTTCCTGATAGAACTCGATGATGTTGCTCTTTTTGTTGATCCCGACACACAACTCAACATCCTTGAAGTTGTATTCCACCATTTTCAGCGGGTCGTTGTCCCAGAGATCGCCGAGGGTCCCGGTGTATCGTACTTTGGTCTCGCCAAGTTCATCTTCGGCGACGGCATCCAGACGATACGACTCCTTCTGACTTCCCTGCATCTTTTTGTATGCAGCGAGAAGATCGAAGATGACACGCCCCCTCATTGCATTTCTATCGGTCATACCCGGCATGCGGGCAAAGACCTCGGTCCGGAATCCAAGGGTCTCGGCACGCTTGAGGATATACTCGGCGTCGAAGTCGATGAAGTTCCAGCCGGAGAGAATGTCAGGATCCTTCTCCCGGATGTAGTCGATGAAACCGGTGAAAAGGTCGCGTTCGGTGTCATAGGGTAGGATGATATGGCTGTCAGAAAAACATCCGCTCGGAAGCGGCGCAGCTTTATCATACTCTCCTTTGGTTTTTCCGTTCAGAACAAAGGTCGTATACTGGTCATCAAACGAGTCGTGACAGGTTATGCAGGTGATCGGATCACGTTCAGGTTCGGGAAATCCGTTTCTGTCATCACACTCGATATCGCACATACATATCCGGGGTCGGGAAATGACCGTTGCCGGAGATAATTCCGTGAAAGAACATTCTTCAAAAGGTGCCGAGACCCCGCCGGTCAGTCCGGTGTCGATCAGAAACCGGGTGACAAACGGAATATCGGCTTCGAAATGGTGATAGTTTTCCCTGATGTTTCTGACGTCACTGGGTTTTTCAGTATAGATCCGGCGAAGTGGTTCGCCTTTGATGGAGACCCCCCGGTCCTGGGTGACGTCGATCTTTTCTGTGTGGGGCTTATCGGCCTCGCTTTCACGAACCCAGAAGTAGGGACGAAATCCAGTGACTTTTAGTTGATGAGCGGTCCCTTCCGCTTCACGTCCGAATATGTGAACAACCGGACCTCCAGGCGCATTTGAGTATTCGGCCTGATTGATGGCAATATCCATCTATACTCTCCTGCAAAGTCCCTTTAAGAACTCCGCGGCATCATGGAGTTTTTCCTGTTCCCAGGGGTCGAGTCTTTGACTTTCATCGATCTTAGCTCCGGAACGTGTTACTACTGCAGGAAGTCCAATTGAACAATCTTCAATCCCGTAAGCACCGTTTGCCGGAAGGGAA
Organism: uncultured Methanocorpusculum sp.; assembly: GCA_963677995.1. Taxonomy (GTDB): domain Archaea; phylum Halobacteriota; class Methanomicrobia; order Methanomicrobiales; family Methanocorpusculaceae; genus Methanocorpusculum. Next base: position 609,298 of record OY782579.1, on the reverse strand, counting down.
CAGATGATCTTTTTCCCTTTCTCGATTCGCTCCATCATGGACACGATGTGATACGCCGGACCAAAGACCGTTCCGGCTTTTCCTTTGATAACCGGCATCGAAGAACCGAGAAGACCTTTCAGGATCTCCTCCCTTACAGGAATTGGGACATCGATGCCCAGACTGGAGAAGAGCGGGACATGATGTTCGCCGTGCTCGCCGAGAACCTGACCTTCCGCTTCGATCCCCATTGATCGGAGTGCTACGGTGAACCGTCTGCTGTCGAGCAGACCGCCGAATCCGACTACCTGACTTTCTTCAAGGCCGCTCTGCTTCGCAAAATACCAGGTAAAGACGTCCATCGGATTGGTAACGACGATGAGTTTGCCGGAGAATCCTTTGAGGAGTTCTGCGGACTCCTTTGCGATCGGGAGATTTTTATCAAAAAGATCGGCACGCGTTTTTATTCCGGGAGAACGTGAGTAGCCGGCTGAAAATATACAGTAGTCGGCGTCTTTGAGGTCGGCGGTATTTGTGGATATTGGGATATCCATCCCGTGAATTATATCGAGTTTTTGTGCATGCTGCAGGGGTTCGCTGATATCAAACAGGACGAGTTCGTCGGCAAATTTTCTGAGGGCAGAAACGTATGCAACTTCTCCGCCTATTCTGCCCACTCCTAGGCATGCAACTATAGTCATCTGGTATTGTATTGGTTTTGGTTGGCTTTAATGCTGGCGACCATACACCGCAGATATATCTATAGGACGAAAACCCCCTACTTCGCCTAAGCGAAAACCCTTCCGAGTATGGTATAATTTACGGTTGTCCGGATGGGATTTCCCGAGATATCCTGAGAGAAACACCATTGTGTCGCCCTTTCAATATGTTTTTGACCGCAGAATTGCTGTAATCCTCTTAGCACGGGAATCCCTGTTGCCCCTTTTCCGTCCCGGCCACGCTCGATATATTTATTGCATCCGCCTTCCCACATTTGCTCATGGCTGATAGTATATCCACTCAGGTTCGGTTTTGCCCAGTTCAGGAGTCGGAACTTGGACGTATCAATGAGTTATGCAATATCCCTGAGATAGCAGAACATTTTGAATCTATCCCTCCCGTTTCTATGGAGGCAACGATGGCGTTATGGTCTTACATCCAGTCCGGGGTCGTCTCTCTCTGATGCATACATTACAAGAATAAGATAATCGGCGGGGTGGGATTCTATTCACAGCCCCCGGGAACCAGACTTTCGCACAGTGCGACATTTTTTCTGTATATCGAACCGGTATACTGGGGAATGAGCATCGGGACAAAGGCAATGCAGTTTCTTGAGGATGAAGTCAGTAAACGCGGTTTTATCCGGATGGACTGTCTGGTTGCCGACACCAATCCACGTGCTGTATGTCTGTATGAACGACTGGGATACGAACTGGAAGGAACCAAAAAAATGGCGTTTTATCTTGACGGTAAATACACCGATCTGAAGATACTGGGGAAGATCTTATGGGATAATCTGGTCGAAGAGGGACTGCATCACAGATGATCCGGTCATATAGGCGGTCGCGGCGCAAGATATTTCCATTAAGTAATTAGGGATTTTCGGCCGCTTGTTTTATTATTGCCTATTACCTTTATCTATGTGATTCAGATGCGCAGCGATGATGTGAAATCAGGATACACCAGAGCACCCAACCGGTCTCTCATACGGTCACTCGGCATATCGGATAAAGAAATGGAAAAACCCTTTGTCGGGATCGCCAACTCCTGGAACACGATCGTTCCGGGACACACGCATCTCAGAATGGTCGCTGAACGCGTCAGAGAGGGAGTTGCAGCAGGAGGCGGTGTTGGTTTTGAGTTCAACACGATAGGTATCTGCGATGGGATCGCAATGGGTCATGAAGGCATGCGGTATTCGCTTGCCTCCCGGGAAAACATTGCGGATTCCGTTGAACTCATGATCCAGGCACACCGGTTCGATGCTCTTGTCTGTATATGTACCTGCGATAAGATCGTGCCGGGTATGCTTATGGCTGCGGCACGATGCAATATTCCGGCGATCGTTATCACCGGCGGAAATATGCTTCCCGGACATTACAAGGGCTGTGAACTATCCCTTACCGATGTCTTTGAGGGAGTGGGAAAAGTCGCTGCACACAAGATGAGCGAAGAGGAACTCCATGAACTGGAAGCTGCGGCAATGCCGGGGTGTGGAAGCTGCCAGGGTCTCTATACAGCGAATACCATGGCATGCATGACGGAAGCTATGGGCATGTCCCTTCCCGGCTGTGCTGCGATCCCCGCAGTGGAATCTGCCAAACTTCGGCTCGCCTATGAAAGCGGAGTCAGGATCGTTGAGATGATCCGGGAGGATATCAAACCCTGCGATATCATCACGAAAAATTCAATGAAAAACGCCATCGCCGTGGATATGGCTCTGGGCGGTTCAACGAACACCGTCCTTCACTTGATGGCGATCGCTCAGGAAGCAGGTGTCCCTCTGAGCCTTGACGATTTTACCCAGATGGGCGAGATCGTCCCGCATATCTGTTCGATGCAGCCGGGAGGCCCGCACTCGATGCAGACGTTATACCACTCGGGCGGGATACCCGCGGTGTTCAAACAGATAAGGTCCCATCTTGACAACTGTATGACGGTCTCGGGAAAATCCGTATATGCGATCGCGGATGGTGTGAAATATGTGGATGAGAACGTGATCCACAGTATGGAAAATGCAGTCCACAAGGCCGGAGGGCTGAAGATCCTGAAAGGTTCGCTTGCACCGAACGGTTCGGTGATCAAATCGGCAGCAGTGATCGATGCGATGTGGAAGCATCAGGGGCCGGCACGGGTTTTTGACGGAGAGAATGAGGCGATGGACGCGATCCTCGCCGGAAAGATCGTCGAGGGTGATGTGATCGTTATTCGATATGAGGGACCAAAAGGAGGGCCGGGAATGCCGGAGATGCTTTCACCGACTTCCGCTCTGATGGGGCTTGGCTATACGCACGTAGCTCTGGTGACGGACGGACGGTTTTCCGGCGGAACACGCGGTCCGTGTATCGGTCACGTTGCTCCGGAGGCAAAGGTGGGCGGCCCGATCGGACTCGTTCGTGAGGGGGACATTATTAAGATCGATCTGTATGAGCAAAAGCTGGATTTTCTGGTCGATGAGATGGAACTTGCAGAGAGAAGAAAGGCGTGGGTGCCCAAAGAGCGTGAACTGAAGGGTGTTCTTGCACGCTATGCACGATACGCCGGTCAGGCCGACAAGGGCGTCGTGCCTGAGTAATATTTGAGAATCTCTAACAACCTTTTTTTATATCAAAAGTACTATTCCTTCGTACATTGATGAAATAGTATGGAGACTTTCGCCTTAAATGGAGCATACAAAAAGCGTCATAATGATACCTCGTGACCACCTTATTGAAGTAAATTCTGCAATAACTTGATCTCTTTTCCACCGCTAAAAATATAAAAAAATAGAGAGATGATCCCTCCGGAAATTTACCCCCTCAGAATATCCTTCGCGATCCAGTCGCCGATATCTGAGGTATGCATTGAACCGCCCATATCCTTGGTGACCGCCTTTGCAAGGATCGAATGCTCGATCGAGCTGACAACGGCCGATGCCGCTGCGTGTTCCCCGAGCGAATCGAGCAGAAGGGAGCCGGACCAGATAGTCGCAAGCGGATTTGCTACATTCTTTCCTTTATACTTGGGTGCAGATCCGTGGATCGGCTCGAACATCGATGTCCCCTTCGGGTTGATGTTTCCCCCAGGGGCGAGACCCAGACCCCCCTGGATCATCGCTCCGAGATTCGTGATGATGTCCCCGAACATATTCGGCGTGACGACCACATCGAACCATTCAGGGTTCTTCACAAACCACATCGTGATCGCATCGACGAAGTTATACTCCGTTTTCACGTTCGGGTAACCCTTCTTCGTCTCCTCGAACACTTCACGCCAGAGTCCATACACATCCGTCAAAACGTTCGCCTTATCGACAGACGTCAGTTTCTTATCCCGCGTTTCCGCAAGATCGAATGAATACTCCATCACGCGCTTTGAACCCTCGCGGCTCACGACGCCGATCTGGCACGCAAGTTCATCAGAATCGGTTTCCACATCGATCCCGAACTTCACCGAGTAAAGATCGCGGATGACTTCCAAATGATCCCGCTGTTTCCCTGCCTTCAAGCGTGAACCGATACCTACATAGAAGTCCTCGGTATTCTCCCGGACAACAACAAAGTCGATATCCTCAGGCTTCTTATTCGCGAGAGGGGTCTCGACTCCCTGCAGCAGTTTGATAGGACGAAGATTTACATACTGATCGAAGTAGAATCTGATAGCGAGCAAGACCCCTTTTTCCAGGATCCCCGGTTTTACCCGGTCGTCACCGATAGCGCCGAAGTAGATCGCCGGGAATTTCCCGAGCTCTTTGAGTTCATCCTCCGAGATCAGTTCCCCGGTCTGCAGATACTTCTCTGCTCCCGTATCGAAATCTGTCCAGTTGATATCGAACCCGAACTTTTCTCCGGCAGAATCCAGTACTTTTCTTCCTTCGACAATGATCTCAGGACCAATGCCGTCGCCCGGCATACATGCCGCATTATATTTTGTCATTTATTATCTCGCATTTTTGCGTATTCAACAAGGCCGCCGGCCTCAACTATTCTCATCATAAACACCGGGATCGGTTCAAGCGGATACTGCTTTTTGTCTACTTCGATGTATGCCTCCCTGAGGTTCACGAAAACCTTGGCTCCGTCGGCGATCTTGTCCGTATCCGGACAAACTAGCGGCAAAACTCCGGTGTTTATCGCATTCCGGTAAAAGATCCTGGCAAACGATTTTGCAAAAACAAAACCGATACCGGCTCCTTTCAGTGCGAGCGGGGCATGCTCACGTGATGAGCCGCAGCCGAAATTCCTGCCGGCAACGATGACATCACCGTCTTTTGCCTCAGCAGCAAATTCTCTGCGAGTCCCTTCAAATGCATGTGAGGCAAGCTCTTTTGGATCGTAGATCGTCAGGAATCGACCCGGGATTATCGCATCGGTATCGATGTCGTCCCCGAACTTCCATGCTCTTCCCATGATTCAGACCCCCCTTGGGTCGGTGATCACGCCGGTAACCGCGCTGGCAGCTGCGGTCGCAGGAGAAGAGAGATACACGAAACTCTCGGTACTTCCCTGTCTTCCCCGGAAGTTACGGTTCGATGTCGAGAGGGAAACCTCTCCGGGAGCTAAGATCCCGAAAGCTCCGCCCATACACGGACCGCAGCACGGTGCTTCGACAAGCGCTCCTGCCTCGACGAACTTTTCGATAAGCCCTGCTTTGAGGACTTTCATGTACTCGGCTTTGGATGCCGGGACAATGATCACGCGAACATCCTCGGAGAAGACATTGTCGCCTAATACTTCAGCAGCACTGGCAAAATCCTCATATCTGCCGTTCGTGCATGATCCGATGAAGACCTGATCGATCGGTTTGCCGGAGACTTCGGTCACATCCACAACATTGTCGACATTATGCGGGACAGCGATCTTCGGATTGATCTTGGAGACATCATAATTTCGTTTTTCAAAGAATACTGCATCCTCATCACTCGCGAGCGAAAACGGCGTGCAGTCGGTTCTTCCCCGCAGATACTCCCAGGTTTTTTCATCGGGCGGGACGATGCCTGCCTTTGCTCCCATCTCGATGGCCATGTTTGCACAGGTCATTCTTCCGGGAATATCCATGTCGGAGAATGCGTTCCCGCAGAATTCAAGAGCCCGGTAAGTCGCACCGTCCGCACCGATATCTCCGGCGAGCGTCAGGATAAGGTCCTTTGGACCCACCCGATTCTGGAACTTCCCGTTTGCATTGATCTGGATGGTGTCGGGAACTCTGAAATAAAGTTCGCCGAACTTCAGAACGTATGCCATATCAGTCGAGCCGATACCTGTCGAAAATGCACCAAGTGCACCATACGCACAGGTATGCGAATCTGACCCGACGACGATATCGCCTGGTTTTACGCGTCCCTTCTCGGGAACGACCTGATGACAGACCCCCTCTTTTATGTCATAGTTGTAGATACCCTGCTCGCGGGCAAACTTTCTCATCATGACATGATTTTCTGCTGCACTGATGGAATCGGCCGGGATCTGATGGTCGAAGAGCATGATGACTTTTTTCGGATCAAAGACACTGCCTCCTCCCATCTCTTTCATCACATTGATCGAAAGAGGGCCCGTGATATCATGTATCATCGCACCGTCGACCGGTGCCATTACTACATCTCCTGCTCTGCACTCTTTTTTGCAGTGGGCGGAGAAGATTTTTTCAGTTATGGTCAATCCCATTTACATCACTTTCAGTTTTTTATTGTGTTCATAGTCTTTTACTGACGAAGAGCGGAGCTGGAAGACCCTCTCTGCAGAGCAACTCTGCCGGTTCGGACGAGTTTCAGGACGCCGTAGGGGCGCAGCTGGGACTCCATCGCAAAGATCTTCTCGGAATCACCGGTGATCTCAAGAATGAGGGTCTGCGCACCGACATCGATTATTTTCGCCCGGAAAATACCGGCGATCTGCATCACTTCGGAGCGCTGAGATCCAGGCTGAGCATGAACTTTGATCAGCGCAAGCTCGCGTGCTACATGCTCTTTTTCCGTGATATCCGTGATCTTGATGATATCGATCAGCTTATTGAGCTGTTTTTTTACCTGTTCGATGTGCATGTCGTCACCGATGACCACGATCGTGATCCGGCTCATACCCGGCGTTTCACAGGTTCCGACCGCAAGACTTTCGATGTTGAATCCTCTTCGTGAGAAGAGACCGGAGACCCGCGCAAGGACACCCGCCTTATTCTCAACAAGGACACTGATGATATGCTGTTTCATGTGTCGGATCCTCCGTTGTGATTATGTTTTCCGATCATCTCGCTGATCGCAGCACCTGCCGGGACCATGGGATAGATATTCTCTTCCCGCTCGATCCTGAAATCCAGGAGATACGGGCCGTCGTATGTTAACGCGGTCCGAAGAGCCTCGTCGATCAGGTCAACGGAATCAACTCTCATACCCTCGATCCCGTAGGCTTTTGCGATCCCGACAAAGTCAACTGACGGCAGTTCCGTGTAGGAATATCTTCTGTCGTAGAAGAGTTCCTGCCACTGTCTGACCATGCCGAGATACATGTTGTTCAGGATCACGATCTTCACCGGGACCTTGTACTGCACAACGGTGGCAAGTTCCTGGATATTCATCTGGAAACTCCCGTCACCGGCGATCACAACGACCGTCTCATCGGGCTTGGCAAACCAGGCTCCGATAGCAGCCGGAAATCCATATCCCATCGTTCCAAGACCCCCTGAGCTGATCCACTGACGGGGCTTTTTAAAGCCGTAGTGCTGTGCGGCCCACATCTGGTTCTGACCGACCTCACTCACGATTATCCCGCCGCCGTCAAGGAGCTCGGAGAGCTTGCGGATGATGTTCTGCGGATGAACTTTGCCGTCGTTTACGACCCGTAACGGATGGTTTTTCCGCCATAATTTCACCAGTTCCAGCCAGGGTTCAGAAATACAGCCTTTATTCTCCGCCATACTGATCATGTCGGCAAGAACCGATTTTGCATCACCCACGATCGGCACGTCGGGATTGACATTTTTGCCGATCTCGGCGGGATCGATGTCGATATGGATGATCTTTGCATTCGTTGCGAAATGACTCAGCTTTCCGGTCACACGATCATCGAACCGGGCACCGACCGCGATAAGCAGATCAGACTCGGAAACGGCGTAATTTGCATATTCAGTCCCGTGCATCCCGAGCATTCCCAGATTTAACGGATGATCTGCCGGGATCGCACCAAGACCCATCAGGGTTGTCGTGACCGGGAGGCAGAAGAGTTCAGCACATCGGACCAGCTCTTCTGATGCACCTGACGTAATAACCCCTCCTCCTGCATAGATCACGGGTTTTTTCGCGTTGTATATCAGCTCAAGGGTCTTTTTGATCTGTTTGGAATGACCTTTTAATGTCGGCTTATATCCTCTGAGTTCAGGCACCCCGGAGATAACATCTTCCGCTGCAACTTTTGCGGTCAGGACGTCTTTGGGCAGATCGATGAGAACCGGACCTTTTCTTCCGGTTCCTGCGATGTAAAACGCGGATTTCACCGTCATTTTGATATCCCGCGCATCTTTTACCAGATAGTTGTGTTTGGTGATCGGCAGCGTTATTCCGGTGATGTCAGACTCCTGGAATGCATCATTTCCGAGCATTCCTGTCGGAACCTGACCGGTAAGTGCAACAATCGGGACCGAATCCATGTTAGCCGTGGCAATGCCAGAAATGAGATTGCAGGCTCCGGGACCTGATGTCGAAAGACAAACACCGACGCGTCCGCTGGCTCGTGCATATCCGTCCGCTGCGTGAACTGCTGCCTGTTCATGTCTTACAAGGATATGTGTTAGCTCTGCATCATAGAGCTCGTCGTATATCGGGAGGACAGATCCTCCCGGATATCCGAATATGATTTCAACACCTTCTTCTTTTAAGCTTTCAATCAGTATTGCTGCGCCTGTTTTCATTCTCATCTCTCAGTAATCTATTCATTCCTGCTATTACCGCCTCGACACTTGCCTCTACGATATCTGTTCTAGCGCCCCGGGAGGTCAGAACCCTCCCCTCCTTTCTCATTTTCACCGTTACATCGACCAGCGCATCTGTTCCGCCGTTGATCGCATCCACATGAAACTCCTCAGCGTGATGTCGCCAAACTGGGCGACCGACTGCTGCAGGACCTTGATGGTCGCATCTACAGGACCGGTACCAGTAGCGGCGCCAGTCACCTTCACCCCGTTCACGATCATCGTTGCGGAGGCCGTCGGAATGGCGTTACTGCCGCTTACGACCGTGAACTGTTTGAGGGTGATCACCGGTTTGCATTCCAGAAGCATGACCGAATCTGCGATCGCCATAACATCGGCGTCGGTCACTTTCATGCCCATATCACCGACTTTTTTGACTCGCGCAACGATCTCGGCAAGATGTTTTTCTCCGGGTTCGTAGCCAAGTTCCTTCAGGGCCGACTGGACCGACGCAGTTCCAGAATGTTTTCCAAGAACGATCCTTCGTTTTCTTCCGACCGTTTCCGGCGACATAGGTTCGTACGTCGTCGGATCCCGCAGGAGTCCGTGTGCATGGATCCCGCTTTCATGCGTAAATGCCATTCCGCCGACGATCGGCTTATTGGCTGCGAGAGGGATCTTTGTCATCTGCGATACAAGGGTCGACAGTGCATAGATCTTGGTCGTGTCGATCCCTGTATCATAGCCGTACAGCTTTTCAAGCACCATCACGACCTCTTCGAAGGGCACGTATCCTGCACGTCCCCCCATTCCGTTGATGGTCGTGTGGGCACAGGTAGCTCCCGATCTCAACGCCGGGATAGTGTTCGAAAGAGCCAGTCCAAGGTCATTGTGACAATGGATGCTCAGGGGTGCGAAGCATAAAGGCGGGATGACCTCTGCGGTCCTTTCAGGCGTTAACAGCCCTACGGCATCACAGAAACAAAGCCTGTCAGCTCCGTGTGCTACTCCATCTTTGAAAATCCGGGCCAGATAATCCTGATCTGCCTGTGAAGAATCCTCGCCTGAGAGTTCTACAGTAAGCCCTCTCTCTTTGGCATATACAACGGTTTCCATTGCTATTGTATAGACTTCTTCACGGGTTTTCCCGAGTTTTTTGGTTATATGAAGGTCAGAAACCGGAACTACAAGATGCACCGAATCCACACCGCATTTCACGGCAAGATCGATATCTTCGGTCTTGGCCCGCGCATATGTGCAGATCTCTGCGTTGAGTCACGCGTCAGATATCAGCTTTATAGCCTCTCTTTCGCCTTCGGAAGCGATCGCGGATCCAGCCTCGATCACATTCACGCCGATTGCGGAAAGTTCTTCTGCGATTTTCAGTTTCTGTGTGGGTGTCAGAGAGACGCCCGGCGTCTGTTCCCCGTCACGAAGTGTCGTGTCCAGAAAACGGATGTTTTTATAGCCAAATAAAACAATCACTCATGGGATTAAACTCCGGTTAGATAGTCTACATTCGATTGGTATATATAAGTTTTGGAGAATCACCTGAATCATGCGCTCCAAAAAATGATTTTTTGAAAATAACGCGCAAAATCGGATATGCGGCCGGCTTTTCACAAGTTAAGAGAAAAGTATATAAAACAAGAGTGCATTGATACTTGGCATGTCTCAGGAAGATGGGATCGGAGCAGTCACTGCGAAAGTGGCGGATTGCATTCTATTGCGATAAACGTACAGTCAACACGAACAAGAGAGTGACTATTTTAGACACCACACTTCGTGATGGTGAACAGACTCCCGGCGTGTCATTCACACTGGAGCAAAAAATTGAAATTGCGCATCAGCTGTCCGATATCGGCGTTGATGTGATCGAGGCTGGCTTTCCGGCATCTTCGGATGTCGAATTTGAAACGGTCAAGAGGATCTGTGCTGAAGAGGGTATCCGCCCCATGGTTTGCGGACTCGCACGCTCAGTAAAAGCGGATGTGGATCGTTGTATCGAGACCGGCGTTGATATGGTCCATGTGTTTATTCCCACATCTGAGATCCAGAGAACCTATACCATCAAAAAAAGTCATGCAGAAGTCCTGGTCATTACCCGGGAGATCATTACGTATGCACGTTCAAAGTGCGATTATGTGATGTTCTCACCGATGGATGCGACCAGAACAAAACCGTCAGAGCTGGTCGAAGTCTGTAAAGCAACGGATGAAGCCGGCGCGACGATCATCAACATTCCCGACACCGTCGGCGTAAGCACTCCGTCGATGATGAGGCCGCTCGTTGCGATGATCCGCGAAAACGTCAAATGCAAAATCGATGTGCACTGTCACAACGATTTCGGTCTGGCGACCGCAAACACCATTGCAGCAGTTGAAGGTGGAGCTGATCAGATCCAGGTCACCGTAAACGGTATCGGCGAGCGGGCAGGAAATGCGGATCTGGCCCAGACGGTCATGATCCTGAAATCGATCTATGGAATGGAAACCAATATTCTGACAGAAAAACTGGTAGAAACATCAAGACTGGTTTCCAGATTATCACAGATCGCCGTTCTCCCTATCCAGCCGGTCGTGGGCGACAATGCATTCTCGCACGAAAGCGGGATCCACTCCCACGGAGTAATGGCAAACCCGGGAACATTTGAACCCGGAATCATGACACCCGAAATGGTGGGTCACCGAAGACGCTTAAAGCTTGGAAAGCATGTTGGAAAACATGCCGTTCGGCAGATGCTGGAGGACGTAAACGTAAATCCATCCGACCCTGAGCTCGACATGATCGTCGCAAAGGTCAAGGAGATCTCCGGACGCGGACGAAAAGTGACCGAATTCGACCTCTTCGAGATCGCAAAAAGCATCACCGGCAGTCAAAATGACAAAAAAATGATCGAGCTGGATGATATTTCGGTATTTACCGGAAGCCATGCGATCCCGACGGCAAGCGTACGGGTCGTGGTCCACGGGGAAAACAAAACCTGTTCCAAAACCGGTGACGGGCCTGTGGACGCAGCAATGAAGGCGCTTTTAGCGATCGCACCTGGAAAAGTTCAGTTAAAGAGCTTTAAAATCGAGGCGATATCAGGCGGGAGCGATGCGCTCGGCTGTGTCACCATCGAAGTTGAGGACGAGAAAGGCAGGATCTTTGATGCATCTGCCTCAAACAGTGACATCGTGATCGCATCCGCTGAAGCGATGGTGAATGCCCTCAATGTCGTCTACCGTTCAGGCGGATTCGACAGATAAACTATTTAATCATAAGAAGGTTAAATTACACAGTATTTACCAAAAAAGGAAGGAAAAAAATGATGGAAAAATATCATGAAACGGATGCGGACCTGAAAGATCTCTCAGGAAAAAAAATCGCAGTTATCGGCTATGGATCACAGGGAAGAGGTCAGTCACTGAATCTGAAAGACAGCGGCCTTGATGTGATCATCGGGATCAGAGCAGGAAAGAGCAGAGATCTCGCAAAGAAAGACGGATTTGCAGTCTATGATGTCGCCGAAGCTGCAAAAAAAGCAGATGTCATCATGATCCTCGTCCCCGACGAGAACCAGGCAGCAGTCTACAAAGCCGAGATCATGCCTTACCTGACAGAGAACAAGTGTCTCATGTTCTCCCACGGATTCAACATCCACTATGGGCAGATCGTTCCCCCGGCAAACGTTGATGTGATCATGGTCGCACCCAAAGGTCCGGGCCACATGGTCAGAAGAACCTACGAAGAAGGAAAAGGAGTCCCCGCACTCATTGCGATCGAGCAGGACCACACCGGAAACGCAAAGAAATACGCTCTTGCCTATGCAAAAGGTATCGGCGCCACCAGAGCCGTCGTCCTTGAAACGAGCTTCAGAGAAGAGACCGAAACCGATCTGTTCGGCGAACAGGCTGTTCTTTGCGGAGGAGTCACCTCGCTCATCAAAGCAGGATTCGACACCCTCGTCGATGCAGGATATGCGCCCGAGATGGCATACCTCGAAGTTCTGCACGAGATGAAGCTCATCGTCGACCTGATCTACGAAGGCGGATTCACCAAAATGCGTGAAGCGATCTCAAACACCGCACAGTATGGTGACATCACCCGCGGCCCCCGTGTCATCGGTGAAGAATCCTACGAAGCAATGCGCGAGATCCTCTACGAGATTCAGTCCGGCGAATTTGCCAAGGAATGGATCCTTGAAAACATGGTCAACAGACCGGTCTTCAATGCACTTACCCGGGCAGATGAAGAGCATCTGATCGAGGAAGTCGGATCAGAACTTCGTGCAATGATGCCCCAGTTCAAAAAGAACTAAATTTCCCCTCCACTTTTTTTTACGATCTTCAACGATCTGCTCTGCAGAATAAACATCCGGGGCACATGGTTTTATTACCCATCACGTGAAATGGTAATGGTATGTGTGACGAATGTCTGCCGGCAGAGCGAGGGGTCGCAGCCAGCAGAAGCTCTGTACTGAGAAAATCGCACAATTCACCTTTTGAAGATGTTTTGTCTGTTATCGCAGACACCCTAGCATCGGTATACTTCAGCGTAGCTGGCATTTTTAGCATTAGCTATGTATTCTGGTTTAGACAGTAGTCAAACTGCACCGGAATAGATCTCCATAAAATAACTCAAGCCTTTTATCGGGAACTCCTCTGGTGCAGTGGATACCAGATTTTTACAAAATTACCTGAATATTAAAAACACCGGAGAAAAAAATGAGAGGAAAAGAAATCAGACTCGAAAGAATCATGAAAAGAGATACAGGAACGACCGTCATAGTCCCGATGGATCACGGCGTTTCCAGCGGACCGATTCCCGGACTGATCGATCTGGGAAGATCGGTCGATCTGGTCGCAAAAGGCGGAGCCAACGCAGTAATCGGTCATATGGGACTCGCCCTCCACGGTCACCGGAAAGGCGGCCCTGACATCGGATTGATCCTGCATCTATCCGCAAGCACGGATCTGGGACCCGATCCGAACAACAAAGTCCTGGTCAACAGCGTGCAGAATGCGCTGAAAATGGGAGCAGACGGGGTTTCTATGCACGTAAATATCGGCGCCGAGTATGAAGCCAACATGCTTGGCGACCTTGGACGGGTCGCGATCGAGTGCATCGAATGGGGAATGCCGCTTCTCGCGATGATGTACCCCCCGGGAAAAGACATCACCTCCGAGAACATGCATGAAGCCGTCAAACTCGCTGCCCGTGTCGGCTCCGACCTCGGGGCTGATATCGTCAAAACGGTATACACCGGAGACCCGGATTCATTCAGGGAAGTGACAAAAGGATGCCACGTACCGGTAGTAATTGCCGGAGGTTCCAAGATGAGTGACTTTGCGACAATGCAGCTGATCGAAGGGGAAATGGAACGCGGTGCTGCCGGGGTATCCATCGGGCGACACGCATTCCAGCACAAATACCCGGACAGATTCGTCAGAGCTGCAATGATGATCGTCCATGAACGCAGAACTGCAGAAGAGGCGATCGAGATCCTCCTGGCCGAGGATTGAAGAGATCTGAAACGAAACAGAGGATCATCAGGGCAGGCAGAAAATGAAACGAACCGCAGGAGATGAAGGGATGGATCCGGGAAAAGTCGTTGGGATAATCGGCGGATTCGGCGGCATGGGACGTTTGTTTTCAGCTGTCTTCGAGAAGGCGGGATACAAAGTCCTCTGTTCCGGAAGAAAAACGCCCGTCTCAAATGCGGATATCGCCTCGACCTGCGGCATCGTGATAATCTCGGTTCCGATCCATGACACTATTCGGGTGATCGATGAGATCGCCCCGCTCTTGAACGAAAAGCAGGTGTTGTGCGATCTTACCTCCATAAAAACCGCCCCGGTTGAAGCAATGCTGAAATCCAAAGCGCAGGTCATCGGACTTCACCCGATGTTCGGCCCTTCGGTTCCCACCATCTCCGGTCAGACGATCGCCGCATCACCGGCGCGATGCGATGAAAAAACCCGGGAGATGCTCTATCAGATATTTACGGGCGAAGGAGCGAAGGTTTGTCAGATGGAGCCAAAGGAGCACGAAAAAATCATGAGCATTGTCCAGGGTCTTGTACACTTCACGACCCTACCCGTCGCCGAGACGATAAAAAACACCGGCATCCCGCTTGAATCAATTCTCCCGGTGATGAGTCCGGTGTACCGGATCGAACTTGGTCTGGTCGGACGGATACTCGGTCAGGACCCTTCGCTGTATGCAGACATTCTGCAGATGAACCCGGAAACGACCGGTATTATTGAAATGCTCTCTGATTCGGTCGCTTCCCTGAAAGAGATCGTCGTATCAAAGGATCCGGAAAAGTTCGCCGCATTCTTTACAGAGAACAGTGATGCCTTCAGATCCTACATCCCCCAGGCAACAGAAGAGACCGATCTTATGATAAAGACACTGGTGAAGAGGAAATGACGTTCGCAGTAATTGGCCCGAAAGGCACGTTCTCCTGCGAAATTGCTGAAAAAATCAGGGAAGAGAATGAAGAGATCCTGTTGTTTTCAACGATACGGGATGTTTTCACGGCAGTTCTCGAAAAAAATATCCGGGGCATCGTTCCGGTTGAAAACAGCGAGGCGGGCGGCGTCGGGGAGACACTCGACGGTCTATTACAGACCGAGTGCCGGATCGCTGCTGAATACTATATGCCGATACGCCATTTCTTCGTTTCACGCTACGAGCTGGACGAGATATCGGTCATCTACACCCATTCCAAGTCGCATGAACAATGCAGCCTCTATCTGAACTGTTTGAAAGATGCGGCCATTATCCACACGAGCAGCAATGCTCAAAGTGCGAAAGAGGCAGCAGCAGTCAGCAGATCGGCGGCCGTACGACAAAAAGCGCAGCGAAATTGTATGGTCTGCCGATACTGCAGGAAGATATCCAGAACTCAAAAAACAATACCACCCGGTTTCTTGAGATAACAGCCGGCGCTTCGCATCCGGATGATCCGGAAAAATGCAGTGTTGTTATCATCCCAAGAGAGAACCAGCCGGGTCTTTTATACGGGATTCTGGGGATCTTTGCGCGGAGAGGGATCAATCTGACACGTATCGAGTCGCGCCCATCGAAGGAGGGGGTCGGCAGATATGTCTTTTTCATCGATTTTGAAACGAATCGGGGATGGAAAGAGACGATCGCGGAGTTGAAGGGGATCACCGGCGTAAAGGAGTTGGGGTGCTATAGACGGAAGGGGGAGTGATTTTTTTCCGGATCGAAGAGTCAATTCGGTGATCCTTTCGATTCCTTTTTTACCCAGCAGTGCGTAGTAATTAAAGCCTTTTCCCAAAACCTGTTTAGCGGCGGTAAGGGAACAGGCATCCGTTTCTTTAAGCAAGTTCTGTGCTGTTTTTCTTTGTAGTCACATCCAGATCTCTAATGACGCATTCCCCAGATATACCCAACAGGGCATCCGTATTTCTCCCGGCATCACGACCACGAACATGCACTATTATAATAGTGCATTTGAGAGGTGTCGTCATACACCATTTCGGCATAAGATGGTTTTATCTATCTCCTGGAAAATAGTATTACTTGTTGAGGTGTGGTGAATGAAGATGCCCGATACGATACCCGAAGATATGTTTGCTCCCTGCGGTATGAACTGTATGGCTTGTTACAGGCACTGCGTATGAAAAAAGCCTGTGAGGGATGTTCCAGTAAAACCAGTCAAAAAACCGAAAACTCCCATACATGTACAATAAAAGAGTGTGTCAGGGAGAAAGGAATACCATTCTGCTTTTTATGCAAAAACTACCCCTGCAAAACAATAAAGACTCTCGAAAAAAGAAATCTGAATAGATACGGTCAAAGTCTCATGGAAAACAGTCTCCAGGTCAAAGAACGGGGACTTCCCGCATTTCTTGAGACCGAACGGGCCAAATGGACCTGTTAGAAATGTGACGGGGTCATTTCACTGCATGATAATGAATGCAGTGAATGTCATACATTTTTTGGAAGAAACAGGATCTCGATGTGAAAAATCAGACGTTTTTCTCGTCTGAATCTTCATCCGGATCTTCGTCAGATTTTTCCTCGGAATCTGCCTGATCACCAAGACGTTCGAGTATCCACTGCTGATCGATCGCCGCGCACTCCGTGATCGGCACATCCCAGATCGGTCCTCCAGAGAGAACACATGTCTGGTACAGAGCATACGGCATCTCCAGATTACCGAGGAACTCCTCTTCACGGAATGCTGCAAACACAAGCACATCTTCTCCGTCGACGACCTCGCGCTTCGTGAACTTCAGCTCATCAGGGATCTTTTCAGGATCATCATCCTGCATCTTTGCGAGGGTCAGGACCTTAAAAAGCTCGATCACACGGTCATCAAGTCCTGCTTCGAAGATGAAGATCTTCTCTTTAAGGGCATTCACATCCGCAACAAGCCGCAGCGGTCTTTCATGATAGATGACCTGATCGGCAATATCTCCCTCGATACCGACTTCGCGGTCCTCGCATTCTGGTTCGAGATAGATCAGGAATCCGCCGTTCGTTTCCTTATCCTCATAGACGAACGGATATCCGGCATATCCGGCGAAACCGCATTTATCGCAGGTAAACTCAAAAAGTTCCCCGGTGAGGACCTTCTCCCGCATCTCGGGATCGGTCGTCACGTTCACCGACGGGCAGATCGTGATCGTCTGTTCATTTTCGCAGATAGGGCAGACTACTACATCTTCGTCAGTGATCATACGCGGATCCACTCTTTATCGACTACGGTATATCCTTCGACAGGGCGTTCCCAGATCACGTGCATAAGCATTTTGATCTTTTCATAGGTATCAAACGGGATCTTGATCGGGTCAAGATACTCGGTCCCAAGACGCGGAACAAAGATCAGCGACCTGCCTTCACAGGCAAACCGGTCCTCAGCATAATACAGAGCTTCCGGGATGAGCTTCTCCTTTTTTGACTCCATTTCTTTGAGGATCGAATCCTTCACGAGCTCAATGATCCGGTCATCCAGTTTGTCGCGGAAGATGAAGATCTTCTCGCGCATATCGTCCTGGGTGTGGACAAGTCTCATCCTGATCTCGGGCACAAGATGTGCGGGCAGAACATTCGGCAGATTTGCCGTGCGTTCGGCTGAATCCGGCTGGAAGAAGAGCGAAAAATTTTCGTTCAGATCATGATAGAGAAGCGGGTATTCAACAGCTCCGGAAAATCCGCAGTTGTCGCAGACGAGCATCGTGAGCGATCCGTCGAGGAACTTCTCACGAAGGTCATGATTCGATGCATTGATACT
The DNA here is from genome assembly GCA_963677995.1 of uncultured Methanocorpusculum sp. Classification (GTDB taxonomy): domain Archaea; phylum Halobacteriota; class Methanomicrobia; order Methanomicrobiales; family Methanocorpusculaceae; genus Methanocorpusculum. The sequence continues at coordinate 591,465 of OY782579.1, read as the reverse complement.
CTGATGAAGAGTGAATTCCTGTTTTGACCCGCATTTCGGGCAGGTGATGACTTTTACTTCTGATTTCATTACTCTTTCCTCCCGCTTGGGCCGCGGTGATGGTGCGCGAACTCACCGTTTTTTATCAGGTCGCCGGTGAAAACCGGACCGTCTTTGCAGACCCTGAGTCCGTGATCGTCCATACAGCAGGATCCGCAGACACCGACCGCGCATTTCATGTACCGGTGCATAGAGAATTGACCGCGGTTTTCGATCCCTTTCGCGACCAGACGGTCGAGGATCCCTTTCATCATCATCTCGGGACCGCAGACACATATCGTATCGTAGGATTCGACGTCGATCTGATCAAGAATGCCGGTCACAAACCCGTGGAATCCAAAAGTTCCGTCATCTGTGGCGATCTTGAGGTCGCTGACTTTTTCGAGATCCTCAGTAAAGACAAGCTCTTCGCGGGTCCGTGCCCCGAGGATAAACGTGTCGACCTCGCCTGATGCAGCGAGGGTGAAGAGCGGGGTGACCCCGATCCCTCCGGCGATCGCAAGTAATTTTCCGCTCGGTGAAAATCCGTTACCGAACGGACCGCGGATACCAAGTTTATCTCCGGCTTTCAGTGAGAAGAGCGCTTCTGTGGCATCGCCGACTTTCATGACGGTGATGGAGTTTGCCCCGGAAAATGCCATCGGGATCTCGTCGACTCCCGCGATCCAGACCATACAGAACTGACCGGGTCTGAATCCAAAGAGTTTGTCGAAGACGAATGTTTTCACCGTGGGCGTTTCATTGACGACCGTCGTGATCGTGACGATCTCGGGCATTTCAGACATGGGCGCACCCCACGATCTCCTCAGCGGGTATCCCGTCTGGAGAGTAAAGATCAGCTGCTATTTCCGAAAATACATTGACGGAGTCATAGATCGCGCTGCCGATCTCAACGGCTGATGCCCCTGCCATCATCATTTCGAGCACATTATCTGCAGTCGAGACGCCGCCGCAGCCGATGATGGGAATGTCGACCGCCTCATACAGGTCGTAGACGCTTCTGACTGCGATCGGGAAGATCGCTTTGCCGGAGAGTCCGCCGAAGAAGTTGCCGAGGACCGGGCGGCGCATTTCGGTGGAGATCCGCATCGCTTTTACGGTATTTATTGCGACGATCGCGTCGGCTCCGCCGTCTTCAGCGGCTTTTCCAATTATTTTTATATCGGTCACGTTGGGGGTGAGTTTGACCCAGACGGGTTTATTGTATGTTTTGACGATCTCTGTGCATTCCCTGACGATGCGGGGATTTACTCCGATGGATGCCCCGTATCCTTCGGCGTGCGGACAGGAAAGGTTGAGCTCGAATGCGGCGGCATCCGGGAACCAGGAGGCAACGGTGCCGAATTGTTCGGGGGTCCCGCCGAAGATGCTGACTACAACGGGTTCACCTTTGAGGGGGGCGATCTCTTCGACGAAGTCTTTGGACGGGTTTGGCAGTCCCATGGCATTGATGAGTCCGCCGTCGACCGGGATGAGGGCGGGTCCGTGATGGCCGGAAATCGCTTCCGGACCGATGGATTTTGTCACGACGCCGCCTGCACCGAGATCAAGCATTCTCTTTAATGATGCGCCGGTGGTCCCAAGGATACCTGCGGCAAGCAGCATGTGATTTTTGAGAGGGACACCGGCGATCTCCTCTTCTGGAAGCTGTATCTGAATCATTGTATTTCTTGTAGGTAATATTCGCGGTTTTGGGTTATGTAATTCTCTGTTTGAGACGGGGGTATCGGAGAGTCTTTCCAGTGAAGAGATCGGGGGCTGCATGACATTTTGGATAATCAATGATAGCCAGGATAAGGGATTCGTGCCGATTCAAGCGAACGAAGCGGAGAGCAAATCTCTGATTTGCGAACGCGGTTGGTTTATCTTATGTGTTCACACCATCCCGTACACGAAATCAACATAACATCCTGCAAAAAAAGAGAACAACTTCTCCTGAATACAAAAATAAGATTCTCCGCCGCGGGCCGCTCCGCACCGAGTCGCCAGCCTTCAGCTTGCTCAAGGCTTACGTCGCTTCGTTCCCCTCGCCAGTCGTGGCCCCGCACCCCGATAAAAAATTTGTAGGTGTTTCGATAAGATATATTCGAGTGAGGATACGTAAATTCAATTCTCCTCAGTCAAAGCCTCCCACAAATGAAACCGACGTACAACCAAAAAAAGATCAACAAAAAGATGAGGATGGAAGTATTTTACAGGATCTTTGACGTTATCGTCATAAAGATCGGACCGCGAAGATCGAGTTTCTTTTTATTGTCGGTGATATACCGCATGACATACTCCTCGATTTTCAGATTCACGTCGCTTGGGTGTTTCGACATCTTCACCTGAACGCTTGTACCTTCGCCTACTCTTGCAGCTTCTTCGATGCGTGCAAGTGCCAGATTTACCACTGAATAGAGGAAGGAGATCCCGACCGGGGACCCTTCGGCTTTGACGTCGGCAAACTTTTCGGTATCAGGAACCCCGAGCACTGCTCCTTTTCTGACATAGACCTCATTCAGAGCAGCAGGGCCGAGAAGACTCGTGTTCTCTTCCGGCTCATCGACAGAGATCTCCACCTGGTGTCCGAACAGTTCTCCTTTCCATGCAGAGAATGAACAGGGCGATCGTTCGGCCGCATGGGCAGCGGCCGTCTCCATAACTGCCCGTACTGCCCGGCGTGCCTCTGCCGTCTGCGGCTCCTCTTTTAATCCGATACCTTTCGTCAGTTCCGTGTCCGAATACACCGGAGGATACAGCTGGGCGAAAGAGAGTTTTCGCACATCTGCTGCCTCTGTCAGAACCATCGCGAGGCGCTCGACGCCCATCCCGAGATTCATGACAGGGACCCCGACACCGTATTCCGAGAGAGCGGCGGGAGAGTAGATCCCGAATGTTGCGACCTCGACCCAGCCGTGGACCGGGTGTTTCCCGTAGACTTCGATCTGGGTTTCAGGCATGTAATACTTTGAGCGTTTCTCATCAGGCTGGAATCTGAACTCGGTAAATCCGAATGCAGACAGAAGACCTTCTGCAACGGCTTTTCCCTCCTCGATCGTGACATGCTCGCCGGCGACGAGACAGGATGCCGAGTGATAGGTCCGAAGATGGGTCGCATCCTCCTCTTGCTCACGGCGGAAACATCTGTCGACCGAGAACATTCTGATCGGCATCGGCTTTTTGTCCCACATCTGAGCAAGCGAGAGGAACCAGCCGCTGGTCATATGGGAACGAAGCGTCGTTCTGGATGATTCCGGAACGAGTTCCTTGAACTCAGGGAAGACCGTGTCGAGAATGTGAACGACCACACCGTCGTCCACGCCTAAAGCGACCGACATCTCGTGCGTGAGATCATCGCCGTCGAATTTGCCTTTCTTGTAGGCGTGCAGACATTTCATCAGCTTCTCTTCCGTTCCTTCGGCAAGAGGCTTCTCGATGATCTGGGCGATCGCGTCAAGACGTTCTTTGGAGATCCCTACATTCGGACGGGGGAGACCACCGACATAGTAGACGCGATCCAAAACCGCGGCGGCTTCCGGACCGAACTGACGGTAGACATCCTGTTCATCGATGAACACGGGGACCATTGCTTCGTCAAAGCCCATCGACATATAGGCTGCCCGAAGACGGGCAATCGTGTCGAAGATCGGGTGGACTTTTGCTCGGCGATACGCATAACGCGGATAGATCTTTGATGATTCCGGCGGGGTTATGACTGAAGGTCCGGCATGCCAGGCTCCCTCGAAATCGGTTTTTCTGCGTTCTTTGAATTCCTCAATATCGAATTTCATGGTTTTCTCTTCAGACAAACAACGCGGCTCGGCACGTTTTCATCCATGATGTCATAATTACAGAGTTGGGCAATTTCTGCGGCGAAACTTCGAATAGTTTCCATGTCAGGGACATGCATTTCTGTTAATCTCATTCGACTGTATCCCAAATACATGTATCCCTTTACTTCAACGAAGAGCGGCTGTGCCTTTTCGACGATCGCGGCAAAACCTGCTTCATCCGTGTCATTGAACCCCTTGACCACGGTGATCCGGACAGCAGTTCTGATGCCCTCTTCATCCTCTTTTTTTCGGAGAAGGGAAAGGGACTTTTGGATATTCCCCCACATGACCCCCGGATCGCCGATCGGACGGCAGATCGTTTCATAAGAGGATACATCCACGGCATCCAGAGAAAGGTACAGCTGGGTCGGACGGATCCGCTCTATCATAGAGGGTATCGTTCCATTCGAAACAACAAACACACTGTTCTTCGGGTCTTCTCTGAGGAGATCGATGAGTTCGGGCAGTTTCGGGTAGAGAGTCGGCTCACCGGAAAGGGAGAGCGCATACTGGGTCGGGTGTTCCGTTGCCTCTTCCCACCTCTCCGGATCGGTGTACGGTTTATCGCCGGACAGACCTTTCTTCTGCATCTTCGGGAGTGCCGCAACGATATCTTCAGGAGGAATGACCGGTTCAGACAGGATCTCATGTTCCATCGAACGCCAGCAGAAAAGACAGCGCTGATTGCAGCGTAAGGTAGGGGTCATCTGGACGCATTTCCAGGTATCTATGCCGTAAAACTGGTGTTTGTAGCAGGATTCTCCACCCCGGAGAGCACGTTTGCACCACATGCACGGTTTCACGGCGGCGGACACTCCTTCGGCTATGAAATTATAGCCCTGTCGGTGAAGGGATGTTTTCGGGGTTGTTGATGGGGGACGTTTTCTCGGCATTGTTATCAGAAGGCTTGGTTTCTTTGGATATCTCACAGACCTGACTTTTTGGCACCTGATCCGGGGACCAGCGGTCAGTACAGCGTGTATAGTGGTGTCTTTACGCGAGACTGCTTTATTTCTTTGGAAGCATTGCAGATCTGAGTATTCCGCTCAGATCTTGTAACGCAAAAGAGCGGCGACCCCGCCGAGACCTACAAGGCGGGTGCCTGGTTCGAACTCGGTCGAGAGAACGATGACGTTCGCACCGAGCCGCTCCGCCCCCTCGATCATTCTGGAGACGGCCCCGTCCCGAACAAACGAGTCGGCGACGAGGATCGTCTCGGCGGCTCCGTAATCGATCGCCTGCCGCACCTCGTTTTTCCCATAAGAAACGGCACGGTTCTGCCCGATCCTGAGAAACACCTCGTCCATGAACGAAACCTCTTTTGCGAGCTGGAGATCCTCGGCCACGCGTGCAAGAACGCCGTTTCCGATCGCCTCCTGGACCGCGCCGTAACCGCAGCGCCTGGTGTCGGCGACAAGCATCTTCTCGGCGATCTCCGGCGCCTTGGTTTTTGCGAATTTGACGAAATCCTCTTTCACAAATCCAGGTCCGGCAACCACGATGGACCCGGTAACTTTTTCGAGAAACGACAGGAGGTCAACGAACAATGACTGTCTTGAATCCAGTTCGGCGGATTTTCCGCTGCCGACCGTCATGGTGGTTATCCTCTCGGGCCCGTACTGGCGGACCCGGTAGAGTTCTGCCTCTCCGTCTTCGATCGCCACGATGTGGACCACACCGTGCACTGAGGAGGAGACCGCCCGTTCCAGACGTGCAAGATCGATCGATCTCCACTGCCGGACAACGCCGATCTCATATCCTGCCTCAATGTTCAGCGTGTGATGCTGGCCCATGTCCGGCCCGTAGCTGATGAGCCCGAAGACCCGAAGCCTGGACGATTCCGGGACAAACTCCACCTTATCACATTTTACGCCGATCTTTACCGGACGCTTTTCGAGTTTTTCCGAACGTAATTTGTCGGTCGGTCCGTCCACTGTCCGGAGCGTTACTGCGTATACGGTGTTACCCGGACTGATCAGATGCGAAAGATGCCAGAGATCGTCGACCGATTCTGGCATGAGTTTATACTCACCGAATCCGTCTTTTTTCAGCGGTTCAGGCGCCTCCGCTTTCATTCCTGATCTTCTCCCTCGCCTGATGCGTATTTCAGATCAGACCCTCCCGGCGGCACGAACGCCGCGACCCCTTCGGTATTCAGGATCGCTTTGAGTGATTTCTGTTCATTCTCAGGGATCGCCTCTTTGAGTTTTCGAAGGACCTTCTTTGCGACATCGTTCCCTTCAAATGTCCCCGGGACCAGACGCACTGCGTGTGATGTCAGGGGTTCGATCGCGGAAGGCGTTCCGCCGATCACCACTAAGACCGGTTCGGTCCGGATGCCGATCAAGATCTCGAGCGGCACATCTTTGTAGATCTTTCTCTCGCCTCTGATGACGAAGGATCCGTGAGCAACATACTCTCCTGATTCCGGCGTCTTGCTCACCTGACTTGGATTTGCCGCGATCACGTCGGCGGACGCTCCGCCGCCGGACCACGCACGCGAGTAGGATGCGGCAAACTGCGTTGCCTGATCCATGCGTTCGGTCACTCCCTTGACGATGACCACTGACGCACCGAACACATCTGCGTGGAGGAAGGTGTCTTTTCCTTCCATGTATTTTTTGATGAGCTCCTCGTTCTGATCCGCATTGCGGCCGCCGATCACAAGCACCCCGTCGGATGTCTCCATCCACCGGAAACGGTGATACCATTTCGGCTTCAGTCTTCCGGGTCCCGCCGCCTTTCTCTTCTCCGGATGAACGATCCCCGCTTCCATTGCCCGCAGTGCTCCGGCTTTCTTTGCACGGAACTTCTTCACAACAGCAAAATACCTGCCGACATTTGCCTCAAGACTGTCATGCACGAAGATGGTGACTTTGTGCTTCTCCTGCAGGTCGATCATCACTGACGCATCCTTCGGGTTCACCGAGATGATCCGTTTTGCAGCCGGGGCCTCACTTTGTTTGATGACCGCCGCGATCTCCTGCCAGGAAAGTTTCTGACTTGCGGCAGAGAGGACATCGATCGTCTCCTGGACCTCGCCGTAATGTGAGTAGATGATCTCCGAGATCTCGGTCGCCTCGGCGATCTTTTTGTCGAAGGTGATGAGCGCAGTTTCCTGCTGTTTTCTGATCCTCTGCTCTTTGGAGAGTTTTATCTTCTGTTCAATGACCTTCTCGGCGACATATTTTGGATAGAACGCTTCGAGTGCCTTGGAGAATGTTGGGAAATGCTCTTTTGGCTCCCGTGTGAGTGAGGGGAACGGAAATGCTCCCTTTGCATCAATCACCGAATCCTGTCCTTCGGTCAGCCGGGCGATCCATGCACGCATCGCCTCATAGACCGGACGAAGCTGGACATCGGTCGAGAAGTTACAGGGCATGGATTTCGACACCCCGGCGATCTGACAGATGTCTTCGGATGCGATGCCACCAAGCTGCATCTTTGTTGCAAGGGCACGCACGATCTCGCCTTCATCTGCGGTGATCTTTGCTTTGAACTCCTCGAATGTCAGCTTTTCCGGACAGACGGCATCCATCGCGTATTCTGCGCCGCCGACGATCTCCCGGTCACGGAACCTTCTCTGCGAAAGGACATTGATGATCGTATACTTCTCGTCCGTTAAGATGAGGTTTCCCTCGTCAAAAAGTTCGATGATCAGTTTGTACTCGGAAGGCCCTTTTCCGATCGTGATTATGAGGACCCGCTCGATCGCCTTCTGCTCGATCGCGAGGACTTTTCCCCCTTCGATGTATTTCCTGAGGTACATCGAAAACCCGGACGGGTTTTTCGGTGCCGGAGGAAGTTCGGATACGAGATGCGCCCGAACGCCTCTTACCAGATAGAAAAGATGACGTGCCTTCTCCTCCCCGTTTAAGCGGAAACCAAACGAGGTATTGTCATACTGATATATTTTCCCGATCCACAGAGGTAAAAGCGCAGCAAGCTCCGCTGTCATTGCTTTTACATCTGCCCCGCTCATCCCTGATATTGTCGCCATTCTATACTAACTAGATAAGACGTGCAGAACTATAAACCGACCATGCTCCCACACGAGCGGTCCCTGATCTTTTAAACAAGGGTCGCGGAAAATCATGTTTTTGGGAGCACTGCGCGCCTGATGATTTTCCGGGACAGAACAGATAACATAGATAAGATCTGAGTACTAATATAATCAGACTGAAAAATCGCGGAGATATCCATAATGCAGGTAGCCTATATTAAAAAAGAAAAATGTAACACGACGATGTGCAACCGCTGTGTGAAGTTTTGCCCGGCGTCACGCAAAGATCAGCCGGTTATTTTCATTGGACGGAATAAGAAAGCCACGGTCGTTGAGGAGTTATGCAATGGCTGCGGAAAATGTGTGAAGATCTGTCCCGAGAAAGCTATCGAGATGGTCACGCGGCCGGATAGAATATCTCTCGATGCTGAGATCGAGGAAAAGACCGAAGAAGTCACGAAGCAGACCGCCCCGTCAAAACGCAAAGAGACCTCTGAAGAGAAGGTCGCCAATAAGAAGGATCGGCACGCTGAGCGCGTTATTCGAACCGCGATAGCCTGCGGTCTTGGTATGGTCGCGGGTATCGTCTCCTACTATCTGGCAGGCACGCCGAATCCGATCAATGAATCGATGATCGAGGCAGGACTAACAGGCGTACAGGCAACTCCGCTCGTGGGCATTCTGGTATTACTCGTTGCCATCGTTCTTCAGAAGTCCCTCTTTATGGTCCTCAAGATCGACACGTCCAAACTCGGTAAGAAGGACTGGTTCTATCAGGCATTCCTGACCTTTGCCACCTGGTATCTTTCCTGGACACTTATGCTTTCGACCTCCCTCCTCTCCGCATAAATGAGATTAGCCATCGTTCATAAAGATCGATGCCATGCCAAAAAATGCGGCAAAGAGTGCATCGCGTACTGTCCCAGGGTCCGTACTGGTGACGAAACCATCAAAATAGGAGAGAACGGTATCGCCGAGATCTCCGAAGAGCTTTGCGTAGGCTGCGGTATCTGCGTCAAAAAGTGTCCGTTCGAGGCTCTGGATATCATCCAGCTCCCCGAAGAACTCGATACGCCGGTGACCCGGTATGGGCCGAACTCCTTCGTCCTCTACGGTCTTCCCCAGCCGGTGGCAGGAAAAGTCACCGGACTTCTCGGACCAAACGGTATTGGTAAATCCACCGCGGTCAAGATCCTTTCCGGACAGCTTCGACCGAATCTCGGCATCTTCGATCACGAGGTCGAGTGGGCCGAGATCCTGAAGCATTATGCCGGCACCGAACTGCTGGATTATCTCAAGAAGGTCGCCTCGAAAACGATCAAGGCATCCATCAAGCCGCAGTATATCGACTTTATTCCCAAGGTGTTCAAGGGCACGGTCCGCTCCCTTCTGGTGCAGAATGATGAGCGGAAGAAGCTTGACTATTACGCGAAGGAGCTGTCCCTCGATAAGATCCTTGATAAAGATCTCTCGTACCTTTCGGGCGGAGAACTTCAGCGGGTCGCGTTAACAGTCGCTCTCTTGAAGGATGCCAACTTTTACTTCCTTGATGAAGTAACGCCGTTCCTGGATATCTATCAGAGGATGATCGCGGCACGCCTTATCAGGGAACTCGGGGCTGAGCACCCGGTGATCCTGGTCGAGCATGATATCGCGATCCTCGACATGGTCGCGGAGACGGTGCATATCGCGTATGGAAAACCTTCCGCATTCGGTATCATTTCCCGACCGAAAGGGGTCCGTATCGGTGTGAATCAGTATCTCGAAGGCTTTGTCGCCGAAGAGAACGTTCGTATCCGTGATTATCCGGTCCTCTTTGAGACCCGCAGTCACGAGAGTGATGTCGACCGCGAGATCCTGATGACGATCCCGAAGATGACGAAATCGTTCCCGGGTTTCAAACTGACGGTCGAAGGCGGAGAAGTTCGCCGCGGCGAGGTTCTCGGTATCGTCGGAGCGAACGGTATTGGAAAATCAACGTTTGCGAAACTGCTTGCAGGCGTGGAGACCCCGGACGGCGGGAAGAAGTTCGATACGGTCCGTGTTTCGTATAAGCCGCAGTATGTGACGGCCGATTCATCCGACACGGTCGAGTTCATGCTTCGGGCGGCGACCCGACGGTTCGATACGTCGTATTATCAGCATGAGATCCTGGAGCCGCTTGGCATTATGCCGATCCTCCAGGCCGAGGTGAAGAACCTTTCAGGCGGAGAACTTCAGCGTGTGGCGATCGCACTCTGTCTTTCGCGTGAGGCGGATCTGTATATCCTTGATGAGCCTTCGGCACATCTGGATGTCGAGCAGCGGCTTGTTACGACGAAAGTGATCAAGCGTGCGGCAGAGGATAAGGGGGCGGGGATCATGGTGATCGATCATGATATGTATTCGATCGATATGATCAGTGAACGCCTGCTGGTGTTTGACGGTGAGCCGGGGGTCGCAGGTGTTGCCTGCGGTCCGTTTGAGATGAAGGAGGGCATGAATATGTTCCTTTCGAATCTGGGGATCACGTTCCGCCGGGACAAGACGGGCCGGCCGCGGATCAATAATCCGGGATCCTATCTCGACCGGGAGCAGAAGGCGGCAGGCGAGTATTATTACTATGATGCTGCCGAGTCTGCTCTTGCGGCCGATAAGAGCCAGGAAGAGTAAATCTCTTTTTTTTGACAAGCATACTGAAGATTATTTTACCTTACCCGACGAATAGTTAGGTATGATTCTGGTAGACTGGGAAATTGCAGACCATATCAAACGGGGGTACATCGGCATCGATCCATTCGATCCGGCGCTAGTTCAGCCCAACTCCCTTGATATCCGCCTTGGTAATCATTTTGTCTGCTATGAACCATGCGACGATGTGATCGATCCTTATCAAAAAGAGACCCTTCACACCCATACAAATGAACGAAAAGGAACCTATTTTGACATCCAGCCCGGACAGTTCGTTCTTGCCGAAACCCTGGAAACCGTCACGCTGCCGGATAATGTCGTCTCCTCGATCGAAGGAAAGAGCAGTGTGGCACGCCTCGGCATCGCCCTCCATCAGACCGGCGGTTGGATCGATGCCGGATTTTCCGGAACCATCACCCTTGAGATGTGCAATGCCAACTGCCGCCCGGTCCGCGTATATGCAGGAATGCCGATCGGCCAGCTCGTCTTCTACGTGACCAAACGCTGCGAATGCCCGTACAATAAAAAACCGGATGCAAAATATCAGAACCAGAAAAACGCTACCATCTCCCGTTACGATAAAAATATGCTGAAGAACGTGGAGTGACCCTCCACCTGTTTTGATCAAGAATAAGGGTCATGTCTTCCTTAAATGCACGAAGACAGACCCGCATATTTTTACACGAATCGATATATCATATACCCGCCAACAAGAGTTCGCGGTGTGAACTTCCCTGGATTTTTATCGTTTTCCCGCAAGAAGGGGGCGGCTCGTATATTTCGGCAGCCTCTCTGCAAGGATCCGGATGACGTCATCCGCCGTGTCCAGCCCGAACACACAGTCGTCGGGGATGTCGGGATACCGCGGCTTGTCATCGATCTTATTGTCCGCGACGAGAGCACCCCAGTCGGAGAACACTCCTTTTCTTTTCACGACGCCCGGGACACGGTATGCCATGATGAGACGGTGCATCACCCATGCATACGAGAGTTCGGAAAGTGTCCCCGATCCTCCGCCAACTGCGACCACCGCGTCCGTGTTTGCCACGATGAAGTTTCGTGCATGATCCAGTCCGGTCGCGATCACGATATCAGTATACGGATTTGCCTGGGCAGGATCATTCCCCGGCAGGACCGCGATGACATCTCCTTCTCTGTATGCGGGAGATGCATGGGCGCCGCGGGAAACGGCTTCCATGACCCCGCCAAGCCCGCCGGACAATACCCGGTATCCGTTTGAAACCAGTTCATTTCCGAGCGAAAATGCAAACTGTTCTTTAGCACATCCGGGTTCTATCGCTGCGTCGCCGATAACAGAAATAACCGGTCTCCTTAACATACCTAAACATGCGTTGTAAGGTTAGATGAATATTCTTACCCAAAGAATCCCATATACGAAGCCAAAGTAAAACAAAAAAAAAAGGTTTGGAAGTTTGCTGGATCTTTTTATTCCATGGCACATATCCCATCGCACGGTTCCTTCTCCGGAACGACCAGACGATAAGCATTTGCGAGGACCGATGAATTTGCCAAGAGACCTGCAACCAAAACCGCCTCTAAGATCTCCTCGTTCGTGATCCCCATCTTTTTTGCGACCTGCATATGATAGGTTGTACAGTGATCACACCGTAATGCGGCTCCGACTGCAAGACTGATGAGTTCGACCGTCTTCGGCGGCAGGGCTCCAGCCTGGGTCACCGAATTTTTGTACAAAAGATGCGAAATAAGTGCTTCGGGGCAGGCTTCCAGTTTCTGATAGATCAAAGGTGATGTTCCATACTCATCTTCGATCCTTTTCAGCCACTCGGCAGCTGTAAGTTTCGCTCCGTTTTTTTGTACTTCGGCGATCGCCTCTTCAAAATTCATGTCGATCTTAACCATGATCTATACCACGATGTTTGTTTCCGAAAGCGGTTTTATGCGGATCAGGATATAATCCCGCATGCGTGAAGGCAGAACGTCAGCCACATCGCCTACTTTTACTTCATCCTCGATCACGAGATCCCGGACCTTTTGCGCGTATTCCGGATAAGAAAGTTTTACCCGCAGACCATTGAGCTGGACTGCGATCGGGCAGGGAGAGTAGACCTCCTCGATCTCCGGAAGTTCCTGTTTGATGAGCGCCTGGAGTCGCGCGGGTGAGACCGAGAGGGGATCATTTGCGATCTCCTTCCGACGCATCTCCACGACTTTTTTCACCTCTTCGATCACCATATCGAGCCGGTGAATGTCCGTTTCCGTCTGGGTCCGGTGCATAAACCGTCCAAGGCCCCCGACATATCCGGCAACCGGGGGGTCGGTCTGTTTTACAAGGATCTCTCTATCGGGTCCCCCGGTCAGGATGATAGGGACAGTGATGCCTGGTCGAAACTTCGGAAACTTCGTTTCGATACAGGTGGCAAAGTTGCCAAGGATGAAGATCGCGAGATCATGTTCGTTGATCAGATCCCGTTCCTCGTCATTCATCAGGGCGATGCGTTTTCCAAATCCGCGTCCCATACCAAGCATATTTGTTTTCGACCCATGGCTTCGCAGGTACTCGGCAACATCGCATGCCGAATGAGGAAGGTGATGGATCTCCAGACTCGGGATGACCACCGCGATCTCGGTCCCGACAAGAGGCGACTCCTGGATCTCGCCTGCGAGCGGCCGGGAGAAGGTGATGAGGCGCTTGATATCCTCCTTCGGCATAAGGACCTGGAGAACGACCTCGCTTGCAATGTTGTGTCTCTGGACGATATATCCGCCGAGATCCTCGATGTAATCGATGATCTCATCAAGACGGTACACCCCTCCTTTGTAGGTGATCGGCACAAGGATCATTTCAGTGCCTCCTCCATCTTTGCGAACCGGTCTGCGATGATCTTCTCGATCTCTTTTTCAGGGAGAGTGTTTTCGCTTGCAGCATAAGAGAACCGGTTCGTTCCGTAGTTCTCCCGCCGGACCTTGAACCCTTCGGGGGCAATCACCTGGATCGCATAGATCAGATCTTTAAAAAGTAACTTGGCCGGGTCTATAACTACCCAGTCTCTCAGATCTTTTGGGATCTCCACATTTTTGATGATGACGGTGAACCGGTCCGGCTGATCAACATTTTCGTGTCCGAGTTTCTTCCACAGCATTGTCAGCATCGCTGCAAGATATGTCTCATCTCCGACAGAGATCGTCGCCTGATCGTCCTGGACCAATACATTGCCTATATCCGAGATCTTTATCACTGAACGCGGCGGACGGATGAACCCGGTCGCTACAAAAAGAGGATATTGCGGGTCGATGTAAATGTGCAGCCCTTCAACTATACCGAGCAGGTTGTGATCCTGCAGTACAGTGGTGGCGATTTTAATATAGTTGTCCGACCCGTCTTCGGTGCATTCCACCTCGAAGTAGTCCAAACCTGCCATTTACGCCTCCTTCACCTTCTTATCAACAAAGCCCGAGGAGATCAATGCCCCGCCGACTGCCCCGATATACTGGGCATGATGGGGAACGACGACCTCTGTTCTGAGGATTCTGCCCATGGCGCGGACGAGTCCCTGAATGAGGGCCGATCCGCCGACCATTATGACCGGTTCTTTGATATCGATTTCCTGGAGCTGCTGTTCGTACACCTGCTGGGCAACACTGTGACACGCTGCGGCTGCAACGTCCGCAGGCTTGTAACCCGATGCAAGAGCATTGACGAGAGACTGTGTTCCAAAAACGATACAGTAACTGTTCATCGGCACATTCTCCCCGCCTTCGCTTTCCATAGATAATGCACCAAGTTTGGTGATGTCAACGTCGAGACGCTTTGCGGTCATCTCAAGGAACCGTCCGGAAGCTCCGGCACAGATGCCTCCCATTGTGAAAGAGCCGGGTATCCCGTCGTTCACACTGATCGCTTTGTTGTCCATACCGCCGATATCGATGACGGTTGCAAATCCTTTCTGGGCGTTTGCAAGGTAGACCGCTCCTTTTGAGTTGACGGTGAGCTCCTCCTGAATGAGATCCGCTTTGATATGTTTGCCGACAAGGAACCTTCCGTATCCCGTGGATCCGGTGGCTTCGATGTCGGAGATTTTGAGTCCGGACTCTTCAAGTGCGAGAGCAATGACCTCGTCTGCACTTTTCAGAACATCGGTGGTCGCTCTCCATCCGGTCCCGATGATCTTGTTATCCTGCATGATGATGCATTTGGTGGTCGAAGAGCCGGAGTCCACACCCATCGTTGTCCCGACCTGGACCTCACGCGCCATCAGGTCACGGCGTTTTGCGATGGTCGAAAGGGCTTCGAGTCTGGTCAAAAGGGTGGATGCGCCGGTCCGTTCGTTGAATGAGTAGGAAACGACCGGGATTTTTGAGTTCTCCATGATATATCTGCGGAGTTCGTTTCGTACGATTGCCGCTTCTGCACAGCGGAAGCAGCTTGCGATGAAGATCCCGTCCGCCTCGACCCTCCCCTTTACAACTGCCTGGGCACGTGCGATGGCAAGTTTCAGATCCGGGCTTTTCACCAGAAGACCGAAGTCTTTGTAGGCGCGTTTTACATCCTTTAAGGCAACATCAGGGTAAAACATCTTCGCCCCGACCGTTTCTGCTGCGGAAGTGATCTCGTTTTGGATCCCGCTGTATTCTGCTCCGCAGGTGATCTGGGCAATTCGTACCGGCTGCTCTTTCTTATTCATTTTTTCTTCTCCAAATCCTTCAGGAACTTTTTTATTTTTGCGACAAACGTCACCCCTTCCTCTTTTGAAGCCGGGTATCTCAGTTCAAGTCTCGGGATATCTTTTTCCCGGAGCATGAATGCCAGAAGCTCGTTTGTTCTTGCACAACCCATACAGCTGAATGCGAAATCCGGCTCATCGATTATTATCGCAGCTTCTGCTTCTTCTACGAGCGGACCATACAGAGACATTCGTCCGCGGATCCCTGACGGGACCTCGACAGCTGCCCATTTCAGACCTTTCTGCGGATCTTCCGAGGTCATCTGGATAGGTGGTGAATCAAAACCCGGCGTCTGGACATGTTCGCGGATCGAAAGAGCCGACCCGAGCGGTTCGTGACCATACCTCGCTACAAGGTCGGATAAGATCAGGCTGGTTGCCGGATAGATGAATACTTTTGCCATTATTTTTCCTCCGAAAAGAGTTTTTCGAGCACATCCGCATCGAGCGGTCCGTCAAGCGGCAGAGCTTCCCCTGCAGCTTTTTTGAGTGCGGTCTTGGTCATCCCCTCGGTCTCTTCCAGTCCGTGGGAGATATATCTGATAAAACTCATTTCGTATTCGTGCCCGAGATATCCGGGTCTTGCACCGCCGAGATCAGCGCGGCATCTCCGTGGATCTCCCGGAGGAAATCCCCGGTCTTTTATGAAGATCCGATAGGGATCGAGAACCCGCAGATGATCAACGATCCGGTCGACATCCTCCGGGGAACCGGTGATCTGACACCCGAAACAGGTCTCTTTGATCATAACTCCCTGGGCGATCTCATATGCGGCCGTTGCAATATCCTGGGGGGTGGTGTTGGGAGATTCCACGAACACATACTTCGTTACGGTCCCGACATACTCGGGGACATACAGTTTCATTCTTTGATCTCCCTGAAGTAGATGGTCCAGCCTTCCTTCATCAGAGGAAGTTTTTCCATGTCGATTATGGTCCCGATGACGTTTGTTCCTCCAAAGGGTTCTCCGGTCGGTCCATACTCATTGTTTTCGACCACCCGGACGCCGACCATGCCGACTGCCTGCCGCGAGTCGTTAGTCAGTGCGAGAGTATTGGTCTTGACTGTTTTTTTCGGTGTGTTCTCCGGGATGATGTTCGTGCCTGTCGAGAACGGCGGCTTGAAAAGGTACATCTCATCCTCAAGATTGTAAATAAACGGCATGGTACCGACTGCATATGTCTTCAGTCCGGTGGCCCGGCGGAACAGATCGACCGACTGCGGAGCTTTTTTATAATCAAGCGAGATGTCGATGACATTCTCAAGACTCATGGTAAAGAGCGAGACTTTCCCCTCTTTCAGGACCTCGAGGGTCGTCTCGGGTTTCTGACCAATGACGACCCTTCCCTTCACATCCTTGTTGTCTGCCATCACTTTCAGTCCGCGTTTTTTTGCAAGACTGACCGCTTCTCCGAGAGGGAGGCCGCGGAGGTCAATGAGTTCCGGAATTGGTCTGACCGACAGGACCGTTTTTTCGGTTGAAAATTTGGCGAGCTCTATTCCCCGCGTGACCGATCCGGTCCGCGTGTGATGCTGATTGCTTTGGACATCGCGTGTGTAAATATACAAACTGCCCGAGCCTTTTCCGGCTGTTCGTACCGTAACGGTCCCTTCACGTCTGGGTTTCTGGCGTTCCTGCAGAACGTAGAGTTTTCCTTCCGTGTGATCCCTAATGTAGGTGGACGCGGTCCGGTCGATCCGGAATCTGTTTTCACGCAGGCAGAATAGCATATGCTCGACCGAATCTGTGCATGTACAGTCGATCTCGGCATGATCTTCCTGATATCCTTCTGCGGTGATGATTACTTCGGAAAAGATCTGCATCCCGTCCTTCACCTCGGTCGAGAGGTCAGAGGTCACCTTCGCATTGGTCGAATCGGTGCTGGAAAATACCTGTTCTATCCGGGTAATGGTGTCGCCGTGTTTCCAGCGGTTCATTATCCCAAGACCGTAGATGACTTTGCCTAAGATCGCTCCGCCTTTTGCGGCTCCGTGATCACCCATATGTTCTCTGCGGGAAAATGTCAAATAGGCGTTCTTCGAATCGTAGCCGCCGGAACCGAGACAAACAGCACCTCTTTCATAACGGTAAGGTGTTTTGTCGGGAGTGAACTCCTGAGGGAACGGTCCAAACGATACGGCATTCTTATCCTCGAAGTGGACACGCAGATTCTGATCGACCTCTCCTGTCGGGAGAGGGAAGGATGTTTTTTTCGCAAGTTCGATGACGATGTCCCCGGCGCTTGTGGTCAGGCGAAGGTGCGGCGTCATTTCCCGGGAGACGCTTCCGGGTAAAAGAAGAACGACAGAGGTTCCTTCCGGCTGTTCCGGGAGGAGATCTTTGATCAGTGTTGTTTCTGGAACGGTTTTCTGCTCACCATTGAGAAAGATCCGGATATCAGTCATGATCCTAACCTACATCTCGAACATTTCATCGGTGGTTTCATGCAGAGCGCCCTCGGCCGCTTCTGCCTCAGGTGCTCCTCCTGCCAAGGTCACCTTTTTCGGGATCCCGGTTTTCGCCCGTGCCCGTTCCTTTTCGACCGCATGTTTCATAACGATCTTTTCATCCTCGGAAAGGTTGTCAAGAACTTCGTGGGTCGGACCGATATCGATGATCTTTCCGCCGCGCATAAACATACACCGGTCACAGACATCACGCACGAACTCCATGTCGTGGGAAACGATGACGAACGTTTCTTCCATCTCTTCCCTGGCATGCATGATCGAGTGCTTGACATCGACTTTGGTGATGGGATCCATCGTTCCTGTTGGTTCGTCGAGGAGAATGATGCGCGGTTCACGGATAAGGATCTGTGCGAGAGCGACTCTGTGTTTTTCTCCTTCCGAAAGGCTTGCCGGCAGTCTGTGGAGAACATCTTTTGCCTTCTTTTCAGTGAATCCTGCCATTCGAAGGGTGATGAGTGCTTTGCGGGTCGCAAGTTCCTTGGGGAACTCTAAGCCGATCGCATCGGTCAGGTTGTCGATGATCGTTCGGTGGGGATAGAGGTCGTATTCCTGGTGAAGGAGTCCGATGTATTTTTTGGCCCTTCCCCGGAAGAGATATCCGGGTTTTGACATATCGACCCATTCGTCGCCGACCCTGACTTCGAGTTTGCCGGATGTCGGTTCGTAAAGACCGGCGATCATCTTAGAGAGGGTGGTTTTCCCTCCGCCGGATACGCCGATGATTCCTAAGATCTCCCGTTCATTGATCTCGAAGGAAATGTCGTTTACCGCGTTGATGACTCCCCGGTCAACGGCAATGAATTTTTTGAGCAGATGTTCAGCACGGACGATCGGATCGCCGAAGACCTGATCGGTATATACGCGGTCATCGTGATATCCCTTCATGAACTCAGTGACGATCTCTTCAGGAGTGCCGATCTTGGTGATCTTTCCATCATCCAGAAGGACTGCTATGTCACAAACATCTTCAAGAACCTGGGAAAAGTGGGAGGTAACGATCATACCCATATTGTTTTCCTTGGCAGCTTTCTTTAAAAGATCATGGACGATCCTCGCGGTTTTCGGATCGAGTGTTCCTGTCGGTTCATCCGCACAAAGGAAGAGTGGTTCACGGGCAAGCTGACGGGCGAGGACGACCCTTTGTTTTTCACCGCCGGAGAGGTCACGTGAAATGTGCATCATTCTGTGGGAGAGTCTGACTTCGTCGAGTAAGTCGGCTGCCCGGTTGATAGCTTTTTCCGAGGGGTAGTTTATGTCGTCAAGTGCACGAAGCACGTTTTCGATGACACGGTCGTCCCCGTAGAGCGCAAAGGTCCGCTGGAACATCAGCGAGGTCCTTGCCATTATCTGTGATTTGAGTTTCTCGTTTTTGGGCGCCCAGAAATCAACATCTTCTGCAGCAAGTGTTTCGCCGCAGGCAGGACAGGATTTTCCTGCGTTACTCTTGAACTCAATCTTGCCGCATTTTGGACAGCGGGAGATGTGATAGATGATTTTTCCGGAAGTTGGGGCCTGGTCGATTCCTCGGATCAGATGGATAAGTACGGTTTTGCCGCATCCGCTTCTGCCGATCACACCTACGATCTCTCCTTCAGAGAGTTCCAGATTAATGTTATCCAGGATCCTGACCATCTCGGTTGATTTCTCGTCACAATCTTCCGTAGAGGCTGGAAAGTCCATGATGAGGTCCTTTATCGTGATAAACGGGGTTTTCATATGTTCTTCCTTCTATAATGGTATGTGTTAGTTTTACGGAGTTATTAGTTTTTAGAAGCGGACCGGAGGAAGGTATGATTTTTGCATACTGATCGCCTCACTCATCCTGCTGATGGTGCCTGGCTCTAATGATAACACTGAAGATATCATATTAGTGCAGATCCGTGCTTCATTGCTGTTTTCACGCAATATCAGCATTCAGTGCATCTATGATCGGAACAACATCACGTATGTCGTCAATGACGTATCCTGCCTGTTTGCAGAGTACATCCGGACGCTCTCCCTTCTGCTGAACTGTCAAAATGGAAACATCGGCTGCCCGCATGGCAGAGAGATCATTGATCCCGTCCCCGACCATCACCACAACATCGTATTCTCCTTTGAGGCTCGTTACGATCCGTGCTTTTGTTACCGGCGTTGCCACGCCGTGAACACGTTCCCGCGGAATTCCGATCTTATCCGCGATCAGTTCAAGTTTCGAGACACGGTCCCCTGAAGCAACGTATACAGCCACTCCTTTCTGATGCAGCGTGGAGATCATCTCCTTTACACCGGGAAACGGGTAGCCTGCTGCTGCGAGCGTAAATTCGATCTCTCTTGTCCGGAGGTTGACGATGACACCGGAATTCATGGCAAATGACTCGGCTTCTTTGGAAACGATCTCCCAGCAGGCACGGATGACCTCCTGCAGGTCAATAACCCGGCAAACCGGGTCAGAGAAGAGAATAGTCCCCACATCTGCTGCATCAATGATTTTTCTCCCGCAGCTTATTCCGAACACCACGTCTGTTTCTTTCAGGTATTCCGAGAGATTTTTTTCCGGCGGGACCTTCATCATCTCGGTAGAACTGACATTCAGAAGAATGAGGATACGGTCGGGATCCTCAAACGTCAGCATGGTCGTTTCCGGACTGTCGTCGAGGAGGACTCCGCTCTTCATATTTTTTACGGCACGATTCGTTTTCAGAAGCGTTCCGGCACTGTCAAAAACCACTCCAACCGACACTATTCTCTCCCTTTAAGATGAAACATGGTTTAACCCTCAGTTATTTAATCTTAGACTCCAATCAGTATTATAAATGAGCATCAACGACACAGCCGAAAAAATCATCTCGATGGAGATACGCGGCGCCGGAAAAATTGCCCGGGAAGCAGTTTCTGCGCTTCGTGATCATGCCGAAACGCTTCCACGGACAGGAGAAGTTTCGATCTTTATCCGGGAAATGGATCAGGCAGCGGATCTTCTTTTTGCGACGCGCCCAACGGCCGTCTCTCTTCCAAATGCCATACAGATCGTTATGCGGGATGTCCGCTCTTCCAAGAATGAGGAGGCTGCCCGCCGGAATCTGCGGGAGAAAGTGAATGATTTCATCTGGTCATCCAGGACCGCGCTCGACCGTATCTCCGTGATGGGAGCAAACCATATCCCGGACGGCAGTGTGATCATGACGCACTGTAATTCAAGTGCGGCTCTCGGAAGTATTATCGAGGCGAAGCGTCAGGGAAAAGATATTGAAGTCTATGCGACCGAGGTCCGACCGTGGAACCAGGGAAGGATCACCATCAAAACGCTCAATGACCATGAGATCCCAACGACCTATATCGTGGATTCTGCGGCACGGACAATGATGAAAGAGGTCGATCTCGTTATTGTGGGGGCAGATGCCATCACAGTAAACGGGGCAGTTGTGAATAAGATCGGCACGTCGCAGATCGCTCTCTGTGCCCATGAGGCACGCAAAAATGTGATCGTGACCGCTGAGACATACAAATTTGCCCCGAGAACGATCCTTGGCGAACGCATACAGATCGAGGAACGTCCGCAAAATGAAGTTCTTCCTGACGATATTGCGGCAGGGCTGCCGTTTGTCCGCGTCAAAAACCCGGTGTTTGATGTTACGCCGGCTGAATATATTGATCTGATAATTACCGAAGCAGGAGCAATTCCTCCTCATCTTGCCTACACGATCATGCGGGATTATCTCGGATGGGGACTTGATGAGTTACAGAACCAGTTCTTAAGTTTGGAGAAGCATTAACATGAAAGACCTAATCGCAACCTATTATTTCAAACCAAAAGCAGGAGTGACTCCTGAATATGCAGCTCACGCTATAAGTGAGGAGCAGACGACCGGGACTTGGACCGATATATCGACCGTGAATGAGAAAACCGCGTATGTCCACGCCTTCGACGGTGAAGTCCTTGAAGTTGTTCCGTCGGGAAACGGTTTCCAAACGAAACTTAGTTTCCCATGTGAGATATTTGAGCCGGGCAACATCCCTCAGTATCTATCCGTAATTGCCGGAAACCTGTTCGGTCTTGGAAAACTTGACGCTGTCAGGCTTCTTGATATCGATATCCCGGAAGGGCTTGACGGGACCGGACCCAAGTTCGGGTTCGAGGGTGTCCGAAAACTCTGCGGCACTGATATCACCCGCCGTCCGCATGTAGGGACGATCATCAAACCGAAGGTAGGTCTGACACCAAAAGATACCGCCGATGTTGCTTATCAGGCAGCAATCGGGGGAGTAGATCTTATCAAAGATGATGAGACTTTGACCGATCAGAAGTTCTGTCCGCTGATGTCCAGATTGGAGATGGTGATGGAAGCCCTTGAGAAAGCAAAGGAGGAGACCGGACGTCAGGTACTGTATGCACTGAACGTGACGACAGGCGGAGACCGGATCCTCGAGGTCGCTTCTAATGCCGTGAAAGCGGGTGCAAACATGCTGATGGTCGATGTTCTTACTTCTGGTTTTTCTGCGGTCCAGTGTCTTGCTGCAGATCCCTCGATCAATGTCCCGATCCATGTCCACCGGACCATGCATGGGGCATTGACAAGAAATCCCGAGCATGGTATCGCGATGCGGCCCATCGCAAAACTGGTCCGGGTCTGCGGAGGAGATCAGCTCCACACAGGTACGGTTTCCGGAAAGATGGGGGGAAAAGCCGCCGAGATCCTCGGGGACAATGCAGCACTGACCCGCCCGGCAGGAAAACTTCTCCCGGTGTTCCCCGTAGCTTCAGGCGGTCTTCACCCGGGCAAAGTCAACGCAGAGATCACTACGCTTGGAAACGAGATCGTCCTTCAGGCGGGCGGAGGTATCCACGGACACCCGGATGGAACTGCGGCAGGGGCATGTGCCATGCGGCAGGCAGTGGATGCAGCCCTTCTGGGCATCAGTGCGGATGAGTATGCAAAGACCCATATTGAGCTGCGAAAAGCACTGGAAAAATGGGGCTCTTCGTGAGCTGTTTTGTCTCAGAAAATCCTCAATTTATAAATACCCTCTTTTTAACCTTGTCCTGAAATCGTCATATGCATATGATCAGGCTCACTCATTTTTCGGACATCCTCTTAGTATATATTTATCTGCGTTCAATTGTGATGTATGAAATTCAGTGTAAAAATCCTGTTTCTGCTTGGGATAATGCTTGCAGTAACCATTTCTATCGCAGGCTGCATCTCTTCAGAGACTCCAGTGTCTTCCGAGAATCTGGTGTTGGATACCCCGGTCCAGTATGCGGATGTGAACAATATATCCATCGGATATCGTGAGTTTGGGAGTGAAACATCTGAGCCTCTTCTGATCATCATTGGGTATACCACCCTCATGGATGATATAGATCCTGATCTGATCAGTCTGTTCGCAGAAAATTATCATGTCTATGTCTATGATCATCGCGGCATGGGGCACACCACAAGGGATGTTGAACCATATCAGTTCATGCAGCTTGTGGATGATGCTGATTCTTTAATTGGGGTTCTTGGATACGAAAAGATGTACATTTTCGGACATTCCATGGGGTCGATGATCACTCAGCATTTGTTGATCTATTATCCTAATAATATATCAAAAGCGGTTCTCTGTTCAACAACATTCAGTGTAAACACCAATGAGACTGCCGTACTCCGGCAGCTAGTTGAAAACAATATTGCAAATCCTGATACAGATAAAGGCATTTATCTGGAGTCATTAGCCGTTCTTTCCATGCAAAGTACGCTTGCAAATCTTTCATCGGTCAATACCAGTACTTTAGTTATTGGCGGATCGGTCGATCCTTTAACACCCATAGAAGATGGTTATACTGTGGCAGGAACAATTTATGGAGCATGGTTCACTCCTTTTATAGGGGCCGATCACAGTGTTCCTTATGAAATGAAGGAGGAGATTGCACCACTGGTACATCTGTTTTTCCAAAACAGTGAAGTATATACCCCTTAATTCTCTTTTTCATTTTTCTGCCTGACGCTCTCTCCTGCCTAAAACACCCGCCATCCGGCGGTCTTCGGCTTCTGAATATATATTGCATCCTCTTTAAATCTCCAAACTTCTATAATATATTATTATGACCATCAAGCTCCCGAAACATGATGTTATGTCAATCCCGTTTATGAAACTCAATGGGAACGGAAATGATTTCATTCTCATTGATGAGATGAATGGAATACTCATTCCTGATGAAATGAAGGCGCAGTTTGCTGTTGTATACTGCGACCGGAGATTCGGTATCGGGGGAGACGGGGTCCTCTTTATTTCCAAATCTGAAAAGGCAGACATTCGTATGAGGCTTCTCCAGCCGGATGCAAGCGAGGCTGAGATGTGCGGCAATGGGATCCGCTGTCTTGCAAAATATGCATTCGATAAAGAATATGCAAAGAAGAAAGCTTTCTCTGTTGAGACTCTCGCAGGAGTGATGCAGGTCCGTGTAGGGTATGATTCCGAAGGAAATTTCATGGCCACCATTGACATGGGAGCTGCAGATTATCAGGAGAGCCGCGAGATTGATGGCATGACCGTCTATTCAGTGAACACCGGCGTTCCCCATGCGGTCATTTTCGTCGGCGATGTTGAAGGTATCGCTATCGATGAAGTCGCACCCAAAATCCGTCATCACCCATCCTTCCCCAAGGGAACCAACGTCAACTTTGTTCAGATCACAGGTTCGTCAGAGATCGTCATCCGGACCTTTGAACGCGGTGTTGAGGGAGAGACCCTCTCGTGTGGTACCGGTTCAACGGCCTCGGCACTTATTGCCGCTAAAACCGGAAAGGTACACGGAAACACCGTTCACGTGAAGACCGTCGGCGGTCCGCTTGATATCATAGTTGGAGATATCCCTCAGATGAAAGGACCTGCAGAAACGGTCTTTGTCGGAGAAATCCAGTATTAACTCCTTTTTTTGACCCGGCTCACCACTATCATCTTTAATGATGGAGATCAGCAGATGCCCCAATGCATCACATTTATTTAACCAAATGTCAATACCTAACTAATTAGCACTTCCCCAATACCTATCAGAGGTTCGGATGAAACATTATGATTGATCTAATCCCCGCTATCCCCCTTGCTGCTGTGATCTGCCTTCTGCTATTTACCGCACTTGATGTCTTCTGGAAACTCCCGCAGAAAGGCGGTGTTTCCGGAGCTGATATAATCGGAAAAGAACTCGATACTAGCGGCGGTGATCTGAACGGAGGCTGGATGATCGGCAATATCATTTCATCGCCGGATGCGTCGGCAGGAACACTTCTTGCTGCCTGCGGGTATTATGTCTGGGGGATATGGGGTGCCTTGATCTCTATCGTCCTTGTATATATTGGCGCACGCATCTGTGCGGACAAAGGCTTTGCCGGAACGAGCGGGGCTGTATGTGCCACGCTGATCATCTGGGCACTCACCTCATTTGCCGGATTTCCACCCGAATCCTTCATTGCCGGCTGTGTTATAGCTATTTTCCTCGTTGAAGGAATTTCGCCGAAACATGCAAGTCGCCTGCTTGGAAAAATATGGAGGAAGGTCTCATGATCGTCGAAGGGATCTGTGTGGTCATCGCAGCATACTGTGCGATCCGTGCGGTATTCGAGCCGAAAACGCTGAAAAAACTGCCGTACATCAACGTGATGAACTTCGCCGTTGCAGGATCGATCGTTCTTCTGATCCCTTATCCTATAACGATCTGTGCCACGATCGCGTATTTCATCGGCTCGACCCTTGAATCGAATGCGATCTCAAGCACCTTTGCCAAACTGGAGGAGAAATGACCGACCTGATCTTGATCCTGGCAATCTTCCTCGCTCTCTTTGGAGGCGTAGCCACGCTTTTAGTTAAATCAGCTTTTGACAAACTGATCTGTCTTGGCATCCTCACCGGCGGCGTAGTTCTCTTCCTTGTCGAAAAAGGATATCTTGATGTGGCAATCGTAGTTTCTCTCCTGATGCCTGTTGGGACCATCTTCATTCTGCTTCTTCTGGGGAAAAAGCAGGAGGCAGCCAAATGATCGTCCCTCCCGAGTTCATCGTGGGATGTATCCTCCTCCTGGTCGGCGTTATCTTCACAGCGTATCCGCGTGACAAAACCTATCTGACCCGGCTCATCAACATGGAAGTTGCCGAGTTCGGCCTGGTGTTCATCATGCTCAGTTTCAACGAGACGCTCGCTCTTGTCACGTTTGTCGCCGTCAATGTCGTTACCACGCTGATCTTTGTCAGAGTGATCGAGAAAAAGGAGGGAGTATGAAGGAAGGTCAGGATGCCAAAAACTGTCCGGCGAGAAAGGCACGTGGAGTATTTGGTCCGTTCCAGAAACTTTCCTGTTACCTCTCGACGATCGAAAATCTGCCAAAGCTTTACGCGATCTGTGTATGTCTGATCATAGTCTTTGGTCTCTGCTGTATTCCGTTCATTGCTTATGAAGAGAATCAGCTCTACCCTAAGTCGCTCGATCCTTCCAGTTCGCTTGATCCGTATGACCGCGGGGGGATCCCGTTCACAGAACCTGCTGACATCATTTCCCAGTATCCGAAAAATGAGCCGACACTTGGCTACGTGACCGCGTACCTCACTCCGATGAGTCAGCTTCTTGCAGACTACACGCTCCACCTCGGGACATCGATCGTTGCCCACCCGGGCGGTATTCTCGATGAGATCCTCTACTACACCCGCGGTTTTGATACCATCGTTGAAGCCAGCATCCTCTTCTGCGCATTCGGGATCGCAGCTTTTCTTTACCGGAGGTCAAAGGAATGATCGAATTTTTTGCTGAAATGGATATTATCTATAAAATAGGTCTTGCCGTTGCCTTTATCGCGATCATCATCGCTTTTTCGGCGGTCGTCAGGCAAAAAGACGAGATCCACCTGCTTATCATCGTTGACCTGATAGAGATAACCGGACTTGGGGTGATCGCACTTCTCGCGACCGATCTTGCCGAGGCACTCATTCTTCCGGGACTCGTTGTAGGGGTCGCCGAAATAATGGCGGTCTCAGAATTATGGCTCGTAAAAGAAGGACTCCAGAATGTTCGGTCAAGCCGCCGTCTCGACATCGAAGTCCTGCATACGGCCCCGCCGATCATCGGCGCACTTCTCACGGCGTACGGTATTTTCCTCACAGGATTCACCGGCGGTCTTATTGCGGGTCTCGGTCTTGCCTTGTTCTTCCTTGGAAAATCGACGAAAGAAAATTTCCTCTCATCAGAGAATGCCTCCGGATATGCCTGGGTCCTCTGGGTCCTGGCATTTCTGATCTTCATCCTCTTCCCGAGTCAATGGTTCCTTGCTCTCATGGCGGCGGCAGTCGGGATCATGATAAAAGTGATGGCAAAGATAGGCCTGGTTGGTACCATGCGGGGTGACGGATCATGATGGAAGCAATTTTGGTAACGATACCGTTTGGCGATATGATCCATTATCTTTCGGGATATACCGGGGTCCTGTTTGGATTTGCCGCGATCTTTATCCTCCTCGCGGTGATCTCCCTGCCGGAAAAACCGGTCGAGATCGTATTCGGGACCGACGGCTATTCCCTGAAAGAAACACCCCGGGATCTTGCGAGATTCCAGAGATTTATGGCTATTGCCTGCGGGATCGCGACGATCGGCGCGATCGTGACCGGAGATATCTTCAACTTCACGCTCTTTGCCGCTTTCATCGGGGTCCTGAATATCGGGATCGTTGCCGCAGTGAAAAACAAACATGTTCTTTCGGCCGCGTTCTCCTACGGACTGGTCGTGATGATGGGGACGGTCCCCTTGTTTGCCGGAGCCGCAATAATTGCCGCTACGACCGGGACACTTTCCATCTGGGAACTTGCGGCCGTGGGCGGCGTGCCGATCATCGCGAAACTTCTCCTGCTGATAGGGGTTCTTGGCGAAGGAATGGCCCCTTTCTATATTGGTAAAGCCGAGATAACGCGGGCTTCCGGAGCTCCGTATATCCTGATGATCCACGTAAGTTCTCTCCTGCTCTTTCTGCGGGTCGTGGAGATCCTCATGACGGTGTGATTATGAAAAAAACAGCATATATCCTACTTGTAGTTCTCTTTGCCTGCACTGCAGTCATTTCAGCCGTGCTTGTTGATGGAAATCCGTACTGGATCCTTATCCTGATCATATCGGTCCCGGGTTTTTTCCTCTCGATCGTCCTCGCAGCCTGTGCTGGTTCAAAAGACGGAGATATTCCGTTTGTGGGGTACTGACATGATCGAGTTCCTTCTTCTCCTGATATTTGCGATCTTCTTCGGTCTTCTCCTGCACGGGATCCACCGGAAAGTCATCGCAAGGATACAGAAACGTCCGGGTCCGCCAATCTGGCAGGAGATACTGCATACCCTGAAGTTCGCCTTCAAACAGACCTGGATCCCGAAAACGGCAAGTCAGGTCATGTATGTCGCGATCGTTCTGATCGCGATAGGGATCTGGACCGCGGCACTGTATGTTTTCTGGATCGGCGGAAGTCTGCTTCTGATCTTTGCCTTTTACATGCTCCATAAGATCATGGAGCACGGTACCGGTCTATCCTCCGGATCTCCTTACACCAAGTTCGGGGCGATCAGATCGGTCATGTCTGCCGCAGCAGAACTGCCGCTTCTCGTGACCGTATCGGTCGTTTATCTCTTCATGGGCACTCTGTCCATCTCGGGAATTTCTGCATGGGAAGCCGCAAATGTTCCGCTGATAGGTATCGCTTTACCAGCGGCGATATCGCTTTACCTCATCATTCTCTCGAAGGCGCACTACGGTCCGTTCTCCGTGATCGAGGCAAAGGAACTCGTCTCCGGGTACTGGACAGAACACTTCGGCGGATGGCGTGCTCTTCTGAATATTGCTCTCTCCCTGAAAACATTCGTAATGATCTCCGTCTTCATCGTTGTGTTCCTCGGGATCATGCCCTGGTGGCTTTTCCTTCCGGTAATGATCCTCGTGATGGTCTCCATCTCGTTTATCTGTGCAACGACCCCCATGCTCACACCGTATAACACCGTTCTCATCCAGACGATCTGGACGGGTGTTGTTTGTGTCTACGGAATAATCGTCTGGCTGGTGATGATATCATGAATTATATTCCATTAGCTGCAGTCATAGGGTCGGCATTCTATGTCATCCTGATGCTCATCGAATCATCCCTCCATCCGGCAGTTTTGCCGGGTGCGATTCTGGGAGCGGTCCTTATCGGGATCCTCGCAGGGATGTTTGTCTGGAAGAGCGACCATACAAAACATACCGGTGAGATGATCCTTGTCTGGGTAATGATCCTCGGATTTGTTATTTACGGGCTTCTTCGCTTTGGGGGTATCTTATGAATCTCATCTACGAACGGGATCTTACTCCCATGAAACTCACGTCCCTCAGCGGTGTCCGGCAAAATGATGCGACCGTTGCACTTGCAAAGCGGCTTGGGATATCCCGCCAGCGTATGCGGAAAATACTGATCGAAAAGTGTGATCTGATGACACTGGAAAATCTCGGTCCACGTTATGATGCGGCCGAGATACAGGCTATGTCCGATGAGATCGGAGATACTCTGTCCCTGCATCATCTTTCAACAGCCACCGGGATCCTCTCAAAAGAACGGGCCGATCATTACCGTGCTCTGGCCGGAGAGAAGGACGCCGTGATATCTGATATACTGCGGGTGATCCTGGAGGAGATATCATGAGTATTTTACAACAACTCAAAAATGCCGTCCGGCAGCGTTCGATCCATGTCTGTTATGTGAACACCGGGTCCTGTAATGGATGTGATATTGAGATCCTTGCCTGTCTTGCCCCGAGATATGATATCGAACAGTACGGTATCTATGTTCACAACAACCCAAGAGAAGCTGACGTGATCCTTGTGACCGGGGGAATGTCTCCCCAGTGGATCGATAAATTACCCGATCTGTGGGACCGGATCCCCGAGCCGAAAGCGGTCGTGACAATCGGCAACTGTCCGATATCGGGATGTGTGTTCAACCGGCCGGGAAAACTGATCGATCCGCCGGTCAGTAAATATATTCCGGTCACGGCGGCAGTACCTGGGTGCCCGCCGCGTCCGTCTGAAATAATTTCAGCAATTCTTGGCGCTGCTGACATTCTCTTCAAAGACTATGAGGTCCATCAGAAAGAGAAGGAAGGGGGTTTGAAGAAATGAAAAAAGTCGTTGATGTATCCCTGCCGATCGGGCCGATCCACCCCTGTTTCAAGGAACCCTGCAGGATCAAATGTGAAACGCAGGGAGAAAGGGTCGTGACCACCGAAGTGGAACTTGGGTACGTGAAGAAAGGTATCGAAAAAATAATGATCGGGCGCCCCTGGCAGGAAACGATCTTCCTTGCAGAACGCGTCTGCGGGATCTGTTCTGTTGTCCACAACACGGTGATCGTTGAAGCTCTGGAAAAGATCAGCAGGATCATGGTTCCAAGAAGGGCCGAACTTCTCCGTCTTATCCTGAATGAACTTGACCGTATCCAGAGTCATCTCCTTGCAAACTATTCGTATTGCTATACCATTGAGCATGAAACACTCGGAATGTATCTGCTGAATCTTCGTGAGACCGCGATGGATTCGATCGAAGTGATGACCGGGACCCGGGTCATGACGGCATATGTCGTTCCCGGCGGTGTCAGGGAAGATATGTCAGAGGAAACTGCCGCGAAGATCCTTGAAGCAACGTACCATATGGAGACCGAACTGAAACGCTTTGTAAAGATGTTCGAGACCGGGCCGATGATCGGTCTTCGTTCCAAAGGGATCGGCGTCCTTTCCATGGAAGATGCTCTCGCGTCTGGCGTGGTCGGTCCAACCGCCCGTGCCACCGGCCTTCCCCGCGATGCCAGAAAAGATGACCCTATTTATATTGAGATGGGTTGGCATATGATCACGCGGACCGAAAGTGACAACTTTGCCCGGATCATGCTCAGGTTCGACGAGCTCTTCCAGTCTTTGACTCTGATCCGAAACGGCATTGCAGCTCTTCAACCAGGAAAGATCCGGAACGGCGGAGAAATGAAAGCAGGCCATATCATACACACCGTTGAAGCACCAAGAGGAGCTCTCACGTATGATATCGAGATAGACGCGGCCGGTCAGGTAGTGTTTGTTTCGATCCAGACCCCGTCGATCCCCAATATCGAAGTGGCGACCCATGCGATGATGAAAAATCTTGCTTCGGTGGCTGATGTGACATCGACGTTCATTAGTGCTGATCCCTGTATTGCCTGTGCGGAGCGGTAACATGACGCTCTTTACCTACTTCAGTGAGTTCCTGCGCCTGTCCTGGATAAAGGCGTTTTTCACCGTAAAAACCCCTCCGCTGACAAAACCTCCCTATTTCCGGGACTTTCCCGAGTTGACCGGAAAGGAATGCACCCATTGTCTTGCCTGCAAAATGATCTGTCCATGCCCGGGTGCGATCGATGTTGTCCAGACCGATGGGGTATGGAACCCCCAGATCACGCAGGGTCACTGCGTTCGATGCGGATATTGTGTGGAAGCCTGCCCGGAAGATGTTTTGACCAGCGGCGATCTTTTGGCCAGAAAAAAAGCTCAGGGACTCGTATTCACCCATGAATACATTATAAAAATCGATACGAAGCTCTGTACCGGCTGCGGAAACTGCTCGACTGTGTGTCCGGCCAACCGCGAGTTCGATCCACAGATCAGTGCGGGAGGGACCTCGAATTCTGACGAAGGTGTTATCCGGGTCGAACTTGGGAAAAATAAGGTCATGCACAATGAGCGCTGTAAAGGGTGTAAGATATGTATGGAAACCTGCCCGAACGGCGCGATCCATGTGATCCGGAATGTTGTCGCTCTGCAGGAGGAAACATAAATGGATTATATCATCAAAAACGCCTATGTGATCGATCCGATCAACAAAATATCCGGTGAAAAGAGGGATATCTTTGTTTCAGGCGGCAGGATCACCGATGAGGAACCAAAAGATGCCGCAATCATCGATGCAGGAGGATTCCTGACCCTCCCCGGAGGTATCGATTCTCACACGCATATCTGCGGGACAAAGGTGAACTTCGGAAGATACATGAGTCCTGAGGATATGCGGGCGGGTCGTGCTCCACGAAGAAACGGCATGCGTGCAGTTTCCGGATACAGCATCCCGACGACCTTTGGAAACAGTTATCGGTATGCCCAGATGGGGTATACCACACTCACCGAAGGTGCCATGGCTCCGCTTGAAGCCCGTCACACGCACGAGGAGTTCAAATACACTCCTCTGCAGGACGGTCTCATTCTCACACTCTTTGACGGCGACTGGGGAGTTATGCGGGCCGTCGCAGCGGGCGACATCAAACGGGCCGCTGCGCTCATAGCCTGGCGTCTTGATGCAGTGAAAGGGTACGGCGTGAAGCTGACCAACCCCCTCGGTGCTGAGATGTGGAGCTGGGGAAAGAACGTGGAATGCATCCGAAAACCGATCCCTGTCTTTGACCTAAGCTCGGCTGAGTATATCAAAGGGGTGATCGAAGCGAACGAGATGCTGGGTCTTCCGCATTCAGTACATATCCACTGTAATAACCTGGGAAAACCCGGGAACTTCACCTGTACGATTGGAACGATGGGTCTTGTTCCCGATCTGAATGCAAAACGGCAGACAGCATACTTCACTCACGTCCAGTTCCATTCGTACGGCGGCACCGGCTGGGGAGATTTCTGTTCAAAGGCCGAACCCGTCGCAAATACGGTGAATCTGCGTCCGCAGATCACGATCGACATGGGTCAGGTGATGTTTGGACGAACCACGACCATGACGGCTGACGGTCCAATGGAGTTCAATCTATATCGTCTCCACCAGGACAAATGGAGTAACCATGATGTCGAGATGGAGACTGCCTCCGGCATTATTCCGGTGATCTACCGGCGCAAGAATCTGGTGAACAGCATCATGTGGTCGATCGGTCTGGAACTCGCTCTTCTTGTGAAAAACCCCTGGCAGTGTATGCTGACGACCGACAGTCCGAATGGGGCTCCTTTCGTCAAGTATCCGGAGATCATCGGTCTTCTGATGAGTAAAGAGTACCGGGACCGGGAGTTTGCCACCATTCATCCAAAGACGGAAAGCCGTGTCATTCTTCCGTCACTGGACCGGGAGATGACCTTTGAAGAGATCGCGGTAATGACCCGCGCCGGACAGGCCCGGGCCCTTGGTCTCATTGACAGAGGGAAAGGACATCTTGGTCCCGGAGCCGAAGCCGATATCGCGATCTATCCGATAAGACCTGATAAGATCGATCCTTCAAAACAGTATGCTGAGATCATCAGAGCGTTCGCCCAGACGAAATACACGATGAAACTGGGTGTCCTGATCTCCAAAGATGACACGATCCTTGCCGACAAACAGAACCGGCTCTTCTGGTGCAGTCCGAAAGTTTCGGAGAAGTATGATATGTCGAAAGACCCCGAACTCATCAGGACCTTTGACGAAAACTACTCGATAAGAATGGAAAATTATGCTGTGGACGAGAAGTTTTATCTGGCAAAAAGCATGAAGATCGAAACGGAGACGAAACTATGAGACGTATCACCCTCATTTTACGCGAGGAGATCGATTCTTTTCTCCCGATCGAAGCCGAGTCGATATGCCCCGAGACCCTGTCGAAGAGGATCGACGTTCCTGTATATGTTGGGAATGAGCAGAAGATGCTCAAGGATGTTTTCTATACCAGAGTTGACGGTGAAGCTGCGGGTCCTTCTGCGACCGAGATCGTCATGGTTGGCGACTGTCATCAGGTCAAACGTGTCGGCGAATACATGACCGATGGGAAGATCATTGTCGAAGGGGACATCGGTATGCACTGCGGGGACTTTATGAGCGGCGGAACGATCGAGATCATGGGTGATGCAGATCACTGGCTTGGTCGCGAAATGCTTGGCGGAAAGATCATCTGTCACGGAAATGCCGGGAACTACTGCGGCTCCGGATATCGCGGCGGGAGGAAAGGTGTACGCGGCGGAGAGATCCTTGTTGAGGGAAATGTTGGTGATTACTGTGCTGAGTGTCTTTTTGGCGGATTGGTCCATGTAAAAGGGAGTGCCGGTATTCACGCCGGGTGTAATATGAAGGGCGGGAAACTTCTGATCGAAGGCGACTGCCTGATGCCCTGCGGAGATATGTTTGACGGTCTGGCCACGATCTACGGACATGTGACGGATTTTCTGCCGACATTCGTAGAGACCGGTCAGGAAACCGAGACTGGACATCGTCTCACCGTCTTCAAAGGGGACATGGCACACAGGAAGCCGAAAGGCATACTGCGTGTCGGATCATATGACCGGATCTAAGAAACAGATCCGAAATAATGCCGCATCCTGACTTCATGATCACAAGAGCGGAGTCTCTCTTTTTAATTGACCAGACGTAATCGAATACGTATCACCATCCTTTCATGCTGCATCTCTTTCCAAAATTATGCAGGATCCCTCTGTTCATACGGCGAAATGTGTGAACGAAGACCTTAACTCACTGCGTGCACTCAACCATTTTAACTCCTCCCAACCAAATAAGTACACAGGTTTAGAGTTTACATGGCAACAGATCAGATACGCAAAGGAAGGCTGGACGGTGTACGACCCGAGGCGGTCGAACGCTATCTTTCTTCGATGGAAGCGGACAAACAGATCGCAGAAAGCGACATCAGGGTGGACATCGCCCATATCCTGATGCTGAAAAAACAGCATTTGATCGATGGGGTCTCCGCAAAAAAACTGCTGACCGCTCTGCAGGGTTACCTGGAAAACGGTCTCCCTGAGGATGCATTCGATATGACCCGTGAGGATATCCACGCCGGGATCGAAGCACAGCTCATCGCCGATGCAGGTTCAGATGCCGGAGGCCGCATGCATCTGGGCCGGAGCCGCAACGATGAAGTTGCGACCTGCCTTAGAATGCGTACCCGTGAACTGATCATCGATACATTAATAGCCCTATTTGAGCTGCGTCAGTCACTCATATCCCGTGCCGAGGAGCATACGACCACAATAATGCCCGGTTTTACCCATCTTCAGCACGCTCAGCCGACAACTCTCGCCCATTACCTCCTTGCCTACGAAAGCCTCTTTGCCCGTGACACGTCCCGTCTTTTCGATGCATATACACGTGTGAATATCTCCCCGCTGGGGTCAGCTGCCTTTGCCGGAACGGGTTTTCCGATCGACCGCAACCTCACCGCGGAATACCTCGGGTTTATTAACCCGATGGAAAACAGCATGGACGCTGTTGCGAATCGTGATTTTATCGTAGAAACACTCAGCGATCTTGCCATCCTGATGACCAACATCAGCCGGATCTGTGAAGAACTCATCCTCTGGTCGACCTCGTTTGTTAAGTTCGTCGATCTGGATGATGCCTACTGCTCGACGAGCAGCATCATGCCGCAGAAGAAAAACCCGGACACACTGGAGATCATGCGGGCAAAAAGTGCCGCCGTTATCGGTGAACTGACCGCAGCTCTTACCCTGATCAAATCCCTGCCTATGAGCTATAACCGGGATCTTCAGGATCTGAATCCGCATCTCTGGAATGCGTTCCATCAGACAAATACGTCGATACCCCTTCTCGCAGAAATCATTTCTACTGCAGAGTTCAATGTGCCTGCGATGAAAAAGCAGGCAACGGTCGGCAATACTACTGCCACCGAACTTGCTGATTTCCTTGTCCGGGAGTATAATATTCCGTTCAGAACCGCCCACAACATAGTCGGCAGGGCAGTTAAACTCGGGTCGCTCGATCTCGATGTAGTGGATGGTGCGGCAATAGAGCTTGCAAAGATCTCACTCAAAGAAAAGGGACTGACCGAAGACACGATCAAAAAGGTCCTTCATCCGGCAACGATCCTCCGGCAGAAGCAGAGTTTCGGCTCGCCGAATCCGAAGATGATAAAAAAAGCCGTGAAAGTGGCGGATATACGTCTGGTCCAGGATCAGGTGACCGGCGATATCCTGCAGGATCAGCTCAGAGATGCTGACGAAAAAATGAAAACAGCTATACAGGAACTTGATTTATGAATCTGAATAACAGTGACCCGGTGACCGTATTATTTGCGGGAATCGAGATGGACGGTATTTTTATCAACCGGTCCGGCAAACATGCGATCGTAAAACTTTCGAGCGGCTACAATATCTGTGTCCCCGAATCTTTCTGCTCACCAAAGGAAAAGACTGCCTCTGCAGAAAAGCCGGCAGTACTTCCTTTGAATCAGGATGCATCCCTGCCGCTTCTCTCAATTATCTCGACCGGCGGTACGATCGCAAGTACCGTTGATTACCGGAGCGGAGCCGTTTCTTCCAAGTTCACACCCGAAGATATTCTCCGCAGCATCCCTAAACTTGCCGGGATCGCCCGGTATCATACGCTTCAGCCTTTCCAGGTCTTATCTGAAAACATGAACCCTGCCATGTGGCAGGAACTTGCCCGGAACATTCACGACGAGATCCTCAAAGGCGCACAGGGGATCATTGTCACGCATGGGACCGATACGCTGCTTTACAGTGCTGCTGCCGTTTCCTTTATGCTGAGTACGCCTGTTCCGGTCATATTTGTCGGAGCCCAGCGGAGTGCAGACCGTCCAAGCAGTGACAATGCGATGAATGCGATCTGCTCAGCAAAAGCTGCCGTCAGTGATCTTGGCGAGGTGGTTGTATGTATGCACGCAAACGAGAGTGATACGAAATGTGCTCTTCACCGGGCGACCCGCGTCCGGAAAAATCACACATCCCGCCGTGATGCGTTCCAGAGCATCGGCCGTGAGCCGGTCGGCGGTATAGAATATCCAGAAGGTACGGTCGTTCTCGCAAAAGATGCCGTCCTTCGCGGGACAAAGGAGCTTCGTCTCTCTGATAATCTTGCGTCGAACTGCGGTCTTCTTCAGTATTACCCGGGAATGAATCCGGCGGTCATCGATGCATTCAAAGGCTACAAAGGTCTCGTGATCGCAGGAACGGGCCTTGGACATGTGGGAACTGATTGTATCGAGAGTATCACCCGCCTTACGGCGTCCGGAACTACCGTTATCATGACCTCACAGTGTCAGGCGGGAAATGTATGTGACCGTGTATATGAGACCGGACGTGACCTTCTGGATGCGGGAGTCATCGAAGGAGGAAGTATGCTTCCCGAAGTCGCACTCGTAAAACTCATGTGGGTCCTAGGAAATGCCACCCGGAAAGAGGATATTCGCCGCCTTATGCAGACGAATCTCAAGGGTGAACTTGAATATGATCTCTGGAGGTGTGCATAATGGATTATGCAGCAATAGGTCTGAAAGCAGGACTCGAGATCCACCAGCAGCTGAATACCACAGAAAAGCTCTTCAGCCACTCCCCTACAGTGGTCCGCGATTCAGCCGAACACAACGGGGAAGTGAGCCGGTATTTCCGTATCGCAACGTCCGAGATGGGCGATGTGGACCGTGCAGCAAAAGAAGAGCTGATGAATCAGCGTCTGTTTACCTACTACACGTATGATTCCACCGGTCTTGTCGAGATCGACGAGGAGCCGCCTGCTCCGCTGAACCCTGATGCACTTTACGTCGTGTTAACGATCGCCAGGATGTTTGACATGACCCCCCTTCCGGAGATCCACACGATGCGGAAGATGATCGTGGATGGCTCGGCAACCAGCGGTTTCCAGAGAACTGCCCTGGTCGCGTTGAACGGATCGATCGAGCACGCCTGCAGGGTCGAAACCATCGCGGTCGAAGAGGAGGCATGTCAGCGTATCGAGGACACGATCTTCTCTGTCGACAGACTGGGGGTCCCGCTTATCGAGATCACCACCTCGCCGTGTATGAAGACCCCTGACGAGGTCCATGATATCGCTCAGTATATCGGCATGACGCTCCGCTCGACCGGTCGGGTCAAGCGCGGTATCGGCACGATCCGTCAGGATGTCAACGTCTCGATTCGGGATGGTGCCCGTGTCGAGATCAAAGGTGTCCAGGAACTTGATCTCATCGCCGAAGTTGTCCGGCGTGAGGTCCAGAGGCAGCTCTCTCTTCTTGCGATCAAAGACGAACTTTTCGCGAGAAATGCACTGGTGAACGGAGAAGTGTATGATGTCACTTATGTCTTCTCCCAGACCCAGTCCCATGTTTTAAAGAAAGCCCGCGTCATTCTTGGAACCGTTCTTCACGGTTTTAACGGTCTCGTAGGTCTCGAGATCCAGCCGGATCGCCGTCTGGGGTCCGAGATGTCCGATTACGCAAAGAAATGCGGTGTCGGCGGTCTCTTCCATACCGACGAACTTCCGGCATACGGCGTTACGGAAGCAGAGGTCCATGTCCTCAAAGAAACCCTTGGCGCAGGTCCAAAAGATGCGGTGATCATCGTTGCCGCCACCGAGCAGAAATGCCGGTGTGCCATGCAGATGATCATCCGCCGTGCGAAGATGGCATTCGAAGGCGTCCCTGAGGAGACCAGAAAGATGCTCGAGGGCGGCTCGACCGCATACATGCGCCCGCTTCCCGGCGCGGCACGCATGTATCCCGAGACCGACATCCTTCCCGTCCCGGTAACGAAAGAGTACTGGGAAAGTATCGCTATGCCTGAACTTTTGTCGGTAAAGGCTGAACGATTTGCCTCCGATTACGGACTTGATGCCGGCATGGCGAGACAGATGGCGTTCTCAGAAAAACTCCCGCTGTTTGAGCGCGCAGTCGCCGAAGGGATCCGTCCGGTGTTTGCAGCACGAACGATCCTTGCCTCGCTCAAGGAACTGTCACGTGCCGGTATTTCTTCCGAAACGTTATCGGATGACGCCATTATCGCGGTAATGAAGACCGTAGAAGCCGGAAATGCCGCCAAAGAAGCAGTTCTCGATATCCTCACGGCATGTGCCAAAGGGATGTCTGTCCCCGACGCAGTCAGCCGTGTTGCCCCGGCATTCTCCCGCGAGGAGCTTCAGGACCTCGTACACGACATCGTGTCCGACCGGGTGGATTTTATCCGGACACGGGGCAAAGCGGCCCTTGGACCCGTCATGGGTCTCGTTATGAAGGAAGTCCGCGGAAGGATCGACGGGAAAGTTGTTTCCGAAGTATTGGATGAGGAACTCGGCCGTATCATCTGAGTATGAACGGTTGAAGCATAGAGATATGTTTAAGTGAATGGGACACTAACAAAATACGGAGTTCAATATGGGTAAGACAGGAAGTATCAACTGGCACCAGGTAAAAGGTGTCAACGGTCAGATTCGCCTTGTCCCGCAGAAAGAGGGAGAGGTCAAAAAGCCCGGACCGAATCAGCGATTCAAGAGAGCAAGCATTGTTTCCAAGATTGAGAGCCGCATGGCAAACAATCCGCAGCAGGGACGTGGACGTGGACGTGGACGCGGTCCGAAGATCGCCGACCAGCGTATCCGCCGCCGGATCCGCCGCTCGAAAAAATCGATGATGGGCGCAAAAGCAAAAGCAAAGCGTTAACATTTCTCATCAATTTTTCATTAACACCGATACATGATGCGGGATCCCGCGTCATTATTTTTCTCTTGTTTTAGAAATCAGTGCAGATTTTTTAATCGAAGATCTCATTTCCGCATTGCTCAATGACGAGTATATCTCTCTAAAAAAGGGTTAAAAAGGGTCTGTTTTTATATTATTTCTGATTTGATATGATCCGTTCGCCGATCAGATAATGCCGCCGGTGTCCGGTGATCTTCACCGTGATCTCTGTTCCGATATCGAGAGTTTCCATGATCACAATGTTCTGATAGGTCCGATCGCGCGCAGTGACACTACCCTCTTTTACCACTTCCGTCACGACTTCCGTCATGATCTGACCGATAAGAGCCTCGTTATTTGCATCATACACCTCGTTCGCTGCATTGGTCAGTTCCCGGGACCGCTTTTTTTTGATCTGTTCGGGGATCTTTTTCATCTTTGCTGCAGGTGTCTTCGGGCGCACAGAAAAACGGGTGATGTTCACCTTTCCGGGTCTTGTCCGTCTGATCTGTTCTGAGGAAGCCGCGGCATCTTCGTCCGTTTCACCGGAAAACCCGGCGATGTAATCGGTACTTAAGCGGATCTGCGGAAACGCTTCACGTGCTCTCCGGCATATTTCTTCATACTGTGCCGAGGTGTAGCGCCGTCCCATCAGTCTGAGGACCGGATCCGATCCTGACTGGACCGGGATGTGGAGAAACAGAAAGATCTTCGGGTCCCTGAGTGCGTCAAGAAAATCATCCAGGATCGGGAGAAGTGTATCAGGATTTGCCATCCCGATCCGGATCATGAAATCTCCCGGGATCTTGCAGAGTTTTCGCAGGAGATCCGGGAGCCGCTGTCCGTCGTTTCGGTCAAGGCCCCAGGATGATGTATCCTGTGCAGTCAGCTGGATCTCGGTCGCTCCTGCTTCAATGATGCTCGTTGCCCGACGGACGATATCTTCGGCTGAAAAACTCACCAGCTTTCCCCTGGCGAGCCGCGTGATGCAGTATGAACAGTGCCCATTGCATCCCCGGGCGATCTGGAGAACGGCATTTGTTCCCGGGTGTACAGTTCCGACCTCCATATAACAGGAGTGGATAAGGGCCTGATCGATTATGTGGATATGGGGATATCTGGTATGGAGCACATCTTCGGCGACCGGCGGAAGACAGCCGGTAACAAAAAGAAGTTTGCCGGCATACACATCGAGACGTTCATACATATGCTGTTCGGTTCTGTCGATAACCACACAGGTATTGATCAAAATCGCATCTGCTTCTTCAGCGGACGATGCCGGCACGCATCCCTGATTTCTCGCGATCTCCATGAGTTTCTCAGTATCCCCTGTATTATACGTACACCCGTAGGTTTCGGTATAGAGGGAAATATTTCTGAGAAGTTCCAGTGATTCGGCGGTTTGTGCGTCCATGTTATACCTTACTATATCTTCCCAGAGATAAATAATTAAATAGTATTCAGACTATCATCTTAGAACGGAACATATTATATGGGAAAAACAGAGAAACCTGGAAAAACGGGAAATAGCAAATATCTGAAAAAATCCACACGGTTTCCAAAAGAATCGGGGCGATACTTTAATCGGGAATTATCCTGGCTTAAATTCAATGAAAGGGTATTATATGAAGCAGAAAATACCGACAACCCCCTGCTCGAACGGGTGACCTTTCTCGGGATAGTTGCCGGAAACCTGGATGAATTTTTCATGGTGAGGGTACCCTCCTATCAGAAAGGCGCCACCTACTCGGCTGATGAGTTCAGCGAAGTGATCGGGAGCAGCACTCAGCTTGAGATGATCTATTCACGCGTCATTGTTCTGATGCGCCACATGGCACTGGTGTGGAACAGTGATCTGGTTCCAAAGCTCGCCGACGAGGGGATCTTTTTCACAAAATATGCGGACTGTACTGATGAGGAGAAAAAAACCTTCAAACAGGAGTTTGAGACAGAGGAGTTGACCATTCTCCCGGGGGATCGTTTCTCTGATATCCATCATGATGAGTATCTTCGCGGATTTGCCATGCTGGTTCAGACAAATAAGAGCAGAGCAGTCATCCCTATTCAGAAGATCCTCGATTTGAAGGGAAGATTTTTTCCGGTGGGTGACCGAAAGAATACGTTCGTCTTCCGCGAAAATCTTCTGAAAAAATTTATCCCGTCCCTGTTTCCGGATGAGACGGTATATGCCGTTATGACAGTTCGTCTGACGCGCGATTCCGATCTTGACCTCAAAGGCGACGATGCCGACGATCTGATCAGTGCTATCATCGACGCGCCGAAGACACTGGCGAAACGGCTGCCGAGCAGACTTGAAACACTGGATACTATGCCGTTTGGCTATATGGCCCCCCTGGTGGATGCTCTGTCCCTTATCCCGGAACTGGTGTATGACATGGCTGCACCTCTGGGTCTTGTCGATCTGAAAGAGTTCCCGGTGAAGAGGCCGCTCCTCAGATTTACCCCGTATACTGCATCGCTTCCCTCCGGTCTCTCCGGAAAAATATTTGCCGCGATCGCCCGGAAAGACAGATTCATGTTCACGCCGTACAACAGTTTCGACGGTCTGATCAATTTTATGTATGCGGCAGCGAATGATCCTACTGTTGTAAAGATCCAGATGACGCTCTACAGACTGGGCTCCGAGTCCCCGGTGATCGAAGCACTCATTGCAGCGGCAAAAAACAACGTAGATGTTACCGCAGTCGTCGAGCTGAAAGCGAGTTTTGATGAGGAGACCAACTTCAAGTGGGCAACGAAACTCAAAGAGGGAGGAGTCAATGTCATCATGGGATATCCGGGTGTGAAAGTCCATGCAAAATGCTGCCTCGTGACCAGGATCGAGAATGGAGGGATGGTCCGGTATGTGAACATTTCTACCGGGAACTACAATGCAAAGACCGCAAAGCTCTACTCCGATATGTCGCTTTTTACGGCAAACGAGGAGATCTGCTCTGATGCTGCCGTGTTGTTTGCAATGTTTTCAGGTTCTGTCCCGTCCCCGGTCTACCGCCGTATTATTGTTAGTCCTAACTCAATGAATGAGACGCTTATCAGCAAGATCGAGCGTGAAGCTGAGGTCTCCGGGAGCCGCGGGAGGATCATAATGAAGATGAACTCACTCACCGACCGGGACATCATCAATGCTCTGTATGCTGCGTCAGAAAAGGGAGTGAAGATCGATCTTTCCGTCAGGGGCATATGCATTCTCAGACCCGGCGTTCCCGGGTTATCGGAAACGATCAGCGTGATCTCCGTTGTCGGACGGTTTCTGGAGCATGCGAGAGTGTATTACTTTGAGAACAGCGGCGACCCTGAGGTGTATATCGGCAGTCCTGATATGATGCCGAGAAACCTGAACCGGCGTATCGAGATCCTCTGCCCGATCCTTGATAAAAAGATAAAAAAGGTCCTCGTAGAGAAGATCATTCCCGAGTTCATTTACGATTCGGTGAAAGGTCATACTCTCGACGCGAATGGAAGATATATTCCTCCCGAGCGAAAATCGGGTAATCTGAGTTCCCAGCAGAAGTTTATTTCCATGCAGAAGGCCTGGAGATAAAAAATCCCCTTATTCTTTTCAGAATTTGTTGTTCCTCCCTCCCGATGCGCTGCATTTCGCGGGTATGTTTCCAAAATGTTGTGTTTTTTAGGATACCTTTATCATCTTTTTGTGCAATAGTAAATCAATATGGTAAGTATTGTTATGATTGAGCAGGAACTCAATCCAAATGCCTGGAAATTCCAGCTCCTCAAAGCAGTTATTTTTGTTTTGTTTGGAATATTCTGTCTCGTCTTTCCGTTCGCGAGCCTGAACTTAGGAGCCTATTTAGTAGCTTTTGTCCTGTTGTTCGTGTCGATCGCGGCATTGTTCTCAGGATTTGCGGCATTCGGCGAACCAAAGACCACCTGGTGGATGATCGTGCTTGGTATCATCGGTATCATCATAGCCATCTATTCTTTCCTGAATCCGGCGTTTATGATCACGTTCGGCACGATCTTTGTGGGTATCATCGCTCTTCTTTCCGGACTGACCGACATTATCCTTGCATTCAGCAAGGGACTTTCCGCAGGTATCCGTGTTCTGACATTCATTTTAGGAGTGCTTGGTCTTCTCATCGGTCTGATCTTTCTCCTTCAGCCGGGAGTGGGTGCTGACTTACTGGTCATGCTCGTGGGCATCTTCCTTATCCTCGGCGGTATCGTCGCATTGATCGAAGGATTCATGTTCAAAAAATTCATTGCTGAAGTGACCAGCTGATCCATTCTTTTTTTTTCTTTTTTGATAGGACTTGCGCGGTGTTGTGATCTTGACCAAGATAAACTGACGTACGTGTGAGATGCACTTCGACTTCGTGTACGGCATTAGTGTAGACACAAGAAAAAAACCAACCGCGAATCGGCGCGAATCCCGCAAGCCTGTGGCTTGCTCCCAGAATCGGATTTGCTTCTCCTCACTTTCGCAATCCAGCCACGCTGTCTTGCTCATCCCTCATCGGGATCGTTCGGGCAAATCCTGTCGCCGCTCCGGCGGCTCCTATTATTGATTTACCTCTTGATCTTATATCGTGATTGTCAGTAAAATGGATATTTTCAGATTAAGAACGGCTCAATGGATCTCTTCCAAACAGGAGGCGCTGGGGCGCCGACAGGATTTGCCCGAACGTTCCCGATGAAGGGACGAGCCGTTGGGTTGAGCAAATCTTTGATTTGCGACTAAACCCAACGAGCGAGAGTGAGGAATGGCAAATCCGATTCGCCTCGCCCGAAGGGGGGGATTCGCGCCGATTCGCGGTTGGTTTTTTTTGTGTCCACAATAATTCCGGATACGAATGCAGAATACTCCCCTGCAAAAAAGAGAATCTCTTCTCCTGCATCCAAAACCATAGGATACCCCACCGCGGGCCGCTCCGCGCCGAAGTCGCGGCCCCGCACCCCGAATCAAAAGAGGGAGATTTAGAACATAAGAAAAACCCGCACGCGGGTTTTTCCGATAGCATTTTTCAAGAGAGGGTGCGATTCTTGCGTGGGCGATAAGCCGGAGCAGAGCGCCCGAACGTAAGGAAAATGCGATTCGCGAGGATTCGCGGAGATTCTCGGTTAAATATACTCATGCTTCCACACCCAACCAACTCCTTCCTGAATTGTATCCTCACAAACATCACATATTTCCTATCTGAATCCTTCACTCATGATGAACTGCCTGGAAAGCCCATTTGAGGCGGCACGCAAGCCTTTGGCTTGCACGCAACGTATAAGTACCTCAGCAAACAGGATTCCCCACCGCGGGCCGCTATGCGCCGACTCGCAAGTTCTCACTTCGTTTGAACTTGCTCGGCTAAGGTCGTCCGCGTTCCGCGTCCAACACGCGATCACAAACCTTCGGTTTGCTCAAGGCTCACGTCGCTTTGCCCCCCTCGCCAATCCCCCTCCCCGCATAACCCGAGTAATTACCCGTCGAGCAGAGTTCTCGACACGATATACTCGCCGTGAGCTTCGCGGGTAGTTCCGACGATCAGCCAGGTATGATCCCCGTGTTCCTCAACGACTCCTTTTGC
Organism: uncultured Methanocorpusculum sp.; assembly: GCA_963677995.1. Lineage (GTDB taxonomy): Archaea > Halobacteriota > Methanomicrobia > Methanomicrobiales > Methanocorpusculaceae > Methanocorpusculum. Next base: position 546,775 of record OY782579.1, on the reverse strand, counting down.
TTCCAGGGTCTCACCCGTGAAACACTGACCACAGTACGTGTGCGTAAAAGAGAGGACCATGTCGATTTCTTCGTGGTCGACTTTGTAGATCCCGGGAGAATCGAATGCAAGACTTGCATCGGTGACCTTTGCTTCGATCGTCATCGTCCCGGTCTTCTCGCCAAGGGTGATCGGCGGGACCGAGTGAAGATTATCATATCCCCTTGAGTAGAGCAGATCGAAGTAGGTTCCCTCGAACTCCCCGCGGTTGAACTTCCGGCTCTCATGCAGAACGAACTCATCGAAACTGATGTCGGGCACCCGCTTTCTGTAGACCTTCTGCCACATCTCCTCACTCATCGCAGGGATCTTTCCTGCCTTCACCGCGGCCATCAGCTGTTCGCGTGCCAAAAACCAGGCCGAACCGTACACGACCATGTCGATGTCGGATGCCTGATTTTCCAGACCTGCAACCAGAGATCCTGTGCATCCATAACTCATCGGCGGCAGATCGAAGTGAGAAAACAGCCGCGCGACTCGGGGGTTTCTGGCAGCGATGCCTGCCGCCTCTTCCTCAGGCTTCAACACGCGGATGATGTCTGCAAGCGGAACGCGGTGGACCAGATCAAGATATTCGGGTTTGTATTCTTTCACCCAGGCAAACGCATCGGCAAAATAATATTTTTTGTATCTCGTTCCCGAAGGAGCCATCCGATCCCCGTCGGGTGTCGGGACATAGCGCAGAACGCACTCTGCACGGGAATCGTTTTCATACCCGGAAACGGCATAGAGACAGCCGTCCTCTGTCATAAAAAAATCACGTAAACGAATCGGTTTCATAAAAATGCGAGGGAAGGGATTCGAACCCATGAACTACTGAAGACCAGATCTTAAGTCTGGCGCCGTTGGCCTGGCTTGGCTACCCTCGCCTACCCTATTACATTAGATGCTCTTACATAAAAAAGAGAGCGGAAATACATCAGTAGTTTGATCTCTGCATCATATGAGAAGAGAGAACATTACCTCCAAAAGATGATGTTGAGCGGATACGGCAACAAAAAAAAAGAGATGATTCTTTTTATGATTTACTGCCTTCCTTCTTTGGTTTATGATGTTTGATCTTCATTATAATTTTCATTATAATATAGTAGAGAAGGAAAGCGCCTAATTCTAGGATTATAAAGAACCAAAATGAGGGCACATATCCGTATATTATCATATAAGACAGAAAGCCAACGTCCAAGGCTATTGAAAAAGTGATAGCTTTTTCGCTTTCTTGTGAGACAAATTGCTGCAGAGAAAAATCACGAATCTGAATTTCTTCACCGGAGTTAGCAAGAAATTCCGGAAATATCGCAGATTCATATGATACGGTAAATGCCAAATTAACAAGTAAGAATGCCGCATAAAATAATACGTAGGCGAAAATCAGATTGTTTATATCAGTAATCTGCAGGGTTTTTTCATGGATTATCAGTAGTGTTGATGTTTCAGGCAGATTATTTACTGCAAGAAACAGGGTCACAAACAGGGTGATCAATACACCCAATGTCGTCATGATAGAACGACTGCGTGTAGACTGTGATTGTACCCACCCCCATTCTCTTTCGTTTGTAAATGACTATTCGCAAGTGGAATATATAGAGAGAATGGGTGATAGAATGGGAAAAAGCGTGGTTCGTTATTCCTTCACGAGATCAAGATCGGCATACCGCTTCACCAGATCCTCATGACCGATCGTGGAGGAGATCATCCCCAGAAACTCAGACTTGGATAAATACGTTTGTTCAGCCATTTTTGCCAGAAGAAAATCATTGAGATCCTGTTTGTTATGACTTACATGCGTCGTAACTGGACTTCTCTTTCCATTATCATAAAACGTATAACGCGGGTGTTTCTGCCTCCCGGAAACCTGCTCGAACCCCTTCTTTTTTAAAGCCTTCGTGACTTCATGAACCTTCAAAATCATATTAGAGCCACACAGCATCCCGCAATTTTTTCCCAAACTCTTTTGAGGCTGCCGTCATTGAAACATCAGGATCATTATACTGATCAAAACTATCGGAAAATTGTAATCCAGCCTCCTCTAAAGCCTCTTCCAATGTTTCACAGGAAACAAGAATCTTAAATTCAGTATTTGCCAGATCAATAAACCCGTTTTTCTGATCGAGATACAATTGAAGAGGAATGGGTATTTTCAACTTCTTCATCTCATTATCTTTTCCAAGTGGGACCTCAGAAAGAAACACTATTCCGTGTGAAGTCCCTTCATCACCCACATCCAGCATGTCAAGCATCTGTCCCAACACATCATCATACGTCTGATGCCCCCGCTTGCGCTGGATAACCCGCTCCTTAATCTCAGAAGAGATAGAAATAGTCGCCCGCTGTGGTCTTGTCTCAGCTGCCTGCATGATATAAAATAATGTGAGGTGTGAGATAATAGATTTTCTCCATGAGATTATCCCTGATAGATCATCCTAATTTAGCGTTCGACTTGTAAGAATTTTGACAAGCACATCCTTTGAAACCATCTTATTTAATAGACTGCCCGTGAATATTCGGAAATCTACAAATACTTTCCAGACCGACATGTCTGGAGAAGATAGTTCCTTTCCCAATCGTGCCAACAACTTGTTGGAAGCCCATGCTTCAAACCATTCATTGAACGTTGAATGGGAGCGCGTTCATCTTACTTTCTGTCAACTCCTGTAGTGTAGTGGTCAATCATTCCGGCCTTTGGAGCCGGAGACGGTGGTTCGAGTCCGCCCAGGAGTATCTGATATTTTTTCCACCGGAAATTCTTTTTTTCGCTGCGTTTTTAGTTCGCTGCCGCAGCTGACTTCGTCAGCACGACCCGCCAGTCTCTCCCGCCATACGTGAGGGTGTCCCAGACTGCTGTTTTCTCAACGAGATCTGCTCCGTTGTCAGCTGTATAGACATATTTCGTCTCACCCAAGGGGTTTTTTGCGACGAGCTGCGCCATTTCCCGGATCATCGCATAATCCGGATCGGTCAGGAGATTGACGCTGGCTTCCGAAACATCCGCATCGAACACCTGAACACCGTTCATCTGCATGACCCAGAGGTTGTAACCCTTTTCAAGGACTTTCTGCTCTTCCGAGCCAAAGAGACGGTACGGATCGAAACTCAGACTGATATACCCGGTATATTCATCGGAAATTTCGATCGGAACCGAAAGAAGATATGCTTCCATTCCATTTTCCAGAACCATATAGTCGGAGACATACACATCCAGTTCGGCGAATGTAGCTTTGTTCGGCGGATAGCTGCTCAGATCCTGACCTAGTGTGCTTTTTATATTATTTGGATAGACCGCACACACGATCCCGTTTTCATCCGCGATCAACAGGTCATGGGTCAGTGTTGTCCTCTGATAAAGGGTCGCCAGAGCCTGATGACCGTTCCCGGGCGTTGGGTCGGCGGCATAGAACTCAGCTGCAGATCGTGCCTCGTTCGTGGTCGTGATGAGGGTCTCATGTAACGATGAGATAACATCAGCCAGAACATCCGACTGGGAAGCCGGCTGCTCAACACATCCTGCCGAAAAGCAGGAAAGCAGAATGAGGGACATCGCCATGAGCGGCAACAGAATTTTCATATCCATACTATTATCTCCCAAAGGAAATATCCTCTGAATAGCGACACGGATCTTACTCCTCCTTGTTTTGCAGAGAATACCGGCGGGTCAGACTCTCAAGCGTCTCGATCTCATACACATCCTTGTCATCCCTGAGCCTCACAAAACGCGGGAACCGAAGCGCGTATCCTGCCGCATAGTTCGTGCTCTTCTGCAGTTCGGCATACCCGACCTCAAACACCACGTCCGGTTCAAAAGAGACCGTTTTTCCTTTTTCTGCAATGATCTTTTCCTTGAACAGATCATACAGGGTCGAAAGCATCGAGTCATCGATTCCTGTTGCCACCCGCGAGATCTCCAGGAGATCGCCGTTCTCATCCTGACAGGCGAGAAGGAAAGAGCCGAACATCTTCGCCCGTTTTCCTTCTCCCCACTCAGCGCCCATGACCACCAGATCGATCGTATCTACCTCAGGCTTGATCTTGATCCAGAGTTTTCCCCGGTTTCCCGGTAGATGCGGCGAGTCGAGCACTTTGAGCATGATGCCTTCGTTTCCGTTATCAAGCGAGGTGTGATAGTAGGCTTCGATCTCTTCAATGGAATCGCTGACGAGCTGCGGGGCGACATACGTCGTCATCACCGACTCGAGGATCTGCCGGCGGCGGAAGAACGGCTGATCGATCAGGGTCTCGCCGTCGGCAACCAGAATATCAAATACCCAGGGGAGAAGGGTGATCGCTTCCTGCGCATCCCCGACATCATGTTTTCTGCGGATCCTTCGTAGGATCGTCTGGAAAGGCATGGGTTTTCCATTCATGATGGCGATCACCTCACCGTCGATGATGACGTCATGCGTTGTTGCCGCATCCAGCATCCCGACAACATCAGGAAGAGAAGCCGTCATCTCTTCCAGCCGCCTGGAGTAGATCGCACATTTTCCCCCGGATTTGTGGAACTGGAATCTGCTGCCGTCATATTTATTTTCCGCAGCGAGTTTCCCGTGGGTTTCGACCATTGAGGTGATGGATCCCTGCTGGGCAAGCATCATCTTCACCGGTCTAAAAGCCGTGATATGGACCTCGGTAAGTCTGCCCGGATCGGATTTCGCAAGACAGGCCACTTCACCCAGATCGTTGAGTGCCTGGTGGGCATGCTCGATCACATCCGCCGGGATACCGAATGCTTTGGCAACAGCGTCCTTAACGACCCCTTCCCCGACCCCGATCCGCATCTCTTCGAGCATGAGTCTTGCAAGATATCTTCCTTCCAGCGGGGTCGCATTAGAGAGGAGATACTGGGCAGATCTGAGTCGTTCCTGCTGGGATCTTCTGCCGGAGGATCTTGCCATCAGCAGAAAACGCTCGTTCACATCCAAAAGATCCAGCTCTTCAGAGAAGAACATGGTCTGTTCGCGCTTTTCGAGAAGGCTCTCGACAACTTTTCCGACGTCGCCTGAGTTGTTTATTGCTGAGATCACATAATCCCGTTTTTTGCCGATAACGTAGGCGAGGGCATCGTACAGAAGATTCGGGCCGAACCCGAGTTTTTCGGATGACCAGTCGGGAAACAGTTTCCCGCGGATGAATCTGACGAAGACAGGCAGTTCCTCCTCTGTGAGGCTCGGGAACTTTTCGGCAAGGATATCCGCTGTCGCAAGACGCGAGGAGGTCTCCTCGATGGTATTACATATGGCTGCAAACTCGACAAACTGCATATTTCCTACACCTTAAACTTTACCAACCGGCGTTCCCGGTACTCAGCAAGCTGATCACTGACATAGATCTCTGTTCCGCTTTCACCCACAGCGGCCATGGCCGTTTCGCGGGCGATGTTTGGACGATTGTAATTTTCTGAAAGATGGGCGAGGGCGATGATCCCGACATCCTTCGAGAGCTCAGCGATACATGCTGAAGAATCCTCATTCGAAAGATGTCCGTCATTTTGGATCCGGTCTTTGAGATATCTGGGATACACCCGGAGCACACATTTGTTTCCCTGACAGTCTGCCCCGCATGATCTGCACAGTTCACATTCCGGGAACCGGTCGGTTTTCATCGCAAGAGAGCTGTAGTTACTCTCGAGAACAACGGCATCACAGGCGGAAAGGATCGTCTTCATCGTATCCGAGACCTCGTGGGTATCAAGACAGATCCCGATACGGGAATCCCCGTCGTCGATGACGAATCCCGTTGGCTCAGCCGCATCATGGTATGCCCGAAACGTGGTGATCTTCAGACCGCCGGCTTCGACCGGGATGTGTTCATGACAGAGGATCCGCTTTGCGGAGGCAGAGATGAGATTTCCCTGATCGAGGGCGTCATGTGTCCCGCCTGAAGCAAAAACCGGAACCTGCGCAGCTTTCACAAAAGCTTTCGCGGACCTGACGTGATCCGAGTGTTCATGGGTGACACAAAGCCCGCGGAGATTATCGGTATTCAGGTGCATACTCTGCAGTGTCCGCATAAGATATCCAAGACCGGCATCGATTATGATCGAATCGGAATCATTGCCGACATAGATGCAGTTTCCTTTACTGCCGCTTGCAAGAAGGACACAATCCATTGATACAGTATTGGATTTACTAAGAGAAAAAGACCCAAGGATTTTGGTGAAGGAGCATCCTCTCGGGAAAAGCAGATGAAAAAAATGAGAGGAAATCCAAAAGGATTATTTCTTCTCTTCGTCTTCGCCGGACCAGCAGGTAACACCTGTTGAGTCGGTGAGACAGGATGCGTTGAAGACTGGTTCTACGATGCCGTCGGCTTTCTGGTCAAAGTAGTCTTTGAGTGCTTCAAAGGCATGTTTACCCAGAAGAAGTAAGACACCAATGTTGAAGATACCCATAAGTGCCTGGAACGTGTCTGCGAGATCCCATGCAAGACCCATCGACATCATGGATGAGACAAAGACCATAAGAACGATCGCAACACGGAGAACAACAACTGCTCCTTTCTTTTCGGTGATGAACTTGGTGTTCGTTTCACTCATGGAGTAGTAACTGATCAGACTGCTGAAAGCAAAGATCAGCATGAAGACAGCGATGACATAAGGACCTGCTGCTCCAAGGAAGGTGGCGCTCATTGCTTCCTGAACGAGGGCTGCTCCGGAAACCGGGATGCCGGTGTATCCGGGGTATGCAACGTTCGTGTAGATGATGACGACGAAGGCAGTTGCAGAACAAACGACGAGTGTATCGATCAAGACACCGACAGACTGCATAAGTCCCTGCTTTACCGGGTGCTTGACATCTGCGGACGAGGAGACATTCGGGATAGAACCGATACCAGCTTCGTTCGAGAACACACCACGCTTCAGACCCCACATGATAGCTGCTCCGATTCCTCCGCCGAAAAATGCCTGAACGCCGAATGCGTAGGAAAAGATCGTCTGGATAACAAGAGAGACCTGTGTGAAGTTCACAAGAACGATGGCAAGACACAGAAGGAGCCAGAGGATCGCCATTGCCGGAACGAGCCATGTCGAAACTCTTGCAACACGTCTGATACCGCCAAAGACGACTATGGCCGCAAGTACGGTGATAATTACTGCAAAGACGATCTGTTCAGTGCCGAATGCGTTTGAAAAGGCGAGGGTCGCAGTGTTTGCCTGCACTCCAATGAACATCAGACCGTAGGTAATGATGATCAGAATTGCGATGAAAGCAGCAAACTTTGGTCTGCCAAGACCGTTCTTAATATAGAATGCCGGGCCGCCGTGGAAATGATCGTCATCCTTCTTTTCTTTGTAGATCTGACCGACCGTCGTTTCAACGAAACTTGTTGCTGCGCCGACCAATGCAAAGATCCACATCCAGAAAACTGCACCGGGACCACCCATGACAATTGCGACGGCCACACCGGCGATATTACCCACACCGATACGGGCACCCATACTAACACAGAATGCCTGGAACGATGAGATGGTCTGTTTACCTTTTTGTGCGCGTAAACCGGTAAACGCTACTCTGCATGCTTCACCCAAATGATTGATCTGGACGCCTTTCGATTTTACGGTAAAGTATAGACCAATACTGATCAGGAACACGAATGCAAGATACCATGCATACGTATTGACGACACCGTTGACGGAAGCAACAGTGTCTTTAATGACCTCTAAAACACTCATGAGGTAAAGCGTTTCTCGACAATGGATAATTAACTCATAGTATTTGTTTCTTAAAAATATTTTTTCAAAAAAAGGGTTTATTCTCTCAGTATTCGGGAAAAACCGTCAGGATGCGTGAGATAAATCACAGAGAATCAAGAGAGATGTCCCCGAAATCATCAGACTTTTGCGAAGTCGTGATACCGAACGCGGACTGACCTGCCCAGGAATCAAGGGAGTTTGCCGCCTCGACCATGTAATCCAGAATATCGATCGATAGTTCGCGTTTTGTTTTGCTGACCTGCATCTGCTCAACGAGGAATCTCAGTCTCTCCGGAGATTCCATTCTCAGCTTGGCAAGCGAAATCATGCACATATAGATACGGGTCAGATTCCGGTCGGTTCCTGTGATAGTATCGAAGAACGCCCGGAGGATCTGTGCCTGATAGACTTCGCTTCCCATAAGTAATCTACATTGGTGAGTTATCCATTATATAGATTTGCCAAAAAAAAGGGGATTATTTTGCTGTACTGACGATCTTGATGATATCGCCGGTTTTCAGTTCCGTCGTATCCTTGATCCGCATCTTTGTGCGGACATCGACAGCGTATAAGAATCCGGTCCCGATATCGGTGTGGACCCGGAATGCAAGATCTTTGGTAGTTGAGCCGAGCGGCATCAAAAATGCATCCGGCAAGACCCGTCCTTTTGCATCACAGCATTTATTGTCATCCTCGACCGGATATACAACGATCATACCGATCTCCTCAAAGACGATCTTGTTCAGGATCTCCTGAACTCCCGTGTTCCCGAATTTTTTCATGTTCTGAGCAATTACCGTCAGGGCTTTTACCTGAGGTGCGGAAAGTTTTGCCCCTTCAATCGGAGCAAAGGTCGCATCGCCCGGGAGGTATTTCAGGATTTTTACATTTGCGGCGCTCTTGAGAGCAAGTTCGCCTGCCGAGATCGTCGGGATCGCACCAAGATCTTTCAGTACGTTGATATTTTCATCGGATGCGAGATCGGCTTTGTTTGCTGCAATGAGCATCGGTTTGGAGACCCGAAGCAGGACTTCGCACATCTTCTCGATGTCTTCCAGCGTTGCTTTGGCAAGATTGATGCCGCATTCATCCACGGCTTCCCTGATCTGGATCGCATTGATCCGGAGACCGGCGAGTGCTTCTCCAAGGAGGTCGATCAGGACCTGATCTTTGCCCTGTGCCTGTCTGACGAGTCTGGCCCGGTGCTTCTCAACGATCCCCGCCATCCACATGGCAAACTCGTACCGCAGAAATTCGACATCCTCGACCGGATTTCGGGATCCGACATCGACCGGGTTTCCTTCAGCGTCCGTACTTCCCGAAGCATCAACGACCTGAATGATCGCGTCGGCCTCGCGGAGGGTATCGAGGAATTGGTTTCCAAGACCGCGGCCTAAGTGCGCATCAGGGACAAGTCCGGCAACATCGATGAGTTCGACTGCAATAAACCGGTTTCCGTCGATGCATTCAGTACATCGTTCGATGCCAAGCTCCTTGCACGGGCATTTTGCCCGGACGTAGGCAACGCCTTTGTTCGGGTTTACGGTAGTAAACGGATAGTTCGCGATCTCAACATTTGCAAGCGTCAGCGATTTATAAAACGTTGATTTGCCGCAGTTTGGTTTTCCGGCGAGAGCAATTTGTAACATTTTGTATCTTTCCTTGTATGGAGGTATCTCTGACCTATAATTAGGGTCGATGAACTCTTATGTGTTGCGTAGAAGATCGGGATGAATTCTGCGTGAACGAATTGCACATATCGGGTCTTCGTATCTGAAAAAAACAAGGGTCGATTTGACCCCTCATATCTACCTTTATTCGTTACTGATATTCTATCAGATTCTGTGCTTCTTTGGGCAGTCCGCCTTTAAATTTCTGCGAGATGGAAACATAATACTCACGTACCCGCTCGTTCATTGTCGGATGGATCCGCTTTTTTGCCTCGAAAAAATCATCCGCAGTAACCACAAAAGCATCACGCCTGAGTGCATGCATCGCCGCCTCACGGCAGATCCCTTCCAGATCTGACCCTACATATCCTGCCGTCTCCTTTGCAAGATGCTGGATAAGCTCGGTTTTTACCGGATCTTTGAGTGTCACAGCATGCTTTCTGAACACTGCAGAAAGGCGTTTCCTCTCTTCAAAGAACGGCAGGGGCGTTCCCTTCACATATTTCCCGACTGCCGTTTTTATCTGCTTGTTCGTCACGGTTTTTCCGGCAAACTTTGCTGCAAGAGCTTCGACTGAAGTCTCACCCAACCCGGCGATCTCTGTAACCGCCCCATCGAACGTCGATCCTTCGATCGGGATATTCTGCATATGCACGGCAAGGATCTCCCTGCGGTCCGACTCTTCCGGTTCGGGAATATAGACGAGCCTGTCGAAACGTCCGCTTCGGAGAATAGCCGGGTCGATGATATCCGGACGGTTCGAAGCCGCTAAGATCATCACATCATTCAGCTCCTCGATACCATCCATCTCGGTCAGGATCTGGTTTAAGACATTCTCTGTTGTACGGCTGCCGTCAGAAGCTCCGCGTGCCGGCGTCAGGGAATCGAGTTCATCGAAAAAGATGATCGCCGGAGCGACCTGCCGTGCTTTTTTAAAGATGTCACGAACGGCCTTTTCGGATTCGCCGACCCATTTCGACAAAAGTTCCGGTCCTTTTATGGCGATGAAGTTCGCCCCGCTTTCATGTGCAACGGCCTTCGCGATCAGCGTCTTTCCTGTACCCGGCGGACCGTAGAGAAGAACTCCTTTTGGCGGGCGGATCCCGAGTTTTGCGAAGGCCTCCTTCTTCGTCAGAGGGAACTCCACTGACTCGCGTACGTCACGGACCGCGTCCCTGCTCCCGCCGATATCTGCCCAGGATACATCTGGCGTTTCCAGAGCTATCTCGCGCATCGCCGAGGGAGTTACCTCTCGGGAAGCAACGATGAAATCCGAGGCAGACACTTCCAGTCTGCGCAGCACCTCATCGGGAATCTTTTCATTGTCGATATCTGACACATCGATCTGTCTGCGCAGTGCATGAAGCGCTGCTTCGCGTGCCAATGCTGCGAGATCGGCTCCGACAAATCCTTTTGCCTGTGCAGCAAGTGTCAGCAGGAGTTTGTCCCGTGAGGTTTCATATGCCGCAAGTGCTTTTTCAAGCACAACTTCAGTCGGATCACGACTGCGAAGTTCCTTTAACTTTGCCATTCCCTCAAACGGCATGTCTTTCGTGTGGATCTGCAGGATCTCCATCCTATCAGCTTCCCCTGGGACACCGATCTCGATCTCCCTGTCAAACCTCCCGGGTCTCCTGAGTGCAGGATCGATAGCATCCGGCCGGTTTGTTGCGCCGATCACGATGACCTGACCTCTGGAAGTGATACCGTCCATCATGGTCAAAAGCTGGGCTACGACGCGCCGTTCGACCTCACCGTTCACATCCTCGCGCTTTGGAGCGATCGAGTCCAGTTCATCGATGAAGATGATCGAGGGAGCATTATCCTCTGCATCTTCAAAGATCTCCCGAAGTTTCTGTTCAGACTCTCCATAATATTTCGAGATGATCTCCGGGCCCGCGATCGAGATGAAGTGTGCTCCGCTCTCATTTGCCACCGCTTTAGCGATCAGCGTCTTACCGGTTCCCGGCGGGCCGTAGAGCAGCACTCCCTTCGGCGGTTCGATCCCCAAAGTTTCAAATAATTCCGGATGACGGATCGGGAGTTCGATCATCTCCCGCACACGTCGGAGTTCCCCTTTCAGTCCGCCAATATCCTCGTAGGTTATCGTTTTTGTGCCGTCAAAGTCGTCATCATCATCGAAGATGAGTTCCGTCATTTTACTGAGGATACAGGCATTTTCCGGTTCTATTGAGGTAACTTTGAACTCTATCGGCGGGCCTGGGTGGAATGTTTTTACCGGGATGATGTCGTCCAAGGATATCGGGAAGCTGATAAGTGATATAAGGTATTCGTCTTCTTCGTCCGGGAATGTCGATGAGAGGTCTGATGGAGCTATCAGAGTAACTGAGGTCGCGGGGATCTCCTCCTCGATCTTTTCCACGGTGACACGATCTCCCGGATTGACGCTGGCATTCGCCCGGGTATATTTATCGATCCGAATTTTGTCTATATTCCAGTCGCTTTCAAATGAGCGCCAGACTTTGGCCACGGTGGAGGTTTTTCCGGTGATCCTGACAAGGTCACCAGGACTGACATTCAGTGCCTGCATGGCGACCGGGTCGAGACGTGCCTTGCCGTTCCCCTGATCTTCTGGGTAAGCACTGTCGACCTTGAGTGTGATTTCCGGCATGATAGATGTATATACGGTGGGTGTCGTTAATAATTTTCTACAGCGGGGTATCTGATACACCGCATCCGCTTACGCAAAAGACCATCAACACTCGATCAGAAAAGAAAAAAAAGATATTTAGAGTAACCGGTTCAAAGATTCGATCTCTGCACGGTCGATACCCGGAATCTGGGAAAACAAAGCTTCGATCTTGTCGCCTGCTCCTTCTTCATCTTCGGTGATCATTGCAATCTTGACTGCTGACAGACCATATCCGATCGGTTCAACTTTCATATCTTCGATACCGGATACTTTTGCTCTGATGTCTGCCTGAAGTTTCTCAAGATCAACTTCCGGGGATTCCGGCATGATTTTCAGAATAACAACAACTTCACCCATTGACTATTCAGAGCCCCTGGAACCCGCACTTCGGGCAGGTGTATTTAACACTCTGTTTTCTGCAGCGTGCACAGCGGTAAATAACCTCTCCACAGTCCGGGCATTTAAACTCGGTAGCACCGCGCTCTGCGAGCGGGGCATTGCATGATGTACATTTTATAGTTGCCATACGATCAAACTCCTTAGTTTATTGGCGTCCGATTATTATAAACGTGTGGCTTCAAAGTAATGCCGGACACTCCCAATGATCCTTCCGTTGATGATCTCCGCAGACACGCCGCTTCCTGCAAGAACGGACAGAAACGAAGGATCTAGAAGATCCGTCTCTGAATCGGCTGATTTTATGACCAGGAGACGGCATTTGATGACCCAGGCGATCCATGCCGAGATCGAATCGGAGGTGATGTCCCATGTGTGAGGGAGCGGATCTTCTCTTTGGAGAAGACGTTTTGGGAGAAATATCGTGGGTTCCTTTGGGATCACGAGATCACTCGTGACCGGATATCCGAAAGTGGAAAGAAATCTGCCGTATTTCTCCATCGCATCGATCGCTTTCCAGTGCGCGGTATCATCGTCGATCTCCTCTGCGCGAACAAAATCCGCAAAGATCCCGCCTCCCGGAACGATAAGGATCGGTGATACCGGGAGCTCGGAAAGTATCTCTCCTGCAATATCCATCAGACTCCCGCCGAATTTTATCACCGTCCCGTCCGTCATACACTAATACTATGACGTAAATAAAGAAAAATCAGTATGAAAAGGCTCCTCCTCCTCATTTCACTCCTGATCCTTTGTATATCCCCCGTCTCAGCTTTCGTTCTCACCGAGTTTTGCCCCGATGGATATGCATCCGGGGACGGAGATGAATATTTTATTTTGGAAGGTAACGGCAGTCTCGCGGGATGGACAGTCTCCGACGGTGAAGGGACCCTCTCTTTTCCTGCCGGGCTGTTTCCTGAGGGCGCATAGTTGTTGCCCGGAATGCCGTGGATTTTTATCAGATCCATGGCACACCCTCGGATTATGAGATCCTGGAGAGCGGGGCGACACCAAATGTTCTGCAGAGCGGAAGATTCCAGTTGGCGAACACCGGGAACGATCTCTCGATCCTTTTAGAGGGACAGATCATTCAGACCGTTTCCTGGCCAAATGAACTTGCGGCGTCGAATGGTCGGGTCCATGTGTACACAAACGGGATCTGGGACGAGCGGGTCTACAAGATCGGGCAGAGCAGTTTATCTCCGGAAACGTTCACAGCGGACTCGGTAACCCTGTTCGTCTCGCCGGACTCGTCATATTCTGCAGTAACCGGCGTGATCCGTGACTCGACCGACACCCTGCTGATCTCTATGTATGAGTTTACTCACCCTGAAATAGCCCGTGAGGTAGCTTCTGCCGTGGATCGGGGCGTTGAAGTAACCCTCCTTCTCGAAGGAGGGCCGGTGGGCGGCATCTCTGAAGAAGAAAAAGGCGTGATGAACTATCTGACAGAAAACGGGGTCTCCGTCTGTACGATCGAAAGTGAGGGAAATCTCCCCGCAAGATACCGATATCTGCATACAAAATATATGGTGGCGGATGATTACGTAACGGTCGTTCTTTCGGAAAATTTCAAACCAAGCGGCATTCCCCTTCCGGAAACCAAAGGAAACAGAGGATGGGGAGCAGTTGTCCGGGATGCGGATATCGGCGATTACTTCACGGAAGTGTTCACCGCCGACATTTCCGGGTACGATATTTATCCATACGTCCCGGGAACAGAACCTCTGCCGGAGACTTGGGCCGATGAGAAGATAACGCCGTATTTTTCTGAGATGACTCTCTATAACGTGAACATAACGCCGGTCATCTCACCGGACACCAGCAGCCTTGTTCCTGAACTAATTCGATCCGCGACCAACTCCATTGAAATTCAGCAGGCCTATATCTCGCCGTATCCCGAAGGTGAAAACACCTGGCTCTCCGCAGTCCTTGATGCTGCGGACCGCGGAGCTGAAATCCGGGTGATGCTGGACGGCATGTATTATAATACTGAAGATGACGCGGACAATGATGAACTGGTGGCAACGCTGAACAGATACGGCAATGCCGTTTCTGCAAAACTGCTCTCGCCCAGCGCATATCTTACCAAACTGCATAATAAAGGAATGATCGTTGACGGCGAATATGTTCTGATCAGCTCGATCAACTGGAACTACAACTCACCGAACAACAACCGTGAAGCCGGGCTGATCATTCAAAGCACAGAGGCCGCAAAATATTATACGGCCGTCTTTTCCTATGATTGGAATGGGGACTTTGACAAAGACCCCCTCTCCGCTGGAATCGGTTTTGATATCCGGTTTCTGCTTGCCGGAGGGATCGTAATTCTTTTGATCGGCATCATGATCTATCGGAGAAGATGACCGATACGGCAGGTCGGATGGGTTAGAAACCCGATCCCGCATTTTTTATTTGAATCCCTTCGCTTCCCTGACCTCGATCTCTTCCATCTCGTCGAGATACGGGAGGAGGGCTTTGATATATCCTCGCGGACCGACTGCCGTCTGCATCGTCCCGATCTCCAGGATCTCTGCGGTGAGCGGATGTTCTTTCAGCATTTTTTCGACGTTCGCTCCCGGACCTTCGATCTGTTTCATATGCTTCCGCATATTTTTCAACCAATCCTCGATTTCAAGGACTGGGCGGTAATCCGGATCGATCATCCGATATTTATCCACATCATCCGTGACATTCGAGGTCTTTGCTATCTCCTCATCCATGTAGAGATACACATTGATACGTTCACGCTGCCGGATATCCCGGAGTTCCAGCAGATCGATCTGTTCACCAGGTGCGGGAAGATCTGTCATACCAATCATGTATGTCGGTTGAAATTATTAAGCTCACACCAGTATGCTGATGTCAGATATCCCGTTTGTAACGATCTCCTTGTTTCCAGCATAAGTTTCGACTTTTCCTACCACTCTGATGTGGTCGCCAGGTAAAAGAACGAGTTCCGTGCCTACTTTGGGGACGAACACATCAACGCTCGAGACATTCACGATCAGATGACCCCCGGTGCTGGTGATCTTTGTATCAAGGACGATCCCTTCTAAATAGACCAATGCGCCATCCTGTCTGTCATCCTGATAAGGAACTGCGCCTCCGTCCGGAAACAGATATATCGTCCCAACATACAATACGGCAAGCAGCAGGATCACGGCAGCCATGATCCCTATCGCGCGGCGTTCAGGACGGGTGAGCATACTGATTTTTGTGTATGTGACTCGGAACTGATTAATCTTCGTTTGCGGTCCGTTTACCTCCAATGGACTTGCCACGGGGGTCTTTTTAGTTCTGATTGCTTCGAACATAAATCGGTAAAAATACCAGTTCGTTCAAAATAACACGAACTAGTGTGGAATATATTTATATACTTTGGAGTCGACTATCATGTATGCAGAGAACAAACATGCCCAAATCGTGTCTCACGATATTCCAGTTACTGGAACGCACCGGTTCTCAGACGCACAAAGATATTGTCTTAAGCACAGGACTTGCGCCACGCACTGTCCGCTATGCGCTCAGACGTCTGAAGGAAAATGGCCTTATCATCGAGAAGTTCAACTTCCGTGATGCACGCCAGGCAATATACATGCCAAAAATCAACGCCGCTCCGACTCACGCCGCGGCCTGATGTCTCACGTACCACCCTCAAAATACACCTCACAAACTCACATTTTTCTTTTTTTGAATCGTTTGACCGATTTTTTTGTGCCGGGCGATCTGCCTGATCTTTATGTACCGAAAAAAAGGCGCCATGCTGTCATGCGTTATTTTCTCGTTGGTCCATTCATTTCTTTGATGGTCGAATGACCGGAAATCATCTCGACAAACGTCTTAATTTATTTGCACGTCCAATAATAATGTGATGTACGCAAAACGGCTTGACAATTTACCTCCGTATCTTTTTGCCCAGATAGATGCATTGAAGGCACAGAAGCGTGCCGACGGTGTTGATTTGATCGATCTTGGTGTAGGGGATCCGGATTTACCGACGCCGAAGCATATTGTTGATGCGTTATGCGAAGCCGCCCGGGATTCTGCAACACACCATTATCCCGATTACCTGGGAATGCTTGAGTACCGAAAAGCAGTCGCCGCTTGGTATGACAGACGTTTCGGTGTGAAGCTCGACCCGAAAAAAGAAGTTCTTGCCTTGATCGGATCCAAAGAGGGTATTGCTCACATACCCGAAGCATTCGTGAATCCTGGTGATTATGTCCTGGTGTCCGATCCGGGATACCCGGTTTACAAAACCTCTACGCTCTTTGCAGAGGGAAAATACCACCCGATGCCGCTTCTCGAGAAGAACAACTACCTCCCGGACTACTCCGCTATCCCGAAGGATGTTCTCAAAGGTGCAAAACTCATGTTCATCGGTTACCCGAACAACCCGACCGGGGCAGTGGCAACCATGGACTTCTTCGAAGAGACCGTTGATTTTGCGAAGGACAATGACATCATCATAGTCCACGACAACGCCTACTCGGAAATTGCCTTCGACGGCTACAAAGCACCTTCTTTCCTTGAGGCAAAAGGCGCCATGGATGTCGGACTTGAGACCCACTCACTTTCCAAAACCTACAACATGACCGGCTGGCGTATCGGCATGTGTGTGGGAAACGCAGGTCTCATCGAGGCATTCGGCAGAGTCAAAACCAACATCGATTCAGGTGTATTCGATGCGATCCAGCGTGCGGCGATCACTGCCCTCACCGGGCCTCAGGACTGTATCGATCAGGCCTGTGCTGTGTATCAGGAACGCCGCGACGTGCTTGTCACCGGTCTTCGGTCCCTTGGCTTTGAGGTAACTTCACCGAAAGCCGCCTTCTATGTATGGATGAAGGTGCCTGACTCGGTCGAGTTCGTTGCAAGAATGATCAACGAGGCAGGGATCGTTGTTACACCGGGAACAGGATTCGGCACATCCGGCACAGGATACGTCCGCTTTGCTGTCACCCGTCCAGTTGACAGAATCAAAGAAGCAATTGTCCGCATGAACGAATGCGGTATCCGAGGATAAGATGAACCTTCCCGAATCACTCTCGGTCAGCGGCGGTCACCTTTTCTGCGGGGGTGCAGACTGCGTTACCCTTGCAGAAAAGTATGGGACCCCGCTGTATGTCACGAATGAAAATCACGTGACCGGAAACTTCAGACGCTATGAAGCGGCACTGAAGAAATACACAGACAACGTCCAGCTTCTCTATGCTGCAAAAGCAAATGAGAATCCAGTCATCATTCAGTCGCTTGCACGCGAAGGTGCCGGCGCCGACGTCTTCTCGCTTGGCGAGATGCGGGCAGCCCTTGAAGCCGGCATCCCGGCAGGGATACTCCTTTTCAACGGCAGCTCAAAGACCGAAGCTGATCTTCGTGCAGCGATCGAAAAAGGTATAAAAATCTCAGTTGACTCAGTCGATGAACTTCGCCAGATCGATGCCATCTCAAAAGAACTGAAAAAAACCGTGAAGATCGGGTTCCGCGTGAATCCGGAGATCGTTGTACCGACCCATCCAAAGATCGCCACCGGTATCAAAAACAGTAAGTTCGGCATCCCGGCAGAGATGATCATTGATGCATATCGTGAAGCCCTTTCCATGGAGTATGTGGTCCCGGTCGGCATGCATTGTCATATCGGTTCCCAGATCCTTGAAGTAGGACCCTTTGCAATCGCCTGCGGAGTCATCATGAAGGTGGCCGACGAGGTCACCAAGATCGGCGTCAAACTTGAGTTCGTCGATTTCGGCGGAGGGCTCGGTATCCCCTATCACCGTGAAGGAACCGTTGACAAGGCGCCGACCCCTGAAGAGTACGCGGCGGCCGTTATGCCGGTATTCCTTGAAGGATGCAAAAAAGCAGGGGTCACCCCGGCATTCTGGGTCGAGCCCGGCAGATGGATGGTCGGCGAGTCTACGGTCCTTCTGACCCGGGTCAACTCCGTGAAAAAGGTCCACAAGACTTTTGTGAACGTCGATGCAGGATTCAACCTGCTGATCCGTCCGGCGATGTATGACTCCTGGCATGAAGTCGTTGTGGCCAACAAAGCCGGTCAGCCGGCAGACGGGACCTACACGATCACCGGTCCCATCTGTGAGACCGGAGATATTTTCGCGGCAGACCACGCTCTCCCCACAGTCGTTGCCGGCGATCTCATCGCAGTGTTGGATACAGGAGCCTATGGATATGCCATGTCGTCTCAGTACAACTCACGTCCCCGGTGTCCCGAGGTTTTAGTGAACGGCGACAAGGCAGAACTTATGCGCCGTGCCGAGACCTATGAGGAAATGACCGGTTGTGTGGTCACTCCTTCCTGGCACAGGAAATAAGGAATGCATTACGCGCTCGTCTCCGACCTGCTGACAAAAGAAGCGTTCGATGAGCGTGTGGAAAAGAAAGCCGAGTCTCTCAGCGGTCTGGTGGACGAGGTCACGGCGGCCATGCTGGTCGTCGATGAACTTGGACGAAGCCATATAAAAATCGGCGATATCCCGTCTGCTCAGACTACAATAGTCTCTTTTTTTGGGAAGATCCTCGAGATCAAACCTCCGCGTGAGTTTACCCGGGAAGGTGAGCCTCCCGGACTGGTAGCGTCCGTAGTCCTCGGGGACCCCACCGGAACGGTGACGATGAGTCTCTGGGATGACCGGGCAGAGGCCGCATCCGAGCTGGAGACAGGATCGGTGATCGAAGTGATCGCGAAACCCCGCCCTGGAAAGAAAGAGGTGAGCTGTCTTGCCCTTCGGGAAAGCAATGTAACCATTGTTGAGACAAAAAAACCGCCGAAGTCTGAGGTGATGGCCTCCCCCCTCACAGCAAAGATCCTTGCGGCATCCGAGATACGAGAGATCATTCGTCGTGACGGGACACCCTCGTTCGTTCAGGAATTCATCATAGGGGATGCTTCCGGCACGGCACGGCTTGTCTGCTGGACCCCCGATCTGTTTGCTGATGTGGATGAGGGAGCATCTGTCTCGATCGATGGGGTGCAGAGAAAGGAGGATGAGGGGATCGTTGAGTATGTCGTCTCCGATTCTGCGGAGATCTGCATCCTGTCAGATGAGATCAAGGTCCTCTCCCGGGATGCGTCCGAGGTGACTGAGGGCCAAAATCCAGTTGTAACTGGAATGGTAACATCAGTTTCCGAGGTCAGGACCTTCACCACCCGACGCGGGACTGAATCGCGTGTTAGAAATGTGAGCGTCCGGAGTTCATCAAAGAAAAGCGGGGTGAATGTCGCTATATGGGGAGATGCAGCGGATGCGTTGTTTTTGCCGGGAGATCCCGTGCAGGTGATCAATGCCGCGGCGAAACTGAACCGGTACGGAGAACTGGAACTCTCCGTCGGCCGCGGATCAGCGATAAGAACCATAAATCTCCCGGGAAAAAGTATCTCCCTGACTGGAATGGTCATCCAAAGACCCGAGGGTCTCTCGCTTGATGACGGAAAAGAGGTATGGATACTTCTTACCAATGAAAGTCCGGTTCCCGGGACAACTGTTGATGTCGAGGGTATCTGTCGAAACGGGCGGATCGAGGTCGGAAACCTCGTATCACACCCTATCGATGCTGACCCCCTTATTCACAGGCTTGGATCTCTCTTATAATCCGAGTTTATCGGTGATCTTTCGTTTGGCATATTCGCCAAACGCCTTTTTGCATTCCGGAGACCGTATAAAATCATAGACGAGCTGGTCGATGATGGGCTTCACAAGCGGATTATTTCCTATCTCGCCCGCCATTTCGAGAAGAGCGTTTTTGTATTCTGGGTTATTTTTTTCTGCCATACGGATACATGGGTCAAAGACGGGTATAAGGATATCGAATCAGGAAAAATTACGGGGCGAAGATGAAAAAATGGTAAGGTATCTCTCTGAGAGAGATGGCTGTTTTTTGAGGTTCCCGGGGCATTATCGCACCGCGCGGTTAGGGGTTTATAAGGCTCAGTGCTGATGTATTAGTATATCTGAAATACAGGAGTAAGAGAAGATATGACAGCACTTGACATTGAAGACATCCCAGGAGTCGGTCCGGCAACAGCGGACCGGCTGCGTGATGCAGGCTACATCACCGTCGAAAGTATTGCGACCGCTACGCCGATCGATCTGGCAGAGGCTGCCGAACTCGGTGAATCCACTACAAAAAAGATCATTAAAGCTGCCCGTGAAATGGCCGACATCGGCGGATTCAAGACCGGGACGGATATCCTTGCACGCAGACAGGATGTTCTCAAACTGAGGGTCCTCGTCCCCGAGATCGATGAGTTATTCGGTGGGGGTCTTGAATCCCAGGCAATCACCGAACTTTACGGTGAATTTGGTTCAGGAAAGTCTCAGATCGCACATCAGCTCGCGATAAACTGTCAGCTCCCGAAGGAACTTGGCGGACTCAGCGGAAGTTGTCTGTACATCGACACGGAAAATACCTTCCGTCCCGAACGTATCGAGCAGATGGCAGAAGGGCTGGAACTCGCAGATCTCCCGGAAGGATACATCATCCCGACGCCTGACGAGTTCCTCGCAAATATCCATGTGGCACGTGCCCACTCTTCAGATCACCAGATGCTCCTGATCGACGCTGCCCGCGAACTCTCCAACGAACTCACGGCATCCGGTCTTCCAGTCAAGCTCATCATCATCGATTCACTGACCAGTCTCTTCCGGTCAGAATATGCCGGCCGCGGGACCCTTGCAGGCAGACAGCAGAAACTCAACCGGCATATGCACGACCTCTTTAAACTGGTCGACGATCTGAATGCGGTTGCCTTAGTCACAAATCAGGTCATGTCAAACCCCGGTCTTCTGTTCGGTGATCCGACCAAACCGATCGGCGGAAACATTGTAGGACATAATGCCACATATCGTGTGTATCTCAGAAAGAGCAAAGCCGGCAAACGTATTGCAAGACTTGTGGACAGTCCAAACCTCCCCGACGGTGAAGCAACGTTCATGGTCGAAACCGCAGGTATCAAACCCTGCTGACCCCAATACTATTTTAATCATGCCCAAGGCATTCATCACCGATATTGACGGGACCTTAACAGACGAACGCCGCAGACTTTCAACTGAAGTTGTCGATGAGATGCGCAGGATCCTCGATGATGGGATCCCTATCATACTTGCATCAGGAAACACCCTCTGTTTCCTGGACGCCTTCTCTCACATGATCGGAACGGATGGGACCGTCATCGCCGAGAACGGTGGTGTGTACCGTCTTGGATATCTCGGGCGAAAACATATCGCCGGCAACCAGGAGATCTGTCGTGCGGCCTATGAAAAAGTTGTAGCGGAACTTCAACCGAAAGGTGACGAACTGCGTCTTTTCAGCCCCAGATACCGGGAATCAGATGTTGCATTTTCCCGTGATGCCCCAATCGGGATGATCAAGGACATACTCAAAGACATGCCGGTCAACGTTATCGACACAGGCTTTGCCATTCACCTTCAGATCCCGGGGATAACCAAAGGAGCAGCTTTTGAAAAACTGGCAGAGCTGATGGGCCTCACTCCTGTAGACTTTCTGGTCGCAGGAGACTCTGTCAACGATGTATCGATGCTGAAACTCGGCGGAGTTTCCATTGCTCCGGCAAATGCATCTCCAGAAGCAAAACAAGCCGCCGGCATAGTAATGGACAAACCGTATGGCGAAGGAACGGCCGACGCTCTCCGTAAATATTTTTAAAAAAATTGAGTGAGTTATTGAGATCGTTCAGCGAAGCATATACCTGTCGACCACAATGAAGTCCGTGATATCCTTCACTGCTTCAAACGGCAAGGTGATCGCCTCATTTTCGAGTTTATAACCGGTCGTATCAAAACCCGCATCAGGGCGGATGAGAAGGGCCTTCAACTGTCCGGTCGACGCATCAAAGGTAACGTTCCTGATTTGTCCGATGATCTTACCATCGGTACTCATCACGCGCTTTCTACGGATATTATGGGTAAACTGCTCACTCTGCATGATTAATTAGCTTTTAAGTTTGACAAGCTAGTATTTATCCGTTTGTATAAGTTATGCATTTACAGAGAGGGAAACACCCGGATGATATCCGAATGGGTCAGGATCCCGATCGGTTTTTCATTCTCGGTAACGATAACCCTCCCGACATCCTGTTCCTTGAACTGTTTGATGACTTCATACAGCCGAATATCCGCCGGCATCGTTATCACTCTTGTAACCATCAACTCGGAGACGAGGGTCGTCGTGGGAAGCTCACGATCCAGTGCCGAAACGATATCGGTCTGAGTCACGATCCCAAGAAGTGTTCCGTTCTCAACGACCGGCGCACCGTGGATCCTTCTCTGGAGAAATGTTTTCATCGCATACGCAAGCGTCATATCAGGTTCGAGCGAGATCAGCGGTGTACTCATATACTCCCGGATCTGTTTTTTCGGCAGCGAAGTCATCTCTGATGTTGAGACCAGAAGAGCACTGTTGATCTCATCCTTTCCAAACACCTCTCCTTTGATCAGCAGTTTGTTTACCGGAGTAGGTCCGATAGTGATCTTGTCGCCGACATCAAACGACCGGACATTGCCGATGATTTTAATGAGGACATGACAAAGATCCGCGTGCGTGAGTGTGGTAAATGCGATCTCATTCACGCGCACCCCCTCAACCTTCTCGCCGTTTTTCTGGATCATCACTTCACTCTCGGAATAATCCGATGATACGTTCAGTTCAGAATATGCGCGTGCAGTGGGCTGGTATCCGCCTTTCGGGCCCGGAATGCCGTCAACTAATCCCAGCACTTTCAGTGCGAGCATCTGATTCCTGACCGTTCCGGGGTTTCTTCGGATGATATCGGCGATGACCTCACTCTTGATTGGATGCGAATATTGATGATAAAGAGAGATAAGAGTAATAAGGATATCTTTTTGAATTAGTGATAGATCCATACTTACTGATTCTTTCTGATTGCTATAGTAATAAACCAAATGGATTGGATGAAAAATGTACTTCGATAAAATCCCGACAGTTCCAACAGCAGACGAGCTGCTTGACCGCAGTTTCCGCCGTGCCTCCAAGAAGATGCGGGAAAAAACAAGTAAACGTCATGCAAATGAGGATTTCGTCCGGGCGATCACCCAGGCGACGCATGACAAACTGGTGGTAATTATCCAGAGTTTTCCCGAGTTTGAAGAGCTTCCGCCCTTTTACCGGGATCTGTGTGATATCTTATTTGGGATGGATGCCTTAAAGATAAATCTGGGCATGGTGGGCTGGGCAGCAAAAAACGTGCGCGATGTGGGAAACAGCATTACCAAAGGAATGCGCTGGACCGACTCGCAGGTCGAAAGAAGACGTGCCGTCGCACGGATCGCCTCGATCGTTCACCGTGCGGATGATTCCCTGCGGTTTCTCAATGATGTCAGAAACGTTCTCAGAAAGCTTCCCGTGATCAGCACCGATGAATTTACGATCGTTGTTGCGGGATACCCAAACGTGGGCAAATCCTCCTTCATCCGTCTGGTCTCCAGCGGTGAACCCGAGGTAGCCTCCTATCCGTTTACGACCAAAGGCGTTATCGTCGGTCACAGAAATGCTGAACGAAGACGCAAGATCCAGTTCATCGACACCCCCGGTCTTCTTGACCGTGCCGATGAGGAGAGAAACGTCATCGAAAAGCAGGCGCTCAATGCTCTGGTCTACGTGGCCGATCTGGTCCTGTTCATCATCGATGCAAGTGAGAGCTGCGGATATTCGCTGGAAGCCCAGATGAAACTCCGCGAGGAGATCGAATCGATCATTTCGGTCCCGATGATCTCTGTCGTAAACAAATCGGATATGAAAACCGTTGAAGGATTTTTCAACATGTCCACCGTTTCCGGTGAAGGTGTCGATGAGATCCTTGCCGAACTCCTGCATCTCCGTGAGGGACTGAAGGTAGATGAGGCCGTTGATATCCGCGCCGAAATACCTCTGCCGGAGATACGGCGGCACGGGGCAAGACTGGATACAGACACAGATTTCTGATCCGGCAAACTTTTTTTTATTTCGTAAGGTATTCTGCAGGGACGAAAGGTCCATCCATGCGTAAAAAAGGAGCCTGAGTTTTCAGTCTTTCTTATACTCGCCGTGTTTTCTCCAGAGATACCATAATCTCTGGAAAGCTGAAAGATTCGTGCAGACAGCAACCAGGATCACGGCGATCCAGATCTGTCCGATCAGACCGAATAAGACCAGAGAGATCATCGTCTCGGGCCTGCCGAAGAACCCGATGCCCTCCAACGGATCCGAGATCTTTCCATCCTCTTTGCAGGTATAGCCGATCTCTGCATAGGTCACTGGCTTGATGAACGTGTTCATGATCGATCCAATGACCGCGAGTCCGGCGATCAGCATATCTGCTGTCGGCGCAAAACCCGTAAACTGGGAAATGATAGGGATCCCTGAAAGTCCGATCGCGAGAAGCACGATCCCGTCAACATATTTATCGACGATCCAGTCACTGATCGCCCCGAAATCGCTCTTCTTCCCGGTTATCCGTGCGACCGAACCATCCGTCAGATCCAGGATACCTGAGATCAAAAGAAGAATACTCCCCACGATAAACGACTGGCAGAAGTAACAGACCGCCGCCCCTATCCCGAAGAAAAGCGAGAGAAGCGTGATCTGGTTGGGAGTCATTCCTGTCTTCACAAAAAGTCTGACAACCGGGTCGAGCCATCCCGTGAGTTTATACCTGAGTGATGTGATATTCATGGATAGAGAGGTAAAATCATTTATCGGTGTGTGCTAAATATCTATACATCGTCAAGCTATATGAATCAGAAGGAAAGTCCATGGATACATTACATAAACCACACGTGCTGATGATTTCAGAGATCACAGTTGACGGGAAACTCACTCTTGGCAAAGGCGTTTCCAGTAAAATACTGATGAAACATATGTCCCACGAAGCTGAGATCCTTCTCCACGAAACACGTGCCGAGTATGACGCTATCATGGTTGGTTCATCTACCATACGCATCGACAACTCCTTTCTGACCGTCAGAATGGTCGAGGGGGAGAACCCTCTCCGCGTTATCCCAAACAGCCTTGCCGATCTGCCCCTCGACGCGAACGTCTTCGACACGGCAAATGCCAAAACGGTCCTCGCTGTTTCGAAAGCGGCGCCCAAAGATCGTATCGATGCATTCACCGCAAAAGGCGTCGATGTTGTCGTCTGCGGGGAAGAACGGGTGGATTTCCCCAAACTGATGGATATCCTGTACACCAAATACCAGATCAAAAAACTCATCATCGAAGGCGGGCCGACCCTCAACTGGCATATGCTTCATCATAATCTCGTTGATGAGATCAGACTGATCCACATGCCGTTCATCGTCGGGGGAAGCGATACGCCGTCTTTGGTCGGCGGGATGCCGCTTTCCTCAGAAAAAGATATGATCAAACTTGATCTGATAAGCACGAAGATGTACGGCTCTAATATGGTGACCGAATCCCGCGTCCTGTACTGAAAATCATTATTACCTCGCTCTGCCAAGTATCATTCATGTTACTCGGTGTCAACGATCACGCCCCCGCGTTCACCCTTTCCGATGCATCGGGAAATGCGTGGATGTTTCCAACAGATGCTTCCCATCTGACGGTCCTCTACTTTTATCCAAAGGACAATACTGCAGGCTGTACGACCGAGGCAAAGGAGTTCTCCGATCTCCTTCCTGAGTTCTCACGGCTCGACGCGCAGGTGTTTGGCATAAGCCCTGACTCAGCCGCCAGTCATCAGAAGTTTATCGAAAAACACAAGTTGTCCGTCACGCTTCTTTCAGACCCGGAAAAACTCGTGATCAGCGCAGCACATTTGTGCTCGATGCGGCCGGCAAGATCCTTGCCGTATGGAATAAGGTAAAAGTCAAAGGTCATGCATCAGAAGTATTACAAACGATATTTGCATTTGTGTGACATCCCTAACAGAATACACTAAGAGGTATTCAGCCAAATAATATTCATAATGACAGCATCAAAAATTCTTCTCCTCATTATTGATGGTGTGGGGGACAGACCGTGTGAGATCCTGGGAAATAAAACCCCGCTCGAAGCCGCCTCTATCCCGAACCTTGACCGACTTGCTGCAGAAGGTATCTGCGGCATCATGGATCCGATCGCTCCCGGAGTCCGCGGGGGTTCCGACACAGCCCATCTCAGCCTTCTCGGCTACGACCCTTATATCTATTATACGGGCAGAGGGCCCCTCGAGGCAGCAGGCTGCGGGATCCGGATGGAACCAGGCATGATCGGATTTCGGGCAAACTATTCCACGGTCGATGATGAAGGACGCGTGACCGACCGCCGGGCAGGTCGTATCTCCGACACGGCAGAGATCACCGCCGCCGTCAAAAACGGGGTCGACCTTTCAAAATACGGCGTGGAGATCGAGTTCGCTCCAGGAACCGGTCACCGTGCAGCCCTCGCTCTAAAAGGAAAAGGGCTCAGTGCAGCGGTATCATCCAACGATCCGAAGAAGACCGGCGTCCTGCCGCAGACGATTCTTCCCGAGGATGACAGTAAGGAGGCGGCATTTACCGCTGAGGTCTGTAATGAGTTCTCGCGTCAGGCAGCCGGGATCCTCAAAGATCATCCAGTCAACCTTGAGCGCAAAGCCCGCGGCGAGTTTCCGGCAAACATCGTCCTGATCCGGGGTGCAGGAGAGATGGGCGTCTATGAAACATTCGAAGAGAAGCATGAACTCTCCGGCAGCGTCGTTGCCGCCGCTGCATTGATCGGCGGGATCGGCAGTTCGGTCGGTCTTGAACGCATCTTTGTCCTTCCAACGACCTCGCTCGCCGAACAGGTAAAACTGGTCTGCAGCGAGCTGGAGAGGAAGGAGTTCGTCCTCTTCAATCTCAAAGCAACTGACGAGTACGGTCACGATGGAAAAGCGGTAGAGAAGATGAAATACCTTGAAGAGATCGATGCAGCTATTCTGCCGTTCTTCGACATCCCCGACCTGATGATCGCCGTCTGCGGTGATCACTCGACTCCCTGCACGACCAAAGATCACAGCGCCGATCCGGTCCCGCTGATCTTTCACGGGGGCGGAACACGTATCGATACGGTCACCCGGTACGACGAGATCTCCTGTGCAGCAGGGGGTCTTTGCCGGATATCCGGCGGCAGTCTGATGCCGATCCTCTTGGACCTTATTGACAAAACCCATAAGTACGGAGCATAACGATATACTAATACACGTGGTGGAGAATGGTTGAGGGAAAAAAACGGATAATTATAGCTGAATCATTGCCTGAAGATAAGGAAAAGTTCCTGAACTTACCCAAACTCACACCTGAAGATGAGAGGGACCTGGAGGAACAGGCATCGGAGGATACCGGGAATGATCCCGAACCACTGTTTTCCGAGGTGACTCCAGAGCAGAAACAGCTGCTTGATCTGAATATTTCTGAAGTCGATGAGGATACTGCCTCAATGGTCTTATCTTCCTCAGAACTGTTCAAAACCTGTTATCTGCCCGATAAAACCGAGCTGCAGGAACGCAATCTCAAAACCAAACATGACATCCTGATCGGGGATCACTGTGATATCGGGTATGGTCTGTATGGAGATGATATCGTTATCAGCGAACTCTCCACTATGCACGGGGATATCGTCGCGGAAGGAGATCTCCGTATCGATAACTTCTGTGAAGTTCACGGAACGGTCCTTTGCAACGGAGATGCCTATCTTGGAGAAGGCGTCAAGATCCATGGAAAACTAAGTGTGGGCGGCAATCTGGATATCGGGGACAATGTAGTGATCGATAAGGAGTTCAAGGCGTACGGGGATATCGCGATCAGAAATCCTATGCCGGTCGTTTTGTATCTCCTGCTTTATGTGATAACCATGCTGCATCTGGAGGGGGAGGAAGCCGCGAGAAAACGGGTGGCGAATCTTCTCTCTGAAGTGAACGCTTCCCCTCTTGTACTTCCGCCGAAGACCACGATGGATCTTCGCTACTTCTCGGTCCCCACGCCGATGGAGATCGGATCGAACTGCCGTCTGCACGGAAATATCAGGGCACAGTCGGTAAAGGTCCGCAAAGACACGACGCTCTTTGGCAGTATCCAGGCGACCCAGCGGATAAAACTCGGACCGCGGACGGCGATCCACGGGGATGTCGTTGGTCAGAATATCCGGGTCGAACGCGGGGCAGATGTCTTAGGCGATGTTGCCGGCAGGACCGTCTGGCTGCATGAGGATGCACGGGTGAGCGGCGTGATCAAAGCTACCGATGGGCTTACCATCGGACATACGGAAGGAAAATAAGTGTCATTACTTTCAGCAATTTTTGAGGTGGATAAGCTCAGGCTTCTCGAACCGGATTATGCATCGCTGGTGAATAATGGAGAGCCGGGTGTGTTGATCTGTGACGCAAAACCGGTCCCCAAGGGAGCCAGGCTTCTGATTGATGAGGATGAGAGCCCACTGCTGTTTGCAGTGAAGAGCGGGGACGAATGGTGCGGGACCTCCTGGCTTTTCCGGTCACCGACCGCGGGTGAGTTTTCTCTGTTTGAAGCAGCCGACGGAGATATATATCGGGAGGAGCGCGAAAAGGTGGAGGATGCATGCCGGGCATATTATGCAGAGATCATCCGAACCGAGATCCCGCCGGCAGGAGATGATCTTACCGCCGACAGGATCGTGAAGGTCCGTGATCTTCTTCATGAAGTGTGGGGGACCTCGATCTCCGGAACCGCGCTGGACGCCTGTGCCGGGTCAGGGATCGGTTCAATGCTTCTTGATGAGATGGGAGCAAGCCCTATCGCATATGACAACGACCCTGAGCTTCTGGCGCTGGGTCTTTCGTCGGGCAGGCTTGCACCTGAACGAATGATCTGTATCGATGCACGGATCTCGTCGGCGTATCTTCCTGATGCGAAGTACGGTGTCGGGATAATGTTCGGGCAGATATACGGATATACGAAGGATATCTGGCGGCCTATCGTTGAGGAGCTTGCCGGGATTACGGAGAACACGCTCATCACGGTCGCTACAGAAGAGGAGGCCCACTGGGTGAAGGAGTGGGCAAAAGATGTTGGGAAGACGCTGGATATCATGGAAAATACCCGTGATCCGATCTACGACCGCTGGGTCTGTTTCGGGTAACGGTGTAGGGTGTTTTTCGTTCAGGAGGCAAGGGAGTAGTAATACTATAGAGATACTATAGAGATTTGTGTTCCAGAGCTGATGGATTTCATTTTACCCTACATGCCCTACACCAAGCCAATATCCTGCTTATTTTTGCATTCTGCTGAATATACTGGGTTTTTACCCTACACATCACCCTACATCCATCCTACACCACCCTACATCGGGATCTGTGTGGGCGGAGGGTGAACAGGGTATTCAAAATAATTATGAAAGAAATAAACGATAAAAAAAGTCCAGAGGGAGATATTTGGGGGTGTGACGACACCCCCAGCTTTCTGCTGTATGTTTATTTGTTTAAATAAACACACATATCCAACTCATAATTTATGGTAGGTTGCGATCGGTCCCTGAAGGGTGTCTCCAGTCAAAGTATATCGTGAACCGCCAATATGATAAATTCCATTACCTAAATTCTCCCAGGTAAGAGAATCACTCATTCCCATTACGGTGATCATACCTTCTCCATTTCCCGATAGATCAAGGGTGGCAGTTCCGAGTGAGCTTTCCCACGTCCCCACCACAGGATCAAGGAACGAGCATCCGGCAACACAACACGTTGCCACACAGAAGAAAACTAACGTTACTATAACAAAGATTTTTTTCATATAGTAATATATCATCCCCAGGAACAAGATAAACCTGAGTAAAATGGACATTTTCCCTAACGGGGAAGATCACCCACTCCAAAAGAATTTCTTTTATGACTCATCGTCCGCGGCTCGGTCGATGAGGTATGCCGCATCTCCTAACAATTCAAAATTTCCGTGTCGTTTCGTTGTCATGGTTGCTCATCTCAAATACATTCTATTACAACAACACGGAGCCATATTAACCTCAGACTGTGTACCGCGATAATGCTAAAAATTTTTTATAGCTAAATTAATCAATGGATATTTACAATAGAACATTATGCCAACAATATACATGTTCTTAGGCTCAGCAATACACGGTTTAATTGTGCTTTTCGATAAATTAGGTATTGAATTATCTCCTTTTATGTGGATTCTGATTATATTTGGGGGATTTATAATCATGATTATAATTTTGTCATTTGTGTTCCACGATTAACCCTTTTTTCAGCCAAATATTCTCACTCAAGTTAACTTCATATGTAACCAGTTTGGAGCGCCAGATTCTGGTTTCGTACACAGATATTTGACTGCGCAGAATGTGCGCATATGTCCGGAAGTGTCCGGACACTGAAAAAGGAAAACGGATAACGATGGAAAATGTAACAGAAGAAATGCATTCATCTAACAGTATCTCCAGAGAAACACGATTTTGTGAAGAAAAACGGCTTAAATGCACCCATATCAATAGAAAACCCCCTAGATGGGCTTAAAACCGGCTTAGGAGAAAGAATTTACGTAAAATTCAGCTGATCCAATATTAATTTCGTAAAATAATGAGGAAAACAGTGGATCCGTTGGGATTCGAACCCAAGACCTCCGCCATGTGAAGGCGACGTCATAACCACCTAGACCACGAATCCATACAAAAAGGCTGAAAAGTGCACCGACCGGGAATCGAACCCGGGCTATTGGCTTGGAAGGCCAAAGTCATACCTCTAGACCATCAGTGCATGCTTTGCGTCACATATGTCTCTATTTGACCTAATTAAACCTGTCGAAAAAATATTTGGGGGTTAGTATCCTCTGATTTCTGCACGGACCTTTTCTAAATTTGCGATCCTCTTTTCCAGCGACGGGTGGGTGGAAAATAACTCCATAACAGACTCGCCTGAGATCACCGGGATGATAAAGAATGAGTTCGTCCCGGAAACAGCCCGTTTTGCATCAGGGGACGCAGCATCCACTCCGCTGCTGATCTTTTTCAGAGCGCGGATAAGCGCATCCGGATCCCGGATGAGGTAGGCACTTCCGCGGTCTGCGGAAAACTCCCGGTACCGGGAAATTGCCATCGTCACGATCGTTCCGACGAGATAGACCACAAAGGTCAGGACCATTGCTGCGATGAAGATAACGATCCCGCCGCCGTTTTCACTGTCCCGGTTCCCGCCGAACAGCGCCATGATAAAGGCATTGTTCAGAATGATGGACGCAACCATCACCGCAAAACTGCCGACCGTCATCGTCAGCATATCACGGTTCTTCACGTGAGCCATTTCATGCGCCAGGACGGCCTCCAGTTCGTCATCTGTGAGCAGATACCGGATCTTTGGCGTCACTGCCACCACGGCTTTCCTTGGGCTTCTGCCGGTGGCAAATGCATTGGGGATATTTGCCATTGCTCTGTGCTGAATGATCCCCACTTTCGGCATGGGAAGACCTGCTTCGTCTGCCAGCCGCCGGACCATGGCATACAGCTTTGGCTCTTCATCCTCATCGACCAGCATCACCTTCATACTCCTCTGCACGAGTTTGTCGGAAAAGAAATACTGCACGAATGCCATGACGAATACCAACCCTATCAGGAAGTACATCATCGTCCCTTTCAGGAAGAACATGACAACTGTCAGTATTACCAAATACAACAGGAGCATGATCATCCAGGCTATAACCTGACGACCGATCAGTCCCCAGTCACGTTTCCAAATCATTGTACTTAGTATGGATAATCTTTGAATAATAGGTTTCCTGACACTGCAGAGTCAATCCGAAATATAAACTACATGAAGGATACAATAATGAATAATGACTGCAGATGATTTCGAAATAATCGAAGAGGAGTTCCCCGCCGACGAACTTGTCGATCTGGCATTTGGAATGTTCACCATCTTCATCGAAAAACATCAGGAATCACAAGGATCGTTTCTTTTCCGCGAGGTGGAGTCAGACGGAGATATCGAAGGACTCTGTCTGAAACTTCTGCAGGAATTCACATCCGAATATACCCCCCTCGCCGACTCTCTCCGGCGTATCGGGACCGCACAGGAAATTGCCGGCTTGTATCGTTTTGGTGAAGGCATCACTCCGTCAAAGACGGTAAAGTCCTACTGGATCCAGCAGGATAAGCCGGGATCTGCCCCGGGTGCTTCAGCGGCGGAAGAAGCGGGAAAGTGGCTGATCTTTGTCGGACCCGAAGAGGTGGATGCTGCCTGGCAGAAGATCCGTGACGCCACGATAGGGGGGCGTCTGGGGGTCGGGGCAAAAGTGAGCACCTCAAAGGAAAATGAGGGCGCGCATGATGACCGAAAAGTGATCTATGTTTTTACCGCTGACTGGGCGGATGAACCGGATGTCATGCGGATCCGCGCTGAACTCAAAGAACTCGGATTTGCCGACAGAATAGGATACAAACGAAATCTGGATACCTACGCCGGCGAATACCGCGAAAAAGGCAAACGCGTTGCGTATTACTCGGTCTGATTACTTTTTTTTTTCATTACGAAGCCTATTACATAGATTACGATCGCCAGAAGACAAGTACTACTTGCAACAAGATATCCCCAGGGAAATCCTGCTTCGCCAAGTGCATTTTTGATGATCAGATCGATGCAGATACAAAGGAGACCGCTGAGGAAAATGATTGCCGGAATGGTAAACCATATGTTCCGCGGTTTGATCAGCAGACCATATATTACCCACATGAATACTATTCCTGTGGCTGAGATCGGAACGCCGATAGGCAGGAACCAGTCGACATCCCCGCTGAACTGGGCGAGTATCAGGAGAAACGGCAGAAGTAATGCCGTGATGATGCCAAGGGAAATTTTCAGCCCTCTCTTTTTGTAATACAGTATCGGCATCAGAACAAGCCAGCCGAACAATAATGAGCAGACCGGATAGACCAGCCATCCGACGGTATTTGTGATCGCCAGATTACAGATAATACAGATAAAAACAGCTGCAAAAACACAAATGGAGACAACCCACATGGTCAAATCAGAAAATGATAATTTCATGTTGGTGTGCTCTTTTTTGGGAACGATACTTTCATCCAAAAATGGAACGGTGCAAAAATTCCGCACCAAAAATATGCGAAAGATTATGCTTTGCGTTCTTTATTCTTCGGGCGAAGGGCCGATGAACCGCATTTGCGGCAGGTCGTTGCGCGAACAGCGTTACGTGCGTTGCATTTCATGCAAACTTTGACATTAAGAAGTCTGGCTTCTGCTTCTGGGAATCTCATTTATGAATAACCCCGTATATTGAGTTCTAGTATGTATGCTCTTGTTCATATTAACGATTCCGTTCAGACCGTGCTGAAATATACCATTCGCGAAAGGCAATAAGGGCACGGGCGCGGTGGGAAACGGTGTTTTTTTCTGCCATATCCATCTCGGCAAGGGTGCGTCCACGAACCGAAAATATCGGATCGTAGCCAAATCCGTCCGTTCCGCGGGGAACATCAGTGATCTCGCCTTCGACTCTCCCTTCGAATGTATGGATGCCGGTTTCATCGATATAGGCGATCGAGGTGGCAAAGTAGGCGCGGCGGTTGGCAACCCCCTCCATAAGGCGCAGAACACCGGCGTTTCCAAGAGTGTCCTGGATATATGCAGCATACGGGCCGGGAAATCCGGATAATGCTTCGATGAAGAGTCCCGTGTCGTCAACGATCAGCGGGATCTTAAGGGCGGCAAAAGCCTGCTGTGCTTTTGCCCGGGCGATCTCTGCAATATCTTCTGACTGCGGTTCGATGTAGTCAAAGGAGATCTGCGAGACCTCCGTGATCCCGTGAAAGAATGCGGCGACCTCAGCAGCTTTGTTTTTATTTCCAGTAACTACGGTTATCATAAGTATCTCCCGCGAAGTTCGATCTCGTGTTCGCGCAGGATCACGCCCGCGGCATCAGGAAACGCCGCGCAGTATCCTTCGATGAATGCATTCTTCAGAGATTCGGGATCTTCTGTTGTGCTTTCCAGTGTCTGGAAGAGAACATGGAGATCGACGCCGCGCGGTTCGATCTCCCCGGTCATCTGTGAGAGGCCGAAGTCGATCAGATAGACACGGCCGTTGTGCCGGATCATGTTGGAGGTCGTCAGATCGCCGTGGGTTATGCCTGCTTTGTGCAGTTTTCCAACAGTGATCCCCGCGTCTTTCGCGTACTCTTCATTCATGACGTATTTGAGCACATCGCCGTCGAGTTTTTCCATGACGATCTCGTGGTCGGTAACATCACGGATCACTGGGACCGGGACCCCGGCGTGTCTTGCGGCAGAGATGGAACGCGCTTCGGCACGCGTCCGTTCGATGATCAGAAGCCGATCGAGTTCAGGGACCCGGTATCCCTTGGAAAGGCGGGTTTTCACCGCATCCTTATCCGTAAGGTTCACCGATGCCTCTGCACCGCGCTCGGCCGTTTCCGACTGACCGGGAGCGAAGAGTCTGCCGGCATCGCGCCGCCAGGTCACTTCGACCTGATCAGAACGGAATCCGGGATTCACGACAGAGTCCGCGATCGGGATGGTGGATCCGGCCTCCAGCATGATTTTCCCGGTGTTGGCGATCATCGCGCCGTTGTCGCCCATATACGTTCGCGGGGGCGCCATAAACTTCGCCCCACGTTCTGCACACATGATGCCAAGCATCTCCTGCAGACGTGCATTTGCCCCGACGCCGCCGACCAGGATGACCTCGTCCTTTCCTGTGTGGGCAAGGGCCCGTTCGGTGACTTCGACACACATGGCAAATGCCGTTTCCTGAAAACTGAAACAGACATCTTCCATGGATGCACCGCGCAGGGTCGCTTCCTTTGCAGCGCTCATCAGCCCGGAGAACGCAAGGTCCATTCCTTTCACGGTGTAGGGAAGATGGATGTATGATCCGTTCTTCGCCATGTTTTCGATGATGGGCCCTCCGGGGTGAGGAAGATCGTGACTCCGCGCGAATTTGTCGAGAGCGTTGCCAAGTCCGATATCCAGCGTTTCGCCGAAGATACGGTATTTCCCGTTCAGAAATCCAAGGACCTGGGTGTTTGCGCCGGATGCGTAGAGTACGATCGGGTCAGCAAACTTTGTGTACCATCTGCCGATCTCTACGTGGGCAACACAGTGATTCACGCCGATCAGCGGTACGCCAAGCTTCAGCGCAACGGTCCGTGCCGTGGTCGCAGCTATCCTGAGGGACGGACCAAGTCCGGGACCAATAGAAAATGCGACTGCATCGATCCCGCCTCCTGCGTCATCCAGAGCTTTTCTGATAACGTCGGATGCAACAGAAGCATGATGCTGAGCAGCCTCACGCGGATGGATACCACCGGTTGGCGGAACATACGGTGAGGAGTGAAGACAAACTAAATCTTCTGCAAAAACAGCGGCACTGAAGTTCCATGCTGTTCCTTCAATGCCGAGGACCCTTTTTTCGGGCATAATTGTACTGTATATTATTGCTTAAACTCGGTGTATCCGCACTTTCCGCAGGTAAACCGGTCTGAGTGTTCACCCATAAAGACACCGGCGCCACAGCGCGGGCATGTACGGTGAGCAGTAGTTGCTTTTCCCTGTGCGTCAACGGTGTAAAGTTCGCTGCGTTTCGGGGTTGCTTTTACTACCTTCTTTGCTGCCATTTTCACTCCTCCTTTTCAGCTTTGGGCTGTCCGCGTGTAATCAGAAACTCGCGTTCAGTGGATTTGAGTGCTTCCGGGGTGTCGTAAATGCGGGCTACACCGGTCACGGATTTCGTTCCAAAGCGTCCCTTTAACGGGGAAAGGATCAGGTTTTCAACAGGGCCATTGTGCATCGCGGCAATTTTTGCACCGATGTCAGAACGGGCCGGGGTTGGACCTTCATAACTTGCGTTGAATGCAAGCTCGTTACGGCTTAAAAGCTCGTTCCTGGTATTAGAGGTAATCTTAATCTCCATCGATATCCCACAATTATTGGAATACAGGATATTTAATACTGGCGTCACAGACTGACAAAATAGGTCAACAGTTTTTTTGCATCTGCACGAAGTTTTTGGTTCACTTCGCAGACGACAAGCCCTTCGTCCGGCTGACCGTAAAGAATTAAGGCGCCATCAGGCAGGATTTCTGTGAGCGGCAGGACGGCGAGATCCTCTTCGCCCCTGACCATGACCACACAGGGCATTTTTCCCTGTGCTTCACGAAGCGCGGAAATAAGTTCATTCGTGATCGTTCCTGCGGGGTTTGTCACATGCAGGATATGTCCACGGATCTCCGGCATTCTGAGATAAGGAGAACGTTTGGTAAATCCGTCAATGACCCCTATCGATGGGATCAGACCTGCGGATAATGCATTGTGAGTTACAACATCCCCGACAGTACAGAATATCTTTCCTTCAAGATAAGGGACGACTTGGGAAAAATCTGAAAAAATAGTGCCGAAAGGCTCTCTGAAGAGCCACCGGTTCTCTGGCGGGAGCGTTAGCATTTATCGTACCTTGATTGCGTATCTGCCGTTAAATTCGATGTTCATCTTCTCTGCAACATCAGAGTGGCGCGAGTCGATGATCACGAGGTACCCGAACCATTCGGGCGTCAAGGCATTACCCTGGCATTCGGGACAGACGGTTTTATCCGCATCAAGGATTTTGTGACAGTTTCGGCATGCCTGCAGGAGTTTCTTTTGTGTGGAACGTTTTGCTGCCATTACTTCGATTCCTTGTCAGCTTTCTCTTTGTTCAGGTCCTCGTCGATCCATGCAAGAGTTCCAAGACCCGGCTGACGCATCGTCAGACCGATCTTTGATTCACGGGGATCACGTTCGTTTAAGGAGAGAGCAACAACTCTTGCGCGCAGACTGTCTCCAACACCGATCGTTCTGCCGCTGTCTTTACAGACAAGGCGTGAGTTTTTCTCATCATAATCGATGTACTCATCGGAGATCTGACTCATGTGCAGCATGGCATCGATCGGGCCGAGAGACACGAATGCCCCAAAGCTTGTTGTTTCGACAACAACACCTTCGATGATTTCCTGGAGGGATAAGCGAAGTACAACAGCGATAAAGTCAACGTCGTAGTACACGCCTCCATCACTGTAGATGATCTCTCCATCGCCAACACGGTCTACGCTGGCCACTGCGATGAAAATACCCATCTCTTTGTCAACACTGCCTTCAAACTGTTCCTGCAGGACGTCAAGAATAACGGCGTTGAGATCTTCACCCATGCGTTCCGGGGGAACTCTGACTTTGTCGTTTAGTTTCAGCTTATAATACATATGTGTCTCCTCGCCTGTTTTGCTTATTTTCCAATTAGTTCTAGTTTGCAGCGTGATCTGAGAACAATGACCGGGACACGGTGTTGTTTCAGACGGTTTCTCAATTCTCTATCATTGGTAACTACTACAGCATTAAACATCTCTGCTGTACGGATGACTTTGTCATCCACAGGGATATCTTCTGCCAGTTCCGAAAGGACAGTGCAGCGGGTCGCAACGGTCAAACCAAATCTCGCTGCTGCAGCATCTTTTCCCCGCCCCATCGAAAGACCGCGCAATTCGTACACCACCTCAGCAGGTACGAGCGCGTCATAGGCGCCCAGGAGTTCACGCAGACCTTCGAAAAGGTCAACGTTGAACTGCGCAGGCATCATCAGGGCATTTGTGTCTAAGATGACCGTTACTCGGTCAGAAGACCCATGCCGATCAAACGCCATCTGCCCCCGACCTGACGGCTGATTGCGATCCTGGAACCTAATTCGGCACAGACCGGACGTTTCAGCATGACTTCAGCCTGGTTTTTCTTCGTTGCAAGGACGATTCCCACAGTTACAGCTGTTCCAACGGAAAGCATCAGCGGCTCTTTGAGTTTGAGCGGCTCGATGTTTAGTTCGGCTGATGAACCGACGACACGTTCCATGAGAGTGACATCAAACCTGAGTTTTTCCCAGACTGGGGGAAGTGATCCTGTTATGCCGGCAACCTGTCCGACAAGCGTGTCACTTTTGGTGATGGACGGATCGAGTTTAGTGCCGATAGCTGCGAGTCCCCCGGGTGTTGCCGTAAGGGCCTTGTGGGAGGCCTTGTTCATTGAAGTGATCTTGGTTGTGATCGGCTCCCACTTAGCTTTGTTCTCCGACATGTACTGTCTGCCGGGACGGATCTCGATATCGTCACCTTCGTGGAACTCGCCGCGAATAAGTGACCCTCCGATAACGCCGCCTTTGATGTCACGCCAGGAACTTCCTGGACGGTTAACATCAAATGACCGTGCTATCAGCATGGTCGGTGTGACGTCGGATTCGCGCTCAACATCAGGGATGATGGTGTTCAGCGCTTCCAGAAGCATGCCGAAGTTTATCCTCTTCTGTGCAGAGACCGGAATGATCGGTGCATTTTCGGCGACCGTTCCTTTTACAAACGCTTTGATCTGTTTATAGTTTTCCAGCGCCTTTTTTTGCGGAACAACATCGATTTTATTCTGAACTATGACGATGTTTTTGATGCCGGTTAGTTCCAGAGCCATAAGATGTTCTTTGGTCTGGGGCTGCGGACAAGGCTCATTTGCCGCAATAACGAGCACCGCACCATCCATGATGGCA
This sequence comes from uncultured Methanocorpusculum sp., assembly GCA_963677995.1. GTDB lineage: Archaea > Halobacteriota > Methanomicrobia > Methanomicrobiales > Methanocorpusculaceae > Methanocorpusculum. The sequence goes on along the minus strand of OY782579.1, from coordinate 507,766 downwards.
GAGCCTGAGAGCATCGTTGCCATGAGTGTTTCATGACCCGGTGCATCTACGAATGAAACAGATCTGACTGCTTCAAGTTTTTCACCGCAGGTGGGGCATATCTCTGTATTTGTCCAGAGATCTGCACCCCCGCATTTTGGACATTTATAATACGTTGCGTCGGCGTACCCAAGCCGGATCGAGATCCCGCGCTTCAGTTCTTCACTGTGGCGGTCTGTCCACGAGCCGGTAAGCTGGCTGACTAATGTAGTCTTGCCATGGTCAACGTGACCAACTACGCCGATATTTACGTTTGGTATTGTAGGATCATGCAAAGAAACCAAAACCTCCTCTAACCCTATATAGTTGACTTCAACACTGATATATGTGTGTGATACCGGATTTATCCTCCGCCTTCACAGCTCTGATCGGTATTTTGCCAGGCATTTTCCTGCATATCCTGCATTTTTTCCTGTTCCTCTTTGAAATCTTTCCTGAAGTCATGTGATTTTTCCACATGCTTTCTCTCTTCTTTGATCACAGTGAGCTGATCTGTGCGGTAGTACATACCAGTGCTGTCAAGTTCGGCGAAAGTATCTCCCCTTTCCTCCGTAAACGCTACGATTTTTCCGACAGTGCCGGTCCGTCGGTAACGTACGGTCTCTCCAACTTTGAACGTACTCATGATTAGTACATGGAAGGTGGTCTATGATAAATGTGTGGGAAAAAAGCTAGTTGATGGTCAGACCATTCAGTACTGCTTCTTCGGAGACGGCAAAAGTCTGTCCTGTTCCGACTATGGTGTACAGTCCTGTGGTCTTAACGTCAGAGGGACCGCCCGAGGTAGCATAGGGGACAATAAACTGTCCATCCACGCTTTCCTGACGATAGGTGAAGGTCCGTCCGTTATTGGTAATGACGTCTATTTCGATGATCCCATCTCCTTTGATGACGGCTCCGGGAACATACTCGAAGGTCTTCACGTATGCTGTTCCGCCTTCATTTGCTCCGGTAAGATAGCCTCCAACAACATAGGTCGTTGATTCATACACTAAGCGGAAGTGCTGAAGTGCGGGCACATCAACGCTTGGGAGATTGTAGTTGGTAAGTTCGGTCGGGGCTGAGAGAACGTATGCATGTTTTCCGCTGGCTGCGTTGACGTTTTAGTTCTCCGCCGTAGTCCATGCTGTATTCGCATCAATGTATGTTTTCGTAGAGGTGATCACAGGGACGCCGTATCCGGCTGTTGAATCGGTGATCACGACGTAAACGCTTCCTGCATCAGTCATGGAGCCGTCAAAGTTTTGTAAACGAACTGTGAGGGTGTTGAAGAACTCAGGTGTCGCGGCCGAGACATAGGAATATGTTCCGTCCGTTCCTTTCTGAAGGAAAGTGTAGTAGTAAGGAGCCATGCCTAACGTTGAGTCATTCCAAATGGTCATTGCTCCAAAGATGCCGTTTGCCATCAGATAATCGGTCATTACATATTTTGTACCAAGATGATCCAGCTTCTCCACGATCTGTGACTCATTCGTGTTTGTTAATACAGCGGCAACTCCATACTCTCCGGAAACTCCCGCCTGGAACGGATTGCTGTTTGGGATCCGCTCGCCGATCGTTGTGATGTAATGTCCGTAATCCCACCAGGAGAGAACGCCATAGGATTCCTCAGGATAGGTAAATGTGTTTTCATCGTAGATCGTCAGATAATTTACCCCGGTATCAGGAGTATTGACTGAGAGCCACTCGCACGCATCGATCCAGTCCTGTGTAGTTCCCCCGTTTGCAGAGGCTGAGCTTAATTCAACGGCATATGCTGCTGAAGATCCTACAAATATAACTGCTATGATCATGATAACAGCAAAGATGCCGAGTCTGTGTGTATCCGGTTTTCCTGAAGCAGATTGCTCCACGGCTTTGGATTGTGTAGTTTGTTTCTTGTTTGCAGGTTCAGCTGGTTTGTGTGCTTCAGTGCGTTTTGCTATAAGCAAACCAAGATCTTTTTCTGCAAAGGTGATCGCCCATCCTACAAACACAGCTGCGAGCAACGCAATATTTGCGGCAAAGTAATACTCCCAGCGTATATGAGCACAGGTCGCAAAGAACATGAACAGGGACCATATGAGGACAAAGAGCATACCCGGCGTTTGATGCTTCCAGATATTCCAGAGGAGATAGACAAATCCTCCGGCCGCAAGAAGGAGTCCCCAGTTGTATGCTGAAACGGCACTGGCAAAAGACCAGGAAGACATCTCCTGGACGGTTGCGGCAGTGGCATTGTTTGCGAAGAAACCTGCAAGATTTCCTATCAATGAATTGAAGAGATCAGGAAGAGCGAGTGCAAGGATCAGTGAACCTCCAGCCAGCAGGATGACCAGCGTGACCAGATAATAATACCAGGGTTTTCGAACTTTGTTACGAGGCGCGAGATAAGATATAATATGACCGTGCTGAGAACGAGGAACAGATGGGAGAGAAACAGACCTAATGAATAATCAGTGAAACCAAAACTGAGATCACAGATCCCGTACAGCAGTAATCTGAGTGCGACAATTATAAACGTGATCACGTTCAGACTGAGAAGATACTCTGTTGGTTTGCCGGAGTATTGATTCAGAATGAACTGGATCAGCGTAAATACTGCTACGAACAGACCGAAGACGACCATGGTCGTCATCGTAAGAAGCCCAAGGAAGTATGCGATACCGCAGACAACTCCGTATAGTAAAGGCAGTTTCAATGTTGAAAATTGTTTGAGATCGATCTTGTGATCGCTGAGTGCATACAAAGTGAGCACATAACAAAGACAGAACAGACAGGAGAAGAGCGTCTCTGCTATGTGGTGATCAAGATGTCCGTACAGCGAACGTGAGAGATACTGCCCCCCGATAACTGCAATGAAGAGTGCTGAGATCATGCCGGTTTTCCAGTCGCCGATCCTCTTTCCAAGGAAAAACATTACTGGGACCATGAGTGTTCCGAGAATTGCGGGTGCCCAGGAAGCCGCAGTAATTACATCTACCCGTGTTGCTGCTCCTGCGATGAGAGCAAAGAACGCGGCAATGTAGGTAAAGAGCGGACCCCAGACGATCTCCTGTCCGGTCGGATACAACGTCATCGGTTCAAAGAAAATATACCCGAAGTTATTTGCAAGCGCCACTTCTATCAGCCGCAGGTTATACCAGGCATCCGGTCCGGCGATCATATCTCCAGTCCCGGCAAGGGTGGCCATCGGAATTATTCGTATCCGGAAAGCAACTAAAGTACATATCAGGACAGCGAGTCCGATAATGCCATAACGATATCGTTTATCGTTCCAAAAACTCTGAAAATCCATAGTCTATCACGAGCAGATATTAGATATATATTATCTGAGCGTTGTAAACAATAAAATAATTGGAAAGCTAACCCGCAATCATGAATATCTCTAAGTATGGATTCAGCGCAATGAATAATAAATAATGTTTCTTTATCTTCTTCCAGTCGGAGCAGGAATCATACTTCTTGCAGTCATCCCCTACATAGCATATTTACTTGGGGTGACCTTCGGAAAAAAGCCTGTAGAGATGGACCTGGACACCCCCAAGACTCTTCCGGCTATCTCCATTGTGATCTGTGCCTACAACGAAGAACGGACCATCGCCAGAAAGATCCAAAGTATCTCCTCATGCACGTATCCGTCTGAGTTGATGGAAGTTGTCCTTGTAATCGACTGCTCGGATGATAAAACCGAAGAGGTCGCTCGAAGTGAACTGGCCAATGTCGATTTTGCCTGGAAAATACATGTTAACGAACAGAGATCCGGGAAAAATACCTCACTTAATACCGGCATAGGTCTCACATCCAACGAACTGGTTGTCGCTACAGATGCAGATCTGGTCTGGGATGACAAAAGTGTTGAGCATCTCGTCCGGAGGATCCTCGCCGATGATGATTTTGCTGCAGGGACAGGCGATCTTCAGCCGAATCCCGGAGCTGACCGTGTCACTTCCATGGAAAAAACATACCGGTCCTATTTTGGTCGAATGGCAGAATGGGAATCCGCTCATGATGCCACGCCGGCATTTAACGGCTGTCTCCTGATCATGAGAAAAAGCATAGTCCAAGGGGTGAACGAAACAAGCGGCGCAGATGATGCCAATCTTGCCTTTGAAGCTATACGAAAGGGGTACCGGACATTTTATGAGACACGGGCCGCCATCTACGAAGAATTGCCGGATAATCTCAAAAAACAGTACACCCAAAAAGTGCGGCGGGCCAAAGGACTGATCCAGACAACGCTCAAAAACCGTGATCTGCTGAAAGTAGATAGTCCCTTCTGCCGGATATTCTACCCGCTTCGGCTGTGGATGTATGTGATCACGCCGACAATGCTTATGATAGGCGGCATTATCTTTTCGATAGGGCTGCTTCTCAATCTACCGCTCCTCTTTCTTCTGCTCGCCGCCGCCTTCCTTTTATTAAGTGTTATGAGAAAAGGAAATCTGATCACTGCTTTTGTCACAAATCAGTTTTATCTTCTGGCAGGCCTCTACTCAAGAAAGAACAATGCTGTTCTCTGGAAAAGCACGTCCAAAAAAGTCGGGCAGTAACGTTACTCGACCGTCACACTTTTTGCCAGATTTCTCGGCATATCAACATCCCTTCCAAGAGCGACTGCTATTTGATATGCGAGCAGCTGTAATATGATCGAAGAGAGGTCGACCGATCCGTATTCTGAAACCGCGGGAAGCTGAATACAGACATCGGCCACATCTTCCAGATCTTTGTCACAGTCTTTGCCGATCACAATGAGAGGGGAACTCCGTGCTTTGATCTCTTTTAAGTTTGAAATCATCACCGGGTAGACATTACTTGAAACACACATAGCTATAACCGGGGTTTCGGGGGAGAGTAATGCAAACGGCCCGTGTTTCAGTTTTCCGGCAGCATATCCTTCTGCATGGATGTAGGAGATCTCTTTCATCTTTAACGCGCGCCTTCCATTTCTACCGGATAGAACATCCCTCTCCCTATGTAAAGAAGAGTGGACGCCCCCCTGCACAATTCGACGGCGTCCGAAAGATCCGTATTGAGGATCTCCGGAATATACCGCTGGATCTCGCTCAACTCCATTTCAAGCTGATGATCCGAGATCAGATTTACCATCTGCATAAATACGGCGACCTGAGAGAGGAATGACTTCGTTGCTGCGACACTCATCTCAGGGCCTGCTCTCGTATAGATAACGGATGAAGCTACTCGTGTAATGGAACTTCCCAGAACATTGGTTATTGCCAGTGTCTGCGCCCCGAGATTTTTTGCAAGTTTCAGGGCCGATATCGTATCTGCCGTCTCTCCAGACTGTGAAACACCGATCACCAGATCTGTGTTTGGCGTTGGGAAGTACTTGAACTCGGATCCAAGTACCACGCGTGTCGGGATATGACAGATGCTTTCCATCAGATAGGAAAAAAACCATCGAAGAGTTTGCCGAGGTCCCGCAGGCGACGACGGTAATGAAGTGTGCGTTTTTGATCATATCCATCGCTTCAAAACAATGCTTGATCGATGAAAGGGTGTTTGCAAAAGCTTCCGGCTGTTCGAAGATCTCTTTGAGCATATAATGCTCAAATCCTCCTTTTTTGACCTCATCCAAACTCCACTCAAGCTCAGTGATCCCGCGTGATACCGGAAAACCTGCGTTATACATCGTATATCCGTTTTTCGTGATCTCTGCAACATCCCCTTCCTCGAAATACACCGCTTTCTTGGTATAATCCAGAAGAGGAAGCGCATCAGATCCCAGAATAAATTCATCATCACCAATACCAAGAACAAGAGGGCTGCCGTGTCTCGCGGCGATCATCTTCTCTTCTCCTTCAGCGAGTATCAAAAGAGCATATGATCCCTCAAGCAAGGGTAAGATACTTGATACCGCTTCAAAAAGATTTCCCGTATACTTTTCTGCGATCAGATGAGGGATGACTTCTGTGTCGGTCTCCGATGCAAAAACAACGCCGCGCTGTTCCAGTCCTCGTTTAAGGTCTGCATAATTTTCAATGATCCCGTTATGAACTACGGCGATCTTCTTTTTTTCATCAAGATGCGGGTGAGCATTTATTTCGCTGGGAACACCGTGGGTAGCCCAGCGTGTATGACCTATACCTACAGTACCTTTCAGATGAAGGGCGGATGCTGCGGAGTCCGAAATTTTTCCAAGATGTTTGAAGGAAGAAAGTGATGGGGAAAGAGTTGCTATTCCAAATGAGTCATAGCCCCTATATTCTAAGCGCAAAAGACCGGATGTACGTACCTCTGAGGCCTCACGGTAACCAATATATCCCACGATCCCGCACATCTCAGATCACCAGAGCGTTATCAGGGATATCTTTTTCCAGGATCTTGCCGCCTTCGATAACGACATTGTTTCCAATCACTCCGCCTTTTATTACTGTAAAGGGTCCGATCGATGCGCGATCACCGCACACTGCACCAAATTCCCCGGACACTGTTGAAACATGGTTAGAGCATTTACATCCTTCCCCCATGATCGTATCAACGATCCGGGAGTGGGATCCGATGGTACAGTCATTCATGACAATACTGTTTTCGATGTAGGTAAACAGTTCGATCGTAACGCGGGACCCGATGGAGGTGTTTGGACCTATACATACATTTGGTCCGATACGACTTCCTTCTCCGATAACTACCGGGCCGAGGATCACTGTGCCCGGACCGATCACGGTGTGTTTTGCAATGGATACGTGTCCCTGAACAGTAACACTTTTGTCAACAGTGCCTGAAATTTTTCCTTTTACTGGTTTGAGCAGGTGTCTGTTTACTGAAAGCAGGTCTTTTGGATAGACGGCATCCTGCCAGTCATTTGCCCGGAAAATGGAGATCTTCATTCCCGCTTTGATGTTTTTCTGCAATGATTCGGGAATTGATTGTTCCCGTATCTTTTCAATAAACTCCGGCGTAAAGACATAAACTCCGCAGCTTACCAGTGATCCCGGATCAACGTCAGTCGGTTTCTCGATAATGCCGGTCAATATCCCGTCATCTTTGGAGATCACACCGAAATTTGCAGGAGATAAATGAGGCGCCACTAAAACGGCATTCTCTGTATCCAGTATTGAACGCACTGATTCAGGATCGACATAGTTGTCTCCAGCAAGAACGAGGGTTTTTGTATGCACGTACTCCTTCGCCGTAGAAAGAGCATGCGCTGTTCCGAGCTGCTTGTCCTGAACGACCACCCGCACAGGGAGCGGATAGGTATTCAGAAACGTCATCACTTGTTCCTTTTTGTATCCGACGACCACCGTGATATCACGAATACCTGCGGCAACAACTGAGTTCAGAACATGTTCGAGGATGGGGAGGTTTGCCACCGGCAGCATGACCTTCGGACGGTTTTTTGTCAGCGGACGAAGCCTGGTCCCTTCTCCTGCTGCGAGGATTATCGCCTGAATCTTTGTCATGTTACTTCACCACCGTTTTGTTTTCGATCATTCCTGATATGAGTGTGTGGGGTGCGACTTTTGTCCCGCTGCCGATCGAGGATCCGGTATTTATGGAACAGTTGATCCCAAACATCACATCGTCCCCGATGACTGCCCCGAACTTTTTTCTGCCGGTGGACATCCCGCCAACTTTACCGGTCCATGATCGTGACGAAGGTTCGCGATCTTCGTTCCGGCGCCAAAATTACATCTGCTTCCGATCACACTGTCTCCGATATAATTGTAATGCGGGATTTTCGTGTCATCAAAGATTATGGAGTTTTTGATCTCTACGGCATGACCTATGTGACAGTTGTTCCCAATCGTCGTTCCCGGTCGAAGATATGCATTCGGGCCGACAACGGTGTTCTCACCAATGATACAGGGACCTTCAATATAGGTCCCGGATTTGATGACGGAACCTTTTCCAAGGATCAGCAGACCTTTGATCGTCACATTTTCCTCAATAGTTCCATTCTGCTCTCCTACCACAGTCTCAAGGAGATGCTCGTTTGCACTCAGCATATCCCAGGGGTATCCTACATCCATCCAGACAGATAGAGGATAGGCAGTAAGTTTTCCCTCAGAGATGTAATCGGTCAAAGCATCGGTCAGTTCGTATTCTTCTCTGGATGACGGCGAGAGCTTTTTTAGAATGGTAAATATTTCTGGATCAAAGAGATATGCCCCGGCGTTGATTATGTTTGATTTCGGGTGAAGGGATTTTTCTTCCAGCGTGGTGATCTTATCATTTTCAACGGTCACAACCCCGAAACTTTTAGGGTGATTCGTCGTTGAAGTCGCCATCACCGGACTTGGCAGACCAATGATCATTTCAAGATCGGATCTTTCGAGGATCATGTCTCCGTTCAGCATCAGAAATATATCATGAAATAAACGGCTCGACCGTTTTCAGCGCACCTGCCGTCCCCATCTGTTTCCTTTGAACAACGTAGTGTATCGATACGCCGAATTTTGAACCGTCGTCAAATCATGTCCGGATCGCTTCTTCACGGTATCCGACAACAAGAAGGATATCCGTGATGCCGGGATCACGCACATTTTTGATGAGATGTTCACGCATCGGCTTTCCCGCTAAAGGCAACATGACCTTTGGCCGGGACGTTGTGAGAGGTCGCATACGGGATCCTTCACCTGCGGCTAGAATTACACACTGCATACATTACTCCTTGATCTGATGCATCGCATTCCGGATCCTCATCATGCCTGCATCCAGCATCCGTTTTGCATCGTCGATTGTTTTTCCTTCTGCTGTGCAGCGGATCTTCGTCTCGGTCCCGCTCGCACGGATCAGGCACCATCCGTTTTCCTCGGTGAGTCTGATCCCGTCCGTCGGCTTGTCCGCGCCGAGCCCTGAAAGGATCTCTTTTCCATATTTTGTTTCCAAAGCATCACGAAGGATGGTATATCTCGGCATCGCATCAAGCTCCTCTGCCACATCCCATTGACCCGAGATCTCGGCGAAAAGTGCAGCAGCGTAAGGTCCATCTGGACAGAGGGAGTGTTTTGGGAAGATCCAGCTCCCTGACGGTTCGCCGCCGAACGTTCCCCACGAGATGAGCTCCTCGGAAACAAAACTATCGCCGACCGGGGTTCTGTGAACCTCGGTGATCTCTTCGATCGCCATAGAAGCGTCGACGGTCGTTACGACCTGTTTTGCATCCAGATACTTCGCAAAAAGCATGAGCATATGATCACCGTCGATGTATCGTCCCAAATTGTCAAATGCCATCATCCTGTCGGCGTCCCCGTCATTTACTACTGCACAGTCAGCATCGATTTTTTTCGAGCGGCTCTGAGGGACGTGCAAACTTTCCCGAGGGGTCACAGTTTACGGAAATGACGGTTGCTCCCGATTCTTCAAAGAGTTTCGGCGTGATCTGTCCGCCGGCCCCATTGCCGCAGTCCACGACCACAGTCAGATTTTCCGGAATACAAACCGCTGTCAAAATAGCTTCTTTATGCGGAGTAATAAGATCAGCATCCGTTAATGCGCCCTGTTCGTCCCACGTACTCCAAGACGGATGTTCTACTGCATCTTCGATCTCTTTTTGCTGAGCGAGTGTATAAGAGGATCCGTCGGACCGGAATAATTTGATCCCGTTGTAGGGTTCCGGGTTATGTGATGCCGTTATCATAACACCCGCATCAGCAGATCCTGCACCAAAGGCCACTGTCGGGGTGGGACAGATCCCGCCGTAGACAACATCAGCCCCGCTGCTGATCAGTCCCGATATCACTGCGTTTGCGAGGATCTCCCTGCTGGTTCGCGAATCAGTTCCAAGAACAACGTGTTTTGCATTTTGTGCAACTGCTGCTCCAACAATCGGAGCAAGGGAGAGGAGGCGCTGATCAAACATCTGTCTTATACCGGACGAACCATAAAGAATAATGAATGTAATTATGTGTTTAAGATAGTTAAATTATTAGGTCCCATAGGGACACCAGGACCTTTTCCCAAGAAGACAAGCCACTCCCGCGCAGGAGGGGCCGATAAACAACAGCTCTTTTTCCAGAAGGATCGCTTCGTCGATTTCGGCAAGAAGATCATTATCCAGCAATGCATCGCCGGTCACGACCACCACATCGGCATCTTCCAGAAGCAATGTCTGTTTTATTTTTGGTATATCCCGGCCAAGGATGTAAACATTTTTACCGTCAAGATACCAGACCAGTTCTTCATGGCAGTCCTCATAGTTTACGGTTGGGCATGGACCCAGTTTTCGGATCAGCATGAGAAAACCTGTGACCACCGTCAAGGCTCCTGCCGCTGCAGCTCTTGTTTTTGGGGATTTCAGCGGGGCATCATACAGATGTTCGAGCCGCATTTTTGCACAAAAAGGCTCGGTAGATGAGATCTCGGCGACCCTCCCGCCGAAACATACCTCAAGACAACTCCCGGAACAGAACTGGCATGTGTGATTTTCAGGCCGGGTCATATACACAAGGTCGCCGTCTTCGGCACCCATTCCATGCGCAACGTCATGAAGTTTTTTTACAGCATCATGTAATATCATATTATATCCTCAAGTAATACAACTCGTGCAGGTGAAGCGTCCGCCCCTTCGATCTTCAGCGGCAGGGCGATCATTTGATAAACACCGTCCGAAATTTTCGAGAGGTCCAGCATCTCGATAATGATGATCTCATTTTTCAGTAAAAAACGATGAACTTCATCATCTCCTATGGAAAAGGCGTCACAACCGACTGTTTTGACCCCATTATCCTGAAGTATTTGTGCCGTAGCTAGAGATAAGGGGACTGCATTTTTAAAAAAAACTGCCTTACAGTTTTTTGTCGGCAAAAGGGGAAAGGTTACGACCTCAACAGGAGTGATCAGATTTTCCAATCCTATCCTGTCAATGGTTTTTTCATTCGGAAAATAATGTGCGGGGGCATCGATGTGGGTGCCGGTATGCGTTCCAAGAGATATGGAGGAGATGTAAGCATTATCTGCCTTCATCGGAGTCAAAAGAAACTCAGGATCACCGGGATATACATACATCCCGGGATGCAGGCCGGCACTCACATCATAGATCTTCATTCAGAATCCCTGGTCGGCAGAATCGATCGCATTCTCGATCTGCTTCTGGAGAGCATCGGGCAGACCTTCGATCCGGACATCCAAAAATCCCCGAATGATCGTGGCAGTAGCCTCTTCTTCCGAGAGTCCGCGTGCCATGAGATACTCGATCTCATCTCTCGCGATCTTGCCGACCGCTGCCTCATGGGACAGTTCAACGTCAACAACACGGCCGTCGATTTCGGGGATCGCGTGCATAATGCCGTCTTTTAATATAAGTCCGCGGCACTCGATGTGCCCTTTTGTCAGGGGGACTTCGGCAATAATAGCTCCACGGGATATGATCGTCCCGCCGTTTGTTATGGCGCGGGTGATCAGTTCGGCGCTGGTGTTTGGCGCCTGAAGCACAGCTCTTGACCCGGCATCAATGTATGAGCCGGTTCCGGCTACGATGATACTTGAAAAACGGGCAACTGCGCCTTCTCCTTTGAGGTAGGCGGTCGGATACATCTGGACCATTTTTGTCGAGCGCATACAGACGTAGTTTGAGAGGAACGTCCCTCCTTCTTCGACGACCGTGGCCGTACGCGGGAAGACCTCGATCTCTTCTCCCCAGGTATGGATCATGGTCGAGGTCACTTTTGCATTTTTCCCAACATATATCTCGTTGATCCCATAGTGGGCACCCTCTTTTGTTTTCAGAGAACTTGCACATCCTGCGATCAGATGGACCTCGGACCCTTCTTCCGCAATGACGATGTTGTGAACGGTCTGGATCGTATCTCCCTGGAGGAACATACAGCTCTGGAGCGGGAAAATGGTTTTTGCTCCTTTATGGGCAATGATGACATATCCCCTCTGCGGGTGGTCTGCGACGTACTGGGTGTATTTATCTTTATCAGCCGGGACAAGGTTCCAGCAGTAATCCTTGAGCCACTCGTATTTTTCGAGGGCTTTTTCGATCATCAGCACCTCTACCCCTTCCGTCTGGGAACCGGCGTGAAGGATGTGGTCATCTACGAGGAGGAAACTTCCTGCGCGTCCTTCCATTGAATCAGTGTGGATCCCGGTCAAGGCAAGGCGTTCTTTATCTTCGGGGCTGATCCCCGAGAAACCATTCATTTCCGGCATGCTATACAGTCCTTATATCCTGATGTTTTCACACTTTTGAGAATTTCACGCGGGTTTCCGCTGCATTGGAGAGATCCGTCGATCAATACATAACCGACATCGGCCTCAAGATAATCAAGAATATATCCCGTGTGGGTGATGATAAGTCCTGATTTGGTACGGCTTTTCATATGGATCCCTTTTTCCAGAAGAGCCGCAGCGGCATCGCCGAGGAGTGCCATATTTTCCACATCCACACCGCTTTCCGGTTCATCCAGCATCAAAAATGACGGATTCTGGACAGTGAGCTGCAGGATCTCACTGCGTTTTATTTCTCCGCCTGAGAATCCTGCATTGACATCTCTGTCAAGGAATTTGGTCATGTGCAGTTTTTCGACAATTATTGGGATCCGTGCTTCATCGATGTTATTTGTTGCAGTGATGAATTTACCGAGTTTCAGACCGGATATTGTGGGCGGGCGCTGAAACATAATGCCCATTCCAAGTTTTGCACGTTCGTGGACCGGTTTATGCGTAACGTCAACACCATTAAAGATTATTTTGCCGGCGGTTACTTTGGAAGAGGCAAAGCCCATAATCGTACGCAGAAGAGTGGTTTTTCCGGACCCGTTCGGGCCAAGGAGGACATGCGTTTGTCCATCCGGCACGATCAGGGATATACCGTGCAGAACTTCACGTCCGCCAACTTCCACATGCAGGTTTTCTATTTCAAGCATGAAAAATCACGTAATTATTTTGTCTTCTGTAATAGTAAAGATGTGTATTTGAGTGGAGAGAATCCCCCTGACTTCCTCTCTCCTCTTCTCAATTTTTCGCACACAATTCCAAACAAATATTGGGCTTAGATTTTGAAAATAACAAGAATAATTCAGTTAAATCCCCTTTTTGAAATGAGGGCGGAGGCATTATCGCACCGCGCGGTTTGGGGTATATATACTCTGGAGTTGATTTTTGTTTATGACGAGCATTGCTTTAAACTCAATCGCAAAACGTGCAGAAGGATACACCGTAGTTCAGAGAAAAAATCAGCTCTCCAAACTCTGCTGGTTTGCATCAGACAGCAGTGAACATATGCTCTCAGAAAAAGATCAGAACTACCTTATCTGCTGATCTCCCTATGCAGGTCCTCAGTAAGGCATTCACACCAGGTGTATTTCTGAAAACAGAAACACGGGATAGGGATAGGGCAGAGATCCCCGGTACATTTGAGATAGATACACCGGATGGCAGCTGTCTTTCGAAGAAAACTACCCGGCTCTATCAGGATCTTTTCATTTCAGAAGAGATGATCCGCGAACGGTGCATGTGTGAACTGACACTGGTTCCTGGTATAGGTCCGAGACGTGCGTATGAATACCGCAGAAAAGGGGTCGTAAATCTTACTGACCTGGGACATACCTGTCGGCGGGAATCCGCATTTGAGATCGCAGATGTTATCGAGAATGGGAATCCGGGAGATATTTTCCAGATCTTTCAGGATGCTCACAGAGGAAATGACCCGCTATTACTGGGTTTTTCCCACGCACTCCCAAAAGAAGATCTCCTGTATTTCGATATAGAGACCCTTGGCATGTTTCAGTCCCCGATCATCCTTTTCGGGTGCGGTGTCTGGAAAGGAAACGAACTTACCGTGACTCAGTATCTTCTCCGCGATATCGAAGACGAAGCTGCTGCTCTCTATCTGACAGGTCAGGCTTTTCGAAAACATGCCCATGTCGTCACCTATAAATGGGAAAGGATTCGATGTGCCGTATCTGAATAATCGTCTATCCTATTACGGTGAGCGAACGGTCTGTCCCGACCTGCATTTTGATCTCTTGTATCCAACCCGAAGACTTTACGGGGCTGATATTCCGGACTGTTGTTTAGGTAATGTCGAAAAGTTTGTTCTTCACACACCGAGAACGGACGATCTGCCGGGGTATCTGGTCCCCTCCTATTATCAGAATTATCTCCGCACCAGAAACCCCGCGATCCTCACGCCGATCCTGGAACATAATGAACTCGATGTCGCAAATCTCGCTCTGCTTCTCCGAACCGAATGTGAGGCCATTTATGGATGACAAAAATATGTATATCAAATGCGAGGAGGCACGGGATCCGAAATATCAGATGCCGAATTCTCCGATATCCGAAAAAATCACCCGGTATCTTACAGAGAAAAGCATCAGGCTCTACACGCATCAGGCTCTACACGCATCAGGCTCTACACGCATCAGGCTCTACACGCATCAGGCAGAAACATTCGACCAGGTATCGACCGGGAAAAATGTGATCATCACAACACCTACTGCGTCAGGGAAGACCCTTGCCTACGCTCTTCCCGTCCTCGAACGACTCATCACAGATCCGGATGCGACCGCACTGTTCATCTATCCGACAAAAGCCCTGACCCGCGATCAGCTGCTTTTCTTTAAAGAATTTGACTCTGCTCTTCATGCAAAAACAAAACCTGCGATCTATGACGGCGATACAAAACAGGAGCTCCGTCCAAAGATCCGTACAGACTCGCGCATCATTCTCACAAATATGTATGAACTTCATCATATCCTTGGATGGCGAGCCAAATGGGGTGATTTCTGGACAAATCTCTCATTTGTAGTTGTTGACGAGGCGCACAGATACCGGGGAATTTTTGGATCAAATACCGCTCTTCTCTTGAGAAGAATGCGACGTGTCTGCAATTTTTACGATGCCGACCCGCAGTTCATTCTCTCATCGGCAACGCAGGGGGATCCGGTGTCATTTGCAGAGACCTTGACCGGTCTGCCTTCTGTCGAGATCAGCAGTGACGGATCACCGCGTGCAAAACGGATCTTCCGGATCTACTCTCCTGAAAATAAAAGCAGCATCTCTGCTACCGCAGAACTGGTAAGTTCCCAGATAAAAGCCGGAATACAGACCCTGTGCTTCACTCGGTCAAGAAATGCTGCCGAAATTACCGCGATGCGATGCCGCGAAGAGCAGCCTTCTGGAAATATTTCCTCCTATCGCGGAGGATATCGTCCGGCTGAACGAAAAGAGATCGAATCACGGTTGAAATCAGGGAGTGTCTCCGGGGTCATCAGTACCAACGCTTTGGAGGTCGGCATAGATGTCGGCGGTCTGGACTCTGTCGTCATCAGCGGATTTCCTGGATCCATGATCTCTGTTCTTCAGCAGGCAGGACGGGCAGGAAGAAACGGACAGGACGCGGTCATCACATTTGTTGCCGGACAAAATCCGATCGATCAGTATTATGCCAGAAATCCCGAGGCTTTTTTTCAATGCACCGCGCGAACAGGCAATTCTTGGAATCGAAAATCCCTATATTCTCCCCTCTCATCTCCAGTGTGCCGCTGCCGAACTCCCATAAAAACCCGAACGTGACCGGAAATACTTCGGGGATGCAGCTACTGATCTGATCACCACTCTCAAAAATGAGCATCTCGTTGCGAGCACCTCGAAAGGATATGTTTACTGCGGCGTGGAAAACCCTGCACTGAACACACCGTTCTTTGGAATAATAGGAAAAACCTGGTCAGTACGTAACGGAAAAACCATTCTCGAAACCATGGATGAGAATCAGGCATACCGGGAAGCGTATCCGGGCGCAGTCATCTTTCATCAGGGTGAACGTTATCGTGTGGAAACCATCGAACCAGAACACCGCCTCATCAGAGTTGCAAAAACATCAGATATCTATCACACTAGACCTATTTCAATGACAGAAATCAGTATCACTGCCAGAGAAAAAACCAGAAGACACAACGACCTTCTGGTAAACTACGGCGAAGTCATGGTCTCGTCCCAGATCCTTGGCTATTCGGTGATCGAGTATGATCAGATCATAGCAGCACATGAGATATCTGTATCCCCGCGAAGATTTACCACGAAAGCCTGCTGGATCACTTTTGACGAAGAGTGCGGTATCAAGCCGGAGGCTTTCGCCGGGTCGCTTCACGGCGTTGAACATGCTCTCATTGCTGCCATGCCGCATTCTGTCCTTTGTGACAGATCCGATATAGGCGGGGTATCCACGCCTTTCCATAGTGATACTGCCGCCCCAACGATCTTCATCTATGACGGAGTTGCCGGAGGCATCGGTCTTGCCGAAAAAGCAACTGACCTTTTTCCGGATATCCTTTCATTTGCCCGTGAGATCGTGACCGGATGTCCCTGCAAAAATGGCTGTCCTTCCTGCATCCACTCACCAAAATGCGGAAATAACAACCAGCCTCTGGATAAAGCCGGTACGATTCTACTTCTTGAACACCTTGAACATGGATCCAAAAAACCGTCGTCTATAAATAACTCTGATGTAAATTCTTAATATAGGTTTAAACCATGAAAATCGAGCATATTGGTGTATCTTCCGCAGCATTTGTTGTGGGGGGAGTTTGACTGTCCTGTGGGCGATCCTTGGAATAATCAAAGGTGTCCTGCTGATGTTCAATCTTCAGTTTGACATTGGATTCACACTCGGACTTGGTCTTGGTGTTGTTGAGATTCTGGTCTACTTCATTGTTTACGCGATCGCAGGATTCATCGTCGGCATGATCGTCGGTGCAATTTCCGCAATGGCCTACAACAAAACCGTCAAACTCTTCGGCGGACTCGAGATCTCACTGAAAGAATAAAAAAAATTATTTTTTTCTCACGCTTTTTTCTCTTCTCTTCCTTCAGACGAACGTCAGATCAAAGAAGAACAGATTTGCCGGATCCTGACCTGATCTCTGACACGTTGCGCCAAACTGATAGGTCCCTGCTTTTTCTCAGGTAACATACCATTCATATGTTCCGCCGGCACCGACAAGGCCCGAGGTCGTGTCGGTGATGTACTCGTTCTTGAGAACGGTCAGTCCGGACTCAGACGAGGCTGTCCAGTAATATCCGGCCGTCGGGTTTCCTGCAGTGCAGATCTTCACTACGTCACCGGCTTTCGGATTGATCACGCCGTTAAACAGTACGGTCAGCATTACGTCCCCGGCAGGGTCATTGGCCTCTGCCTCGGAAAACACGAGGGTCTGCGTCATGGTATAGATCGGTTTGGTATCCGTTTCCCAGGGTCGTTCATATCCTGCTTTGAATGTATAGCTCCCCGCTTTTTCTGCGGTCAGCGTCTAATACTGGCAGCCTCCGCCGCCGGTCCATCCTTCGGGAACGGGCGTTGCCTTATACTCATCTTTGACGATCAATCCTTCACTCTCGAGCACGGTCCAGCTGTATCCGGTCGTCGGATTTGCCGGGAGAATATACGTCATCGACGCATTTACCGGAATCATAATTCCTTCTTTTTCGACCGTTACGGTCAAAACAGGATCATCGATATTCACGGGAACATCCGGAGATATGCAGCCTGCAGCAAATATGCAGGTGATGAGCACGCATGCTCCGATGATCATCAGTTTCATTCTGTTCATGATGAATGATAGAACAGCCTGCTATAAGTAATTTTTTAGAAAAAAAAGGGGAAGGTTACTCGTCGAGAACCTTGCTTGTCAGATCGAGCGGTAAAAGGTACTCGCCGTTTCTGTATGCACGCATGTTTCCACCGGAGATCTCATCGATCAAAACGACCTGATCACCGATCTTACCGAACTCGAACTTGATGTCGTAGAGTTCGATGTTCTTCGTTGCGAGTTCTTCTTTCATGATGGTACCGATCTTCTGGGTAAGGACCTTAAGGCTCTCATAGTCCTGCGGGGACATGATGCCCAGAATTTCAAGTGCATCTTTGGTTACTGGCGGGTCTTCACGTGCGTCATCTTTGAACGTTGTTTCGACAAATGCCGGAAGAGGGGCTGCCTCTTTCACGTAGTCGCCGTAACGACGGTAGAAGCTACCTACTGCGCGGAATCTGCAGATGATCTCGAGTCCTTTGCCAAAGGTCTTGGCAGGTTTCACGGTCATCGTTACATTCTCGACATCTGCACTGATGAAGTGGGTAGGGATCCCTTTTGCATTCAGGATCTCCATGAAGTACTGAGTTAATCTAAGACCAGCACGTCCGGCACCTTCAATAGTCGGGCCAACTGTGTTCATCCCTGGATCGAATACCCCATCAGCACCAGTACAGTTATCCTTAAATTTCAGCAGATAATTCCCATCGTCAAGTGAGAATACATCTTTTGTTTTGCCGGTGTATACCAATTTCATGGTACTCATATGTTGTAACTAACCACGTATAATATTGATGCTACATGACAACAAGTAACACGCTGACAAGGGTTATTTGTGGTAGGGTTCTCCGTGTAAGATCCGAAACGCGCGATAGACCTGTTCGAAGAGGATCAGCCTGCACATGGTATGGGTAAAGGTCATCTGGGATAAGGAGAGCTTTTTTTCGACCGATCTGAGCAATTCCGGCGACAGACCAAGGGGTCCGCCGATGATGAAACATAGGTTCTTTCCTGACATTTTCGCTTCACCGAAGATCCCGGAAAACGCTTCACTCGAAAGAGAGACCCCATAGGGATCAAGAGCTATGGTGCAAAATCCCTCTTTCACATTTGCAAGGATCAGCTCCCCTTCTTTTTCCTTTACGCGGATCTCTTCCGATGCCGAGGCATTCTCCGGGATCTTCACCTCGGCAAGTTCCGTGATGAATATCTTCGCATACGGGCGCAGACGTTTTTCAAACTCGGCAATGCCTGCGGAAATATAGGCGTCTTTGATCTTTCCGATGCAGAGGATCTGGATCTGCATTTACTCCTCTGCGGGCATTTCCGGGTCAAGGCTGATTTCCGAGAGCTCTACGATCCGGTCGTAGTAGGTCACTGCTTCGTTGAGTCTCCCGACAGACTCCAGTGACCGTGCTTTCAGATGCATGGCGGGCATGTGATCCGGATCGATTTTCAGGATGTGATCTGCTGCTTTTTCCGCCAGATCGAATCTGCTCTGCTGGAGATAGATGATCCCGCGGCAGAAATTCATGTCAGGATCTTTACATCCTGCCGCCTCCGCTTTGTCGAATGCCGCGAGTGCCTCGGTCGGATGACCGGTGACCATCTGCATGAAACCAAGACCGGAAAGGACATACGGATTTTTCGGATCTGCCTGTGACGCGGTCGTCATATCGCTCACGATATCCTTCGGCTCGCCGATCTTGATCGAGGCAAGGGCTTTTTCGATATGGAGCAGACTGTTTCTCGGGTATTTTCCAAGGAGTTTGTCAAAGGACCTGATCGTTTCGGGATATTTTCCCATGCGTGAAAGCATATCGGCATAGCCGAAAAGAGCGGCGACATTTTCCGGGTCCTTGAGGGTCAGCTCAGCGTACTGTTTGAGAGCTCCTTCTGTTTTTCCTATGTTGGCAAGAGATGATGCATACAAAAATCTGATATTCTGGTCATTCGGGCGGAGAACCAGCAGTTTTGCACAGGCTTCTGCCGCTTCTTCATCTCTTCCAAGGAACCTGAGAGCTTCTGCCCTCAGACGGCGGGTGACGATGTCATCAGGGTTTGATTCGAGAAGGAGGTCATACCATGGGAGTGCATCTTCATACTCACCTCTCATGAGATAGATCGAGGCAAGTTTTCGAATAACATCCGCATTTGGAACACCTGCCTGGAGATATTGTGCATACACCTCGAGGACCTCATCATATTTCTGCTGTTGTTCCAGGATATCGGCGAGCACCAACAGGGCTTTTGTGTTGTTTTCGTCGATCCCGGTGAGATGCCGCAGTACTTTTACCGCATCTTCGAGTCTGCCGAGGTTTGTATATGCCGCTCCTTTGTCGAACAGAGCCTGGGAATGTTCGGGTTCAAGGCTTAGACACCGGTCCAGGTATTCGATACAGAGTTTGAACTCGCCTTTGAGCAGGTAAACATGTCCGATCGAGTAAAGATCATGGATGTTCTCCGGGTCGCTTTTGAGGGCGGCAGAATAGCAGTCCTGTGCCTGATCGAGCCGGCCGACCGATGTGCAGAGGTCGCCCCCGAGTGTCAGAAGACCGGGTCCCCCTTCTCCTTTGGATAATGCGACCAAAGCCGCATCCGCTGCTTCTTCGTTCAGACCGAGATCGGCGCAGAGTTTCGTGACATGCACTGCCGCTCCGGCGATGTCGGGGTGGTCGTTCATGATCCGAATATAGGTCTCTGCAGCTGCCTGACTCTGTCCCGCTGCTGCCCGGGCCCTGCCGAGATCGAGCAGGATACCTGACCGATCCGGCAGGATCTCATCTGCAGAGGCAAACGCGTCCACGGCTTTTTCATACTCGCCAAGCATCTCATATGCGGAGCCAAGACCGATGAATGCTGCCGGCGTATTCGGGGATAAGGCCGCGGCATTCTGATAATAGGTCACTGCGTCTTCATAGTTCCCGGCAGAGGCAGCTGCCTCTCCTGCGAGCAGGGTGATCGTGATGTCGCGGGACCCACGCTCTTCGCTTAACAGAAGTTTTGCGATCTCCTGTGCCTCGGTGTATCTCCCGGTCCCGCTGCAGGCTTTGAGGAGATCGATGTAGGCAAGGGTGTTTTCCGGAGCCGCCTCGACGAGTTTTTTCCATGATCCGGCAGCTTCCCTGTATTTGCCGGCAAGCATCATGGACGCGGCATGCTGTTCGATAGCTGCGATATTATCAGGGGATTTTGCAAGGACCCGTGCCGCCGCATCCCCGGAGTACTGATATCTTCCCAGTCCCGCGAGACATCTGCTGTGCAGAAGTTCCATGTCAAGTCTTGCGGGTGCATTGCTCAGCAAAACGCCGGCGGCTTTGTCGGCTTCGCCGTAGCGGCCAAGCGCTGCAAGGGCGTATCCCTGCATAGAAAGAAGCCCTTCGTTCACGACACCGACCTCGACTTTTATCTGCTCTTTCTTCGAAGGTGCATTATCAAACAGATCAAGTTCGCTGTCCTCGAACCATTTCATTTTCGCAGGGGAGGGTCCTGCGGTGCTGCGTTTACTCATCTTCCCGAAACTATCGAGTGCCTCTTTGTATTTTCCGGAGAGGTACTCGGCGCAGCCTTTCATATACCAGACTGCATTATTTGTCTGATTCAGGTGGATGTATTCGACGAACGCTTCAACGGCACGCCTGAACTCGCCGTTCAAAAACGAGACCGTCGCAAGCAGATACCAAAGTTCGGCGTTCGCATAGCCTTTTGCCAATACCTTTTCGAGCTGGATCGCAGCTTCTTTCCCGTTCCCGTCCCAGTAAAATGACAATGCCCAGCGAACCGTGATGGTAATGTCATCTCCGGTCGTGTGATGCTGGATCATGCCGTATGCAGCGCCGGCGTTCTTGAAATTTCCGCGGCTTTCTTCGAGACGTGCCCGGCGGTACCAGCCGACCACATCATTCTCGGCAAGATCAGCATATCGTTTCAGCGCACCCTCAACATCTCCCGTCATCTCACAGCAGAATGCAGCATTGGAGACCATCTCGGATCTTCCAAGAGAGGAGAGATCATCATATACGGATCGTGCTTCGGCAAACATCCCGCTTCGCATCAGCAGATCGGCATAACGGATCCGGTACTGAACATTTCCCGGGAAATGGGAGATCAGCTGTGAGCAGACTGCGGCGGCTTCCCGGTATTTTCCAGAGCGTAGGAGCCACTCGCATTTCTTATCTTTGAGGTATATCTCACTCTCCGGAAGAACGACATGTCCCATGGCTGAGAGTGCCTCTTCGTATTTTCCTGCATCTCCAAGGAGAATGGCGAGCGATGTCCAGGAATGGAAATCGTTCGGATCGAGTTCCACCGCTTTGGCGTATGATCGGGAGGCAGGATCGTATTTCTGGTTCAGTCTCTGACTGGCAGCAAGTCTTGCCCAGAGATTTGCAGAGCCAGGCTCGACTTCCAGTGCTTTTGTGAAATGCTGGATCGCGTCGTCATACGATCCTTTTTCGTATGCCTGTTCTCCGCGTGCTATCCATGGATTCTGTTTGTCATTTTTGCCGAAAAAACCACCAATATCTACCATTCCATCCTCCTTGATCTATGTTTAAACTATTTCGACCCGGGGAATATAAAGTCTATCTGTGAAACACCAGTGCCCTAAACGTTTGGGCTTTATATACCAAGACACAATAGATTTACTATGGATTCCCGTGAAACTGACAACGATCTGCGTGATGCCCAGAATTTGCCGTATGACCCGGATACACTCCGAAGAATCAATGAGCACCCTTGTTACAGCCCGGAAGCACGACATTTATTTGGTCGATGCCATGTGGCCGTTGCACCAAATTGCAATATCCAGTGTAATTACTGTATAAGGGATTTTGACTGCGTCAATGAGTCCCGCCCGGGTGTCACGAGCGCGGTCCTTCTCCCAGGAGAGGCTCTGGAGCGGATCGATGAAGTCGTTGCCCGGATGAAACATATCCGGGTCGTCGGGATCGCAGGACCCGGAGATCCGCTTGCAAACGAGGAGACGTTTGAGACGCTTCGCCTCGTCCACGAAAAGTATCCTGACGTGATCCTGTGTCTCAGCACAAACGGTCTTCTTCTTCCGGAAAAGATCGACATCCTGGATAAATACGGTGTCAGAAATCTCACGGTCACCCTGAACGCGATCGATCCCTCGATCGGCGAGAAGATCTACTCATTCGTTGAGTATAAGGGGAAAAAGTATCACGGGCGTGAAGCAGCCGAAATTTTACTGAAGAACCAGCTCCTCGGTATAGAAGAGGCGGTAAAACGCAAGATGCTCGTGAAGATCAATACCGTGTACATTCCCGGCGTAAATGAGGGACATATCCCGGAGATCGCAAAGAAGGTCGGAGCTATGGGAGTGTTCAACTTCAATATCATCCCGCTGATCCCCCAGTATAAATTCAAGGACGTTGTTCCGCCGACTGCGGAAGACAAGGCACGGATGCACAAGCGTTGTGCACCGTATGTTCGTCAGATGCGTCACTGTAAAAGATGCAGGGCTGACGCGGTCGGACTTCTTGGCAAGGATGTCCAGAACGAATTAGGCTGCTGCGGCAAAGGCGACGGTTCCGGAAAAGGATGCGGCGACGAGTGATCTCCGGGTCAATTTCCTGAAATCATCTCCCAATTTTTCCGGATCATTTCCTTTTGATCCAAAGCCTGCCGGATAGATCAGAGAGCCGGCAGACAGGGTGTTTTTTGCTTTTTTTCTTCCTTTCGTTTCCTCTATACCCCAACAATTAAAGCCTTTCCCTACCAATAATATTGTACCTTACATACACCCGCCCCACGCTTCATAGATTTGGCGGACAAAAACGGTTAGATGGGGAATCTGGAAATCTTCCCATTATATAACAATGATAT
Organism: uncultured Methanocorpusculum sp.; assembly: GCA_963677995.1. GTDB lineage: Archaea > Halobacteriota > Methanomicrobia > Methanomicrobiales > Methanocorpusculaceae > Methanocorpusculum. The sequence continues at coordinate 484,394 of OY782579.1, read as the reverse complement.
CAAAAATATCGGCAGAGCCCAAGGCTACGGAAAAGTCTGTGAGGCTATCAACACTCTCGGGTATATTCTATGCAAAAAATGGACCTGAGCTGAAGGAGCATTTATCCGCTCTTTTTGCATCTACGGTGACGTCTGTTTCGGATCCGTTTGGGATACTCGTACCTCATGCAGGGTATCTTTATTCAGGACAAACGGTAGCATGCGGATATGCAAAGATATCTCCGGCATTTGCCGGGACCTTTGTTCTGATCGGTCCAAGTCATGCGGGACTTGAAACTTCCACATCGGATATGATCTGGGAGACGCCGATAGGAAACGTCCTCCCGGATCTCGCGTTCATCGAAGCACTGAGTGGATCCATACAGGTGGATAATGATTTGGTCTCGGAAAATGAGAACTCTCTGGAGGTCCAGATGCCCTTCATCCGGTATCGATTCCCAAAAGCCCGAATCGTCCCGATCCTGATGGGAGACCAGTCTCCACAAGGTGCAGAGCGGGTCGCACAGGCGGTGATCACGGCTGCAAAAGCGACCGGGATATCTCCTATCATCATTGCGTCAGGCGACGGTTCTCATTATGTCCCGGCAAAAGTTGCCGAGCAGAGCGACTTAACGGCCCTCGCAGCCGTACGAAACCTTGACACGTCCGCCTTCTACGACGCACTGTCGAGGCTGCGCCCATCTATGTGCGGATACCGCTGTATTGCGGCGATGGCAGAGATATGTGCCTCGTTCGGCGCAAAAGAGGCCCGCGTTCTTTTATATCGGACATCCGGGGACGTCACCGGAGATCAGACCGAAGTCGTAGGATATGCTGCCATGGAGCTGGTCTGAAATGGCAACCTGGAGTTCTCCCGGCAAAGTCATTTTATTTGGAGAACACGCCGTTGTTTATGGAAAACCCGGTATTGCGATGGCGATCAAACCCCGCGTTCAGGTCACCGTCCGGCATTCAAGATATTATCAGAAACCAAACTCCCCCTACATCTCGGAATGTTTCCGGCTCACTGATGTGAAGGGCAGTGTGTATGTCAGATCTCAGTTGCCAAGCGCGTCTGGTCTCGGCTCTTCGGCAGCCGTTACGGTAGCAACGCTTTTTGCTATCAACGATGAGTTTGAACTGGGATACACCCGCGAAGAGGTCGGCGATCTGGCCTTCGAGGTGGAAAAGGTCACACAGGGCGGGCGTGCCAGTACGACCGATACGTATGTTTCGACATTCGGCGGCCTGGTCTTTATCCGGGGCAATGAAAAACGCCGCCTTCTTCCCCCGCAGAATCTCTCGATCGTGATCGGGAACTCACTTATCTCCCACAACACCGCGGAGATGGTGGGGAAAGTTGCAGATCTCAAAAAGAATTCGCCGGTCGTTGCAAACGGGATCATGGACGCGATCGGCGGCGTGACCATGGAAGCAATGCACAATCTTGAAAATCCCAAAGAGCTGGGTGTTCTGATGAACCGGAACCATGCTCTTCTTGATGCTCTTGGCGTGGGTCATCCGGTCCTTTCCCAGCTTGTTCTTGCGGCCCGCAATGCCGGGGCATACGGAGCAAAAATGTCAGGCGCCGGCGGAGGAGGGTGCATCTGGGCTTTATGTTCTAAAGGCTCCCGAAACCGGGTCGCCGGGGCGATCGAAGACTGTGATGCCCGCCCCATAAACACGTCCATCGACATGGAAGGAGCACGGAGGGAAAAAGATGAGTGAACCCGTCATTATCAAACTCGGCGGAAGCATCGTTACGAAAAAATCCGAAGACGGTGTTGTCGATTCAGCAAAGATCAAACTCCTTGCCGAGCAGATCGCACCGTTTGCCGGGAAATTCCCTCTCATCCTCGTGCACGGGGCAGGTTCATGCGGTCATCCCGAGGCAAAAGCCTATGATATCCCCGGCGGGGTCACAAAAGCAAACGCCGCAGGAATCTATGTTACGCACACGGCCGTTTCCGGGCTCAACCGTTCTGTGGTCGCTTCGCTTCGAAATGCCGGCATGGAAGCCGTATCTCTCCATCCGTTCGGCTACTGTCTTGCAGAAGACGGACGCCTCGTTTCTGCAGGTGTTTCGCAGATCAGCGAAATGCTCGCCCTCGGGCTCGTCCCGGTTCTGCACGGCGATGTGGTCCTGGACACAAAACGCGGTGCCTGTATCATTTCCGGGGACCAGATCGTTCCCTACCTGGCAGTCAAACTCGGCGCAAAACGCGTTGGCATCGCGACCGATGTCGGCGGTGTTCTTTCGAACGGTGAGGTCGTCCCGGAGATCAACCGGACGAACGTCGGTAAGATCGATCTCGGCGGTTCTTCGAGTACTGACATAACCGGCGGCATGCGTGGAAAGATCGATGAACTTCTCCTTCTCGCCGATGAAGGGATCGACTCGCACATTTTCGCCGCGGACCGTGTGGCGGATTTTCTCTTTGGAAAAAATTACGGCGGGACCCTGGTAAGAAAATGACCACAGATAAACGTACATCATCAAGGAAACTGGATCATCTGCGTCTCTGCAGTGAAACAGACGTTACTGCAGGCAGTGCTGGATTTGAAGACGTCATTCTTGTACACAATGCATTGCCAGAATGCGATCTTGACAGGATCGATCTGTCGATCGATTTCCTTGGAAGAAAACTTTCCTCGCCTCTCTTTATCTCCGCAATGACCGGCGGTCACCCGGACACGAAAGAAGTGAACCGGGTCTTAGGGTCTGCTGCGGAAAAATACGGTCTTGGAATGGGTGTCGGTTCCCAGCGTGCGGCTCTCGAAAATCCCGATCTTGCAGATAGTTTCAGTGTTGTGAGAGACGCCGCTCCGCATGCATTTCTGTGCGGGAATCTTGGTGCGATCCAGTTGGTCAGCCACGGGATGGAATGGGTCGATGCAGCGGTCGAAATGATCGATGCTGATGCACTCTGTATCCACTTAAACTTCCTTCAGGAAGCTATCCAGCCGGAAGGCGACCACAATGCTACCGCATGCCTTCGTGCCATCTCACAGGCCTGTAAAGAATCAAATGTTCCTATAATCGTAAAAGAGACCGGATGCGGTATTTCGTCAGAAGTTGCCGCCCGGCTTTTCGATGTCGGTGTTTCAGCTGTAGACACCGGCGGATACGGCGGTACGTCGTGGGCAAAGATCGAGGGTGCCCGTGCAGAAAAACGGGATGCTGCCGGTGATAAGACCCTGGTCGGGTTGGGGAATTCTCTCATATCATGGGGGATACCAACTGCGGTCAGTGTTTTTGAGGTAGCGAAGGTAAGTAAAGGACCGGTCATTGCTACAGGCGGATTGAAGACCGGTCTCGATATTGCAAAAGGTATCGTGCTAGGTGCAACGCTTGGAGGGATGGCATTATCCCTCCTTGGTCCGGCACTTGCCGGCGAAGAAGCCTTGGGATCTGCAATAACCACAATTAACACGGAACTCTCTGCTGTGATGTTCCTCTGCGGGGCAAAAGATATTTCCTCCCTTACAAAGGTCAGGTATTACCTCTTAGGGGACATCAGGCAGATGATCCGGACATAAAAAAATCAGGAAACATAATATGGTAGACATAGAAGTTATAGCCGTTGGCGGATACAACGAGGTCGGTAGAAACATGACCGCGGTCCGTGTCGGCAAAGAGATCGTCATTTTTGACATTGGATTATATCTGGACCCGATCACGGGCAGCAACAACGTGGATATGGAGAATATGCACTCTCTGGATCTTATCCAGATGGGTGCCATTCCCGATGACACGGTAATGAACTCGGTCGAAGGGACCGTCAAAGCGATCGTATGTACGCACGGTCACCTGGACCACATCGGTGCGATCCAGAAACTTGCGCACCGGTATAACTGCCCGATCATCTCGACACCCTACACGAACGAGCTGATCAAACAGCAGATCGAAGGCGAACGCAAATTCACGGTGATGAACAAGACCTTTGCGCTCAAAGCAGGGGGGAAATATACCATTTCCCAGACCCTGACCTTAGAGTTCATCCGCGTTCAACACAGTATCATCGATTCGGTAATGGCCGTTCTCCATACCCCGGTCGGCTGTGTCGTGTATGCAAACGATTTCAAGTTTGATATGACGCCGGTGATCGGCGAAGCTCCCGACCTTGCCCGTATGCGTGAGATCGGCAAACAAGGCGTTAAGGTTCTGATCGTTGAATCCCTGAACCTTGATGACCGCGGCTACTCTCCAAGCGAACAGGTCGCCCGTCTTCGGGTCCGTGACGCGATCATGCGGTGTGAGGATGACAAGAATGCCATCATCGTCTCTACCTTCGCTTCGCAGATCGCCAGGGTCAAGACCATTACCGAATGTGCCCGTGAGATCGATCGGATCCCTGTCCTTCTCGGACGCAGTATGGAAAAGTACAACACCACTGCCGAGATCCTGAAGCTGGTCGCCTTCCCGCAGGGGACCAGTATCTACGGAAACAGAAAAACCACTGACCGTATGCTCCGCCGCGTTCTCAAAGAAGGCAAGGACAAGTTCCTTCTCGTTGCGACCGGTCACCAGGGTGAACCCGGATCCATGCTTTCGAGGATCGCTCTTGGCGAGACCCCGCTTAAGATCGAGAAGGGTGACAAGATCATGTTCTCGGCAAACATCATCCCGACACCTACGAACTATGCCCAGCGTGCCGAGGTCGACCGCCTTCTGATCCGTCAGGGTGCACGGATCTTTGACGGACTCCATGTTACCGGTCACGCCTACTATCAGGAGCATTATGATCTCCTCTCTATGCTGAATCCTGAGCATATCATTCCGTCCCATGGTCCGTTCGCTATGAAAGCCGGCCATGTGACGCTTGGTTCTGAGTTCGGATACGCACTGAACAAAGAGATCCATATTATGCAGAACGGAGACCGTCTGGTTCTTCCTAAATGAGATGATCCTATGAAACTTGATGAATATCTGAAAACTGTTGCCGCCAAAGTCAATATGGAGGCGGAAGAATACAGTAAAGCGGTCGACACGACCCTGCAGAAAGCATCGTCCCATCTCCTGGTGGGCGGAGGGAAACGTCTTCGGCCGGCCCTCGTGCTTCTCTCGGCAGACGCGATCCGGAATGGTGCGTCAGAGGATATTTTTCAGGCAGCCCTCGCGCTGGAATGGACGCACACGTTCACGCTGGTCCATGATGATATCATGGACGGCGATTCTCTCCGTCGCGGCAGACCAACGGTCCATGTTGCATGGAACGAAGCTACCGCGATCCTCGCGGGCGATGTTCTGTATGCAAATGCATTTGAACATCTTTGCTGCGTGAAAAAGGCAACACCCGAATCCAAAGTCATCGCCGTCCAGATGCTCGCCCACTCCTGTCATGAACTTTGCGAAGGTCAGCAGGAGGATGTGTCCTTCGAGACGAGATCGGATGTGACCCTGAAAGAATATCTTTCGATGGTCCGGAAAAAGACGGGTGTCCTCTATGCGGCAGCCGCGGGAATCGGGGCAGCCCTTGCCGGAGGAGATATCAAACAGATCTCTGCTCTCTATACGCTTGGTCTGAATACCGGTATCGCGTTCCAGATCCAGGATGATATCATCGATCTTCTCGCACCATCTGAAGTATCCGGCAAAGATCAGGGCTCTGATCTCCGGGAAAACAAACAGACCATCCTCGCGATCCTTGCACGCGAAGGAGGCATCGATCTCTCTGCTTACAATAAGCCGGACCTTTCGAAAGAGGAGATCGCGGACGCGATCTGTCTTCTTGAGACGTCCGGTGTGCTGGATAAAGCCCGCGTCATTGCGGAAAAACTCATTGCCGATTCCAAAGCAGGTCTGAATGTCCTCCATGACTCGGAAGCCAAGACCCTTATTCTGGAGATGGCAGACTTCTTCATCGCAAGAGGCTACTAACTTTTTTTTCACTTTTTTGCCGCCATATCTGCATCGGACGGAGTCTTTTCAATCGTAGATTCTGTAATCTAACTCTCTCTGCATTTTTCCGCTACTTCGATTTCGTTTATGGGATTCTTTGGGTGGTACTACTCATCACACGAAATTCACGAAATAAACACGAAAAGGGATAATGGGTGGGTGTGGAAACATGAGATTATTTAACTGCGAATAAGCCCAAACGGAAATAGTCCGTTTGAGGTGGCACGCAAACCGAATGTTTGCACGCCTCCACGAATCTTCGCGATCACAAAGTTTCACTTTGCTCTCCGCTTCGGGTCTTTGACCCTCGCTTGAATCGCATTTTTCTTGCGCCGTCGTGCTCTGCTCCGGCTTATGGGTGCAAACCGAAGGTTTGCGTGCCGCCTCAAATGGGCAAAGCCTATTTGGGCTTCGCCTACGCAGGAATCGCACGCCGTCTGGAAAAGTCCACGAGCTATAAGCTCGTGAGACGTCTCAAGAGCCGTTGGCTCTTGGACAAATGCTGTCGGAAAAACCCGTTCGCAAACTTTCAGTTTGCTCTCCGTTTCGCTCACTTGCGTGCGGGTTTTTCTTTTTGTTCGTCATTTGTCCTCATCTGCAAATAGAAATCTTCCAATCATTTTTCTCATCCCGGGGTGCGGGGAGTGACTGCGGGCTGACCCGTAGGGCCGGCCTTAGCTGAGGCGGATCGACGGCGCAGCCGGCGATCTTAGCCGAGCAAGGCGTAGCCTTGCGACCAAATCTCTGATTTGCGATCCGGGGCGGAGCCCGACGCGGCGGAGCTATCTTATTTTTGCGTTTAGGAAAGGCATTCTCTTTTTTGAGGGAAAAGGGGGACAGGGGTGGAATGATGGAGAAATGCTCTGGATAACGCCCGCTTACATGACCCCGGCTTCTCCTGCCTTTCTGAAATACCGGTAGACCTCATGCCGCAGTTCATCACGAAGGAGCTTCTTTTCCCCTTCATCATGCATGATAAGTCCCATGAACTGGTCATTCAGCAGATACAGATTGACCAGTTTCGTCTCAAAGTCTTTGTCAAACTTTGTGGCAAACATATCTTCAGAATCGTGTTGTGCAAAAAATTCCAGGTGGGGGTCATCGATCATCATGTCTCTGAGCTGTCTCGCAACTACATCCTGATTCGTGAACTCCGTTCCGTACTTATCGTTGATCTTCCTGATGATCTCAGTGAGAGTATCTTTCAGCTCTTCCTTTTTCCCGGTAAAACCTGTGACCGATTTGAGCGTCCCCTCGATGCCCGGTTCCAGAACCAGCGAGCCGTTATAGGTTTTTTCGAGCCGGTAATATTCCATCAGGATCTTGTCATCTATCTCGATGACGATCTGTTTGCCTTTGGGGAGAACTTTGTTCAGGAATTTCGCAAACAGGTAGAATCTTTCCAGGTCTTTGTCATACATCCTGTGGATCTGGGTTATGAATCCGTAGATCCTGATGTACCTTGCCAGAATCGATTTGAAGGAGTCGCGTTCTTCCTCGGTTTTTGCCGCGTATCTGTCGAGTGCGGGTTTGAGATAGCCGGATAATTCTCCTAGAAGTTCTATTTCCTGGCTGCCTGAGGCTTTGAAGAATTTTGCTGCGAATGCTTCGATTTCGGGATAGGTATAGATCTGGTAGGCGTCGAGGTCGGATTTGAGACCATAGAGGATGTTGGGGTCGGTTTCTTCTTCGAGTCTGGTGGTTTCGTAGTAGGTCTGGAAGGAGTCCCTGATCTCTTCGGCGGTGTTTACGAAGTCAAGGACAAAGGTCTCCTCTTTTCCTTCCATGGTCCTGTTGAGCCGGGAGAGAGTTTGGACGGCTTTTATGCCGGAGAGTTTTTTTTCGACGAACATTGTGTGAAGGTAGGGTTCGTCGAATCCTGTCTGGTATTTTTCTGCGACGATGAGGAAGTTGAAGTTGTCATGGAACTCTTTCGGGAGCTGTTTTTCTTTGATGGTTTGTCCGTCTTTTGTTTTGTTGATCTTCTCTTCGGTCCAGCTTTCCCCTTCGTCATTGATTTCTCCGGAGAATGCGACAAGGACGTCGATGTCGTCGTATTTTTGATCTTTGATGTAGCGTCTGAACTCGAAGAGATAGCGAACGGCGTGGAGTCTGGAGGAGGTGAAGAGCATTGCCTTGGCTTTTCCGCCGATCTGGTTTTTGGTCTGGTTTCTGAAATGTTCTACGATGACGGCGGTTTTCTGTGCAAGGTTGTGAGGGTGCAGGCTTTCGTATTTTTTGACGGCACGTACGCCTGCGGTGGTTTCTAATTCGGGATCGTCAGGGATGGATTTGATGATTTTGTAATACATCCGGTAGGTGGTGTAGTTTTTGAGGACGTCGAGGATGAAGCCTTCTTCGATGGCCTGCCGCATTGAGTAGATATGGAACGGGAGGTAGCTTCCGTCGGGCTGCTTTTCGCCGAAGACCTGAAGAGTGGTGTGTTTTGGGGTTGCAGTGAAGGCGAAGAAGCTGAGGTTTTTGTGCTGACCGTGGGTTCTGAGTTCTTCGTTGAGTTTGTCTTCTCCGTCGGGTCTCTGGTCTTCTTCGGCGTTTTCAACTCTGGCGTATTCTTCGAGGAGGTCTTCTGTTTCTGCGAGCGCTTTTTTGAGTTTTTTCGCTGATTCGCCAGTCTGTGATGAGTGTGCTTCGTCTACGATGACGGCGAAGTTTCGGTTTTTGCTTTCGATCTCTTCGTAGATGACGGGGAATTTCTGGAGGGTGGTGATGATGATGGGGACCCCTGCATTGATGGCGTCTTTGAGCTGGGAGGAGTTTTTGTCGATTTTTATGACAACGCCCGGGACGTGATCAAACTGGTAGATGGTTTCCTGGAGCTGGGAGTCGAGGACTTTTCGGTCGGTTACGACGATGACGGACTGGAATATTTTGGTGTTTGTGTCGTCGTGGAGTCCCATGAGCCGGTGGGCGAGCCAGGCGATGGAGTTGGATTTGCCGGATCCTGCACTGTGCTGAATGAGGTAGTTTTTGCCGGATCCGTTTGTTTTGACGTTTCTGAGGATTTTTGTGACGACGTCGAGCTGGTGGTATCTGGGGAAGATGAGGGCTTCTCTGCCGGTTTTGTCGTCTTTTGCGATGTGGAGATATTTGTGGAGGAGTTCAAGGAGGCAGTCTTTTTGGAGGATCTCTTTCCAGAGGTAGGATGAGGGGTAGCTTCCATCAGGGGAAGCGGGGTTGCCTTTTCCGCCGGTGACTCCCGGGCCGTTTGATCCCTGGTTGAAGGGGAGGAAACGGGTTCGGGTGCCTGCAAGGCGGGTGGTCATCCAGACTTCGTAGAGGTCGACGGCGAAGTGGACGAGGATCCTGTTTTTGAATTCGAAGATGGGGTCGCGGCCGCTTCGGTCGAATTTATACTGGCTTATTGCGTTGGTGACGTTTTGACCGGTGAACTGGTTTTTGAGTTCGAGGAAGATTAAGGGTATGCCGTTTATGAAGAGGACGATGTCGACACTGTTTTCTGATGAGGGGGAGTAGTGGAGCTGCCGGGAGCAGTGGAGAATGTTTTGTTCGTAGAGTGCAGAGGTTTCTTTGTTTATGGAGGTTTCAGGTTTCCAGTAGATAAGTTTGAACCGGAGTCCCCGGTCGGCGATCTCGGTTCTGAGGATCTCGAGAAGGCCTTGCCGGTTGATTTCTTCGGTGACCCGTCGGATGAATTGGGTTTCGCTTTTTTCGCCGTATATGGTGGTGTATTTTTCCCATGTTTTGGGCTGGGTGGTTTGTATGAAGGTGAGGTGGGTCTGTTTGTCGAGGGCGAGGTTCCGATCGAACCGTTTGGGGTCGCCGTGTTCGTATCCCCCATGTTCGGTGAGGTAGGTTTCAATATCTTCTTCGAGTTGTTTTTCGTTTAATATCGGGTCCGGTATGGGGTTTTGTCACTGAATAGTATATGGAATACGATGAGGTAATAAATTATTGTGGTTTTTTGGAGGTTTTTCCCAGGAGTCCGGGTATTTACCATTGGTTAAGTATGTAAGTTTTGCACGTAATGAGAATTTTTACATACCTTGAAAAAAGGATGGTGGCCGGTTTGTTTGATGAAATACATTCTATATGCGTTTTTTGATATTTTTTTGATGGTGCAGGAGGAGAGCAAAATGCATACCTGGGATGCCTCAGGTATGTATCTCCCTAACCGCGGGGAGGGAGGGTAACGACTTTGCCTCTGCCCTTAGGAAAGAACCTTTTCATCAAAATATGCGAAAGATTGCGGCGGTACGAAATTATCTATCTTCTTACGCGGATCAATTGGAGACGAAAATTCTTTTACATCTTCAATTTCTATCGCATAGGCTTTATCTCTCCCCTGAAAATAGGTGAAAAATGCCTCCTCGCCGATCCCCGCAAACTGATGTGTATCCTTCCATATTTGTGACGGAGCCTCCTCGTGAATATCCTTAATCCCAAATGTACCCACGATCATCTTCACCGGAGATGTGGCATAGATATAAACTTCGTTTACTGAGGAATCCCGAAAGATACACTTGCGAAACTCAAACCGTTTCTCTCCTGAGAATATGCGGGAAACATATTCCGGTTTAATCGAAAGTAAGATTTTCATCGATGACACCCTCGGTAATTAATTTTTGATACTTATCTTCTGTTAGAAGTGTGATTGATTGCGGCGGTCCGTTGAGAATTCCTTTGCTCTTCATCTCGTTTAGAGATATCCTTCTATTAATAGAACTTACGCGGTGTTTGTATAAATCCAATTCGGGAAGGGTACGGGCGGGTGCAGAAACATGAGAAAAAACCAACCGCGAATCGTGATGGGATGAAGATTTTTTCCCGCAGGTTTTGAGAGGGAAGGAGTTGGTATTGTGTGGACACATGAGATAGCCCACCGCGAATCTCCGCGAATCTCCGCGAATCGCATTTTCCTTACGCTGTCTTCTTGTCCTCGTCGTTTCACTCCTCGGCCGCGTTCCTACGCTGCGCCTAATCGGCTTCGCGTGGTCGGAACGCCAGCGTGGAAAATGCTGGAAAACCCGCGTCGCGGGTTTTCTCCTGATAAAATATTGATCTATTTTGTTATTAGAAGGATTTGATATTCTTTAAAGAAAACCCGCGACGCGGGTTTTCCAGCATTTTTCGTTCCGCCGTCACGACCACACGGAGCCGATCAGGCGCAGCGTAGTGACGCGACCGAAGGTCAAGAGGGCGGAACAGGAAAAATGCGATTCGCGGAGATTCGCGATTATTCGCGGTGGGATATCTCATAGTTCCGAGGAATTCCGTTCACGAAAACGAGTGTTCTAAAAAAAGAGGAAAAACAATCTCCCGAACCATGTAAATCAAATACTCAAGATCTTGTAGCAATTTCCTCTAATGGGGTATCATCCGTAATTTGGGGAATAGGACCACCATCGAATGAACGTGAATAACTTTCTGTATTTGAAGGATGAGAGGCAATTATATCTTTCAGCTCTTCGATTGTTTTTGCACCAAATAGAGATTTGATTTTTTCGCAATATTTTCGCGAAGATAAACGAACCATAAATGGACTTTTTTGATGATTTCTATAGATATAGGTATATGGGACCTAATGCCTGGTGTAATCACCCACATTTTCTGTAATAATATAGGAATATTGGTGAAGGAAAATATCTGCATACACAAGATAAGATTGTGCAGGTAATTTTGAGGTAATAGAGGTTTGCCCTAGGAAGAAATCAGCCGTATATGATATGAGATTTATCTTTTTTTCAGGATGAATATTTTTCAATCCCTCATTAATTGAAGGAGTGGGTCTGCAGAAACGGCGATATGTTTGAGGTTTAACATCAGTAGTTTTGAAATAATCCTTTCTGAGATAATATGTATGGCATAATATTTCGCGAAGATCTTCAAATCTTTCGTTATTGAGCAGGAGAGCCGCAGTACTTACAAAACATTCCCAGATGAAATATGCATATTCTTGATATTGATTACCACCACATGTACTCTTTGCGACCCCAACACGATTATATAATTCTTCAAAGAGTTTAGTAACAAATTCTCCAGTATCTTCCTTTGAAAAGATATGAGGATACAGAAAACCCAGATATGTATTAAGTAACGGTTGAATTTTCTGTAACTTTTCCACATTTGAATCAGGAGTACAATTGTAATCAGCATCATCATAATCATTAAGCTTTTTAATGAATGATTCAATGAATTGAGCTGAACTTGAGAGAGAGAAATTAGGAATTGACACTTCTTTTTGAAAAGAGGTGACAATTTTTTGTAATTCATCCTGTGGTTGTGGTTCTTCATCAAGCCAGTCAGAGCTGAACCTAATTGCGGTTTTTTTAATGAAGGTTTACCATAAATATTTCTTACAAGATCTTTGAAATTATCTCCTTCTAACTCACGATCGTGTAAATCAATATACATACGTGATCTAAGATATATTGGAAGGCATGGATCCCCAGATTCATCCATTTCGACAACAACCCCTATAAATTTTTCCTGGCTCTCATTTCCATACATTTCTGGGGATATAATCAGTGTTTCATCACCAACACCACCCTTACGGGAATCAGCTTTTATTTTATAAGATTTATCACAGATTATCAATACTTTTTGAATGTCTGGATCGGAAAAACATTTTTCCATGAAGAAATATTTATCGCATCCCGGGTTGAGCACCCACCTATCAAAAACAACATCAACTCCTGCAGTGATTAAAGCGTGAGCAAAACCGAGAACCCAATCTTTGTGTTTTTCAGATGACCACGAATAGGAAATGAATACTTTCGGGGATGTTTTCAAAGATGTTTCGCTCACGCTAAAACCTCCTTCTTTCCGGTGACGCACTCGTAGATGAGGCTCTGTTTATACGCGGTCAGCTTTTCGATAGCAAGCTCCCGTTTCTGGATGGTCGCGTCGATATCAGAGCATTTTGCATCTAGATATTCTATGATTTCATGTTGCTCTGTGACCGGGGGGTGAGGTATCTGGAGAGATTTGATTGTTTCACCACTGATATTCGGTTGACCTGCTCCATATGATAATATGAATAAATATTTACGAATACCCAGTAATGCATAAAATAAATATTTGTAATCAAGATCGGGCTTTGTTGTCATTACACAGCATGCTTGATTTACTGTAAGGGGGTACGTGGTAATCCCTAATTTTCCAATTGTTGCTCCGTATAAGGCAATTACAACTGAGGGTGCATCATATAATTTCAAGGGAGAGTGATCCTGAATCGCTAATTCAGTTACTGATTTATTCACATTCTGAATCAAATCATCAGCCAAATCACCTGTATTAAGCCATGGATACTCACCATCATAATAGAGTGGATTGGATTTAGGGGTAGTTCCACTCCCAATACTTCGTAATAATCCATATAGTTTCCGTTTATTCCACCCCTCCGGTATCTTCCCGATCCACTCGACCCCGCTGTCTTTCATGGGAACGCCGGCACGGATCCCTTTGGTCACCGCTTCGGTGATGACAGCCTGCCGGTATTCTTTCAGCTTGTCGATGACCTCACGTTCTTTTTCGATGGTAGTATCGATCAGGGAGCATTTTGTGTCGAGGAAAGAGGCGATTTCCTGCTGCTCAGAGAGGGGTGGAATCAAGACTTTTGTACTCAAAAAATCTCCATGATTTAAATCAGAAATTGTGGTTGTCCCAGCCAATAAGTTGAAATGTGCCTGAATTGATTTTTGGCTTAAATAACCTATTAAATATTTTTTAGAAAGCAATATTTTTTCAAATATTATCTTAAAGAAATTATTATGATAAACACCAAATACATTAGTTACAATCAATCCAGTTGCACCTGTCCTTACAAATAAGATGTCATCATAACCACACATTACACTTGAGTCAGGATTTTCAATATACTCCGTGTCCTCTGGCTTTTTATTAGAATTCACATATTTTAACGTTATGTAAACAAATCTATTGTCCCCATTAATCTGAAAACCGTTTTGTTTGTTCAATCTGTAATCCTTGTTTAAGGTGTACCGCACGCCTAAAGTCAACACAATTCCAATGTTTGGGAATCTCCCCAATCCATTCCACTCCTGACTCCTTCATCTCCCGTGTCATGCGAACACCCGTGCCTTCTCATTCTCCCCCCTCATCGAAATATCTCCGCGAGGCTTCCGTCAAGCTCCTTCTCCAAAGCTAAGATCTCCGCTCTTATCTCCTCACTCCGTCTTGGAGCCTCATACGTATAGAAATACCGCGTGAACGGGATCTCATACCCGATCTTCGTCTTCGACTCATCCACCCAGGCACCCGGCGCAAACGGCAAAACTTCCCGCGTCAGATACGCATCCACATCCTCTCGTAAGGGAACGCTCTCCGTATCCCGCAGCGAAGCATCCGCCTGCATCTTCCCCTTCTTCAGAACAGGCTTCCCTGACGCGTCCAGAAGCGGACGTTCCACCGTGATCTTCCGGTACCCGAACTCCTCATTCGCAAAGATCTTCGAAATTGCCGACTCCTTAAATTCACCATACAGACGCGTGATCTCATCGATCGCCGTCTTCGGGATATCATTCCTCTTACTCCCAAGCGACTTCCGCCTCTTCTCAAACATCTGATTCGCATTGATCAGCTGCACCTTCCCCTTCCGGTGCTCAGTCTTCTTATTCGAAAGCACCCAGATGTAAGTCGCAATACCCGTATTATAGAAAATATCATTTGGCATGGCAATGATCGCATCCAAAAGATCATGCTCCAGAATATAGCGGCGGATCTCCGACGGACCGCTCCCCGCATCCCCCGTAAACAGCGGAGACCCGTTATGAATGATCGCCGCACGCGACCCCTCCGGCTTCATCTTCGAAAGGGCTGTCAGCAAAAACAAAAGCTGCGAATCCCCGATCGCCGGAAGACCCGGACCAAACCGGCCCGCAAACCCAAGCTTCGCCTCACGATCCACCGCCGTCTTCTCATTCTTCCACTCGCGCCCAAACGGCGGATTCGACAGAATATAATCGAAATGGCTCCCCGGAAATGCATCACCCGAAAGCGTGTTCCCGCACTTGATCAAAAGATCCGCCTTACAGATCGCAAACGTCTGATCATTCAGCTCCTGACCAAAACACAGCAGCTGCAGATCGGCATTCATCTCCTGCAAATGCTCCAACGCCACCGAAAGCATACCGCCTGTCCCGCACGCCGGATCATACAACGTCTTCATCACCTTCGAACCTGTCAAAGCCTCGCCGTCATCCTCGAACAGAATATTCACCATCAATTCGATCACTTCATGCGGCGTGTAGTGCTGACCCGCATCCTCATTATGCGCCTCTGAAAACTTCCGTACAAGCTCCTCGAAAATATATCCCATCTCAAGATTCGAGATCTGATCCGAATGAAGATACGCCTTATCGGTCGTAAACTCCTTCAGCACATTATACAGGACCCCCTTCGTCGCCATCATCGTGATATGCCCGTCGAACCGGAACTTCTCAATGATCTCCTGCACATTCTTCGAAAAACCATTCAGATAATTCCGGAAGTTTGCCTCGATATTATCCGAATCATCCAGCAGGGTTTTCATCGTAAATTTACTGGTATTGTAAAAATCATACCCGGCAACAATGCGGAGGATCGGATCTGGATTTGGAAGAGACTTCTGCTTCTCGTACTCGGCAAGCACATCGGCCTTCTTATCCACGAGAATACAGTCAAAACGCTGGATAACCGTCAGGGGAAGGACGACCTCACCGTATTCATGCGGCTTGTATGTCTCGGTTAATTTGTCGGCAATCGCCCAGATAAGATTGGCTTTCTCAGATACATTTGACCCTAAACTCATTGATTCACTCCAAAAAGATATAGTTTCCCAAATAGAGGGAAACACAATGACAATACTTGCATTTATACTTAAATAAAGGATGCGAAAATCGCAGGACAAGGGATCCATCACACCTTTCCGAGCCTCCTCCATTCCCCCTCATCCAAAATCATTCACCAACCTCAAAAACCACTCCGCCAACCCCAAAAATCACCCCATTTTCACACGAAAATTACCTACTCAAATCCCCTGCCCACCCAACTTCCACTCGAAAACCGCTTTTTCCACTCCAAAAAACCACCCCGTTAAACCCCAAAACCATCCGACTTCCACTCGAAAACCACCATTTCCATTCCAAATCCACCTCCAGCTGATCAAAAATAATCCCTCTTCACCAACGAAAACCACGACCAAACTGAAACTAAGCCTGATCCTGCCGATTTCCCTGGCAAAACATCAAGACTATATAAATAAAAACGTAGGCGCCTGAAATAAAAGATAACCCCAAAGAGACTACCTACCTACGTAGGTAGCTACAGCGGAACAAAACTCTCTCATCAATCACTTTTTTTTAGGCGTCTAGTCTCTTATTATTATTATTTTATTTAGTACAGAAGAGAGAGAGAGAGAGAGGAAAATAAAAACAAAATAATTACCACTATATAAATTACTACGTGAGTAGGTAGGTAGGTAGTCTGTCGGGTTTTATCGTTTTATCCAGGCGCCTACCTCTCCATTTATATAACATGACCTCTCAGAAATGAAAATACGCCGAATCCTGCTGATTTTCATTTTTACCCACCAAAAATCATCATAAAAGTCCGTCAAAATCCATCAAAATTGATCGCCGAAAGGCAAAAGTGGAATAAAAACGCCTATTTGCGAATGGAAACCGATCGATTTTTGCACAGTCACAGGGCTTTTTTTCACACGGTTTTTTGGGCGGGTTGGACGCTGAAAGCGGACGAACTCAGCCGAGCAAGGCTTTGCCTTGCGACCAAGTCGTCAGACTTGCGACAGAGGGTCGGGTGCGGATACATGAGATTATTGGACTGCGTTTCCAGTTCTGGGATTTTCTGATCCTTATTTGAACACAGAGGGTCTTCTCATCCCACCGGCCCCTTTTTTTCATCAAAACAGAACGTGTCATGTATTGAATGATGGCTATTATTGAAAACCGTCCACGCTGGATACATTTAAGTGAGATCAAGTCTCAGTTGTATGTATACAATCAGGACTATATAATGATTACAGGATGTACATGAAATGCTCATTCAGTTTAAGTTCAAAAATTTTAAATCATTCAGAGATGACACGATTTTGGATTTATCCGCAACCAAGGTCACGGAACATCCCCATCATGTCGTAACCATCGGAAAGGAGAAAATTCTCAAGACTGCTGCCATTTACGGAGCGAATGCTTCAGGAAAAACGAATGTGTATAATGCTTTGGAATATATGTCGTATTATGTTACGAGTTCCTTCAGCTTTGGCGGAGAAAAAGATACTGAAAAACCGAGAACTTATCCAAAACCTCTGCCGTTCCTTCTGGATATCGCCTCGAAAGACATACCCTCCTTATTTGAGGTCTACTTTACCCTGAACAACTATGACGGGAAAATATACAATTACGGATTCACTGTAGATAACAAAGGAGTTTCTGAGGAATGGCTCAACTACAAAGCCGAAACCGGACGCAAATACTTCCCGATATTTTATAGGTCAAGGGGGAGCGAAATAGAATTTCCCAAGATCCCCAAGGAATATCGGGATAATCTGAAGGTATCTCTGCAGGATGAAACATTGATCGTTTCTCTCGGCGCAAAGCTCAAAGTCCCGATACTGGAAAGCATATATGATTGGTTCGCTGAACTGCTATTCCTGAATTTTGGAAGCCCAGACCAGAATTTCCTCCTTTCCATCCAGATGCCGCCTACCTCTCCACATTCGATCACGGGATCGTGGACTTCAATGTTGAAGAGGTCCCAAGTTCAGAAGCCAACAGATCTCCAAAATATAGGATAGATGCTGTTCACCGGGTAAACGGATCAGATGAAATGGTCAATATCCCGCTGGCACAGGAATCCGCAGGAACACAGAAGATGTTTGCTCTGTACTCTCCTCTGAAGAAAGTGCTGAACTCAGGCGGGGTCTTTTTCGTCGATGAACTCTATGCACGTCTTCACCCCCTTCTGGTTCAGGATTTCATCATAACGTTCCTTGATCCAAAGACCAATCCGAACAATGCCCAGCTGATCTTCACGACGCATGATACGTGGCAGCTTTCCAATGATCTTCTCAGGCGTGATGAGATCTGGTTTGCGGCAAAAGACGAGAACGGTGCATCAAGTATGTATTCTCTCGTCGATTTCAAGGGTGAGAATGCTGCAAAGATCCGTAAAGATGAAAATTACGGCAAGAATTACCTTCTGGGAAAATATGGGGCGATCCCGGAACTGAAGAAGATCGATATTGTATCAGAGAAGCATGCCGAATACAAGTACACGCGGGGGAAGACAACGGAGATCGACGGGATGGAGACCTGTCCAGTGTGAACACTATCTTGTAGTGACCGATGCAAAGGGGACAGAACAGCATTATCTCAATGGACTGAAAAAGAGTCTGCCGGCGGATCAGCAGAACAAATTATCTCTCAGAGTTTTTCAGACGAACGATCCGGCAGACTTCATTGCGGAGTGCAAAAGAATACAGAACCTTGAGCCTGGGTATGTGGATAATACCTGGATCGTCTTTGATTATGATGAAAGACCTCTGTTTGATACGATAATTAAGGACGCAAAGAAGGAAGGATTCTTGGCCGGCTGGTCGAATCCGTGTATCGAGGTCCGGTTCTCTGCATATTTCGGCGAGATTTGCGGGGAGACCTCATCACAACGTTGTCAGGATATGTTTAAGATCGTGTTTAAACAAAAAACCACATGCACGTATACAAAGAGAGATGTGAAGATATATGAGCGCCTTTTAAAGGAAGGAGATGAAGTGAAGGCAATTGAACGTGCAGAAAGGAAATGTCAGGAACATAAGAGAAATGGTATAGATGTTCCTTCGAAGATGTGTCCCGGAACGGGAATATATGTTCTTATTAAAGAGATCAGAGACAAGTGCCAACCGGAATCTCCGCTTACATCTCCCGCAGACCGATAACACATTAGAATCCCTATATAAACCTACCTTTTTTGTAAAAAATTAACAAAAACTTTACCGCTATCCACCCACCCGACCCATAATTGTATGGAGGTTGGACGGGGGAGGGTACGATATGCATGCTAGCTCTCTCATCTTTTTCTTTTTCGTGTTTTCGTGCATTTCGTGTGATGAGCGGGGTGGACGCTGAAAGCGGACGACCTTAGCTGAGGCGGATTGACGGCGTAGCCGGCGATTTTAGCGGAGGCGGGTCGACCCGGAGGGGCGGCCTTAGCCGAGCAAGGTAAATGCCTTGCGAGGATACGCTCATCAAAAAAGAATCCAATATACCAAATCGAAGCCCTCAGTCGCAAATCAAAGATTTGCTCGCAAGTCTATCGACTTGCTCAGCTAAGGGCGAGTCTGCCGGCTCACCCCGCCTCCGCAGAAATCGCCCGCCATCTGGAAGACATGGCCTTCTCCGGACTTATGTCTGGGTCGAAGATCCGGGGTGATAATTCCCGGTTGTCACATCCCGATCACATAATAAACACCTAGGGCACCACGTAGATTCTGTTTTAAGCCAAGATTATTGGACTTTGCAATGTAGTTGTCACATCCCGGTCACATACCAGCCTATCCCCAATACGGCAGATATTTCCATCTGACAGCAGACACGCCCAAATCCTATCCAATACCCCGCACACTCGCAAGTTTCCTTCGAAAACTTGCTCAGCTAAGGGAGAGCCTGACGGCTCACCCCGCCCGATAAAAAACCCAACTTTCATCAATATTATAAAAACCAGCCATTCATTAATATAGAACTATCTCCCATAATCCTGATAATGAAAAAACTTGCAATTCTTTTCCTGATCCTTCTTGCAATCGTTTTTGCAAGCGGATGCACGAGTACTGCAGACACCTCTGATCCTGTGATCGGCACATGGATCAGTAATAGCGATGCCCGGGAGGTCTTCGTTTTCAATGCCGACGGAACCGGAACCGAAACTTATGTCCGCAAAAACACCACGTTGGTCTCCTCTATTATCACCTGGGTCCATGACGGAAATACCTGCTGGCTGGACTATCCGGACACTGCTAACCTTTCCGCAGACGGAAAATCCATGACCCTCGATTACGGCACTGTCTTCAGCGGCAATGGGATCGTCGGCACCTGGACCACAGAGGAAACAGATATCCTCTCTCCCGGCTTCACCGGACGCGAGTATTACTACGTCTTCGACGACCACACAGGCATTTTCTACCTGAAATGTTCTGAGGATCCTAACTTCTCAATGGTGAACGGCTTCTCGTGGAAGCAGCAGAATGACGGATCATACTCGTTCTATAACTATACCGCGGGCTATATCTTCGAGTTCTCGGAGAATGACACGGTCCAGACCTTCTTCGGGGACGGCCTGCAGTATACCGGGAACGGTCTTGTCGGCGCCTGGAACCGCACCGAACCTCTTGTCTGGCCTGATGGAAACATCATGCATGCCGAGCGTGTCATGAATGCCGACGGAACGGCGAAGCTTACCTGGTATTATCAGAATAGAACGGTGTCCCACGCGTATGACCAGTTCTGGAAACAGATCGACGACTATTATGCGATCATGGGCCCGGACCGCCTGCTTGGAGAACTTGATCTGAATGATGCCGGGTCTATGACTTTTTACTACCAGGATGCTCCGGGAATAGTTTACCATAAACAGTAAACTCAATTATCATTCTTTTTTTCTGCAGCTTATTCTGTAAGATCTGCACGAACGTTTTCTTATCTCGAAAGTGGTGCCTGAAAGGGGTGTGATTGTTATTGGGGTGCGTGGATCAGGTTCTTCCTGCATGTTGGTTATATGAGGCTACCTTGACGAAAACCATAAAATCATAAGGTCCTGGTATATCTCCGCCTCATTGCTACTGCAGTTTCCTTGTCTTGATAAACACAAAATAAAATAGGATATTCGGTTTTCCTGATTAGTCTAACAACAGGTTATTGTACAATTCTTTTGTGATCTCACAGCGTTCGTCCACTGAATCAAGAAGTTCATTATTATATGCTCCATTTAGATAGTAAAGAGAAACAACAACTCCTGCATCTTTTGCCTGCTGAATTGCGGGAAGAAAGTCGCTGTCTCCTGCGATAATTACTGCTTTATCAATATATCCTTTCCATGCAAGACTGACGAGTTCAATTGCTAAAAGGATGTCTACTTTTTTCTGGTGGAATTCATCGTCTGATATTTTCTGTAATTTTCCAAGTCTTACTTCGAATCTTGGAAATCTGCGAATTTTAGAGATGAATTTGTCTTTTTTGGAGTATCTTTCGTTTTCTTCTGTGGTGGGAGGTTGAGATTGATACGGCATGCATGCGTAATAATATGCACGAAGAAGCTTGCCGTCGGTTCCAACAGCGTGTTCTACTAATTTTTTATAATCAAGTTTGCCTCGAAATCCATATTTTTGCAGTGAATCCAAATATCCTCCATCAATGAAAATAGCAGTACGTTCTACCATAAGAAAAGTCCTGAAAAAACTATCATCCCATGAGAATACTAATGCATCCTCAGGAACAATAGCGAGTATAATATTATACTAATTGTATTTCTCAGATAAAAAGATTTTTGGTGTTGGTATTTTCCCGTGCTGTTCTCCGGTAGTTTTCATGTGGGCGGGTTGGACGCGAAGCGGCCGACCTTAGCTGAGGCGGATCGACGGCGCAGCCGGCGATCTTAGCGGAGCAAATCTCTGATTGGCGACCAAATCTCTGATTTGCGAGCAAGGCTAAAACATGCATGAACGTTTTCTTATCTCAAAAGTGATACCAGAAAGGTGTTTGGGGTGCGCCAAAGTGGTATTTGAAAGGGGTGTGATTTATATTAATGTGGAGATTATGTGGCGGAAATGTTGGAGTAAATTTGCATTTTTAAGAAAAAAGGTGATGGGTGGGTGTGGAAGCATGAGATATCCCACCGCGAATAAGCCCAAGCGGGCTTTGCCCGCTTGGGCTTATTCGCGGTGGGCTTTCTCATGCTTCCGAACCTACACATTACCCTCTCTTTTCCGTGTTTCCATCCGATAGCAGGCACGCCCAAATCCTATTCAATACCCCAAACTCGCAAGTCTATCGACTTGCTCAGCTAAGGGCGAGCCTGTTCGCAAACCTTCGGTTTGCTCTCCGACTCGGGTCTACGACCCTCGCTTGTCGGCTCACCCCGCCCACACCCTATTCATTCATAATTCCTCATGTCCAATATGTATCCGCGTGAGAGGGAGCACACGGCTGACGGTGGTCATTTCGAGACCGCTGAGGAAAGTCCTCCCACCGCTCAGGTACACAGCCGTACGCAAGTACGGGTGGCGAGAGTCACAGCTCTGGAACAGAAACGACACGTCCTCTTCTGAGCAATGAAACAGCAGTTGAAGCTGTTGAGCGTCGAGGCTGAGGGACCGATGGAACGGCGAATCTCTGTGGGTGCAAGTTGAAACAGGGTCGCTACGGGTTTCCTGACCCAATGATCCGGGTACAACGCTTAGCCGAATGCCGTAAAAACAGGAGGAGGCTTATCACTCCGACTCACGCATCTTCTTCTTTTGGTCCATTTCCGGTATCACTAAATAGCTTCGGCGCCGATTAAAGTTTGATTAAACATGGGTGGGAATTTTGAATGTACTCAGTGCGGGCTCTGCTGTCTTGGTATCGGGGAGATCGTCAGAATGGACAAACAGCTCTCCCAATACGGGTTTGTCGTAAAAAACGAAGTCGTCAGGGAGATGCGCCAGGCACTCATCACCCCGGAATACCGGGAACTTTTTGATAACGATCACTCCGTCCAGGAAGAAAACAAAGCGGCCTGCTTTTTTGTCCGGAGAAAACCCGACGGCAAATACGTCTGCACCATCCATCCGTACCGTCTTTTCATCTGCAAAGATTATCACTGCTGTGCCGCAAGGATCTGGAAAGGCGGCGAAGAAGCAGCACGGGTGAAAGGCCGGGTCTCGCTCGTCTCAAAGGACGAGGAACTAAAAGAGATATGGCGGGAAAAAGTCCAGAAACATCCTGATCCGTCTCCTGAATACATCGAATCCGTGATGGGAGAACACGGATATTCTATTCTGTTCTATGACGGTGAATGAGATCCCCGTGACCCGCGGCGTCCTCATCTGCACCGACGGCAGACCCGTCGAACCCGAAAGATGCCGGATGTGCATGAATTCCCGCTACTTCGTGATCGACGGCAAACAGGAAAAATCGCCCGCTCTTGCCTTCTGTCAGGCAGAACGGGTCACAAAGATACCGGATATTCCCCGGTCGACAGCCGTCGGCTGTGCGGAAAAATGGGGAGACGGATTCCACAACGTCTCCAATATCTTCTCGTGAGGGCTTAGACACCGGCAGGCTTCACGCCCGTGATCTTTTCGATCTCGGCGCATGCCTTGTTCAGATCATTCATATAACATCCGACCGACTCTTTGAATCCCGAATACCCGTACACTGATTTCAGCGCGAAGGAAAGAGCCTGTCCGCCGTTCTCCTGAAAGATGCGTTTGAGGAAATAGATGATCATCTGATCCCCTCCTGAACGTTTGAAGATCATGCCGTGGCGCATGTGGATATACATCCCGAAAAAGACTTTGTTCGCCTCAGGCGTCTGATCGATTATACCTGCAAGTTTTTCTGCAGCTTTATTCGGTGAGATCTCTTCCCGATAGACCAGCCTGGATACCAGATATATTTTTTCCAGGTCTTCCTCTTTCCACATGAAATTCTCAGCAGCCATTACATGTATGTAGTGGGTGACCCCGGATATATCTTTTGACTCTCGATTCGATATCCCTAAGTATTTCCCGGTATGATGTTTATTCAATGCAGACGCTGCTGTCCACCCCGTTCAAAGCTGTTCTCTTTGATATGGATAATACGCTTTATGATTTTGTCGAAGCTATGAAAAAGGGATGCATCGCGGCCGCCGCGTCGGTCGGCGAAGAGACCGGCGATGAACTTCTGAGTTACTATCTCAGATGGAAGTATCATTTCGAGGACCACACCAATCTTCAGGACTTCATGCTGGCCCATGACCGCTTCTCGGTCGAGAAGTACTTCGAGGCGGTCGGGGCTTTCGATGAGGAAAAAATGAAGAGCCTTGTCTCCTATCCCGGCATCGAGGAGGTCCTGACCGGTCTGAGATCATCAGGATACCGGCTTGCGGTCGTTACGGACGCATTTTCGTATGCCGCAGAGCTGCGTCTCGAACATCTAGGACTCAGATCCTATTTTGACGTGATCGTCGGGTATGATACGACCGGCTATAAAAAACCGCATCATGCCCCCTTCGAGTGCGCCCTCGATCTTCTCGGACTCTCGCCGCATGAAGCTGCCTACGTCGGCGATTCGATCCGGCGCGACATCGAACCGGTCCGGTCGCTTGGTATGACGGCCGTGTATGCAAAATACGGGAACCGGAACTTTTTCGACCATCCGTCCCTTGCCTGCCCGCAAAAAGTGCTCGTTGCCGACACACCGGCTGATATTCTCCGGCTGCTTCGACCATAAATATAGTAATGTTTCATTACCAATATCATAAAAACACCTGATGCTTGATACCGGTTTTTTAGAACGTATCGCTCCTTACATTGAACCCCTTACGGACGAGAGACGTGCCGAATATATTGCGGAAGGTGAGGAGTCGATCAGGATCCGGGAGACGGAGGGACTCTCTCCCCGGGAGTATTTAGATCTGGTCGAAAATATCGGGCTGTATCTTGATAAAACCACGTGTAAGGGCTTCGATTCCCATTATCAGAAGATCCCGCTCACAAAGGACAAGACCCTGCTCGTGATCCAGCTGCCGGGTGGCGGAAATCTGAATGTATTTCTGACGCCTGAGGGTAAAATGATCCTGGATACCGGATACGGCTGCTATTATAAAGACTGCGAGCGGCTGCTCAAAACGGTCGGCGCCGGGGATTTTTCCGATGTGAAGTCAGTGGTCTGCACCCACGGCGATGCGGATCACTGCGGAGCGGCCGGGTATTTCCCGGTCACGCCCGTGATGCATCCGGTCACAAAAGCTCTTCTCGAAAGCGGAACGCGGGGCTATGCGTCGCCGAACGGCCGCGAGATCCTGGAGAAGTTCTATACGATGACCATCAACACCTATTCCCGTATGAACGTGCCGGAAACGGTCAAATACTGTAAGACCGAGCCGGTCAGAAAACACGGTCTCTTCCCGGTCATCGACGAGTTCGAGTTTGCCGGGATGCGGTTTGAGGTGTGGGCAAGTCTCGGCGGTCATATCGCAGGCCAGATCTTCCTCTATGAACCGGACGAGGGGCTGCTTTTCACGAGCGACGCTCTGCTGAACTTTGCCACGCTGACAAAAACCCGTGCGGATTACAGTTCGATCGCCGATGCGATGATCGGGTCGGTGAACGTGAACAGTGATATCGCACGAACTGAACGAAAGGAACTGATGCGGATCACGAAAGAACTCGATGATGAACTGAAAAAATCCGGCAGACGGCTTCTGATCTGCTGCGGTCACGGAGCAGTGTCAATTCTGGATGAAAAAGGCATGCTTTCCTCCTACAGTGAACCGCTCTACTACTCGGCATGCTCCTGCTGAGTATTTTTCTGCTTTTTCCTGCCGGTATCTTTCAGGGTATTTTTCACCCGGCATCCGTGTGTATATCTTCATGAGGTTTATCGATCGTGTGAACTTTCCCTTTATTCAGGGAAATATTTTATACTATGACAACTTACTATTAGTAAGCGAGTCTAAACGACCCGCGAGATAGATGTCGGCAAGTTCGACTGCCTGCCGGCCTATGCAAGGATGCGTTGAAGCATTCCGATACCAACAGAATTAATCACCTGGTTGGTCAGATCCAACAATACACACCACACACCAAAAAAATCTTTTCATACAAGGAAGGGATGAAACCAACCCGCGAAAGTACCCCATGCTTTCGCCTGGCACAGCCTATATGGTTGTGCCATTCCTCCTAAATCAGTTTTAAAAAAGTATTTTTGCTATTTTTATTCTATTTTCTCTGCAAACAATATCATCATTGCTGCGATGGAATCCCGGTCCCCGATAACTACTGCAGTATCTCCCTCATTCAGGATCGTATCTCCACCCGGGGATACTACTGCATCCATTTTACGCGCACACCGGACGGCAATGACCGAAACACCGTAATTCTTGCGAAGCTGGACTTCGGAGATCCGCTTGCCTGCGATATTTGCCCCTTTTTCGACCCTGATCTGTTCGACCCGTGATTTATTCTTGGAAAGCGTTTCATTCGCCTGCTTTGCCCGCATCCTGACGATATCGAATCTCCCGCCCTTCGTATTTAGTTTGAGATTTGAATTGAT
This sequence comes from uncultured Methanocorpusculum sp., assembly GCA_963677995.1. Classification (GTDB taxonomy): domain Archaea; phylum Halobacteriota; class Methanomicrobia; order Methanomicrobiales; family Methanocorpusculaceae; genus Methanocorpusculum. The sequence goes on along the minus strand of OY782579.1, from coordinate 458,222 downwards.
CGGCATCTCGATATATTTGTCATAGATCTCGTTTCTTGCCTGTTTTGCATACAGATCGAAATCCTGTACCGGCACCTGCTGATTCGAAAGGATCCGGTGGAAGATCTGGAGGGCCGCTTCCTTTTCATCAACGATCACTTCATCGGCTCCGAGACGATACAGCCCGGCGGTCTCGGAGATATATCTCGATCTGGTGATGATCCCGATCTTCGGATTCATTCTGCGTGCGGTAGTGATGATCGCCTTGGTCGTGTCCATCTGCGGGATCGAGACCACGATCGTCTGGGCTTTTTTGATCCCGGCAAAATCCAGGACCCCTTCACGCGATGCATCGCCGTAGTGGATGTTCTCCCCGAGTTTTTTCTCGGTTGACACTGTTTCCGGGTTGAGTTCGAGAATAAGATAGGGAATGTCCACTTTTTTCAGTGCTTTTGCCACATAATGCCCGGTCAGTCCGTAGCCGACTATGATAACGTGCCCGATCGGGAGTTCATCCTCCCCGCTGCCGGCAGCTCCGCTGTATCCGGGTCCCTCCGGGATCGGTGTCGGGAAGAACCGGTCGACGAACTTTGGCGCGATACTGATCATTGTCGGCGTCATGATCATGGTCATTATCGAGACCGCCAGAAATATCTGATACATATTATCGTTCAGAATACCGCCGGAATATCCGGCGGCGCCGAGAACAAAGGAGAACTCTCCTATCTGCGAGAGACCGAATGCTGAGAGAAATGCAACACTTGTCGCTATCCCTATCGCTTTCACGGAGACAAAGTTCACCACGAGTTTTGCCGCGATCAATGCGGCGGCAAGTATGAGGAGGAAAGGCAGATGCTGCGCGAGGAACGTAAGGTTCAGCAGCATGCCGATGGAGACAAAGAAGAAACTGGTCAGGAGATCCCGGATCGGCAGGATCTGTCCGACGACTTCGTGACTGTAATCCGATTCTGATATGGCAACTCCTGCAAGGAACGCTCCAAGAGCGAGGGAAACGCCGTTTAAGGACATCAGCCAGGCGATCCCAAGACAGATCGTGACGATCGAGATGATAAAAAGTTCACTGCTCCGGGTGAGGGCGATCCTTTGCAGAAATTTCGGGACCAGATAGATGGCAGCGACCAGGATAACGCCGAGCATCCCCAAACCGACCACGAAGTTCAGCATGGTTCCAAGGAGATCGGTCTCTTCGGGGCCTGCAAGGATCGGTACGAGCATCATCATCGGGACGACCGCGAGATCCTGGAAGATCAGGATGCCGAGTGCGATCTTGCCGTGTTTGGTCGCCATCTGCCCTTTTGTCTGATAGATGTTCAAAACGATGGCCGTTGACGATGTCGCGACCATCATTCCAAGGAAAATAGCGGTGTTGGAGGGGACCCCTGCGAGCTGCAGGGCGACCCAGATGAGGGCTGTTGTGAGGATCACCTGCAGACCGCCGCCGATCAGGACGACTTTCTTCATGGAGATGAGGTTTTTGAGCGATATCTCAAGACCAATGGTGAACATCAAAAGAATGACACCGAGTTCTGCGAGAACGGCGACCTGCTCTTCGGTGATCAGATGGAGACCAAAGGGGCCAACTATGATTCCTGTGATAAAATACCCGATAATGAAGGGGATATGGATTTTTTTGCTGATAAATAATACGCCGACCGCGCACGCAAGCACGATCACTACTGCCATAAGCAGATCTATTTGAGTAACCATATTCATGTCCTATTGTATGTAGTAGAATTATACTCCGTACTCAGTAAAAAATATACCTGAAATAAAATCGAATATCCTGTTCTCTGCATGATCCCGGGAACTTTTGCGGTCATTTCGGATGTTGTCTGTCTCCCGAGAGAAAATCTTATAGTCTCGGAAAAAAGGATATGTACATCTTACGTATGCCGGACACTTTTCTCACCACCTATCTCAATGACGCGATCAAAAAGCTGATCAAAGATGTCCTGAAAAGCACGCTTTCGAACAGGAAGGAGACGGCGTTTCTTCTTTCCCAGGTTCGGCAGCAGCGGGAGAATGCGAAAAAACGGCGTGCATATCCGCATATGCCGGTGTTTCTCATCGCGAGTATTACGTCGTCCTGCAATCTTCACTGTGCGGGCTGTTATGCGAGAGCGACGGGTATGTGCGGCGAGGCGCCGAGAGGAGCGGAACTGCTGACCGTTCCCGCGTGGGATCATATTTTTGCTCAGGCCGAGGAGCTCGGGATCTCGTTTATTCTTCTCTCCAGAGGGGAACCCCTTCTCCGTCGTGATCTGATCGGGGCGGCAGCCAAACATACGTCGATCATCTTCCCGATATTTACGAACGGGACGCTGATCGATGCGGAGTATACGAAGCTTTTCGATAAAAACCGGAATCTTGTCCCCGTCATGAGCATCGAAGGGGGCATGGATGAAACGGATTCCCGCCGGGGAGCGGGGACCTATGCCGCGATCCTTTCGTCAATGGATCGCCTCCGTACTGAAAAGATCCTGTTCGGGGTCTCGGTCACGATAACGGCGGCGAATCTTGCCGAAGTGACGTTGGTAGCGTTTCTGGATTTCCTGCGGGACCGGTCCTGCAGACTTGTGTTCTATATCGAGTATACGGCTATCGATCACGGATCGAAGGAGCTGGAACTGACCGCATCCATGCGGGAGGAGCTGGAGGACCGGATGACGGAGATCAAGACGGCATATCCGGGGATGGTGTTCATCTCATTCCCCGGGGATGAGAAGCATATGGGCGGCTGTATTGCGGGCGGCAGAGGATTTTTCCATATCGATCCGTACGGTTCCGCGGAGCGGTGCCCGTTTTCGCCGTATTCTGACCGGAATCTCCGGAACGTTTCTCTGCTGGATGCGGTGAACTCGCCGTTTTTTTGCGAAGCTGATCGACGCGGGTCTCGTCGGCGGGGAGCATGACGGGGGCTGTGCTTTGTTCGAGCACGAGGCGGAAGCCATCGCCCTCATGAATAAGGAGTGATCCGGTTACTGGAGGCTGCAGGAAGAGCAGCTTCCGTGCAGGTTCCGCTCGGTGAGTTGCCCGATCTGCAGTTCGAGGTCCCGGACCCGTTCCATGAGGTCGGCATAGTCACGCTCGAGTTCTTCAAGGCGTTTTTCCATGTTTTCTGCTGATGTCATGTATAGGAGGTTGGTGTTTCGGGTCTTATAGGTTGGGTAGCGGGTCGGATGCTGAAAGCAGACGACCTCGGCCGAGCAAATCTTTGATTTGCGAGTGGGCGGGGAGTCCGACGCGGGGGAGATATTACGTTGATTTCACGTATGGAGTTAGTGCGGATACAAGAGAAATTTAACCGCGAATCTCCGCGAATTTACGCGAATCGCATTTTTCTTGCGTCGTCGTGCTCTGCTCCGGCTTATCGCCTGCGCAGGAATCGCACGCCGTCTGGAAAAATGCTGTAGGAAAAACCGGCGTGCCGGTTTTTCTTTGTGTGAAAGAAGATAGTTGATATCTTTTTTTTTGATTTTGGGGGGTGCGGAGCCGCGACTTCGGCGTGGAGCGACTCGCGGTGGGGATATCTTATTTTTCGAGGTTTATGAATGGTTATGGGGATTCATCCGCATCTGAATATTCGGCCGTTAAAAAATCATGTGGGTTTCATCACATAATTCGTGAAAATAATGTGATGTACATCACATAATTATTGGAATGCCCGTATGCAGTTCAGCGATGAGTATTTGCGTATTCTTCGAGCTTTTTCAGCCAGTTGTTAAAATGAGGGCAGGCTTCTCGTATTTCATCAAGTCCGATCTGCTCTGTGATCGTAATCCCATGAAAAATTTTCTGGTATTGATTCTCGTAGATTTCCTTAAGGTGAACGGATGGACCCTTCTGTGTGTCGATTCTTTCCGGTCCGCCGAATTTATGAAGAACAGCTTCAAGTTTGCTCAATGTTGACGGTGTGGCGTTTTGGAGATTTCTGTTTATGGTATCAATGCTGGAGAAAAGAAGGGCTTCAAATTCGTGGAGTTGAATGTAAGGGATGAAGTCAGGAGAGAGTTCATGCAGATCTTCTTCGAGTTTTTGTTCGAGGAACACAACTTTTTCTTCTGCATTTTTCCGGGATCCTGCATCATTTTTCCCTGGAAAATCAGACGGTAATTGATAGAGGTCTATCATCGTGGTGATGAGATAGGATTCGCGACCTCGCAGTCTAAGGGTGTTTTTGCGGAATTGTGCGTAGGTGGAAAGCCCGCCTGAGTGGGTGGCATCAGTCTGGTTGGTCTGGACTTTGACGATGAAGCCAAGGGAAGTCAGATGGGGTTTGAGGACTCTGTTGACAAAGCGTTTTTCTGTGTCTCCTTCTACGTGGATCTTGAGGAGCATGATGGTCAGGGGTTGCCGCCCATGATATTTTTGCGCCAGATCTCGCCGAGTGTGTAGTCTTCCAGCCATTCTTCTAGGTCTTTTTTGTTCGGTCTGGTGATTTTTGTTTCGCCGTGTTCTTTTTCAGCGATGAGGAGGTCGTCAGGAGTGAAGCAGTTTACGAGCTGGACGGATTGTGTGGATATGAGTAATTGGGAATTTGCCGAGGCGAGGTTGATGAGTTCAGCGAGGATCTCGATCGCTTCCGGGTGGAGTCCGAGTTCGGGTTCGTCGATGATGATGAATTTCGGGGGGTTGGGCTGTAAGAGGAGGGTGGAGAGAGCAATGAATCTCAGAGTTCCGTCAGAGAGGGCGGAGAGGGGGAAGTCGTAGTGTTCTGCGTATCTGTCGTTCCAGAGGAGTCTGACGTTTTCTCCTGTTTTCTGGAAGATAAAGTCTTTGAAGTCGGGAAAGGCAAACCTGATGGCAGTGATTATACTTTCGTAGTTTTTGGGATAATTATTTTTGATTTCGTAGAGGAATGCTGCGAGGTTGTCTCCGTCCGGATGCAGGTATCTGGTCTGGTATATGTCAGAGACCCGTTTTAAGGGAGAGGTATTTCCCGTGTCCTGGAAGTGGTAGATGATGAAGTGGGTTTGGAGTTCCTCGAGTTTTTCTTTGAGTTCTGGAGTTTTTTCGTATTCAGCAACATCTGAATGGACACTGACAGATCCGGTAAGGTGAATGGGCTTATCTGGTTTGTTGTTGGGTATGACGTTGTCATCCTTTCCCGCCGTCAGGAAATAGTCATAATAATGTCGGTCTTCGATACAGATTTCGATTAGTACCTGATCTGTGATTTTAGTTCCGTAGTGGAAGTTCTGGTTTGCCCCGCCGTTTTTTTCTATGTAATGCTGAAGGTGTTGACGGTCGTCGGATGCTGCTTCCAATAGCTCGAAGGCAGAGAGGAAACTGCTTTTCCCGGATCCGTTTGCCCCTAAGAGGATGTTTATTTTTCCTAGGGTGACTTCGACGTTTTTGATGGATCTCCAGCCTTTGATGGATATTGTATTGATTGGAAGAGGTTCCATTGTACATTGACTTTTTGTGCTGTAGGGTATTAAAGGTATTTTTGGATGGAAAATGAGGTGGAAATCTGAAACATTAAACTTCGTCAGGTGGGTTTCTTCATCACACGAAAAAACATAAAAATGGGGCTGGTGTGGATGCATGAGAAATCTCACCGCGAATAATCGCGAATAAACGCGAATCGCATTTTCCTTACGCTGTCCTCTTGACCTTCGGTCGCGTCCCTACGCTGCGCCTAATCGGTTCCGCGTGGCCGGAACGCCAGCGTGGAAAATGCTGGAAAACCCGCGTCGCGGGTTTTCTTCTGTTTATTTTGGTATATTTCTCCTTTCTGAAGTAAAGATCGTTCGTGTAGACAAACCGTTTCCAGTCGGGTTTGCCTTTCTTCCCAAAGTTCATAAGAATACCCACCTGAATTCCAGTAGCTTTCAGATAGTTGATCAGTTGTGCATCATCAACTTCTGTCAATCGGGAAATTGCTTTTAATTCAAGGATAATTTTTCCATAACAGACAATATCTGCCTCAAAGAAACCAGGCAGTTTCACTCCTTTATAATAGACATCGAGGTGTTTCTTGTGTTCAAAAGGTATGCCCTGCAAACCGAGTTCCACCTCCAAAGCGTCATGATACACGCCTTCCAGGAAGCCGATCCCGAGCGTATTGTAAACAGTCATCGCACAGCCGATAATTTTTCGAACCTCTTCTGGATAGAGAATATCAGGATTATCCACACAAGTATCCATGAATTTCTCTTATATTTTCAGGTAATAAAAAGATTTCTCTGATGAAGAGAAAACCCGCGACGCGGGTTTTCCAGCATTTTCCACGCTGGCGTTCCGGCCACGCGGAGCCGATTAGGCGCAGCGTAGGAACGCGACCGAGGAGTGAAACGACGAGGTCAAGAGGACAGCGTAAGGAAAATGCGATTCGCGATTATTCGCGATTATTCGCGGTGGGATATCTCATGTTTCCACACTCTGCCGATTTTCGTTCTCAGCTTGGGCAGGTTTTGAGGAATAATAATCATGATGGAGGGACTATTCTATGATATTATGGTGTGGATATCGGAAGGGTGGAATGAGAGGTTGTATGATAATCTAAATTTTAAGCATCTTGTTGAGTGTGCTAAAGATGGTTTGATTGATGAATGGAATGAGGCATATGAGGAATATCTGAAATCTGAATGGGAGCGGCTTTTTCCGGATACGGTATACAATTTGAATAATATTCAACAATTGATCGCTGCTGATTTTGTACGACCTGATTATAATAAGAAACGTTTCAAAAAAGCAATTCTGGAAGGAGCAGAATTTTCTTCTCTTCATCTCGAAGGAGCTAATTTTTCTTATGCGAATCTTGAAGATGGCTATTTTTGGGATACATATCTTGCCGGCTCTGATTTTACAGGTTCACATCTTGAGAATGCCTCTTTCTCATATGCTCATCTTGAGGGAGCCGATTTTACCTTGGCCTATCTTAATGATGCAGTATTTGAGAATGCACAACTGAAAGATGCTATGTTCAATGGTTCCTATCTAAGGCATGCAAATTTCTATTTGGGACGTTTGCAAGGTACGTATTTCATTTATTCTGATCTTAAGGGAGCACGACTCAACTTAGCCGTCGTAAATGGAGAAACCTTGTTTTCCAACACTATCATAGATGATAAAACCGATTTCACCGGAACAAATCTCTCAGTTGTCCGCATAGATCCAAAACTCAGAAAACACCTTGAGAGAAACATTCGGAAACTCAACATCACCAATAAAAACGTCTTTGTTGCAATGAAATTTGACAGTCCTGATATCGAGTCGGCACTAAAAAATGCAATCAAACCTGCTTGCCTCGAATGCGGCGGGCTGGAAGCATTCACGGTCAATGAAAAAGCCGGTGACGGTTGGATCCCGCAGACGATTAGAGAGGGAATCCAGGATGCACGTTTTGTCATCTCAGACCTGACGTACAGAAATCACGGCGTATATTACGAAACCTGCTATGCAGACGGGCTTGAGATTCCTGTTATCCAGACATGCAACAGATCCTGGTTTAATTCGGAAAAAGATGAAAAGCAATCCCCTCTTCATTTTGATATTGCTCAGCGATACACCATCTTATGGGACGATGATAACGATCTTAAACAACAGCTCATCCTGAAAATAAAAGAGTTACAGGCGAATGGAAAATAGCTTGGATCCCTTACTTCCTCATGTACATGATGCATGACGGGGTTCGTATCTTTCTCAAAAAGGTACACGAAAGGGATTAATTTTTCCCTTTTTGATTAGGATTGGATTGGTTTGCGTGATTGTTCTGATTTGCTCTGTTGGCACTGCTGTTGGAATTTTTCTGGTTTGAATAATTATTAAGTTGACCCTGAGAATGTGTTTTACCTGAAACTGCTTTTGCCATAATGTCTATAACTCCTGTCTATCAAAACATACCTTTGCTATTATCCTGTATATAGTTTCAGAAGGGGGCAACAATGATATCTAAAAAATAGAGAAGAGATTCGTTAAAGAGCCAATTCAATGGTATAAATTATTCTGATGAATATCTGTTTACTTCCAGGATAAAAAACATGAGGTCTCCCCTCACTTCTTCTCCTCATGCACATGCACGTGATGCATATCCGCCCCGTGCGAATGCTCATGCATCTGGACTTCTCCTCTCAACAACCCCCTCCTTCCCGTCAAAAGTTCCTTATCCCCAAAAATCAATATTCAATAGATAATGGCAGCAACTACCGACCCCTCGTTCACCATCACCAACACCATGATCGAACGGGTCGGAGAAATCAGCCGGCGTATCGGGACACTCACCGTCGGGATCAATATGAACAGGAATCCCCGTCTCCACCACGCCAACCGGATCCTCTCCATCCATTCCTCCCTTGCCATCGAAAACAATACCCTCACTCTTGAACAGGTAACCGACATCATCCAGGGAAAACATGTTCTGGGACCCCCAAGTGAGATCCGGGAAGTCAAAAACGCTTTTCAGGCATATGAACTCCTTCCTTCCCTGGATCCCTACTCCGTAGACGACTTTCTGCACGCTCACCAACTCATGACGACAGATCTCATCAATGATGCCGGCAGGTTTCGGACAACAGGTGTCGGCGTATTCTCCGGGATACTGTTGTCCACATGGCTCCTCCCGCCTCGCTCGTCCCACAACTCATCAGCAGCGTCTTTGCCTGGGCAGGATCCTCAGATGTTCACCCCCTCATAAAAAGCTGCGTCTTCCACTTCGAGCTGGAGTTCATTCACCCGTTCATCGATGGAAACGGCCGCATGGGAAGATTGTGGCAAACGCTCATTCTTTCCAAATGGGAACCGCTCTTTGCCTGGATCCCGATCGAATCCCTCATTCACGAATCACGTCAGCAGTATTACGATGCTCTGGGCGAATCCGGGAAAAAAGGCAACTCAACATATTTTGTCGAGTTCATGCTCTCCGTCATCAGCAATGCGCTGAACATGTATGAAATGGATCTCAGCAAGCCGAGCGTCCGGTTAAGTGAAAAAGAACAAACCATTCTCAACCTCATCAAAGGAAACAGCAGGATAACCATTGCCGAGATCGTGGAAATAACCGGATATCCGCGAAGCACGGTTACCCGACTCATCAAAAATATCTCGGACAATGGGATAATCGAGCGTGTGGGTCCCAAAAAGAACGGATACTGGGTGCCGCTTGCCAATTACTGATTTCCATTTATAGTCCCATTTATAGTCTCATTTACAGTCTCATTCTTCCCCGATAAAACGCCTCTGCCCCCCATTGTCAGGATAATATCTGTAAATCTGCCCTCATCCGCTCCTGTTCTCCTTTTCGTGCATTTCGTGTGATGAGCGGGGTGAGCCGTTAGGCTCGCCCTTAGCTGAGCAAAGTGAAGCTTTGCGAGTGAGCGTGTTGGAGGCGGGGTGAGCTGTTAGGCTCGCCCTTAGCTGAGGCGAGTCGGACGTGAAGCGGACGACTTCAGCAGAGCAAACCGAAGGTTTGCGATCAAGGCTTTGCCTTGCGACCAAACCGAAGGAAACTTGCGAGCAGGCAGGATCTTGCGACCAAACCGAAGGAAACTTGCGAGCAGGCAGGATCTTGGGAGAGAAAGCTCTCCTGCCTTTTTCAGACGGATGTTTCCGCCAGGACCCTGATTTTTTGAAAAAAAATGCTGAATAATCATTCGCATAGCAAACAAATGTGGTGTTTATATATATTATTGTTATGAATATCATCTAAGTTATAGGTGGTAAAAATATGGGGGTCAAAAAATCATTACAAACCGGCAGGCGGACTAACCGGATCATGCCAGCTGTATTCAGGTATCGGATATTGGTCACGTTTTTTGTGGTTCTGTGTCTGCGTATGACGATATTATCTCTGCACAGAATCTCTCGGATGCACTTAATGGTACAACAGACTCCGGTGTTGGAGCGGCATATGTAAATGGGGGGAACGTTGTTCTTCTGCAAGATGTTCAACTCAATTATACGATCAACATCACGGCCTCGAGTCCCATAACTCTTACTGCTAATGAGAGCAATGATTTCACGATCTATCGTGATTTTAGCGATGAATATCTGTTCAATGTGAGTTCAGGAACATTTATTCTGAAAGGTGAAACCGGGCATAATCTCACCATTGACGGGAACAAGGATACATATTCTGATGATGGCGCTTCCCTCATTTATGTACATGGAGGAACATTCACCATGAGGGACGGGGCCGTGTTACAGAACAGTAATACATCTTCCTTTTAGGGGGCAGCGGGGTGTATGTGGGCAGCAGCGGCACGTTCACGATGACCGGGGGGAACATATCCAACAACACTGCAGACCAATGCGGGTGTGTGTATCTGAGATCCAGCCAGTTTATCACCGTAACAGGCGCTCTTACCTCAACTGCCGGGGCACTTAATATTACGCCGGGATTTGAAAACGGCACCGTTATCAGCTATAATGCCGGGGTTTCACCTGGAACCTGGACCGACAATTTTGCGCTGAACACAACGTGGACAAGCGAACATTCCCTACTGGCTCTCGGACAGTCCGGTAATGAGATTTTACTTGGAACGAATTGCACTGTCAATTTCAGCATAGATGATGCGACCCTATACATCAGACAATACAATGTCACCCGGGCTTTACTTGCACAACCGGCAAATCCAACAAAGACGGGTAATACGTTCAATGGCTGGAACATTTCCAGTGCATCGGGCGATCCGTTGGAATTTGACATTACAAGGATAAGTGAAAACACTGACCTCTATGCAAACTGGACGGTCAATCCAACACCACCACCAACCAGCAGCGGAGGCGGGAACGCCGGTAATAACGCAAATTCCGGCGCCCTTTCACGCGAAGGGGCATTCACTACGAGCGACGGCGGACTGACTCTCCAGTATCCTCCAGGAACATCTGCAATAATAACAATATTCTCAAATTATATTGGCGGCGGGATATCTTTACCCCCGAATGTCTCATACCTGAATCTGTATGATGTGTACAGCACGGCCCAACCCGGAACGCCGGTAACACTCGTGTTCAATGTGGACCCCTCACAACTTGATGAACTGGGAGTGAGTTCGGATAAACTCACTATCCTCCATAACTACGATGGAGAGTGGCACCCGGTTGGCGGATCCTACGATGAAGAAGACCATACAATAACGGTCATAAGAACGCACTTATCACCGTTCATGGTCGCTTACAATGTCGACGAGTCTTTGTTCCCGTTAGAAGTAGATGCAACGCCAACATCGACCCCGACCACCAGTCCAACACAGGTCGAACCAACGGTGGTCGTTCCAACGACCACTCCGACAGAAACACCGTCTTCACCCGTGCCGTTCATCGGTATTATTGCAGGACTTGTGGGAATGGCCCTTCTTATCAGAAGAGAATAACAATACACCCTATTATTTTTCGATTCATTTTTAGGTCTTCGGTGATCATTTTTTATGGATTTATTATGAATCCTTCAAAAACTTGTTCAGATCATCAGAAATAGAATTTCAAAAAAAAGTATGAGTTGGTTCAGCCGTATCGCAAATCAAAGATTTGGTCGCAAGTCTAGCGACTTGCTCCGCTGAGGTCGTCCGCTTTCAGCGTCCAACCCGCCACCGCTAAGATCGCCGGATGCGCCGTCGATCCGCCCCCTTACTTCACCAGGACGAGCAGTTCCGCATTCTCGATAGCGACATGAGTATTTCCTACCATCTGTGCCGCCGCGATCGAAAACGACCGGGATTTCTCCGCAAGCGGGTTTCCTTCCACATCAACATCCACGCACACCGTCTTGATCCCGACAAGTGCATCCGAATACCGCGTGATCTCAAACGTTCTAAACTCCTGCGGGAAATCCCTCAGTGATGACGTCTCCACAACCCAGAATCCGTAATCAGGGTGCGTCGGATCAGGCGACGGAACTGCCGCGATCGTATTTCTGTGGTTATGTCCTGCGACCCACATCAGCAGATTCGAATACTTCTGCAGCTCCGTGACCAGTTCCGTCTCGGAAACCTCGGACTTCAGACTCCAGCCTGAGGGTGAACCCTCTTCCGTCGTCACGATCGGGATGTGTGCCCCGATGATCATCAGAACATCCTCTTCCTGTCCTTTCTGCAGCTCGGCCTTCAGCCAGGCGAACCGCTCTTCATCAAGTGAACCGCGACCGTGTGCCCAGACATCGCCGATCGTTGAACCGTTCACGGTCGTATCATCCAGCATGATGATCCGAACCCCCTCGACCGGGTCGAATGAATAGCATGCAAAGTCGTCCGCGATCATCTCTTCCGTATATCCGTGACCGAACGGCTCCGAACTCGAGTTCAAAAACTCCTGTATGAACCCGATCCTGCTTCCATTCTCCGCGATCGCATGACGGTTTGGATCTGCGATCACTTTCGGAGCTGACGCAAATCCAGAAGCATTGCCCATCCCAATGATGGCGCCGTTCGGATCCGATCCATTATACACTCCCATATAATACCCGGTAAGCGACGGGTCTCCGGTCGCGAGCACATCAAGCCGCATATTCACGACCGTATCGCCGCGAAGGGTCCTGCTTATGTTTTCATCCACCACTAACACGCCCGTAACGAACTGATCGTGATTCCCGATCGTCTGATACCAGGGTATATCCAGACCTTCTGCCGTAAACGTCTTCTGATAATCGATATTTACCTTCCCGGCATTTCCTCCCGAGGTCGGATCGATCGTTTTTCCGTCAAGAATGTCAATGAACCAGCGCATTTCATTATACTGAACATTGTTCGCCGCATCGCCAAGGGACAGAACAAGATCCAGCTTATTCTCTTTGTTTATGTTGTTGATCGTCTTCACTGCCGCATTCAGCACCTGGGTCGAATACGTCGAGACCGGTGAATATGCCGAAGGGAAGGGGCTGAGATAGCCAAGAGCGATCACCTGAAGCGGGGACTCCTCATCGGTGATGTGGATATCCGAGATCGCAGCAAACGAAAGAAGCGTTGTGCCCTCGCTTGACGGAGTCACTCCCCCGGTGATGTCATCTCTCATGGTCATCGGAACGCCCGCACCGTAGGTCCATTCGCCAAATCCGTTGTAATGGTAAAATCTGAGATCGGCCGGGACCACGGTACGTTCAGTTGTATTGGACGATCCTGTCTGATTTACACAGCCGCTGGAAAATACCATCAGCACCGCAAAAATTACGAGTATTACTGCCAAAATGCGTGACATAGTTTTATCCTATTTGGATGTATGCGGTATAAAAAGATGTCTTATAAAAAAGAATTAAAAGATCGTGTCCAGCCTTCTTCCGATGTTGGGCACGAAATCCTTCTTTCGTGAAACGACTCCCGGAAGATGCATGGGTTTTCTCTCCCAGTTCATCGCAAGCATCGTCACGTCATCCGCTGCCGCAAACATATCCGATCCCATCTCCGAGACACTGGTATATAATGCAAGATAAATGTCCGGGGCATGCGGCTGACGGAGTTTTCCCTCCAGTGCCGCATAGATCGCCTCGGTATGGTTTTTTGCATACGCATACGACGGCACGAGGATCTGACAGATGATCACCCGTTTTCCCGACAGATTATACTCCTTCGTGTCGCGTTCGAGCAGTTCGTCCTGCGAGACCCCGGAAAGGGACATCCCTTCCGCGATCAGTTCGTTTGCGTAGGCGATCGGATCGACTTCTGCGATCTCCGAAAGGAACCGGACGGCGTCCTCGTCCTGTTTTGTCGTCGTCGACATCTTCAGACCGAGCGTATCGGAAAGGATACCGGAAAGAAGGATCCCTGCCATATCCTTTTTGGTTTTGATACCCGCTTCCATGAACCGTCTCGTTACGATCGTCGAGGTCGAGCCGACCGGTTCCATATCGAAACGGATCGGGCGCAGGGTCGCCATCGCTCCAAGCCGGTGGTGATCGATGATCTCGATGATGTCTGCGGTTTCGATACCCTCGACCGCCTGACTGTACTCGTTGTGATCGACCAGGATCACCGACTTTGCCACATCCTCCATCAGCGAGTTCCGGGAGATCGTGCCGAGCAGTTTTCCGTTCTCGTCCACCACACAGGCCGTCCGGTACTTCGAGTTCGAGACGATCTGTTTGACATATTCCATCGTGTCGGCTACGCGGACCGTTGGCACGTCCTTTGTCATGATCGACTCGGCGGGCAGGGTGAGGTGGATCATCTTCGCGACCCCGAACGCGTCGACTTCGGTCGAGATGACCGTGACGCCTTTCTCTGCGGCCGAGGCAAGAAGCCGCTCGCCGACCGGGGCTGAATCAGCTATTATAAGTGCCGCGATCCCTGCCGAGGTCAGTGCGAGCTGGGTCGGTTCGTCGTCTCCGACGATGGCGATATCCTTTTTCGTGATGCGGGAGAGGATCACGTGGAGGGCGTCGATCGAAATATACACGGCCCCTTCAAGGACCGTATGATTCTTCACCCGCACCGTTCCGTGCAGGATCCGTGCGAGCGTATCCACACTCACTGGGGAAACGGCGAGCGTCTCCATCTTCGTATTCGAAACATACGCCCGGGCAAGACCGTGTTCACTCACGAGCCCGATAAGATTTCCTTTCGCATCCGTGATCGGCAGATTCCGCAGATCGTTCGTATCCATCAGTTCGATCACGTCGATCGTAGGTGTTTCCGCAATTGCACTTTCCGGGTGAGTGAACGGGATATCGGCGACCGACGGCTCGACACTCAGAACAAGGGCAGGTCCTTCGACATCGAATTTTGCGAGAGCATACTTCGACTCGGTGTTCAGGTCGCCGCATCGTGCAGCGATATAGGTGTCCGCACCGTCTCTATTGAGAAATGCGGCATAGCCGATGGCACTGCAGATACTGTCCGTATCCGGGTGCCGGTGACCTAATACATAGATGGATTTCAACTCTTCCCAACTCCCGACGATATATGCGTATATTTGGGTGGAAGATTAGATAGAACTTTTTGCCTGCCGTATCCGAAGGCACACAAATAATTAAGACATCTCCCCCCGTATCTATTTGGCATCATGCACAAGGAAGAATTACTTGAGCTTCACCAAATATTTTTTGACATAAAGATCTACTATGAGTCATTAAATCCGGATCTGAAGTTCCCCCAATACAATGCACTGAAAATCACCCCGGATATGGTCAACCGGAGTAAACTCGAGCACAAATATGCAATATTCATTCTCGGTTCCGAGATCGCATCTGCCATGAAAGAGATCGAGACCATCTCTTCGCGCGGTATCCCGACCCGCATGAAAGAGCTTGCCGACCGCACGCTCAAGGAAATGGAATCCGAAAAGGTTCAGTAAAAAAAAGGCGGGGATCCCCCCTCAACTATTTTAGCTTCTTGTAAATTCGATTCCGATCACGGAACAGGTTTTCTCATTACTGTTCATAACAAGCGTGTTCTGCTGGGAAAATCCTGAAGCGGCGATCGCAAAAAACATCTTATAATTGAGACTGCTTGATTTGGTCCAGGTGAAATCAGATGTGAGCTCCATTCCCATACTGTCCACGGTGACTTCTCCGGTCCCGTCCTCGTTGAAGACCATTGTGTAATACTCATTATATCCTTGTGAGTTGAGTACATGCGCGGTCCAGGTCCCGAAGATCGGATCCAGCTGTCCGGGGTTCTCGGTCCCGGTAATGACTGATGTAGTGATACAGCCTGCTGAAATGAGGCACAGGAAAATGATCCCCATGATCAGGGATATAAAAAGAGTTTTATTCATAACAGAAATAGAGTCAGGTATTATATAATCATTTCCTGCCTTCTCTGTCCTGACGTATCAGATAGTCAGCGAGAAGTTTCGGGATGGGGGCGGTCATGCAGTGCCAGTTCGGGGTGCCGTTCACTTCGAGGACGGTATACCCGCCGTCTTCGAGCGGGAGGAGGTCGACCCCGCAGTAGTCGATCCCGACCGCACGTGCCGCTTCTTCTGCTGCCTCGGCCATGTCTTTTGGGATATCGACTGCCTGGCCGCATCCTCCCTGGTGGATATTGTGGGTAAGATGTGCGGATTCCCGTTTTATCGCTCCGACCGCTTCATTGTCGATGACGAAGATCCGGAAGTCACGGTCGTTTTTCACATATTCCTGCACATAGTACGGCGGTTCTTCTTTGATCTCGTCAACAGAGTTGAACATATAGATCCCGTTTCCGTCGAAGCCGTAGACCGGTTTGTAGACTGCTTTTCCTCCGTGTGCGTCGAGAAATTTCTGGACCTTTTCTTTGCTGTTCGTGAAGCATGTGGCGGGACTTGGTGCTCCGGCTCTGAGTATTTTTGCGGTCGTCGTAACTTTACTTGCGCAGACTGCGATGGCTTCCGGGGAGTTGATCACATGATTTTCCAGTTCAAGGGCTTTGAGGAGTTCGAACTGGATCCCGTCCTGTTTGATACCGCAGGCCCAGATAGTTTCTCCGGTAACAGGAAGATCGAACGGATCGACGGATGCAAGGTCAAGGTTGATGAACCGGACGCCGCGTTCCCGGAGCTCGGCCTGGACCATGCCGGTGGAGTTGTCGGTCGGCGTATCGGTCGGTTTTCGAATTATATGAATCATTAATTTGTGTTGCTTTGGCGATGTAATAAGTCTGTCGTGATAGTGCCGACCCCTTCAAAAGTAACGTCCTGTGGTGAAAAAATATGAAAAATATTTGCGGATGGATGCGAATGATCCTTGTCTCTTATTCCCGGTTTCTTGTAATGGATTCTTTGAGTGGTATTACTCTCGCAAGGCATTTGCCTTGCTCACAAGTCTATCAACTTGCTTGGCTGAGGGTGAGCCTAACGGCTCACTCCGCCTCAGCTAAGGTCGTCGACTGTGTCTCCGACCCGCGCATCACACGAAATGCACGAAAAACACACAAAAACACGAAAAAGAAAAAGATGAGAGAAGGGGATATGAATATCATTCCCTCCCCTGTCCCCCACACGAAACTTTCGAAATTCAACGAAATTCACGAAAAGGGGGGCCGGGGTGAAGGGCAGACCAGTGGTATATCTTTTGACCTGCTTGCACGATTGATATTTATTCGTATGGACCAGAAAATAAATGTGTAATAACACAAAGAAAGTTAGTTGCCGTTTACATCTGCCCCTGTCCCCCTTTTCGTGAATTTCGTTGAATTTCGAAAGTTTCGTGTGGGGGACTGGGGAGGGTGTCACATGTATCTCGCCTCCCGGATTTTTACTTTTCGTGTTTTCGTAATTTTTTCGTGAATTTCGTGTGATGGGCGGGTCGGAGACACAGTCGACGATCTTAGCTGAGCAAGGCAAATGCCTTGCGAGAATGGTACACCCCAAACCATACCGTCACGAAACCGAAGTACAACCAAAAAGGTCAGCATCGAAAAATCACTGACTGGAAAAATTCATATCGGGATTTTTAGATCAAACAGCTGTGTTTCAAAAATTACAAAAAAAATTATGAATACATCCCGTCAGGGAGAGATGTGAGCTTCTGGGTTCGTCCCAGTTTGACTGCCTCGATCGCTTTCGTGAAGTCGCCGTCCGAGATCTTGGTCTTTTTATTCCTGAGGGCATTCATCCCGGCCTCGACGCAGATCGCCATAAGCTCCGAGCCGTTCATATTCGGCGTGTTTCCGGCGATCTTTTCGAGCGACACGCTCTTGTCGAGATGCATCTTTCGCGTGTGGATCGCAAGGATCGTCCGCCGTCCATCCTCGTCCGGGAGCGGGAACTCGATGATCCGGTCGAATCGTCCCGGTCGGAGCAGGGCCTGATCCAGGATATCCATCCTGTTCGTGGCCGCGATGATCTTCACATTGCCGCGGGCATTGAATCCGTCCAGCTCGGACAAAAGCTGCATCAGGGTCCGGTTCACCTCGTGATCTCCGGCAGAGTAGGCATCGGTACTTCGGGACCCGCCTATCGCATCGATCTCGTCGATGAAAATGATCGCCTGCGCCTTTTCCCGTGCAAGGGCAAAGAGTTCCCTCACGAGCCGTGCGCCTTCGCCGATATATTTCTGGACAAGTTCGGATCCGACCACCCGGATGAATACGGCGTTCGTTTCATGGGAAACTGCTTTTGCAAGCAGGGTCTTTCCGGTCCCGGGCGGGCCGACGAGGAGAACGCCTTTCGGCGGTTCGATACCCACTCTCTCGAACAACTCAGGATTGAGGAGCGGGAGTTCTACAGCTTCCCGTAAGATGGTCTTCTGGTGTTCCAGTCCGCCGATATCCGCGTAGCTGACGTTCGGCGCTGTTTCGACTTCCATGCTGGCGATGAGCGTATCGTATTTATTGGGCAGGACCTCGACAAGGACGAACGACTGGGGATGCAGAGCACACTGCCGTCCTGCGACAAGATCTGCCCGGTCAACGGTCTCGCCCACCTTTGACAGGAACTGCGGTCCGGTCGTGCTTCTCACGATGACCCGGTCTTCCGTTGCGAGCGATTCGATCGTTCCAATCACGAGCGGAGGCGTGCGGTATTGTTCCAGTTCCCCTTTGATTTTTTTTGCTTCGCGTTTGAATTGATCCCGTTCAGATTCCGTTGCTGCGGACTGCAGTCTGAGCTGTCTGACCGTTTCCCGCAGCTCATAATTGCGGCCTTCGAGGGCCATATTGGTTTTTCTGAGCTGTGCAAGTTCCTCTGACGAAATAACCGGTTCTACGGACATGGTCGGTTTGACCACATCCTGATTATCATCCTGCCCTGTTTCAGTCATGAGAATGCCCTATGATTGGTATATCTGATGAATTCAGTAAAGTATCTTTCGGAATAATCTATATGCAGATTTCGGGAAAATGCTGAAAATCATCTTTTTGGTGCGGGTCCATTCACCGGACCCTCTTATTGCCGGATAGGAAAAGGGTTAATGTATGCGAGAGGAAATATAGATGAGCGAGTATATCATGCAGACAGAATATTGTGAGTTATGCGGGGTAGCACTTCCAAAGAAAGGCAAATTGGTGCAGATCGAGGGAGCAAAACCGATGAGAGTTTGTGATAAGTGTGCCAAACTCGGGACCGAAGTCCAGGCACCCCCAGGTCCTGTCCTGTCGTTCGGCCGCCCGGTTATTACGACGAAGGCCCCTGCTCAGTCTCGCGGAGTTCAGCAGGTGAACCGCAAGCGGGATATGTTCGATTACATCGAGGGTGATATCGTTGAGGATTACTCCCAGAGGATCGCAGCCGCACGGCTGGCAAAGGGCTTTACCCAGAAGGATCTTGCATTCGTATTGAAGATGCAGGAGGGCGATATCAAGAAGTTCGAGCGCGGCGACCGTGCACCGACAGAGGACGAACGCAAGAAGCTTGAGAAGGAACTTGAGATCGTTCTTCTTGATTCGCAGGAGAATGACGACAAGCCTCAGACCGGTGGCGTCGCATCGACCACTCTCGGCGATGTTCTTCAGGTGAAGAGGAAATAATGTCGTCCCCGCTTATTCTTGTAAACTTCAAATCATACCGTGAAGGGGCAGGTAATGCGGCAGGACAGATAGGTTCGGCCGCAGAACTTGTTATGCAGGAGTCAGGGGTGACGATAGGCGTAGCTCCGCAGTTTGTGGAGCTTCACCCGTTTTGCAAACATTATGAGATCCCGGTGTATGCCCAGCATATCGATGCGGTGGAAGGAGCATTCACCGGCAGGATCCCTGCGTTCACTATCAGGGCGGCAGGCTGTGTCGGTTCTCTGATCAATCACTCGGAAAGGAGACTCACGATCGCGGAGATCGAGGCATGCGTGGAGGCGGCGAAGTTCAACCATCTTGAGTCGGTGGTCTGCACGAATAATGTGGCAGTTTCTGCAGCGGCGGCAGTATTTTCGCCGACCTATGTGGCGATCGAGCCGCCGGAGCTGATCGGATCAGGGATCTCGGTCACGAAGGCGAATCCGGATATCATCAAGAATTCCGTTGCCGCGGTGAAACGGGTCAGCCCGGATGTGAAGGTCCTTTGCGGAGCCGGGATCCAGTCGGGCGAGTGCGTGAAGACGGCCATCGATCTTGGAGCAGACGGTGTTCTGCTTGCGTCCAGTGTGGTGAAGGCAAAAGATCCCGAGGCCGTGCTCCGTGATCTGGTGTCTTTGCTGTAATACCCCCCCCAAAAAATAATGTAGATTCCCAATCTTTTTTTCAATAGTTCTCTCTATACTCCTTTCCAACTGAAATTCTCTTTCCCTGCCCCGATCTCAAAATGATATTTGACGATCCCGATATCGAATTTGGAAAAGAATGCGGCAAGCGGTTTTGCTGAAACGGTTTTTCCGTTTTGCGTCAGGATGAATTTCTGCTGATTCATCGCAGTTGGAGCAAGCATTGCTGCCTCCATGCCGTTTTTGAACCAGTCCGCCATCTCGCCTTCAACTTTGCAGAGCTGCATCATGTCCTTTGATCTATGCGGTTTACCCGATGTATTCCCATAGCCGAGAACTATGACGAGATGGATCTTTTCGCCTTTGTTCAGGATGCAGGGTGCTTTCGATTTATTATACGTCATCCCGACCCAGCAGGTGTTGAGTCCGAGTTGCTGTGCTTTTAATACGAGTTTTTCACCGTAATATCCGCACTTTTCATCGGTCCCGGCCTTGCCTACGAGGGCGATGTAGTTTTTACAGTTTTCAAACTTGCCGTAGTGTGCCCGCATCCCGCTGAATGCCTTGGGCTCATCGAGACACAACTGGATATTCAGTCCGCTTTCCCGATTGCATTCATCTACCGTTTCTTGACAGGGAAGATTTTATTTCACCTTCGATTCGCTGATCGGTAAAGCTGCGTACCGAATGACGTGCTTTGATCGCTTCGAGTACATCCATTGTATTTTCCACTGCATCCATCTTCATTTTCTTTGCAGAAACGTTTTTGCGTCATGTACTGACGTTCGGCGTTTCGTTAAACGTTATTTGGCATTTATATGATAATTAATGTATAGTTTCCGTACTTCAAATCGTGATTATGTGTATTATTTGGGGGTATTAGCATCGCTTCGACCGGGAGCCGGGGGCGCTGAGGTCCCTGCGATCCCGCCGACTTGGTCAGCCCTTCGGGCTTCCCGCCATCGCAAGTCTCCTGCAGAGACTTGCTCAGTTGAGGTCAACCTTTGGTTGACCCGCAGTCGCAAAACACTGTGGTGTTTTGCTCCGCTGAGGCCGAGCCGTTGGCTCGGCCCGCAATTCCAAACTCTCATACCCTTTCAAGAACAACATATTCCCAATATGGTCTCTCCGAAAACACTCACTCCTGCCATGGAACAGGTCAAAACATTCAAGGAAAAATATCCTGACTGTATCCTTTTCATGCGGATGGGTGATTTTTACGAGACATTCTTCGAAGACGCCGAGATCTGTGCCCGCGAACTCGACATCGTCCAGACCTCACGATCCAAAGACCCCAACGGGATCCCGATCCCCCTTGCCGGCATCCCCTATCATGCACTCGACCTCTACCTTCCGCGGATGATCCGGAAAGGATACAAGGTCGCCATCTGCGAACAGGTCGAGGATCCGAAATTTGCAAAAGGCGTCGTAAAACGGGACGTCGTTCGGGTCGTCACCCCGGGAACTGCGATCGACGCCGACGTCATCCCCGGCTCGACCGCCCACTATCTCACGGCGCTCTGTCCCGACGCGAAAAAAACCGTTATCGGGCTTTCATTCCTCGATATAACCACGGGTGAGTTTTTCGTTCGCGAGATCCCCTTCGAGTCCGGATTCTCTACACTCGCCACCGAAATAGAACAGTACAACCCGCTCGAGATCCTCGTCCCGCAGGGGATCCCCGCGGACCTCATCTCCTTCCTCGCCTCCACCTGCCGGGTCCTCACCCCGGGACGCTCAGGCATCTTCACCGACGGCGTCGCTGAACTCACCGCCTCGTTCGGGGTCTCGTCCCTCGACGGATTCGACATCAGCTCGGCCGAGTGCACGAACGCCGCGGGGGCAGCTCTCCGCTATGCAAAGGAAACGCAGAAGACCGATCTGCCCCACATCCACGGATTCTCCCGGAAATACTCAAACGACGCGATGATCCTGGACGCGATCACGCTGCGGAATCTCGAGATCCTCAACCCTCTTCGCGGCGACCGAAATGACACGACCCTCTTCGGCTTTCTCAACCGGACCAAAACCCCGATGGGGAGCCGTGTTCTAAGAAGCACCCTCACCCGACCTTTGACCTCGCCGGAAAAGATCGATCACCGTCTCGACGCGGTCGAGTTCTTCACGCAAAGACCCGTCCTCCTCTCCGGGGTCCGAAGCATCCTTGCCAGATTCACCGACATCGAGCGGATCGCCGGCAGGATCGCCTACGGAAATGCCTCTCCCCGCGACCTTCTCGCCCTTGCGGGAAGCTTGGCCGCCATCCCCGGACTCACTGCCAAACTCTGCGGTGCAGACGGTCTCCTCAAAGAAGAGCTTGAGCATATCCCCTCCTTCATCGGCGTCGCCGAACTGGTCCTTTCTGCGATCGTGGACGAGCCGCCTCTCGTCTACAAAAACGGCAATGTCATGAGGGAAGGGTACGACCAGGACCTTGACGAGATCAGAAACGTCGTCACGAACGGCCGTGACTGGATCGCCGAACTTCAGCAGACCGAACGGGAACGCACCGGGATCCGTTCGCTCAAGATCGCCTACAACAACGTCTTCGGCTACTACATCGAGATCACGAAAGCGAACCTCCATCTCGTCCCCGACACCTATGAACGAAAACAGACCACCGCGAACGGCGAGCGGTTCACGATCCCCGCACTCCGCGAACGCGAAGCACTGATAGCACAGGCGGACGACCGTGTTCTCGCTCTCGAGATCTCGCTCTTCGAATCCCTTCTTACGCATCTCGCCGAATTCGTTCCCGCACTTCAGCAGGCGTCCCGCTCCATCGGCACGATCGACATGATCGCCGCGTTCGCCGACCTTTCGCTCACCGGCGCCTACGTCCGACCCGAACTCGTGGTCGGGACCGATCTTCTCATCCGGGCCGGCCGTCACCCGATCGTCGAGAACACCGTTCCGGGGGGCTATGTGCCAAACGACACCGATATGAGTTCGATCGAACAGCAGATCCTCATCCTCACCGGCGCAAACATGGCAGGTAAATCCACCTATATGCGCAGTGTTGCCCTGATCTGCATCATGGCGCAGACCGGCTGTTTCGTTCCGGCGAGATATGCACGGATCGGGATCGTCGACCGGGTCTTTACCCGGGTCGGGGCATCCGACGATCTTGCCGGCGGGCAGAGTACGTTCATGGTCGAGATGCTGGAACTCGCAAACATCCTCAACAACGCGACCGACAAAAGCCTCATCCTCTTAGACGAGATCGGCAGAGGGACGAGCACCGTTGACGGGTATGCGATCGCCCGGTCGGTCCTCGAATATCTGCACGGGAAAGGGGCGTCAGGTCCCCGCACGCTCTTTGCGACCCACTTCCATCAGCTGATCGGGATGGAGTCCGAGCTGAGGCGTGTTCGGAACTATCACTTCGCCGTGAAAGAGGATCAGCACGACATCACGTTCCTTCGAAAACTCATTCCGGGAGCGACCGACCGGAGTTACGGTATCCATGTCGCAAAGATTGCGGGCGTCCCGAAAAAGGTCCTGGTCCGGGCATCGGAGCTTCTCCGCGAGGCCCTTGCCCAGGATGCGTCATCAGGCGGGAAAAAATACTATACGCAGATTCTCCTTATGGATGCCGAGGAGCCTGTCCCGTCCGCCGTCGAGGGACGGATCCGTGAAGCTGATCCAAACATGATGACCCCGATGGAGGCTCTTATGTTCATCAACGAACTCAAGGCAATGCTGGAGAAGAAATGAACCGGGTCAAGGTCCTGAACGAGGAAACGATCAGCCATATCGCTGCGGGCGAAGTGGTCGAACGTGCCGCGTCGGTCGTGAAGGAGCTCGTCGAAAATGCCGTTGACGCGGATGCACGCTCAGTCCGGATCGGCATCTCGGCCGACAAAACCGGGATCACCCGAATCTCCGTCACGGACGACGGGGTCGGGATGGACTTCGATGATGCTCTCCTGGCGTTTCGCCAGCATGCGACAAGCAAGATATCCCGACCCGAAGATCTTGACGGGATCACCACGCTCGGGTTCCGCGGCGAGGCTCTCGCAAGCATCGCGGCGATCTCGAAGGTGACGTTCACGACAAAGGAACGCGGCTCCTCCTCGCCCGAGGCGACCCGTGTCGTGATCCACGGCGGGACGCTGATTTCGCACGCCGCTATAGGGGCGCCGGAAGGAACGAGTCTGATTGTCGAGGGTCTCTTTTACAACACTCCCGCCCGGCGCAAGTTCCAGAAGACCACGCCAACTGAACTGTCCCATGTCTATGATACGGTCGAGAGGATCGCCCTTTCGAATCGAAACATCTCCTTCGTTCTGCTGTATAACGGAAAAGAACGGTTCCAGACTTTTGGGACCGGGTCGTATCCTGATGTGATCGCCGCGGTGTTCGGCTCCTCCTTTTCAAAAGAGCTGACCCCGGTCGCCGGCATCTTCGGGCCCGTGAAAATCGACGGCTGGATCACGAGACCCGGTTCCGAGATGAAGACGACCCAGACACGGTTTTATCTCTCGATAAACGGCAGGCAGGTGACGTCCCGGCAGCTGCAGTGGGCGATCCGCGAAGGATACGGCACCCTTCTTCCAAAGGGCATGTATCCGTCGGCGTTCCTTGATATCACCCTCGATCCCCGGGACGTTGATGTGAACGTGCATCCGACAAAGCGGGAGGTCCGCCTTTCCCGCGAGAGGGAAGTGATGCGGTCTATTCAGGACGCTATCTATCAGTCCCTGCATGAAGAGCGGGTTTTTTCTCCCGCCTCTCCTGCCCCAGGTCACAAACCTTCGGTTTGTTCAAGGCTCACGTCGTTTTCACTCCCCTCGCCCGCCCCCGCCCCCGCCCGCGATTCGGTCACGACCCTGCCGGCGGATATCGTCGGGGAGCCGATGCCTGCATATGCCGGAAAACGGGAAGCCAGACACGCTCCCCTGAAGCAGACGGAGAAACAGCTTCGGCGGACCGAGATTGGGGATCTGCCGGAAACGGATCAGTTCGTTCCCGAAGTCCTCGGTCAGATCGGCGAGACCTACATCCTCGCAAAGAACGAAGTCGGCGACCTGATCGTTGTCGATCAGCATGCGGCACATGAGCGGATCATGTATGATCAATTGATTGCCCGCTCATCTTCAGCGGAGTCCGGTCAGGAACTCATCGTTCCGCTCCCGATCACGCTTACGAAAAAAGAGATCGCCGCTATGTCCGATCTGCTGGATGTCCTTGCTGCGGCGGGGTATGTTCTGGAACCGTTCGGGAAAGACGTCTGGATGGTCCGCTCGGTCCCGGTCATCTCGGCGACGTTCGGCGACCCGGAGGTCATTCACGCTATCCTGGCTGCGGCTTTGGACGGGGTCGGCAGCACCGACGAGGTCCTTGACCGGGTGCTGAAGACCGCCGCGTGCCGTGCGGTGGTTAAGGGAAATACGCCGCTTTCGGTCGAACAGATGCAGCGTCTCTTACGCCAGCTCATGGCGACAAGATCGCCGTATACCTGTCCTCACGGAAGATCTACGACGATCGTTCTGTCTAAATCACGTCTTGGCAGCATGTTCCTGCGAACGTGATCTTATTTTAAATAGGACTTACGCGGAGTTGGTGTGGATTCAATTCAGGAAGGGTATGGTTGGGTGTGGAAGCATGAGATTTAAAAAAACCGCGAATAAACGCGAATCGCATTTTTCTTGCGTTCGGAAGCTCTGCTCCGGCTGATCGCCCACGCAGAATCGCCTCCTCTCTTGAAAAATGCTGAGGGAAAAACCCGCGTGCGGGTTTTTCTGTTCTTATATTATTTTTCATACGAAACAAAAAGAGAGCCAACTTGAAAGAAAAACCGGCATGCCGGTTTTTCCGACAGCATTTTTCCAGACGGCGTGCGATTCTGCGTAGGCGATCAGCCGGAGCAGAGCACGACGGCGCAAGAAAAATGCGATTCGCGTTTATTCGCGTTTATTCGCGGTTGGTTTTTCTCTTGTTTCCACACCCAACCATACCCTTCCCGAATTGGATTCCCATCAACACCGCGTAAGTCCTATTCAACTAAGAATTTTGATAAAAAAAAGGTTCATCGGGCCGTGCTGCATTCTGCAGCTCCCGATCATTTATTTTCAGCTCACTTTGGGCGTTTCTTCTCCGTCGAGCCTCAGCTTCTTCGTCTTCCAGCCTCCCTGCAGGTAGAAGAACAAATCGAAACTGAACATAACGATCGTTCCGCATACGGCTGCATACCAGATATACTGGAGGGGGTAGCCGCTTAACGCAAAGAATGCTGCAAGGCCCACCTGAACGATCAGCTGACCTGCTATGGCCGAATACATTCCTGGACGTGTCATTCCGGCACCGTTCATCGCAAATCCCAGCGTCATAGCTATTGCAATGATAAAATAGGACAGCGGAACGATCTGCATACACAGGGTCCCGTTGGCAAGTGACTCGCCCGTAGCGCCGAAGAACGTCAGGAACTCCTTCGCAAATACCAGATAGAGCGCCGCAACACCTATCATGAAAACCGCATTGATCGCGGCTGCATACTTAACGGTCTTCTCTGCCCGTTCAACTTTTCCGGCACCGAGATTCTGACCAACCATCACGGCGACTCCTGTACAAAGACCCATCACGATGATCAGACCCATCATATCCAGACGCAGACAGATACCATATGCCGCGACCGCGGCCATGCCGTAAACGGCGATGATCGTCGTCATGGAAAGGAAAGAGATGCTCCGGATACCGCTCTGGATCGCCGAGGGTATCGCGACCAGCACGATATCCTTGATGAGCTTTGGTTCGAACGTGAACTTCTTCGGGAATCTGACCGGGCTGTTTTTTCTCGACGGCAGAAGATACATCACACCGATCAAAAGGAGTACTCCTATTGCCCGTGAGATAAGGGACGCATAGGCCGAGCCGGTGATCCCGAATCCCGGGAGATCTCCAAGACCCTGGATCAGCGTGGGATTGAGGAAAATGTTCACGACATTGACTCCGAGCATCACATACATCGGCGTCCTCGAATCTCCCGAGCTCTGAAAAACCGTCGTCAGCGTGATCAAAATGACCATCACGAACAGACCCATCAGCATCGGGGTAAGGAATCTGGCTCCTTCTGCCGCGACCTCAGGATCGGCTCCCATCAGCAAAAGCAGATTCTCTGAAAAGAATAATCCTATCACCACAAGGATCGCCGAAAATGCGAGTGCCAAATACAGAGAATGCAGCAGGATCACCTGGATACGTTCATACTTTTCCGACCCGTATGCCCGTGATACAAAGGCCGCTGTGGCCGTCACGATCCCAAATATCACCGTGGTGAGGACCATGAGGATCATGATGCTCATCGTACCTCCGGCAATGGCCGTATCCCCCAGTTTGCCGATGAAATACATATCAACGACCTCCAGCACGCTCTGAAGAAGGTTGCTGATGATGATCGGCAGTGCCACTATAAACAGGGCTTTGCCGACCGGTCCTTCAGTAAGGAAATTGCTGGAATTATTCATCGTCACAATATCATACTTAAGGAATCGGAACGGTAATAAAACTTCACGGCAGTCTGCATAAATGGGTGGATACTTATATTTGCAACTGTATTTCGCGTTAAAAAAAAGAATTACTGGGATTCAGGAACTTCCTTATCTATCTGCCCCTCCGGGTCCTTTTTACCATCTTTCTTTGATAAAAACGCCGCAACGTTCCGATCCTCACGCCCGAGATAGATCATTGCGATGGTGAGTCCGAGAATAACGATCGTTGTTCCGATGATATCGACAAACGTCAGATCGGTCACCAGCAGTCTTCTGACCATGGTCGTGACGCCTGCGATCAGAATTGGTCTGACAAGTACGCGCCCTGCACGCACATAGGACTGTATCATATCGATAAGGGTCGCGATAACGATGATCAGGAGGATCCCCTAAAGCACGTTTGTGAGCGCTACCTGAGTGGGGTTATTCAGAGCCAGACTTATCAGCTTCAGGGTCTCGATCGTCCCAAGAAGAGCGGTGATTATCAAAAGAGCTGCAATAATGACGTAAATTACGATCGTCACCAGGCTGCTTCCTTTTACCAGATAATGCTGGATCCGCGGAAAAATATCCATATCTGCCATGTTAAGTATAATACAATTCAATTTCCAAGTCAACAAAACAATTCCTAAGAAGGATCGGAATCAGTTGGATCAAATCGACACCTCTAAATCTGGAAAAGTATTAGTTTATTAGCGCAGTCTCTTAGATGGGACTCCACGGGTAAGTAATTAAGAAATTACTGCTCCAGTATACTCTTAGATTCATTCCGTAAGGGATTGGAAATGGAGGTATAAAAACGACATATTTATATGTTTATATGTCATTCTATTGCCGCAGTTTCCTAGATGAAACACAAGGGCCAGTAGATCAGCCAGGAAGATCGTCGGACTTTTAATCCGCAGGTCGGGGGTTCAACTCCCTCCTAGCCCGCTTCACGCCTTCGGGTTTTTTGATAAGGAATATGTTTATAGCATGCCTTATCTCATTTTATTCGATGCGTGTATATCATCCATTACCACACCACCCGCGAATGTATTCCCATTGGGCCATTCACAAGCCAAAGAACCAGACTTTTAAAAATTGAACCAGCTACCTGACATAATCAGCAGCAAGACACCGTATTCACACGAATCTGATTAGGAGCTACATGACAAGACTCAATGTATTACTGCATGAGATGGTCCCGGACCATCAAATCATGACCGACGAAGATGTAAAAGCTCTTCTCGTAACCTTCGACATCCAGGAAGACCACCTTCCAAAAATGTATCATGATGACCCGGCTGTAAAAGCCTGCGGCGCAAAACCCGGAAACGTCATTACGATCGTAAGAAAGAGCCAGACCGCAGGCGAAGCCACATCCTATCGCCTTGTAGTAAGAAGGCCCAAAAAATAATTCGGAGGTAAAAATCATGATCGACAGAAGTGTATTATCAGGCGCGTACTTTTCCCAGGAACATGTTGCCCGCCACCAGCTGGATTCGTATAACAATTTTGTCCAGTTTAACCTCCAGAAAGTCGTAGACGAGCAGAGAGTCGTCGAGACCGAGATCGTTAACAGAGGAAAGAACCAGGAAGCCGTATGGGTTGAACTTGGTAAGATCCGTGTTGAAAAGCCGATCGTTAGAGAAGCAGACGGCTCGCAGAGCAAACTCTTCCCGGCAGAAGCCCGTCTCCGAAATCTTTCCTATGCTGCTCCGATGATCCTTGAGATGACCCTTCACCAGGGTGATAAGGTCTACCCGGTCCAGGAGACCACCATAGGTCAGCTTCCTGTAATGATCGGCAGTCAGGTCTGCAACCTTTGCGGCCTTTCCCAGGAAGAGAGGACCGGAGAGGGTGAAGATCCCAGTGACCCCGGAGGATATTTCATTGTTAACGGGACCGAGCGTGTTTTAATGACCCTCGAAGATCTTGCAAGCAACAAGATCATGACCGAGTTCACCGAAAGATACAACGAACAGATCCACGTATCCAAAGTGTTCTCCCAGTTCCGCGGCTACCGCGCTCTTGTCGTCGTCGAGAAAAATAAAAAGAATCTCCTTGACGTCTCCTTCCCAAGCGTTGCCGGTCACCTGCGGTTTGCAGATCTGATGCGCGCCCTTGGACTCGAATCCGATGAAGATATCGTATCCGCAGTTTCCCTTTCGGAAGATGTTTTGACCTACATGATGCAAAACCTCGAAGAAAGCGAGTGTGCTACCGTCGAAGACGGTGTTATGTACGTCGGTAAGAAACTTGCACCGAACCAGACAAAGGATTACCAGAGAAAACGTGCTGAGTTCGTTTTAGACAGCTACCTTCTCCCGCACTTGAACTACTCCATCCCGAGTACCTTGAAACCCGGAGAAGAGGGCTACGAAGTGTATGCGAAAGACGTCCGTATCGCCAAGGCAGAGTTCCTCGGCAGGATGGCAGAGGCATGTTTCGATCTCGCACTCAATAAAAGGAGGATCGACGACAAAGATCACTACTCCAACAAACGCCTGAAACTTGCAGGTGACCTGATGGAGGATCTGTTCCGTATCTCGTTGAACAGACTTACCCGTGATGTCAAGTACCAGCTTGAACGCGCGAGCATGAGACACAGAGAACTTGCTATCGGGACCGTCGTCCGTGCAGATGTCCTGACCGAACGCCTTATCCACCCGCTTGCAACAGGTAACTGGGTCGGCGGAAGGACCGGTGTATCCCAGCTTATGGACCGTGTCGACCACATGTCGGTCATCTCCCACTTGCGAAGAGTCATCTCCCCCCTGTCCAGATCCCAGCCTCACTTCGAAGCCCGTGATCTGCACCCAACCCAGTGGGGACGTATCTGTCCGTCCGAAACTCCGGAAGGACCGAACTGCGGTTTAGTGAAAAACTTTGCCCAGCTTGTTGAGATCAGCAAAGGAACCGACGAGGAAGAAGTCCTCCGCGTGATCCGGGGTATGAAGATCCAGCCAATCAGGAGCGAATAAAATGGAAAAGAAAATGGCACGTGTATTCGTGGACGGCGCTTTGATCGGTAAAGTCGATGATGCCGCAGGATTCACCAAAAACTTCAGAAATATGCGCAGATTGGGGCATCTCTCAACTGAAGTCAATATTTCATATAAAGATTACAGTAACGAGATCGTTATCAATACCGATCGCGGACGGGCCCGCCGTCCCCTGATCGTTGTGGAAAACTGTGTCCCCGCAGTCACCCCCGAAGATATCGAGATCGTCAGATCCGGTGCAGAAGATTTCATGGCTCTGGTTTCCCAGGGCAAGATCGAGTTCATTGATGCTGAAGAGGAGGATGACCTCTTCATCGCTGTGCAGGAAGAAGACCTGACTACAGACCACACTCACCTTGAGATCGATCCGTCCCTTATTCTCGGTATCGGAGCAGCACACGTTCCGTTCCCGGAGCACAACGCATCGCCGCGTGTTACGATGGGTGCGGGTATGATCAAACAGGCATTAGGATTTGCCCAGGCAAACATGAAGCTGAGACCCGATACCCGCGGTCATATGCTCCACTACGCCCAGGTCCCTATGGTCCACACACAGGCTGCCGAGCTTATCGGTTCCGACAACCGCCCGCAGGGTCAGAACTTCTGTGTGGCGATCATCTCCTACGAAGGATACAATATTGAAGATGCACTCATCTTCAACAAAGCCTCAGTCGAACGCGGAGTAGGGCGCTCCCACTTCTTCAGAACCTATGAAGGAGAGGAACGCAGGTACCCCGGAGGACAGGTCGACAGGATCGAGATGCCCGAAGAGGATGTCCAGGGTTCCCATGGAATTGGTTCCTATGCAAACCTCGATATCGACGGTATCATCAATCCCGAAACTATGGTCAATGAAAAGGATGTTCTCATTGGCAAGACCTCCCCGCCGCGTTTCCTTGAGGAGCCGACCGGAGAACTCATCGCCGTTGAAAAACGCCGTGACACCTCCATCACTATGAGGAGTAACGAGACAGGTATCGTTGACACGGTCATCATTACTGAGTCCGAAAACTCTTCCCGTCTCATCAAAGTCAGAACACGTGACCTCCGTATTCCGGAGATCGGCGACAAGTTCGCATCCCGTCACGGTCAGAAAGGTGTCTGCGGTCTGATCACTCCGCAGGAAAACATGCCGTTCACCGCTGCCGGTATTGCCTCCGACCTCGTCATCAACCCGCACGCAGTTCCTTCACGTATGACCATCGGTCATATGCTTGAGATGATCGGCGGAAAAGCAGGTTCTCTCGAAGGTTCCCGTGTCAACGCGACCTCGTTCAGAAAAACCCAGGTCGAGAAGATCTTCGACTCACAATTTGCGCAGAACCGTCTGTTAAATGACAAAGAGATCGGCAAAGAAGTGAAGTCCAGCAAACTTACCCGTGAACAGGTGCTGAGACACCAGCTCGCGGAAGCAGGATTCTCCCACAACGGCCGTGAAGTCATGTATGAAGGTATCACAGGCCGCAGATTCCACGCTGACATCTATATGGGTGTCATCTACTACCAGAAACTCTACCACATGGTATCGACCAAGATGCACGCACGGTCCAGAGG
Organism: uncultured Methanocorpusculum sp.; assembly: GCA_963677995.1. GTDB lineage: Archaea > Halobacteriota > Methanomicrobia > Methanomicrobiales > Methanocorpusculaceae > Methanocorpusculum. Next base: position 426,210 of record OY782579.1, on the reverse strand, counting down.
TCCGGTCCAGGTCCTTACCCGACAGCCGACCGAAGGACGTGCCCGTGAAGGAGGTCTTCGTTTCGGTGAAATGGAACGTGATGTGATGATCGGTCATGGTGCCGCAATGGCACTTAAAGAGCGTCTCCTTGACGAGTCCGATGCAGTGAAACAGTATGTCTGTGCACGCTGCGGAATGATCGCCATGTACGATGCAAAACAGAAGATGACCCGCTGCCTTGCATGCGGAGCAGAAACAGATATCTACGAAGTCGAAATGAGTTATGCATTCAAACTTCTCCTTGATGAGATGAAGAGTATGGGTATAGCTCCCAGACTGAGACTGGAGGATATGGTATGACCTCGCCAAAGAGAATCGGCAGGATCGAGTTCGGTCTCCTTTCACCGAAAGCAATTCGCGACATGAGTGTCTGTAAGGTCATCTGGCCCGACACGTATGACGACGATGGATTCCCCTACCCGAAAGGTCTCATGGACCCGAGTCTTGGTGTTATCGATCCAGGACTCCGTTGTAAAACATGCGGTCAGAAACAGGGTGACTGCCCGGGTCACTTTGGTCATATCGACCTCGCGAAACCGGTCATCCATGTAGGATACACCCGTCTGATCAGAAAACTTCTCCGTGTCACCTGCCGTGACTGCGGCCGGCTTCTTCTTGATAAAGAAGAGATCACCGCCTTCTCAGCACTTGAAGACGATCCTTACTCAGCCGAGACCATCGGTGAGAAGGATATCAAGAAGGAACGTATCTGTCCATACTGCGGTGATCAGCAGTTCAAGATCAACTTCGAGAAGCCGACCTCATTCGTTGAGATCGTCACCGAAATGGGTGAAGACGGCAAGGTCCATAAGTCAGAACGTAAACTGACCTCGGCCGACATCCGTGGGCGCCTCGAAAAGATCCCGGACGACGATCTCCGTCTTCTCGGTATCGACCCCGATGTAGCAAGACCCGAATGGACAATACTTACCGTCCTTCCGGTCCCGCCGGTAACCGTCCGCCCGTCCATTATCCTTGAGAATGGTCAGAGATCTGAGGATGATCTGACCCACAAGCTCGTGGATATCATCAGGATCAACCAGCGGTTTAAGGAAAACCAGGATGCTGGTGCTCCGCAGCTCATTATCGAAGATCTGTGGGAGTTACTTCAGTACCACGTTACTACCTACATGGACAACGAAGTCGCAGGATGCCCGCCGGCAAGACACCGGTCCGGCAGACCGCTCAAGACGCTTTCTCAGCGTCTGAAAGGTAAGGACGGCCGTTTCCGCGGTTCCTTATCCGGTAAACGTGTCAACTTCTCTGCCCGTACCGTTATCTCACCGGATCCGAACCTTTCGATCGGTGAAGTCGGTATCCCGCTTGCGATCGCAAACGAGATGTCTATTCCTGTAAGGGTGACCAAACAGAACCTTGAGGATATGCGTGTCCTTATCCGGATCGGTCCAAACCGACCGACCCTCCGTGATCCCTGCGGTGCGAACTATATCAACAGACCCGACGGCCGCCGTATCAGACTGATCTCCGGTGAAGAAGGAAACTGTGATATCGTCGCAGAAATGATCGAACCAGGATGGAAGATCGACAGACAGCTGCGTGACGGAGATATCGTTCTCTTTAATCGTCAGCCTTCTCTGCACCGTATGTCCATCATGTCCCACCACATCAAAGTCATGAACGGCAGGACCTTCCGCCTTAACCCGGCAGTATGTCCCCCGTACAACGCAGACTTTGATGGGGATGAAATGAACCTGCACGTTCCTCAGACCGAGGAAGCACGTGCAGAAGCGGAACTTCTCGTCGCTGTTCAGGAAAACATTCTCTCACCGCGTTTCGGCGGTCCGATCATCGGCGGTCTTCACGACCACATCTCCGGTATCTTCCTGCTGACAAACCAGCTGAAGTGGTACACGAAATCCGAGTACCTCTATCTCCTGAAATACACTGATGTGGAACACCTCCCTACCCCGGGTAAGATCGAAAACGGTATCCCGTACTGGAGCAACAAACAGGCATTCTCCGAGATCCTTCCAAAGGATGTCAATATGTTCTACAAAGCTACCTGCTGCCGGAACTGTCATCCCTGTACTAAAGATACCTTCTGCCCGAACGATGCCTTTGTCAGGATCGTTGACGGAGAACTCCTTTCAGGAACTATCGACAAAAAGTCTGTCGGAGCAATGGACGGAGCAATTCTGAACAGGGTCATCCGTCTTCACGGTAACCAGCGTGCAAAAGAGTACATCGACGATTTGACGAAACTCTCGATCCGTGCGATCATGCTGTACGGATTCTCGTATGGTATCAACGATACCGACCTCGGTAAAGATGAGTACAAACAGATCCGTGACGTGCTCGATATCGCAGAACGTGATGTCGCAAACCGTATCAATATCTTTGAACAGGGACACTTAGAACCAATGCCGGGAAGAACTCCCGAAGAAACTCTTGAAATGCAGGTCATGAAAGAGCTGGGTAAAGCCCGAGACCTGACCGGTGATATCGCATCCCGTCACTTAGGTTTCGAAAACTCAGCTGTGGTCATGGCAGTTTCCGGAGCTCGCGGTTCTATGCTGAACATCGCACAGATGGCCGGTTGTATCGGTCAGCAGGCAGTGCGTGGTGAGCGTATCGTTCGTGGATATGAAGATCGTACCCTCCCGCACTTCAAACGCAGCGACAAAGGTGCGGGCGCACATGGTTTCGTCCGTAACTCATACAAGTCCGGTCTCAGCCCGACCGAGTTCTTCTTCCATGCGATCGGTGGTCGTGAAGGTCTTGTGGATACTGCAGTTCGTACATCCCAGTCCGGTTACCTCCAGCGCCGTATGGTCAATGCACTGCAGGATCTCAAAGTCGCGTATGACGGCACTGTCCGCAGTACCGGTGGTAAGATCATTCAGTTCGTCTATGGTGAAGACGGTACCGATCCGGCAAAGTCCGCATCCGGTCTGCCGGTCGATGTGAAAGGTATTGCTGAATCCGTTCTTAAGGAGGAGATCTAAAATGGTTCCAAGCAAAGATGAGTTCGAGGATGACTTCGAGACATTCGAGGATGTTATCGAAGATAGTCCCGTAAAGACCTCAAAGAAATCCCAGGTGGAAAAGGTCGAAGAAGTCCTTGAGACCGATTCGGCCCCGGAGATCCCGGACGAGTCTACAGAAAAGAAACCGCGGGCAAAGAAAGCAAAGAAGACCGAAGAGGTCATTGTGGAACCCGAATCCCCTCTCGCAGCAGAAATTCAGAGTTGGGATCTTCCAAAAACGCTCTTCCAGCAGGTCAAAACCTGGCTTGAAGGCAAATCCGAAGAGGAGCTTGAGGTCATCGATCTTGTCCGCCTGAAGTCCCGCGTCCGCAGACTTGTTGATGAGAAAATGCCAGTCTCCACGACCACGGAGCTCACGAAGATCCTCACATCAAAACATGATGCCGGCAAAGAAGTATCCGATGAGAACTTCGAGAGCATCGTTTTAAGGATCAATTCTGAGTATGAACGTACCCGTGTCCAGCCCTGTGAAGCGGTCGGTATCAATGCTGCCCACTCCATCGGTGAACCGGGTACCCAGATGACCATGCGTACCTTCCACTACGCAGGTGTGGCTGAAATCAACGTTACCCTCGGTCTGCCGCGTCTTATTGAAATCATGGACGCCAGAAAAGAGCCGTCAACGCCGACCATGACCATCTTCCTGGACAAGGAATGCCGCGAGAACCGTGATAAGGCCCGTGAGGTCTCATGGAAGATCGAAGCAGCTCCCCTTCACGAGTTCGGTGATATCGAGACCGACATCGCAGAGATGTGCGTTCTTGTTATGATCAACAAAGATGTCTGCAAGAAGCGTAAGATCCCTGTATCCGAAGTTCTTGCCCGTGCTCCGCAGAAGATCAAAGAGAAGCGTCACTACCGTGACTTTGAAGTTGAGATCAACGAAACGGATGGTATCATAAAGTTCCTCCCGAAAAACGAGGAGTCCTATCAGAATCTGTTCCAACTCGCAGAGCATGTCCGTCAGGTCATCGTTCAGGGTATCGATGATATCAAGAGGGTCGTCGTTCGAAAGGAAAACGACGAGTACATCCTCCATACCGAAGGATCCAATATGAAAGATGTCTTTGAGATCGACGGTGTGGACTGTACGAGGACCCGTACAAACAACATCTCCGAGATCGCAAGCACACTTGGTATTGAAGCTGCCCGTTCAGCTATCATCTACGAAGCATTCTCCACCCTGAAAGAACAGGGTATCTCGGTCGATCTCCGCCACATCATGCTTGTCGCAGACATCATGTGCATGGACGGAGAAGTCAAACAGATCGGTCGTCACGGAATTGCCGGTGAGAAGGAATCTGTCCTTTCCCGTGCAAGTTTCGAAGTCACGGTCAACCACCTGCTCGATGCGGCGGTTGCTCATGAATTCGATGAACTTTCCGGTGTTACGGAAAACGTCATTGTCGGTCAGCCGATTCTTCTCGGTACTGGTGATGTCAAACTGGTGGTCCGCCGCGTGGCACCTCAGTAATCTTTTTTTATCATGGTTATTCCAGAACTCTTATCTCCTGCGGGTTCGCCCGATGCTTTGAAAGCTGCCGTATTTGCCGGATGCGATGCTGTATATCTCGGCGGAAAACTCTTCGGGGCACGCCAGTATGCGACCAACTTTTCGAATGAAGAGCTGACCAGTGCGGTCGTGTTCGCTCATCAGTACGGCGTCAAGGTGTATGTGACCGTCAACACGCTCGCATACGATGATGATATGCCGGTGATCGCCGAGTACCTCCGGTTCCTCTCGGATGCCGGCGTCGACGCGTTACTGATCCAGGACGTTGGGACACTCTCCCTTGCCCGCGAGGTCGTACCTGATCTCCCGCTCCACGCAAGCACGCAGATTACGATCCATAACGCAGCCGGTGTCCGGTTCGCCGCCGAGCACGGGATCTCGCGTGTGGTCCTCGCCCGCGAGCTTTCGATCGAGGATGTAAAGCTGATCGCCGAAGTGGCGAAAGAGGTCGGCGTCGAGCTGGAGATCTTTGTTCACGGAGCAATCTGCTACGCATATTCAGGACAGTGTCTTTTCTCCTCAGTTATCGGCGGAAGAAGCGGGAACCAGGGGGCCTGCGCTCAGCCGTGCAGAAAACCATACGCTCTTTTAGCCGACGGCGAACCCATTCCCACAGAAGGCGATTATCTTCTGTCGCCGCGTGATCTTTGCCTGTATCCGTATCTCGAAGAGATCTGCAGTGCAGGTGTTGCCGCGATCAAGATCGAAGGCAGGATGAAGACCCCTGAGTATGTGGGTATCGTCACTGATGCTTACCGCCATGGACTGGATACTATCGCTGAAGGCAGAGAATTCATCCCCGAGAATGAGACGATGGAAGACCTCGCCTTTGCGTTCAACCGCGGGTTTACGAAAGGATATCTTTTCGGAGACAAGTGGGGAACGTTCATCAATGCAAAAAAGCCGGACAACCGCGGTGTCTTTGCAGGATTTGTTTCCGGGCTCGACGAGTCCCGCGGCAAGGTGATCATCAAGATCGAAGGTCCGGTCCCGGATACCGGCGACGGGCTTGTGTTCAAGATCGCCGGACGGGAAAGCGGTTTCGCTCTGAATAAAGAACCCTATATCTTCCCGGAAGGAGATGCATACAAGATCCCTGCCCCGGAGGATGTCGTTCTCGGCAGTGAATTGTGGATCACCCGCCGGATGAAGACCGAACGAAAAGCAGCCGCGATCCTTGCAAAATCTTCCGGAGGACGGATCCCGCTCGATATCGTTGTTTCGCTCGACAAAGCAGGAAGGCTCACCGTCTCCTCTGGTTCGATCGAGGTCAAAACCGAGATGCCGATGCTCGAGGCTTTGAACAAGCCTGTTTCGAAGGAGTCGGTTGAGACCCAGATAAGAAAGACCGGCGGCACCCCGTTTTACGTCAGAAACCTTACAATGAAGTATGACGGTACGATGTTTCTCCCTATGAGCGTCATCACCGATCTCCGCCGGAGATTTTTGGATGAAGCGGCGCTCGCACGTAAGCCTGTCCGAACTACCCGGCCGTTTGCGGAGAAAGGCTCCGCTGTCCCTGAGCGAACGATCCCGATCGTCCAGATCTATACTGATACGGTCGTCGGGGCAAAGACCGCCCACTCTTCCGGGGCCGGTCAGGTCGTGTATGAAGGGGTCGAGGAGATCTATGATCTTCCGATCATCTACAAGCTGCCGAGGATAGTTCAGGAGCATGAGATCGCCGAGATATTTTCGAAGATCCCGGCAAGTGCGGCCGGTGTGATGGTCGACGGTGTCGGTGCTGCCGAGCTGATCAAGGGCATTCCAAAATACGGAGGCTCAGGTCTGAACATCACGAATGCCCGTTCAGCCATGGCATACGGAAAGAGCTGCCGTCAGGTCTGCCTCTCGCCGGAACTTTCCGGGAAACAGATCAGAACCTTGATGGAGCAGCTTTCTGCATATGCTCACCCTCCGAAAACCGAAGTGATCGTTCAGGGCAGTCTTGAGGTGATGATCACCGAGAACTGTATTCCGGCAACTGCACAAGGATGCAGGAGCTGCAATCAGTCCTGGGCGCTGAAAGATAAAACAAACCGGATATTCAGAGTCAGGACCGATTCCCAGTGCAGAGGTCATATCCTGAACTCCTCCGAGACCTGTCTGATCGAGTATGTCGGAAAACTCGCGGTAGCTGGTGTTTCGGTCATATCGATCGACGCCCGCGGTCGAAGTCCGGAGTATATCCGGCGAATGACTGCGATCTATTCTGCGGTCGCCTCTGGTGACGGCGATCCAAAAGAACTGAAAGAACAGATAAAAGATATCGCGTCCGGCGGCATCACGGCAGGGCATTATCTGCGTGGTGTCGTCAGGGAATAATTTTTTTCATTTTTGCTGCATCTGCAGGAAGCATTGCTGAGTATAGTATATGATCATATTATTCTTCTGAAGGCCTGATCTTCTGTTAGGCTATGTCTCTTCTCAAGAAAATCTATTCCATGTTTCGTGATCCTGTATTCGCCTTCGGAAGGTTTCATCCCGTACATATAACTCCCGTTCAGATAGCCCTTTCTCTTCAAATAATCAACTTCATGGTCAAGATCGACTCCGGAAACACAAAATTTGGCTGCAAGATGTGCACATGGGCAAACATCTGCATGCCCTTTGCTGCGGGCATTGGCCTGGTAAAATGTTAGGATCTCAATTCTCAATGCAGTTTTATCCATAGGTCATAAGCATACCATGTGATTCTTTCTATAATTAAACTATTGACCGGGGTAACAATACTAAAAAATCTTCCCTCTAAATGGGTTGGGGGCCGATATCTGTCTGGAGCGAAAGTTTACTTCTCGCGCCACACGATATCCGGCGTCTGTAAAATAACATTCGTCGTTTTTTCTCCGACGCCTTTTACTGCGAGGATTTCCTCTTTTGAAGCAGCCATGATACTACGGAGCGATCCGAACGCACCCAGAAGATCGCGTGCGGCTTTTGGTCCGACATCGGGAAATGCGGTCAGGATGTATTCGACCGCTGCCTTCCCTGATCTTCCTGTCTTCGCTTTGTGGAGGCCGCGAGGCGATCTCTCAGTTCCAAGCTCCCGCCTTGCGAACGCATGGATCATCTCCGCAGTCTCGTTCGCATCCTTTGTAAAAAGGATCGAGACATCGAAATCCACCGCGATCGATGCGAGTGTGTTTCGAATCGCGTTCGGGTGCAGATTCCTCAGATCATACAGGTCTGCGAGGCTCCCCCCCTCAACGATCAGGACCGGGCGGATCGATGACTCTGCGAGATCCTTCATCTGACCGAAGAGATCCCGGTCGACCAAGGTGTCCACGAAATCCTGGGTCGTTTTTCGTTCGATCAGGATCCGATCCCCTATCGCGTAATCGCCGACCGGCAGCTGTTCGAGGGTGATCTTCACCCCGAGGTTGCTCAGATGCTCGGCGACCCGTGAATGGGTCTCGCGGTTGTCGATGATGACGGCGGGCCGTTCGTCATTTTCTTCTGAAACTGTCCGGATGACTGCATCGGCGAGGGTCAGCTGACCGCCCGGAGGAGCAGTTTCTCCTGCAGGCATGATCTTTGGTAATGATGAGACGGGGACGTTTCCGGTCCGCATCGCCTTCACGCCTTTCTGCATCTGCTTTTCGCGGGAACTGCTCACCCAGCGGTAGGTCTCGTCCGTTGTTCCGCGGGTGACGAGGACGATGATCTTTCCGGTGGCGTTTCTGCCGGTCCTTCCCTTTCTCTGGATACTGCGGATCTCTGAAGGGACCGCCTCATAGAAGATCACGAGATCGGTCGACGGAATGTCAAGTCCCTCTTCGCCGACCGAGGTCGCGACGAGGGCCGTATATTCGCCCTCGCGGAACTGCCGGATCGTTTCGATCTGTTCCTTCTGCGAGAGACCCTTCTCCGCATCGCGTGAAGCCTGCCCGACGAATCTTTTTGCCGAGATCCCTGCTTCGGTGAGATGATCGACGAGCATCGAAACACCGTCCCGGTAGGTCGCAAACACGATTATCCGGGAATCGGGTGCCAGGATCAGCTGTTCCTGTATGACCCTGACAACTTCTCCGGCTTTTGGATGCAGTTCTCTGTTCCAGTTCTGGCAAAGTGTGAGGAGCCGTTTGAACCGTGCATCTTCATAGATCCGTTTCGAGGCTTTGCTCCCGGCGCCGCCCGCTCCTTCGGCTTCGAGCCGGAGAAGGTAGGCTTTGAACGCGGTTGTTCCCTGTGACTCGGCAAGCGTGACCCCGTGCCTGAGTTTCATCAGTTCGGCATGGATCGAGATCGCCGAGTATGCCGACGTGTCCTTCTCCTGCATTCTGGTCTGGATCTGGGCCATGAGTGCGTTGAGCGCTTTCATGGAAAGGGCTTCGCGTTTTGGCACCCGGTAATTGAGAGCCGCAAGACTCGTGAGCCGGTCATCGATCATCGTATTGAGTACCGAGACCGCAAGCCAGAGATCTTCGGGAAGATCGACCGTCCGGTATTCGATCTCACGTTCATGGACATACGGCCGGACGTCAGGATCCGTTTCGATCCGGCTCTCTACGATCGTGATCGAAAGATGCTGACAGATCTCTGCCACCTGCTCGGCATCCGAACCCGGTGAGGCGGTCATGCCGAGGAGAAGGGGGTCACGTGCCGATGTATTGTATCGTTCGGCAATGAAAACATTGGCATAGTTTCCAACGGTCCGGTGGCATTCATCGACGATTAAAAGAGCGACGTCCTTTAGATCGTATCGCTCGGCGATCAGATCGTTTTTGATGACTTCCGGCGTTGAAATGCAGAATCGTGCTTTTTTCCACAGATCGACCCGTTTTGCCGGCGGCGTCGTGCCGGTGAACATGATGACCTCCTCAGGATCGATCAAAAGATTTTTAGAAAAATAGCGAAGATGCTGCTCGACCAGGGGTTTGGTCGGAGCAAGCATCAGGATCTTTCCGGATGGGATCCGCTCTGCCGCGACAAGCAAAGCGACAGCGGTTTTTCCCATTCCGGTCGGAAGAACGACGAGTGTATTTCCCGAAAGGGCATGTTTTGCAATACTCGTTTGATATGCCCGTTCTTCCAGCGTGTTTTCAGGTATATTTTTTCTGCAGATATAACTCATAACGAGGATTTATCGAATGCAAGTTTTCCTTTGAGGAGATTGGGGAGCGCTTTAAGAACGTCTGCGGCAGGCCCCCTTATCTGTTCCATCGAGTCGCGGTCCCGCAGTGTCACGGATGTGTCGTCTTTGGTGTCGTAATCGACCGTAATACAATATGGAGTTCCGATCTCATCCTGTCTTCTGTATCTGCGTCCGATCGCTCCTGCGTCGTCGTATTCGGTCTGGATCCCTTCACCCTGAAGTTCAAGGACAAGGCTTTTTGCGATCTCGTCGAGTCCGTCGCGTGCCATCAACGGAAGGACCGCGACCTGGATCGGGGCAACACCTTTCTTGAACCGCATAACTGTGCGGGCTTCTCCGTCCGCTACGTCTTCGGCGTAGGCATGTTCGAGGACCATGTAGCACATCCGGTCGATACCGTAGGATGGTTCGATCACATGCGGCATCACGTCTTCACCGAAAACATCCACGATCTCGTCCTTGACGGTGTACATGTCCGGTGTGATAAGGATCTCCTCGCCTTCTATTGTGAGACGGATCCCGTCAGCTTCCGGGGTCGCGGTGAGCATCTGTTCAGAGATCGGTTTTGCTTTGCCTTTGAAGGCAGGGCCAAGCTTGCCGAAGTTCGGGACGATCGCTTTGTGGTGGACCTTCTTTGCTTCCGGATACTGGATAAAGACAGTGTTTTTTTGACCTGAGACCCGGGCATGGGCTTTCAGATCATAGTCGGTCCGGTCGGCGATACCAACGATCTCGACCCAGCCGAAACGGTCTGAAAGAGCTTCGGCGTCCCAGCAGTCCGTTGCGTAGTGGGCACGCTCGTCGGGCATATGCTGCCGGAATCTGATCTTGTCGGGATTGAATCCGACCGTGGTCAGAATGTCGTGGGTCATAGCAACGTAATACGCAACATATTCATTTGCAATGGTCCCTTCATCGACTGCTTCCCGCATTGATTTGATGACCGCAGGCGTTTCCTTGTCCTGCTGATCGATCCCCCACAGCGGCATTTTATAATCTGCGTACCGGGAGAAGTTCGGGTGATCCTTCTCTTCCGGGTGAACGAAAATTTCAGCTTCCGCCTGGGTGAACTCGCGAAGGCGGATCATACCCTGCCGGGGGGAGATCTCGTTTCTATAGGATTTTCCGATCTGGACCGCTCCGAACGGGAGGTGGTCACGATAGAATCTGAGGAGTCTCGGGAAGTCGACGAACATACCCTGGGCCGTTTCCGGACGGAGGTAGCCTTTTCTCTGTCCTCCGGGACCGATCGAGGTGGTGAACATGAGGTTGAAGTCAAAGACCTCTACTTCGCCGAGAACTTTTCCGCAGGCCGGACACTCTTTGTCAACGAGAACGGCGTGGAGGTCTTCTTTTGACATGGTACCTGCATGCGGGATACCGAATGCTTCGGCGACATGGTCTGCCCGGAGGCACTCCTGACAGTGCGGGCACTGGAACATTTTATCGGAAAATCCGCCGACGTGTCCGGAGGCAACGTAGGTCGGCTCGATACCGACGGTCGGACATTCTATTTCATAGTATCCTTCCTGTACGACGTAAAAACGGCGCCAGATCGATTCGATACGGCGTTTGAGCATCGCCCCGAGTGGACCGTAGTCGATAAAACCGACGACCGACCCGTATATTTCAGAAGAAGGCCAGACAAAACCTCTTCTGCGTGCAAGTTCAATGACCTTTTCGTAGGTGTCTTCGTATTCTGCCATAGGGATATCTGGATATTTATGGGCTTTGAATCCATATAGAATATACTGTGTTTGTCAACACAACCTCCGCACGCTTCTATCTATAGAGGTGGATCACGGGCAGCTGTTATGGAATGGGGAGTATCATACAGTTTTGGTCAGTATTAATTATTTGCATCACGGTGAATCGACTCTTCGGTTCCCGCATCAAGTCATAATCATTATATGGATAAAGATACATGTTGAAGGGATAGTCAATATGGAGGGATACTAAATATGGCACCAAAAAAGAGACAAAAGGATTTGATGCAGCTATTTTCCAATCTGACGCAGAAAACGAAGATTGTCGAACCAATGAAGACACTTCACGGGACACTTCGTGACCAAGATGCGGTAGAACGGGAAATAGCTCTGATTATGCGGGAAATCCAGGAACGCGTTTTTTTCAAAACAAAACTTGAGCCGATCCAGCTCGCGCGCCTGATAACCTCCTTCTATGCGGGAAAGAATGATACGGAGATCGCCCGGGAACTTGGCGATGAGAAGCTGTCGAAAACCGTAGCACGGGCCCGGGTACAGCTGAAACTCTTCAGAGATCTGGATTTCAATATGCCGTTCGATCAGGCACAGATGAAGACCCTTATGAGTTCTGAGATGACCATGAAGGAGATCTCCGAAGAACTTGGGATCTCTCCGACAACTCTGCGAGAATACCGGCATGTGATCGAGCAGAAAGAGGATACAACGCTCGATCCGTTCCTTGAGAGGATCAAAGATGTTATGGAAGACCGTGATCTGACGGAAAAAATGACATCCGGTCTTCAGGAAGATACGTTTGGGGAGTCCATCGACGTTGCCGAGTCGACGGACATGACCGAACTCAACTAACCCTATTATTTTATTTTTCAAACGCTATTATCTACACATGCATATCAGATACATCGGTCACTCATGTTTTATTCTTGAAGGCTCAAAGAAACTATTATTCGATCCGATGCCGCTCGACGACCCCGCGGCCGAAGCAGCCGATCTGACGCTGATCTCACACGCACATGCCGATCATATCGGGGACTCGCCTGAACGATTCTCCAAAACGGTTGCCGTGCACGAACTTTCCGGATATCTGAGATCGATCGGCGTTGAAACGATCGGGATGAACATCGGCGGCACGGTGGAATCTGATGGAATAACGATCCGTATGGCCCTTGCCCTGCACTCTTCCTCAATCCGTCAGGAGGACGGAACGAGCCTTTACATGGGTCAGGCATGCGGGTTTATTGTGGAGATGGACGGGCATGTGATCTACTATGCCGGAGATACCGGACTTTTTTCCGACATGAAACTGCTCAAAAAACTTTATCACCCGGATATCGCGATCCTGCCGGTCGGCGGCCGCTATACGATGGGACCCGGGGAGGGTATGATCGCCGCAGAATGGATCGGGGCGAAGACGGTCATTCCGATGCATGCAAATACCTTCCCGGAGATCGAGCAGGATCTATCCGCGTTCAAGCGGGCAGTCGAACTGACGACCGTGATGCATGTCGAGATCATGAAGCCCGGCGACTCTCTAGAAATGCCGTGAGCCTGATCCGGCGGTTCGGGTGTCAAACCCGCCGCATTCTTTAAAATCAAAAACCAACCATAACATAGTTATGAAGAATAGAGGGGATAGTAACACCAGAACAACACGTCTCTATCATACTATTCAGAAACGTAAACTTCTTGTTCTGGTCACGCTGTTCGTTATTCTTGTTATTGTCTCTATTCTTGCGGTCGGTATAGGTTCGGTGTATATTCCTCCGGCGGACGCTCTCGCGGTATTTGGTCACGCCCTCTTCCCTGATCTCATTGCCTCCCCCGACGGAGGCATGGCAGATCTGATCGTACTGAATTTCCGTCTTCCAAGGATCCTGCTTGCTATACTTGCAGGGGTCGCCTTAGCGACTGCCGGCGCCGTAATGCAGGGACTCCTGCGAAATCCGCTCGTGAGTCCGTTCACTCTCGGTCTCTCCTCGACAGCATCGTTCGGGGCGGCTCTTATCATCGTGCTCGGTCCGGCGATCTTCGGCTCGCTCTTTGCCGGCACGATCCTTCTTTTAGGCGTTACCTTCTCGGTAAAATCCGTTCTTCTCATCCTCTCTGCCTTCCTCTTCGGCTGTCTGAGCGTGATCCTCGTCTACCTCATCTCCCGAACGAAACACACATCCCAGGCGATCATGATCCTTGCCGGAGTCGTCATCGGCTACCTTTTCCAGGCAGGTCTTCTTGGCCTCAAGTATGTCTCCAATGACGACGCACTCCGGGATATCGTCACCTGGCTCATGGGCGGGATGTGGGGTGTGACCTGGCAGGCGATCGCGATCCTTTTCCCGATCGTTCTCATCTGTTTTTTCCTCGTCGAAAGAGGGGCCTGGGATCTCAACACGCTCTCGAGCGGCGATGACGTCGCGAAAAATCTCGGCATCAACGTCCAGCGGTTCCGGATCTCCGGTCTTCTGATCGTCAGCTTCGCCGCGTCCGCCTGCCTTGCATTTACCGGGATCATCGGCTTTGTCGGTCTCATGGCGCCGCACATCTGCCGGATGCTTATCGGAAATGATTATCGGTACCTTCTGCCGGCGTCCGCCCTTCTCGGCGCCCTCATCCTTCTGATCTCCGACACGGTCGCCCGGGTCATTCTTGCCCCGATCGAGATCCCGGTCGGGATCATCATGTACATCCTCGGGGGTCTCTTCTTCCTCTTTTTGATCACCAGAGGGCACGGGAGGTACCTTGCATGAACATCTCGGTCGCGTCGGTTTCTCAGAAGTACGGCAGTCACGCGGTTCTCAAAGACATCAGCTTTGAGTCAAGATCAGGCGAGGTGCTCGCACTTCTCGGCCCGAACGGATCGGGAAAATCCACGCTAATAAAAACCATCGCCGATATCCTGACCCCCTCGTCCGGGTCGATCACGATCGACGGGGTCGATGTGCAGAAGATTGACCCGATCGACCGTGCAAAGATGATCGACTATGTCCCCCAATACTTCCATTATACGCCCTTCACGACCGTACTCGACACCGTGCTTATAGGCCGGCGTCCGTACATGAGTTGGTCCGTTTCGGATGATGATCTTAACGTGGTAGACAATGCCATGTCCACGATGAGCATCACCGATATGTCTGACCGGTTCGTGAACGAACTCTCCGGCGGTCAGAGGCAGCGTGTTTTCATTGCTCGGGCACTTGCCCAGGATCCAAACTTTTTCCTGTTCGATGAGCCGACGAGTTCCCTCGATCTCCGCCATCAGCTGGAGACCGTCTCGACCAAGCGGGAGATCGTCAGAAAGGATAACTCCGGTATGATCATCGCGCTGCATGATCTGAATCTGGCGCTTCGGTACACCGACAAGGTCCTGCTGCTCAAAGACGGGGAGATGTATGACTACGGAACCCCTGAGGACGTCCTCACGACCGAGTCGGTCCGCGACGTCTACGGCGTAGATGCTGAGTTTGTTGAAAATGCACAGGGGAGATTCATTCTCTCCTATGCTCCATCATAGAGGTTTGTATGAAAAAACTACTGATTATGTCAGGTCTTATCCTGACTATGCTCTGTATCGTCTTCGCCGCAGGCTGTATCTCCAACGAATCGTCCGGTAATATCGTTATTACCAACTCGGATGGGACGACCGTGACGCTGAACCAGACGGCTGAACGTATCGTTCTGCTGAACTCGAATGCGGGCGAGATCCTCTATCTTCTTGGCGATGCCGACAAAGTTGTCGGGATCTCCCAGTCGATCGCGAACAATGCCGAGCAGGTGAAAATGTATCCGAATGCAACGATCGTCGGGGCCTGGAACGAGCCGGATGTGGAGTATCTCATTTCGCTTGATGTTGATCTGGTGATCGGGTATGCCTCTTCGAAGCCGAAGAATGCCGAGGTCCTCGCATCTGCAGGGATCCCGATCGTGTATGTTGACTGCACGAAGCCTGAAACGATGGCGCAGGATATCGTTGAGATCGGAAAGATCTCCGGCAATGTTGAAAAGGCTCAAAGAATCGCGAATTATTATGACGAAGTCATTGCCGAGGTCGTGTTAAGGGTCGCTCCGATCTCTATGACCCGCACGGTCTATGCAGAAAGCTATACTGCTTACTGGGGGTAGGGAACGAACACCGGAATGGGTCAGCTGATCCTTATCGTCGGCGGGCAGAACATCATGACCGATGCCGGTTCCAGAAGGATCTCCGACGAGTGGGTGGTTTCGTCCAGTCCGGAGATCATCGTGAAACTTGTGAACAATATGAATGATCCCGAGGCAAGCTATAATGAACTTGTTACACGAACCGGGTTCAATACGATCGATGCAGTCAAGAATGACCGGGTCTGGCTTATCAGGAACGATCTGACCTACGGGCCGAGATCCTGCGCCGCCGCAGTCGCTCTTGCAAAAATGATCCACCCGGGCGTGTTTGAGGATATGAGCGTCGAGAGCGTTCTGACCGAGTTCAACACCCGCTTTGGAACAGAGTTCGATGTCACGGGACTGACCTACCCGGAGTTGTAAGATTCCCAATAGGGAATTTATTCTTTTTTTTAATGGCAAATATGGTTTGCCAATCGCTGGAATTCTGAGATTATTTTACCGCGACTCTTCACAAAAAAAGGATGTTTTTTGGATGCGGACGCATGAGATATCCCACCGCGAATAAGCCCAAATGGGCAAAGCCCATTTGAGGCGACACGCAAGCCTTTGGCTTGCACGCAATCGCGAATCTTCGCGAATCGCATTTTCCTTACGCTGTCCTCTTGACCTCGTCGTTTCACTCCTCGGTCGCGTTCCTACGCTCCGCCTTATCGGCTCCGCGTGGCCGGAACGACAGCGTGGAAAATGCTGGAAAACCCGCGTCGCGGGTTTTCTCTTCAATACTTATCAATCTATGAAAAATCAATCATCATTAAATAGTAAATTATGATGATCATTATTACAATTTGTAATGAATCCCTCAAAATATCGAGACTTTCCTATAAGAGATATATACAAGTGAAAAGACCCTCTATAATTCCGAATTTTATCTATGTTTCTGAATTTCTTATTTAGATTTTTAAACATCTCAATCTGGAGAGCGTTTTCAACATCATGAACATTTGAGATATCTTCATCAGTCAATTCAGATGGAAGTGAATTATCTTTCATTTTGATAGTTATATGTCCAAAACTAACAAAGTGATTTTTTACATTTTCATCTGAAATATGAGAGTTGAGATAGTTATGGCTTTTATTCTTATTGATTCCAATATAGAGATTTGATACCATATCTCTCCCATCTACTTTAAATACAAAATAAATCCCTTTCTCCTGTTTCTCATCAAATAAATTCTCAGCTTGTTCAACATGAACAGGTTTTCTCAGGCTTACCGTAACTCTAAATGATTTGTGCTTTGTATCTTTTTCCATGATCGAATAATTGGAAAGACGGGGCATAATCATTTCTCATAGAAAACCCGCGACGCGGGTTTTCCAGCATTTTCCACGCTGTCGTTCCGGTCACGCGGAGCCGATTAGGCGCAGCGTAGGAACGCGACCGAGGAGTGAAACGACGAGGTCAAGAGGACAGCGTAAGGAAAATGCGATTCGCGAAGATTCGCGATTGCGTGCAAGCCAAAGGCTTGCGTGCCGCCTCAAATGGGCTTTGCCCATTTGGGCTTATTCGCGGTGGGATTTCTCATGTGTCCACATATGACAAATTCCCTTTTCTAAAAAAAATCGTGGTAAAATAATCTCAAAGTTTCAGTGACGAGAACTACACTATCTGCCCAACCGAAAAAACCCCCTCGATTTTTCGCCCGCACTTTTTGCAGTGTCCGTCTTCAAGCCCCGGCTCGACTGCCGAAAACCCGTTTCTATCGATCAGCACCGCTCCGCACTCCGGGCAGAACGTCTTCGAACCTTCCGCGTGGGGCATATTCCCGATGTACGGATAATACAGCCCGTGTTCCTTTGCCTGATGGTAGATCCGGTCCAGCGTCGATTTCGGGGTCCTTGGAACATCCTGCATATGGTACATCGGCATGAACGCCGTGAAATGATGCGGGACAGCCGGTCCGAGATTTGTTGTGACCCAGTCCAGCATCGAATCGATCTCCGCCTCACTGTCGTTATATCCTGGGATCACGAGCGTCACCAGTTCCAGATGGAGGCCAAGCTCCTTGGAAAGCAAAATCGTATCAAGCACCGGCTTCAGTCTTGCCCCGCAGACCGTTTTATAAAATTCATCCGTGAACCCCTTCAGATCGATCCGGATCGCCCCAAGATAAGGGGCAAGTCCAAGGAGTGCCTCCTTTGACATATAACCGTTCGTGATGAACGCCGAGGTCAGTCCGTGTTCCTTTGCAAGTTTCGCCGTATCATACACATACTCAAACGAGATCGTCGGCTCATTGTAGGTGAACGAGATACTTTTTGCTCCTAGCGTTACCGCCTCTCGGACGACCGCCTCAGGCGGCACATACTCAGAGGGCATCTTCGTCGTCTGCGAAAGCGTATAGTTCTGGCAGTGCTTACAGGTAAAATTGCAGCCGAAACTGCTTATCGAAAAAGTGGTCGTTCCTGGCAGAAAATGATACGGCGGTTTCTTTTCGATCGGGTCAAGGTTTGCTGCGGAAAGCCTGCCATAGGAGTTCGCATACAAAATACCGTCCGTGTTTTCCCGAACGCCGCAGGATCCTCTCTCACCTTTCGCGATTCTACATCTGCGGGCACAAACCCCGCATGAAATTTTATCGCCGGAAACTTTCCAGAGACGTGCAAGTTGTCGGGTCATTGACGAATATATGATTCGTCAGAAAAAAAGAGTATGGGTTATTCAGCTGTCTGCTCTTCAGCAGGGGTGATCTCTTTTTCTTCTTCTGTCTTGAAGTTCGGGCGCGGGAAGGACTCGATGAACTTGACGTTCTCGATCTCAGGGAAGACAAGGAATGCTTCCTGGGAAACCATATACTGGGTCATAAGCCAGTTCTGGTTGTACATTGCCATCATTGCGGGGATCTCGATAGTAACAAAGGTCTTGTCCTCTGCATCGACTTTCATGTCGCGGCCGGTAAGGAGTTTGATCATTCCTGTGAGCTTCTCAGTTCCGTCCTCGACGACGCCTTCGATGGTGTAGATGTAGGCAACATCCTGACCTGCAAGCGGGTGGTTGAAGTCAACGATGTATCTGCTGCCGACTTTGTTTACGACGACACCGTCACGGCCTTCAAGCTTTACACGCTCGAAGAGTTCGGGTTTCTTCTCGAAAGCTTTCTTGTCGACTGCTTTCATTTCCTCTTTCTTGTGCTCGCCGAATGCTTTTTCTGCGGGGACAACAAGGGTGTATTCTTTTCCGATCTCTTTGCCTGCAAGGTCCTCGTCAACTCCGGAAAGGAGGTGTCCAGCGCCGACTTTGACGACTGATGGACCGTACATTGCGTTTTCACGGAAGATTCCTGCGGTCTTTGCAACTTCAGCGTCGGTTGTATCGAAGGGAACACCGTTCACAGATCCGGTGTAGCTGAGTTTAATATATGTACCATTTTCGATAGCCATACGAATTCCTTAGTATATGTGCCTTCATTCCTTATGAGAGTTGGGGAATGCCTGCGGGGATCAAAGATAAAAAAAAGGTTAGATCCTGGAGTACGTATCGCCGTACTGATCTGTGAGTGTCTTTCCGTCAGCAGATAATGTGTGAGGATAGACTGTCGTGGTGTCTGTTGTGTAGGCAAAGACATACTTTCCCTTGTCATTACCCCAGAAAATGTCGACCTTCTTTGCGTCAGTTGAACCCGCCTCCGCCATCATGGCATATCCGGTGTTATCGTCTTTTATTTCATAGATGACGTAGACCTCTTTATCATCTACCGCGTAGGACTGTGTGCTTTGCCAGGTTCCGACGATCAAATCGGTCGTACTGCTGTTTACTGCAGGCACATCCGGACTTACACATCCGGCAGCGGCAACAAAGAGGATAGCGAGGAGTCCAAGTAAAACTATCAGCTTTTTCATGTAAAAGTTATCTTACCTTTATCGTATAATAAGTTCCCGCCGCGTCCATAAGCAAATGCTTATGACATTTCCTCGTGCAAATAATTATTCAATGGCTCTGGAAATAGAAATAAAAGTGAAGGTCCCCTCTCTTGACGCGATCAGGGAAAAGCTCCTGCAAAACGGAGCGAGGCTCATCGCCGATCAGGATGAACACGATTTCTATTACAACGCTCCCCACCGGGATTTTGCCGTGACGGACGAAGCGCTCAGGATCAGGTATCTGACCAACCAGATCTGCGGCAAGGTTATGCCGCCGAATGTGACCTACAAGGGTCCCAAAGTCGGGCGTGAGGGTTTCAAATCCAGAGAAGAGCTCATCGTCGATCTCTCATCTGCTGAGGAGTACTGCACGATCCTTGAGCGGCTCGGATTCCGTCTGACCGCCGAGGTCGTCAAACACCGGGAGATCTATCAGTGCGAGGGGGCGATCGTTACGCTGGATGAGCTGCCCGGGGTCGGCACGTTCTCGGAGATCGAAGCTTCCTTCGACCTTTCAGATGATGATGCGATTTCCGTTATCAATAAAACTGCAGAGATGGCGGGGATCGAAGGCGAGCGTCTGACCAAGTCGTATCTGGAGATCATGCTGGATTCCAGAAAGAACTGATCTTTTTTCCTACATTTTTCAGAGGGGCGGTCCGCCGCAGAAGATATAAAAAAAGATGATGGAGATTATTCGGTGATGGGGTCCAATGGATCCTGACTGTTTTTCAGAACGACCTTTGGTTCATCCTCTTCATCATCAAGAGTGATGACCGCGTAGTTCCCTGCGTATGCCGGTCCGGGATTCACGCAGATACGGTGTTCCAGTTCACAGATCCCTCTCTGTTCATGGATATGTCCGCAGCAGATTATGTCGAAGTTCTTCACGATCTTTGCGATAGGGAACGCACCTACATGTACACCCCGGGCGACCTCATCCAGCGCTCCGTAAGGGGGTGCGTGCGTGACAAGGATGTTCCACCGGTTATTTCCTGTTTTTGCCGCGACCTCTTTGGTGATCGCTTCGAGATCCTCTTCGCTGTGTTCGAAGGGGGTAGAAAACGGGGTGGCATTCGAGCCGCCGATCCCTGAGATGGTGATCTTTCCAAGATCGATGCTTTTCCGGTGGATCAGAATTGCGTCGGATGCCTCGAGCACGGGGAGGATATCCCGGCTATCGCAGTTTCCGGGGATCACAAACGTCGGGGCGGGAATATCCTCCATAAACGGGATCACGCCGTCCAGCGTGTCGCCAAGGTCGGTGACATCCCCGCCGATGAGCACATAATCCGGACTTTCCCTATTGAAGATCTCATAGACGATATCGAACTTCCCGTGAATGTCCGTGATGAACACAATGTCAGTCATTTGTTGTATATATCCCAGTCATAGGATATGAACTTTGCAAATTGGATCCTCTCTCCCGGCGTTGGTTTTTATCTGATATCACACCCAATTGAAATATAAGTATATTATGCCAGATACCTATCTCTATCATCCGGCGGAGTTCCCTGAACCGCCCGTCCGGGTCGATCATATAACCGCTACGTTTGATATTACCGAGGAACGGGTCAGCGTCTCCGCCGAAACGACGTTCACCGTCCGTACCGAAAAACTCAGTGAACTCGTTCTCAATGCAAAAAATCTGGAGATACAAAGCATCCGGCAAAATACCCATTCGATGCAGTCTGTCTATGAAAAAGACCTGATCACGATCACTCTTCAGCGTCCGATGTCCAAAGGGGCGGAATTTAAGATCGTTACGCATACCATCTGCCGTCCTAATTCACACATTCTCGAAGGACTCTACTTTGACATCACCCCGCCTGGTCTGCCGCGGACCATGATAACCCAGTGCCAGCAGTGGGGATTTCAGCGGATGGTCCCCTGTCTCGATGATATGCGGGCGAAATGCACCTGGACCACCACCATCATCGCCGACACCAGATACACCAACCTCATATCGAACGGGAACGTCACCCGTGAACGGATGCGGTATGATGAAAAACGCGATACCATCACCTATCAGAACAATGAACCGATGCCCCCGTATCTCTTCTTCCTCGGCGTAGGGACCTGGGACACCTTCACCCGCGATTTTATCTATCCTGACGGCAAAATCGTCCAGCTCAAACTGCTTGGACCAAAGGGCTCGGTTCCTTCATCTGCGAAAACCGCTCTCGGCATCATGGCGGACTGTGTTCTCTGGACATATCTCTACACCGGACCTGAACGGTATGATTCCATCGATCTGAGAAATGAGATATACCTGCTTTGTAAAGTCCGGGATGCCATTGCACGCAAATCCGGTCCCGAGGAATTGGGGGGGGGCTATCGAGCCGGTCCAGCGGCAGATCGCTTCCCTCATAAAAAATCTGGTCTGCGGATATCAGTACCCATTCGAAGTATACCGGGAGATCGCGATGCAGAACTCGGACTTCGGCGGGATGGAAAACACCGGCAATACGACGATCATTGCGAGCCGGATCATGCCGGATATGGAGATAACGGATGCCTCATATGAGTATTTGATCGGCGTCAAGCTGCACGAGTTCTATCATAATCTGAACGGTTCGAGTGTCACCGGGGACACACCGTTCTCCATCTGGCTCAACGAGGCAGTGACGGTCATGATCGAGGATGATTACCTTGCCTTCCTCTTTGGAAAAGAGTATGTCAGGCTCCAGAACATCCTGCAGATGTACACCCCCGGTACCGGGACGTTTTCTCTGGACACCGGGGTGGTCGCCATGCCGATCGAGCCTTCGGGTTTCAATGATCCAAACGATCTCATCTCTTCAGTGACCTATGTGAAGGCCCCTGAGTTCACCCGGATGATCGAGACGATGCTGGGTAAACGTGCGTTTGCGTGGGCCCTTGATCTGTATCACAAACGGTTTGCCGGGAAAAATGCATCTCCCCGCGACTGGCTGCATGCGATGGAAGACGTTGGCCGGACCGACTTTTCCTTCATGTCGGACAGGTGGCTGAAACAGACCGGTTATCCGGTGGTTTCGGCGTCAGCCCGCTATGATCCCGAAAACGATGCTGCCGAGATCTTTGTCTCGCAGAAAGTTCCCGCTGGAAAAAATCCCTGGATCTTTCCATTTACCGGCCGGCTCATCAATGATAAAGGCGAAGTCGTTGCCGAGTTCAAGAAAAAGATCGACTCGGAGCGGCTCACCTTCCAGGTCCCTTGCAGAGGAGCCTTTTCGTTTGCTGTCTGGAATCTGGATCATGCCGCGTACCTGCGGATGGAGATCACCGCGTCTGATGATGAACTCTATATGCAGCTCAGGTATGATACGGATGTCGTGATCTCGTTCCTAATCCACTGCACGCTTTTTGAACGTGAGATGGTGAAGCTCTGTCGTGATGAGACCGCAGTGGTCTCGCAGCGTCTGGTGGATGAGTTTGTCAAGGTCCTCTCCGATTCTTCGGCGATGCGGCGTGTCGGTGCTTTGGCTCTCACGCTCTTTGAGTCGGTGAGCGATCCTGAGTATACATATGCCTATACGAAGCTTTACGAGGCTAAAAAACGGTTCATGTCCGCTGTTGCCGGCACGTATACGGAGAGGCTTTATGCACTGCTCACTGCATATTCTTCCTCTCCCAAAAAGACCTCTTCGCCCTCTGAGCTTGCCCGAATATTCAAAGCACGGAGCGTGAAGAATCTGGTTCTTTCCCTTCTTGCAACGCTGGACACGCCGGAGATCCACGCGATGCTGAGGGAACGGTATGAAAAAGCTGTCTGCTCGACCGATCGGATGACAGCATTATCTCTGTATCTTTCGAGCAGTGCTTTGGACCGTATGGAGATCCTGAATGTCGAGCTTGAGCGCTCAAAAGACGATTCTATCGCGTTTGAGAACTTTATCTCGGCGGTTTCCGGGACCTGTTCGCCGGATACTGTGCAGTATCTAAAGACCATCGAGTCTTCTGCGAACTTTGATCCTGAACAGACGGGGGCGAGCCGTTCCCTGTATCTCAGGTTTTCCCAGAATAGAAAAGTCTCGATCGAGACTGACGTCGGCAGGGAGTTTCTGGAAAGCTCCCTCCTGCGTCTTGCACCCGTCAACGAGTATGTTACAACAGGGATGCTTTCCGCCTTCTCTCATCTGAACGAGTATGCGGATGATGTGAGGGAACCTCTTATCCGGATCCTTGATCATCTGCGTGACGCGATCAGTGAGTCCGATGCTCCCTCAGTTCACCGTACGGTGATGCAGATCCAGGATCGAATCGAAAAGAACGAGTGATGGTTTATCGGTAAGAAATCTACCCTCTCCTGCCTTTTTTGATATGATGGCAGCGCGCATTTTTGGTCAGGGAAAACACGTCAGACCCCCCTATTTTAGGGGGCGCATCGCCTGAAATGGCGTGAATTTTTTATTCACGTTTAATCGTGCCGATTTTGATTCTGTGACCTATAATCGGTCGAAATCAGGTTTCATACCAAAATAGACCACAGATGGCGAAAATAAGGAAATTACGTCAGCAGAAAGTGAATCTGACAATTTTGCGAGGACTTTTTAAGGGAAAGATTTAAATGCTCACATGCTGACTTATTATTATCCAACGTGTGCTGTATAGAGTAAATAAGCCGGGTTCCAAAATTGGAAAATACGGTGCTAAACCTCATAGATGAAGCCCCAGGCAGAATGTTTGTCTGAGGCGGTATGCAGTCCTTTGAGGCTGCAGGCACGCCACGATGGAAGGACTTTATCTATGAAACAGATGACAGCAAACCACCTGACCGACGCAGAGGTCATTGCAGAATTTAAGAAAGAAGATTGCTGGGGTCTTTGTACCTCTATCGACCTGAAAGAGTGTGACCCGGCAACGATTCGTGACGCAGAAAAGATTCACCAGTTTGTACTGGAACTTGCTGACCTGATCGAAATGAAACGCTTCGGCGAACCACAGATCATCCACTTCGGCCCAAATGACAGAGTCGCCGGTTACTCAATGACCCAGCTCATCGAGACCTCCCTCCTCTCCGCTCACTTTGCGAATGACACCAACGCAGCTTATATCGATATCTTCAGCTGCAAACAGTATGCCCCCTCGGTTGCTGCAGCATTCTGTAAGAAGTTCTTCGGTGCAAAAGTAATGAACAACACCGTGTTCTTCAGAACGATATAATCCCGTTCTCCACCCCCCCAAAATATTTTTTTGGCTCTCTTTTTGATCCGATCTATTCTGCAGACGATTTTTCCTGCGCCTCTGCATCTGACGTTTGTCCTGTTTAGGGCGTGAGATGAGATAATACTCGAGACGTTATTCCTGCCCAATCGATGTAATCATCGTCTGCAGACCTGTTTTTTTATGTGTAGGTAAAACCACACTATACTATATCTCACGCGCTTTTGATTCCTGCGGTGACCCCTTGCACGGGTATTTCCGAGGTATCACCCGACATTCTGTATGCCTGAGTGACAATGCTTATAACCCCGTAAACACTCACCCAAATGTACTAATTTGCAAAAGGATATCCAATCATGGTCAAAGAAAACGAAGTACTCCATATCGCCGAACTAGCAGATATCGGCATTTCATCCTCAGAACTCGGTAAATTTACCGAACATTTCAATGCAATTCTCGAATATTTCGATATTCTCGATACTTTAGAGGCAACTGGCCCTCTCGAGCGCCCACTCGTCAATATCTTCCGTGAGGATGAGGTCAGGCCATGCATTTCCCAGGAGGAAGCTCTCCGAAACTCACACAATCCGGAAGACGGCTATATACGTGCCCCGAAGGTGATCTGAAATGAACGATACATACAATGCATATCTGAATACGACCGAAATTCCCGGGACCGGCTCCGGTATCCTTTCAGGGATCAGGGTCTCAATAAAAGACAATATCTCCACAAAAGACATTGAGACGACCTGTGCATCCAAAATACTCAAAGGATACATACCACCCTATGATGCACACGCGGTCACTCTTCTGAAAGCGGCCGGTGCAGTGATCGCTGGTAAAACCAATATGGATGAGTTCGGTATGGGTTCAACTACCGAAAACAGTGCATTCGGTCCGACATTGAATCCGCGCGACACGACCCGCGTTCCCGGAGGAAGTTCCGGAGGTTCGGCAGCCGCGATCACCGGAGGTCTTGTTTCCATGGCTCTTGGAAGCGACACCGGAGGATCTATCCGATGTCCGGCCGCATGGTGCGGGATCGTCGGTCTGAAACCATCCTACGGCAGAGTCAGCCGATTCGGTCTGATCGCCTATGCCAACTCATTTGAACAGATCGGTCCGATGGCCGCAAATGTCCGTGATGCTGCAAAACTCTTTTCCGTCATTGCCGGTCACGACAAAAAAGACTCGACAAGCGTCAATAAACCCTATGACGGGAACATCACCCCCAATATCCGCGGGAAAACGATCGGTATCCCGAAGGAATACTTCGGAGAGGGAGTTGATGCAGATGTCGAAGCAAAGGTCCGTCTGGCGATCGAGAAGCTCGAAGAGCTCGGAGCAAAAACCACTGAGGTTTCCCTCCCGTCCATGAAGTATGCCCTTCCGGCCTACTACGTTACCTGTACCTGCGAGGCAAGTTCCAACCTTGACCGATTCGACGGCGTCAGATTCGGTCCCGAACCGGAGATGAACCTTCCCTGGCACGATGCTTACACGAAAGTCCGTGAAGCAGGATTCGGGGCAGAAGTCAAACGCAGGATCCTTCTTGGAACATTCGCACTCTCAGCAGGATACTACGGAAAATACTATGTGAAAGCCCAGCACGCAAAGCAGCTCATTGCAAAAGATTTCGCTGCGGCTCTCCAGACCTGTGATCTCCTTGCCGGTCCGACGATGCCGAACGTGGCCCCGAAGATCGGCGAACTCACTGCCGATCCTCTGCAGATGTATCTCGCTGATATCCTTACCGTTCCGGCAAACATCGCCGGTATCCCGGCAATTTCAGTGCCTTGCGGAACTGCACACAGTATGCCTGTTGGTCTCCAGCTGATGGGTAGAATGTTTGGCGAAGAAACCATTTTGAATGCTGCTCTGGCTTTTGAGGAGGCGGTTTAAATGGCGGAAGAAAACTACATCGTCGTGATCGGACTTGAGGTCCACTGTCAGCTTGACACTGCGTCCAAGCTATTCTGCGGATGCTCGGCTGATTTCCGTGCCGACGCACCGAACACTCACGTATGTCCGGTCTGCCTCGGTCTTCCGGGAGCATTGCCGGTCTTAAACAAAAAGGCGATCGAATACGCACTTAAAGTCGCGAAGGCTCTTAACTGCCGGATCCCCGAAGAAGGCGAGTTCTGCAGAAAGAACTACTTCTACCCGGATCTCGTCAAAGCATACCAGATCACGATGGGAGATAACCCGCTCGCACTTGGCGGCTATATCGAGATCGAAGACGATGCCGGAAATCCGAAGGTCGTCAACTTAACGCGGATCCATGTCGAGGAAGACCCGGGCAGACTTGTTCATATGGGGAATAAGGAACGCGGGCACTACACGCTCGTCGACTATAACAGATCAGGTATCCCCCTGATCGAAATGGTCACCGAGCCTGAGCTTTGCTCCCCGAAAGAGGCACGCCGTCTCTTAAATAAACTGCGGGCTACGCTCGAATATCTCGACGTCTTCAACCCGGACAAGGAAGGAAGCATCCGTGTCGATGCAAACATCTCGATCAAAGGACACGAGCGTGTTGAGATCAAGAACATCTCCTCATACAAAGGTGTTGAGAAAGCTCTGACCTTTGAGATCACGAGACAGAAAAATCTGATCAGAAGAGGCGGCACGATCTCCCGCGAGACCCGTCACTTCCAGGAAGGAAAAGGGACCACCACCTCTGCACGTTCTAAAGAGACCGCGACCGATTACCGGTACTTCCCTGAACCTGATCTCCCGGTCATCCGGGTGTCGCACTGGGTCGACGATATCGCACTTCCCGAACTTCCTGATGCACGCCGTGACCGGTTCATGACCCAGTACGGTATCGCCGTCAATCATGCGAGAACGCTGACGGGAGATCTGCACTTAGCCGAGTTCTATGAACTCGTAGCCTCTGTAGGGGCGCAGATCGCTGCATCATGGGTCGCCGATATCCTGATCGGAGAACTCAATTACCGCGACATGCCGTTATCAAAGATAACCTCTCATGCTGACCAGTTCAAAGACCTCATCGTCCTCGTCCGTGACCAGAAGATCACCGACAAAGCCGGCGTCGAAGTTCTCCGTGTCTGGCTTGATTCCCTGGGTCAGAGTGAAAAGATCGAGGCCCCCGATGCGATCGTAGAACGCCTCGGTCTTACCCGCGAGTCCGGAGAAAGTTTCCGCGGGATCGTTGAAACGATCCTCGCAAACAATCCCCAGCCGGTTGCTGATCATAAAGCCGGCAAGAAAGGTGCGTTGAACTTTATCGTCGGTCAGGTCATGAAGGAAACCAAAGGAAAATCCGATCCCCGCGAGATCCATGCGATGATCGCAGAAATTCTCGGAGAGTAAATATGCATCTCATCATCGCCGAAAAGAATATTGTTGCGGAGCGTATCTCAGCATTTCTGGCAGGTAAAGAGAAGGTCCAGATCACCCGGGACGGGGTTGCCGCCCACTATGTTTTCGATGACACGGTGGTAATGGGTCTTCGCGGTCACGTGGTCGAGGTCGACTTCGTTGACGGGTATAATAACTGGCGCAGCGCCGAGCACCCGCCTAAGTCTCTGATAAATGCAGAGATCATCAAGAAACCGACTGAGAAGAAGATCGTCGGAGTACTGCAGAAGTTTGCAAAAAAAGCGACCCGCATTACGATCGCGACCGACTATGATACCGAAGGAGAGCTGATCGGAAAGGAGGCATTTGACCTCATCCGGGCAATAAACACCAAAGTCCCGGTCGACCGTGCAAGATTCTCGGCGATCACCAAAGACGAGATCGTCAAATCGATCGAGGAGGCCACCCCGCTCGATTTCAACCTTGCAGCTGCCGGCGAGTCACGTCAGATCATCGATCTTGTATGGGGAGCTTCACTTACCCGTTTTCTCTCGATAACAGCTCACCGCGGAGCGGACAGTATCCTCTCCGTAGGAAGGGTGCAGAGCCCCACCTTAGCGATGATCGTTGACCGGGAACGCGAGATCGAAGCGTTCGTTCCGACGAAATACTGGGTACTCTCTCTTGCTTCCGAAAAGGCCGGAGTCGCCGTGGAGGCACGCCATATTCACGGGAGGTTCACCGACCCTGCCGAGGCGAAAGCTGCGTATGATGCGACGAAGGCGCCCGTGAAGGTAACGGACGTCATAACCGGTCACAAAACGGATCGTGCTCCTCCTCCTCTCGACACCACCGCGTTGATCGTCGGTGCAAGCCGGCTCGGCATCTCCGCATCCTATGCGATGAATCGTGCCGAGGATCTCTATATGCGCGGATTCATCTCATACCCGAGGACCGACAATACCACCTATCCAAAGAGTCTGAAGATCTCAGAGCAGCTTGATATATTTGCACATGGTGCCTTCACGAAAGAAGCCGCCTATGTTAAAGATCACCTGCGTTCCGTTCCGACCCGCGGCAAAAAAGAGACGACCGACCACCCGCCGATCTACCCGACCTCCCTTGCGAACCGTGAGGAGATCGGTGACGACGTTTCCTGGAAACTGTATGAGTTCATCGTGAGAAGATTCTTTGCGACGAACTGTATCGACGCGGAATGGGAGACGATGAAGATCAATATGTCGGCAGGGTCCGAACCGTATACCATCACGGGCGGCCGGATCCTTGAAGCCGGCTGGCGCGGGATCTATCCCTACAGTAAAGCTGAGGAGAACCTCCTGCCGTTGTTCACCATAGGGGATACCCTTCCTCTTCTCTCGAAAAACTCCGAGGAAAAGGAGACCCAGCCCCCTGCACGTTACTCACAGAGCAGGCTCATCCAGAGGATGGAAGAGCTCGGACTTGGAACGAAAAGTACCCGCCATGAGGTCATCAGCAAACTTTCCGGCAGAAAATACATCGAAGGCAACCCGATGAAACCGACGATCGTCGGTCGTGCGGTGACCGAATCGCTCGAAGAGTTCGCCGGGACCATTACTGAGCCGACGATGACCAAGACGCTTGAAGAGCACATGACCGATATCGCGGCCGGAACAAAAACCATCACTGCGGTCCTTTCCGAGTCCAGAAATATGCTTTCCGGCATCTTCGAAGCTCTCGAAAAGAACGAGGCCGCGATTGGCAGAGATCTGATGGAGCGGACCCGCGAGGAGCAGACCATTGGTCCGTGCCCCGTATGCGGCAAACCTCTTCGAATAAAGCGGGTCGGCAGCTCTCAGTTTATCGGCTGTTCAGGATATCCTGACTGTATGTTCAACGCAGGCCTGCCGCCGGCGACCTGGGGAAATGCCATCAAGATGGATGAGGTGTGCGAGACACATGGTCTGAACCATGTCCAGCTCTTGAGAAAAGGAGCTCCTGCCTGGAAGATCGGCTGCCCGCTCTGTTCCCACATAAAGTCGAACACTGATGCCTTCCTGCTTCTTCCGGGAATGACGGAAGCGGGGATCCGGAAACTCAATGCGGTCCACATTTATACCATCTCCGAGCTGATATCCCGCGGCCCGGATGTACTTGCAAAGAACCTCGGTCTTTCAACATCCGCAGCGGAAAAGCTCATCCGGGAGGCAGAAGGCGTGCTGGCCCTTTTGAAGAAACGAACCGAACTCAAGAAGTTTATTTCGGCACATGTCGCCCCGAAACGCGGGCGCGGTCATTCGAAGGTGAGTGCGGCCATGATCTCTATGGGCGTTACGGATGTCGAGGCCCTGTCCCGGGCAGATCCCGCGACGCTTCTTGAAGCGAAACTCAGCGAAGCAGAGGCTGCATCTCTTGTGGCCGAGGCAAAGACCCTGATCAACATCTCCCGCATGAAGGGGTATGGGGTTCCTGCGATCACGCTGAAGAAGTATGTCAATGCCGGATTCGATGATCCGGAAAAGTTCGTCGGGGTCCACCCGGCCGGGTTGTCTCTTGCGACCGGCGTGTCGGTCACGACGATCTGCAATCACCAGAAACTGGTTGCCGAGAAACTCTGCCGGCCATGCCCGGAAAAGATCAGTAAGGCCGCATTCGAGGAGGGCATCGCCCCGCTCAGGAAAAAATTCGACCCTGAAATCCTCGCCCCGCTTGCCCTTGCAGGAGTTTACAGCCCGGACCTTCTCGTGAAGGCGGATGTCAAGACCCTCGCTAAGGTGACCGGCATCGAGGAAAAGCTGATCGCCGATCTGCAGAAATATTCTAAAAAGGTGGCAGAAAAATGAGATGGCAAACCTGGCGTCACATCACGAAACTTGACCCGAACAAGGTCTTAAAGAAAGAAGATATTGCAGAGATCGCGGCGAGCGAAACGGACGCTCTCATGCTTTCCGGCACGCTCGACGTGACCCCGGAAAATCTCGCCCTGCTCTATGACAATGTCCGCGACGCCGGCCTCCCGCTCACAGTCGAGCCTGCCGAACCCTCCTGTGCCAGATTCGAAGGGATCGACTATGTGTTTGTTCCGACCGTCTTCAATGCAGGTCACCCGGCATTCATAACAGGTCTCCACAAAGAATGGGCACTTCACGCTGAGATCCAGTGGGATAAAGTGGTCCAGGAAGCTTATGTTGTTCTGAATCCGAACTCATCAGTGGGCAAACTCACCCGCGCCAAATGCGATCTCGCCCCGGCCGAGGTGGCTGCCTACGCAGTGATCGCCGAGAAGTATTATTCCATGCCGGTGTTTTACATCGAATACAGCGGGATGTATGGTGACCCGGCAGTCACACGCGCCGTCTCTGAAGCAGTTTCACAGACCCGGGTGTTTTACGGCGGAGGGATCAACTCCGGCGAAAAAGCAGCAGAGATGGGGCAGTATGCCGATACTATAATCGTTGGTAATGCGGTCTATGAGGCCGGCCCGGCTGTTCTTAAAGAGACGGTGAAGGCGGTCAAATAATGCCTCAGATAGACATCGTTCTAGTGGAACCGCTGTACGAAGGAAACATCGGATTCACCGCCCGCGTGATGAAAAACTTCGGTTTTCATAATCTCGTCCTCATAAATCCGCCCAAATTCAGCATGGAGGCCGAAGCACGCGCAGTTCACGCAAAAGATGTTTTGGAAAATGCTGAACGGATCACTCTCGAAGAGGTCTTTGCGAGGAGCAATATCTGTATTGCGACAACCGGCGGTCTCGCAAAATCCGTTACCTGCCCTATGCGGATGCCGTATTACTCGGTCGCCGAACTTCGCGAGATGATCAAAGATGTCGACGGCAGGATCTCTATCCTCTTCGGCAGAGAAAACTGGGGACTCAACAATGAAGAGATCGCACGGTGCGATATCGTCTGCACGATACCGACAGACGAAGAATACCCGATCCTCAACATCTCCCACGCAGTAGGCATCGTTTGTTATGAACTTGCCCATCTCCAGCGGGGTAAGTATCAGCTCGCAAGCAAACTCGAGATGGAATCACTTTACTCCCATCTTGGACGATATCTGGAAGGGATCCGGCACCCGGTCGAGAAACGTGATACCACACTTCTCCTTGCACGAAGGGTCCTTGGAAGAACCAAACTCACCGTTCGTGAAGCAAGTACACTGCACGGGATCCTGCGCAGGACCGAGTGGCATCTCAAACATCCGGGTCAGGCATATGACTCAGAAGAGAGAGAGTACGGGGACGACAAAGAATAAGCAAGAAAAGGGGTTCTGGGTCACCTCTCAGAACTCCAAATCGAATCCTTTTAATGTTTATACGTCCTTGTAATTAGTGCATGCATCGATAGTGTAGTGGTTACCACTAGGCGTTGCCAACGCCTAAACTCGGGTTCGAGTCCCGGTCGATGCATTCTGTTTTTTGGTGATTTGAAATGATTTTTATGTCAGGACCCGCATGTCGATAGTTCTTCTCGGGATCGGCAATCCGCTTCACGCAGATGACGGAGCGGGGCCCAGACTTGCGGATATGCTTATCGGCGTTCCCGGCGTGACTGCATTCAACTGCGGGACCGCTCCGGAAAACTTCACCGGACTTGTGCGCAAACTCGACCCGGACCTGCTGATCATCGCAGACGCCGCTGAGATGGGACTTCCGGCGGGGTCGGTCCGGATCATCCCGCCGGAAAAGATCCATGACACTTCGGTCGGGACGCATACGCTTCCTCTGTATCATCTGGTCGATTTTTTAGCCGAACCCTCACGTAAGATCGTGATCATCGGCATCCAGCCGGCGAGTCTTGAGTGGGCGGACCAGGTGAGTGACCCCGTCGCGTCGGCATTGAACGAAATCAAGACGATGATTGCCGAAAACAACCTGCTGAAGACCCCTGTTTTGTGATTTCAGGTAAAGATAAAGTTAATCACTGTCGAAAAATAGAAAGTAATACAATCATGTCCGACATTAAGGTCCCCCTCGACGTCCCCCTTGCCATGCGGGATGTATATATTTCCAATTATGATCTGATCACCGCCGGGTCAGGCCGCCTGATGCTCTTTGCCGGAGATCAGAAAATAGAACACTTGAACGATGATTTCTACGGAACTGGGATCTCCGAAGACGATGCAGATCCCGAGCATCTCTTCCGCATCGCATCCAGAGCAAAGATCGGCGTTCTCGCGGCTCAGCTCGGACTTATCGTCCGATATGCAGGAGACTATCCTTCAGTCCCCTATCTCGTGAAGATGAACTCCAAGTCGCATCTGGTGAACGTTTCCCAGAAAGATCCGGTCTCCCCTCAGCTGTGGAGTGTTGAGCAGATCGCCGACATCGCAGAAGAGTCCGGAATAAAGATCGCCGGTGTGGGCTATACGATCTATCTCGGCAGCGAAAAGGAAGCTGATATGCTTGCAGAAGCCGCCCAGATCATCAACGAAGCACATTTCTACGGCATGGTCTGCGTGCTCTGGATCTATCCGAGAGGAAAAGCTGTCGGTAACGAAAAGGATCCCCACCTCATCGCCGGAGCTGCAGGTGTCGCCGCATGTCTCGGCAGTGACTTCGTCAAAGTCAATGCACCCAAAAAAAACGGAAAATACTCGCCCGAATTCCTCAAAGAAGCGGTTATTGCAGCCGGCCGCACAAAACTTGTTTGTGCAGGGGGCTCGGCCACCACGGAAGAAAAGTTCCTCAGTGAACTCTATGATCAGATCCATATCGGCGGAGCCGCAGGAAATGCGACCGGTAGAAACATCCACCAGAAATCCCTGGATGATGCGGTCAAATTCTGCAATGCGATCTATGCGATCACTGTGGAAAATAAAAGTGTGAGCGAAGCAGTCGCTCTTCTCAAATAATCTTTTTTTTTCTTCAGTATTTTTCCGTATCTTCTCCCTTGTATTTCTACATCTGACGTGATCATGAGGATTTTCTTTGGAAGGTCATATCGAGGTTCTCTCCTTTTTCTCACCTCCCATTCCCGCATTCTTAATACTCTTCAGGGTCAATAGATAAGCATTATTTGATTTCGGAAAAGGAAAGGCAAAAAATGAAATATGTAGTAGTAACCGGAGGAGTAATGAGCGGACTGGGAAAAGGCATCACTGCTGCATCCATAGGCCGTATTCTCATTAATAGGGGATATCACGTCACCAGCGTAAAGATCGACCCCTACCTGAATATCGACGCAGGACTTATGAACCCAGCCCAGCACGGCGAGGTCTTTGTCCTCAAAGACGGCGGGGAAGCAGATCTTGATCTCGGAAATTACGAACGTTTCCTGGACATCGAACTTACCAGCGATCATAACCTGACCACAGGAAAGATCTACTCCTCGGTCATCTCGAAGGAGCGCCACGGAGATTATCTGGGCGCCACCGTCCAGATCATCCCCCATATCACTGATGAGATCAAAGACCGGATCAAACACGCAGCCGAGTCATGGGTCGACAAAGACGGAAATCATGCCGAGATCTGTATCGTCGAGGTCGGCGGGACCGTGGGCGATATCGAAAGTATGCCGTTTTTGGAAGCTGTCCGCCAGATGCACTGGGAGTATGGAAACGGCGACTTTGCCCTCGTCCATGTCACACTCCTGCCGGCCGATACGATGGGTGATCTGAAAACGAAACCCACTCAGCACTCCGTCAAAGCTCTTCGCGAACTCGGTCTTGAAGCCGACATCATCGTCGGGAGAAGCAACCTTCCTGTCTCCCTTTCAACCAAACGAAAGATCTCCTCCTTCTGC
The DNA here is from genome assembly GCA_963677995.1 of uncultured Methanocorpusculum sp. Lineage (GTDB taxonomy): Archaea > Halobacteriota > Methanomicrobia > Methanomicrobiales > Methanocorpusculaceae > Methanocorpusculum. Next base: position 391,611 of record OY782579.1, on the reverse strand, counting down.
GACGTGGACGTTCACGCCGTCATCAGCGCTCAGACGGCACCCGATACCTACCTCGTTCCAATGGAACTCGAAAAAGAGGGAATGGCCGAGGTCCTGTTAAAGCAGCTCCACATAAAACCGGGAAATGCGGACAACAGCTGGTATTCTCTGATCGCCCGCGAGTACACCAACCGTATCACGGTAGGCATCATCACGAAATACGGAGTTGAGGACGTCTATATCTCCATCAAGGAGGCCCTCAAACACGCAGGCCGTCTTCTCTCTACCGAGGTCATTATCCACTGGCTCGATGCAGAACTCTACTCCACCGAAGACCTCGCCGATCTGGACGGTATCCTGATACCGGGCGGATTCGGCACCCGCGGTGTCGAAGGAATGATCTCTGCGATCCAGTATGCCCGTGAACACAAAAAGCCTCTTCTTGGTCTCTGCCTCGGGTTCCAGCTCTGTGTCATCGAGTTCATGAGAAATGTTGTCGGATATAAGGATGCGACAAGCGAAGAGATGGGTCCGGGCACTCATGCTATCGCTATTCTCCCAGAGCAGGAAGGCGTTGAAGACCTCGGCGGAACGATGCGTCTTGGCGACTACCCGGTCACCCTTGACCCGGCTTCCCGCCTTGCGGACCTATACGGCGCGACCGAGATCGTCGAACGCCACCGGCACAGATATGAAGTCAACCCTGCCTACATCAGCGAGATCGAAGAAAAGGGTATGAAGTTTGTCGGTCGAAACGGCAAACGTATGGAAGCACTTGAACTGGATGACCACCCGTACTTTGTTGCGACCCAGTTCCACCCCGAGTTCAGATCACGTCCCGCCCGCCCGTCTGCACCATTCATTGGTTTTGTAAAAACCTGCCGCGATATTCAGAGAAAGGAGTAACATGGAATCGATCTTAGTTCTTGATTTCGGCGGCCAGTACAATCAGCTGATCGCCCGCCGCGTCAGAGAAGCACATGTTTTCTGTGAAGTGAAGTCCTGCACGATCCCTCTTTCAGAGATCAAAGCAGGGAACTATGCGGGAATTATTTTCACCGGCGGACCGGCGAGCGTGTATGCGAAGAATGCTCCGACCGTTGATGCCGGCATCTTCGATCTCGGTTTCCCGATCCTCGGGATATGTTACGGGGCACAACTCACGGCGTATCTCCTTGGAGGAAAAGTAGCTTCCGCGACGACCCGCGAATACGGCAGAACGTCCGTTTCCACGGAGGAGTCTGTCCTGTTCAAAAACGTCCCGAAAGAGACCACCTGCTGGATGAGTCACACGGATTACATCAGCGAGGTCCCTGCCGGATTTGAAAAGGTCGCTCACACAGGTGTATGCCCGGTCGCTGCGATGGCAGATCCACAAAAGAAGATCTACGCAGTTCAGTTCCACCCGGAAGTCATGCACACGCCTGAAGGCATGACGATGATCAAAAACTTCCTCTACGATGTCTGCGGATGCAAAGGAACCTGGAGACTGTCCTCTTTTGTTGAGGATATGATCCTTCAGCTCCGTGAGAAGATCGGCGACAAGAAAGTCCTCTGTGCACTGTCAGGAGGAGTCGACTCATCCGTTGCTGCGGTCCTTATTCACAAGGCCGTTGGAAAACAGCTGACCTGTATCTTCGTCGATCACGGTCTTCTCAGGAAGAACGAGGGAGATGAGGTCGAGCAGATCTTCCGGAAGCAGTATGATATCGATCTGATCCGGGTCAATGTCGAGGACCAGTTCCTCGGAAAACTTGCCGGCGTCAGCGACCCTGAACAGAAACGCAAGATCATCGGTGAAGAGTTCATCCGTGTCTTTGAAGTCGAGGCAAAAAAGATCGGCACAGTGGATTTCCTTGTGCAGGGAACTATCTATCCTGATGTGATCGAGTCAGGACCGGGCGCGGCTGTTGTGATCAAAAGCCATCATAATGTCGGCGGTCTGCCGGATCATGTGGATTTCAAGGAGATCATCGAGCCGCTGCGTTTCCTTTTCAAGGATGAGGTCCGCCGTGCAGGTCTCGAACTCGGCATCCCGGAGAACCTGGTCTGGCGTCAGCCGTTTCCGGGTCCGGGTCTCGCTATCCGGGTGATCGGCGACATCACGAAGGAAAAGCTGGATATCGTGCGGGATGCTGATGCGATCTACCGTGAAGAGATCGCGAAAGCAGGGATCGACCGGGACATCAATCAGTATTTTGCGGCACTGACGAACATGCGCAGTGTCGGTGTGATGGGCGATGAGCGGACGTATGACTATGCGATCGTTTTACGTGCGGTCACGACAACCGATTTCATGACCGCAGACTGGGCGCAGATCCCCTTCCCGCTGCTCGAAAAGGTCTCGAGCCGGATCATCAATGAAGTTCGGCACGTGAACCGTGTTTTATACGATATCACGAGCAAGCCCCCGGCAACGATCGAATACGAGTAAATTACCGGGTGCTCCAAATCATGATCCTGGGAAATAAAATCCCCTGATCATAATTTTGGGAATAGTATACTTTTTTTTGTAATTGGAAATCTATCCGGGGTATTAAAAATATTTATTAATCAGAATTTTTTTCAAAGATGATGGGAAATAAACATTATTATGTCAATAATAGTAATAGAGTAATTTATGAAAATAATCGGATTGATTGGAAGCTATAGGAAAAACGGGAATATTGATACAGCTGTGAGAAAAGTGCTTGAGGGGGCTATGGATCAGGGTGCAGAAGTGGAAGCTATCTATTTAAAAGATCATGAAATAAAAGACTGCAATGGATGTGAAGCGTGTAAAAAAACATTTGAGTGTGTTATTCAAGATGATATGCAAAAAATATATCCAAAAATAATGGAAGCAGATGGTGTGGTCATCGGGTCTCCAACCTATTTTTACAACGTAACCGGTATCATAAAAAATATGATAGACAGACTCTATTGTTACGAAACTTTTGATGAAGAAGATCGATCAATATGGATGGGAATACATGAAGCGATGGGAACTAAATATGCAACAGTTGTTGCCGTTTGCGAGCAGGAAGATCCAGAGGATCTAGGATATACTGCAGTTACTATGACTAAATCCATGCAGGCTCTAGGATACAGAGTTGTGGATGAGCTTAAAATATATAATGTATATAATAAAAATGACCTGTTATTGGAGAATGATCAATTGATCAAGCTGGAAGAAGCTGGAAAGAAATTAGTCAAAACGATCCTTCTAAAGGATAAAATACTGAATATTATGCATTCAAAAATGTAAGAAGACATTTTTTGAGATGTAGTATTATACGTTTCAATTCGCATCTTTTTTTCAGAGAACCGGGTGAGGTCTCTCCGCACTCCGGTCCCGAAGCGCTTTTCTTCAGAGAAACCCCTGTATTTGCCGTATTTTCTCCGAACCTACATGCAGTTTCAATACACAGAACGACAAATATTTATCTAAATATCCAGCGAGAAAAAACCATGTCCACCTACAAAGAACTTGATGCAAAATACTACATGCCCTGCTTTGGACGGTCGATGCAGATCGTCAAAGGAGAGGGCTGCACTGTTTGGGACGATAACGGGAACAAATATCTCGACTTAGTCGCAGGTATAGCGGTCTGCAGCACAGGTCACTGCCACCCGGAAGTAGTGGACGCGATCTGCCGCCAGGCACACGAACTTATCCACTGCTCCAATCTTTACTACATACCGGGTCAGGCCGAACTTGCAGAAAAACTGAGCAAAGCGAGCGGGATGGGCAAAGTCTTCTTCGGAAACAGCGGAGCCGAAGCAATCGACGCTGCGATCAAACTCGCCAAGGTCCGCTCAGGACGGAAAAACTTCGTCTCTTTCAACCACGATTTCCACGGGCGGACCATCGGTTCCCTCGCCGTCACCCACAAACTCCAGATCAGGCAACCTTTCGAGCCGCTCGGCATCCACTGTGACTTTCCGGAATACGGAGACCTAGAAGGCCTCAAAGCTGTCGTCAACAAAGACACCGCAGCCGTCATCTTCGAACCTATTCAAGGAGAGACCGGCATCATCATCCCGCCGGCAGACTTCCTGCCCGGGGTCAGAGATATCTGTGACGATGCCGGTGCCTTGATGGTCTGTGACGAAGTCCAGAGCGGGATGGGACGGACCGGAAAATGGTTTGCATTCCAGCACTCCACCGTCCAGCCTGATATCATCACCATCGCAAAAGGCATCGCATCAGGGATCCCCATGGGTGCGATCATCGCAAAAGAAGGACTCGAGTTCACCAAAGGCGAACACGGCAGTACCTTTGCCGGCGGTCCGATCGCCTGCGCCGCAGGAAACGCCACATTCGGCATCATTGAAAAACTCCTGCCCGGGATCGCTGCAAAAGGTGAACTTTTCAGACAAGGTCTTGCCGCATTCAATCCGCGGGTACGGGGTCTGATGGTCGGGTTCACGCTCGGTGATTCCGCCCAAAAACTTGCCCAACTATGTATGGAAAAGGGTGTTCTTATCAACGTTGCCGGCGATGGCAATATTCGGATCATCCCGCCGCTGACAATCTCGGCCGACGAAATCAATTATACAGTCGGAGTGATCAATGAAGCCGCAGGTCAGATCTGAGTTCGTCAAATCAGGTTACGTCTTTGCAAAATCCCCTGCGGATATCGCAAAGGAATACGGGTTCTCTGAAGTTGCCATGCTCGGCAGCAACGAAAACCCGTACCCGCCTTCAAATACGGTCCTCCGGGCAGCAGCGAATGAACTTTCAGGAGTGAACAGATATCCTGATCCGAAGGCGGCAGGATTTCATGCGGCACTCCGCACATATATCCATGACTCCCCGGTTGTCACATCCGGACTTGGTATGGATGGTGTGATCGAGACCGTTATCCGGACCATCGTCGAACCGGGAGACAAAGTCGTCATCTCCACGCCGACATTTTCTATGTACGGCCTTGCAGCAAAAGCAGCATCGGCCCGCGTGGTCAATGTTTCCCGGAGTGCTGATTTTTCGGTCGACATCGATGCATTTATCCTGGAAGCAAAGGATGCACGTCTCTCCTTTCTCTGCACACCGAACAATCCCACCGGAACGGTGACCTCGATTGCGGACATCGAATACATTCTCGATCGGATCGACGGCGTTCTTTTCCTGGACTGTGCCTATGTCGAGTTTTCGGAGGTCAACTATCTGCCGCTCCTTGCCCGTGACAATCTCATCATCGGGCGGACCATGTCCAAGGTCTATGGTCTTGCGGGTCTTCGTATCGGGTATGCATTCGTTCCGGAATGGCTGGAAGCTCCTTATAATGTTGCAGCAACCCCGTTTACGATGAATCGCATCTCGGAAGCCGCAGCTGCCACGGCAGTTTCTGAATCCGCATACCGGGAATCCTTCAGTGCTCATGTACGAAAATGGCGGGATGTTTTCCTGAAAGAGATCCCGTTCCCGGTTTTTTCAAGCGGGTCAAACTTTATCCTCATCAATGTTGAACCGAAATTGGGTGACGATGCAATGGAATCCCTTGCAAAGCAGGGAGTTCTTGTGCGTTCCTGTGCAAGTTTCCCGGGACTTGGGGATACGTTCATCAGAGTGAGTGTCGGTGACGTTTGGGAGAACGAACGGTTCCTTTCAGCGGTGAATAAATTATGATGATCGGGATAACCGGAACTCCCGGATGCGGGAAGACCTCGGTCGCTGAACTTCTGCGGGAAACGGGTCATCCAGTGCTCGATCTGAAAACCACCGTTGCCCCGTTTGTTCTCGAACATGACGATGCCTCAGGCTCGGATGTCGTGGACGTGGATGCATGGGCCGATGCATTTCCCTACACCGAAGGATTTGTGGAAGGAGCGTTCGCCCACTACCTTCCCTGTGATAAGATCATCATTCTCCGGTGCCGGCCCGATGTCCTCAGAGAACGTCTCGCTCCCCGCGGATATTCTGAGGAAAAGATCAGCGAAAATGTGGAAGCAGAGGCTTTGGACGTGATCCTGATCGAAACGGTCGATGACTTTGCATCGGAACAGATTTATGAGATAGACACTACAAGTACTGAAAGAGGATCTGTGGTCAGGAGTATCATCTCTTTTGTGAAGGGAGAGATCCCGGCATCATTTGGATCTCTTGACTGGTCAGAATATATAGCAGATGTTTTATGAGTCTTGAGTCACTTCGTCCGAAGATCCAGTGGGTACTAACGCCTATTGCACATGCGTTTTCCAAACTCCCGATAACACCGAATATGTGGAGCGTTGTCTCTCTGATATGTGCATTTATCGCCGGAGTTTTTTTCGCATTCGGCCAGCCGTTTTTCGGCGTCCTCTTTGTTGTTTTGAACTCGTTTCTGGATGTTCTGGACGGGGCCCTCGCCCGGTATATGGGAATAGCGAGCCCGGTCGGTGATTATCTGGATCATGTCTTCGACCGATATGCAGATGTGTTCATCGTCACCGGCATCATCATTTACGGGGTCCAGACCTGGCAGGCCCCGGTCCCTGCATGGGCAATAGGTATCTTTGCCATCACCGGCGTTCTGCTTTCCTCATATATGGGGACCCAGGCACAGGCAGTTGGTCTCAAGCGGAACTACGGCGGGGTCCTCGGGCGTGCCGACCGTCTGGTTCTTTTGATGTTGTTCGGTCTTGCCGCGGTCATCTATCCGGCCCCGATCCTGTTTGGTCTGCCGTTCCTTGGCTGGATGCTTGTTGTGTACGGATTCTTCGGGCATATCACGGCGATCCAGCGGTTCGTGATGTCGCTCAAAGATCTGAAAGCGGGAAAAGGGAATTAAATACCATATCTTTTTTGAGATAGTTCTTAGTAAACGACTCGCATATCAGAGTTTTGATCTGCACATCTGACGACTTGCGGGCCGAAAAACGATGTACACGCAAAGAAGTGTCGTCACGTAAGAATACGAATACGAAATCAATGTAAAAATAAAAAAAATAGGACCGAGAGATTTATTGCTCGGCCGGTTGTGCTAATTTCTTGTAACAGATGATCTCCAGCACACCGTTTTTCAGATGTGTCTGGGTCTGTGAAGGATCGATACCGGCAACCGGGATCACTGCTGAGTATTCACGGTTTGCACCGGCATTGAGCTGGAGTTTCCCGTCCTGATAGGCGATAAAGAAATCATCCTGACATTCTGAGGGAAGTTCTGTCTGGATGATCACTGTTCCCTTATCCTCAAACATCTCGATCGGGATCGTCTTATTGTGGATCTCATCGGGTGTCAGATGGATCTTACCGCCGGCAAGGACAAACTTCACACCGACGACCGGCGGAAGATTACCCCCACTTTCTTCAGAGACGTGATTGATCAATATTTTGTGGATGATATCCAATAATTCCCTGTATGCGTCATCTGGTGTTTCCGGCATTCTGTTTCTCCGAGGTGAAGAGATTTCTCTCTTCACGCATCTGCGTTCTTAATTATCTCTTTGATTCTGCTAAAGTCTTTCTGATGAGACATCAGCTGTTCGTCAAGTTCACGGAGTTCGGGGGTGAGTTCCGTATCCTTGTAATCGGCCAGATCCAGGATAGAAATACCCTTTTCGAGGGTTTTTCTTTCATCTTCGTTGAATCTGTACTGCCAGGAACTCCTTTCGGCGCTCCGTCTTCCTGCCTTGTCGAGTGAGGGTCTTACCCGCTTCAACGCGGTGTCAAAGTGCTTTCCAAAGACCTTCACGCTCGATACTGCAAGCGTGATCTCGGCGGCGTCGTGACCTGCCATCACCTTCACGAACTCGCGGATCGCGACCATCTTTGCCTCACGAACGAGTGCTTCAATGTCGGCGCCCACGAACCCTTCGGTTTTGTCGACGAGTTTATTGAGGTCCACATCTTCAGCAAGCATCGAGCTGATCTCTTTGATGTAGACATCAAAGATCTGCCTTCTTCCTTTTCGGTCCGGCGGGGGAACGAAGATGTGCTGCTCAAGACGTCCCGGTCTCAGTAAGGCAGGGTCGATCATGTCTGGACGGTTGGTCGCCCCGATCACGATGACGTTTTTCAGTTCCTCAAGCCCGTCGAGTTCGGTCAGGAACTGACTGACGACGCTTTCGGTGACGTGGGACGAACCTTCGTAGCTTCCTCTCTTGGGAACGATCGAATCGATCTCATCGAAGAAGATGATCGAAGGCGAGGCAAGCCGGGCTTTTCGGAAGATCTCACGAATGCCTTTCTCGGACTCGCCGACCCACTTCGACATAAGTCCAGGGCCTTTCACCGAAATGAAATTGCACTCCGACTCATTTGCGACTGCCTTCGCGAGCAGCGTTTTGCCGGTCCATACATCAGGAATCCTTTGGGCGATTTGGTGGCGAACTGTTTGTAGACCACCCGATATTTGAGCGGCCACTCGACCGCCTGCTGCAGTTCTTCTTTGACAGAGTCAAGACCGCCGACATCGGCCCAGTGGATATCCGGGACTTCGACAAGGACCTCACGCATAGCGCTTGGCTGCACCATTTTCAGGGAAGCTTCGAAGTCCTCGGCGGTGACTTTCAGGTTTTCGAGCTTCTCGGAGCTGATCTCCTCGTCGGGATTCATCCCGGGGAATGCCCGACGGAGAGCATGCATTGCCGCCTCTTTTACCATCAAAGCAAGGTCTGCTCCGACGAATCCATGGGTGGTGTTTGCATATTTCATCAGATTGACATTCTCCGACATGGGGACATTTCTTGCATGGATCTGGAGGATCTCATATCTTCCTTCTTTGTCCGGGACACCGATCTCGATCTCACGGTCGAACCGTCCGCCGGGCGAAGTGCCGGGTCGATCGAGTCTGGGAGGTTCGTTGCAGCGATCACGATGACTTTCCCGCGGCTCTTTAAGCCGTCCATTAAGGAAAGCAGCTGGGCAACGACACGGCGTTCGACCTCGCCTTTCGACTCCTCCCGTTTTGGAGCGATCGAGTCGATCTCATCGATGAAGATGATCGAAGGTGCGTTTTCCTCTGCCTTTTCGAAGATCTCACGGAGTTTCTCCTCGGATTCACCATAGAATTTGGAGATGATCTCAGGACCTGAGATGGTGTCGAAGTAGGCTCCCGCCTCATTTGCCACTGCACGGGCGATCAGGGTCTTTCCTGTACCTGGCGGACCATAGAGGAGAACTCCTTTTGGCGGCTCGATCCCGAGCTTCTCAAAGACCTCGGGATGCCTGAGCGGATACTCGATCATCTCGCGAACGAGTGACAGTTCTCTCCCAAGACCGTCGATATCCTCGTAATGGAGGTTTCCTGCGGATTTTCCTTCGGGTGCATCCTCACCTTTATAGACACTGTCTTTGTAGTTGACGGTCGTCTCCGAGCCGATGATCCCTACATCGCCCGGTGAGACATCCGAGACAGCGAAGTCGACATACTCGGTGTTGTAGTTGGAGAATCCGCCCCATCCCGAGAAGAACGGGTCCTCCGATTTGGTCTGGAACCCGAAGGTCAGGATCTGACGTTTGGTGATCGGTCTGCCGGCGAATTTGCTCTGGATCGTCTGTTCGAGTGCCCGACTGTCGAGACGGATGCTTTGCGAGATCGGCTGGAGCGTGATCTTTCCAGCGGTCTTTGGAACGACCCTCTCAATAACGACGGTATCACCGATACCGGCACCGGCGGTCTGACGTGTATAACCATCGATAGCGATCCCTCCAGAGCCGGATACAGAAGAACGCAGGACCTTGGCTGCGCCGATGCGTTTTCCGGTGATCTTGATAAAGTCGCCGGACTCTACACCAAGTTTTGCCATGACATCGTTGTTTATTCTCGCATATCCGGATCCCGCTTCACTGCGGTCGCCTCCTGTACTATCAATGAAATTTTAATATTGTCTGACATTTTTCACTTCCGAATCTGTTATAAATATATGTCATTCCCAGCTTCTATTTAAAGTATGGTTGGGGGCAATATAAATCGGAAGCACAGATGGTTATTTATAGGCTCACAATGCAGAAAACGAATGGGCGCGCAGAGCCGGCGATCATAGTTACCAATTTTTTCGTAGTTTTGGATAGGTATATGTCAGAATAACAAGCATTACTGTAGTGATACAAATGAAAAAAAATGTACTTGCGATCCTCCTTCTCTTTGTGGTCTTTGCGCTCTTCGCTATCCCTGCGGCAGCTGAAGACACCCAGACCGACAAAGTTATCCTCGTCTCCGGAAACGGATTATCAACCACCTCTCCGGATAAAGTAACGATCACGTTCGGTGTTGACACCGAGAACCCTGATGCAAAAATCGCCCAGAGCGAAAATGCCGAGCTGATGGCAAAAGTTGTTGCTGCACTGAAGAATGCCGGCATCCGGGATGCGAACATCCAGACGACAGGTTACAACATCTACTCCTATGTATTAAGTGAGTATAATCCAGGCAAGTGGGCAAATGGGACCACGGTCTACAAAGTTACGAACACCGTCCGGATCATCTCCTATGATGTCGACAAGGCAGGCTCATACATCGACGCCGCTGTTGACGCAGGAGCAAACACTGTGAACAGTCTCCAGTTCGGTCTTTCCGACGCGAAGCTGATCATCGAAAGAAACGTTGCGATCATCTCGGCTGTCAAGTCAGCACGTGCCGATGCAGATTCGGTCTCCTCAGCACTAGGTCTGAAGATCTCGGGAACCGGGACCATCAATGTAGGTCAGAGCTACACGCCGGTATCCTACTCCAATGCTGAAGTCATGATGATGAAGGATTCCATCGGCGGCAGGGTCCCGACCACCATCGAATCCGGCGAGATCAAAACAACTGCAACGGTTTCGATCGTTTACACCTACTAAAAATAAGAGAGATGATCTCTGCCACCCCTTTTTTTTAATAATTTACTTTAGTTTCCGGTCAATTCCCGGATCACCGCAACGAGGGTGTTGACCTCGCTTTCGGTATTATAGAAGGAGATACATGCACGCGCCGTTCCTTTTTTTGCAGAAAGATACCGCATAAGGGGCTCAGCACAATGCAGACCGGATCTGATCTCGATCCCGTGCTCATCATCCAGCCACTCTGCGATCTTGTGAGGGGCAAAGCCTTCGACCGTGAAAGACACAACGCCGACACGGCTGTTCTGATCTCTGCACGAGTAAAGGGTAACGCCCGGGATCTTCGAAAGCCCATTGATCATCAGGTCGGTGAGTTTTCGTTCATGTGCCTCGATCTGCTCCATCCCGATATCGGTCAGGAATTCCACCGCGGCACCGATCCCGATCCCTCCGGAGATGTTTGGCGTGCCGGCTTCATACTTCTGATACCCGTCTGCCGGAACATATCCGTCTTCGCTGACGCTCTCGACCATGCCGCCTCCAAGCATCAGAGGTTCAAGGGTCGGCTCTCTCATCCAGAGAACGCCGGTCCCCATGGGTCCAAACATTTTGTGACCGGAGAAGGAGAGGAAGTCTATGCCGAGTTTTTCGACATCGACGGGCATTCGCGGAACAGACTGCGCTGCATCTACCGCGAGCAGTGCGCCGTACTTTTTACACAACTTTGAGATCTCTCCGATAGGGGTGACGGTACCCGTGACATTCGATGCATGAGTCACGGCGACGAGCCGGACCGATGCATCCATCGCTGCTTCGAATGCAGCCATATCAAGTGTCAGGTCGTCATTGAGTCCGAAGATGCGAAGCTCGACGCCTTTCGCTTCCAATGCTCTCCAAGGCAGAAGATTCGAGTGATGTTCGAGGATCGTAGTTACGATCACATCCCCTTTCTTAAACGAAAGACCGCGGGCGATCGTGTTGATCGCTTCGGTGGTGTTTTTCACAAAAACCGTGGTCCCTGCCGATCCGTTGATGAACGCGGCGACCTTTTCGTGAGCATGCCAGTATTTCTGGGTCGCGATCCTCGTCAAGCGATGGACGCCCCGGCCGACATTCGCACGATACTGTCTTTCGAATTCATCCATCGCCGCAAGCACGCACTCAGGAGACCAGGTCGTCGCTCCGTTGTCGAAGTACATCAGGTCCCCCATCATAGGAAACTCGCCGCGAAGTGCTTCCCAGTCTGGTTCAGGTATTTTTTCCGGTTCGGGTTCTGCCGGGACACGATCCTCAACGATATCTGTTGTTTTGCCAGCCGGCATGAGGTGGGCAACTGAAGCAGGCGTGCTTCTTTTGGTCTTTTTTTCTGTCAGATCAAGACCTGCTTCTTTGACGAGCTCCTGCATTTTCGGGGGGAGCTCCTTCCAGCGCCAGAGACCCCAGGTGACGAACTCAGGCGAAAGACCTCGTTCATCTGCCCATCTCACGAGAAATTCTTCCCAGCGGTCTGCCATTTCCGGGTGAGTTACGTGAAGCGTCTCAAGCTCCGACTCGAGCATTGCCGGACAAAGATAACATCCGATCCGTTCATATCCTCGTTCGTAGAGCGAATTGTAGGGCAGTTCCCTGAGCCACAGATAGAAGAACACATCAAGGGCTCTCCATGAACGAATCGGCGAGAGGTTCAGCTGGAGAGGATTTGTCGGGTTCTGATTCAGTGCTTCGAGCGAAGCCCGGCTCCATGATTCATACCAACGGTTTCCCTGTATCGTCAGACACTCGCCGATCTCTCCAAGATGGACTTTGAGCGGATTGAGTTTGAGCAGTTTGCAGCACCATCGGTGATCCTTTCCCGGCGGTCCGGCTTTTTCCACTGACTGCCAGAAATCACCGGCTTTTTGAATGATCTCGACGCCCTCGGACTTCACAAACTCAACGGTCTCAGGAAACTCGAGGCCTGTATCAATGAAGAATGCCTCGGTCACGCCGGCTTTTTTCGCGATGCTCCAGACGGCAGTGCTGTCTTTTCCTCCGGAAAATGAACAGTTGACCCTCGGTTTGAGCGGGGCATTCTGTCTGACCTCACGGACCGCATTGCGTTCCATGTTTTTGATGTGGAACGCATTCTTTTCGACCGCTTCATCCCACGATGGGTCCGGTCTGGATTTTATCGGAGAGATGCTGTTGAGCTCTTTTATCCTGACTGCTCCTTCTTTGAGGATACCGGTCCCGTATTTATTTTTATATCGGAGAATGACGACCCCGTCGGTTATTCCGGTCGTCGTGACTTTGACTTTCTTCCCGCCAAGTCTTCCTTCCGGCAGACTTACTGCCTCCTTTTCGAGATCGATGATGCCCTTATCTATTTTACCGATGAGGTAAGGCAATGCCTCTGCTTCAATATCGAGATTGAATCTTCTCGTGACCGGGTCGAACCAAAGCCATGCGAACCTTACCCCGTTTGCGATGATGAGGTCATTCCGGTCAAGCCCTCCTGCTTTGTTGAGGACGAGGATCTTCGGGACGGTGACGTTGTCGCCGAACCGGGTTTTTATGAGAGAAGATATGAGATCATGATCGGTTTTTAAGGCCGGTCTGATATCATACGGCTGCTGGAGAGAGATCTTTATGCTCTCCTTATCACAGGCACAGGTCTTTGCCAGTAGAGGGATGTTGCATGCAGGACACCAGTAAAGGAATTTGGTCACGAAGTCGTCGGTCTCTTTGATATAATACCCAGGCTTGATCTCCTTTTTCGGAACAGGTTTCTTCTCTCCCCGAACACGTATTGGCTTATCTGCTTTCTTTCTATAATGCGGTTTCTTATATTCGTGCGGCACGATGCGTATCTATTGGTTTTTTAGAGAGAAAAAGAACTGCCCGGGGGCAGCAGGGGATCCCCCGCCTTCACAGGACAAACTCATAAACAAAGAAAACCAATATTAAATTTACTATGGCAATACATCCGATAGATTTCCGGTATGGAACTCCAGAAATGAAACGTGTGTGGAGTGAGGAGAATCGATTCACCTGTATCGTCCGTGCTGAGGTCGCTTTGTCCCATGCTCAGGGCGTCGTAGGAATGATCCCGGTAGATGATGCGGAGATCATTGAAAAGAATGCCCTTTCGGCTTCACGCATTCGTGCGAAAGAGATAGAGGCGGAGATCAGTCATGATACGATGGCCATAACCCGGGCAGTTGCCGAAGTCTGCGGGGATGCGGGTCGCTGGATCCATTTTGGTGCCACATCGAATGATATCCTGGATACCGCGACCGGACTTCAGCTTAAAGAGGCGTATGATCTCTTAGAGAAGAAACTTGAAACTCTGATGGGCGTGCTTTTGAAACGTGCGGGGGAAACCAAGAATCTGATCTGTATCGGGAGAACACACGGTCAGCAGGGCGTGCCGACGACCTACGGACTTCGGTTCGCGATCTGGGCCTCAGAGGTCTCAAGGCATCTTCTGCGTCTCAGGGAGAGCCGACCGCGTGTCGTCATCGGTAAGATGACCGGGGCAGTTGGAACGATGGCCGCGATGGGTGATCACGGTATCGAAGTACAGGCGGAGATGATGAAGTATCTGGACATCGGGTCGGTGGATGTCTCATCCCAGGTGATTTCACGCGAAAGATATGCCGAGTACATCTTCCTGCTCGCAAACATCGCAACCACTCTGGACAAGATCGGGATCGAGGTCCGTTCCCTTCAGAGAACGGAGATCGGCGAGGTCGAGGAGTCGTTCTCGAAGAAACAGGTCGGTTCGTCGACGATGCCTCATAAGAGGAACCCGATCAAAAGCGAGCAGGTCTGTGGTCTTGCACGGATCGTCCGCGGGATGGTCGAACCGGCACTGCTGAACAACACTCTCTGGGACGAGCGTGATCTGACGAATTCATCCGCCGAGCGGATAACGTTCCCGGAGACAACTATTCTGTGTGATCACTGTCTTCAGGTGATGACCGGGGTCGTGGAGAATCTGACGATCAATACCGAGGCTGTCACCCGCAATCTGCAGTATCTGCACGGGATCAATCTCGCTGAGTCGGTGATGATCGAGCTGACGAAACGCGGAATGAAGCGTCAGGATGCCCACGAGATCATCCGCGAGGCAAGTATGGAGGCACTTGCAGCGAAGATGCCGCTTGCGGATATTCTTGCAGAAAAGCCTCAGATCACTTCGTATGTCTCGGCTGAGGAGATCGGACGACTTCTGCAGCCCGAGACCTATGCGGGTCTCGCGGGTGTGCAGGTGGAGAATCTGATTCGAAAACTTGCCCCGTACTGTACGCTTTAGATCGGAAAAACAGGGTCCGGGGAATCATCGGCTGTTCTGCAGCCGGTAGATCTCTCCCTCTTCCCGAACAAAAAAACCCTCGTCGGTCATAGAACCCATGATCCGCCGGACACGCTCCGGGTCCTCGTTCATCTCTTTTGCAAAAACTTCCGGGGTCCCGGTATTCTGAACAAGCATCTTTTTCAACACCTCGCCGCGGATCTTCCGGTCTGAGCCTTCGAAGGTCTTCTGTTTCGTGTACTGTTTACTCCGCTGATTCGGGTTTTTTACCGATGCTTTCAGCGCAGTTCCGAGATCCATAAGAGCCCAGTACCATTCCCGGGAGTTCTCTGGGAGCATGGCCGAGATGAGCACAAGAAGCTCGCGGTCGTCAACGATCACGCCGTCTTCAAAAAAATAATGGATGAACACTCTCCTGATGTTCGTCTCAATGAATACGACCGGCCGGTCGAAGGCGAACGCCGCGATCGAGCAGGATGTGGCAGGCCCTATTCCCGGGAGTGTCCTGAGGATCTCCGGATCATCTGGGATCTTCCCGCCGTATTCATCCACGATGACTCCGGCAAGTTTTCGGAGGTTGAGAGCGCGGCGGTTATACCCCATTCCCTGCCATGCGGCAAGAAGATCTGCCGGCTCCGCCCTCGCGAGAGCAGAGATATCGGGAAACGTTTCGATGAACTTCGGATAGATGACCGCGACCCGCTGGACCTGGGTCTGCTGGAGCATTACTTCGGAGACCAGGATCCGATATGGATCGTCTGTGTGCCGCCATTCCATATCATGCCGGCCTTTCGCGGCGTAAAACTCCATTACATGATGCTGAAAATCTGCAATAAGAGAGGGGGTGATACCCTCTTTTCTAAACCGGGTCCGAAGATCGGAGACCAGCATCTTTACTGTGAGACCATACGGTTGATCAGGATCTCGGCGATATCTGAACTGTATTCGGTGATCCTGTGAAGGCTCTGCGTGATCTGAGTCACGGCGACTGCCTCGGGGACCCGCATTTTGCGGATCGAGTCTGCAAGACCATGATACTTAGGTCCCATTTCCTCCACCTCGGCGATGATCTTATTCGCTCCGGGAATACTGCCTGAGTATATGGCCTGTATGCTTTTATTGAAGATCTCCAGTGAGAACTCGCTGAGCTCGGTCAGATTAATAATGAGCATCCGGTCGACCACTTTTTCGATGAGGACTGCGGCTGCCTCGGCGATGAGGACCGTGTGGTCGCCGACCCGTTCGATGATCCGGGAGATCTGATAATAGGTCGCGGCAATTCCCGGTGTGATCCCCATCTTCAGAGAAAGAGACGGGTTTTCCACGATAAGGGAAAACTGACGGTGGACCAGCCAGTGAAGACGGTCGACATCCGTGTCTCTGGCGACGACATCATCGGCGAGATCGAGCCGCCCCTGCTCAAGAGCGTTGAGTGCATCTTCATGCATGCCTTTCACGATCACATACATCCGGCGGATGGTGTTCTCAAACGGCATCTCGGTAGGGTTCAGGATATCTTTGAGAACGATACTGTTGTCCGTCTCCTCGGAGACTTCCTGACCGATCGTCATCTGCGTGAATTTCCGGACGACCATCCGGACCTTCGGCGGGATCCTGCCGGCTGATGTGATCTTTATCGTCGTAAATCCGGCGATGTATGCCCCGATCAGTGAACGCAGAAGCGTTGTCGGGTCGGGATAATCCTTAAGCCCGAACTCCTTTGTCCTTGCCGTACTGTCATAATGCAGATTCGGCGTGATAAGCAGAGTGCCGTCTGCATGAGACACCACGCCCAGGGGGTCGTTCTTCTGAATATTTCTCTCACGGATCCATGCCTTTGGGAGAGACAGTACATAGGATGACCCGCCTGTCATCTGAACTTTCCGGATTTCCATTCATTACATATTCATCGGCTCGGTATTTAATATCTGTGAAAATCTATAGAGATATCATAGTTCAATTGAAATTATGAGTGAGTATAGTTAAATCATCATTTACTCAATCTATGTCGAATATCACTATACATGACCATCTCCTATCCGGTTATGGTTATGAAAAGTAAAACCATGAGTTTTGTTGGAGCAGCAGCTGTTTTTTTTTGCTGTGTTCCTTGTATTTGCTTCCGGCTGTGTGAGTCAGGGAGGAGAACCGGAGACCATCACCTTAGCCGGATCCACGATCGTTCTACCGGTCGCACAGACCGTTGCAGAAATTTACATGGATGAGCACGCGACTGCCGATATCCAGATCAGCGGCGGCGGATCGGGTGTCGGCGTGACCGCAGCAAAAGAAGGCACTGCAGATATCGGCATGCTTTCGCGTGAACTGAAGTCCTCGGAAAAAGAGGGAAGCGACCTGGAAGAATACGTGATCGGCAGAGACGGTATTGCGCTCATAGCGTATCCATCCAACTCAGTATCCGACCTGACCCCTGCACAGATCAAGGATATCTATCAGGGAAAGATCACCAACTGGAAAGAGGTCGGCGGCGAGGATCTTGAGATCGTTCTGATCGGCCGTGACAGTGCTTCAGGCACCCGCGAATTCTTCACCGAGTTCGTGCTGAATAAGGAGGATGCGGCAAAAACCATGCAGGAATACAGCTCGAATGGTGCTGTCCAGAAAGCAGTTGCCCAGACACCTGGTGCGATCGGCTACGTTTCCTTGGAATACGTCGATGGGACGGTAAAAGCCTTCTCGGTTTCCGGCGTTAAAGCAACGGTCGAGAACGTCATCAACGGCAGTTATACGATCAACCGCCCGCTTCTGATGATCACGAACGGTGAACCGACCGGACTTGCAAAGAAGTTCCTTGCGTTCATCCTTTCTGACGAAGGTCAGCAGATCATTGCAGAAAACGGATTTGTGCCAGTAACAGTATGACGGCACAGCGAACCTCGGGCTGGAAAGAGAAAGGTATCGAATCAGTATGGCTGATCACAGCCCTTATCGCCGCTTCGTCAGTGGTGTTCATTCTCGGATACCTCATCCTGACCTCACTCCTGATTTTTTTTGAAACAGGTTTCGTTGGATTTTTCTTCAACTCTGACTGGAACCCGACGGGGAGCACACCCTCATATGGTATTGCTGCCCTTCTTATCGACACCATCCTTGTCACTTTTGGGGCGATGATGTTTGCGGTCCCGCTTGGTCTGATGGCCGCGGTGTTTCTTGCTTACCTCGCCCCGCCAAAACTCCGCGACATCGTGAAGCCGGCGATCGAACTTCTAGCCGGCATCCCGTCGGTCGTGTACGGATTTTTCGGGATGATCGTTCTCTGCAGTTTTCTTCAGCAGGTACTGGACATCCCAAGCGGCTTTTCATGGCTTGCGGCATCGATCCTTCTTGGCATCATGGCGCTGCCTACGATCGTTTCGGTCTCGGAAGATGCTCTTTTTGCCGTGCCGAAGGATTATACGGAAGCGTCGCTCGGTCTTGGTGCGACCAGATGGCAGACCATCTCCCGCGTACTTGTTCCGGGCGCGGCATCCGGCATCTCGGCAGCGGTCATTCTCGGTATGGGTCGTGCGATCGGCGAAACGATGGCCGTGATGATGGTCGCAGGCAATGCAGCGATCATTCCCTTGCCTTTATGGGACGTGCTCTCACCGGTCAGAACTCTGACCGCAACGCTTGGTATCGAACTTGGCGAGGTCGCATCGGGCTCGATGCATTACTATGCACTCTTCGGGGTCGCCGCGGTCCTGATCGCGATAACGCTTGGAGTGAATCTCATCTCGGTCCGGATCACGAAAAAGATCCAGAGCGGCAGGCCGGTCTTCAGCATGCCTGCCCATATCAAAAAGATCCTCAGGCTATGCGGGGTGATATTCGTGGTCTGCATCTTGATGTATGCGATAGGGATCGTTCCAACGCTCATTCTTACGGTAGTTGCAGCCGGTTTTTTCCTTCTGCGGGACCGGGTATCACACAAAGTTACTGAACGAGCGGCATTCTGCGTTATCTACGCGGGAACTGCCCTCGTCGTCGGCACGCTGCTAATCATTCTTGCGAATATATTCATCAACGGCCTTCCGGCTATATCCTGGGAGTTTCTGACAACTGCCCCCCGTGATCTCGGTCGTGAAGGCGGGATCTTTCCGGCGATCATCGGGACCCTCCAGCTCGTGGGCGGTGCGATACTTCTCGCATTGCCGGTTGGGATCGGGGCCGCGGTCTACCTGAACGAGTATGCTCCCGACTCACGCATGACCCGGCTTTTACGAACAGGAAACGATCTGCTTGCCGGCACGCCCTCGATCGTTTTCGGCGTATTCGGATTTGCCTTCCTCGTGATCTTCCTCGGATGGGGCGTCTGTCTCCTTGCCGGTATGATCTGTCTTGCTCTGATGATCCTTCCGACGATCATCAAAACGACCGAGGAGGCACTCCGGTCCGTTTCTCCCTCGCTTCGTGAAGCATCGTTCGGTCTGGGAGCGACCCGGTGGCAGACGATTAAAAACGTCGTCCTGCCCTCGGCAGCACCCGGTACTCTGACCGGCACGACCCTCTCTATCGGGAGAGCCGCTGGAGAGACCGCCCCGATCATGTTCACCGCGGTGGTTTTCTCCAAACGGTTCATCAGTCCGGATCTATTTGAGCCGGTGATGTCGCTTCCCTTCCATCTGTATGTTCTCTCGACCAGCGTGCCGGGGGCCGAGACCCAGCAATACGGGACCGCGGTCGTTCTCATCTGTCTGGTCCTGATGATCTATCTCGGCGCGATCCTTCTGCGCACGCACTTTCGAAATAAACTGACCTGACCATGACACCTATCTTATCAACCAAAAACCTGAATCTCTCCTACGGATCCAAACAGGTCCTCTACGACATCGATCTGCCGTTCGAGGAGAAGTCCGTTACCGCACTGATCGGGCCGTCGGGCTGCGGCAAGTCGACCCTTCTCCGATGTATGAACAGGATGAACGATCTGATCACCGACTGCAGAGTGACCGGCGAGATCCTGTACCGCGGCGAGGAGATCGCGAAAAGTGATCCGGTCCTCCTGCGCCGGAAGATCGGGATGGTTTTCCAGCGCCCGAATCCATTCCCGAAATCTATCTACGACAACATCGCCTACGGTCCTCGTGCCCATGGTATGAAGGATGCGAAAACACTCGACACCATCGTCGAGAACAGTCTTAAAGGGGCTGTCCTTTGGGACGAAGTGAAGGATCGTCTGCACGAGTCGGCCCTCGGCCTCTCCGGCGGCCAGCAGCAGAGGTTATGCATAGCCCGCACACTTGCAGTGAATCCTGACTTGATCCTGATGGATGAGCCGTGTTCGGCTCTCGATCCGATCGCTACGACCAAAATCGAGAATCTGATAATGGATCTCAAAAAGAATTACACCGTGATCATCGTGACACACAACATGCAGCAGGCAGCACGGATCAGTGATATCACCGGGTTCATCTACCTGGGTAAACTGATCGAGACAGGAAAGACCAAGTCGATCTTTTCGAATCCCAAGGAAGAACTAACTGAACGCTACATCACCGGGAGGTTTGGATGAACGACTACTTCCATCTCGAACTCGATGCCTACAAAAACGAAGTGAACTGGTACGGGCGTTTTTCCCTCGCCCTGCTGAAAAACTCGCTTCTGGCATTCGAGTCGACGGATCTTATGATCGCCGCGGACATCATCCGGCAAAAAGAGTATGTGAACAATCAGTATGAGATCCTGAACGAACGGGGCATCCTTCTGATATCTCTGAACCAGCCGATGGCAAAGGATCTTCGAACGATCTCGAGCTGCATGGACATCGTGACCTCCTCGGAGCGGATCGGCCGCTATGCAAAGGACATCACCGAACTTGTCGCTGCGAGTCGACCGGCAGAGATACCGCCGTCCCTTCATAGAGAGGGCGAAGCAGCGGTCTCGATCCTGGATGCTGTTTATACCGCGTTCGATTCGGGCGATGTCTCCAGACTGAGCGGGTGCGTAAAAATCGAGGGAGAAATCGATACTCTGTATGCAGGACTCTATAAAGAGCTCGTCACGGCGATGGAAGCGGGCAAAATAACGATCCCGTTCGGGAGCGCCTGCCATATGGTGAACCGGTATCTGGAACGCTGCGGGGATCATGCCTGCAGAATGGCGGAGAAGGTGTATTATCTGCAGACCGGCAAACGTATTCCCCTCGAAGAGATCAGCGAGTAATGACCTCATTGAATATCCTTTTGAGGACTGCCGTATAATAGATTCGATAACTCATGAACCAGATAACCGGATCTGCAAAATGCAGTTCATATGACCGGGAAGAGGTTTGCCGGGCAGTAGAGAACGCGATCGAAGCTGCAGGCGGACTCCCGGATCTCGCAGGAAAACGGGTACTTCTCAAACCAAATCTCCTCTCGGACGCAGGGTATGAGAAGGCGGTGAGTACGCATCCGGAAGTGCTCTATGCAGTTGGTAAACTGGTCATCGAAGCAGGCGGCCTCCTCTTGATCGCGGACAGTCCCGGGGCAGGAATATTATATACGCCCCGCGTGATGAAACGCGTGTATCAGAAATGCGGGATCACTCAGGTCGCCGGTGATCTGGGGGTCACTCTGGATTATGAAACAGGATATCAGGAGCGTCCGTTCCCGGAAGGGCAGGTGATGAAGCATTTCACGGTCATCGATCCTGCATGCGACGCTGATGTCATCATTTCGGTCTGCAAGTTAAAGACGCATATGTTCACCCAGTATTCAGGTGCGGTCAAGAATACCTTCGGTGTTGTGCCGGGCCTCGACAAGCCGGTGTTTCATTCCCGATTTCCGGATCCGGCGGATTTTTCCGGGATGCTTGTTGACTTAAACGAACTGGTGAGACCGGAGTTCGTTGTTATGGATGCGATAGTCGGGATGGAAGGGAGCGGCCCGATGAGCGGCGTCCCGCGAAACGTCGGTTACATCCTCGCATCCAAGTATGTGTACGGACTTGATGTTACCGCCCAGAAGCTGATCTCGATGGACCCGTTAAGGATCCCGACGACCGTTGCCGCGGCTGCACGCGGGCTGGTCGATCCCGACCGCGTAGTGACTGCCGGTGACCCGGTCATTCCCGTGACCGATTATGTGTATCCGTCGACGTATTATACTCCGTCAAAGAGCACATGGTTTCGGAAAAATGTGCTTCGCCGGTTCCAGACGATGGGGAAATATTATGCCCCTGCCCCGGTCGTAATAAAGGATCTATGCGTCGGCTGCGGGCAGTGCGTGAGGATCTGTCCTGTAGGGGCTGCCGCGATGAAAGGACAAAAAGCGTCGTTTGATCATGGAAAATGCATCAGATGTTACTGCTGCCATGAAATGTGCCAGTATCACGCGATCGAGATGAAAAGAAGTATGGCAGGAAGATTCCTGCATCTGTTTTTACGGTGAGCCAGCGGCCCGCCGATCTCTCACGTTTTTCTGCGGCAGAAGAACGTGCATGTATCACGATTACATCTGCCGTCGCAGGGATCCAGGTGAATGATGACCGTGACCCTGGGTATCTCTGCTTTTAGTTCATCCTCGACCTCCTGCAAAACTTTGTGGGCTTCTGAAAGAGGGGTCGCATGCGGCATCATGAGATGGAACTCGACAAATTTGTCGGGTCCTGCTTTTCGTGTTTTGAGGCTGTGATAATTGGTGTAGGCGTTTTGATGTCTGCAGATGATATCACATATCTTTCCCACATCTTTTTCATTGAGGCTTTCGTCCATAAGATCGCCGAATGAGCGTTTGATAAGGGAGAATGCTTCACGCAGGATCAGCAGTGCTACGAGTATGGCGATGACCGAGTCGAGAAAGGTAAGTCCGGTTATTTGAATCAGAATAAGTCCTGCCACAACTCCGACATAGGTGAACACATCGGTCCTCAGGTGCCAGGCATCACTTTCGAGGGCAATGGAATCGGTGGCTTTTGCGACTTTCATCAGTTTTTGCGACACGACGAAGTTCAGGCAGGCGGAGACCCACATCACGATCATACCGACAAAAAGAAGATTCGTTGAGAGGGTGTCGCCTCCGTATATCAGTTTGTTTACCGCTTCCCAGATGATGATGCCTGCAGCAAGGATGATCAGGAGTGCTTCGATGAGACCGGACGCGTCTTAATATTTTCCGTGACCGAATGCGTGATCGGTGTCCGGAGGCATAGCGGATTTTCTGACAGAGAAGTAGGCGATAAAGGAGGCGAACAGGTCCATGCCTGAGTGGATCGCCTCCGAGATTATGCTCACAGAGCCTATGCTGAGACCGGCGATGAGCTTTGCTATGGTGAGAAATGCATTTGAGAGTATGGAGAGACGTGCAACGTTTTGTTTGGCGGTATTTTCGGACACGATTTTCTGTATTACTGTTGAACGGAAGTACCCAAAAGGTATTCGTACGATATTCGGGGACGTTTTCCAGTCCTGTTCTGAGGAACAACGTTCTGCAGGCTGATCTGCCCCTCACCTGAGTAAAAAAAGAACAAAGCCTGAGGATCTATTTTCTCAGCTTTTTATCGATGGCGATAGCCGCTTCTTTTGCGGTCCCCATTGCGAGGATAACAGTGGCGGCTCCGGTCGCGACATCTCCTCCGGCATAGACTTTGGGGATGCTCGTTTCGCCCAGACAGTTCACGGCAACACTCCCGTTCCGGTTCCGGGTAAGTTCAGGCATCATGCGGAGAAGAAGCGGGTTTGGTCCCTGACCGATGGCTTCGACCACGACATCCGCCTTGACCACGAACTCGCTTCCATCTACAGGGTAGAATGAACAACGTCCGTCGTCTCCGGGCGTGCCGAGCTCCATCCTGATCGCCTTGACCCCGGAAACGGTATTGTTCTCACCAAGGAACGCGATCGGATTCGTCGCGGTCATGAAGATGACACCTTCCTCCTTTGCATGACGAACTTCATCGAGTCTTGCCGGCATATCGGCTTCGCCTCTCCGGTACATCAGCGTTACCTCAGCACCCATACGCCGGGCGACACGTGCCGCATCCATCGCGACGTTTCCGCCGCCGACGACCACGACCTTTTTGCCGACCTTTACCGGCGTATCGTTTTCGGGGAACTTGTTCGCTCCCATCAGATTCACACGGGTCAGGAACTCGTTTGCCGAGTAGACACCCGGCAGATTCTCTCCCGGGATGCACATGAAGTACGGGAGGCCCGCGCCTGTTCCAAGGAACACGGCACTATAAGCGAGAAGCTCCTCGACCGAGACCGAGCGACCCACGATATAGTTCGTTTTGATCTCGACGCCGAGCTTTTTCACCTGATTTATCTCGTACTGGACGATATCTTTCGGCATACGGAATGCCGGGATACCATACATCAGAACGCCTCCTGCTTCATGCAGGGACTCAAAGATCGTCACCGAGTGACCGCGGCGTGCAAGCTCAGCTGCACAGGCAAGACCTGCCGGTCCCGAGCCGACGACCGCCACTCTTTTGCCGGTCGCCGGAGCACATTTCGGGCATTTCGCTCCTTTTTTGCGCTCGAAGTCGGCAACGAATCTCTCGAGCTGGCCGATAGCGATCGGCGTATCTTTCTTGCCAAGGATACAGACGCCCTGACACTGGGATTCCTGCGGGCAGACACGTCCGCAGACAGCAGGCAGCAGGTTATCCTTCTTGATGATGTCCGCTGCCTCCTGGAACTTCTCGTCGACGATCGCCTGGATAAATGCCGGGATGTCGATCCCTACAGGGCATCCGCTGATGCATTTCGGTTTTTTACACTGGATACACCGTTTTGCCTCGGCAACGACCTCTTCTCTCGAAAGTCCGAGATCCACTTCTTCGAAGTCGGCGACCCTGATATCTGCATCGCGGTCCATTTACTCCACCTTCCTGCAGCGGCAGACGTGATGTTCTGCACAGTGTTCCATCGACTGCTTCTCTTCAGAGAGATACATCCGCTGTCGGGTCATCAGATCGTTCCAGTCGACTTCGTGAGCATCGAACTCGGGCCCGTCAACGCAGGCGAATTTCATCTCGCCGCCGACGGTGACCCTGCAGCTCCCGCACATGCCTGTACCGTCCACCATAACCGGATTTAAGGAGACGTAGGTTTTGATGCCGAAGGGACGGGTAACTTCGCTCGTGACCTTCATCATCATGCCAGGTCCGATGATCCAGACCTTGTCGATCTTACGTCCCGACTCGCAGAGCTCTTTTAAGAGGCCGCTTGCGAATCCTTTGATCCCGTACGAGCCGTCATCGGTCGTTACGTAGAGTTCGTCGCAGATCCCCCGCATATCGTCTTCGAAGATCAGGAGATCCCTGTTTCTCGCACCGATGATGCTGATGACATAGTTGCCCGCATCCTTTGCCGCCTGGGCAAGGATAGGGGTACAAGCCACGCCGACTCCTCCGCCGACGATGACCACGGTCTCGGGCCCCTGGGCGATGTCGCTCGGCATTCCGAGAGGGCCCGCAACATCACGCAGTTCGTCACCCGTTTTCAGGGCTGCAAGCAGTTTCGTTGTCGTTCCTACTGCCATGAAAGCGATCCTGATATTGTCTCCGTTCGTTGCGGAGATCGTCAAAGGAACCCGTTCCCCAGCTCCATCCGGGTGGATGATGCAAAACTGGCCGGCCTTTGCATGGCGTGCGACCTGAGGTGCATGGATCCACATCTCGAAGACAGCTTCTGATAAGGCTCGTGCCTGAACAATCGTGTAATTTCCCATAATATGTTCCTTTGATGTATGTGATTGTACATTTGCTTTGACAGACATTAATAATGACGCTCGGTCCCCGGGTCGGTCGCCAGATTCATCACTCTTGAGTACAAAATCATAAAACAGATGAGCAACGACTTTGAGCGGGAGATGGTCCTCTGTATGAACCGATTCTTTACCGAAAACAAAAAGAAGGGGTTTGCCTACCGGCTCAAACAGTCTCACTTTAACACCCAGTATGTGGACATCATCGTCGATTCACTGGATCCTACCTATTATCTCGCGATCGAATGCAAATCCCTGAACGGAAAACGGCTCTATTTCACGAGCAACTTCCACAAAGATAAGGACGGTGTGCATCAGGTCGACAACATCTCAGGTTTTGTCAAATACACCGGCCGCTGCGGGTATCTCGCTGTCGAGTTCCGGGGTCAGGGTCCGAAGAATGAAGCATATCTTATGCCCTGGACGAAGGTCCTGGAGTTTTTCGGGACATCTGCCGGGATCCCGATCGATGAATTTCGGAAATGCATCGTGCTCGAACGGGTGCAGGGGGGCTACCGTCTTCCCTGCCTCAATCCATTATAGTAATTAGGAGTGAAAACCAATAAATATAGAATTCATGACGGCAGCTACCATATTCATAACAATAAACGGAAGGCCTGTCAAAACCCCGATCGTGATCGCGTCTATGGCAGGAATTACGGATGCGGAGTTTGTTCTTGTCCGCAGTAAACATGCCGGCGTTGCTTTTATCGGGGGATACAATACAGACGAACCAAGCAGGAAAGCATCGGCTGTAATGGGAGCAAAAGGCCGGAAAGAGTTCAATGCTGACTTCGATGAGATAGCTACCGAGATCGATATCCTGGACGGAGCAGATATAATTCTCGGTCTCAATCTGAGAGGGGCGACGCCTGAGGGATTTGTCGCCGCAGCAAAACGGTTCGGTCCTTCGGTCGTGTACGAGATCGATGCCCACTGCCGTCAGCAGCCGATGATCGATGCGGGATGCGGAGAGTATCTTCTTCACCACCCGGAGAAGTTGTGTGCGATCGTTTCGGCTCTTGCAGCCGAAGGCGTGACCGTTTCGGTCAAGACCCGTGCAGGTGTAGTGGATGACCGCGAGCTCGCAAGAATGCTCTGGAAAGCCGGGGCTTCGATCCTCCATGTCGATCTGATGGATACAGGACACACGAAGATCCGGCAGATCAGAAACAGCTGCCCCCTGATCATCATCGCGAATAACGGGGTCACCAGTTCCGATAAGATGATGGACTACTTCTCTCACGGGGCGGATCTCGTCTCGGTCGCCCGGAGTGCGAGTCTCAGTGTCCTGCAGACCCTTGACCGGTATATCCGGGCGATCGCGGAAGAGGTCGGCTGGTATAATGCTCCAAAGCAGCTGTGCAGGGGCGGGGATATGCGTTCGCTCACGTTCTGCTGTATGCCGGTGAAACAGTGTCCGCTTCTTCCTTTTCTCGAGTCGCTTGGGATGAGTCGTGAGGAGTATACGAACCTGAAAAAGGAACTGACGGTCGAGACGCCTCTCTCACACGGCAGTCATACCTGTTTCGGGATTCTTGCCTATTGCTGTAAATCATCGACCCCCTGTATGTTCCGGGATATGACGCTGAAGTCGATCGATCTCCCGCCGAATGAATATATGGCTTTGAAGCGTACGCTTTCCGAGAAGGTCGTGAAGAAGATCTTTGAAAATGTCTAAGCTGTCTCTTGCCGAAACTGCCGAACTATCGATGCTCCTTGAAGTGAGCGCCAACATCAAACCGGGAAATATCGACCGGTTTCATGATTATGAGGATACTAAGTTCCGGCATTTTCTGGCATCGGCAGTGCTCGCCCGTGATGTTTTTGCAAGGGTCCCGGAGCTGACGCTCGGCGAGGCGATGTATGCGGCTGTCGAACACACGAACGGTCATGCGGGAGGGAATACGCATTTCGGGGCGTTTATCCTTCTTTTGCCGCTGATCAAAGGCAAAGGTGTCGCCGGCGCGTGTGAAGCCGTCCTGCAGACGACGATCGAGGACGCCGTTCTTTTTTATCAGGCTTTCGGCAAGACCCAGGTCAGGATGAATAAGGAGGATGATATGGATGTGAACGATCCTGCATCGATCGCGATGCTCCGTGAAAAGCGGATGACCATGCTTGATGTGATGACGTATTCGAGTGAAACGGATATGGTCGCCCGTGAATGGACGAACGGTTTTTCGCTGACACGAAAGGCGGCCGATATCCTAAAAGAAAAGGACGGGGCAGATCAGATCCAGGATATGTTTCTGCGTTTGATGGCCGCGTATCCGGATACGTTTATTGCAAAAAAGCTCGGGTATGCCCGGGCGGTTTCGATCATGGAACGGGCACAGCTGGTTCGTGCAGGCGGACTTTCGCTGAGCAGGTTCGATGAGGAGTGCATCGCAGGGGGCGTGAATCCGGGATCTCTTGCGGATATCTGTATCGCGGGGATCTTTACCGCACTTTTGGAGGGGTGGCAATGGGACTGTTAGGCGAAGGGATCACTGAGGTGATCGCGATCACTAAGGATAATGCAGCGCCGATCGGGATCATCGTGCGGGCGGGTCAGGTGCCGAAGATGATCCTTTTCAAGGGGTCGAAGACGGCGGAGAATGTGGTGAAGTACGGCTGGGTGACGGCGAACTTCGTGAGCGATCCGTATCTGTATCCGCAGTATGCTTTTTCGGATGTGGCGAAGTCGGGTCTCCGGAAGGTTTTTGTCGGGGGGATGGTTATGCAGCTGCTTCGTGATGCGGATGCCTGGATGGGTTTTCTCACGCACGTGGTGAATGAGACGAAGGAGGTGTATTTCGTTGAGCTTGAGCCGGTTGCCTCAGAGTATTGCCGCGATCAGATGAGACCGGTGAATCGGGGGTTCAATGCAGTGATCGATGCAACGGTCCATGCGACGAGGTATGTGATGAATCATGACCCGGAGCTGCGGGATCTGATCGAGTATCATCTGGGTATCGTGCGGAAGTGCGGAGGGGCACGGGACAAGGAGGCGGCAGCGCTTATCCGGGATGTCTGCGGGCTGCCCTGAAGCGGACGACCTCAGCGGAGGCGGACCGACCCGTAGGGGCGGGCTCAGCTGAGCAAGTCGATAGACTTGCGATCAAATCTTTGATTTGCGGATCGGCGACGCTGTCGACGATCTTAGCAGAGAAAATCTTTGATTTTTGATTGCGACTGAGCTTTTCGATTTGGTGTACGGGATCATTTGAGTGAGCGAATCCACGCAAGACATTTGCCTTGCTCAGCTAAGGTCGTCCGCTTTCAGCGTCCAACCCGCAAATCAACGAAATTCACGAAAAGGGGAACAGCGGCGGAAGAATGGGGGGTGTCAATCAAATATCATAGAGAGGGTAAGGTAGGATGTGGACACAAGAGAAATTTAACCGCGAATTTCCGCGAATCGCATTTTTCTTGCGCCTTCGTGCTCTGCTCCGGCTTATGCGTGCAAATCGAAGATTTGCGTGCCGCCTCAAATGGGCAAAGCCCATTTGGGCTTCGCCTACGCAGGAATCGCACGCCGTCTGGAAAAATGCTGGAAAACCCGCGTCGCGGGTTTTCTTTAAAGAATCTCATATCCTTCTCCCCCTCCTAACACGAATTTTTTGCATCATCAAAACCCCCTCCCCTTTCACTGACCACCCACTTTTTCCAAAACCTGGGGGCACTATCGACTCGCAAATCAGAGATTTGCTCGGCTGAGGGCGACGACAAAGCCGTCACCCCGCCGCCGCGCGATTTGGGGTTTATATAATTCAGCATCGAATCAGAATAGTGAGGGCAGAAGAGGTACGGTTGACCTCTCTGTCCGATCGATCTGCAGCGGTTTTATCTTTTTCCCGTTCAGATCGAAAATAATGTAGTGTAGTTTCAACTAGCACCCGGATTCTGCCGCCCCTTCCCAATTATCTGGGGAGGGGGCATCTTTTTTCTGGAGATCTTCGCCGCTTCACACGGAGAGCAAAGCGAAGCTTTCCGGTTCGTCGTATGATGTTTCATACGTCCGCACTCGCCTTACCCCTTCACCAGAGATAATAAATAAAACAGACGAAAAATATGGTCCTGATAACTAAAAAAACTCCAAATATCTCTTTTTCATAAGGTATGTAACATCATGAAATATATCAAAAAACTGCATACCTTCAATCAGGTATGTAACAAACACTATAATGACCACAAAGTTACATACCTAATATATTGCAGCACCTATGGATCCACAACTAAGAATAGAAAAACGCCCCTCAGCATCTGGAGACAAATATTATCTCGTCAAAGATATCCGTGTCGGGAAAAAGGGAACAAAAGTCTCCCGCCTTATCAAGACAGGTTCACCTCCAACACCTGAAGAAGAACATGCAGCCATAGAAACCCACGGACCCGATATACTGAAACAGGCTGTAAACAAATATGGAGAATTCAGATCACAAACCCTCAAATACGAATATATCTTACCCTCCATTGGACGTGAAATCGAAAAGATCCGCTATATTCACAAAATATTACAGGACACCCTCACCTCTCACGAACTCGAAGAATACGAAAAGAACTGCGAATACAGGTACGTCCACGGAACCACCTCAATCGAAGGAAACACCCTTGACCTTCGCGAAACAACACATCTCCTCAACGATAACAATGCCCCCGACAACAAACTCCTGCGCGAGATCAACGAAGTCCAGAACTTTCAACTCGTCAAAAATTACCGTGACTCCTACAAAAAACCCGTCACCGTTGAGTTCATCCTGAAAATCCACCAGTTCATCATGACCAACATCGACATCGAAATGGCAGGTGTGTTCCGCCGGTCCAACGCCATTGTCATCGTCGGGTATGACGGACTGCTCCCCCCGGCAGACATGATAGAAGAAAGCCTCCAGGGAATCATCGACGAATACTACCAGAAAGTATCAGAAGGATACTGCCCATTTGAACAGGCTGTCCTTTTCCACCAAAACTTTGAATGTATTCACCCGTTCAATGACGGAAACGGAAGAACCGGGAGGGAGATCTTCAACTACCTCCTCATCAGAGACAAATTTCCCAGAATGTTCTTCCTCGCGGAAAACTTCCGCAAACAATATCTTGAAGCACTGAACAGGGGAGATAAAGAAGATTATACGGGTATGATCGCACTCTTCGCGTCAATGATCATCAAACAGCACGCCCGTGTCATGAGAAAAGTATCACCATAATATCTGTCCGATCGTGGATCCTAACATATACATTCCCCCTCATTTTTGCAAGGTCGACTTTTTTTGAGAAAACTATACGATCATCTTGCCGAAAAAGGACCCAATCATTATACTGCGAGGTGATTTCGTCGGTTAAGCATGAGATCGACCCCTGATGTATCGCTCCAAAAACGGTGGGAAATCTTTATGTTATCAAATTGACATACTAATGTCTAATAATGGTCACCATCGAAAGCAAAAAAGAGCAGATAGGATTTCGGATCAGTCCTAAGTATTACCAAAAGATCAAGGAGATGATGCCCCGTTCACCTCGATCAGCGACTATATGACCTCGCTCGTGGTCGCGGATGTGACCCGCCGGGAAATGGGCATCGACGATATGAAGTTCAGGATCCTCGAAGCTCTGGAATCGCCCGAGGTCCTGATGATGCTGCGGGAAAAGTTTGTCGGGAAATAACCGGCGGCAAACATCTCAAAGGACCCCGTCCAATCCGGATAAATCAAGCCTGAACGACCGCTGGTCTGAACCTCAAAAACACTTTTTTCTTCGCACATGAGCCGCAGGGGCGGCGAAAGGATTTGCCCGAACGCTCTCGCAAATCTAACGATTTGCTCCGCTAAGGTCGTCGACTTGTTCGCAAACATTCTGTTTGCTCTCCGACTCGGGTCTTCGACCCTCGCTTGAATCTTCGCGAATCCCCACTCCTTCCTTCTCAGAGCTTACCGATCTCTCCAGCCTTCCACTCCTGTCCCCCCTTTTCGTGAATTTCGTTGATTTGTGGGTTGGACGCTGAAAGCGGCCGACCTCAGCTGAGCAAACCGAAGGTTTGCGAGTTTGTGGGTTTCGTGTGGGCGGGGTGAGCCGTCAGGCTCGCCCTTAGCCGAGCAAACCGAAGGTTTGCGTGGGGGACGGGGGAGGGAACCTCATGTATCCCACCCAACCAATCTAATTCATTTTCGTGTTTTCGTCATTTTTTCGTGCATTTCGTGTGATGGGCGGGTCGGAGACGCAGTCGACGATCTTAGCTGAGCAAGGTAAATGCCTTGCGAGAATACGCTCATCAAAAAAGAATCCAATACACCAAATCGAAAAGCACACAAAAAGATGGAAAAAATTACCATCCAAACCTCCCTCCCCTATCACTGACCACCCGCATTTTCCAAAAACCGGGGGCATTATCGCACCGCGCGGTTAGGGGTTTATATGTCTATACCCCAACAAATGATATATTCCGGAGACTTTGACACCACTTTAGCACCGAAAAACACCAATGAAAGCGTGATACCCAAAAAAATCAAAAAAGCACCTGCCCGAGTATGACTGGCCAAAAAGGATATATCCCCCCTCAACGCCGCTTAAACTTAATCAAATTATTCGCCTAGATAATCCTGCTATTTTTCGCATAATCTCTCATTTTTCAAAAAAACAAATACTAATATGTATGTAAAAATAATTGTTTAGTATGCAGCGGAGGGCCAAAAGATCCCGATGAAACTGCTGAAAATCAAAACTCTTCAAAAGAGTGGAAGTGATAATAATTTGAAAAAACATTTCAACCTGACCATCAGCAACTCAGACAAAAAAGCATTCGCTGCATTCACGAAAATGTATCCGAAACCGCAGACCTTCAAAGTCATCCTCGCTCTCATCAGACAGCATATGAAACGAGAAACGCAAAACAATGCCTGACTACAGAGTGTATGTCCCTGAATCCAAGAGCCAGGTCATGTATCAGTTCAAAGAACAGTTCGGCAAAGAAGGATCCTCCATGGTCGTAAACTTCATGGAAGGATCTTTGATCGGAAAAAAAGATCACTGTCGAAAACAAGAACGCTGAGATCGCCCGCCTCTACGACATCTACTTCGGCGACATAAGCGACGACCGCGAATTCACCCACCTTCTTGGCGGAAGGAAAAGCGCAGAAACCGCAGTCAGAAGCCGATATTTTGAACTCAACAAAAAGTATCCGGACATCTATGAAGATGTCATCGAAAAGTTCAAAGAAAACCATCCAAACTTAGCAAAAAACACAGAAGTCTCTAAATGACGAAAAAACAAAATGCCTGCCCGATGAACGTCTTCAAACATGATCAGGGAACAGGCAATAGACAATTTGTACTGCAAATAGAAAAAGTAACCGCCCTTTCAGCAGGTGGACCATGACCCAGGACCACAACCCCTGTCTCGGTCTGCGGATCGCCGACCGGGTCATCCTCTCCCGGATCCTTGCCGGCACCTGGAAAGTCGACGGGGAAAACGGCGAGATCATCTCGAGGAACACCGGAAAACCGCTCAAGTTTTCCCCGCAGAACAACGGGTATCTCTCAACGATTGTCAATTACAAGGGGCATAAAGTCGCCGTCACGAAGCACCGGGCAGTCTACATCGGCGGCAGCTGCAAAACCATGGACAACCTGCCGTTCGATCTGAACCTCCATATCGACCCATATCAACGGGAATATCGAAGACTGCCGGCTCGAAAATCTCCGGCTGATCCCCTTCTGGGACAACAACCACCCGCTTTCCGGGCGGAAACACCGTATCTTCACGGACGATCAGGTGGGAGAGATCCGACGACGATACGCAGACGGCGAGCCCCCGCGTTTTCTCGCTGCGGAGTTCAAGGTCAACCGGGCCACGATCCAGAGGATCGTTTCCCGGCGGACCTATGCGGAGGTGGGCCTGTGAGTGCGAGTGAGCCAGGGACGGAATACCTGAGGAGGATACCTATGACTACCCATAACATCAACACCATCAGAGCTGCTCTTGAGGCAGCGTTTTCCGTACCGAAAGAAGAATTCGAACATGCATTCTACTGTCAGCAGATGAGCAGTTCCCTCACCGATCTCTCGAAGTATTACAAATACCGATTCGGGGAGGTGGTTGACGAGATCAGATCCGGCGGGCTTTTCTCTGATAATTTCGCTCTGGTGATGGAGGAAACCTCGAAAAAAGAGGTGAATGTCCCGCTGCTGCGGAAGTATCTCCCGGATCTGTTCGAGGAGATCGTGCATATCTCGACGGTGAATGCAGCAAAGCTTCTGTCGAACCGGTTCATCTATAATGAAGTGAAGAAGTTGATCGGCGACCGGATCACTAAGTATGACGCGGTGAATGTGGATGATCTGGAGGCGAGACTTCCGCAGCCGGAGCTTTCCATGTATATGACGGTGAAGACTGTCCCGAAAGGGTATGTTGTGTATGAGGAGAATTCGTGATGATTCGCCAAGTGAGGGGCGATGAGGGGGGGATCGATCAATGAAATACTGGTATAATCATCCGGAACTTCTGGATAAGGGCACGCTGAAGGCCCTTCTCGCGAAGCATAAGAGGGTCTCGATGGTCGCTCTTCACGTCGGGTGCAGCCGTCATTCGGTTGAGACGGCTATGAAGCGTCACGGGATCGAGTTTCCTTCCGGCTGTATCGCGGACAAGGTCCTTACCCCGCCGAAAAATTGAGTTTGTCTCTCGTTTTTGTCGAGACGAGAGCAATTCTCCTCTCTTTTTTATGCTTTTACGTCCTATGATGGAAAAACCGCGTGCGTTTTGCAAATGTCCAGCAAATCAGAGATTTGTTAGTATTTTGCTTGCTTCTGGCTTCCGTTCGATCTAGATACCGAATGCCGATCCCATGATCTAAGTATCAATTGGTTTTTATCTCCAATGTTGTATCAATTAAGTGTTTTAATTTTAAAAAAATCCAATAAGGAAATAATATATACGCAGAAAACATTATCAGATTATGGTTAATGCTCCGAAAAAACTCACCGATATTCCAAAAGAGATTGTTGAGCATCTGTATTCCGAAGAAAATGTCCTTTTCTGCATAAAAAAAAATCATTGCCCTCGAATTGAAACCCAAATTTCTGGTCGTAACTGATCGCAGAGTCATCTTTTTGGATCAGAAGATACTCGGGCGGTATGATCTTAGGGACATACCTTACTCAAAACTCGAACTTGTGCTCTTCGAAGAAGGTCTTATGGCATCAAAATTCGATCTCAAGGATGAAGACGGTCACCATATCCAGATCTCATGGTTGGGTAAAAAGGAGTGTGAGGATGCCATCATCACGATACGCGACGCACTCAATATGATCGCCGTTGAACCGGTATCCATTCAGAAGAAAAAACAACTAGTCGGGGGGACGTGGATTCTTCGAAAACCGAAGGAGATTGTCACCCGTTCCGTACCGATGACAATGGTGACGGAGACACGACGATCCAACACACCACAGGCGGAAGATCCGATTGATAAACTGAAACGGTTAAAGGATCTTTATGATACAGGCATTCTTTCTGATGCAGAGTACCAGGAGAAGAAACAGCGACTTATGGATTTGATCTAGAGTTCTATCTAGCATTCTCTAGATTATCATGGCACATTTCAGATAAGATTCTTGCGCCGCCAAATTATTGAGATTATCTCTCGTTTTTGTCGAGACGAGAGCAATTTTCCTTTTTTTTATGCTTTTACATCCTATAATCATATAGCATGTGTGAGATGGCACGTGAATTTCGATCAATGATCACCTCCAAATAGGACAGAAAAAATCACGTGCGTTTTGCATGTGTCTAATCGTTGAGAGTTGCCTTTGGCCCCCTTGAGATGAGCGGTCGCAAATCAAAGATTTGCTCCTCGCTTCGACCGCCGTAAGCGGTCTCAGCGATCGCAAGTCTATCGACTTGCTCATCACCTCCACCATGACAGCAGATTTCATTCAGACAGCAATCTCGAAGTCCGCAAAGCGGATCTTCAGTACAGAATTTACGAACGCCGCCGCGTATGATGCGATCATCGCAGAAATTACGGGCGAAACAAACCCCCTCAGCCTTGCCGAAGTCGAACTCGGGAAGGAAACCTACAAGACCTATGTCGGCTACTTTGACCCGAACACCAGCGAAATGAACGGCAAGGTCCAGGTCACAGCCTACAGCAGAGCTGAGTATTCTGCCGCGATCACCGCCCTCACCGGCAGTGCAGATCTCAAGACCGCATTCGGGAACGGCGGTACTGCAGAGACCACGGAGATCGGTACCGAAACCACCTGGAACGTCAGGATCTCCGCCAAGCTCTGGACCGACACTTTCTAGATCAGCCTGAACCGTGATTCGATGACCGTTTCCGGCTATGCCGAGGACGCCACGATTGCCGCGGTCGACACCTGGGCAGACACCAAGCCGGCCCTGAACTGAGGGAGACCGGAGATGCAGATCTCCAATAAACTCAGGAAGCTCATGATGATCTTCCTCGGGTTTCTCATCATGCTCTTTGGGAAGTTTGTCGATGAGGCGGGGACCTTTAGGTCCCTCAGCCGAGCAAATCTTTGATTTGCGAGTTTTCTCACGGGGCAGAAGTAAGGGACAGGTGCTTGGATGGTACGGTATTTGCAATGACGACTACCCGTGTGGGCGGATCATCGACAGAGTCGATGAGCTCAGCTGAGGCGGGCTGCCCCATAGGGCGGTCTTAGCTGAGGCGGATCGACGGCGCAACCGGCGATTTTAGCGGAGCAAGTTTTCGAAGGAAACTTGCGAGCTGGTTTCCCCCCCAACACGGGGTTCTTTTTTTCATAGATTTACACCCACCTATCTCCTTTCATCTCATAACTTCACGCTCCCCCATTCCTCCGCCCCTGTCCCCCTTTTCGTGAATTTCGTTGATTTGCGGGTTGGACGCTGAAAGCGGCCGACCTCAGCTGAGCAAACCAAAGGTTTGCGAGTTTGTGGGTTTCGTGTGGGCGGGGTGAGCCCTCAGGCTCGCCCTTAGCCGAGCAAACCGAAGGTTTGCGTGGGGGACGGGGGAGGGTACGATATGCATGCTACCTCTCTCATTTTTTTCTTTTTCGTGTTTTCGTCATTTTTTCGTGCATTTCGTGTGATGGCGGGGTGGACGCTCAAAGCGGCCGACCTTAGCTCAGCAAGGCAAATGCCTTGCGAGGATGCGCTCATCAAAAAGAATTCCGTACACGAAATCGAAAAAGAAAAAAAATCGTCCGCTTCTCCCGCAGCCCGCCCGCAGTCGCAAATCAAAGATTTGCTCCGCTGAGGCCGCCCCTACGGGTCGGCCCGCCTCAGCTAAGGGCGAGCCTGTTCGCAAACCTTCGGTTTGCTCTCCGACTCGGGTCTACGACCCTCGCTTGACGGCTCACCCCGCCCCCTAAATTCATCTCATAGCACATCCAAATACTACCTCATGACGTTTTCACGGGAAATTGAACTTCGGGGCCACATTGTAGATTCCGGCATCCTTGCCAAGGTCATGGATACCGTCGTCGAATACAATGGTGATTTTGAAACAGAAGAGTTCACATTAGGCCGACTGAAGACCGATCCGAGTTATGCCAGGATGCAGATATCTGCAGAGACCCCTGAGCAGCTGAGCAAACTGATAAGTGAGCTTCGCCGTCTTGGTGTCCTTGTATCCGGAGAAGCGGAAGTCGAGCTCATCTCTGTCGTAAAAGAAAAGGTCGCACCGGAAGAGTTCTACTCGACCACCAATCACCCGACCTATGTCCATTATAAGGACACCTGGATCTCCGTCGACACCATGAAGATGGATGCTCTCATCTCGGTCGATACGAAAAATATGACGGCAAAATGTGTCGTGCAGGGCAAACTTATGCCCGGAGACACTGTCGTCGTCGGCGAAGAAGGCGTGCGGGTGGACTTCCCCGAGCGTCCGCGTGAGATCGGTGTTTTCGAGTTCATGGGCGGCAATGTCTCTTCTGAGAGACCAAGCCGGACCATCATCCGCCGGATCGCAAAAGAACTCCTCTGGATCAAATCCACCGGGAAAAAAGTAGCTCTCGTCGGCGGGCCCGCGATCGTTCACACCGGAGCATCTGAGGCGGTAGCATCGATGATCCGTGAAGGATATCTGGATGTCATCTTTGCAGGAAATGCCCTTGCGACCCACGATCTTGAGAACAGTATCTTTGGCACATCGCTTGGCATGGATCTATCGACCGGCGAACTCGTGAGCGGAGGACACCGGCATCATCTGTATACCATCAATAAGATCATGAACGCCGGTTCGATCCGTGCCGCCGTCGAGTCAGGTCTCGTTACCCGCGGGATCATGTATGAATGCATCAAAAACGATGTGCCCTATGTTCTTGCCGGCTCGATCCGCGACGACGGTCCGCTGCCTGACGTTATCCAGAACGTCATGGAGTCCCAGGACGCCATGCGCAAACACATCCCTGACCTTGGGATGGTTTTGATGGTGGCAACACTCCTGCACTCCGTAGCGGTCGGAAATCTGCTGCCTTCCCATGTCAAAACCATATGTGTCGACATAAATCCTGCATCCGTCACAAAACTCATGGATCGCGGGACGTCCCAGGCGATCGGGCTGATCAGTGATGCCGGAACGTTTATGCCGCTCCTTTTAGAAGAGTTGAGAAATCAGTCAAAACGCTGATCTCTCCTTTTTTAAAAAACAAATTACTCGAAGGAACCGGCAGCGCAGTCGGTGAACGTGATATGGTTTGCATCACAGTATTCGCGGAACGGTGCATGGTCGAATTCAAAAATTTCACAGAGGGCAAGTGCCTTATCACAGCTGAGTGAACCGTCAACAGCTGATGCATTAAGAGCTTTTTGATATGTGATCGAATTTTCGTCCATATGTCAATAATTATCATTACATATAGATAAACATATACGCCTGAACTTTTTTATAACTCAATCAATACATTTATCAAACATACCAGCTGATATATCAACAACAAAAGAAGGTGAAATCAAAATGTCAACGAAAATCTATGTAAGGGAACGTAACAAGATCGGAGCCGGAGTCCAGGAACCGAGATACCGGATCGCCGCTGTCACCGGAGATCGTACAGACATCCGTTTTTCTGCAAATCATTTCAGAAAAACCGAACTTGAGTCTATTCTCCAGGGTACCGATGCAGAACTCATATATCTTGCCCCGATGGATGAGGCAGAACACGGTAAAAAGAAATACTCTGAGTGACTTTATGTATAGTACGTATGAGAATAACGCCCTATACACGTAAAAGTCTCGAATCTAATCTTAAAGGTGAAACACTCTCCCGATTCGGTCTTCTTTCCGGACAGGAGAGTATCACCCCTCTTCGTATTGCTCCGGACCTGAACGTCGTCAAGATCGGCGGTCACGGGATCATTGATTATGGGTCCGTCGCGGTCAATCCTCTTGTTGGTGAGATAAAGGCGCTTTGCGTCGATTTTCCTATGCTTATCATGACGGGCGGAGGTGCCCGTGTCCGTCATATTATGGATATCGGTAT
Source organism: uncultured Methanocorpusculum sp. (assembly GCA_963677995.1). Classification (GTDB taxonomy): domain Archaea; phylum Halobacteriota; class Methanomicrobia; order Methanomicrobiales; family Methanocorpusculaceae; genus Methanocorpusculum. Next base: position 352,448 of record OY782579.1, on the reverse strand, counting down.
GGATCTTGGTATGCCGACCGGCGTTCTTGCGTCGCTTGCAGGAAAGATCAGTGAGCAGAATGCTTTGATGCTTTCGGTCCTTCTTTCAGATGTCGGAGGTCAGGCGATCTCGACATCGGATATTCTGGAGGTCCCAAACCTGCTCCGGCAGGGCGTTTTGCCGGTGACACAAGGAACTCCGCCGTTTGGACTTTTTGAGATCCCTCCGGAGATCGGTATGCTTCCCCAGTATCGGACTGACTGCGGTGCGCTTATCGCAGCCGAAGTTCTTGGAGCAAAGTCCTGTATTTTAGTGAAAAATACCGCGGGACTTTTTAATAAAAATCCCTTTTTATTTGAGGATGCTGAACTGATCTCCTCCATCACGACGACAGAACTGATGGATATGAATATGGACGATATGGTCATGGAGCATAAGGCTGTCGAGATCCTGTCTCACTGCAAGAATCTGCATGAGGTAAAAATAGTGAATGGCCATGACCCCGGAGAACTGACTGCGGTTTTACGTGAGGGAAAAGCCGGGACAGTTATCCGCCGCGGGTAACCCGGCGGAAACACCGTCCCAAAATACGTTGACCTTTTCGGTCTCCTTTTTTGCTATCTTCTTTTTTTCAGAGATCCGCCTTTAGGTAAACTTCAGCACAATTACCTTCAGCAGTATTACTGTTCCGTCTGTGAAGATCCCCCGCAGTCCTACATTTCTGGTTCCCGTGATCTGTATGGCCACGCCGGGAAATACGATCTCCCTTTCTCCTTTGGGCACATCCTGGACCACCGGAGAATATCCTTCGATCTCCAGGGAAAGCTGTGTCATCTCATTGACTCTCCCTCCCTCATAGATCGTCACAACGATATCGTTTCCGGATATTGCGGCATGCATCAGAACATCAGGATTATCAAGAGACTGATCAAGAATATAGGTTGCTCCAAAAAGTAATCCCGTGAGGGAAGTTATGAGGATCACTATAATGGTTATGATCAAAAATCGCCTCTCTTTTGGACTGCGTTTTTTGTAGCGAATTACCATATTTTTCACCTGAAGATGATCATATGCCAATATATGTTGTGTTGTCTACCGGTCCAACGTAAATAAGTACCTGATGCTTTAAGTGCTCTTAGATATGCGGGGGATTTTCTTCTATTTGTCACTAATTATCATTATAGATTTATAAACATATACACTCGGGATTTTTTGGCTTAATCAATAAAATCAATTAAACATATCAGTTGATATATTTAAAATGGGAGTTACGCGGTGTTAGTGTCAATCCAATTCGGGAAGGAGTTTGTTGGGCGTGGACGCATGAGATCTCATAAATCCACACTCTACCGTAACCTTCCCAAACCTCTCAGGCAGGGTGTTTTGCCGGTGACCCGGGGCACTCCGCCGTTTGGACTTTTTGAGATCCCTTCGGAGATGGGTATGCTTCTCTAGTATCGGACTGACTGCGGTTCTCTGTGAGGGAAAAACCGGGACAGTTATCCGCCGCGGGTAACCCGGCGGAAACACCGTCCCAAAATACGTTGACCTTTCCTGGACCACCGGAGAATATCCTTCGATCTCCAGGGAAAGCTGTGTCATCTCATTGACTCTCCCTCCCTCATAGATCGTCACAATGATATCATTTCCGGATATTGCGGCATGCATCAGAACATCAGGATTATCAAGAGACTGATCAAAAATATAGGTCATTCCAAAGAGTAAACCCGCGAGGGAACCTGCCAGGATCAGCATAACGGTTATGATCCGGAATACCGCCATCAAAAATCGCCTCTATTTTGGACTGCGTTTTTTGTAGCGGATCACCATATCAGCTCACCCGAGGATCATCAGACTGCCGACGTAGGCGGCGGCGTCTGCCGGTTCAACATATATCAGGACATATTGTTCTTCGTGCCTGCCGGGGATCTCCAAAATACAGTACATTGTCCCTCCGCCTGCCCAGGCCAGGGATATGACCTCGCGTGTCACCGACATGCCGTATGAATTGTTCGCACTCAGCTGATCTGTATTCTCCATCAAAGGATTCATAGAATAGGCAAGGAACGTCCCGTTTTCTGTGAGAACGAACGGGTAGTATCCTTCGATCTGCACTTCGCTCGTTGGGTCCTTGATCATATCGACCACCTGTGGAACTCCTTCGGCTGCTGCAAGATACTGCAGGTTTCTCACCTGATACATCAGATCCTTCTTCTCTCTCCAGTAAATATACAGGGGTTGGGACAATGTTTCGTCCTGTATATATATTCCCGCACCGATGAACCAGAAATCATCTACCTGCATCACATAGGACAGTTTATACTCCATGGCATAGTTGTGGTCCGGGTTTGGATACAGATAACAGACATATCCTCCGCCCTGCTGTGCCCGGGCGACCCCTCGCTGAACATATTTTACTCCGCTCGCATCCTCCGTGAATCACCGGTTTACTCCGATGAGACCCGGCTGGTAGGGGAGTGCTAATGTCGTTCCATTCATATCATTGGCGAATATATACAGCTCACCGTCAATGAAATCACCATTTGGATCATTGAATGCGGCAAGAGCTTCCTCTCTTCCCGCCTTCTGGGTATAGACATATGCCTTCTCGACAAAAGCTTTCAGCTCCTCCGGTGTTGTTGTCAGGGTGCTTTCGTAAGGGCTCTTTTCCGGAATATTGTTGGTAAGGACCATCCGCCATTCCATGCCGTATCCGGGATACACCGTATTCCATACTGCATTCATCTGGACGAGGTCTGCCCAAGTGGAATCATAGAATAAGTATGAGGCATTCCCCGACGGATCTTCGATAATGGTTTTCACTGCTGTCTGGAGGGAAGGGAGCTGATACAGATCATTGGTGATGAGGTTACGCTCGATCTCTTCTGCATCCTGATCGTAGATCACAAGCCCGTTGTCCTGGGTCACCCATAACGTGCAGCCGTATGCGTTTCTGAGATACTCATTGAATCCTGAGAAAAGGAACCAGGTATCGATCCCGACCCGAAGCGTTCCATTATACTTCCCTTCAGCATCGTAGACTGCAGTGGTAAACAGAACTCCCTTGTCCCCCGGGAGTAAGGTCGAATATCCTGATACGATACACTGCGATCCGGCAGCTTTGAAATTCTCTTCGGTATAATGGGTCGTTGCCTTGCAGCTGCCGATCTCCATAGTTTTACACAGATCCTCTGTTGAGGCGATGAGAATGTCATTGGCGTCGAACAGTCCTGCCTCAAACAAGAACGGGATATCACGTTTGAGTTTGAGAAGGGCAAGCTCGACTGCGGGATCATCGAAGCGTACGCCGTCAAGTTCCCGGGCGGTATTCCATACTGCAGAGCATGCCCCATTCATCTCATCTGTGATGAGGTAGATCAATGGGTCGAGAGCTGTATACATATCGTTGACATGTTCGGCAGAAACCGGTTCCAGCTCAGCGGTGTTTTCTGTGGGACTAATACACCCCGAGGCAAATATGAGAATGAGCAGTATACTTATAATACTCATACTGCCGATCACCACAAATTTATCTCGTGCCATTTCTTACCTGTATCTAGTAGTAAACAATATGGGGGGGAAAAGGTCTTATATCTTTTTATCCCTGGATTTTTTTATGTTTTCATCGAAAAATCTGGTGTTTTATCCGGAAAATGTGGGGTTTGCCCCCTTTTCCCGACTGATATCTCATTATATCCTGATGCCTGCCTTCTCATTCCAGGATCATAAAACTTGCAACGTAGGCGTCATCAGCCGCCTGAACCACATACACAAGTATATAATTCTCTTTCTGCACTGTGGAATCCCAGAGAAGGGTATACATCAGCCCACCCCCCTCTTTCCCGAGGGATATACATTCCCGTATTAATGATATATCTAATGAATTCACTCTGCCAAGCTGATTTGTGCCTACTATCTCCGGGTTCCTTGCAAATGCGAGAACCGTTCCGTTTTCGGTGATCGCCATTGGATAGAGACCCTCCACCTGGATATCACTTTCAGGATCCATCATCATTTCAGTGACCGCGGGGATACCCTCGACCTCTGCAAGATACTTCATGGTCCTGACCTGCCTGATAAGATCGTTTCGTGCCTGCCAGTCAATACTGACTGTGTGGGAAAACGAAGTATTATGTTCATACATCCCCGCACCGATGAACTACTCGTCGTCTATCTGCATCACATAGGACACCTTCAATTCAGTTGTGTAATCCCGGCTCGGGTTTGGATAAAGATACAGAACATATCCTCCTCCCTGCTCTGCCCGGGCGATCTGTCTCTGTACATATTTTACGCCGGTCGAATCTTCTGCGAGCCAGGCATCTGTTCCGACAAGACCCGGCTGATACGGAGCTGACAGGAAGGTGCCGTCCTAGGTTTCGGCGAATATGTATAACTCGCCATCGATGAAATCTCCGTTTGGATCATTGAACGCAGCAAGGGCCTTTTCTTTCCCTTCTGTATTGGCATAGAGGAAGGCATTTTCTACGAAGGCTTTCAATTCTTCGGGGGTAACGGTAAGTCCGGTGAGCTCATAACGCGGCGGGACATTGTCGCCGACCACGATCCGCCATGTCGGTCCGTATCCCGGTTCCAATGTCCCCCACACGGCGTTCGTCTGGGAGATGTTGTACCAGTCCACCGTATAGAAAATGTAGGATACCTGCCCTGACTCGTTTCCGAGGATATCCTTGGCTGCTGAGCTGAATGAAGGTGTATATATCAATGAAGGGATCGATATATCTGTTCCGATCTCCGGTGTGTCCTCGTCAAAGATCACGATCCCGTTCTCCTGAGCGGCCCAGACGGTGTATCCGTATTCCGTCCTCAGTTTCTCAGCCGGCCCGGAGAAGAGATATCCTACATCCAGAATTACCTGCAGTGTCCCGTCAAAATTCCCGTCTGCGTCATAGACCGGTGCACTGACCTTTATCCCCCGTTCGCCGTTTTGGAATAAGGCGTATTGGGAAATGATACAGACCTCACCGGCGGCTTTGAACTCTTCTTCGGTGTACTGGTTAGATATGATCTCCGTGTCGATCAGCAGGTGGTTACTTGATTCACCGGTGATCGCCGTCAGGATATTGTCCTTATCGATGCGTTCAACATCATAGGAAAGAGGGATCTCACTTTTGAGTTTCAGTATGGCCAGATAGACCGCCGGGTCATCTGCCGGCACGCCGTCCAGTTCCCGTGCCGCATTCTACACTGATGTGGTGATCTCGATCATCTGCTCATCGATCGTCTGGATATAGGGTATAAGGACCGTGTCCATCTCTGCATAATATGCATCAGAGACCGGTTCGAGCGGCTGCGTTTCCGGGATAAAATTTATGCACCCGGCAGCGGCTATGAGAAGAATAACTATACTTATAAAAAGTATCCTGGGAAAAGCACGTCGCGTCATGATCTTATCTGGTGTCCTAATGAACAATGTAGTGGGAAAGTAATTATACTTTTTGTATTAGAGGACTTTCCGGAACTTTCCACGTAAGATTCTCGCTCAAATCACATTTCCGGTCAAAATACTATTGGGTTTCTGACACAGAATATCATTTGATTTTTATCATCAAATAAAAAAATCAGGCGTATACTCTGAAAAAAGAGGTGATTCAGGTGAACTTCATCGTATTCATTTTAAGGAGTTGGGATGTTCCATCTGAAAATATTCCGCGGATCGCAATATCTTTAAGACCGGTCACCCCGTCACAGGCTCCCGTAAAGCACACCTGTCCGGTGCCGGAATTTGGTGCCGGTTTTAGTGAGATCGAAGTCGGGAGTGAGATCCCTTCGATCTCCAGCGAGATCATGATCAGTTCATCAACTCTGCGTCCTTCGTAAATCGTTACGATCACGTCATTGCTGACCACAAACACATGCAGAAGTACATCCGGATCCTCAAGCGATTTATCAAGGACATACCCGGATCCGAGAAGTAAGGCAGCGGCACAGGCACCTACAATAATGAGCGAAACAAGTCCCAGAATAAATACCATGACCTGGCGTTTTTCTTTCTGACTCTGTTTTTTATATTTTAGTGTCATATCGATTCACTCCAAACGCATCATGCTGCAGTAGTAGATCTCCTCATCTGCAGGTTCCGCATAAATGAGTACATACACCTCTTTTTCGAGGGCAGAGTCCCAGACAAGACTATACATCAGTCCTCCTCCGGATTTTGCCAGAGAGATGATCTCCCGTATTGGCGACATTCCATAGGAGTTCGTGTATCCGAGCTGGTTCTTTCCGGTCTCTGCCGGATCATGGGCATTGGCGAGGACCTCCCCTTTTGCATCCACGGCAAACGGATAGAGCCCTTCGACCTGGACCACACTCTCCGGGTCATTGATCATCTGCAGAAGTTCTTCCTGCGGGAGGACGGTCGAGAGATACTGAAGATTTCTTACCTGGGTGATCAGCTCGTCCCGTTCCGTCCAGCTGTAGTTCAGGGACGCAGTTCCCGGGTATATTCCTGCTCCGATCAACCAGTCATCGTTGACTGACATAACATACGACAGCTTTAAATCAGTGAAAAAATCGTTATTTGGGTTTGGATACTGATAATACACAAACCCTCCTCCAAACTTTGCTCTGTCGATAAATCTCTGGAAAGCCTTCACCCCGATGATATCCTCCCCGGCCCATCGATTTATGCCGATCGTGCTCTGCTGATACGGCAGGGCGAGGGTCGTTCCATTCATGTCATAAGCAAAGATGTAAAGTTCATCGTCGATGAACTCGCCCTGCGGATCATTGAACGCACGCAAAGCCTCTTCTTTGGTATGGGTCCGTGCATACATGTATGCCTTCTCGACAAATGTTTTGAGATCCTTTGTGGTGAACCGGGTGTTGTTGCCTGATTGAGTATTGGTATTGTCACTGAGGACGATCCTCCTCTCTATGCCGTTTGGCAGTATGATCGTATTCCAAACGGAATTTGTCTGAACATACTCGGTCCATCCGACGTTTTGAAACATGTATGATACGTTCCCCTGTTTTTCTGCAGCGATCCGGTGAATGGCATTGTAGATGGTCGTTTCACTGTACAATGGATCGGCCAGTCCGTTTTTATCGAGTTCCTGAAGATCCTCGTCATAGATCAGTACGCCGTCCGGCTGCATTGCCCAGATGGTATAACCCTTCTCAGTTTTGAGTTGGGACACCGTTTTCGTCATAGACGGGGGCAATGACCATTATACCTATTTCCCCGGTGACGAAGGTGATGGGCGGGCTGAAGATGCAGCCGTTTATCGTATTGGTGAAATCCTCCTCGGTGATTGGGATGCAGGCTTCGTGCCCGATAAGATCCTGGTTTTCCAGGTTGCCGGTCACTGTAAGAACGGTGTTGTCCTTACTGACGAGACCAATATCATATGAGGCCGGGATATCACGGCGAAGTTGTAATAATGCCTGTTCCAAAGCGGGGGTATCTGTTTTAGTTCCCGTAAGATCACTTGCCGTATTGTTAGTGAGAATGGAAATTTCGTTGAGTTGTTCTTCGAGTATCGGGATGAACGCATCTAATGAATTCTGCATGTCTGCGATCTTCTCATCGGAGACCGGTTCCATCTGCCGGGTCGTTATACATCCGGAGGTCAGAATGAGTACGAAGACCAGACATATTATCATTAAATGTATTGTTTGCTGAGTCATTTGCCGTAATCCCAGTCTTATACAATTACATTTTTACGCATCCATGTATATAATATCTTGTCTATTCTCTCCTGGTTTTTGTCCAGTTTTCAGGAGCATGTGTTTTACTTTTTCTCATGCATATGGTCTGTTTTTATCTCATTTCCAGGGTGCTCTGTGACTTTTCAGGGCTTTGGGTTTTTTGAGAGGGAGAGGAAGCTTATTATTCTCATGGGCGTTTTCGACCGGGATTTGGAATCAGGGGGATATGATGGGAAATCTACCGATAATTGTAGTGATACTCATCATTAGGTCAACAAATTTGGTTGGGCACTCAGTGCCGAGTTAGGGTGGTTGTGTGGTTCAGCGCGTTTTTTCGTATATCATGGAGCATATAAGAAGAACTATGCAATGCACCGGATACTATCCGGTTCAGATATTATATCCGACCAGCCCTGAAAGACATTACAAATAATACTCCCTGGACCAAAATAACATAAGAGCAAATCCATGCGGTATCATTACACCAGAAACACCCTCTATATCAGGGGCAGCTTCCATGCGGTCAGTACCGGCGTTGACGGCGGACTCCGGCACGTTTCCACGCTTCTCAATCACACCGTTGCACACGACTTTGATCACAGCGACCCCCTTTCCTTCATTCGCGGGCTCCTTGCTGACGCAAAGTATGCGGATGATGCGTTCGGTCTTCTCACCGCGGTCCCTATGAAGGATCTCTGCGTCCTCCAGTATGATCATATCTCAGTATTCGTTACGGCAGGCGTCTCCAATCCGAATCCGGATCCGACCAAGCCGCATACGATCAATATCATCGTCACCTCAAACGAGGGATTTTCAAACGCTGCTCTTCTTGAAACCATCATCACCGCGACCGAGGCAAAAGCCCATGCACTCCGGCTTTTGGGCAGGGATTTTACCGGTACCACCTCCGATGCAGTGATAATCGCCTCCGAAGGCGATATCAAACATACGTATGCAGGAACCTTTACCGAACCCGGAAAACGGATCTATGCTGCGGTCCTGCACGGGGTCATGGAAGCAGTCAGACGGCACGAAGACACGGTCAAAGTGACCGAACCTACCTACCTCATTTACTCCAGATATAACGATCACGGCTGGTTTGAATGGAAAAAAGAGGGATGTCCCTATTATCCCTGTCACTTTCCCGGCCAGTCCTGTGACTTTTGTTACTGCCCCTTCTATCCCTGCCATAACGGATCCCTCGGTGAATGGATCGACAGCTCATCAAGCGGTCAGAAGGTCTGGGCATGTACCAACTGTCTGCTCCTCCATAAACCGAACATTGCCGATTATCTCAAAAAACATCCGGATGCGACACTGGATGAACTGAAAAAAGTAAATGAACAGATAAACCAATAATTTTTATATATACTTTTTTACCGGATCCGGTATTTTTCACAGACAGATGGATCTGCGTGCGATTTTTTCAGATGAAAAGAATAAAAAAATAGTGAAGGTAATGAGCGGGGGTCTTAGACCCAGCCGCGGATCTTCATACCTTCAACTACACGTGAGACCGCAACAACGTATGCTGCCTGACGCATGTTGATCTTGTATTCTTTGGATGCTTTCAGGACGTCGTGGTAGGACTTCGTCATTCCTGCATCGAGTTTTGCGTATACATCATCAAGAGTCCAGTAATGCATATACATATTCTGGACCATTTCGTAATAGGAGACCGTTACACCGCCTGCATTACACAGGAAGTCGGGGATAACATGGACACCGTTCTTGAAGAGGATCGCATCTCCTTCGGGAGTGGTCGGGCCGTTTGCGAGTTCGCAGATGACCTTTGCCTTGACGGTTGGTGCGACCTTCTCGTTGATCGCTCCCTCATCGGGTGCTGCGGCGACAATGATGTCAACTGGGAGTCCCATGACTTCATCATTGGTAAGGGTCTTGAGACCTTTGTAGCCGACAACGGATTTGGTCTGGGTTTTATGAGCCGTGACTGCAGTGATGTCAAGTCCTTTTGCATCGTAGATGCCGCCTTTCGAGTCGGTCACTGCGACAACTTTGGAGCCGAACATCTCCTGGATGAGTGTTGCTGCAAAGGAACCTGCATTTCCAAATCCGAGAACTGCGACAGTTGCCTTCTTCAGATCGATATTTAATTCTTTTGCTGCTTCACGGAGTGTGAACAATCCACCTTTTGCAGTTGCATCGCCGCGTCCGAGGGAACCTCCGACGATCAGCGGTTTGCCTGTCAGGAGACCAAACTGGTTCTTTCCCTGGATAACAGAGTATTCGTCCATCATCCATGCCATGATCTGACCGTCAGTGTATACATCCGGTGCCGGGACATCAGTGTCGGGACCGATGTTCTTCCAGACCGCACGGATATACCCGCGGCTCATACGTTCAAGTTCACCCTTGGACATCTCCTTCGGGTTGCAGATGATACCGCCTTTTCCTCCACCGAGCGGGAGGTTCAGAACTGCACACTTCCACGTCATCCATGCTGAAAGAGCACGGACCGTGTCGATAGTCTCTTCAGGATGATACCGGATTCCTCCCTTATAGGGACCGAGTGCATTGTTGTACTGCACACGGAATCCCTGGAAAACCCTGGTGGTGCCGTCGTCCATCTTGACGGGGATAGATACCTGAATCTGTCTCTGCGGTTGCATGAGGATATCAACAACGCCCTGATCGAGCTTGAGGATTTTTGCGCAATCCATAAGCTGATGTTGGGCCATTTCAAACGGGTTTACCTTCGACATGGTTTGTTTCCTGCCAATCGCACGGAACTTAGGAGTTCAACTGCGTTGTGACAATTAATGTTGGGATTCTCACATATAAAACATATCGTGTCATTTCAGATTCAAACCAATATTCTCGATGCATTTCTAAAAATACTCTATAATTGCCGGGATTTTTATTTCGGGCTTTGAGCGTGGCATTTGTATGTTACGTGTTAGCATGGCAACACGAATTCAAAACAGGCGAAGATCAAATAGAACGGAAAACGCGCACAAAAAAAGGGATTATGAATATTAATATTTGTACCAGCGCCCTTTCTCGTCATATGTTCCCTGCTGACTTTCCTGTGATGACTGAGCGGGAAGTTTGAGAAGGTTGTGTTTAAAGAAACACGCTTTGTATGATACAATGATCGGCACAAATACACAGGCACATATCGCGAGGGCGATACATCCGGATGAAATGATCTCCGGCGCAGTAAACAGTGCAAAGAGTTCCGTCTGGGATAATGACATGATCTCTGCCTCGGTCATCTGTGAGATCGGCGTTAGTGTGTCAACTGCAAGGAGTGACCATACAGCAAAAAAGATAAACGATGCCGCAAAAAAGATCGCGACATTGAAGAGATAAAATGCCGTGACCGAAATCGAACCTGTGGTCACGCGGAGTGCACTGTCTTTTAATGCCCGGAATGACGCAAGGTTATTGACCATCGCCGTGATGTCTGCGAAGTAAAAGAAGAAGACCAGCGGGATGACCAGGAATATGCTGTAATAGAATGCCAGATCCACCGAGATCCCGAACATCAGCAGAATATACGTCAGCGTGTTGGAAAGGACAAATCCGATCATGAGCACAACGAGATTCGGGATCAGACATCTCAAATAGCCGTATGCCGCATATCGTCTGAAGTCGGATGAAGCCGATTTATCCCCGACGATGATCCCGTATGTACCTGCAAGAAATGCCGGGAAGATCACGAGAAGGGCAATGGCTGCCGGAAATGCCGCAGTCGATCCAAAAAGCGTGTATATATAATACGTAAATAAGATGGCAAATGCGGCAAATAATCCCGGCATCCAGACGAGCGGCTTTTTTACGAGCAGACCAAGTGCTTCTGATAATGATTTGAGCGCCATCTCACCGGTTCCTTGGCATCGCAACAAATTCCCGGACCTGCATATCGAAGAAGGCTGACGTGTGGGCAGGTCTGATAACGACTACCGTGTCTGCCCCTTCCGCTGTCCCTCCGACCGCGATGACCTCGTCAGAAATGGGGATAGCTCCCTGATCTGCTGCGATCAAAACACACTCAACAGCGACCTTCATTCCGATGGAGACTGTCCGTCTGAATGCTTCGGCGATCACTTCGGTCCTGCTGCTTCCCCCGAGTTTCGGATTTCGGGAGATCGCCCGTTCCAGTCCGGAAAGGGCATGTGTCCCGCAGATGATCACGACGCCGGCAGCTCTCAGCTCTTCTGCGAGTTTTGGATCAAAGTCCCAGACTCCCGGTTTGGCAAATCCTACTGCATGGGACACGACCACGAGACGGAGGTCCGTCCCCTTCATCGCCTCAAAAAAGGTCTTTGCCGTGTATCCTTCGGAGCTTGCCACGACGATAGTTGAAAGCCCGAGTTCCTTTGCACGCTGTACAGCTATCTCTGCACAGTCCGGGGTGTTTTCCCTCCCTGGTTCGTTAAAATACGTGATGGTTTTTTCGATTCTCATTTTTCACTCCCGTATTATTGTAAAATCAGTGAAATCGGTCAGAACATAGCCGGTGCATTTCAGATCCCTGATGATTGCACGCGGGCAGGAATATGTCACGGCGAGGAACTTTTCTATAATGACTTCTTCGCCGGTAACAAGGACCCGGACCTTCCCGTCAGAAAGATTCTCCACTTGGCCGCACAATCCCAAGTTTAATCCTGCGTTTCTCACACAGGCACGAAAGCCGACTTTTTGTACTCTTCCGGAGAAGAGGATCTCCATTGTCTGTTTCATGATAGTCTGACCTGATTGTTATCTTAAGTATGTCATTCGATGTTTAATAATTAGTTTGTACAACAAAAACCCTCTTCATCTAAAAGCGCAAATATTAGTAGTCAATCATGCTCGATATCAAATTCGTCAGAGCCCACCCGGAAGTCGTTCTGGCAGATCTGGAAAAACGCCAGGATGCCGAAAAACTTCTCTGGGTCGACACGGTTCTAGAACAGGATAAAATTTTCCGCGAACTCACGGTAAAAAATAATGAACTTCGTGCCAGAAGAAATCAGATAGCAAAGGAGATCAATGCCGCCAAAAAAGAGGGGAAGGATCCGGCTCCTCTTTTTGCCGAAGCAAAGGCTCTGCCCGGACTGATCAAGGAAAACGACGATATCATGGAAAAGGCGACCGAACAGGTAAGATATTACCTGATGCGTCTCCCGAATATCCTCCACGAGAGTGTTCCTTACGGAAAAGACGACACACAAAACGTCGTTGTGAAGAAAGTTGGCACGCCGCGGACCCTCGATTTCGAACTGAAAAATCACGGGGAACTCGCTGCAGAAAAAGGCTGGGCCGACTTCGAACGTGCCACAAAAACGAGCGGTGCAGGATTCTATTTCCTGAAAGGCAATCTCGCCCTCCTTGATCTCGCTCTGCAGAGAATCGCTCTGGATACTATCATCGCGAAAGGCTATACTCCAATCATCCCGCCATACATGATGAACAAAAAATCCTACGAGGAGGTCACTGACCTCGGGGATTTCGAGAAGGTCATGTACAAGATCGAGAATGACGATGCTTATCTCATCGCCACTGCCGAACACCCCATGGCAGCCATGTATCAGGACGAGATCTTCGAAGAGAAGGATCTGCCCCTTAAAATGGTGGGTATCTCACCTTGTTTCCGGCGTGAGATCGGGGCTCACGGACTTGACTCCCGCGGTCTGTTCCGTGTCCACCAGTTCACCAAGATCGAACAGTTCATCTACTGTATGCCGGAAAAATCCTGGGAAATGCATGAAGAGCTTCTCGCGAATTCCGAAGAACTGTTTACGAAACTCGGTCTTCCCTACCGGGTCGTGAACATCTGTACCGGCGATATCGGGACCGTAGCTGCGAAAAAATACGATATGGAAGCATGGATGCCGCGGGACAACGAGTACCGCGAAGTGGTTTCCTGTTCGAACTGTACTGCATATCAGTCGGTACGGCTGAACATCCGTGTCCGCGATGCACATGAATTCGAGTCAAAACAGTGGCTCCACACGCTCAATTCTACGGCTGTCGCCACTTCCCGTGCTCTGCGCTGTATTCTGGAAAACTATCAGACCGAAGACGGCAAGGTCGAGATCCCCAATGTCCTTCGCCCGTATATGAATGGTCTGGAGTATCTCTAACCTCTTTTTTTGCTCAGTTCTCTTCCTCCCAAAAGGCATCTAACACGTATTTAAATAAGAGCCGCACCCTATATCTCTCTATGATAAATGTAGGTGTACTTGGCGCGACCGGAGCTGTTGGTCAGCGGTTTGTACAGTTGCTCGCAGACCACCCGTGGTTCAACCTGACAACTCTCACGGCATCCGACCGTTCGACAGGAAAAACCTACGGATCGGTGGTAAACTGGCGGCTCGACTCACCATTCCCGGATTCTGCAGCAGAACTCATCGTCGCTCCGACGACCGTTGACGCGGTGAAGGATTGTGATGTGGTCTTCTCAGCTTTGCCGGTCGATATTGCCACCAAACTCGAAATCGATATCGCCGATGTGGGAGTTGGGGTATGCAGTAATGCAAGTTCCCACAGAATGGAAGCCGATGTTCCTCTGATGATCGCCGAGGTCAACCCCGACCACGCCGCGTTGATCGACGTCCAGCGGAAAAAGGGACGGGACGGGTTCATCGTAACGAACCCGAACTGTTCGACCATCATGCTTGCAACGGCCCTTGCCCCCCTGCGGAAATTTTCGTTTACGAACATCAATGTCGCAACCATGCAGGCGATCTCCGGTGCAGGTTTTGAGGGCGTTTCCGCATTCAGCATCTATGACAATGTGATCCCCTTCATCGGAAGCGAAGAGGAAAAAATGTCCCGCGAAGCAAACAAGATCCTCGGGACCCTCGACGGCGGCAAGATCACCGGCGCTCCGTTCTCGGTCTCCGCATCCTGTAACCGTGTGCCGGTCATCGACGGACACACGCTCAATATCTGGATCGACATCAAGGCAACGCCGGCCGAAGTCATCGACGCATTCAAAACCTGGCACCCGCCGTTCTCCGGTCTCCCGACCCAGCCGGATCATACCGTCCTTTATCTCGACCAGGAAAACCGTCCGCAGCCCAGGCTTGACCGAAAACGCGGCAATGCCATGACCGTATCGGTGGGCAGAGTGCGGGAAGGTATCCGGTTCGTTGCGATGGGACATAACACCATTCGCGGTGCGGCCGGCGCCTCCGTCTTAAATGCAGAACTTCTGCATACGATGAAATATATCTGAGAATACCCTATATACTACACAAATGGACGACAACACAGTACTTATCGGCACAAAACCTTTGATGAATTATGTACTTGCTGTAGTCACACAGTTCAACAAAGGCAATTCAGAGGTCATGATCAAAGCACGGGGAAAAGCCATCGTCCGGGCGGTCGATACTGCGGAGGTATCGACCCGCCAGTTTCTGACCGGTGTTGCCAAAAAAAGTATCTCCATATCCACGGACTCGGTTGAAACAGATGACGGACCTACGAACGTCTCTTCGATAGAGATCGTTTTGCATAAGTCTTAACCCGTCATGGTCCCGATCGCCGTCTGGATCCTTGCAGTTGTTTTCTGTCTGATCGTTGTGCGGCGTATCGGGAAAGTCCGTCTTCCGATCTGAGGGATCATGACCCCGGGGGCTTTTGCTGCCCTGGTTCTCGGCACGATCACGATCGCGGATGCGTTTTTTTCGATCAATTTTGATGTCATCCTCTTTTTGCTGGGTATGTTTGTTCTCGGGGCGGCTCTCGAAAAGTCCGGTCTCCTTCATATGGTCTCACTGAAGGGATTTGCCCGTGCACAGACAAAGAAGGCCGTTTTGTTCAGTTTTATTCTTCTGATGGCGGTGTTTTCAGCATTTCTTATGAACGACACCGTCGCGATAATCGGGACCACGGTCGCGCTTTTCTGTGCGTCAAGATATAAGATCCCGGTCAAAACAATGCTGTTTGCCTTGTGTTTTTCGGTGACGTTCGGCAGCTGTATGACCCCTATCGGAAATCCGCAGAATCTGCTGGTGGCAATCTCAGGCGGGGTCCCGAATGCTTTTTTCCAGTTTGCCCTCTATCTCGTGGTACCTTCGGTCATCTGCCTGTATGTTCTCTACCGGTTCCTTCTTCTGACGATCCCTGACCCGGATTCCCTTGTGATACAGGAGAGTGAGGAGGTGATCTTCCATAATGGTCTTGCCCGGCTTTCAAAGATCTCGTTAGGGCTCGTTCTTCTGACGATAGCTTTCCGGATCGTTCTGTCATTTTTCGGTATTGAACTGCCGTTTGTGTTCATCGCGGCCGTTGCGGCGCTGCCCCTCCTTCTTTTCTCCAAAAGGCGGGTCCAACTTCTACGAGGGGTCGACTGGTCGACGCTTCTGTTCTTTGCCTCGATGTTTGTCCTGATGGCAGCGGTATGGAACTCTGGTTTTATCCAGACCATCCTGCCGTCTTCCGATCTGACTTCGATCCCTGTCCTGTTTACTTCGACGGTCATCGTGTCCCAGTTCATCTCGAATGTGCCGTTCGTGGCGCTGATCCTCCCGGTCCTTGAGGGGTCGGGCATTCCTCTGTATATGACACTCGTTGCCGGATGTACGGCTACCGGTTCTCTTACGATCATCGGGGCTGCGTCGACCGTGATCATTCTCCAGCATGCGGAAAAGAGCGGCAAGACCTTTTCGTTTATTGAGTTTTTTAAAATAGGTTTGCCCATGACCCTTATCGCGGCAGTGGTGTATATCGGCTGGATCCTTGGGGTCGGACTGCTGTTTGCCTGATCGAACCGGCGGATCCTACATCAAATAGTTATATAGGATGCGTGATTATCATTACTCATCTTCAGGCGACTCAATGCGGCGGGTATATGATACAAAAATAACGGGGGCGATCAGCGGTCATTTTCTGATCGATCTGTATACGCCGATCCTTCCGCTGATCCTCCCTCTTCTCATTATCAATCTGGGACTCTCATATTTTCTTGCGGGACTTGTCATTACCGTATTCAATGTGGTCTCGTCGGTCACCCAGCCGTTCATCGGGCTTTACGGGGACCGGACCGGTAAGTGGGTCAGTGTTCCGCTCTGTGTTCTGATCGGCAGTGTGGGGATATCCCTCTCGGTCTTAGCAAACAATTACCTGGTCATCCTGTTCCTTGTCGGAGGAGCAGCAGTAGGCCATGCCCTTTTCCATCCGTCAGCCATGGCTCTCGTTCATAAACTGAGTCCGCCTGCAAAGAAGGGTTTGTATAACTCGATCTTTACCACAAGCGAGAGCATCAGTTATTCGCTTGGTCCGCTGATCGCCGGTATTTTCATCACGTTCGGCGGTCTTCCCTCGGTCGCCTGGATGGTGCTGCCGGGGATCATCGGAGCTGCATGGATCTACCGGAACGACCGCCGCACCGGTAATGTCGAGCCGATAAAGAAACCCGTGGTCGAAAAAAAGCAGGTCCACGGAAAATACTGGTGGATACCGGCAGGACTCGTGGTGACGGTATGTGCTCTGCGGGCATGGGCATATGTCGGGGTCGTCACGTATCTGCCGGCGCTGCTTCTCTTATGGTATCAGGGGATAGACACGTTCACGACGTCGGTCATCATATCTGTGATGCTGTTCTCCGGGGTGTTCGGGCAGATCTTAGGAGGGTATCTTTCCGACAAGTTCGGGCGAAAGAGGGTGCTTGTGATCGGATTTCTCTGTGCGATCCCGTGTTTCTGCCTGATATTCCTCGCGACCGGGTGGGCGATGTATGCCGGTATCATGCTGTATGCATTCTTTGCGAGCTTCTGTTATGTGGCCTCGGTGACGATGACCCAGGACCTTCTGCCGGGCAACGTCGGGTTTGCGTCAGGTCTTAAGCTCGGTCTTTCAATGGGGATCGGCGGGGTCGGAGCGGCACTGACCGGATGGGCGGCGGATGTCATGGGATCACTGCCTGACGCCATGTTTTTGCTGATCGTTCCAACGGCCCTCTGTCCGATCCTCGCGCTGTTTATCAAATACTCGGATAAGCCTGTAGAATCTGCTGAGCAGTGAGGCGGCTTTTCATTGGACGCGGAGCATTCCCGCTTCGTGCGAGATAAAATTTATCTCCAAAAAATACCATATACAAAATAATGGCATTTGATTTTGTGGATTACGATGACAACTCCATCCGATTTGCAGATAAGACCGACACGAAGAGATCCAGTGAGCATTTCCCGAAAAAGGCTGATATAAAAGGAATGAAAACCAAGAACAAGCGAAAGTGATCTTCCTTATTCTCTGAACTCTTTTTTTCCATCGACAGACCGTGCCGTCTCTCTTATGCTGTATTGAAATTATTCCTGGCTGTTTCAAATGGGATTTACGCAGTGTGCTCCCAAACAAAAAAGCTGACGTATGTGTACGATGTACTTCGATTTCGTGTACCGTATTTGTGTGGATACCTGAGAAAAAACCAACCGCGAATCGGCGCGAATCTCGCAAGCCTTTGGCTTGCTCTCAGAATCGGATTTGCTGTTCCTCACTCTCGCAATACAGCTTCGCTGTCTTGCTCGCCCCTCATCAGGAGCGTTCGGGCAAATCCTGTCGCCGCTCCAGCGGCTCCCATGAAGGAGATATTCATTGTACAGTCCTAAATGTGCAAACTATTCTTTCAATGAAAACCGCAAAATGAGACTGAGAGAGGGGAATGACCATTGGGAGGCGCTGGGGCGCCGATAGGATTTGCCCGAACGCTCCCGATGAGGGGCGAGTAAGTCGAGGAACGAGACTTGCGAGAGTGAGGATAGGCAAATCCGATTCTGGGAGCCCGAAGGGCGGGATTCGCGCCGATTCGCGGTTAGTCTTTTCTCGTGGGTCCACACCAAGTCATCTCCCTCACGAATTGGATTTGCGTCGATTCAAGCGAGGGCTGTAAGCCCGAGTCGGAGAGCAAACCTCTGATTTGCGAACGCGGTTAGTCTTTTCTCATGTATCCACACTTGACCTTCCCCTCACGAATTGGATTTGCGTCGATTCAAGCGAGGCCCGTAAGCCCGAGTCGGAGAGCAAATCTCTGATTTGCGAACGCGGGTGGTCTTTTCTCGTGTATCCACACTTGACCTTTCCCCTCGCGAATTGGATTCGCGTCAATTCAAGCGAGGACTGTAAGCCCGAGTCGGAGAGCAAATCTCTGATTTGCGAACGCGGTTCAATAATCTCATGTATCCACTCAAATACGGCACACGAAATCAAAGTACATCCCGTAAGTAAGTTAGCTGTTTAGTTGAGAGAACGCCGCGTAAATCCTATTAAAAAAAAGAAAAATTTTAAAAAGATCAGTGGATCTTCGTCCCTTCCGGCACATCCTTCAGCGGGATCAGGAGTGATGCCTCCTCGCCCGGAACTTCGCCATGCCGTCATTCTTCCTCACTCCGATGGATAGATCCTCCTCATCACCTTTTTGATAGCATACACGACACTTGTCGTAACGATCGCTGCCAGCAGGATCACGACCCAGGTCTCTGCCGTCAGAGGCGTTGTCCCGACCGCCTGCTGTAAAAACGGAACATAGGTCACCAGGATCTGTAAGACCAGAGATAAAACGACTGCTCCAACAAGGATCTTGTTCTCCTGTATGATCGTGGACAGACCAAAACCGTTCTCTTTCCTGACATTCAAAACATGGAAAAGCTGAGCAACGACCATAAACGTAAAAGTCGCAGTTTGGGCATAATTCAGCGATGTGTTCAGGCTTAAGAAGATATTGAAGATCAAAAAACGAACTTAATCCAAGCACGGCGCCGCTGATGAGGATACGGCCCAGAAATTTTTTATTGATCAGACCGCTTCGTGCCCCCCGCGGAGGTGCTTTCATGATGTTTGCCTCTGCCGGTTCATATGCAAGTGCCATAGCAGGAGCAATATCGATAACAAGATTGAGGAACAGGATATGCAGCGGCAGGATCGGCATAGGCATAATGAAACTGACACTCAGAAATATCGTGATGATCTCGACCATATTACAGGAGAAAAGAAACGAGACATACTTCTTGATGTTCGAAAAGATAATGCGTCCCTCTCTCACTGCCTCCACGATCGTGTAAAAACGATCATCAGTCAGGATCATATCTGATGCTTCTTTTGCAACCTCCGTGCCGCGGATCCCCATCGCTACCCCGATATCCGCACTTTTCAGAGCCGGAGCATCATTCACCCCGTCACCCGTCATTGCGACAACATACCCTTCCTCACGCAGTGCATCCACGATCTGCATCTTATTTTCAGGCGAAACACGGGCAAACACCGCGGTCTTTTTGACCAGTTCAGCAAATTCCGGTGTCTCTGCTGCCTGATCCAGCTCTTTTCCGGTGATCACCGAATCTGCATACTTCAGACCTATCTGCCGGGCAATGATCGAGGCGGTTTTGGGATGATCGCCAGTAATCATCCTGACTTGGATCCCTGCCTCCTGACAGATCCCGACCGCCTCCCGGACATCGTTTCGGGGCGGATCAGTAATACCTACGATCCCAAGAATATCCACCCGGTCCAGATACGAAACGATGCTTGCTCTGCTCCCGTCTCCACTGTACCCGTCCAGCCTCCCGACCCCAAGGATCCGCATGCCTTTTTCCGCCAGCAGATCATTGGTGTGGTGAAGTGTCTTCTTTTCCTCAATGGACTGCAGAGACATACCGAGAAGAACATCCAAAGCTCCTTTGATATATGCATGAGTTCCGTCGTTCTCATACACCGTGATCATATACTTCTTTGCAGAATCAAAAGGCATCTCGCCGATCGGCACCCAGCTCCTCGTTTGGAGATCGTCCTTGCTGATCCCGATTTTCTCCCCCAGCACGATCAGTGCTCCTTCTGTCGGATCACCGATCACCGAGTATTCCTGCTCCTCCTTTTTCAGCGTTGCATTGCTGCAGAGGACCGAGGCAGTGATAAACTCAGAAAGCAGGAGATCATCGGCTGTCTCGACCTCCCCTTCATCTGGGAGAATAGTGCCGACCGGCTCATATCCGTTTCCGTCAACAGTATATGACCTGCCATTTGTCAGAAAGATCTTCCCGACCGTCATCTGATTTTCAGTAAGCGTCCCGGTTTTATCCGTACAGATCATGCTGGTCGAACCAAGGGTCTCCACAGCCGGCAGATGTTTGACCAGCGCTTTATGTTCTGCCATACTTCTCATTCCCCGGGAAAGGGTCATCGTTGAGACCGCGGGCATTGCCTCCGGGATCGCAGCTACGGCAAGGATAAGGGCGGTATGAAGAATGGCCTCCATCGGACGGCCTGTCAGGAATCCGGCGATCAATACTGCAACACCTGCGATACATGCAACTAAAATGAGGATTTTGCTCAGCTTATTCATCTCTTTGCTGAGCGGCGGCTTCTCTTTGATACTCCTGTCGAGCAGAACAATGATTCTCCCCACTTCCGTTGACATGCCGGTATTCGTAATAACGGCATATGCGTTCCCCCTCGTTACCGCAGTTCCGGCAAAAACCATATTGATCTGGTCTCCAAGCCCGGTATCCTCAGAAAAAAGTGCCAGGGCATCCTTTTCGACCGCATCAGACTCGCCGGTGAGTGCAGACTCGATACAGGCAAAATTAGAACTCCGGATCAGACGTGCATCTGCCGGGATGGAATCACCCTCTTCCAGATAGATCAGATCGCCGGGTACGATCTGAGAGGCATTGAGTTTGCGGAGCACTCCTCCCCGTACAACTTTTGCATGGATAAAGATCATCCTCTGGAGGGATTCCACCGATTTCTGTGCTTTATATTCGGTAAAAAAGCTGGTCAGTACAGCGATCATCAATGCTATCAAAACAGCAATGCCTTCAACGATTTCCCCCATGGAAAAGGACAGGATCGCCGCGATGATCAGGATATAGACGATAACGTTATTGACATTGTGCCAGAATATCTTCCAGGCTGAAACGCCCCTGGATTTTTGAAGTTCGTTTTTCCCGTATTCCAGGAGTCTCTTCTGTGCTTTTTCTTCGGATAAACCGGACTGTCCATCCGTTTCCATTTGTATGAGCACATCTTCTAGCTTTTTTTTTGTACATCTCCTGCCTCACGAGGGTGTTTATGCATCATATATCCACAGCGACCCTGCCTTTTATCTTCTGGAAACAGCGGGTTGGTTGTGCCTGTCCGGACTGCATCTCTCAATGCCATCAATATACAAACAATGGTTGGATAAAGATTTAAATCTACTATCTCGAGATGTGTTCCGGGTCAATTTCTCGGAAAAACAGGATGCACGGCGTGATCACAGCTGATAAAACGTAAAAAAGGGAAACTGTGCGGCTCTCCTCCCCTCCAAAAAGGTGAGGTGGAGAACCCTCCATAGGCAAAAGATCAGTGGATCTTGGTCCCTTCCGGCACATCCTTCAGCGGGATCAGGAGGGATGCTTCATCGCCTGCGGCAAACAGCATCCCGTTACTCTCTTCGCCTCGGAACTTTGCCGGTTTCAGGTTCACGACCACGATGATCTTTTTGTCCACCATCTCTTCAGGCGTGTAGACATCGGCTATGCCTGAAATGATCTGTCTGACCTCGGTTCCGATATCCACCTGAAGACGCAGAAGTTTCGTCGTCTTCGGCACTTTCTCCGCTTTCACGACACGGCCGACACGGAGATCGAGTTTTGCCACATCGTCTATTGTTATGATCTCTTCTGATATTGGTTCTATTACTGCTGTCATTGTATCTTTTCCTGCTGCTTTCTTCTTCGAATCCTCGGCCCGCTTCGTAAGCAGAGCCTCCATCTCCTCACGCTGTTTATCCTCCATCCGGGCAAACAGCGGCTTGACATCACCCAGTGTCGTGTTCTCGAACGGAACCAGAGCGTCGCTGATCGGGTGGCTCTCGACCAGATCGGTGTAACCGAGCATCTCCCAGAGTTTCTGGGAAGAATCCGGCATCACCGGCTGCATAACGAGAGCACATGCCTTCACGATCTGGAGGCAGTTCTTTAATATCTGTGCGGCTGCTTCCGGATCTTCCTTGATCAGCTTCCAGGGTGCCGCGTTCGAGATATATCCGTTTCCGTATGCTGCGAGAAGAAGGATCCCGTCGACCGCTGCCTTGAATTCGTATGAACGGACCGCCTCTTCGATTCCGGCAAGCGAGCGTTCGATCTCGGCAAAGATCTCAGCTTCGACCGGCATCTTCGGCACGTCGCCGAACTTGGTTTTGACGAGGCTCATGCTCCGGTTTGCGAAGTTTCCGAACGTGTTCACGAGCTCATTATTGATCCGTGACTGGAACTCTTTCCAGGAAAAGTCCAGTTCGCGGGTGTGACTCGTGTAGGCAAGGAGATAATACCGCAGATAATCTGCCGGCTGTCCCTTATCGAGATAATCCTCTTTTGTCCAGACGACGTTCCCTTTCGATTTGGAGAACTTCTCTCCGTCGATCGTGACCATCCCGCTCGCTACGACTGCTGAAGGCGGCTGATATCCTGCGCCGTGCAGCATTGCCGGCCAGAAAACGCAGTGGTGGTAGATGATGTCGGAGCCGATGAAATGCACACGGTCTCCCTCGCACCAGTATTTCTGCCAGCTGTTTCCGGTGGCATTTGCCCACTCTTCAGTGAATGAGATATACCCTGTCGGGGCATCCACCCAGACATAGCAGACGAGTTCGTCGGATCCCGGGAACTTGACGCCCCAGTCCATCATTCTGGTGATACACCAGTCTTTGAGTTCATTTTCGACCCAGCCGATGGCGTAGTTTTTTGCGTTCAGCGTTCCGCCGAGTGTCTGCAGATATTCCAGAAGATAGTCCCGGAAACTGCTGAGCTTGAAGTAGTAATGCTTCTGCTCGCGGAGTTCTGCCTTGGTCCCGCAGGTTGCACAGACCGGATCGAGGATCTCTCCGGGTTCGAGGTGCCGGCAGCATCCTGAGTCGCATTCGTCGCCGCGTGCGTGTTTGCCGCAGTAGGGGCAGGTTCCTTCGACATATCTGTCGGGAAGGAACCGTTTGCATTTTGGGCAGTAACTCTGCTGGATTGTCTGTTCATAGACATATCCGCCGTCGATGAGGGTCTGGAGGATGGAGGAGGTCCGGCGGTGGTTGGTCGGATCGTCGGTCATGCCGAACCGGTCGAACACTATGCCCATGGATTTGAAGACTGCATCGAAGTGGGCGTGATATTCATCGGATACGGCACGGGGCGTGGTTTTTTCCGCTTCTGCGGTGACGACGATTGGGGTCCCGTGGTTGTCGGATCCGCATATGAAGACGATGTCATCGCCGAGACGCCGGAGATAGCGCACGTAGAAATCGCCGGGGATGTACGTCCGGAGGTGCCCAAGATGGCAAAAACCGTTTGTATAGGGCAGACCACACGTAACGACAGTGGGCTTATTAGTCATGGGGTAATATTTGGCGTGGATGAGTATTAAATACTTGATTGGCAGGTTGGACGCGGAACGCGGACGACCTTAGCTGAGCAAGGCTTTGCCTTGCGACCAAATCTTTGATTTGCGACTGAGGGCTTCGATTTGGTGTAAGAGATTCTTTTGAACTATAAGATATCCCACCGCGATTGCGTGCAAGCCAAAGGCTTGCGTGCCGCCTCAAGCGGGCTTTGCCCGCTTGGGCTTATTCGCGGTGGGATATCTCATGTTTCCACACTTGATCAACTACTTCCCGAAGAAAAAGTTCCGGGATGACCGCACACCGCGATGTTTTGATCCGGGCAGTTATCCACCAATTACTAATCAATTACTAATTTGTGTAAATTTAGTAATTGGCTAGCTGTGATTCAAGCGTTTGAGGTCGGTGCGGCTGACGAAGCCGAGGTTTTTTGCGATGCTGTCAGGATGTTTCCTCATCGGTTATTCTGAGATATGCATGTTGTCACATTTTTACTGTGTGGGTTGACGTCAGACGTCAGACGTCAGGTTGTTTTTATGGAAAATAGATGCCCTGGGAATTTTCGGGGGCCGTTTTCTTCTGTCATTTTTCAAACTGTTAGTTAACTATATATACTTTTAGAAATATATATATATATATATATATAATATAAGAGTATTTTAGCATCACATCTCTCTCGGGAGAGCGTGGCTCAATTTTATCAGGGTAGTTCTTTTTTTCTGAAAAGATAGGTGACGTCTGACGTCTGCCGTCTGCCGTCAACCCGGGAAAAGGGGAATATATACACACTCGCAAGTTTTCTTCGAAAATTTGGTCGGCTAAAATCACCGGCTTCGTGTCCATCCCGCAGTCGCAAATCAAAGATTTGGTCGCAAGGCAAAGCCTTGCTCGGCTGAGGCCACCCCTATGGGGTAGCCCGCCTCAGTTGAGGTCGTCCGCTTCGCGTCCAACCCGCCACCCAGATCCTCAGCCATCTTTTCGGCCTCCTTATCCGAGATCTGTGCCAGCACATCCGCTGTCGGTCCCTCGGCAATGATCTTCCCTCCCCGGATGGACATACACCGGTCGCACACATCCCTCACGAAATCTATGTCATGAGAAACGATGATAAACGTCTCCTCCATCTCATCGCGTGCATTTACGATCGAATGCTTCACATCGATCTTCGTGATCGGATCCATCGTTCCTGTCGGCTCATCTAAGAGAATGATCCGCGGCTCCCGGATAAGCACCTGACCCAGTGCCACCCGGTGTTTCTCTCCTTCGGACAACTCCGAAGGCTTCCGGTTCAGAATATCCTGTGCCTTCTTCTCCGTAAAACCTGCCATCCGAAGCGTGATCACCGCTTTTCGAACAGCAAGCTCTTTTGGAAACTCCAGCGCGATCGCGTCCGTCAGATTATCCATGACCGTCCGGTGCGGGTAAAGATCATACTCCTGATGCAGAAGCCCGATATACTTCTTCGCTCTCCCGCGGAACTCGTAACCCGGTTTTCGCATATCGACCCACTCATCGCCGACCCGCACTTCCAGTGTTCCCCCCGTCGGTTCATACAGACCTGCGATCATCTTCGAAAGTGTCGTCTTTCCTCCGCCGGAGACCCCGATGATGCCCAGGATCTCCCGCTCATACACCTCGAAACTGATCTTATCCACCGCATTGATCACACCCCGGTCGACCGCGATAAACTTCTTCGACAGATCGTTCGCCCGAATGAGCGGACTCCCGCAGTCGACACATGCATAGGTGCAGTTATCTTTGCATCCCTTCATGAACTCATCCACGATCTCCTCAGGTTTGCCGATCATCATGATCCGTCCGTCATCCATCAGGACCGCCCGATCGCACACATCCTCCAGGACCTGGGCGAAGTGTGATGTGATCACCATGCCCATCCGGTTATCCGTTCCCGCGGCCTTCAGCAGGTCGTGCACGATCTTTGCGGTCTTTGGATCCAGCGTTCCGGTCGGTTCATCGGCGCAGAGAAACAGCGGTTCGCGGGCAAGCTGCCGGGCAAGGACCACGCGCTGCTTCTCGCCCCCGGACAGATCGCGGGCAACATGCAGCATCCTATGACTGAGGCGGACTTCATCCACCAGATCCGCCGCACGGGAAAGTGCCTCATTTGCCGGATAGTTGATATCGTCAAGTGCCCGGAGAACATTCTCGATCACGCGGTCATCACCATACAGCGAAAACGTTCTCTGGAACATCAGCGAGGTGCGGGCCATGATCTTTGATTTGACCGCTTCGTTTTCCGGCGCCCAGAAATCGATATCCTCTGCTGCAAGCGGCTCTCCGCAGGCAGGACATGCTTTTCCTGCGTCGCTTCTGAACTCGATCCTGCCGCATTTTGGGCAGCGGGCTATGTGATAGACGATCCTGCCGCTTGTCGGCGGCGTATCTATACCCCGTATAAGGTGGATCAGCACGGTCTTTCCGCACCCGGATCTTCCGATCACACCTACGATCTCTCCTTCGGCGATATCAAGGCAGATATTGTCGAGAACACGAATCCGTTCGCTCTCGCCAAAATCCATACACAGATTTTCTATTGTTATAAATGGTGTCGACATGCTCATCTCCAAGACTTGGATAATACTTGTACTAGGAATGATTCGTTTCGCATACATTAATATATTTTGGCGCATATGAGTAATCACTGTATATTTTCCCATACCTGGCCGGTTAATCGAAAACACTTTAGGTATGGCATGAGAAGATATCCAGTGCGAGTAAAGATATGCCTGAAAACCCTGAGATTTGTCCAAAAGGTAAATGCGGAAGACCAAGGGTAAGGCGCTGCGTCGAGCTCAATGAACCTCCCGGGTGTTACGCCCCGGTCTGTCCA
Source organism: uncultured Methanocorpusculum sp. (assembly GCA_963677995.1). Classification (GTDB taxonomy): domain Archaea; phylum Halobacteriota; class Methanomicrobia; order Methanomicrobiales; family Methanocorpusculaceae; genus Methanocorpusculum. Next base: position 325,625 of record OY782579.1, on the reverse strand, counting down.
CAAAGGAAGGTCAATATTGAGATGGTCACATTGTATCCTGAAGAGATTGGGGTGTTGAAACTCGTCGATCTTGAAGGACTCTCGCAGGAGGATGCCGCCGGAGTTATGGGAGTTTCCAGAAAAACGGCATGGCGCGACCTTCATGAGGCACGCTATAAAGTTGCGGATGCTTTGGCAAACGGCAAGATGATCAAGGTATCATGCTGCCCCCACTCAACTGGCGGCGTCCATCCGGATGGCTGCAGTATGCATACCGAAAACGACTAGCGCCGGTTTCGAACTCAGACATATCTTACATGATTTCCCAGGAGGTTATCTGTATGGAAAAAACACCAGCACATACGTTAGAAGATGCCGGACAACGGGAGTTCTGTCATCATCATTATATCCACAGGCACAATGATGGATACGATGGACACCCGACGTCAGGCGGCAGACAGATGCCGCTGATAGGTGATACCGCTCCCTCCTTTGAAGCGGTAACGACACAGGGAATGATCAAGTTTCCTGATGATTATACCGGGAAATGGGTCATTCTCTTCTCTCATCCGGCGGATTTCACTCCGGTCTGTACAACAGAGTTCATGACGTTTGCCTCAATGGCCGATGAATTCACAGAACTGAACACTGAGCTTATCGGGCTCTCTGTAGACTCTCTTTACGCACACATTGCTTGGCTGCGCAAAATCCAGGAACTTGAATGGAATGGGAAGAAGAACATCGAAGTGAAATTCCCCCTGATCGAAGACATCCGCATGGAGGTTGCCAATAAATTCGGCATGATCCAGCCGGGTCAGTCGAATACCCAGGCAGTCCGTGCTGTATTCATCATCGATCCGTCGGCAAAGATCAGGACCATTCTGTATTATCCTCTCTCAACCGGGAGAAACTTCGATGAAATCAAACGTATCATTCTCGCTTTGCAGAAAGCAGACCGTGATCAGGTTGCAACACCTGCTGACTGGCGTCCCGGGGATGATGTGATCGTACCTACTGCAGGTTCATGCGGAACGGCAAAGGAACGCATGGAATCAACGAACGATGACCAATATTGTCTTGACTGGTTCATGTGTTTCAGACGCGAAAAAAAGTAACCCCCTCCACGTCCCTCTAAACTCTCATACAAAATCCGGTCTCTCTATCTTGCAAATGCCGCTTTGATAGGTCCCATCGGGATCTATTCCCTGGAGCCGGATCCGATCAGAATGAAATTCTGGTTTGGGATGAGGATCAGCAGATTTCACTGATACTGTCCTGATTCTCAAACCATCTTATTTATCCAATACGAGTTTTTCTCAATCGTTCTGCTGCATGTACAGAAGATTTATGCAGCAAAACTTTTAATGGAGTATTGATACATGACCAATGAAAAATCTAATGAAAACAGCAACACCAGTTCAAAAAAACCTGAATCGACCAAATATGTTCCGGAAAAGTCTGACATCCACGTACGTCATGTCATTATGGTCCTCTCCGGAAAAGGCGGTGTAGGGAAAAGTACCGTCTCGGTAAATCTTGCCTATGCGCTTTCCAATCATGGCTATCAGACCGGTCTCTTAGACCTTGATATGCACGGCCCTTCGCTCGGCAAAATGCTCGACATCGAAGATCTCCGTCTTCAGGCGATCGGTAAAAACATTATGCCGATCAAGGTGACCGGCTCGTTAAAGGTCGTTTCGATGGCCCTTCTTCTGAACGAAACCGACAGCCCGGTTGTCTGGCGCGGGCCGATGAAGGCTGCCGCCACCAAACAGTTCCTCGGAGATGTGGAATGGGGCGATCTCGACTATTTGATCGTGGATCTTCCGCCGGGAACCGGCGACGAAGCATTGAATATCATCCAGTTCGCTCCAAACGTCGAAGGTGCTGTGATCGTGACGACCCCGCAGGATGTTGCCGTTTTGGATGCGACCAAGGCCATCAAATTTATTGAGATGATGGATCTCCCTGTCCTCGGTGTGATCGAGAACATGTCGGGTATGGTCTGCCCGCACTGCGGCGAAGTTGTCGACATCTTCGGGAAAGGCGGCGGCGAAAAGGCGGCAACTCAGTATAAGGTGCCGTATCTTGGCGCGATCCCTCTGGATATCGAAATGCGCAAAGCCGCCGATGAGGGAAGACCCTTCATCGTTCGAACTCCTGGTATGGTCAGTGCCACCTGGGATGCCGTTGACAAAGTGATGGAAAATCTCATCAAGGTCACCGAGTCCCGGGAATAACTCTCCCCTCTTTTATTTTCGGCAGAAAAGTATTACGTATCAGCTTCTCATCTAATACAGTAATGCGTACATGTACCTTTCCCGTAAGGTCTCTGGGTTCAGCCCTGCCTGCGGTCCCTGATGCTTCTGTTTTGTCAGCCTGGATCATGTCACGGTATGGTCAGGAAACCGATCTTACCACCTGGAATATAGAGACCACTATCAGCGACCAGCTGCCTGCGGTGGAATTTCCGGCAGCCGGCGGCGAGTTTTATGCAAGCCGTCTCTCGGATGCCTTTACGAACGTGCGTGAAGGGAAGTTTATCCGGGAGTTCGATCTCGACCTGCACAATATTCAGACCGATTTGGGTCTCGTGAACTCGCTGAAAAAACACTGCTGGTGGAGTCTTCCCTCGCCATCAGCTCTGGATATCAGTGACGGGTACTTTGGCGATGTCGAAGAGTGTAAGGACTCACTGTCTGAAACGATCTGCTCGCTTTGCCGTCTGATGCGGGATGCCGGGATCCGCGGTCATATCCTGACATCAAAGGAGCCTGAAGAGATCGAGCTCGAATATTTTTCCGGAAAACGGTTCCTGTGGGTCGTTCCCGATGACCATCTGGAAACCATTCTTGACGTCCAGCGTGATATCGTGGTTTCGAGAGAAGGAACGGCACTTCTTCCGGATCTGCTGGATTCCTACGAGATCCGCAAAGTGTATGTCCGTGATCCGGATCCGAAATCTCTGACAGCGGTCCTCCGGCACTTCGATCCTGAGTATGTCAATGTGTGCGGTGTCGCCCCTGAAAAGGAGCGGGCCACATACTGGCAGGAGCTCGCCGGCATCACGGTCCAGCGGGATGTCTGACCCGCGTTAAACGAAACATACACATCCGATCCCGACCAATATTTCTGCATCATATGTCTGCGAATGAGTTGTATCGTGTTGAAGTCCGTGTCCAAAATGGTCTGAAAAGATATTATCTGGTGCGTGAAGTCAACACCGATGCAAAAAAATTTGCAGCGACTCGCATGATCAAATCCGGATCAAAGCCTACCAAATCAGAAATCTCTCGGTGTATATCTCGAGCGCCGCACGCACGGTTGACGTGGTCTTCACGCCGGCCGAGGTTTCCCGGCTCTTCGCCGCTGGCGAGATCCCGCGCGGGAAACGGCTTTCCGAGATCAATATCATACAAAATCTGAAAAATGCCTCTCAGCTCCGGGAGAAAAATGCGCATCTGACGCCGCGGATTGTCTATAAGATCCGGGATGTTCTCACCCGGAATCTTGATACAGTTCCCCTGTCGGTGGAATCAAAAAACGTCCTTGCAGAACTGATCGCATCCTTTGATCAGAAGATCAAAGAAAAAGCGCATCCGTTTGAGCAGTGTTTCCTTTTGTATGAAGCATTTTCGGCTTCGTTCCCCGAAGAGAGTCTGCTTGGCGCAGAACTTTTTTCCCGTATCACTGCCGGGTTTGGATACCGCATCCCTGCAGATACCTGGGCAGGGACCGTTCACTGGATAAAAAACAGAACGCTGATATGGAACTCGAGATACGTCGTTCATTTGATGACCTGACCAAAGGCAAAGTCGGGGTCAGACAAAAACAGCTGGACTTCTTCGGCTAGATCTATTCCAAAGAGAGGGGGCTTTATCTCTCAGCAAAACCCCGGATGCCTGGTATTTTCCCTCAGCCGCGGCAGATATCACCGTTCCCTCATTTTTTTCAGTCTAAACTAGTATCCTATTTATTAAGTAGTCAGAACTCTCACTAATATACACATTATCATGGACCGTGACAACCAACCGATCAACCTCAAAGATGTTCTTATCGAGATGAAGGACATCAGCGAACTCATGGTTGATCTGGCTTATTCTGCAGTACTTTTCGAAAGCAACGCTATAGCAGATGAAGTCATAGAACTCGAAGAACGTATGAATGACCTCGTCTACCAGGCACGTATAACCAGTATGATGAGTGTGCGGCGCATAGAAGAGACCGAACCGATGAGCGGCCTCCTCCAGCTGGCCGAAGCATCAGAGAGGATATCGAACCATGCGGCTGATATCGCGAAAAATATCATGCGGCACGTCTCGTTTCCCGCAAATCTCCGCAGAGCTCTTCCCGAGGCGGAAGAAGCTACCTACCGAACCGCCGTTGCTGCCGGCAGTACCCTCGACGGCGCACGGCTCGGGGACATCAAACTCCAGTCCATCACTGGTATTCGGATCATCATGATCAGAAGGATGCGTCAGAGACTCTATGACCCTGATAAACATACGGTCCTTCGTTCCGGTGATGTTCTCGTTGGCAGAGGTCCCGAGTATGGATTCTCCGAACTCTGTGGACTTGCGGGTCAGCCGGTGCCGGGCGATGATGACGAGATCCCGTTCCCCATCAGCGATCTTGACCGGGCGGCCGCTCTCATGATCGAGATGAAAAATATCAGCGAACTCTCTGTAGGTCTTGCGTACTCCGCTCTGCTCCATGATAACCTGGATCTGGCAAATGAAGTCGTGGCGCTCGAAGAAGAACTCGACGAGATGCGGCTTCGGCTCGATCTGTGGACCCTTGAAGCCGCCAAGCGGACCGAGGATGTCGCAAGCCTTCGCGGGATGCTGTATATGTCCTCGTTTGCAGAGTCGATTTCGGACGCCGCCAGTTCCATCGCGGATGTCGTTCTCCGCGAGATCGATGTCCCGCCCATCATCAAACGGATCGTTCGGGAATCCGATGAGATCATTGCGTGGGTCACAGTCCATGAAGGATCCACTCTTGACAAAAAATCCCTTGCTGAAACCCATGTGGGTACCGTGACCGGAATGGTCATATTTGCGGTAAAACATGAAAACAAGTGGATCTATCGTCCGGGGAGAAACGTACGTCTGTATGCCGGCGACCTTCTGGTTGCCCGCGGCAGACGTGATGGTGAAGAAAAGCTCTATGGTCTCTGCGGTGCAGATACCGATGAAATAGATGATTTTGAAGAGGAGTAAAAATATGACAGATATCGTATACCGGCTTGGGCCGGGTTGTGAAGTGGATGACATTGTTGAAGGCAACATGTACATCGGCAAAGTCCAGGGTTTTGCGACCTTCGGCACGTTCGTTCAGTTAAATGACAGAGTCAAAGGTCTTCTCCATAAAAGTAATGTGCTGACCGATAAACAGGAGCGCGATCCGATCGTCGTTCTCGTCAATCAGATCCGGCCAAACGGCAACATCGATCTCAGAGAAGTTTCCATTCCTGAAGGAGGCTATGAGACCCAGCTTGTCGCAAAGAATATCACCCTGACCAAACTCTCCGACCTGACGGCAAAGACCGGCAGAAACGTCACGATCGAGGCAGACGTCGTGCAGATCAAACAGACCTCGGGTCCGACCATCTTTACCATATGTGATGATTCCGGCGTCGAAGATGCCGCCGCTTTCACCGAAGCAGGTGTCCGTTCTTATCCTGAAGTAAATCTTGGCGACATCGTCAGAGTATTCGGCGAAGCCACCCGCAGAAATAACCAGATGCAGATCGAGGTCTCAGGTATGCTGGTCCTCAAAGGAGAGGAAGCCGACAATGTGAGAGGACGGATCAACCGCGCACTCGAAGCACGTGCCGAACCTCCGGAAGTAAAACCCCTTATCCAAAGTGATGTCCTCGATGCTCTATGGCCCGATATGCGGAAATTCGCGAAGATCGTCCGTCGTGCCGTGCTTACTCAGCAACCGATCATCATTCGTCACCACGCGGATGCCGACGGTATCTGTGCAGCTGTTTCAGTAGAAACTGCAGTTACCCAGTTCATCCGCGACAACGGCAGAGATCCGGATCAGGACAACTTCCTTCTGCGCCGCTCTCCATCAAAGGCACCCTTCTATGAAATAGAAGATGTGACCCGCGATCTCGATATGATGCTCAAAGACAACGTCCGGTTCGGTCAGAAACTTCCGCTCATCCTTCTCATGGACAACGGTTCGACCGAAGAAGACATGCCGTCATACAAAATGACCGAGGTCTATGGTCTCGACGTCATCGTTGCCGACCACCACCACCCCGATGATACCATCGACAAGTATCTCCTTTGCCATGTCAACCCGTACCATGTAGGCGGCGACTTCGGTGTCACTGCAGGTATGCTTGGAACGGAGATCGCCCGGTTGATCAACCCCTCAGTCGAATCACGCATCCTGCATTTCCCGGCAGTTGCCGGTGTAGGTGACAGAAGCGAGGCTCCCGAACTAGCCACCTATCTTGCATTGATCGAAGGAAAATACACCCGTGAGGACTGTAAAGACATGGCTATGTCCCTTGATTACGAGCAGTACTGGCTCCGATTCAATGACGGACGCGAGATCGTCAAAGACATCCTCAACATCAACAATGCACCCGAGCGGCATGCAAAACTCGTGAACCTCCTCGTTACCGAGGCAAATCTGGCGATCGAGGATCAGACGAACACCATGATGCCTCACATCCATGATCAGAAGCTTACCTCTGGTGCGAATCTGTTCCTTGCCGATGTGGAGATGTTTGCCCACCGGTTCACCTTCCCGCCTCCGGGAAAATCCTCAGGCGAAGTTCACGATATCCTTTGTAAGAAGTATGTGAACGAACCCGTTGTCACTCTCGGCCTTGGTCCGGACTTTGCAGTCATCAGATCACGCGGTGTTCGGATGAATATCCCCCAGATGGTCAGGTCCATGAGGGATGAGATGCCGGGAGCAGGAATCTCCGGCGGAGGTCACCTCGTTGTCGGCAGCATCAAATTCGTTGAAGGTATGCGCACGCAGGTAATCGAAAAGATGATCGAAAAAATCTCTGAATTTGGTGTAGCTTCACCGTAAATACACGGTTCCTCTTTTTTTTGATCCAGTAGGGTCTGTTACCCAAATCATAACAATATCTTTATAATGTAAAAGATTCAATACTTACGTGAGGTAAGTTAAAAATGGCCGAACCTAAAACAATTCTTGATAGATACAACGAAACCCAGGCGAAGATCCTCGGATACCTGAAAGCAGGTGTATCCAAGGGTGGAAGATTCTTTAAAGCGAAGTATATCGCGAAAGATCTCGGTCTCTCTTCAAAAGAAGTTGGGACCAACCTCGCCATCCTCTCCGAAATTTGCGATGAGCTGGATATCAGCCGTTGGAGTTACTCCAACAGTACCACCTGGATGGTAACAAGCAAACCTATGTTATAATATATCACATACCATCTTGGCAACTCAATTCTTTTTTGTTTTCCGAAGGGAAAACAACAAACTTAATTACTCTTCCTTCCCTCTATGTTAGTATGGCTGTTAAAGTTTTTGAGGTAGTGGAAACCTTGGAATTTGTATCTGATATCGATGGAATAAAAGACTGTCTTATGGCTCAGCAGGGTCCGTACTGGTTCAACATCGATATTCCGAAAGGTTCCGGTTTCAAAGCAGGCGATAAAGTTCGTGTTATTGTCGAGAGGGCTGACTGAGCATTAGGATATGGAACGCAAAACTCTGTTGATCATTGGGATCGTTGTATGCGTCGCTGCCGCTATCGCTCTCATTCTGGCGTTTACCGGCGGGACCTCGTTAACTGCGGGGACCTCGGTCTATGAGAAAGGTGTATTGACAACACCGATCCATTATAACGGTGAACAGAGAGATGTCTGGTTCCAGTACAATATCTTCTGTCAGGATACCCTTCTCTCATCGACGCAGGTGTGTGAATCCGAGTCGGTTCTCGGAACGCTGACAAAAGGCGACTCCGTTACTGAACTGCAGATCGATCTTCCCCCGGGCGAATACAGGGTTTTCATTTATGTTCTCGAGCGTGATGAAGGGATCCGCAGGATCACCGGTTTTATCCAGAATATTCTGATCACATGACGCAGATTTTTGATAATGCCCTTCTTTTTGATCCTGCCGTCGGCGAATGGCTGCCGGCAGCGTTTTCTGTCGAAGACGGTCGGGTGACGATAGTCGGAAAACCCGGTTCCCTCTTAGGTGACAACGTGCATGATCTCTCCGGGGCACGCGTTGTCCCGGGTCTGATCGATGCTCATGGCATATCGAGAGTTCTCTTCTCACTCCCCGCGAGTTCGTTCGTCTTTCTCTGAAAAACGGCGTGACCACGGTGATCGCGGATCCTCACGAGATCGCTAATGTTTCGGGATGTGCCGGGATCGATTTCATGCTTGAGGATGCGAAGAGTTCACCCGCCGATATTTTTTTCATGATCCCTTCCTGCGTGCCGGCGCCCCCTCTGGATAAAGGCAGCGTCGTTGTCTCGTCAAAGGACATCGCCTCCTACAAAAACACTCCCTCGGTCATCGGACTCGGTGAGATGATGAATGTTCCCGGTGTCCTTTCCCGCGATCCCGAGGTTCTCGCAAAACTCGCCGTATTCGATCACATCGACGGGCATGCGCCGGGACTTTCCGGGGAGGCACTCTGCAGATACATATCCCGGCATATTAAAACAGATCATGAGTGTATCTCTGCTGATGAGGGAAATGAAAAGCTCTCTCTTGGGATGTATGTCCTTCTCCGTGAAGGAGATGCTGCGAAAAATGTTGCCGCCCTGTCTTCAATCGTGAATGACCGGACCGTGACCCGATGTTGTTTCTGCACGGATGACCGGCATGTGGATTCGCGGGTCCGCGAGGGTTCGATCGATCACTGTATTCGGGTCGCGATCAGATCCGGGATGTCTTTAGAGCATGCTCTCCGGCTTGCGACGCTTTCTGCGGCTGACTGTTTCGGTCTGACCGACCGCGGGATGATCGCTCCCGGAAGAGTGGCTGATTTCTGTGTATTGCAGGATGGGTCAGAGTTTTTCGTCTCGGCAGTGTATAAAAACGGGGTCCTCACCTCATCGCTGCGAAATCCCGGACGATCTTCGGACTGTATATGCCCACCGTTCTCCTGTCGTCTCCCGACGAAAGAAGAACTCGCTCTACCGACAGGTAGACTCCGGGTCATAGGTCTTGTTCCGGGTGAGATCATAACCGAGGCTCTCGACAGCGAGACCGCCCGGGATCTCCACAAGGTCGTGAGTGTTGACCGGTACCGAGCCGAAGGGTTCGGCGTCGGGCTTGTCACAGGTTTTTCCTTTGTAAAAGGGGCGATCGCCTCTTCGGTCTCGCATGATGCCCACAACATTATTGCGGCAGGGGTCACTGATGAGGAGATCATCCAGGCCGTCACCGCCGTGAAAGACAGCGACGGTGGAATGGCTGTTGTCTGCGACGGGATCACGACCGTTATTCCTCTTCCCTACGGCGGGCTGATGACGCCTTTGTCCTATGAAGAGGTCGTAAAACAGATGGACGGCCTTACCGAAAGGCTGACGTTGACCGGAGCAACGCCCTCGGCGTTCATGAACCTGTCGTTCCTCTCTCTTACGGTCATACCGCATCTCAGGATCACGCCGCGTGGTCTTTTTGATGGGGATATATTCAAAGATGTGCCGATACTTTTTGAGTAGGGGAAAAGAATATCTCGTATTCATGACATACGTATCACAATGAACTTTACCCGTATCCTTTCTCTCTTCATGATAACGGCATTTCTGCTTCTGATCGGTACGGGTCCCGTTTTCGCCGCTCAGACCCCGGTCATCACGATCTCTGAGGATGATCAGACGGTCAATGATAATACATCTGTCTTTGTGGATGGATCGAACCGGTACGGGTATCTGACCATTGATTCGATCGATATCGTTCTTTCGGGAACGGATGCTGAGATCACGATGCAGTATAAGATCACGCCCTGGATCGCCTTTCTGGTATTTCTTTTCGGAAAGCAGGATCTGAAAAACCGTGTTCTCTCTGTAGTCGGCTATCCGGAGATGGGAAAAGAATCCCAAGTGGTGACTTATACCTATGTTGATAATGACCGTGCGGTCATTACCGCAAAAAATGTGGTCGTCGATTATCAGGACGGATCCTACTGGTATCCTGCTCACACGTTTGGTACGGTCATCCCGAAACTGACGTTTATCCTTGGACCTGATTCCTCCAAGATCTATAATAATATCAAGATCATGCCGAAAGGATTCGGATACTTCCAGTGATCCGGTATCTGAGTGGTCATTTTGGTTTGCCGCTCAGTATTTTATGTTTTTATAGACCGGTTTCCTTTTATCGCTGCATGCTTCTGCTTCTTCATCAAGTTTCTGCCTGATCTTTATCCACGAATGGACTTTTCTTTGAACAGATGGTCTCAGATAGATGCCGAGGAAGGCAATTGCAAGTCCGGCGATCGTAAGGAGCATCATTGCAATGATACCGTCCGTTGTAGTGAACGGGAAGGGTTCGACCGGCGAGATGGACAGGAAATAGATCACTGCGCCGTATGAGATCATCCCGATTGCGGTAACAAAGAACGGCACTACAAAGATCCTGGAAATACCTGCCTGATAATTCTCGATATAATCCGTGATTTTCCCTGCGGAGGCTACAAGAGCCGCGATAACGATCCAGATGACTGCGCCGTAAAGGAATGACAGGACGAGATAGAGGCCCCCTACATCTCCCGAGTTGGGGAAATTGGAAATTACGCTCATCAGACCGGAAATGACTCCGCCTGTGACAAGGATATCTGCGACCAGATATGCAAAAAAGGAGAACTGCCCCTTCCTGAATGATTCAATGACTGCATGCCATGCATAATAGAAGTACCTGTCCAGATCGAATCCCTTGAACAGCAGATACAGCCCGATGATACCTATGACCACGAGAACTGCGGAAACACCTGGTGCCAGCAGAGAGACCAAGGCATAGAGAAGAAGGACGAGGCCGATCGGAAGCAGAACGATCTTCGCGATCTTCGGGTCGTTCATCAGCTTTTTTATGATATAGTATGTCCCTTCGATATTTGGCAGCTGTTTGATGATTACTCTTACCACGCCTGACATCTTCAGATGCGACTGAATGATCGGGAGAACGTATTCGTCTTCCGCTCCGTCGGAGATAAGGATACACTCAGTGACGCCGGTGATCTCAATGACCTTTTTGAGAAGGTCTCCTATCCGTCGGTCTCCTTCGAGCATATTCATGTGATTGCCCCCGATCACGGCGATCTCCACGTCCTCACCTTTAGCGTTCAGTTCATCGTAGGTTTTGATTGCCTGAAAGATGGCATTCGTATCGGAATCTTCGGGATCGGCGAGACCCAGTCTTGTCGCGGCATCAAGACATGCGTCCCTGCCAAGTGCGGGACTCACTATGCCTGCCTTATAACCCACGTCATCATCTCTGTCAATGCTCAGGATCAGAGTGCGTGCCCTCATTGTTATACAATTACCATTTATGGATTAAATATCTGTGGGAAAAAAGCGGGAAAAAATATGGGTTATATTTGGAAAACTTCAGATCAGCTTTGAACGCTGAAGTTTTAATAAGTCCTCGGTAGTCAGTCTCTCACCATTCTTGAATGCGTTGAAGATGGTTTCTGCTTCCTTTCTTGCGGACTTGTTCTCCTTCACGCTCTTGACTTTCTTCTGCTTTGAGCGGATGCCTGTCAGGACCTTATCAAAGTCACGCAGTTGTTTCTGGCATTCGAGGAACTGTTTGTGCTCAGCATCTGCAGCTTCCTGTGCCTCAACGAACTGTTTGTGCTTTGCATCTGCGCCTTCCCGTGACTTGTCGGCCTTTCTGTAGCACTCGACCATCAGGTCGTGGTGTTTCTGGGCAAGCTCGGCTTTTTCCGTTACTTCTGCATGGATCGCAGATGCCTGTTTGCGGAATTCACGTGCCTCGATCAGGCGGGTGCGGACTTCTTTGTTCTGTTCGTGCTCAACTTCCTGGTCTTTGAGTTCGGATCTGAGCAGTTTGATTTTATCAACAAGCTCATTTTCCTTCTCTTTGGACATCGGCTCAGTCTGTTGTCTCTCTTCGAGCTGGTCGATCTGACGCTGGACGTCTTTTGCTGAGGGTTTCTTCTCGTGGCTCTGTGCCGCGGAACCGGTTCCCTGCTCGCCTCGGAGAGCATCGATCTCTTCAAAGAGGGTGTTAGCCTTGTCGTTTAACTCGTTCCTCTTCTCCTTCAGGGACTGAACATCGTTGTTGGACTGGTCACGGAGTTCTTTGTTTTTCTGTGCGTCCTCGACATACTGACGGGTTGTGTTGTTTAACTCGTTTCTCTCACGGGCAAACTGGCTTGCCTGGGAATTTAACTCGTTACGCTTTACTTTGTGCTCTTCAGACTCTTCAAGGAGCAATTTTCTTTTATCGACAAGATCTTCGGTCAACGTTCTTACCTATCCTGAGCAGCCGTCCGCAGAGGGATGGATCCGAGGGTCGCCCGCGCTGGAGAAAAATACCAAATTGCATGAAAAATGACGCAAAAACAAGTGCAAAGTTTCAATGATAGTATTCAATCTCCTGTAATGGCGGCCGACTCGTTGGATTCTTCTGACTCCGCAGATATACGACTTTCCTATAATTAGTGGTGGTATGGAGAAATAAAGGTGTCGTATAATAATCGTGAAAAAACAGTCGATTCACCTCAACCCCTATACCTTCGGGTCGGGTGTTTTGGGCAGATCGGATATTTATCTGCCCTGTTATATGTCCTAATAGGATGATGTGGTGAAGGTGACGACGTACCTTCTGGTGCCTTTCATCGTCCTAGTCGGGGTATATTTGTGGTGTATGAAACGTATGTATGGTGAGTCGGTTTACATGATCCAGTCAAACGAGGAACCGCTGCGTGCAGTTGCAGTATTTTGCTGATGGGTCATGGGAGAGGTGGATGGATTGCGTGATGAGGTGTTTGAGCCGGAGTTGCCTGCCTGGAATGTGGTCACCGAGTGGCCGCCAAGGATCTGCGGGCTCTGAATACCGGTCATGATTGCCAGGACAGATACTTTCCCTTCGTAATCTTTGCGGACTCTTGCTCCCCAGATGACATCTGCATGCGGGTCAAGTTCGTAGGTGAGCTGCTGGGCGATCTCTTCTGCATCGTGAAGGGTGAGATCGTTTCCACCGGTGATGTGGATCAGACTGCCGGTTGCTCCGCGGAAGTCGATATCGAGAAGCGGGTGGGCAAGACAGTCGCGAATGACTGATTCGGCTTTGTTCTGCTGTTTGGACTCGCCAACGAGCATGACTGCGAGACCGCCTTTGCTCATGATGGCGCGGACATCTGCGTAATCGATGTTGATCAGGGAAGGTTCGGTGATCGTCTCGGTGATTCCTTTGACGGTTTCGGCGATGAGCTGGTCCATGACTGAGAATGCCTGACCGAGCGGCAGGTTTGGAACGAAGTTCTTGAGTCTGTTGTTGTCGAGGACGATGACAGAGTCTGCTGCCTGACGCATTGCTTCAAGTCCTTCTTCAGCTTTCAGCATTCTCGCCCGCTCGACCTGGAACGGATAGCTGACCATTGCAATTACGATGGCGCCGTGTTCTTTGGCAATCTGTGCTACGACGGGCGCGGATCCGGTTCCGGTTCCTCCGCCCATACCTGCGGTGACGAAGACGAGGTCAGCGTCTTTCAGGATCTCTTCAAGAGTGGGTCGTGCCATCTCTGCGGCACGGCGTCCTACATCCGGGAAACCTCCGGCTCCAAGACCGCGGGTCAGGGATTTGCCGATCAGAACACGCTTGTCGGCCTGGATCATATCCAGGTGCTGTTTGTCGGTGTTGATTGCGATGGTTTCCGATCCTGCGACTTTCATGTTGTGAAGTCTGTTGATCGTGTTGTTTCCTGCGCCTCCGCATCCAACAATAACGATTCTTGGCTGTCCGAGCATGTCGTCGTCGTCAACGATTGATGTCGTCTGCATTCCTTTTTCGAGCTCTGAGTTCTTCAGTGCCTCATTGATAATACTCTGCATTTTTGTAAACACCCCAATGATTTTACTGTTATAATCGTGCGTCAAATGATGTTACTTGATCGCTGTCACGCATTATCCGGTCTCCCCTCTGCGAGAGGAACTCCCTGACTGCATATCGTACTGCTTCTGAAACGGTTGGAAACTCGCCGGATTCGACAAGTAATTCTAGTAGTTCGATCTGCTGCGTGGGTAGGCGTATGGTGATACGGTCCATCATAACTCCAATCTGACATATGTCAGTCAATTGTCTGACATATGTAAGACACAGGGCTGACGTCCGATCTTGGACGAAATCTAATTGGATGTTTGAGTATATAAATTTATCTTACATTATCCGCGTGTTAACGCAAGATGATTTTCTATCTGTGGTTTATTTATGTCGAAAGAGACCAAGATTATACTACAAAATGCAGAAACATTTTCCTGAGAAAGCAGTCCATGGTGGCCGGGTTATCGCTTTAAGGCAAAAATACGGCCCTGATCTTCTTGACGTGAGTGCAAGTATGAATCCGTTTCTGCCCAACGTATCCTGCGATTTCAGGGATGTTGATCTCTGCGTGTATCCTGATGATACATATAGTGCTTTAAAGGATAAAATTGGGCGGGTTTTTCCCCGGCCCTCCGACGAGATCTGTGTTGGGAACGGGTCGGCAGAGCTGATCAGGGTCTATTGTACTGTTGTTCTCTCCCCAAAAGATACCGTCAGGATCGATCCTCCGACATTTGGGGAGTATGGTCTCTCTGTGAAACTTGCCGGTGCATCTGTCGTTTCCAGTGTGGATGCAAATCTCCGGGTCATCTGTAACCCGAACAATCCGACCGGCATTCTGACGTCACGCGATGAAATGCTTGCTCTTCTGGATGACTGTACAAGAAAGGGTTCCCTGCTCTTTTTGGATGAAGCTTTTATGGAACTCGCCGCACGCGATGAGTCCATTTCGGATATACGGTCGGATGAACTTTTTGTGATGCGTTCGATCACCAAATGTTTCTCGGTCCCCGGGATCAGGTTCGGGTTCGGTTTTGGTCCGGCCGATCTGATTGAAAAGATCGAGACGGTCCGAACCCCCTGGACGGTCAACGCTTTTGCGGAAGCCTATACGATGCAGGCTCTTGATCACTATGATGATCTCATTATCTCTGCAGAAAAAATCTCTGCTGAACGGGAATGGTACTTTGCCCGCCTCACTGAACTTGGTCTGTCTTTTGCTGAAAGTTCGGTGAACTATATATTAGTGCATCTCGGCAGAAATGCATCTGAGTTCATCGCCTCGATGCTGAAACACGGTGTTCTTGTAAGGGACTGCACGTCGTTTGGTCTGCCGGAATCGATCCGGATAGCGGTCGATATCCGGGCGAAGAACCTCCGTGTGGTGGAGGCCCTTTCTGCATGCTTGCGCTGATCCTTGCCGGAGGTGAGGGTTCAAGACTTAGGCTCGGGGAAAAGGCTCTGGTCATGGTCCATGACCGCCCGATGATATCCTGGGTGCTCGATGCGTTCATCGAAGCCGGATGTGAACCGGTCGTTGTGACTTCCTATAAAACGCCCTTCACCCGGAATTGGTGTCGTGCGAACAATGTTGAGTCTATCGATACGCAGGGGGCCGGATACATCGAGGATCTCTGTGAAGCAGTCGAGATATCCGGCGAAGATGGTCCGCTCTTCACCTCTGCAGCTGATATCCCCTGCCTCACGGCAGATATCATCGGACAGATACTTGATGCATATCATGCATCAGGCAAACCTGCCTGTTCGACATGGGTCCCGCTTACCCTTTGTGAAAGATACCGTATGCAGCCAAGATACCGTGAGGAGATCAACGGGGTTGCGGCAGCCCCTTGTGCAGTAAATATCTTCATGGGAAGTCTTGTTGCCGAAGTGCAGGACGAACTGTGTCTTTTGCTCGATGAGCCGGGTCTCGCGTTCAATATCAATACACGTGAGGAGCTTGCGGTTTTAGAACGGGAATTTTGTTCCGTTCGACCTTGTTAGCGAACACCTTTTTTCTCCAATACAAAAAAGCCGTAAGTATAAACACTCCGTCCCGCCAATACTATCTACTCAACATGGCAGATACTGATATTCGAAACGATATATATGTCCTGGCACTGGAAAATGCAGTTAAACATAAGACTGTCCCCCGTGCCGGCGCAATTCTTGGAAGTGTGATGGGTGCCCACCCTGAACTTCGTGCAAAAGCACAAGAGATCAATGCTCTTATCCCGGAGGTCCTTGCCGAGGTCGCCTCTCTCTCAATTGAAGAGCGGGAGAAAAAATTGATCTCTCTCAATCCTGGCGCAATAGAAAAGATGCATGAGAAGAAGGAGAGAAGCCATGGACTCCCCGATCTTCCGAACGCCGAATCCGGGGTCGTCATGCGCTTTGCCCCAAACCCGTCGGGTCCTCTCCATCTCGGGCACGCCCGCGCCTCGGTGCTGAATGACTCCTACGTCAAAAAACACGGCGGAAAATTCTACTACCGTGTCGAAGATACCGATCCGAAACGTGTCGATCCGGCAGCATACGAAATGGTTCCCGAAGATCTTGCATGGCTCGGTATCGGGATCACCGATGTGATCTATCAGTCAGATCGTTTTGAGATCTACTACGCATATGCACGTGAACTTCTCCAACTTGGCGGGGCATATATGTGTACCTGCGATAACAACGAGTTCCGCGAGAAAAAACTCAAGAAGATCCCCTGTCCCTGCCGCGACATTCCGGTCGAAGAGAACCTGAAAAGGTTCGATGACATGATCGCCGGAAAGTATGCCGAAGGAGAGATCACGCTCCGGGTAAAAACCGATATAGCGCATCCCGATCCGGCCGTCCGTGATTTTGCTGCAATGCGGGTTTTGACCAGCACCCCCCATCCGAGAAAGCCGGATGTCTATGTTTACCCTCTGATGAACTTCTCGGTGGTGATCGATGACCATCTCCTTGGCATGACGCATGTTATCCGGGGCAAGGATCATATCGCCAACACCCGCCGTCAGGAATACATCTATAACTACTTCGGCTGGAAGATGCCGTACTTCTATCATTACGGGAGAATGTCCATCGCAGGACTTGAGTTGTCCACATCCGGTATGCGCAGAGGGATCAACGAAGGTCTCTACACCGGGTGGGATGATATCCATCTCGGAACACTTCGCGCTCTTGCCCGCCGCGGTATTCAGCCGGAGGCAGTTCGCGCAGCCACGATAGATATCGGTATGGGAGATACGGATATCTCGTTCTCCTGGGAGAATCTGTTTGCCCAGAACAAGGCGGTCATCGATGCCGGTGCAGATCGATACTTCTTCGTTCCGGACGCAGTTGAAGTGGAGATCACCGGTGCCCCAAAGACCGAGGCACATGCTCCGGTGTATCCAAATCAGCCTGAACGGGGAGAACGTGTTCTTCCGTTCACTGACCGCGTCCTTCTGCCAAAAAGCGAGATGGATAAAGGCGGGATGCTCAGACTCAAGGATCTGTTCAATATCAATATAACCGGTCCGAGGTCAGCTGAGTATGTGGGAGATTCACTTGCCGATGCACGTTCTGCGAAGGCGGCGATCGTTCAATGGCTCCCAATAGAAATGGCAGCTCCATGTTCGCTTCTTATGCCGGAAGGCATCTTTGAAGGGTTCTGTGAGCCGGCAGTTCTTGAGTATGTGGGCCGGATCGTTCAGTTTGAGAGGGTCGGTTTCTCGAAGATCGATGCAGTCATAGATGGAAAAGTGATCGCGTACTTCACTCACCGCTGATGTCAGCGTCCGAGGTCGCAGAGCTTCTTTCGGGTGAAGAGGTGACCCTTTCACACATCCGTCGGGCTGTTCATCATCTCCCGAAGTCGAGTAGGGCCGTCCTTTATGAGGAGACCCACCCCCTCCACCCTTCTGCGGTCGGTGAGTTCTTTGAGGCCTTGTCCTATGAACTTCTTTTGAGCGCATCAGAGGATGCACCCTGTGTTGTTTCCGTCGCCGCGAAACTTGCCGATGCGGTCTATATTCCTTACGATAAATACGCTCCCGATGGTTTGTGGTATTCGCGGGACGGCGGCATCCGTTTTAAGGTGAAGGGTCGTGTCACGGCGGAGATGGATCTTCTTCTTCAAACACGTGACGGTGTCCGGATCTTTGGCGAGGTGATCACCGGTTCGGCGGGGACAAAAGGATTTCTGACAGAGATCGCTGCAAAAAAATCACTCTTATCTGAGCTTTACGGCGATCCGGTCGAGTTCCTTTTGGTTATGCCGAGTGAGCCGCATTCCGGTCTTCGCTGTGTGGGAGATAATGATGCGTTCGCGGTCATTCCTGATGGGGAAACTCTTTACCGAAATGTACATCGGTCAGAAGTTATGATGCGAAATCTTTCACCTGCGAAGAGTACAAAAAGAGTGGACGGCAGGGTCTGGTAAATTTTGCTGGCTTCTAAATTTGACTGTTGGCGGAAATAAAAGATACTACGTCCCGGAAAATGGTGCTCAAAAGCTTTGAAAACGCACTTGCGAGCCACCTACTATCTGATTTAGGGGTGCGGGAGGGCGACTCCGGCGCGGAGCCCGACGCGGTGGAATATCCTGTTCTCAAGATTCATATGGGCAGTTAAAGTGACTTGCCTGTCGAGGAATATTCTGCAGCTGTAAAATATTATATAAAAAAAAGGGGGATGTTTCAGAGTGCATTGACCAGAGATTTTCTGGTGATGAACCCGACGACTTTTTCACCGTCAGCAATAGGAACGGTGCTGATATTTTTTGCGAGCATCATGTCCACTACTTTTGAGACAGGGGTATTGACCTGCATAGTAATGAGGGGTGTTGACATGATGTCTCCTGCCGTTACGTTTCGGAGGGCATTATCGAAGTGTTTATCGATCTCACTTTTCAGTTTTACGAGGACTTTCGCAATATCTGTTTCAGTGACAATGCCTACAGATTTGTTTCCTTCCATCACAATAAACCGGGTCGCACCGTTGTTTGCCATTCTGCGGTGAAGCTGGACGAGGCGGTCATCCGGCGTGATCCTTGGGGCGATCTCCGTCATTGTATCAAGTGGTCCTTCGGGGACCATGTGTCTTAACAAGTCGCCTTTGGTGACCTGACCGATGAGCCGGTGTTCTTCATCCCATACAATAACTATCTTATATCTTTGGAGAAGCGGGACGAGCAACTCCGCGTCCTGATCCTGATAAACCGAGGTAAAGTCATCTTTTGTGACGCTTGCAACACGGATCTGGGAGGCTGGAATATTTCCGGTTTTTTTGCTTCCCATTTTTTCTGCAATGGTCCTGCGGGATGCAGTTCCCACGACTACGTGGTCATTCGTTACGACGATAGGATCGATTCCTTCGCCAAGCATCTTTGAAAGAGCTTCCGGGATCAGTGCAGATTTTGCAATCGAAACGGGTTTGGACATTACGTCTTTTACAGTTAGTTTCTGTTTCATGTTTGCTTCCTCCTCTTTGAAGAGTTTATTCCAATCGTGTGGCGGAAAACACTGTTTCTCTTTGCAGTCCAACTCCTGCAAAAGATGTTTTCGGATTTCCATCAGATGAATCGTCTGCATATGTTTTCAGACGTCATATGGTGAAAAGGTTCAGATCTTTCCTGTGAGAGCTTTTACCAGATCAAATTCGGTCACGATCCCGCTCAGCCGTCCCCCGTCCATTACGGGGAACGCTCCGATCCCACGGGTCAGCATCTCTTTTGCCACCGTGTTGATCGGCATATCGGCTGAGACCGTTCTGATGTCTGCTGTCGTCATGATATCCCGGACCGGGAGGCTCAGGACTTCATCAACGATTCCGTTCTGCATCTCGGAAAAGACTCTGCCTTTTCCAAGATAGCCCATGATATCCGTGGCAGTAATCATTCCAAGCAGGATCCCGTCTTTTACGACAGGCAACCGGCGATATCCGTCATCCACGATCTGTTTTGTTACCTGAATGAGGGGCATATCCGGTGTGACCATCTTTGGACATGGTGTCATGATCTCTTCGACCACGAGGTCTGCTTCCTCTCCGGCAAGCATTCGCATCAGATCATACTCTGTGACGATTCCGGCTAGAGTGGAGTCAGCGTTCAGAATGGGAAAACCTCCGTGTCCTGTTTCCAGAAGGATGTTTGCCGCTTCTTTTATGGTCGTTGAGGGCGAGAAGCCGGCCACATTTTCTGTGGCTATCTCCCGCAGGCTTTCATTTAAGGCGGCCAGAAGATTTCCCTTATGTTTGTTTGCAATAAGGTTGTATCTGCTTCCTCCTCCCATCATGTCTATAACATCAGTGATCGTTACAATCCCAATGAGTTTCTTGGTTCCGGGATCTGTGATCGGCAGACGACGAAAGTTGTGCCGGCTCATCATCTGGATCCCTTCGATGATACTCATCGTTGGGGGAACTGAGATGACATTCAGACTTGCGATATCAAGAACGCTGTTCTTTTTTCCTTTGGATTGTTTTGCTGGTGTTGTCATGTTTTTACCAACACTAAAGTGGTATAATGAGTTAATGCTCTGTCATGACTTAATATGCTTATCATTTGAGTATTTTTCGATATCGCGCATATATTCTTAGACCTAATGGGGGTATTTGTCATATATGAATAATTATATCTCAGATAACGGGATGAAGTTAAAATTACTATGGGTGGTGGATAAGCATATGGAAAAAGAGCGGGATGCTCTCCTGATTTTCGCGTCGATTTTCCTCAGTTCAATAGCATGAGGTTTATATCTCATTAAGAGAGAATATACTACATAGTCCAATTTAGGTGTTTTAATGGTAGCATTTCCTCGTATCAGAAGCTTTTTCGGAAAGCTGTTTGGCAAAAAACGCTCGCGGGTGGGCATCTATGGTCCGCCGAATGCGGGTAAAACCACACTTGCCAACCGTATTGTCCGCGATGTGACCGGTGAAGCGGTTGGTCCAGTCAGCGAAATCCCTCACGAAACCCGGCGTGCGAGAAGAAAGGAAGGCGTTGAGATCAACTCCGGCGGCAGTAAACTGATGATCGATATCGTTGACACCCCGGGTGTTACAACAAAGATCGATTATCATGAGTTTCTGGAATATGGTATGGATCAGGATGAAGCTGTGGCTCGGGCCCGCGAAGCTACCGAGGGTGTTGCCGAAGCAATGCACTGGCTGCGTGAAGATATCGACGGCGTGATCTATGTTCTCGACAGTACCCAGGATCCGTTCATGCATGTTAACATCATGATGGTGGGTATCATCGAATCCCGTAAACTCCCGGTCATTATCGTCGCAAACAAGATCGATCTGCCTGATGCAGCTCCGCAGAGGATCAAGAGTGCGTTCCCCCAGCACCCGGTGATTCAGATATCCGGTCTTGATGGTAACAACATGGAAGAACTTTACGCGAAGATCTCCGAGGTTTTCAGGTGAGGTAAATGATTCAGGGAGTTCAGATTGATATGCTGTCTGCGGAGCGTCTTTCCAAGATGACGTCGTATGAAAAGATACGACTGATCCTGGATGATGTTCGTCAGGGCAGTGTTGTTGTTCTTGAGCAGGGTCTTACCCCTGAGGAACAGGGTAAACTTCTCGAGACGACCATGATGGAGATTACTCCGGGCGGATTTACTGGTATCGAGATCGAGACTTATCCATCGATGGGCGGCGATAAAGGATTTTTAACCAAATTATTCGGCAAGAAGGCAAACACCCCGCGTCTGATGGTCATTGGTCCGGTCGATCAGCTCAAAATGCTTTCCCGGGAAAAAGACAGACTTATTGCTTGGGCTTCAGCAGCACAGTAACCTATGCCGCATAAGTGTACAAAATGTGGGCGCGAGTTCCGTGATGGGTCGGTCGAGATCCTTCGCGGATGTCCGAGTTGCGGCGGAAAAAAATTCCTCTACGTAAGTGACCGTGTGAAGAATGCGGATGTTTTAGAGGAGAAGTCTATCGAAAAGATCGCTGAAGAAACCAAGCAGGAAGTGCTCGAAGTAAAACACCAGGGTCCGGCTTCCCGCCCGACCGATATTTTAGAGCGTGTCGAGAGTGTTCGGATCGTCAGTAAAGGTACCTACGAACTGAATCTCGAACGGCTTGCAGAATCCCAGGATATTATCATAGGTATGGGAGATGAAGGCAAATATATGCTGGATCTTCCTTCAATGTCAAAGAGAAAAACCGATCCTAAAAAGAAATAGGATCATGTGTACTTTTTTAGCAGAATATTTTTAGAATCGTACTCAGGTTAACTGTAGCTCCCCCGAGGGTATATTAATCCGGGTGATCATCTTCGCGATGCTCTTTTTTTTCAAAAACTTCGGCAGTTGTGATACTTTCATATCTGGATAATCAGCGAAAATACTATCTGCAGTAAAAAAAATCTCAAAAAAAAAACGGAGCGGGCCTAAAGGGATTTGAACCCCTGACCTACGGATTAAGAGTCCGTCGCTATGCCTGACTAAGCTATAGGCCCATGTTTTTGTGTCGTTTGACGTAATTAGATACGTCATAGGAATATTTATAGATTTTCTTATGGTGGTTTCAAGGTCATTCTATCTCCATATCCTTAATAAACAACCAATACCAATATGATACTCATGGTTGAGACTGATGGGACTCAGGCCGTATCCCAGAAAAATAAAAATAAACAAATAAAATATCTTATATTGGGATGCGGGAGCATTGGCTATAATGTACTTGAAGAACTCAGTGAATCGAATGAAAACATTCTGATCGTTGATTCTGATGAAAAACGTATTGATGATCTCCGTGATCATCGCCATCAGGCAAATGTAGGTGATATCAGCGACCCTCTGATCCTCACGAAGCTTCCCGAACCTGAGGTCGTATTTGTTCTGTCATCGGACAAAGATGCAAATCTATCCGCGGTCCAGAACATCAGAAAAGCATATCCCAATGTCAATATTATTGCCCGTGCCGTGGATCTTTTCTCCACCGATCAGCTTGCTGACAATGGTGCTGATGTTGTCTTATATCCGCAGAAGGTCGTGGCCAAGTCTGCGGTAAACCATATGGCAAATCTCATCGCATCGAGAAATGCCCAGAATCTTTACTCGCTTCTCTCTTCCTGGTCCGGTACACTTGGTATTATCACGCACAAAAACCCTGACCCTGACTCGATTTCCAGTGCAATGGCTTTGTCCGTGATCGCCAATGATGCCTCGAAAGGCAAACTTGCGACCCGGATCCTTTACGAAGGAAACATCGGGCATCAGGAAAATCGTGCCTTCGTCAACCTCCTTGAGATCAAAATGGAGCATCTCACGAAAGAGATCCTTGCACAGTGTAATTACCTGGCTCTTGTGGACTGTGTTGCTCCGGGAATGAACAATGATCTGCCGCCAAGCACCAAGATCAACATTATCATTGATCACCACAGTGCTGAGGGTGTGGTAAGAGAGAATAAACCCGAGTTCCTCGAATCCAGGCCGGATGCCGGCGCGACCGCCTCCATTCTAACGCAGTATCTTCAGGAACTGTATCTTCCGATCGATACCAAAGTCGCAACGGCACTTTTCTATGGGATCCGTGCAGACACCCATGAGTTCCAGAGAAATATCTCATCTCAGGATATGTATAATGCCGCTTTCCTTCTCCCGCATGCAGACCGTGCCCTCCTTGAGATCATCATGGCCCCTTCCCTTTCTCAGGAAACGATCGAGGTTTTAGGAAATGCGATCATGAAACGCGAGGTAAAGCAGGGGTATCTCTTTGCAAATGTCGGATATGTCAGAAACAGGGATGCTATTCCGCAGGCAGCAGATATGCTTCTGACGCTCGAAGGGGTGACAACGTCTATGGTTTACGGCATCACCGATACCCACATCACTATGTCTGCCAGAAACAAGGATATCCGTCTCCATGTTGGTGACGTGATGAAGGAGGCTTTTGCCAAGATCCCCGGGGCATCTGCCGGAGGTCATGCAACAATGGCGGCTCTTTCCATCCCGCTGAACGCCTTTTCCATGGTCAAAGATAAAGAGGAACTTCTTTCCATGGTCATAGACCCAATTCTCTCCAATTTCCTGAAAATCGTTGGCATTTCCGATGGAGACGGGGATGAGATCTGAAGACTGGGAGCTGTATTATATTCGGATCCTTGCGTATTTTGGATTCTCGCGTGAGGACGATGAGCGTTCGGCCGAGTTTCTTTCGGTGCTTTTACCAAGGAACGACATTGCACTTTTGCAGAGTAATATCATCGGGAAAGACTGTATCGTCTGCGGAAATGCCCCGTCACTCCCGTCTGATATTAAAAATACAGATTTCACCGGCAAAGTCGTGATCGCGGCGGATGCGGCTGCAAGTGTTCTTTTTTCGCGAGGGATCAGACCGGATATCATCCTCTCGGATATGGATGGTATGGATGATGATTTCCTGATGATGAACGATGCCGGGACGATTTTGGTTTTACATGCCCATGGGGGCAACATCCCGCTGGTTCGTTCCTGGGTGCCGAAGGTCCGCGGTCCGATCGTCGGGACCACACAGAGCACACCCCTTGCTAATGTCTATAACTTCGGCGGATTTTCCGATGGTGACCGGTGTGTGTTCGCAGCTCATGAGTTGGGGGCAGAATCCGTGCAGTTGATCGGATTCGATCTGGACGATAAAAATGTTGATCCGATCAAACATGGAAAATTGATGATCGCCCGCAAACTTCTCAAACTGGCAGGTCATGACGTTTGATGCAGTGATCATAGACGGGTATGTGGATGAGCCCGCATGCCTGGGGGTCCCGCCCTACATCTCTCCCTATATTCGTACGGTGGCCGGTGTCCTGAGGGAACATGGTCACTCTGTCAGGTATGTGACCATCGACGAACTTCGCCGGGATCCGCTCAGCGTTCCAAAACTTCGGGATGCACCAGTTGTCGTGATGATCGCTGGAGTGACGGTTCCCGGGAAGTATCTGTCCGGAACGCCGGCAACGCTCAGTGAACTCCAGCAGATCGGATTCACGCTCCGCGGAAAAACGGTGTCACTTCTGGGAGGTCCGATCGGATTTGGCTACTCGCCGCAGGGTGGGGCCCGCGCTGTGAAAGAGGCCGTATCCGGATGGACGGCGATGCTCAACGGAGAATCGGCTGCGGCCCTTGATTCATACCTTTCCGGCGGGGAGCCGGACGGTGTGTTGTTCTATCCCGATTACGACCGATGGGCGGTCCTTGGTGCAGATATAATCCGCGAACATCCGTTCTATCCGCATGTTATGTGCGAACTTGAGACAGCGAAGGGATGTTTTCGCTGTATTTCGGGCGGCTGCTCCTTCTGCACAGAGCCGTTCTACTGTATGCCTAAAATGCGCAGCATCGCCGGGATCATTTCAGAGGTTTCTGCCCTCTCAAAAGCAGGAGCGAGGCATTTCCGGCTGGGTCGTCAGCCTGACCTGCTTGTATTCGGGACCTCCGGTGCTGAGTATCCGAAACCCGAACCCGACAAACTTCGTGCACTTTTTGCCGGCATCCATGAAGCAGCACCCGATCTCCAGACACTGCATATCGATAACATCAATCCCGGGACTATCGCCCGCCATGAAGAAGCCTCCCGCGAGGCACTTATGGCGATCGTCGAAGGACATACCGAAGGGGACATCGCCGCATTTGGTGTCGAGTCGGTCGACCCTGTCGTGATCGAGGCAAACAATCTCAAAGGATCTCCTGAACAGATCTTCCGGGCTGTTGAGATCGTTAACGAAGTCGGTGCCGTTCGGCGAAACGGTATCCCTGAACTTTTACCTGGTCTGAACTTCATTGGGGGACTTGCAGGGGAAACTGCAGAGACGTTTGCTCTGAACAAAGCCTTCCTGGATAAGGTCCTTGCAACAGGTCTCCTTGTCCGGAGAGTAAATATCCGCCAGCTTATGCCGTTTGAGGGGACCCGGGCATACGAAAACAACTGTCTTGGGGTCCATGATAAACTGTTCCATCAGTTCAAGGATGATGTCAGAAGCACATTTGATGTTCCGATGCTCGAACGAGTGTTTCCTGTCGGGACGATCCTCACCAATGTTCTCGTTGAAGTCACGGGGCAAGTCTCATTCGGCCGTCAGATGGGCACATATCCGGTATTAGTCGGGATCCCGATGCCGCTTCCTCTCGGTACTCTCCTGAATACTACTGTCGTGTCCTATGGGGCGAGAAGTCTGACAGCACTTCCTGTTCCGATCAAAATTAATTCATTGCCTGCCTCTTCACTGAAATGGATACCTGGAGTATCTAAAAAACTTGCACAGAAAGTCGTTGCAGGAATGCCGTATGCCGGGGTCAATGATCTAAAAAAAGTGCTAACGTCAGAAGAGATCGATCCTCTTCTGCCGCAGATGGAATTTTAAAGTTCTCTCTCCAGAACGAGTCTTGAAATATCCGGATAAAAATACTTCTCCTCTTTATTTCTGATCAGAAATCCGTTTTTCTTATAGAAGGATATTGCCGCGGTGTTGGAATCGGCAACCGTCAGATGTATTTTTTTCACCCCGTGTTTTCGCATTTCGGCAAGAAGTGCGGATATGAGCTGAGTGCCGACCTCAACTCTCTGGAAGCTCTGCTGCACTCCGATCCGAATCAGTTTTCCTGTTTTTGGATCATCAAAATGGATCCCTCCAAGTACGTATCCCACGATCTCATGGGTCTCTGTGTTTTCTGCAACAAAAAACAGGCCTGGGAAGAGCTCCTCAATGTGGCGAAAGAGTACATGTCCCCCCATTCCCTCGAAGAGGGGTGCATCCAGTCGGCAGAGGGCGATATAATCAGCTGATGTATAGTTTCGGACCTGGAAATGTTCCATGATTTTGTAATATTTAGTTTTCAGATGTGTTGAATATATCTCAGCAATACTCTCTGGAAATAGGAAAATACTTATGTGTGAACGCAGATATCATTCAATACTATGAAGTGGCAGATATCAGAACTATTCGGGATGAGTGTTTATTCCGATAAAGCAGTATTCCTCGGTAAGGTGGAGGATGTTGTACTGGATGTTACCAATAAAAAAATCAGCGGCCTCGCTCTTTCAAATGTGAATAAAGATGTTATCGACACGAAGAATTATCAGGGTGTCATCATTCCATACAGAATCGTCAAAGAAGTCGGCGACATCATCATAGTCCGCCACATCCCCGGGGCCTTCAAGGTTGCCGGTGAACAGTTATTTGGGGCATAATATTCTATTATGAAAGATCGTGAGATTTTTGCCGGTCTTTCCACAACAGTCCCTTTTCTATTACGGCTTGACGGTCGATCCTTCCATCGTTTTTCCAAAGACCGGTACAAAAAACCCTACGACAAGGTTTTTTCCGATGCTATGGTAAAAACTGCTCTGGCATTGATCACTGAAAGCGGTCTCTCGCCCTCGTTTGCCTATACATTTTCTGATGAGATCAGTCTCTATGTGCCTGCTCCAGTTTTTGACTGCCGGGTAGAGAAGTTGGTGTCCGTTTCGGCAGCTTTTGCCTCCTCGGCATTTACCCTGTATGCAGGTGCATCCGAACCTCTGGCATTCGATTCACGTGTTGTTCCAATGGAAGAAGGATTGTTCCCGGGATATCTTTCGTGGCGTCAGGCTGAGGCGTGGAGAAATCATATGAATGGCTATGCTCAGAAGCTCCTTTTGGACGAAGGGGTCTCCCCAACGCATGCGCAGAAAAAGCTTGATGGAATGAACGCCGCCGCTTTGCATGAGTTTGCTTTCTCGCGTGGTGTCAATCTCGCAGTCACTCCGGCATGGGAGAGGCGGGGGGTCTGCATCTATCGGGATGTTGTGATGCGTGACGGGTATAATCCAGTAACGGACGAGAAGGTCTCGGTCCAGCGGACCATCGCGATCGTGGATGAGGATGTGCCGCTCTTTAAATCACCTGAAGGGACGGAATGGGTCCTTTCAAAGATCCGCTGACACGGTCCTTTTTTTTTAATTTTACTCTAGGTTTAGAGATATGTACAGTAACTGAGAAAAAAAAAATCAAAAATAAAAACATAGCGAGGGATGGATTTGAACCATCGATCTACGGGTTATGAGCCCGTCGGGATTTCCTGACTACCCCACCTCGCTCCAAAGAAGCTTCACACATCATCTTGGTGTGCCTAATAACATAGGCCTGTGTTACTTAAATAGATTTGCAAATAATGTTTCCATATCCTGATAAGGAACTATCTCTCATCTAGAAACAGAAGATGGAAATTCAAAATAACCTTATCCCTGCCTCCGACTCCGGGTTTCCTATGACTTGGCCCATTTGTATACTTAAGACCATCTCATTCCCCCTGAATCGCGCATGACAGTGTTTACTGATTTACACCCGACCCTTCAGGAACTCCTACTCACGGGTCTTGGCTGGGACGACCTGCGGCCGGTTCAGGTGGAGACGTATCTCTCGGTAAGCGGCGGGGCCGATACTCTGGTTCTTGCCCCGACTGCCGGCGGTAAAACCGAGTCGGCTTTTTTTCCAGTCATTGACGGGATCTTAAAAAATCCGTCGGACCATCTGTCGGCCGTTTATATCTCTCCCCTCAAGGCCCTTATAAATGACCAGCTGGATCGAATACTGTTCATATGCGCCCGTACCGGACTTGGGGCCGCGGTCCAGCACGGGGATATCTCAGCACGGGACCGGTTTGATTTTTCCGGACCCGAGCATGTGGATATTCTCCTGACCACTCCGGAATCACTCGAGGTACTCTTAAGCGACTCACGGACCAGAGAAGCGTTTAAAGAGGTGAGATACATCATCATCGACGAGATCCATGCCTTCATGGAATCGGACCGCGGGGTACATCTTCGATGTCTGATGGATCGTCTGGATATGCTTGGAACACAGCATATCACCAGGATCGGTCTTTCAGCGACGGTCGGCAATCCTGAGGAGCTTCTCGCTTGGTTCTCGGGATCTGACCGGGCAAAACATCTCGTATCTATCCCCTCCCCTCCGGCAAAAAAACAGTTTATGTTTGTGGTGGAACCGGAGTTTTCAAGACAGGTGCATGAGATCGCAAGATCCATTTCCGGAAAAAAAGCTCTGGTCTTTACCGACAGCCGGAGTCTTGCTGAGAAGCTGGTCATTCCCTTACACGACGAGCTGCCCTCGGTGTTTCTGCATCATTCCTCAGTGTCGCCGGAAGATCGCGAGGCTGCGGAACTTTCATTCGAACAGGATGGCGGGACCTGTGTTATCTGTACGAGTACTATGGAACTCGGCATGGATATTGGTGAGCTGGATCTTGTCGTCCAATATGGAGCGCCGCGGTCGGTCTCCTCGTTTCTGCAAAGATTGGGACGTACAGGCCGGCGGGGGAAACCTGCAAGAATGACTTTTATCGTCACAAATGCATGTGACCTTCTGACCGCGGTTTCGGTGATCGAGGCCGCGATGAATCATTCGGTCGAGTCACTGAAGGCCCCCTCATGTCCATATCATGTCCTTATCCAGCAGTTGTTCCTTCTTCTGAAAGGCAGGGCAGGAATGAGCCTTCGAAGTATCATAGATTCGCTTCGCGCACTGACGCCGTTTAATGAGCTTTCTGTCAGCCATTTTTCCGCAATTCTCGAGTATCTTGTTGCGGAAAATTATCTGACCTGCTCAGGTGATCTCTACCTTGCCGGAACAAAGGCCGAGATGGAACTCGGACGATCCAACTGGCTCTCTCTGATCTCTGTTATCCGCGATGCAGGGGGGTTTCTAGCGGTTCTTCCTGATGGTACGGTGATCGGCACCCTCGATCCGCGTTTTGTTGCTGGCGACCCGGGAAAGACCTTCTCGTTCACCGGTAAAACCTGGCGTCTGCTTCATCGGGACGATGCGCATAAACGTGTTCTCATCGAACCGGCCTTTGCCAAGGGGGATGTGAAGCGTCCGTTCTGGAGCGGCGGGGACGGGGGGAGTTATGCAAGCAGTCTTGTGTGTCAGTCGGTAGCCGCTGTTCTTGAACGCGGAGGGCCTGGTATCCCTCTCCCACCTGAGCAAAAAACGATGGTCGGGGATCTGATCCGGATGCTGCCTGACGATTTTTCGCCCGGAACTATCCATCTTCGCACCGAGCCTGAACTGAATGGATATTCGGTCGTTGTATCCACATTTCTCGGGACACGGACAAATCAGGTCCTTGCGCATCTCTTGAAAAACCGGCTTGACGGAAAACATGCCGTTCGCTACACGCAGTTTGAGATCCGGATCTTCGACTGGGAATCACCAAAAGCAGGTGAATGTATTGCCGGCATCCTTGAAGAGCTGGGTCATCTGTCTGTTCTCTCGCTAGCAGAGGAGCTCCCCCGCCTTCCGGAAACTACATGGAAGTTTGGCGAACTGCTCCCCGAAGATCTTCGACTGGAGATGGCGGCTTACGATTACTACGACATTCCTGCTCTGCTTACTGCGTTGTCAGCTCTGCAGCAACTCTCTCGTTAGCGATCTTTCTGTAGCATTCATCGATCTCAAAGCCGATGAAAGGGACACCAAGACGAATCGCCGCGATCGCCGTGTTTCCAATTCCCATGAACGGGTCCATCACCAACCTGCAGTTTGCTAATCCGTGATCTTTAATACACATCAAAGGAAGCTGGATGGGGAACGTCGCCGGATGCGGTCTGCTTTCACGGATGGTTTCATATGGAATGAACCAGGTGTTTCCTCTGTCTCTGAGATCCCGTTTTCCCCCGCCCCAGCGGTTCACATTACTCTTGTCCTGATAAGGAACACCGTTTGCCAGCCGGTCTATCTGGACCTCTCCTTTTTTGGTGAAGTGGTAGATGAACTCATGACAGTCGTTATGGTAGCGTTTACTGTTTATCGGCTTGTAATGTCCGACCCCTATTCCTTCCTCTGGAAGTGCGATGGATTTTATCCAGTGGATCATGTTCTGGAGAACGAATCCCTGCTCCCGAAATTTCTGTGCCACATCGATGGGGATCCAGGGATCTTTCAGACTCCCGCCCACGTTCAGATAAAAGGAGCCCTGATCTGAAAGAACGCGGTATGACTCTTCTGCGACCGTTCCCATCCACTTCAGATATGCATTGCGGGGGATGGTGTCATCGTAGGTGGTGTAGGCTTTTCCAATGTTATATGGGGGGGATGTCACGATCACATCGATCATGCCGTCGGGTAGGTCCCGCATTCCCTCGACACAGTCCAAATCGGAGATCGTGTTGAGTTCAGTCATGTTTCATGATCTTTTCAATAGTGATCTCATATGTCAGCGTCTCCCCTACGAGAGGGTGGTTTGCGTCCACCGTGATCTTTGTCTCCGTTACGTCAACGACCGTAACTTTACATGGACGGTCAAAGACCTCTACGGTGATGATCTCTCCGGGTTTTGGTTCATGTCCGAGCCGGAGTTTTTTTCGATTTATCGGGATGACCAGACGTTTCAGATATTTACCGTATGCTTTTTCCGGAGGAAGAACGACCGTCCCCGTTTCCCCTTCGGTTTTTCCCAGAAGTGCCTCTTCAAAGGCAGGATTGATCTGTTTTTTCCCAATAATGACGGTGGCCGGCTCATGTGTATGAGTATTCTCAAATATCTCTCCATCCGGTCGTTTGCTGATGAAATGGACCTGCAGTGTATCCCCGGATTCTACGACAGACATACCTATCTGTATGACTGAAGAAATACTTTAAAGGTTCGCGTTTATGGGTTTGAGCAAATTATTAAAAAAATAGGTTAAGCGGTTGAAATGAGGGGAATAACGAGTTTCTTAAACACCCCGTCCCCGCTCTATGCAGGATCTTAAATTCATAAGTCCCGGGTTTTTCCACTTCAACGGTCCAGATATAGTTCCTCCCGTTCTCATCAATCGTACAGTCATTCTCGACTATATTGATCCCCTCTGAATCAAGGGGTCTCCATGGGAGACTATGTGGACTCGTGTTGATGACAGTAAAGCTTGTTTCGCTGTTTTTTTGGATCGCGTAAGAGTCCATTTTCACCTCCGAATATCTGGTTTACATCGTTAAATGTAGTATAGTTGAAAATGTGAACTTTTGATATATATATATATATATATATATATTTTCTTGTTGGTTTCAGGGATTTTATTTTGAAAAGCCTGATTTTTTGAACTTTCCAAATCAGGTTGATACGTCTGGGATATTATATCAAATTGTATAAATATCCACCATGGTGAGTTAAAATAGATAATAAAGAACGCCGAGGGGGAGATTTGAACTCCCGAGGTGTCGCCACCAGTGGCTTTCGAGGCCACCGCCCTTCCGGACTAGACTACCTCGGCAGGCATCTATACGATACGTAATTGTATGCGCGTAGTAAGCATACGTTTTCGAATGTAAAAAATATATGGGATTAGTGGTCAGCGTTACATCTGGCCGGCGCCTTTGGAGATCATCATGTCATCAACGCGGATGAGGAGCATGGCGGTCTCTGAGGCACTCTGGATTGCCTGGCGTTTGACCCTCTTCGGTTCAACAACGCCCTTTTCCTTCATATCGACAACAGCGCCGGTAAAGACATCGAGACCTGCGTACTTCTGACCCATTGCATGGGCCTGACGGAGATCGATGACTTTGTCAACGGTGTCGAATCCGGAGTTCTCGGCAAGGGTCTTTGGGATGATCTCGAATGCCTTTGCATATGCTTCGATTGCGAGCTGGACACGACCGCCTTCGGTTGCCGCATACTCACGGAGTCTTAGGGACAGTTCGATCTCAACCGATCCGCCGCCGATGGTGTAGGAACCGTCTTCAACGACATCCTGGACGACACGTGTTGCATCCTCGATCGCACGCTCGAGTTCATCGACAAGGTGTTGGGAAGATCCGCGGAGAAGAATAGTTACTGCCTTGGGATTTTTGCACTCAGAGAGTTTGGTCATCTCAAGGTCATCGAGCATATCAAGTCTGCCTGCTGTTCCGATCACTTCCGGTGCGAGATCTTCGGGTTTGTTGATGACCTGGCCGCCGAGTGCCTTTGCTGCGTATTTCAGATCTTTTTCCGGGACGAATTCAAGTGCATAGATGCCGTTTTCGCCAAGGTAATACTGTACCGGGTCGGCGATCCCTTTCTGACAGAGAACGACGTTGATGCCGGTTGCGGCGAACTTCTCGGCCATTGCCTTCAGGGTCGCACGTTCAGCTACGGAGAATGCTGAAAGCTGCTCTGCAGATGTGATCTTGATCTTGGATTTCGTCTGGGTCTTGGTGATCTCAAGCGGACCTGCAATAAAAGCTGCTTTGACACCTTTGATCTTCTTCGGCATCAGTGAGTCGAGTCTGGTCTTGTCGATGAGAACACCTTTGATAAGTTCTGCACTCATGCTGTCGCTGCGTTTTGTCTTGACAAGGATGTCGTCTTCATTGACGAGCGTCTTTTTACCGGTGGTCTCTGCGACTCCGGAAACTGCCTCAACGACAACTTCGCATGCCTGGTCCATGATGTTTTCAATGGATTTTCCGGTCATCGCGGTCTTGGCGATCTGTTTCAGCATGTTTTTGTCCTTTGGCGTGACATCGATCGACAGCTTGTCAAGGAGTTCAAGTGCCTTGATCATACCGAGGTTGTATCCCTTTGCGATCACTGACGGGTGGACGCCGGTATCAATGAGATGTTCTGCCTGTTCCATGAAGGAACCGACCATGACCACTGCGGTCGTCGTTCCGTCACCGCATTCGTTGTCCTGGGTCTCTGCGACCTCAACGACAAGTTTTGCACCTGGGTGTTCGACCTTGATCTGGTGAAGGATGGTTGCTCCATCGTTGGTGATGACGATGTCGTCACTTCCCTGCGTTACAAGCATCTTATCCATACCGCGGGGACCAAGCGTTGTTCTCACTGCATTGCCGAGGACCTTTGCTGCCATGATATTGGATCGAAGAGCTTCCTGTCCCGGGACGCGCTCTACGTTATTACGTAAAATCACAATCTGCTGACCTGAGTTGTTTGCCATAATCTTTATTCTCCTGTACTAATGTGTTAAAAAAGTGGATTGGACTTCTATATAAATATGTTGTATTGTGTGTTGACTGTTCAGTCGATACGTTTAATTGTAAAGAGCGAGTAGACCGGAACGCCCTCTATTTCTTTGAGACCGCGCTTATCAAAGATCACACAGATACCGACAGGGGTGGCTTTGTGGCGACGCAGATAATTTACGATCTCTGTCAGAGTGTTGCCGGTCGTGATACAATCGTCTACGATGATACATCGTTTCTGGGAGACTTTGCTGAAGTTTCCGGATATCGAGCCGAGTTTCCCTTCGGGATTGTGTTTTGAGGGGTGATAGATGGCAAAATTCAGTCCATCCTCTGCCGCGATCATTGTTGCAAGAGGCACACCTGATACAGATATTCCGACGACCGTGTCGACACCTTCCTCCTCCTCATTTGCAGCTTCGAAGTGGGCCAGCATCATGGCTGAGATCCCGCCGAGGAGTGTGGTGTTCGAACTGACGTTCGTCCAGTCGATATGTACATCTTTTGGTGCCGCAATACCAGCTTTTCCCTGTGTCAGAAGCCAGGTGACCGTATCGACCGACAGGCTGAGTTCATCAGCGATCTGACCCGAGGAGTGACCTTCGGTATGAAGGTCTTTTGCTTTTGTCATGAGCTCTTCTAAGGAAGACATATAAAAAATATACGCTTTCCCCGCTATATATGCTTTTGTGATGAACTCATGCAGGAACCCTGGGTTCCCGGGCAGAAAATATGGGAAACCTTCTAAAACTGAAAAGTCTAACAATTCACCCAGATATGTCTGCAAAATATGTGACTGGATCATTTCAGAAGAAAGTCACGCCATATCTCACCACGTTCAACGATGCTGAAAAAAAGCAGTTCTACCTTGATGCAGATGCGGCCGTGCAGGAACTTGTTTCCATGGGGAAGGATCCTAAACAGGTTCTCTGGGTCATGCAAAGTATAGGTCTGTACTTGTATGGAAATTCCGGAAAAAATTTCTATGTCGATTACCAAAAGATCATTCTCTCGGATACTTGTGTGCTCTGGTCGATGCAGCCGCCCGGAGGGGGGTGCGTCCATCTTTTCCAGACTCCGGAGGGTAAACTGCTCATCGATGCCGGATACGGGGTCAACTTTTCCGACTGGCAAAAGACGTTGTCGGCATTTGGTCTCGGCGACTTCTCCGATGTAAAACATGTTCTGTGTACCCACGGTGATGCTGATCACGTGGGTATGACCGGGTTACTGCCGTTCCCTCCGTTTGTTCATCCAATCACTAAAGAGCTTCTGGAGAATGGTTCCCGCACGTTTGCTTCCACCAATAACCTCCTGCTTCTGGAACACGTCTACACAACGACAGTCAATACCTTTTCCCAACTGGCGTTTCCCAAAGAGTATCTCCTAAGTAAAACGGAACCCTTAGGAATGCGGGGGATCTTTCCAATCATCGATGAAATCAATTTTGCCGGTCTCCGGTTTGAGGTCTGGCAGAGTCTCGGCGGTCACCTTGCGGGCCAGCTATTCTTCTATGAACCAGAAGCAGGTCTGCTTTTTACGAGCGACGCAATTCTGAACTTTGCAACCCTCACCCCGTGGAGACTCACGTATGGTTCAATTCCGGATTATCTCATCACTTCGGTCAACATTGACCGGGAGCTCGGGAGGTATGAGCGGACCGAACTGATGAAACTTGCCGTTGAGCTGGACACTGAGTTGAGGAAAAAAGGCAAACGTCTCAGATTATGCTGCGGTCACGGGGCAGTCTCGGTCCTTGATGAGAAAGGCAAACTCACCGTTATCGATCCGGTGGTCCACTACTCTCCAAGAAAATACACCGAGGGACTCCATAACATCATAGCTAAAATCTCCTGGTTTATCAAGAGACGGCTCATCTGATTCGTTTATTGGGTTTATGCGGGTCTGACCAACGCCTTCCCGTCTTTTCCGTTCCACGCCGGATCGGAGCTGAACCGCAGATAGGACAGTCTGACTCTCTGGTTGGGATCTCTGCTCCGCATCCGGAACAGATCTGTTTCCATACCCGTTTCTTTGCTTTTCTCTGCAGAATATTTTTGCAGAGGATCTTCAGATGCCGGCAGACATTCTGTACGGCAAAATCATCTGAGACGACCGTGCCTTCCAGCGTCAGGCCAAGAGCAATGATCGAGATGTCCGTGTCGGAAAGAACTCTGGCATCCCCGCTTTTGAGTGCCGCGTTCGTTGCTGCAAACACATGTTCAGCTTCCGGTTCGGTTACCACGAGTCCATTCTCTGCGAGGATCTCGTAACGCATCTTTGATGCGAGATCCTTGAGCTCACCAACCACCTCGGGTGTGGTGAACAGCTCTCCGTCAAGAGTATAATCACCAAAAAAATAGGATGAATCCAGAATATATTTCATTTACGTACAGCTTCTGCGATGACCCCGGATGCAGTGATCCTGCTTGAGGCACGCTCGATCGTATCTGAGGATGCAATGTCGGCAAGACCTGCCTGCATAAGTTTGATATATCCTCCTGATGCAAAAACGCCGTGAACGCCCGCGGCTCTGACCGAGGCCGCTCCCTGATCTAGCAGCATCCCGGCTGCTTTTGCCATAGATCCGCCGGTCGCGATGATATCGTCTACGATGATACAATCCCTGCCCTTTGCCTCCAGATGTTTTGGAGTCATCGTAACTTCCGATCCGGACAGCCGTGTCTTATCCAAGTGATCACAGTCCCATTTTCCGACAGCTGCCACCCCTTTGGCAAACTCCCATGCACCTTCATCAGGTGACAGGATCAGCGGATTTTCCAGAGTCATAGTGCTGATGTATGCGCCGATCTCCGGTGCGATCGTCAGATTTTTTGCCGGACATCGGAAATGTGTCAGAATTGAGGTGTCATGGATATTGATGGTAAAGACCCTGTCTGCGCCGGTCGAGAGCGCCCGTGCCATTGCCCGTGCCGATATAGGTTCGCCTTGATTGAACTTCTTGTCCTGCCGTGCGTATCCCATATATGACAGAACAAGTGTTGTCTCCTTTCCCTCGCAGGCATCAAGCAGAAGAATGGCCTGCAGAGTTGACTCCGGATCGACCGTACTTGCAATGATTATCATCTGGTCATCATCATCCATTATGCGTATGGACTGCTCACCGTCCGGGAATGTAGTGTATTTTACTTCTGAGAGATCACAGCCGAGTTTCTGCGCTGTGCGTGCCGCGAGAACCTGGCTTTTTTCGGTATAAACTACTTTCATAATAAGACTCTAACAACTATCTCTTACTGAAACTACTTAAAGCATAATCAAGTACAAATATTAGCATATTTAATCGAGGTATGGAACACTATATGGAACATGATGATAATCCGGGACAAAGACCTGAAGAAACTGTTATGGGGACAGTTTTGGACGTAAAACCGGCGCAAGTCACGGAAGAAATCCCGGCGCCGGACATTTCGCCTGTGAAAGAGGTATATGCCTCTGACGAATATGATGCCGAACTTTTCGGAGGGGTTCGGTTTGACACCACGGCAGATCTTGTCATCCCCCCGTCGCTGATCGATCAGGTCATCGGCCAGGAACACGCCGTGGACGTTATCACAAAAGCCGCCACCCAGCGCAGGCATGTCATGATGATCGGCAGTCCGGGTACCGGCAAATCCATGCTTGCAAAGGCAATGTCTGAACTCCTCCCCAAAGAGGAGATGCAGGACATCATGACCTACCCGAATCCGGAGGATAACAATAATCCGATCATTCGTGTAGTTCCTGCAGGCAGAGGAAAAGAGATCGTCGCAGCCCACAAAGAAGAGGCACGTAAACGTGCATCCTCGAAAAACACCATGCTTCTCATCCTTGTCATTGGTATTCTCGGGATCGCTCTTATCTCCGGTCAGCTTCTGATGGGAATCATTGCTGTGGCATTTATCTTCATGGCATTCCGTTCATTCATGCCCAAAGAAACCGCCATGGTCCCAAAACTCATCGTCTCCAACAAACCTGACTCAACAGCACCGTTCGTGGACGGGACCGGGTCCCACGCAGGAGCATTACTCGGTGACGTTCGTCACGATCCCTTCCAGTCGGGAGGTCTTGAGACCCCTGCCCACGACCGTGTCGAGGCCGGAGCGATCCACCGGACACACAAAGGTGTTTTATTCATTGATGAAATGAACACCCTTGAACTCTCTTCCCAGCAGAGTCTTCTGACTGCCCTGCAGGAAGGCGAGTTCCCGATCACCGGTCAGTCCGAGCGTTCGTCCGGAGCGATGGTCAGGACAGAACCTGTACTCTGCCGGTTCCTTATGATCGCCGCAGGAAATCTCGATGCTGTCCAGCACATGCACCCGGCACTCCGGAGTCGTATCCGCGGGTACGGATATGAAGTCTACATGAGCGAGACCATGAATGATACGCCGGAGAACCGGGCAAAACTTGTCAGGTTCATAGCGCAGGAAGTCAAAAACGACACGAAGATCCCGCATTATGATCCATCGGCTGTCTCTGAGATCCTTCGTGAGGCCAAGCGCCGGTCAGGCAGAAAAGGTCATCTGACGGTAAAGCTGAGAGATCTTGGCGGTCTTGTGCGTGTCGCTGGCGACCTTGCCATCCAGGAAGGATCATCGGTAACCTCGATGAATCATGTGGTTTCGGCAAAACAGATCGCACGATCCGTTGAAGACCAGATCTCTGACGAGTACATCCGCCGGACGCGTGACTATGATCTGACGATCGTCTCCGGTAGTCTTGTCGGGAGGGTCAACGGACTTGCCGTTGTAGGCAGTGATGCCGGTTCTGTTCTTCCGATCACGGCAGAGGTGACCCCCTCGCAGGGAGTTGGAATGGTTATCGCCACCGGTCTCCTGAAAGAGATAGCT
Organism: uncultured Methanocorpusculum sp.; assembly: GCA_963677995.1. Lineage (GTDB taxonomy): Archaea > Halobacteriota > Methanomicrobia > Methanomicrobiales > Methanocorpusculaceae > Methanocorpusculum. The sequence goes on along the minus strand of OY782579.1, from coordinate 286,849 downwards.
CAGGAGTCCATCAAAAACGTGAGTGCCCTGATCAAGAAATTCTCCGGGACTGATATTCGCAAAGTGGATATCCATGTCCAGTTCATCGGAACGTACAATGGGGTTGAGGGAGATTCTGCATCCGTTACCGTAGCAACTGCGGTAATAAGCGCTCTCGAGGATATCCCGGTCCGTCAGGATGTAGCGATGACAGGGTCCCTCTCGGTCCGTGGAGATGTTCTTCCGATCGGCGGTGTAACGTACAAGATCGAGGCTGCCGCAAAGGCAGGGATCCATACGATCATCATCCCGCAGTCGAACCTTGCTGATGTCCTCATTGAAGAACGATACACCGATATGGTCACCATCATACCGGTGACCAGGATCGAAGAAGTACTCAGATATGCTCTTGTTCCTGTGGATAAAGTGGCGTTTGAACAGAAACTTCTCCAGATCGGCAAGCATATGGACATCCCGAAGATGCCGATGCCTGCTGATAAAGTTGAAGCGTGAAGTCGGCACCCCTCTCCTTTTTTTTTTGATTTAGTTTGATTTCTCCGGTTTGAAATAATATGGTCCTTTTTCCCCAGTGATAGGAATAGAGGGAAAAACTGAAGCCTGGCACTCGTCCGGGCAGGATCATCTCTCTAATAATAACCTAAGGTATATCTATCCCCACGTCGTATTTTATTTCATTTACGTGATGCTATCACGAAATATTTGTTCAATGAAGGCATTGTTTGGGAAGACCGCCGGAAGGGGTCGTATCTGCTCCCTTATATCATCATCTTCATCATCTTCGCAGTGATCGCGGTGTTGATCTGGATCACCACACCTCTCTTCGCTCTTATTCCGATTCTGCCAACCGTTCTCCCCCTTTGGCTTGTTTCACCGGAACTCCTGACCAGGATCCTTGTTTCGGCCGTGGCCGGGGTGATCGCTTTGATCATCCTCATTTCTGGACTGATGGAGCTCAAACGTCCGCGTCTGTATATGACGCCGCGAAGACTTTGTTTCATGGCGGGAACCGGATCCTACAAAGAGGTGCGTTTTGACAAGATCGATGCGATCCAGGTCAAAAAACATACGATCATCATCTCTGCCGGAGGAACCAAAGTGATAAAGTTTGGTCCGATCCTTGATCCGTATGCAACAAGAAATGCTATTGTCGGGCTTATCACGTTTGAGATGAAACCTCCGGAGGATGAGACGATCGTTTTTGATAAGGCAGTCCCCGTCCTTAAAGAAGAGGACGATGTCTTTGATACGGATGTCATCTGATCCGCATCCGATATCATCTTTTTTTCCTATTCCTTTCTGCCTGAAATATCAGAAGATATGTTATTCTTCAAAATCAAATAGTACCTCAGACAATCATGGAAAAAATACGATACTTTGACATCCGTTACGTCAGGGGGACGATCACATCTATCCAGACCGAGAACCGGGTAATCGAAAATGCCGGGTCATCTTTTTACGGTAAAGCTCTCTTCCGGGTCTTAGGTGAAAACGGCTGGGGGTACTACTGTGCTTCATCGATCGATATGGACGACAAAAAATTGAAGGATGCCTGCATCCAAAAAGCGGCAGCCTCGGCACGACTTGCCGGGGTCCATGCCGAGATCGCTGTTGTACCGTCAGGATCACCGCGTTCCTGGGTATGTTCGGCAAAGAATCAGGCAGAAATCCCGCTTGAGGAGAAAGCCGCCCAACTTCTTCTTCTCGAAGCATCCGCAAAGATACCGGAGATCAGCAGCACTTCGGCGCGATATTCTGAGCAGTATCAGGATGTTATCTTTGAAGACTGCAACAGTTATTCGGCGACCTCTTCGGTCTGCCGCACGCTCTTCACCATCTCGGCGGTCGCAAACCGCGGCGCCGATATGCAGATGAACTATGAACAAGAGGCGGTAGTCGGCCCCCTCTCATTAAAAGAGTATATCCCATACGGCGAGAAGTGTGCGAAACGCGCAGTTCAGCTCCTGGATGCATCCGCCGTCTGCGGCGGACGTATGCCTGCTGTCCTGGACCCTGCGATCGGCGGCGTGTTCGCTCACGAAGCGGTCGGTCATGCAAGCGAAGGGGACGCGGTCAGAGATGGTGTGTCTGTCCTTGGCGGCAAACTGGGCGAACGGGTGGGTTCTTCTTTAGTTACGATCATTGATGATCCCTCCATGCACGGTTATGGATACGAACCGTTCGATGCAGAGGGCGTTGCCTCTGGTCCTACCGAACTCATCAAAAACGGGATCATGCACAAATACATGCATTCCCGCGAGACACTTGCAGCAGTCGGTCTGGAGACTGGAGATGCCGGACATGCCAGGGCTGAGCCTGGTATGCAGCCTTTGGTTCGAATGAGTAATACCTACATCAAAGAAGGCGACGCTTCGTATGACGAGATCATCGCCGAATGTAAAAAAGGCGTTCTTTTGATCGGTTCCCGCGGTGGTCAGGTCGATCCGGGCCGCGGTGCCTTCCAGTTCAATGCAAAGTACGGATATCTGATCGAAAATGGAGAAACCACAAAAATGATCCGGGACGTATCCCTTTCAGGAGACATCCTCTCGGTCCTGCACAACATCGCTATGTGCGGCAAGGAACGTAAGATGTCTTCAGGGATGTGCGGGAAAGGTCAGTCGGTCCCGGTATCAGACGGAGCTCCCCATGTGTATCTTACCGAAGCGTTGGTCGGAGGTGGCGGAAGTGTCTGAACTCGACATCGACCGGATCCTTTCGTATGGTGAGAAGTTTGCCGATGAAGTAGAGGTTTTTACTCTGGATTACACCGATATCTCCCTTGAACAGCGGGAGATGGCCGTATCATCCGTCTTTGAACATGCCGGCACATCTATCTATCTCCGGGTGGTGAAGGATAATCATATAGGTATTTCGGGAACCTCTGATATTGCGAGATGGGAGGACTGTATCGATGTGGCTTTGTCATCAGCCAAACTGTCTGAGTCAGTGCCCGGCTGGACCGGTTTCCCGGCTAAAGCTGTGCTGCCGGATGGCCAGGATCCGTTTGACAAAAACATCACCGTGACTCCGGACCTCGCTGCCGAGTATCTGGATCGGATGAATGCCGGGGCTGCGAAACATCCCGAAGCACGCGTGGTGACCGACGGGGTATCCCTTTCGACCGGAATTGCGACCATTGCCAACTCAAACGGGGTGTATTACACACGTGAGATGTCCGGCATATCGCTTGGCATGGATGCCATTTGCGATAACTCCACCGGGTATGATTATGATTCTAGCCCGTTCCTGGACCGTATCGATCCGGAGAAGATCGGTGAGGAGACCACCTTCTGGGCGACCGCTTCCAGAAATGGTGTGGATGTTGAGACAAAGAGATATGATGTGGTCTTTTCGGAACATGTGGTGGAGTCCCTCATCCTCGATCTGTTTACGGAGGCTGTGGATGGGAAAAATGTTCTCTCCGGCAAATCGGTTTTTGCCGGCAAACTCGGTGAAGAGCTTCTTCATCCGTCCGTCTCTATCTCGGATATCCCTATGGACAAACAGGGTTCTGCCTGGAAGAGGTTCGATTCTGAGGGAACAGTGACCTCGGATCTCTCAATCGTCCAAGACGGTGTGCTTTCCGCATTTTTGTATGATGCAAAGACCGCATCCCAGGCAAAGACGATCTCAACGGGACATGCCCACCGGGCAGGGAACGGAGCGACGTATATCAACCCGCACTGTATGCGGATCGCCGCTCCGGTATCTGATGTTATGGATAAAACTTGTCTGTTTGTTCGTGAGGTCATCGGAGCGCATACGGCAAACTCTCTCACCGGCGAGTTTTCGGTGGAGGTGGCCAATGCATTCTTTGCCGAGTCAGGAAAGTTTGTCCACCCAGTGAAGAAGGCGATGATCTCCGGGAATATCTTTGATATCCTTAGTGGTGGAGTGAGCATCTCGGCCGAAACAAAGACGTTTGAGGGTGCCGTCGTCCCCAAGATGCGTATCGAAAGTATGCAGGTTATAGGGTAGATATGGGTTAATTATATCCCTATTCGTGGAGATAGTATCAATCACAGATATGTCAGACGATCATACAATGGTTCGTGTCCCGACGTACATCCCCTCAGTCGATAAAATCCTTGGCGGTGGCGTTCCAATCGGCTCAACGATATTACTATTTACGGAGCCAGGCGCAGGAGGACCCGAGTTCGTCTTTACCTCTCTCGTGAATTATTGCCGGGAGATCAAGGGGGATCTCCTGAAGATAAAAGACGCTAAGCAGCCTGATGCGATCTATTATATTACGCCAAAGACATCCCGTGGGCAGTTTGTCGATATGATGAAGCAGCAGTTCAGTTATCTGAATAGTTTCGATTTTGAAGGTGAAATCCTGGATAAACGTGTGTTTCATAGGGATATGGGTGACGTCTATTTTGCCAGATCGATCGTTCCGCTCTCCTGGTATTCCGAGAAGACGATATCTGAGCATCTCATGAACCTGCCGCCGTATGATGATTACGGGGGTCTCGCACATATTGCAGGTATGATGGAGATGGCCCCGGAGAATACTATGGTTTTTATTGACTCATTAACTCCGTATCTTCCGTATTTCTCTGCTCCTGAAAAGTGGCTGAATCTGGTTTTTCTCATGTATGGTCTCTCCCGTGCAGCAAAGAAACGAAAAATCACCTTTGTGATATTACTGACCACCGGAATTCTTCCGGAGAGCAGGGAAATAGCACTCGGCAATGCATTTGATGCGGTCATATGTCTCGTCTGGCAAAAAAGTCAGGAATCCATGTCAAGACAGCGCCAGATGTATATCGAAAAATTTGCCGGTGTACTTCCCATGCTCTCTTCAAGAGATATTGCTACCTATAACGTCTCTATATCTCCTGAAGCGGGCTTTGAGATATCCAATCTCAGGAGGGTAGCATAATATGGATCACGACCTGCGCTCAAAAATAATGATCCCGTCCGGTATCCCCGGGCTGGATGAAATGATCGGTGGAGGTTTCATCAAAGGTTCGGTTTTCGTTCTGATCGGTGAGACCGGTACAGGCAGAACGATGTTCTCTCTGCAGTTTCTTCACCAGGGCCTTCTTGATGGGGAGAAAGTGATGTACATCAGTTTGTTCAATCCTGTGGAACAGCTGACAGCGAGCTTCCTCTCAATGTACCCTGAGATGAGTGAAAAAATCAATAAGGACATATATATTGTACAGCTGCCTTCGGAGATATTTCTGACATTCTCGTCCCATCTTGGCAACAATGTGGCAATAATGATCCAGGAGCTTGGCGTGAGCCGTGTTGTCGTGAATCCATTTTCAGTTTTAGAAGAGACACTGGTCACGTCGACTGGATTCAAATCAACTGATCTGAATATGGTGTATTCATCTCTCCGTTCAACCGGCGCAACAACTATATTACATGTAAACTCCGGCCTGACGAATGTTTTTGCCAGCAAATTTGGTTTTTCCGAGGTATTTGCCGACGGAGTTGCCTGTATGTTCCGTGAGTTCCCTGACAACGATCATCTGAGATCATACCGCATGCCGTTTGTTCTTCTGAAATCCCGTGGACTTATCACAAAGACAGCTAAACTGATCAAATATGATGATTCCGGGATGTTTACGCTCCACTCGCCGATCAAGTAAGGTACTCCTTATTTGGTCATGCTCTGTCTGAAATATCTTATTAATATATAAAAATCAATCTAATGTCATATATGTCTCAAGAGAGTGAGAGTCCAAGTGCTAAAAAATGGATCAGTCCTATTCCAAGAAGGAGACGGAGGGGTGGATTTTTTACACCTTCGGTGCTCCTTCTCCTGACTGCTGTTCTTCTCACCTTGATTGGTATATTGCTGCTTATGTCAAGTGCAGTCGGATTCTTCTCAGAAGATTACCCGCTGCCTGGTATTATTATTAATGTTGCTCCTTCTCCAACGATCGGTGTTGTGATAACCAATAATTCGACCCCGTGTTCATCATTAGGGAAAATTTGTGATACTGATGACCCGTCGGCAGTTTTCCAGCCGATATCCACCGAGACCGTTCTGGGGGATGCAGCACTTATTTACTTTAATCATATCCAGTATCCTTATTACTCGGTCTATGGGCACACATCACTCAAAGCGATGAACATCTATCCGGTGACAGTTTTGGTCGTTGAATATTTAGTTCCTAACGTGACGGTCAAAAAAGTGATCGTTGACAAACGGATCATCACGAACGGCGTTCTAACGGACACAACATACAAAACAGTCTATGTGACGTATCCGGATCCTGAAGCGAGATGTGAACTCAAGATCTATGATGAGTTCGGGAGTCTGGTGGCAACCGAGGGATTTGGCGGCCAGTATGATAACGGAATGATGGATGTTATAACCTTCCTTAAGCAGGGAAACTACACGATCGAGATGACGGGAAAACGAATCGAATTTAACGTATCCATCATTGAAAAATAAGGTTTGTTCAGATAATGATCCCGAAGAACGAAAGAATGATCAGCATGGCAGCTCCGAGGATACCGCCTACTGCACAAACGATCACCTGAGCAATGGAAAGGTCTCCGATCGGGGCCAGATTCAGCCATGAGACGATAAAGAGAATAACCACACCGCAGACTGCGTTGATCAGGAGTTTGAGACCGTTTCTCAGGATGAAAAACAATACCGCGCAAATCACGACCGCAATTATGATCATGATGACTGTTGCAATAATATCCATGTTATTAGATATACCTGACCAGAATATAAAGGATTGGTCAGTATCCGTGTTTTTCCGCCCGACAGGTATAATATCTTCTCATAAAGGAAGGTCATATCTCTGTTGAGGTGTATTATCCTGAAAGCCAACTATCTTCTTCTGATTTTGATTCTGATCGCAGCGCTCATTACTATTCGAAAATTATAGGCCATCCTTCTTTTTTGAATCAGGATGTCCAGCCAATAAAAAAAAGTTATCCGAGATAGGGTTTTATCTCGGCAAAAATCTCATCGAGCAGGATCTTTGCCTCTGCCGGGTCCTGTGATTCAGCAAAAACTCTGACCAGAGGTTCTGTTCCGGATGGTCTGATCAAAGCCCATGCTCCTCCGCGTGTTATCCGCATCCCGTCACGGTCATCGATCAGGCAGTCTGCAAAATAGATTTTCATATGGATGACGATCTCTTTTGCCTGGGCGGTTTTTCGTTTTTCCTGATACATGGTGAATGCAGGAAGTTCTGCGATGAGCTTTGAAAGCGGCTCGGTCTTTCCTGCCACAAATCCGAGCATCGTTGCGGCACTCATCCCGCCGTCTCTGCAGAACTGGTGGTTCGGATAAATTATCCCGCCGTTTCCTTCGCCTCCAATGATGACGTTTTCTCCATTGGCGATGAGTTCACGCATGGTCCGTGCCACGTAGATGCTTCCAACGACCGTGTAGATGGTCGTGCAGTTGTATTTTTTCCCGACCTCCTCTACGATGCCTGATGTACTGACGGGAGTTACGATGACGCCTCCGGGATTTTTCTCACATAAGTAGGAGGCGAGCAGGGCAAACGTGATGTTTCCATCCATGAATGTTCCGTTTTCATCAACGAAAATTGCCCGGTCCGCGTCCCCGTCGTGAGCCACGCCGAATGCTGCTCCGGTCGCCTGGACCATGGCTGAAAGGTTTGCAAGTCCCTCGGGACTTGGCTCAGGCAGTCGTCCTGGGAAGAGTCCGTTGAACTCAGCGTTGATGGTGTGAACAGTGCATCCAAGCCTCCGGAGAATATCCGGGGTCGTCGCGGCAGCAGGACCGTTTCCCGGATCGACCACGACAGTTATCCCCTGCCCGCAGTCTTTTGGGAACTGTGCGACGATTGAATCAATATAGAGTTTACGTGCCTGCGGTTCTTCGGTGCAGTCACCAACTTTGTCCCATGCCGACACGACCGATTTGTTTTGGATCATTATTTCTTCAAGTTCGATCGTCCGATCATCACCCATCTCGGTGCCGTCTGCTTCGATGATCTTTATACCGTTATACTCAGGCGGGTTGTGTGATGCGGTGATCATAACGCCTCCGTCGAGTTTATGATCAAGAACGAGGTATTGGAGGCCGGGTGTTGGAATAATATCGAAGTCGATGACGTCGCATCCGCATGCCATAAGACCCGCACGAACCGCGGCACCCAGCGCGGGTCCGGAGGTCCTCGTATCCCTGCCGATACCTACCTTTTTGCCTTCGCCGAGCATCGTTCCGAATGCTTCGGCTACGCTGAGAGCGAAAACCGGCGTCATATCGACCCCGGTCACTCCACGAACGCCATTTGTGCCAAAGTATTTTTTTTCACGTTTTTCGAATGCCATGATAACTACCGTCTCTGTAAGAGTATGGGCGGTTGATAATAATAAGGGTTGAGAAAAAGAGTTTGCTGATAGGTTAATTATTATTCGTCTTCTTCATCCTCGTCTTCGTCTTCTGCTTCTCCCCGCCGGCTGCTGAGAAGCACGTTTGCGGATTCGCCCAGTTTTCGCATGATCTCACTGATCTTATCTTCGATGTCGATCTCATCATCGATCTCAAGAGAGGTCCCTTCGATCTCAAGCAGGAATCTGGCGACTTCGCTTGACTCGAAGAGTATGTCGTCCAGTTCATCCAGCGTGAAAAAGCCGCACATCGCCCCGTAGAAGAAGGTCGCTCCGGATTTTCTGACCTTTCTCTTGAATGCGTTTCTTGCCTGATTTACCGCCTGGGGGCTGTACGGCTCCTCCATGAACGGGCAGAGTTCGGGCAGATGTTCTCCGATGAATGTCATCTCGGCGCCGTATGGGGTTTTGAAATCGGAACAGAGGCGGGCGATCGCCCATTCACGTGCGGTTATATAGGTCCGTTTTCTGAGGAAGATGTTGACTTTTCTATAAGTGGCTCCATCAACTTTTTTGAATTTTTGGTATTTTTTGATCTCTTCACTGCGGTCTTCCTCGGCAAAGCGGTCGTTTTGCACTGAAGGAGTGTCTTCAATGAGATTTTCGTATTCGTCCATTGCTGTAATCAGAATATAGGGGTGTTATGTGTATTTTAGGGTTTGCTGATTCGCAATTACATGCCCTGTTTACGTATAGCATCATACGGTTTATTGCACAATACAAAAAGGTAGTTTCGTGTGGAAAGTTGATATCCAAAGCTGCTCTCTCTAGTAATTTTCTGAAAAAAAAGGGGGTTGTTATTCGCCGTTTGCGAGCGGGAAGTAGCTGCGGTACGCTTTTCTGCGTTCATCGATGTCGGTATGGATGTATATTTCTGTAGTCTGGATGGAGTTATGTCCGAGATTTTCCTGAACTACGCGGAGATTGTGCGAGCGTTTGTAGAGTTCACTTGCATAACTATGCCTGATTTTGTGAGGGGTGATCCCTTTGGGAGCGTAGAGGTTGAAGATGTGCTGAACGGTCCTGGGTGAGATGGTGTTTCCGTTTCTTCCTTCTAATACCGGACCGCTTTTTTTGCCGTTCAGGTGGTCATGGATCTGATTCAGTGTGTCCGAATCGCAGAAAACTATGCGGATCTTTCCTCCTTTTCCTCTGACGCGGATCGTTTCCTCTTCGAAATCTATGTGTTCTGCCAACATTCCGCATATCTCGGAAATACGCATTCCTGTAGCATAGATCGTCCGGATAAGTAGTGCATTCCGGGGATTTTCAATGGATTTGATAAACTCCATGACCTCATTGTGCTTAAGATATATGAGTTCCCGATCCTTGATTTTCGGCCGGTCTACTTTGGTCATAGGGTTTGCTTCGGTGATATCCTGGTTGATCAGGTACCGGTAAAATGAGCTGAGGGCCGAGTCATACTGATGCAGACTTGCCGGGCTCAACTGTCGTTCATCTCGTATGAGCGTAAAAAAATCCCCGATCTCGTAGGGGTTTGTGTCGATTTCTGCACCCATCCCGAATTTTTTCACTTCTTCGCTTGTTGTTGGCACGACGCCGTCATTTTCCTTCAGATAGGTTTCGTATCTTGCAAAAAGTTTCAGGATCCTCCCGTATGCCTCGATCGTATTCTCTGCATAGTTCTTCGTCTGCAGATTGCTGAGGTACCTGGGTATCCAGATGCTGAAAGTTCGTTTTGGGGGTGCCATACCGGGTCTGATTATCTCTTGGTTCTTTGTACTGATAATGATTGCGCATAATACATATTATGCGCAATAAATTGGCAATTTTTGAGTTGAAAAATAGGTCCAAATTGAGCCCTATTTTAAAATCAAACTGTTTTTAAAGGTTTTTAGACTATTGGGGAAGTTCGGCATCATTTGTGGTGTCCGTCCGGGTCGTTTGGTCGGGTCATTTCTCTTCAAGGGAAATAACGGGTTTTTGAGGGGCTGTGATGCTTTGAATGATGTATCATATTACCGGAGTCTCAAAAGGGCCGTATAATGGAGATATCCAAGAGGTATTTTTCGCGATCCGGGAAATTTTCTGCTTTTGTGCTCCCGGCATCACTTCTGTTTCATCGGCTCTTCAAATTCGGTTGGGAAAAAAGTATGACTCGCGCTATTTTTGGTGCTGCTGCTGATCGGGCGCCTTAGTATTTGAATACTCATTTATTCTTCCCGGCGGCCCGCTCCTCAATCTGCTGGTGGTTGGGTGATGGCGTGGTTTTGTCAATATTTCCTCTTCATCTGCAGTGGAAACTACCTTGTTGTGCCATCTAATAAACCATATGGTGCTATATCGATATATGTTTCCAAACCACTCTTATTCGGGCATATTTCTCGTGCATGAAAACCATTATTATATCTCCCGCATCATATAACGACGAACATCCATGACAATCCTGAAAATCAGAGGTGGCGATCTCGATCTCGTCGAGTACGACTTCACCTCCTTTCATCCCGGTGAAAATCTTTACACAGATATTCCTGTAGTTAAGGCTCCCGTCCCGCAAAATGGATCATTTACCGCCACTGTACCTGCACGTATCCACCTATCTGTACTGGACATGAACCGTTTTTCTCCAGGAATGCCGGGAGGCGGCGGTCTCGGATTTGCTTTACAGCTCTACAGTAATGTGACCGTTTCCTGTACCCCGGGAAGCACGGTCATCGACTCCCCGCGTATTCTTTTGATCGAACATCTGGTTGCCGCATTCAAAGCGATAACCGGTTACGCCGGAGGATTTCTGATCCATACACATGATCATGGAAAAGAACACGTCGGTCTCGGCTCCACCTGTACAACTGCCTCGGTGGTCGTATCAGCCATGAATGAAGCGGTAGGACGACCGCTCACCAATAATACCATTCGCCGGCTTATCGGTCACAACTATGTCGAAGAGACCAACGAACCCGGTGAGATCGCGTTCGGTTTCGAGACCGGTGTCGGTGCGGCCACCTCGATCTATGGCGGCATGAACATTCTCGGCGATCAGCTGACCCACGTGTATCAGCATTCTTTTGCTGAAGACAAAAACGTCTTCATCATAACGCCGAACATCCATGCCGAAGATAACAATGCCGGTTTGGAGGAGTTCTCCCTTCTCATGAACCGGGCCCGGACCCTCGACTATCGTGACCGTGAACTCAAAGCGTATATGATTATGATGGATATGATCCCTGCGATCGAAAAAGGCGATCTTAAAAAGATGGGGGATATCATGTGGGAGATCGAGTTCCGCGGCTCGAAGCGTGCAGAGGTCCAGCACCACACATTCATAATATATCAGCACATGAACGCACTCAGGCAGGCCGGACTTGAGTTCGTCGCCATGAGTTCGGTCGGTCCATCGATCTGTGTGGTCACCGAAAAAACCGAGCAGGAGATGAAACTGATCCTGGACGTGATCGGTCTCGAAATATCCGTCACCACCAAAGTGGACAACACCGGGATCCGGATCACCACAAAATAACTGCTGCAAGGTTCCTGAAATAATACCGCAGAGAAAAGTATTAACCCTCTTCTCTTCCAAGAATAGAATGTATGAATGTTAAACTTTTTGGAGGAGTGTTCGTTGTCCTTCTGGTCTGCGTGTGTGTCGCAGGTTGTGTCGGAACCTAAACACCAACGGAAACTGCTCCGGATGCCCTCGTAGGTACCTGGGTCGGCGTATCAAGCGGTTTGCTCGTTTCCTACAATCTGACTCTTGAGTGTAATGAAGACGGTACTGCAAAACTTACCGGTAGTATCAGCGGCGGAGGAATGAGCAAAAATCTGAATGCAAACCTGAAATGGGAATATGTATCAGGCAACCAGTATATTGGAAAGAGCGGTGACAATTCACTTACGATCTATCTGGTCGGAAATGCACTTACCATTACGGTGAACCCGAAGAAGATGGGTATTGCCGACTTTGATATCGATGTTAATGTCAATATGAAACGTTCGACCGGCGCTGTTTCTACTGCCACGAAGACGCCGACTGCCCTTCCAACTACTACAGCTCCCGATGCGACAGTAGGAAGCTGGAAAGGTACAGAAGACGGTATTGCTTCCTATGATATGACCATGATCTACAAAGCCGACGGGACCGGTACTATCGAAGGTACATTTAATGTAATGGGAGAGAGTAAGTCCTTTACCCAGGATGTAGCCTGGGAGTATCTGAACGAAAACAAGTATCAGGCTCAGTACGGATTTCAGATGCTGCCTCTGCAGCTCGTAGGTACGGAGCTTATAGTAACACTTGTCCCATCCCAGCTCGGTGTTGAGGGACTGGATGACCCGCTCTCGATTCCAACGAGCAAAGTATAACCCAATCTTTTTTTTCCACATCCGTTTACCCAAACAATTTTCATCTCTCAGCTCGGTGAGATCATGTTTTGCTTTGAGCTCGGTGTCAGTGCTTCCATCTCGATCTACGGCGGCATGAACATTCCCGGTGATCAGCTGACCCTGTGTACCAGCACAAGTTCACCGAAGACAAAAACGTCTTCATTATAACATCGAACATCCATGCCGGTCACGAGATATCTGTGATCACAAAGTCGACAACAGCGGAGTTATCATTACCAAAAATTAATTTTTCAAAAATAGGGAAAATTATAGTGTAGGGCAAAAATATAACTCTCATCTCTTCCAAAAATAAATCATATGAATGGTAAACTTCTTTTTGGGGTGCTTATGACTCTCATTGTCTGCGTGAGTGCTGCAGGTTGTATTACAGCGACAACTGATACGGCCCCGTATGAATTAGCTGGTACCTGGGTGAGCGTAGACAGCGGTTCGCCGGTTTCCTACGATCTGACTCTTGAGTGTAACGAAGACGGTACTGCAAAACTTACCGGAAGCTTCAGCGGCGGAGGAATGAGCAAAAATCTGAATGCAAATCTGAACTGGGAGTATGTATCAGGCAACCAGTATGTTGGAAAGAGCGGTGAAAATTCACTGGCGATCTCTCTGACCGGAGATATGCTTACCATTACGATGAACCCGAAGAAGATGGGTATTGCCGACTTTGATATCGATTTTGAGCTCACTATGAATCGTTTAGCTACTTCCCCTGATGCCATTGTCGGACTCTGGAACGGTACGATAGAAGGCACTGTCTCTAATGAGGTTATGATGGACTTCCTGAAAGATGGAACCGGCTCTATTAGTGTGATCTGTTATCAGGGAGACATTCCAACGCAAGAAAAAAAGGATATTACCTAGGAGTATATTAAAGCGAACGAGTAGGACGAAAGAGATCGTCGGTACCTGGGTCGGTTCAAAAACCATCAATCTGTTCATTATCAAAGCTTCAGCTGATTTCCGGGTCGTCTTCAAGGCCGATCACACGGCCTATGTTACCGGTACGCTGGATGCTCCCGGTTATGATAATGTTCCCTTTGCGAGAACCATAACCTGGTCATACCTTGGAAGCGGCAAGTATCTTGGAACGTATGGTTCCGAATCGATCATTTTTGTCATCAAAGGAGATGTTATGACCATGACCATCAACCCGTATGAACTTGGACTTACCAACAATAAATTCATGGACATCGACATCGATGCCGAGCTCCGAAAAATATGATCCATTTTTTCCGTGGGTTATTTATTCCGTGCAGTTCAACTATTGAACACTGAAATTCTTGGGCACCATTCATGACACACGAACAAAAAAATATCCTATCTGTAAGGGATATGGGACGTGAAGAAATTGACAAACTCCTCTGTTCCGCTGCCGCATTTGATCGTGGAAACTACACCGGCCACGAACTTGACGGCAAACTTCTTGCCGTTCTCTTTTTCGAACCCAGCACCCGGACCCGCATGTCCTTCTCTTCAGCAATGATGCGTCTTGGGGGAAAGATCCTTAATCTCGGCTCGGTCGAAGCCACCTCCATCACCAAAGGAGAGACCCTTTCTGACACGATCCGCGTCATTTCCGGATACTGCGATGCGATCGTTCTGCGCCACCCGAAAGAGGGTGCCGCCCGTCTTGCAAGCGAGGTCGCATCCGTTCCTGTAATAAACGGCGGGGATGGGGCAGGTCAGCACCCCTCTCAGACATTACTCGATCTCTTCACTATCAGTGAGTCGATGAGAATCGAAAACATCGACGTCGGACTCCAGGGCGATCTTCGGTACGGAAGGACCGTGCATTCCCTCGCGTTTGCCCTCTCCAAATACAATAACATCCGACTCCATACGATCGCTCCCGACGGACTCGATTTTCCCAAGTTTATCAAAGAAGATCTCCTCGATGTAGGTGTCGAACTGATCGTCCATGATGATATCGAGGACGCTCTTCCTGAACTCGATGTCCTGTATGTGACCCGTCTTCAGCGTGAACGCTTTCCCGACCCGGTCACTTTTGCGAACTATGCATCCACTTACCGCATCACGCCTGACCTCCTTGAAAGCGCCAAACCCGGCATGATCGTTCTCCACCCGCTGCCCCGGGTCGACGAGATCGATCCGGCGGTCGATGACCTTCCCTGCGCCAAATACTTTGAACAGGCGCATAACGGTGTCCCGATCAGAATGGCAATGCTGAACGAGGTGATCAACTGATGGTCCGAACTATTTCCGACGGAATCGTCATCTCGCCGATCAGAAACGGTACGGTCATCGACCACATCACCCCGGGCGAGGGTCTGACCGTTCTCCGGATCCTGGGTATCCATGACGGCACGCATGTCACGGTCATCGTCGCATCCAATGTCACGAGTTCACGCGGCGGACGAAAAGACATGGTCAAGATCGAGAACCGCGAACTCCTCAAAGATGAAGTGGATAAGATCGCTCTGGTCGCTCCCGATGCGACCATCAGTATCATCCGTAACTTCAAGGTCTCGGTCAAAAAACCCGTTGAGGTCCCAAAAAGAATCGTCGGCGTGATCAAATGTCCGAACTCGAACTGCATCACGAATACAAAAGAGCCGGTCCTGAGCAAATTCGTCGTGCACCCGCGGGGATTCCGCTGTCAGTACTGCGATTCTCTCATCTCCTCTGAGATGGACATCGGCGACTACATCTGAAATTATATCTGAAGATTTTGTTTGTTCCAGAGACGGATCTTCTCCTCAATAAGAGGAAGAGGAGCCGTCGTTTTTATTCCGGTATCACAGAAATGGGTCCGGGTCGTGTAGTATCCTTCTTCATTTAAGCTCGCGATCAGGTCTTCCATATTCGGCGGCGAGACCTTCATGTTTCGGGAAACGATGTGATAATCATAATACGTACATGTTTCCGGTTCTGCGAGCAGAAACGTCAGCATTTTTCCCATCTGTCTTTTTGTCCCAAACTCCATATCCGGGAGGAGGGTCTGCATTTCGGCAAGGACCTCCTTTTCCTGCAGAGGTCCCATCCACAAGGGGCCGACCGGTATGGTCTCGACGCCGCAGTGCGGACAGACATGCGTTTTTGGGTAGAGAGCGCCTTTCTGTTCGGCACGATAGAGGCACTTTGGGCACTGCATCACAAATCCGATATGTCCCATAGTTTCATCAGCGGCTGAGACTCTTCCAAGCACTCTGACATGTGAGCGGAAGTAGTGGGATTTTGCAAAACTCAGGATCGGCTTCATACCGCGGTCGTATTTCACGAGTTCCCGGGCCATAGTCCCCATCATCATCCTAAGACCCACTTCAGCGTGATACTCGGTGTTTCTCGGCGTCGCAAAATATCTGCGGCACCCTGCTTTGAAATGGGCTCCGCAGAGAGGGGCCGTATCAGTGGCCGTAACAAAAAGATAATGTTTTGCGGCCCGTGAGGCTGCATCGAGAAAAGGTACCGGGGTGCCGAACGGATCGAGATCGATCGAATCGAACCTTGATGTGCACATCAGCCGGTTCGCATCATCGCAGGTCACACTGATACTGCCGCCCATTTTATCTGCATTCTCCTGAATGATTTTGACGGCCTGCTCGTCACAATCATTTATCGTGACCGGGATCCCTGCCTCGTTTGCGATCCGCAGACCGCGAACGCCTGTTGCCGCCATCGCGTCAAGATAATCAGCCGGCTGAATGATCTTCGTAAGGAGTACCGTCATGTCACGGTTGAACTCCATCTTCGTATTGTAAAATACCGGGGCCGAGCCGGGAGGAAAATGTGTCGTTTCATCCTGGACCGGGGCGGTAAATGTAGTACTCCCTTCCGTGATCTCCCTGCATTCCATGATTGACCCCAAAAATGTAAACGGACATGTAGGGATTCGAACCCTAGATCTTCAGCTTAGGAGGGTGATGCCATATCCTGACTTGGCTACATGTCCTGATTCCCACAATTATTTGCGGCGCGAGGGGATATCTTTTTCGAAGCGGCACACCCACAAATACGATACATGAGTCTGGCTGGTTATGGAAAGATCATCCGTCCGATGAACGCAGGCGTATCGGGAGTCACCGCAGGGATGGCCTACTTTATCGCGGGGGGCACACAGCCGCTTTTTGCGGTGCTGCTGTTCTTCATCGTTCTCGTGATATGCGGGGCAGGGAACGTACTGAACGATTACTTTGATCTGGAGATCGACAAAGTCAACCGACCGGATCGTCCTATCCCATCGGGAGAAGTCTCTCCGAAGGGAGCCGTCGTCTGGGCAGGGGTCCTTTTTGCTGCAGGGATCATCGCCGCCTGTTTCACAAACGTCTGGTGTCTCGCAATCGCTCTCGTCAATGTCTTCATCCTGATCATCTATGCGGCAAAGTTCAAGGGCATCCCGCTCTTAGGTAATCTGAGCGTTGCCTATCTGTCAGGAAGCATCTTCCTCTTCGGCGGGTTTCTGGTCGGTCCCGGATCATTTTTGGTCATGCTGCCGCTCTTTGCGATCACGTTCTTTGGAACGCTCGCCCGCGAACTGCTCAAAGATGCCGAGGATATCGAAGGGGACCGGATCGGCGGGGGACGGACCCTTCCGATGCAGATCGGGGTCAAGAGAACCGCAGTCCTCGCCGTGATCTTTGTTCTCTGTGCCGTCCTCGTCAGCTTTGTTCCGTTCCTGACCTGGGGCGTTGTGTATTTGATCCTGATCGGCGTCGTGGATGTGTTCATCTTTCTCGTCACGGCGAGATCGCTTGGATTTCGAAATCCACAAGAGCTTGCCGCGTCAAACTGCACGACCTTTCTCAAGTACGGGATGTTTGCGGCTCTCTTTGTGTTTCTGCTGATGGAAATCCTTTCAATATTCCTGTGAAGAGCCTGATAATTCAGAACATATTAATATCCCTGACGTTGAAGGATTAGTAAGCATACTTGGGGTAGCATGAAAGTAATAGTAAAAGATAATCTGCACACGGCAGAGCCTGGATCATATTTTCGCGGCTCAGTCATGATCGATGGGGATTTTCTTGTACCTCCCCGTACATTTTTCTGGCGTGATCTCGTCGTTACCGGAAAACTCTTTTTATGTCCCGAGTCCCACGTCGCCGGAAATGTGACCTGCAATGGTGCAGTGATCTGTCATGACTCGGTCATTGAAGGAGAACTCAACTCAGGTTTAGAACAGCTTACGGTTTGCGATAATGCAAAAGTCCGGGTGATCAGGTCAGACGGAAATGTTCTGCTTCGTCCGGGACTCGTTTCTGCCGAGGTCCGCGGTGTCAATATACTCGTGATGGGTAAGATCCAATGCGGGAAACTGATGGGCAAAAATACCCGTGTTGTTACGAACTAACATTCATCTTTTTTACATCTGCTGAACAAGTACTAGGTATGGCAGATGTTATTTTGATCTCCGGAAGCCCGCGGGCGAAAGGAAACACCGAGCATGCACTGAACGTATGCAAAGATGCGATCGAAAATAGGGGACTCTCGGCAAAGATCATCTCTCTTCGCGGGAACCCGATCCAGGGATGTATTGCCTGCGGCGAGTGTGCGAAAAACGGAAAATGCTGCCTCAAGGACGGGCTGAACGATATGCTCGATGATATCAAGGCGGCTGACGGGTTTATTATCGGAGCTCCGGTCTACTTCGGAACGGCACGCGGGGACGTGATGAATCTTATCCAGCGTGTTTCGATGGTTGCCCGGGCGAACGGAAACTGGCTTTCAGGCAAAGTCGGCGGCCCGGTTGTCGTGGCACGACGCGGCGGTCTGACCTCGACCCTGCAGGAGATGCTGATGTCCTTTTTCATCTCTGATATGATCGTCTGCGGTTCTTCCTACTGGAACATCGCGTTTGGTCATGCTCCGGGAGATGTCGCAAACGATAAGGAAGGTATGGCCACGCTGGAGAAGTTCGGCGATAATGTTGCGGGACTCATCCTGCAGCTGAGAAAATAATTTTTTTTTGATAGGAATTACACGGGGTGCTCTCAATCAAATCGGAGGGGGTAATGCTGGGTGTGGAACTATGAGAAAAAGAACCGCGAATAAGCCCAAACGGGCTTTGCCCGTTTGGGCTTATTCGCGGTTAAATAATTTCATGATTCCACACCTAACCATCTTCCTTTTCCGAATCTCACATATGTTAGACGTGTTCAGCCGAGGTCGACCGCTTTGCGTCCAACCTGCGCCCCGTGATTAGAAAAAAGATTGGGGATGTCTTTTGAATACTATCTTTGATTCAATATACCAGCGTCAGTTTTCCGTTTTTCGCCACTTCGGCCGCGAGATTCGTCGGGGGCTGTTTCGACGCCAGCACCGAGATTTTTGCATGCAGACATTTCCTGACGAGTTCTGCCGTCACTTTTCCGGAAACGAGGATGGCAGTGCTTTCCAGAGGGATCCCCTCTCTGAGTAATCGACCAACGACTTTGTCCAGCGCAGTGAACTGACCAAGATCCTCTGCAGATGCCGCGATCTTTCCTTCGGCAAACGCCTTCACCCCAAACCCGCCTGCCTTGATCACGTCGCTCGAAAATTCGTGTTTCAGAATATTTTTCGGGACCGGGATGCATGACTCAAGGACCGGCAGCTTCTCCGGATCCAGATAGGACGCCGTGCCCCCGCATCCCGAGAGCACGCTTTTTTTAGGGAGAAGCACCTTGAACGGATTTTTTGTAAGCACGCTCACGCCGGCATCATTCTGCATCACCGACTCGATATCCGCATACGGGATGATCCCTTCCGTCGTCAGATAGCCGACGGCAAACTCCTCAACCATCTCTTTCAGCATCATCACGGTCGCGAGCCCCCGTCCGTTTACCGTCAGGGAAACCGGCTGCTCATTCAGTAGACCATTTTGAAATGCTGTCATCGTATGCTAAGATATTGACTTGGTAAAACTATAAAATGTCCCCTCTCATAGTATTAACCAATGTTAATACAGGGACGAAGCATTGCAAAAGGGACAGGGACCGGTCCACTTCTGATAACCGATACACCAATATCCTTACTCGGAGGTGTCGATCCGAATACCGGTATCGTCATCGATGAGTCCCACCCCCTCTTCGGTAAATCTATCGCCGGAAAAGTCCTCGTCTTTCCGTACGGAAAAGGCTCGACCGTCGGCTCCTATGTCTTATATGCACTGGTGAAAAACCATGTCGCTCCTGCCGCGATCATCAACACCGAATGCGAAACGATCATCGCGACCGGGGCGATCATTTCGGAGATCCCGACCGTCGACCGTCTGAAAGGCGACCTTCCGAATGACGGGGTCGTCACCGTTGACGGAACCAACGGGACGGTTTCTTTCGCATAATGCGGATAACCTGGCGTTTCATCACAGCGGCCAGAAACTCCTATGCGGCTCTCTATGCCGCGTCTGAAAAATACGGATATATCCTTGAGCCGGTCGACTCCCCCTCTGACGGCGGGGATGTTATTTGTTATAGTCTGAACAGTCTTGACTATCCCAAATATGTCGTCGAGATCCGCTCCGCCCGGCAGATTACGATAGTCGGCGGTCCGCACCCTTCCGCCTGCCCGGAGGAGGTCTCTGAGATCGCAGACTACGTCGTGGTCGGCGAAGGAGAGCGGACCCTCCCGCGTCTTCTCGCCGCTCTCGAAGCGGGAGAGGATGCGTCAAAGATTCCGGGCGTTGCCTGCCGGGGCTCTGCCCTCGTCCCTGTCGACCATTTGGTCAGATTGGATGCATTCCCCTCGTTTTCGCGGATGAAAGGCTATATCGAACTTTCCCGCGGCTGCCCGTTTTCCTGTGCCTACTGCCAGACCCCTTGTCTGCATGGAAGACGAATGCGTCACCGCTCGCGGGAAGCGATCGTTTCGATGGCGGAAAAGTATCAGGATGCAAGATTCGTAACGCCGAACGCGTTCGCCTACGGTTCGGCGAACGGCCGCGTTCCGGATGTGGAAAAACTTCGTCGGCTTTTGTCTTCCATGCCGAAGAACAACATCTACTTCGGAACGTTCCCGTCCGAAGTCAGGCCCGAGTTCGTCGTGCAGGAGACCGCCGAACTGGTGACGGAGTTCTGTTCGAACACGAAGCTCCATTTCGGGGCGCAGTCCGGATCGGACGCCGTTTTGAAAAAAATGGGCAGGGGTCATACGGTCGCCGATGTCTATTCGGCGCTCGAGATATGTAAAAAAGTCGGGCTGACTCCCGTGGTCGATGTGATCTTCGGCTTCCCGTTTGCAACGGACGAGGATGAAGAGGTGACCCTCTCCCTCGTTTCTGAGGTGACCAGATACGGAACGGCCCATGTTCATTACCTGACTCCCCTTCCGGGAACGCCGCTCGCCGGTTCCACGCCCAGGGACATCCTGCAGGAGATCGATAAAAGGCTCGGGCATCTCGCGTTGAACGGCCGGGTCACCGGGTATTGGCACGACAAATTTTAATTCATACCATTTTTTCGGGAGCTGCCTGCATGAACTCTCTTGCGACCGTCGTGGCGTAATGACCCGGCGGGAGAACGAAGTTCAGCTCCACATTATTTTCAAAGACCGCGGTCTGTATTTCGGTCGCGAGAGAGATCTTCCTGTGGGCTCCGTCGAAGTTGGTTTTTACAAACTCGGTGGCATCGGCAAAGCTCTGCATGGAGATGTTGTCCTGCTCCATCTGATTGAACATCGTCTCTTCGAGAGGACCGGAAGCGACGGGGAGAGTCTTTCCGGGCATCCAGCCGACGACGAAACATCTTCCGCGTTTCATGTGCTGGCGCGCGGTCGCGATATTTTTCTCGGTGATCGTGTCGATCCGTTCATTCGTGAATTCGAGATGTTCGCCGATCTGCGGTTCGTTGAGCGGAATCCCTTCTTCGCAGCGTTTCGAGATGCCGATGTTGAAGAGCCAGGACTGGTATGCCGAGACGAACATGGAGAGGAGTTTCGGGGGCATTGCCTGAAGCGCCGCTCCGTAGTCGCCGGGGTTTTTGGCAAGAGAGTCAAGCATGATCCGTTCGTAGGAGAGCCAGTACGGCAGTTCATACAGGGCGGTTTTTGCGTCTCCGGTTTCGGCGAATGCTCTGCGGGCGTTCTGGACTTGTTCGGATTCGTGCGGGAAGCAGCCTCCGACGTAGAGGTCGACGGCTTCTTTGAACTCGTTTCGAAGGATGTGGTATCCCATTTTGTGGGTGACGGGTTTGAGTGCGCCGAACCGCTGGAGTCCGTAGTAGTTGGGGATCCCGGTCGCGATCTCGCCGGAGATCGCGGTGGTGATCTCAGCGAGGTTTTCCGGTTCGCAGTCACGCAAGGTGATTTTGAAGGTATTGCCATGGAGCTGCCCGAGGCCAAGGGAGAACTGGTGGGTTGCGACCGGTTCGAGGGTCATGTCTTTGATGTTGAGATCGGCGAGGACTTCTCCCGGGACGTTGTAGAGGGAGATATACTGAGTGGTGATCGCGTTTTTGTCTTTAGTGCCTGCCCATCCGATGCGTTTCTGGCTGATCCGCAGTCGGTTGGTGATTTCGTGCATGGCGTGTTGGTGTTCCCAGGAGCGTTTGGTGAGTTTGCAGATGGTGTATGGTCCGGTGTTGGTGAAGACGATCGGCAGTTCTTCGACGACGAAGTCTTCGGGGGTGGTCCGGAGGCGTCCGCCGACTCCAGGCTGGCTGGTGGCGTAGAACCGCATGCCGAGGTCATTTTCGAGTGGGTGGGTGGATGGTTTCATTTTAGAGGAGGGGGAGGTGCCCGGTTATTTTATTGATGAGTTCGGCTTTTGCAGGTCCGATGCCGAGCGCCGTGATGGTTCCGGGTGGGATCTCGGTGTATCCTGCGTCGATGATCAGGGAGACAGGTACTCCTTCCATTTCTGCAGCGAATTTGAGTTCGTAGAGGGCACGTTCGCTCGGAGCTTTGAGGGCGACTTTTTTCTGTCCTTCCCGGAGCCATTCTTTTTTGTTGGTCAGGGAGGCTTTTTCGTAGGCGCCGATGGAGGCATGGGCTGCCTGGGCACACATTTTTCCGCAGCTGAGTTTGAGGTCGCTCCGGAGGATGAGGCACTGTTTATATTTGAATTCTTCTTCTCCGCCTTTCATTCGTGTGGGTAATATTTGGAGTGCAGGGGGATAAAGACGTTTATTAGCGGACCGCTCCTATGGAGCGGTCTTAGCGGAGGCGGGGTGAGCCGATAGGCTCGCCCTCAGCGGAGCAAATCTTTGATTTGCGACTGCGGGTCGGAGATGCAGTTGACGACCTTGGCTGAGTTCGTCCACTTTCCGGTTCGCCACGCCCATCACATGAAATGAACGAAACAAATAACGAAAAGGGGAGGTCAGGTTTACATCATAGGATCCATGACCGGACAAAATCAAACACTGACCCTGATTTTGTCACTAATACTATATACTTTGGGTGACAAAATATTCTCTACTATTATATGAGTATAGATACCTATCACGAAAAAATCAGAGAGAGAATCACAACATCAAAGAGAGGAACTATATTCGTCATCTCTGATTTTGCCGATATTTCCCCTATCCCAACGATAAAAAAAGTATTATCACGGTTAGTTGAAGATAAAACGATCCGCAGGGTCATGCGGGGAATATATGAATATCCTACCTACAATGCATTTCTCGATGAATATGTCGCTCCCTCACCTCATGAGATAGCAAAAGCGCTTGCACGTAATTTTGGATGGACCATTGTCCCCTATGAAGATGCTGCATTGAATATGTTAGGGTTATCGACCCAGGTCCCTGCCTCATGGACGTATGCATCCAACGGACCATACAAAGAATACTCCTATGGAAATGTCACGATAAAATTTAAACATACATCAAATAAAGACATCACGAATCTTTCAGCTAAATCCGCACTGATCATTCAGGCATTGAAGGCGATTGGGCGGGATAAGGTAGATGAGGACGTGATCAAAAAATTCTCAGATATCCTTACTCCGGCTGAAAAAGCGTCCATACTGGAGGATACAAAACGCTCCTCTGCCTGGATCTCCGGAACGATCAAACAGATATGTGCCTAAAGAACCATGAAAAATATTGCAAAACGTCCGGCAGGATATCACGCTTCATGAGGTGCCCGGAACGTTTTGTGTAAGCTACTAACTTTTCAAAATAGATTTTATCTCTTCCAATCTCTTTTCTGATTTAGGGGTGCGGGGAGTGACTGCGGGTCAGAGACGCAGTCGACGACCTCAGCTGAGGCGGGTTGCACCGAAGGGCGGCCTCAGCCAAGCAAGTCGATAGACTTGCGACCAAATCTCTGATTTGCGATCGGACGCGGAGCGACCCGCGGTGGAGTATCCTCTGATTTTTGATGGGGATATGTTTGTTCCTAAGACGCATAGGAGTTTCAGTAAAATTTCTGACAGTTCTCTCTTTTCACACAACTTTTTTCTGGAGTTTTTCTTTGCGTTCTTCCAACTCTAATGATGCTGATGGCATACCATAACTTGTGTAATATCTAATAGCTTGATCACAAACACTCAATGCATCGTTATATCTTTTGTTTTTCTCATAAATGATAACTAATCTGTTAAATGCAGGAATCCTTCCCGGGAAACATTTCACATTTACTATTTTTGTATTAATTTCATCTTTACTATGAAAATTGGAGGACATATTTATTCTTTCAATCTCCTGCTTACGATATTCTATCTGCAGATTAACGAGAGATTTTATATCTTCAATACAAGCAGCAATGCACTTATCAACATATTTTACATCGACATCACGATATTTATAATAAAAATCCTGTAAGGCAATTAATGAAAAATGTCTGCCAATTGCATCATCTTTTTTTTGAAATAAATTCTTTCAGAAGTGTTTTTTCCAAGTCACTGTTAAATACAGGAATTACTTTTTTCTTAGGTTCATCCTTCACTTTTTCTATTGATTCACCGCTTTTTCGAAGAGTTGCAAGTTTAACTTTGGTTTGTTCATGTGTTTCTTCCAACAAATCATACACTGCTTTCTTCAATTTAAAATTATCAGCAATTAATGGCACCTGGATATTCGTATCAATGATAGACATATTTGCAAAAATGGGGGTGTTTTGTGTGTGCAGTTTTCTGTTCTCCTTTGCAGTAATGAAATCCTTAATATTCAAAGAATCTGCATTGTATTTTTGTTGCATATTTGCTAAGAGAAGTTCTTCAAAAAGTTCTGGATATTTTTTGATGTAATTAAGATTGGTGAACTCAAACGTTTTCGCCATCCGCATGATGTCTTTAGCTGAAAGAGGTATATCCAAACCAAACATGCAAAGCAGATACAGATTGTCAGAGAAAACAAGTTCATAGTCATGATCAATTGACCGAACGAATTTCATTACTAAATCAGGACGTTGTCTGTAGAGACCAGTCAATATTAGTGCATTTGCGGAATAACTTTGAAATGAACCATTTTGATGAACATCTCGTAATTTTAAAATAACATCAAATGCGTTTTCATAATTTCCATTGAGAAGATGTCTCTCAAGTCCATAGTATAGGATGAAGACATATCCGATATCTATTCCAGGCTTATATGGATTAGCAAGCAATTTCCAATACTCGCCTCTCTGTTCCGGAGTTATTTGTGCATATCTCGGAAAGTAGGGAGGTCGTTCAACTTTCGAAGAATCTTCAACAAAAGAAACAGGCAACTTGAGTGAAATTGAACTTGGTTCTTCCCCGCTCATACACGAAATTAAAAATCTTACTCCTTCATATTCGTATATGTCCTCTTTCTTGTCCGGGATATAATTCTTGTTTGGGCCATCATTCAACCAAATCAAATTTCTAATGTCCGGGTGAACTGACAGGAGATCAGGTCCTTTTTTTATTGGAACATTTTTCGTTTCCGTCAAATTTGTTTCAACAGATTGTTTACCAAATATATTACTTAGAAACCCCATACTTTTCCCTACTTGTTAATCGATCACAATGGTATATTAATAAAACCCCTGAAATTCCGTGATGATAATGCCAAAAATTATTCATGCCTTCTCACAATCTTTTCCCTCGTGCCGGAATCTCTTTATCCATATCGAGTGGGATTCTTTGGGTGGTAGCACGTTCGCAAACCTTTGCCTTGCGACCCGATGCAGAGCGTCCCGCGGTGGAGATATCCTATTATTGAAATTTAGATGAGCAGTTCAAGTGGCTCAACTATATCCAAAATTCTTATCTGCCCACTAACGATATTTCCCACCTCACTTCCACTCGAAAACCACCATTTCGATTCCAAAATCACCATCCGCCCATCAAAATCAATCCCTTCCACACAGACAAAAACCACCCTCAAAAAAGAAATACGCCCTCTCCTGCCGTATTTCCCTTCAAACACACTCATACTATATAAAAGAATAACCTGGACGTCCAGCAAAAACGATAACCCCCCAGAGACTACGTCCGTAAGTAAGTAAATACGGGAAGAAAAAAATGCTCATCAATCACTTTTTTTAGACGTCTAGTCTCTTATTATTATTATTATTATTATTATTTTTTGTACAGTACAGAAGAGAGAGAGAGAGAGAGAGAGAGAGAGAGAGAGAGAGAGATCGAACCAAAAACAAAAAGAGAAATATGTGGTATTTAAGCTTTTCCGACCGTAAGGACGTAGTCCGGAAGGGGTTATCGTTTTTCCTGGACGTCCACGTGCATAATTTATATACTATGACCTCACCGAACGGAAAATACGCAGAATCCTGCCGATTTGCATTTTTACCCACCAAAAATCATCATAAATAATCCGTCAAAAATCATCAAAATTGATCGCCGAAAGGCAAAAGCGGACTCGAAATACCTATTTGCGAATGGAAACTCATCGATTTTTGCACGGTCGCAAACCTTCGGTTTGCTCTGCTGAAGTCGTCCGCTTCGCATCCGACTCGCCTCACCCCGCGGTCGCAAATCCACGCTTGCAAGGTGTTTCTGCATATGAATCGATCGACAGAACAACCATTTTGCTCCTGAAATCTATCTCACATGCATAAATTGCATACATTACCTTTTTTACCCTTTAACCCAAGAATTACTTATCATACCCCAGGTAATACTATGAAAAACACGAAAAAAGCACTCATCTTCGCTGCTCTCGCGGCCGTCGTTCTATTCTGTTTCATTGCAGGCTGTACTGACACGGGCAGCGTTTCCGACGAAAATCTGTATATCATCCACACAAACGATGTTCACGGTTATTTCTCCAACAACCTCGGCTATACCTCGGTCGCAGCATTATATCAGCAGATGTAGGAAGAAGGGAAGAACGTCCTCCTTCTGGATGCGTGCGATTTTATCCAGGGAACCGTCGAAGTGAAAGCAACAGAAGGCGAATCCGCCATCCAGATCATGAACCTTGCGAGGTATCAGGTCTCGGTCCCCGGAAATCATGAATTCGATTACGGACTCGACCACCTCCTCGAGCTCCAGGATGAAATGGATTTTGCCTTTATTTCCGCAAACATCTTCTACAAAGGAACGGATGAACTCGTTTTCCATCCGAACACGATCATCGAGATCGGCGGATACAAGGTGGGAATCTTCGGACTTGAGACGCCGGATACCGCAGTAACGACCTATTACAAAAATGTCGAGGATGTCGACTTCGCATCGGGCGAAGACCTGTATCGTATCGCTCAGGAACAGGTCGATTACCTGAAAACCCAGGGATGCGATATAATCATCTGTATCGGGCATCTCGGCGTATTGGAAAACTCGGAGCCAAACCGATCGACGGACCTTGTGCAAAACGTTGAAGGCATCGATCTGTTTATCGACGGTCACAGTCATACTGTCCTTCAGGGCGGCGAGGTCGTCAACGAAACGCTCATCGTCCAGACGGGGACCGCCTTACAGTATATCGGGCTCGTCACCATCTCGCCGGATGGAAATTTGAACGAAACGCTGATCGGAGAATCTCCGGGACATGTCGATGAGATCGATGAATTTGCGGCGCAATTCGTTGTACGATAAAAGCTGGCAATGTGACGGAATATGATCTTCTGAACGTCTTCCCGTTCGGCAACAGTATTGTTGCAACAGATATGAATGGCCAGATGATCCTTCAGATGTCCGAAGATCAGACACAAAGTGTCCCCGACCCGAGAGGCGGTTTCCCGCAGGTTTCTGGAATTAATTACACCGTTGATGCGACAAAACCGTACATTGCCGGAGAAGTGAATCGTGTGACGATCGATTCCATCCAGGGAAAACTCTTCGATCTGAATGCAACTTATACCGTTCTTCTGAATGATTACACGGTAAACGGCGGGGACAATTATCCAAATATCCCTGCGCTCGGAGGTACGTATATCACGCTCGATGACGGTCTTGAAGACGGTCTTATCAATTATATCACCGTGAAACTCAACGGCGTTGTCGGAGAGGAATACGCTCAGCCCCAGGGCAGGATAACGATCATCCTTCCCGAATCGATACCTCAGGCGACCCTGACGCCCGGTAATCTGACAAGTGCTGGATCGACAGGTAATGCAGGCATTACTGCCTGACGTATGGGTCTTTCCTTTGGATCATACCTGACCTCATTTTTTTCATTATTAAGGGCGGATCTGTCGGCTCGCCCCGCACACTCGCAAATTTATCGACTTGGTCGCAAAGCAAAGCCTTGGTCGCAAACCTTCGGTTTGCTCCGCTAAGATCGCCGGCTTCGCCGTCGATCCTCCTCATCTAAGGTCGTCGACTTCGTTGCCAACCCGCTCTCACAAACCTTCGGTTTGTTCGGCTGAGGGCGAGCCTACGACTCGCCCCGCTTTTCGAGCAGCATACACGCCGCACACAGCCGGTGACTCGTCGGCTCCCCGCACACCTCGCAGCGGCCCATTGCCTTGACCGCCCCCTTTCGCGGTCCGAGCTTTGCGAGAAGCTTCTCCTGTCCGGTCACGATCTTCATCATCGTCCCGGGATCTTTATACTCCAGCTTTCCAAGCCCTGTCCGGACCCCCGCACGCAGAGCGTACTTCGTGTACGGACACTCCGGCAGATCGGTGAGCAGACGATTCACGAGTCCGTAGGCAACCGTTTCCCGCTCAGTTGACCGAGAGAGCGGCTTGATCCTCGGTAAAAAAAGCCTCTCCGCGTTCGTCTGATAGGACCCCGTCACCCGGGTCACATCGCCCCGCAGATAATTCATCAGAACCGACTGAGCCTCATCATCCAGACAGTGACCCGTCGCGATCTTTGTTGCTCCGACCTCGCGGGCCGCCTGATTCAGGGCACGGCGGCGCAGGGTCCCGCACACCGAACATGCCTGCTGAGGATCATTTTTGAGCAGTTCATCCAGAGTCTTCCCGCAGATATCCGTAAAAGAGATCAGTTTATCGGCGAGCCCAAACTTATCGCAGAGCCGGGTCGCTGCGAGGATCGTATCATCCCGGTAATCATCGACCCCCTCATCCACCGTGATCGGGATGAGTTCAGCATCCAGATCCAGTTTTACAAGAACCGTCAAAAGGACCGTCGAGTCCTTCCCGCCCGAAAGACCGACCGCGATCCGGTCCCCGGGCTCGATCATCCTGTACTTTTCGATAGAAGCCGAGACGCCGTTCTCATACCATGCCGAAAAATGCTCCCCGCAGAACCGCTGCTTCGTGACAGGATCGACGTACACCGCCTTTTTCTCACAAAGATCGCACCCTGCCATCTTATCCTCCGTGCACGATCGAGGTGGCACGAAGAATATCGTCCTCACGGACCTCATCGTCAGCGAGCAAAAGCTCACCGTCCCTTGTTACGAGGATCTCATACGGATTCATATCCAGGCGGAGAAGGATCTCCTCAAGTGTTCCGGCATGGGTCGTCATGACCAGACCATCAGGCAGATGAAGCGTGACCATTATTTTTTCGTATAATCCTTGCCCATATACTGGTGTTTGTCCGAAAACCCGCCTTTTGCGACAACATAGAACCACTGGAACGCCGAGC
The DNA here is from genome assembly GCA_963677995.1 of uncultured Methanocorpusculum sp. GTDB lineage: Archaea > Halobacteriota > Methanomicrobia > Methanomicrobiales > Methanocorpusculaceae > Methanocorpusculum. The sequence goes on along the minus strand of OY782579.1, from coordinate 257,277 downwards.
GGAACAGACCGAAGTTGATGTACCGCCGCATCGAAAACCCGATGATCATCTTCATATCGAGGACGACGCGTCCGTAATTCTTCATGCGTTTGGGAAGTTCCCAGTCGTCTCCGGCATCGCAGACCTTGTACATCCCGGCCTCGATGAAGAGGTTTTTCCGAAACGCCGTGTTCGCGCCAAGCGTCGCGTAGAAAATACCCGTCCTTCCTCCGATCCAAACCACCATATTGTACAGGAAAACCTCGAATTTATGCTTGAATCCGGGTTCCAGCGGATAGATCGGTCCGTAGGTCGTGGATGCATCCGGATACTTCGCGAAGTCCTTTACGATCGTTTCGAGCCAGGGCCTCGGCAGAAAACAGTCTGCATCCGTGGTGACGATTAAGTCATATTTGCTCGCAAGAACGCCGTCGTTTCTGGCTCCTCCGACTTTTTTGCTCGTCTGAATGAAGACTTTGTCCGCGTATTTTTCGGCGATCTCCCGCGTCTTGTCCTTCGACCCGCCGTCGACCACGATGATCTCGTACTGATCTCTGGGAAGAGTCTGGTCACAGAGGCTTTTCAGGAAGGCTTCGATGCCCTCCTCTTCATTGAATGATGGAACTACGACTGAAATCATGCTAATAACTCCGCATAAAGATCTGCATGCATCTTTGCGACTTTGTATATATCATACGGCCCGACCGATGCCCGTGCATGGGACGCAGCGTTTCTGAGAAGCGCATCGTCTGCGAGCAGGGGGGCGATCTCCTCATTTTTGGTAAAGAATCCTGCGATCCCCGGGAAAAGCTCCCGGTATTCGGAAAGATCACGCGATATGACCGGAAGACCGCTCGAAAGAGCTTCCATGATCGAGATCGACATAAGATCCCCGTAGGACGGGAACAAAAAGACGTCAGCTCCGGCATACACGCCGGTGATATCCGGGACGAATCCCGGGAAGATGACATTGTCGCCGGCTTTTGCTTTTCGCGCCTTGACCTTTTTTCTGTTGTCCGAGATCGGACCATACGGAAACCCGCCGACCCACATGAACTTGTATTCCGGCAAAGCATCAGCCAGGTCCAGGAAATCATAGATGCCTTTTCTCGGGGTCTGCTGGGCGACCTGCAGGATCACTTTGTCGTCATCCGAAAACCCGTAGGTATCACGGAAGATCCGGCGTTTTTCTGCGTCGGGGCGGAATTTTTCCATGTTCACGCAGCTTGGGATCCGGGTCGTCGGCATATCCGGGAGCATCTCTTTGATCTCCCGTTCGTTGTCTTTTGTGATGGTGATGATATGATCGTATCTGCCGTACATCGGTTTGTAGATCTTATTGATGAGCGAGGCTCCGGCGAGATTATTGACGTTCAGGCTCGGGGTCGAGTGGGCAGTCAGGATCCTGACATGTTTTGCCCGCAGCATAGACCAGACCGCTCCCGGACCAAGGGTATGACAGTGGGTTATGTCGTGGTCATGCTTTTTGCTGTTGAGCTCGACCTCGACACCCGGGGTCTTCTGCAGACCATTGTACAGCATCATTGCGACCGTAGCACAGCCGACATATTTGAATACCGAATAATTCTCCACCCGGATATTTACTCTCATGTATTTTTCTCCACAAAATTCATGACGCTTCGGATGCAGCCGTCCATATTGATGTATTCGAACTCGGAGAATCTGCCGACGAGATCGATGCCGAGGGTCCCTTCAATATATTCCCGGACGATTTTAATATTCTTCAGGTAATCGAGATCGTAGACCACATAGGCGAATTTGAAATGATCGATCGCGGTATGAACGACATCATCGGCAGACGGGATGATCCCCATCCGGACGAGACCGTCGACCGTGTGCATAATGATCTCCTCATCGTTCATCTTTGAGACGTTGTCGCCTTCGTTGTAGGTGATCTCTGCGAGGACCGCCGAACAGCCCTCGGGTGCGACCTGGCTTGAAAAGTTGGACGGGAAGGAGAGGCGGTTGAAGGCCCCCCATTTTTCTTCCGGCACATACATCCAGGAGATGTCGGGCAGAGTTCCTTTGAATCCAACGGAAATACAGACAATTGAGTTGTATCTGAGGGCATCGCATGCCTCCTGTATTTGGGATGGAACATTCAGCATCGGAAGAAGCGTCTGGAGCGGCAGGGTCGAGATGACCCGGTCGGCCAAAATCGTCTCTTTTCCGTTGGAGACCGCCCATCCTTCGCATATGTTCACGACCGAGGTGACGGTGTAGTTTGTCTTGATCGAATCTGCGATCGGCTTCGCGATGGCGTGGATAAGTGCTTCGATACCGCCCTCGATCGGATAGGAAAAGACTGCCTGATGGGTGTATCCTTCGGTCTCGATACCGATCGCCGATTTGATGATGTCCTCTACCGGCGGGCGGGGAACGCGTCCGTCCATCCAGTGTTTCGACATTTTATCGGTTGGGTAGTTCCAGATCTTCTCATTGTACGGAACGAGATAACATTCAGCGATCCCTTTGCCGAAGGTGTAGTAGATCCAGTCTTTGAAGCTTTTTGGATCAGTGACCTCGCCTTTTTCGACCGCCACCAGATTTTTAACGTATTCATTGATGCAGAAGAACAGATCTTCCTTTGGAAGAGCTGACAGTCCGTTTTCGAACGGGTATTTAACATACTGACCTTTATAGAATATTTTGGTGTTTCTGTTTCTAAATTCCCGGTTTTCGGCCAGAGCGTTCTGCATGAACGCGAGAACATCGGTATCACGGGAGAAGATGATATGCGATCCTCCGTAGTCGAACGTGAATCCGTTTCTGACTTCGGATCTGCACAGACCGCCGATCTTTGGTTCCTTTTCGAGAACCGTGACTTCATGTCCTTTTTCCTTGAGGAGACGGGCGAGAGTGACCCCGGTCAGACCTCCGCCTAAAATTGCCCATTTCACGAGTATATATTTGGGGGCTTAACAATAATAAGATGAGTACGTCCGTCCCTGATCAGGGAAAGCTGAGTGGGACCGGAACCAAAAAAAGGGTCGTCAGTGGATGACCTTGTGGATGACTTTTCCGCTGATGGACCGTTTCATGACGATCGCATGGTACTGGCACATCTCATGGCAGCAGTAACATCTGATACAGTTCGTCAGATCAAAAACTGCCTTTCCCTGTATGATCTCGACGGCCTTGACCGGGCAGATCCGTGCACATTGGCCGCACCCGATGCATTTTTTGTTGTTTACGACAGGTGAGGGTTCGTACATCTTGCCGACACGCTGCAGTTTGCGGTAGATCGTTTTTTTGTACCAGGACTCTCTTTGGTTGCCGTGGTAGGTGGACGGATGGACATAATCCTCGATCGGTATGATCTCGTCCCCCTCGACCACCACTTCCTCGATGAGACCGCGTCTGAGAGCGGTCATCGTTGTTCCGATGGATTCGGGCCGCATGTTCACGAGGGTCTGGGCGGAGATGTCCAGCCCGTAGACGGAGTGGGAAGCAAGGATGTAGCCAACATCCCGCGGCTGGCCGCCCATCGGTCCGTTTCCTTCCATTCCGACGATCGCGTCCATAACGACGAAGTCAGGCTCGATGAGTTCGTTTAAGTCAACGAGCATTTCGGAAAAGTCGATCGCATCCGGGAATCTGGAGTGGAAGACCGGTTTGTCCAGACCCGGGACGACGCCGAAGGTGTTTTTGACGGCCCCGGAAAAATGCGTGAACATATGGGTCTTTAATTTGCAGACCGAGATGATGACGTCCGCATTGCACGCCTGATTGATGACGGTGAACCGTTTCATGACGTTCCCTGCGGGGCAGGAACGTTCCTGGTATCCGATATCGTAGGAGAGTTTGACGCCAAGTTCCTCGGCGACCTTTTCAATGCCGCATTTATGGTAGACTCTTTTGAGAACTCTCGGAGAATAGATGATGCCTGCCCCTGGACTGTCTGCGATCGTTAAGACCCCGCCGGCTTCGATGATGAGTTTTCCTACCGCATAGACCACTTCAGGATGTGTGGTGATCGCACGGTCGATGCCGGCATCGGATAAGAGATTGGGCTTCAACAGGACTTTTCTGCCATCGACACGGGGAAGACCGCCGGAAGATTTTATTGCTTTTGCTACCGCTTCAAGAACTTTTTCCCTGTCGTAGGTTTCGCATTTTGCCGAACCGGTTATACTTTTCATATTTTCCTGTAGTATCTGTATTCCTGCTGTATGAGCCGGATATTGATATCTATAATGATTTCACATTATGAGTAATATACATTCTTAATGAGAGTGTCTTGGTAATATGAGTTTTTTGAATGGATATTTTAATTGATTGGATTGAGTATTTTTCAGAGTGGCAGAGAATATTATCTGAGTGTTAACGAGGAGGAAATCTGATGTATCAGAGTTTTTTTTGTTGGCCGTGTCCTTCACAAGAAATCCGAGAAAAAATATTCAGGATGGATATGGATCAGTCTCTCTATTTTTCGTGTTTTTGGTGGATTTGGTGTACGTCGGTTTCGTGTACGGGATTCTTTGGGTGGTACCATCCTCGCAAGGCAAAGCCTTGCTCGGCTGAGGTCGTCCGCTTCGCGTCCAACCCGCCCATCACACGAAATGCACGAAAACACGCAAACCAGCGGTTTGCTCAGCTGAGGTCGTCCGCTTTCAGCGTCCAACCCGCCAACGAAAACACGAAAATGAATTAGGTCGGTTGGGTGGGATACATGAGGCTCCCTCCCCCGTCCCCCTCGCAAATTTGTATCCCCATCCAATCGATTTTTTTATTTTCGTGTTTTCGTTTTTATTTTCGTGCATTTCGTGTGATGGGTGGTACCACTAAAAAAATACTGTACACGAAACTGAAGCGTACACTGAAAAAACAAGAGTGAAATAATTTAATCGAAAATCACGATCGAACCTTTGCAAGCGTATACACTCGGGACTTTTCCTTCTCTCCTTTGTACACGAAGCCCGCCTTTTCGAGCACCCTTTGCGATGCCGCGTTCCACTCATACGGCTCGGCGAAGATCTCGTCGATCTGAAACCTGTGAAATGCCATATCGCAGATCTCTGTGACCATCTTCGTCATGATCCCTTTGCCCCAGTAGGGTTTGCCGAGCCAGTGTCCCAGCTCTGCAGTGCCGCCGCCCCGGCAGAACACGCCGATGCTGCCGACCGCAAAATCGTCATCGGTGATCGCGAGGCAGAGATTTTCTGCCGTATCCTGCTGATGACAAAACGCGATGTAGGCTTTCGCATCGTCGAGAGTGTAGGGAGAAGGAAAAACCTGCCCACAGATTCTTCGCTATCAAGCGAGGGTCAAAGACCCGAGTCGGAGAGCAAATCTCTGATTTGCGATCGAAGGTTCATTCGCAAAAAAAGCAAGGGAAGGAGCGTCCCGCTCCTCCCAGGTTCGTAAACTGATCTGCAAACTTCTCACTCTATGATCTGGCTTTCAGCGAATCGGTCTTCTGTTGCAAGCAGGAACTCCGACGACTGGGAGATCGCTCCCTTCGGGCAGATATCGATACACTGACCGCAGAAAATACAGTTTCCCACATAGAACCGGACCCTCTTCTGGGCACGCGGCTTGTCCTCTCCCTCTTTTGCGGGAGGCACGGGGTAGGTGACCTGTTCGATCGCATGTGACGGACAGACCTTCATACACAGTCCGCACCCGTTGCAGAGATTTCGGTCATAGACGAGTTTGCCCCGCATTGCGTTTGGCGTCTCCACCGGAGGGATCAGCGCTGCTTTTCCCTCGCTCACTTTTCCCAGAAATCCGGTGATGGTTTTCGGGAGACGTGCTGCCGGGAAGAGGTTCGTCACCGGTTTTTTCACCAACTGGACGAGGATCTCTTTGAGCATCGGAAACATCTCAGATCCCTCCCATCAGAAAGGCATCCAGCATCAGGAGAATGATCGCCGCGATCCCGAGTCCGCCGAAGATGAACCAGTAGACTTTGACGACCTGCGTGATACGGAATCTTGCCATCATCGTTCTGATCACCGTCACCGAAAAGATCGAGACGAGGATCACTTTCGCGAAGAAGAACAGAAGATCGATCACAGCTGCTCCGGCGCCTGTGATGCCGAAGACCGGCGAAAGATTCCAGGGCAGCAGGATGATGACGCCGAATGCGATCATTGCGACCGTTTTCACTGCCTGAGCGAGTGAGAAGACACCAAGGTTTCTGCCCGAGTACTCGACCAGAATACCTCCCGCAAGTTCTGTTTCCGCTTCAGGCGTATCGAACGGGACCTTCGAGAGTTCTCCGGGCGTGATCCAGGCAAAGAGGATCAAAAGGATCAGAAGACCGACGATCCCGAGGGGTCCGACGACATCCCAGACAGAAGTCTGCATCAGTGTTGTAAAGGAGAACGGCTCGGCGACATTCGCGGCCATCAGTCTCCAGGCGATGATGATGACCGAAACTGCGAGCGGTAATTCGTAAGCGATCATCGAGACCATCTCACGCTGGGCGCCGATCGTTGCATACGGAGAGCCAGAGGCAAATCCGCCGATCACGAGGGCAAGCGACGGGACGATCAGGAGATAGAGCACGAGGATCATATCGCCCGCTTCTCCCAGGATCGGGGCAAGGCTGCCGAACGGCAGATACAACAAGACCGCGATCGAGGATGCGAGGGCGACGATCGGCATCAGATTAAAGAGCCAGGGTATCGTGTTTGCCGGAACGATGCTCTGTTTTCCGAACAGTTTTCGGATATCCGTGAACGGCTGGGAAAGGGGAGGACCCATGCGTGCCTGCATGTGGGCGACGACCCTCCGGTCGATCCCGGCAAGGAACAGTCCGACGACGATCGCGATGATCGCGAGGACCACCGTTCCGCCGACCGCAGAAAGGATGATGTTCATTGCATCATCCTCCGGGACTTCTCATAGGACATCTTTCCGAGCTGTTCTTTCGTGAAGATCTTCGTAGACCCGTTATCCGTGACGGCGACCCGGTCGGTGCACGACATGCACGGATCGATAGATGCCACGATGACCGGGATATCAGCAAGCTGAGCGCCTTTCAGAATGATCGGCCAGACATGCGCATTACTATAGGTCGAGGCCTTGACCTTCCAGGCGACCGGAGCTTCCGCTCCGTCCAGTGCCACATAATGGACCGCTTCGCCTCTCGGGGCTTCGTGCCGTCCGACCGCTTCTCCCGATGCTTTCTTACAGGTCGAGAGGATCTTTGCGACTTTTTCTTCCCAGATGACGGGTCCTGGAGGCATGTTGTCGAGGCATGTCTCGATGATCCCTACCGATTGAGCGACCTCAAAGATGCGGACAACGATCCGGTCATAGGTATCTCCGTTCACCTCGCTTCCGTAGATGGTGGGCATGACCGGTTTTATGTCAAGGTCCCCATAGGCGCAGTAGGGATAATCCACCCGCAGATCGGCTTTAACGCCGGATGCCCGCGAGGTCGGACCGACCGCGGAGTAGGCCATCGCGGTCTCGAATGAAAGAAGACCTGTTCCGACGCAGCGGGATTTTATCACCGCATCTTCCAGGAACAGTTTCTTCAGTTTGCCGAACACCTCCTTGTAATTGTTCAGACATTTGCGGATCTTTGCATGCTGATCCTCCGTGATGTCCCTGCGTGTACCGCCGATCTGGATGATGTCGTAGTTTATCCTGTTTCCGGTGATCACTTCTATCGCGTCCATCGCATCTTCGCGGACTCTCCATGCAAGATAGAACAGCGTGTCGAATCCAAGTTCGTGGGCGGCGACTCCTGCCCAAAGCAGGTGTGACTGGATCCGTTCGAACTCGGCGATGATCACTCTGACATAATCGCCCCGTTCAGGAACGGTGATGTCGGCGATCTGTTCGATCGCCCGTGCGAATGCAAGCGAGTGGCTCACTCCGCAGATACCGCAGATCCGGTCGGTGAGATGCACGATCTGGACCGGGTTTCGGGACAGACCCATCCATTCGATACCGCGGTGGGTCTGACCGGGCGTGAAGTCGGCCGAGATGACCTCTTCGCCGATGACGGTCAGTTCGATGTGGACCGGCTCTTTTAATGCCGGGTGGATCGGACCGATCGGGACGATGTACGGTGTATTTCCTGCCATTTACTCATCCTCCAGAGGTGCCGGCGGCCGGTTTTCCGGTCTGCCGCATGCCCAAAGATTTTTGATCATCGAGTCCGGGATCCTCTTGTCGTCCTTTCTGAGAGGATAGACATTTGACGGGAAATCCTGCGGCAGGAAGAATCTGTGTTTCACCGGCGGCAGACCGTCGATGATGATGCCGAGATACTCGCGTTTTTCCTGCTCCGTGAACGCCGTTCCTTCCATCAGATCGGTGATCGTCGGGATATGCGGATCGGCTTTCGGGAGGTCAAAGGAAAAGATGAGCATAAACTCGGTCTTTTCGATCTCGCCGTAGAGGGAGAAGATGTACTGGACCCTGAGATTTGGATCGTTTGATCCCTTGTCGTATCCTGAGATGCAGGACAGGTGAGGATACCTGATCTTCATCAGTTCCTCAACGGCCTGATGGATCGCTTCCTTTTGGATCGTGATCCAGACATTGGTGTTCTCCCGTTTCTTCACTCCTTCGGCTCTTACTCTGATGGAGGAGTCCAGCATAGAATCGCCGAGTGAGGCTTTGAGTTTATCCACCACTTCTGCGGGTGTATATATTCCGTCCATTATTTTCCTCCTTCGAGTCGTTCAAGCTTCGCGATCGCCGTGACCACGCCGTTGATGATCGCCTCAGGTCTTGGGGCACATTCCGGGACATACACATCCACCGGGATGATCTGATCGACCGGGCCTGCCAGGTTGTATGATGTCGAAAACACGCCGCCTGACTGGCCGCATGTTCCAACTACCATCACCACTTTGGGTCCAGCCATCTGGGCATAGACCCGGCGGAGCCTGTCGGCCATCTGGTTCGTGACGGGTCCCGTTACGAGTAATACGTCCGCATGGCGGGGGGATCCCACGAGTTTTACGCCGAAGCGTTCCGGATCGTACCGGGGGGTCAGGGTCGCTACGATCTCGATATCGCAGCCGTTGCATGACCCCGCATTGAAGTGGAAGACCCAGAGAGATCTGTTTAACGATGTTGTGAGTTTCATACCATGATCACCACCACGAAGATAACAATGACCCCTATCAGGAACCATGCGAGGTAATCGTTCACCACACCGGAATGGAGCGGGATGAGTTTGTCATAGTATCCTTTGAGGGCATGCGTGAATCCCCAGTACATGTTCCCGCCTCTGATATGGACAGCGCCTTTTTCGGGCTCGTCATTTCCTGAGAGGTAGGGTTTCGTCTGTTCGGTTCCTTTGTCGTAGTCCGATTCACCGCAGCGCCAGATAAGCCAGGCGACCAGAAGTCCTGTTGCCATGACTGCGATCCAGATGAGCGGATTCCAGAAACCGTATCCTGTTAGAAGATCTCCGATCATGATCCACCTCCAAGAACGGCGGTGATATATGCACCTTTATTAATAAGGGCATCAGCCGCCGGGGCAACGAGATTGTTCACCACAAGATCCGGGAAGAGACCAAATCCGATGACGAATATCGTCAGGATGACCATTCCGGCGATCATGAGTTTCGGGACTTCCTTTACTTCTGCATACTCGGGGAGCTGAGGTCCCATGAACATAGAGTGGAACACCTTCATGAAGGATGCGAGCGTCAGGATGGAGACGACCATCGCGATGATCGAAAGGGCCGGGTTGAACGCAAAGACCGATTCGTAGATCATCAGCTTCGAGGCAAACCCGTTAAAGGGCGGGATCCCCGCGATCGCCAATGCGCCGATCAGGAAGAAGATCATCGTCCATTTCATATTGTGACCGAGACCTCCCATTTTGTTCAGACTCCAGACGCCGGTCCGATAAATGACGGCACCGACCGCGAGGAACAGGAGACCCTTGTACATCGCATGGTTGATGATATGGAAGAGACCTCCTTTCATTGCTGTTTGACCATAGGAGGCCATTGCGACGGGATCTCCTAAAACGGCCAACGCTACGCCAACGCCGAGAAGCATGTATCCGGTCTGCGAAACTGCATGATATGCGAGCAGCCGTTTGACATCCTTCTGAGGTATCGCCATCGTAACGCCGATGACCATTGAGAGGACACCAAGAACGATGATGACCCAGCCGAGGGTGACTGTGTTGAACGTGTCGCCGTAGAGCGTGAAGAGGATCCTAAACAGACCATACAGCCCTGCCTGGCTTGCGACGATCATTACTGCGGTGATCCCCGAAGGGGCGACCGAGTATGCATCGGGCGTTGCGAAGTGGAACGGTACCGATCCTGCTTTCATGGCGAGGGCCGCGATGAAGAGGACAAGTGCAATGATGTTCAGGGTCGAGAGCGAGATCTGCGACGCGATCACTGCCATGTTCAGCGAATTATACTGAGCATACAGAAGACCGATCGAGAACAGGACCATGAGTCCGCCGACGGTGTTGACGATCAGATATTTGAGCGCTCCTTCGGCGGCGAGTCCTCCTCTTCGGTGATAGGAGACGAGTGCTGCACCTGCAAGCGAGTTGATCTCAAGGAACACGAAGAAGTTGAACAGATCCCCTGTCGAGACCATGCCGAAGATGCCGGCCGTCAGCAGAAGATACAGAGCATAGAACTCGGATCTTCCACTCCGTTCCTTTTGGGAGGCGACGAGATAGAGAAAGACCGCAAAAGAAACGATCGCTGCTGAAAGCAGCATGAATGCGCCGAATCCGTCGATCGTGAAGATGATCCGAAATGGGATCCCTCCCGAGTCGATCGGAGCCGCGGGTGAGCCCGCTGCCGCTCCGAAGACATAGACGATCGTCCCTTTCGTGTAGACCGTGAACGCCGTAATAACGGCGATAAGGCTCGCAGCGAATGAGGCACAAATGATCCAGGCATCGCGGATCTGTGGAAGGAATCTTCCGATGATCGGGAGGAGGAACGCACAGAACAGCGGAACTGCGATCAGCAGTGCCGGCAGATTATCTAAAAGAACGTTCATTCCCTGAGCCTCCTCATCTTATCCGAATTGATGGTCCCGTATTTTTTATAGATGACCATCACGAGAACGAGCATCAGGGCGGTCGTTGCAACACCGATGACGATGTTCGTGAGCGTGAGCGCCTGGACCGTCGGGAGGACCATGTCGGCGCCTTCCGGTGCATTCGTGAAGATCGGGGCGATCCCGTTTTCCCGGTAACCGAGCGTTACCAGGAACAGATTGACCGCTCCTTCCAGCATCGCGAGACCCATCACCATTTTTATCATGTTCTTCTTGAGAAGAATGGTGGCGAGCGCCATGCCGATAAGTAATGCCACTGCAATAAACGGCAGATTTGCTATCATTTTCTCACTCCTTTTTTACCCTTATGAATATTTTCGATAGGTAATTCTGCATCGTCTTCTTCCTGCGTTGTTTCCTTCAGACCGGCAAACATGAACATCAGCACGGCTGAAAGGGCACCGAACACCTCGATCCCGATCGCGAAGTTCAGCACCGGGATGATCCCGGCGGTGTAGAGATCGCCGGGATTTATTCCGTATGCGATCGCATTGCCGAAGAAACCCCCCGCGGCACTCAGCCAGTTGAAGAGGAACCCGGATGCGACCACGAGTCCTGCGAGCGCAGTGCAGATGAAGAGCAGAAGAGCCGCCGATTCGACGAGTTTGAAGCTCGAGACAGGGATGAACTTCTCCATACACTCACGGTAATAATAACAGACGAGGATCAGTGCGACGCCTGTCGCGATGACGGCTCCTCCCTGGAATCCTCCTCCCGGAGTCAGGTGACCGTGGGCCACGATGTAGAATCCGAAGATAAAGATGAACGGAACGAGCAGGCGGCCTGCTGTTTTGACAATAAGACAGATCGTCATTTGTGTTTTCTCCGAAAGATCATCGCGACCCCGAGGACCGCGATAAAGAGAACGGTCGCTTCACCGAGCGTATCGAATCCACGGAAGTCGAAGACGACTGCCGTGACCACGTTGTTCGCTCCGGTCTCTGTCTGGGCGTTGTCGATATAATACTGATCGGTCATTGTCGCCGCCGGAGCGCCGAAGGTCAGACCGAATGCCGGAAGAAGGAAGATTATTGTTACCAGAACGATCAGAACGATCGCAACCTTTGGCTGGAATATTGATCCTGCTTCTTTCATTCCTCTTCACCCTCCTTACGTTTTGTCCCGCGTATGGCGATCATCATGATCGCCGTCGAGATCCCTGCCCCGATACTTGCTTCTGCGATCGCCACATCGGGCGCCTGCAGAAGGAAGAATTCGAGAGCGAGCAGGAAACTGAATGCAGAAAAGGCAATTGCCGCCGCGATCAGATCTTTCAGGAAAAATACCGTCACTGCACAGAAGAGTATTGCAGCGAGGAAGAGAAGGTGTAATACCACATAGCTTTCGGGAAACAGTTCGATCATTTCTTTCGTTCCTCCCGGTGTTTCATTTTTGTTTCGTCTGCATTCAGAGCGTCGATTTTTGCGACCGGCATATTTCCCGAGCGGTATGCACTGCGGGCAATTGCATGGGTCGCTGTGGTCCCTGTGATCACCACGATCACGAGAGCCAGAACAACGTGTGCCCCATAGTTGAGCCAGGCTTCATCGCCAGAGAGCAGGAGACCTCCTGCGTAGACAAGGACGGCAGCTCCCATGAAAAGGAATCCGAGACTTCCGACCAGTCCGGCGGCATGGATGCGTGTGTAAAAGTCAGGGAACCGGAAGAGCCCGATAACCCCGAGGATGTTGAATATGAGTGAGATCACCACACAGGTGGTTACGATAATGTCGATCATTGGAGATCCCCTACGATGAGTTTTGCGACGTAGAGTGTTCCTACAAAGGAAAGGAGAACATAAACGATTGCCACATCGATGAACACCGGCTGCATAAACCAGAGCGAGAGGGTGATCATGATGGTGACAACGAGGATGTTGATCACTTCGAGTGCGAGCATGCGGTCGGCATTTGTCGGACCACGCCAGATCCTGATCCCGCATGCGAAGATGAGAAGCACGAAGATGATCGCTGCGACCATGAAAATATCGTTCATTCGGTGATCCTCCTGATCCATTTGGCGAGATCGATCTTCGCGAATATCTTATCAGCAGGTATGACCCCTTTTGGGTCTTCACCGACATCGAGACAGTGGACGTAAAGTTCCCTGGTCTCATCATTCACATCCACCGTTGCCGTTCCAGGTTGATAGGTGATGGATGCTGAAAGAAGCAGCGCTCCTCCGTCGGTTTTCATGCCAGGGCTGAGTTTCACGATCCCGGGTCTGATATTTCTGCCGGTGATGATCTTCCATGCGACGGTCAGATTTGCAATAATAAGTTCGATTAGAAACGGAATGATATAGACGATTAGGAGGAGCCAGCGAAGCGGGTTTGCCATTCTATAGCTTTTTCCGATCCAGAGTTTACGGCATATCAACCCGGTTATAATCGAAAGAATTAGTCCAATGATGAGTTCTGCGGATGACCAGAGAAGGATCCCGTCAGTTGGTGTTGCCGAACCTACAGACAGTATTAGATAGATGATGAATGCAGCCACTCCCGCAAGTATTGCCGGAAAAACGTTATTCACACTGCACCTCTGTGTTTGCTCTTATTTCTCATGATAAAATATCACTATTCTCCATACCTGATTTTGTACAGACCCATACGTCGTGGATGACGCCTGTATCTATATTAATAAGTTTGTCAGTAATTTATACCCTGCGTCTCGTTTTTTCCCGTAAACAAAAAAAAAACAGCTGATCATGATCGATAAAAGAATACCTGGGATACAGCAGGAATTTATCCTCCTCTTCCAGGTAATATCGGATATATTTATATCCGATCATGCGTAATATACGCCTGTCTGAAAATCATTCGTTTTGATTGAACGGCAAGGAGTTACATAATTATGGTTAATGAAAACGGACTGCCCACAACTTCCTACGGAAAAGTTGTCACCGGCGAAAAAAGTATGGTTATGGGAATTATCCTCTGGTTCTTCCTTGGAGGTATCGGACTTGCCTATGCGGGACGTGTGGGACTTGGTATCGCCCTCTTTATCATAGAGATCGTCTGTGCATTTTTTGCCGTCCTGATCATTCCAGGTATCATTGCGATCATCGTCTGGATCGTAGCTCTCTATCTGACCTATAAGGCGATTAAAGAGAACAACGAACTCTGGACCCAGCACCTGACCAACTAAGGGATACCCCCTTATAATTTTCATACCACAGATGCGGGATACTCCTGCATCCTTCAAAATCATTTTTATCCGGTCTGCGTATACGGGCGCAGGATATCCGCCGAACTGTTTTTGCTCCTCATTTCTGATGATCCCGCGGACTTTGGCATAAACCGCGCTATTTGCCCGTCTTTCATACATATCACCCGACCCTGCCAAAGCGCGTTTAATGCGTTCTTCATCAAATCCTTTCTGGTCATGTCTCATTCCCGGGAAATTCCCTGCGTTACGGGTCATTTCTGTGTTTTCTGTCAAATAATTCAGATATATCGTTTAACATTTTAGATACTTTAGGAGTTATTTTATATATTAGAAAGTTCTTCTATAAACTATCTTAAAAATGGAGATGGTATTATTATGTCAATTGGAATTGGAGAAAATTTAACCTGATCTTTTGGTTATGCAAAAGACAAACTCATGGGAAATATTGGTAACTGGATCCTTCTGATCATCCTGACCATCATCCCGATCGTCAACTTAATCGCACTTGGAACATTTCTGAAAGTTTACCTCGGCGAAGACCCGAAAGTTGCTGGAATCGGTAAATCCTTTGTTGACGGTCTTCTTGCATTCATCATAGTATTCCTCTACCTGCTTATCCCTACCATTATCGCTATGGTTGTATTGGGAGGCGCCATCGCAGGACTTATGACAGGTTCGATTGCAGGATTAGCCGCGGCAGGCGTCGGTGGAATTGTTTGTATGATCATCTTTATCCTGTTCGGTCTTATTCTGACCCCTGCTATAGTCAACTTTGCCAACAAAGGATTTGGTGCAGCATTCAACTTCAGTGAGATCTTTGGTATGATCGGAAAGGCCGGCTGGCTTAAGTACATCTTATGCATCATCGTCCTTGGTATCATCTTTGGTATCATCAGTCTCCTTGGAATGATCCAATATGTTGGCTTGCTTATCATGATCATCATTTTCCCCTTCCTCATCGTCTGGGGCAGCAAGGTCTGGGCAAACCTGTTCGAGTAAGAATATCAAACCAAACTTTTTTTTATTTCATTCCGTGTTCTGCAGTTTTTTTCTGCCGGCGAATCGTTTTATATATACGAGAGTCCTTATTTTATCTGTCTCAGTAACAAGAGATGGTTATATTATGTCAATAGGAATTGGAGATAATTTAACTGCGTCCTTTGGGTTTGCAAAAGATAAACTCGGGGCAATATCGGAACATGGCTGATCCTCTCGATCCTCAACCTCATCCCGATCGTCAACTGGATCGTTTACGGAACATATGTTAAAGTCCTGCGGGGAGATGATCCAAATCTTGACAATATGGGAAAATCTTTTGTCGACGGGCTTCTTGCACTGATCATTGGTCTGATATACATGATCATTCCGACCATCCTGTCGGTCTTTGTTTTCATCGGTATGTTTACGGTAGGTTCCGTGACCGTGACCCCGATGTCTCCGGTCGTTCCTGCAGTAGCGGCAGGTGCGGGTTTTGCCCTTATGTTTGGTCTGATCCTTCTCTGTATCATCATCTCGATCCTGTTCTCTCTTCTTTTGATCCCGGCACTGGTCAACTTTGCCCGCAAAGGATTTGGTGCAGCTTTCAGTTTTGGAACACTCTTTGGTATGATCAGCAAAGCCGGCTGGCTTAACTATATACTGTCGATCATCCTCTTCTGGATCATCTTCGGTGCGATCATCTTCATCTGCATTATTATCCCGATCCTCGGCTGGATCCTTTTGATCTTCATCATGCCGTTCCTCTATTTCTGGGGAGCAAAGTATTTTGCAAACCTGTTCGAATAAGAACAAAAAACCTTTTTTTTAATTGAGTATATGCAGTCGTGGATTTTGTGAGAGAATCTTCTTTCCCTTTTTTTTGAATTGGCGGGTTGGACGTTGAAAGCGGACGACCTCAGCTGAGGCGGGCTGCCCCATCGGCGGGGGGCTCAGCCGAGCAAGGCAAAGCCTTGCGAGCAAATCTTTGATTTGCGAACAAGCGGGAGGGAACTACAGGTATAAATCTTTTTTTATTTTCGTGCTTTCGTGTGTTGAGATGGAGATAATCTGCGTTATCTATTTAGTTACTTGACGCCGATATACTCTCTATTCAAAGATGAATACGACCGGTTTCGACTACCTCAAAACTGATCAAGAATTATTCTCCTTTCCTGATCATGTAATCTCAACAGAGAAGATTTCCTTCATCGGTGCTGCAAGAGACGTATTCTGAATAATCTGAGGGAAATACTGATGTCTTCTGATCTAAAAAAAGCAATGGGACGCACAGAGAAACCTGCAAAAAAATCCATTTATGATTTTTTATCGGCGGAAATAGATGTAGGCAGAGAGGTGCAAAAACTCGCCGGTCTCTTTGAAGATGTGGAAATAATTTCAATAAAGGATGAGTGGGGACGTGTTGAAGATAGTCTGTCCTTAGAAAAATATATTCATAGGCTTTTTTTGAGATGGAAAGGAAGAAGCACCTACCTAAATCCATTTGATCTTAAACAAGTTATGGACATCAATGATGTCCAAAATTGCGTCCCAAATGAGGAGCAAACAACACTGTATCTGGAATATCTTCTCAATATGATACAGCTGTATGAAAGTGAACAGGCGAATTATAATACTCGAAATAGCTCAGTAAATTACGATAGGGATCTCTATAAGGCATTGATAGAAAATATCTTTTCTCTTTTATCCACTCTCAATCTTATAAGGGTAGAAAAAACTCCGGATATCATTATCCTCGTCCCAAATGATGCAGCAGTTATTGAATCCATCAACATCATTGAATCCAAATCTGCGAAAATGGCTGTTTTGGAATACAACCACATCTCCATACGTGACAACCTCACGGAAAAACAAAAGATACTCCATATCCTCGCAAAGGATTTTGAATCAAAAAAGCAGATGCTTACCAAATCAAGTGAGTGGAAAACTCTTGCATCTGATTTGGGATTTCTCTTTAACACGCTTGATATTCGTCACAACAATACTGAAGGGATCAAAGCCGTTTCAGCGATACAAACAATGTCGGAATTGGATCTCCTCAATGGTATGATACCACTTACCACCTCTATCTTACTGCGGTCCTTGCAACTGAATACAACCACCAGTGCAAAGAAGAAATTGCTTCCCTCAAAGAAATGGTGAATGCAAAACTGGATTCGCAGCAGAACCACTCTTGAGTATCTCGGAATATGGGGACTCCTCTACAACCCTGACTTTAAAGTGGTCGAATTTCACCAATTTAGAATATTCGCGGTTGGTTTTTTCTCTTGTGTCCACAATTATTCCATATACAAAACCGACGTACACTCCCGCAAAAAAGGGAGCTACTTCTCCTGAATCAAAAATAAGATTCTCCACCGCGTCGGGCTCCACGCCGGAGTCGCCCTCCCGCACCCCAAATATATTATAATGCAATGGGGATGACTATGAAAAAAGAAAAACCCGCACGCGGGTTTTTCCCCAGCATTTTTCCAGACGGCGTGCGATTCCTGCGCAGGCGAAGCCCAAATGGGCTTTGCCCATTTGAGGCGGCACGCAAATCTTCGATTTGCACGCATAAGCCGGAGCAGAGCACGACGGCGCAAGAAAATGCGATTCGCGAAGATTGGCGGAGTCGTGCAAGCCAAAGGCTTGCGTGCCGCCTCAAACGGGTTTTACCCGTTTGGGCTTATTCGCGGTTAAATAATCGCATGCGTCCACCCCCACCCCTTTCTTTATTCCTGAATGAACGTATTCTCAGTCAATCAAAACTATTCTGTCCAATGGGGCGACATATCATTTGGACAAACCCGAAAATATTCATCCCTTTCCACAATACTCATAACTTCCGGCATGCAATTATATAATCACTATGGACATCGGCGGTTCTATCGGAAAAGATACCTATGTCGCACCCAATGCGACCCTAAAAGGCGACGTGATCCTCGGCGACAACGTCACCATCCTTTTCGGGGCGATCCTTCGTGCAGATATGGAAAAAATAACAATTGGAAACGGCTCAAATGTCCAGGATAATGCAGTCATCCATGAAAGTCACGGATATCCCGTCTCGATCGGCGAAAACGTCTCGATCGGTCACGGGGCTATCATCCACGGGGCAACCATAGAAGACAACGCTCTTATCGGCATGGGAGCGATCGTTTTGAACGGTGCAAAGATCGGCAAAGGAGCCCTTATCGCAGCCGGGGCCCTCGTCTCCGAACGAAAAGAGATCCCGCCAAACTCGCTCGTGCTCGGCGTCCCGGGCAAGGTCGTTCGCGAACTCACCCCAGAAGAGTCTGCGGGCAACCTGAAAAACGCGGCAACCTACGTCTCTGTCGGGCAGAGGTATCTCCATGAGTAATGTTGTTGTTATTGGCGGCGGGGTCACCGGCATCCAAAGTGCCATGGACATTGCCAATCACCACATCCATGTGTATCTGATCGAGCGTGAGTCCTCGATCGGCGGCCACATGGCAATGCTCGACAAAACCTTCCCGACAAACGACTGTTCGATGTGCATCCTTTCGCCGAAGATGGCCGAGATCTCCCGGCACCCGTATGTCACAATCCTCACCCTCGCCGAAGTCGAAAAGATCGAAGGAGAGGTCGGCAATTTCACCGTCACCGTCACCAAATATCCCCGATATATCAACGAAAAGGAGTGCACCGGCTGCGGTGATTGTATCACCATCTGCCCGGTCGAAGTCTACAACAAATTCGATGCCGGCATCGGGGTTCGAAAAGCGATCTACAAACCCCATGCACAGTCGATCCCGAACCTTGTCGTCAAAGACAATCTCCACTGTATAGAGTGCGGCCTTTGTTACGGGGTCTGCGGCAAAGACGCCATCCTCAAAGTCACCGAGGACAGTGTCAAGACCCTGGAGATCAACGCTGCCGCTGTCGTCATCGCGACCGGGTACTCACTCTTCGACCCGCTGAAGAAGTCCAGATTCGGCTATCTTCGCTACCCTGACGTCATCACTTCCCTCGAGTTCGAGCGGATGATCAATGCAGGCGGACCGACCGAAGGACACATTCGCCGGCTCTCGAACGGCGAGACCCCGAAAAGCATCGTCTTTGTTCAGTGCGTAGGATCGCGTGATATGACGATCAACAGGAACATCTGTTCCTGCGTCTGCTGCATGTATGCACTCAAAAACTCCCTGCTCATCAAAGAGCATCATCCCGACTGCGAGGTCTCGATCCTCTACTCGGATATCCGGGCCTATGGAAAAGGCTACGAGGAGTATTATGAACGTGTGATCAAAGCCGGCGTCAAAATAATCCGCGGACTGCCGGGCGATGTGCAGGACAATGGAAAAGGTCGGCTCGTTCTCCCTCTCGAAAACTCCGAGATAAAGGAGTTCATCAATCTGGAAGCCGATCTGGTCATCCTTTCGGTCGGGATGCTGCCCGAACCGGACACCGTGCGCCTCGCGAAGTCTCTCGGTCTCGGTCTCGACAAACACCAGTTCCTGAGTTCAGCCGATATGAAACTCGACCCGGCGGGAACGATCCGTCCCGGGATCTACATCGCCGGCTCCGCCCTTGCGCCGAAGGATATCCCCGACTGCGTAATGTCCGCCGGCGCCGCCGCGATGAAAGCCACTATCGATGTCATCAGGAGTGAGCAGTGACTGAGGACAAAACCATCTGGTGGAACGATGAAAACAGTTCCGTGATGCTGATCGACCAGACGCTTCTGCCGACCGAGTATAAGGTGATCGAGATCACCGAAGTCTCCCGGCTCGCGGACGCGATCCGCCGGCTCGAGGTCAGAGGAGCTCCGGCTCTCGGCGTTGCCGGCGCATTCGGGGTCGCTCTCTCAGCGGCACGCTGCCTTTCGGATGTCGAGTTCGACGAGACCGTCGCCTCCGACGCAGCTCTCTTAAAGAGCACACGCCCGACCGCCGTGAACCTTTCATGGGGTGTGGACAAAGTCCTCCGAAGTATGGAGAACCTCCCGCCGGAAATGGCACGGATCGTGTCCCTTTTTGCCGCGAAAAGCATCGCCGAAAACGATACGAAAGCCTGCATGTTTCTGGGCCACAACGGCGCCTCGCTCCTCCCGCAGATCGGGACCGTTCTTACCCACTGCAATGCCGGCGCTCTTGCCTGCTCTTCATGGGGCACGGCGCTTGGGGTCATCCGCTCTGCGAAAAAAATGGGCAAGAAGATCTCGGTCATCTCCTGTGAGACCCGTCCTCTTCTGCAGGGCTCCCGGCTCACCGCCTGGGAACTCGCCCGCGATGATATCCCGGTCACGACCATCGTCGACTCCGAAGCCGCATTTCTGATGCGTCAGGGAAAAATCGACGCCGTCATAGTCGGGGCAGACCGGATCACGAAAGACGCCGTCTTCAACAAGATCGGGACCTACATGCATGCCGTCTGTGCAAAACACCACGGCATACCGTTCTATGTCGCCGCCCCTGTCTCGACCTTTGACGCCGAGGCATCCGAGACCGACATCACCATCGAACAGCGTGACCGAAACGAAGTGTCCGGCTTTTTCGGCAGGACCACCGTTCCCGAAAACGTCCCGGTCATCAACTACGCATTCGATGCGACGCCTCTGGATCTTGTCACCGCCATCATAACCGAGAAGGGTGTCCTGTACCCCCCGTATGATTTTCAGGACCTGAGATAAATGGCAGCGACCCTCTCACTTGCATTTTTTGACAGTCCGGTCTGGAACAATCTGGCACTGATACTTGGCGAGCTTCTTCTGATCTTCATAGCCTTCTGGCTGGTCTTTTCCATTCTGATGGCGATCCTGATCGTCATCTCGATCCATCATAAACAGATGTACTTCCCGCGGCTTCTCCGGCCGTTCTTTACGATCATGGAAGGTACGGTCAAGACCGTCTGCCTCCTCCTCGGTGTCGACGGCAAAGAGCTGATGGAGTTTCTGATCCGGATCGACAACGAGATGAACTTCTCGAACTTTGCGAAGACCCCGGTGGAACAACGGGTCGTCTTCTTCCCCCAGTGTCTACGTTCCCGCGACTGCCCGGCGCGTCTGACCCCTGACGGGCTCAAATGCGTTTCCTGCGGCCGCTGCGGACTTGGGCGGGCGATCCCTGCACTCAATGCAGCCGGACACAAGACCTTCATCATCCCAGGCTCGACCTTCATCAAAAGGATGGTCAAAAAGTACCAGCCGAAGGCAATGATCGGTGTCGGCTGTCTGATGGAAGTCAAAGAAGGTCTGCAGATGGGACGAAAGATCTCCATGACGACGATCGGCGTCATAACAAAAACCGACGGATGCGTGGAGACTACGATGGACTATGAAGAACTCATGGAGGTCGCGTCCCTTGGTCTTGCTCACCCTGTGGTCATGGAGCCCGAACCGGGCGAAGAACTCCCCTGTTCTAAAACATAATAACCCCCTGCCGCAAACATGTACCCCACATGAAAAACCTGATCGTGAAGGGTGCAAGACAGCACAACCTTCAGAATATTTCTATAGAACTCCCGCGTGACAAACTCATCGTCATCACGGGTGTTTCAGGCTCGGGAAAATCCACACTCGCTTTTGATACGATCTATGCGGAAGGTCACCGCAGGTATGTCGAATCGCTCTCCGCCTATGCTCGTCAGTTTCTCGGGCAGATGAACAAACCCGATGTTGATTCCATCGAAGGTCTCTCCCCCGCAATATCCATCGAACAGAAAACCACCTCCAAAAATCCCCGCTCTACCGTTGGTACGGTGACGGAGATCTACGATTACCTGCGTTTACTGTATGCAAGGATCGGGGTCCCCTACTGTCCGGTCCATCACGTAAAGATCGAGTCAAGAACCCCGGGACAGATCACCGATGCGATCCAGAAAGAGTATCCGGAGACCATGCTCACGATCCTCGCCCCGATCGTCCGCAAGAAGAAAGGGACCTATGAACAGCTGATCCGTGATCTGCATACCGACGGATTTGCGAGAGTGCGGGTCGACGGAGAGATCCTCAGGACCGACGACGAGATCAAGCTCGGCAGATACATCATGCACAACATCGAGATCGTCATCGACCGGGTCGATACGACCGACCGGAGCCGGCTGACCGAGGCGATCGAATCTGCACTGAAACATGCCGAAGACGGGCTCGTGTATGCAAATGCCGGCGAGACGGATTCCGTCTACTCGGCACGAATGGCGTGCCCCGTCTGCGGGCTCTCGTTCGAAGAGCTTCAGCCGAGAATGTTTTCCTTCAACAGTCCGTTCGGTGCCTGTCCGACGTGTAACGGGCTTGGGTTCCAGATGGTCTTCGATCCCGACCTGATCATCCCGGACAAAACCCTCTCGCTCGCCGACGGGGCCGTTGCGGTGTACTAAAATTTCCTCGACGGGTTCCGTGTCCAGTATCTGGACGCCGTCGCGAAGCATCTGGGCTTTTCCCTGATGACGCCGGTGAACGAGTTCACGAAAGAGCAGTATGACGGTCTGATGTACGGCGTGAACGAGGACATGAAGTTCAGCCATACCTCGAAGAATGCCGAGTGGGCATACCACGGCAGCTGGGAGGGTCTGCTGCCCCAGACCGCACGTCTGTATAAGGACACGAAGTCGGATTACCGGAAAGGGGAGCTGGAAAAGTTCATGCGGATCCTTCCCTGCCCGACCTGTCACGGCAGACGGCTGAAGGATCATGTGCTCGCGGTCAAAATCGGCGGCTAGTCCATCGCGGACGTGGCTGATATGTCGATCGACGCAGCTCTTGAGTTCATCGAGTCGCTGCCGCTTACGCAGAAAGAGGAGGAGATCGCGAAGCTGATCCTTCGAGAGATCAAGTCCAGACTGAACTTCCTGAAGTCGGTCGGTCTCGGCTATCTGACGCTTTCCCGAAATGCCCGGAGTCTTTCCGGGGGCGAGGGCCAGCGTATCCGGCTTGCCACCCAGATCGGTTCGAATCTGATGGGGGTCTTGTATATTCTGGATGAGCCGTCGATCGGTCTCCACCAGAGGGACAACCAGAAGCTTATCCAGACTTTGCAGAAACTCCGCGATCTCGGGAACACGCTGATCGTGGTCGAACACGACGAGGACACGATCCGGGCAGCGGATCATGTGGTGGATATCGGTCCGGGCGCCGGGATCCACCGGCGGCAGGGTCGTTGCCGAAGGAACGCCGGATATGATCGAAACGTTCCCTGAGTCCCTGACTGGCAGGTATCTTTCGGGCGAACTCTCGATCCCGATCCCGCAGACGAGACGGCCGGCAAAGAAGTTTATCCGGATCAACGGCTGCACGGAGAACAATCTGAAAAATATCGATGCGGCGATCCCTCTTGGGACACTGACGGTGATCACGGGCGTTTCGGGCTCGGGAAAATCCACGCTGATCTATGATACGCTGTATCAGGCTCTGATGAAGGAGATCTATTCGTCCCGCGTGACGCCGGGCGCCTATCGTGAGCTGATCTTCGAGTCGGAGATCGATAAGGTGATCGTGATCGATCAGTCGCCGATCGGAAGAACGCCGCGTTCGAATCCGGCGACGTATACGAAGGTGTTCGATGATATCCGGAAACTGTTTGCCGAGACGAAGGAGGCGAAGCTCCGGGGATACGGACCGGGCCAGTTTTCGTTCAATATAAAAGGCGGCCGGTGTGAGGCATGTTCGGGTGACGGCGTGATGAGCATCGAGATGAATTTCCTGCCTGATGTGTATATCGAGTGCGAGGAGTGTAAGGGGGCCCGCTATAATGAGGAGACGCTCGAGGTGAAGTATAAGGGGAAGTCGATCGCTGATGTTCTGGGTATGAGCGTGGACGAGGCCCTTGAATTGTTCGAGAACGTGCCGGCTATCAGTACGAAGCTGCAGACTCTTGTCGATGTGGGTCTCGGGTATATCAAGCTCGGGCAGAGTTCGACGACGCTGTCCGGAGGCGAGGCCCAGCGTATCAAACTGACCCGTGAGCTTGCAAAGCGGTCGACGGGGAAGACCGTGTATCTCCTGGATGAGCCAACGACGGGTCTCCATTTCCATGATGTGAAGAAGCTTTTCGGGGTGCTGGACAGTCTGGTTGGGAAGGGGAACTCGGTTGTGGTGATCGAGCATAATCTGGATGTTATCAAGTCGGCGGATTATCTGATCGATCTTGGTCCGGAGGGCGGGAATGCCGGGGAGAGATCATTGCCCAGGGGACGCCGGAGGAAGTGGCGAAGGTGAAGAAGAGTTATACGGGGCAGTTTTTGAAGAGGATGCTGTAAGAATTCTCTGTTTTCTTTTTGGCGGGCGGGGTGAGCCGTCAAGCGAGGGTCGTAGACCCGAGTCGGAGAGCAAACCGAAGGTTTGCGAACAGGCTCACCCTTAGCCGAGCAAGTCTGAGCGGAGCGAGGACTTGCGACCAAATCTTTGATTTGCGACCGGGTTGGACACGCACCCAGACGATCTTTTTCTTTTCGTGTTTTGGTGTATTTTTCGCTTTGGTGTACGAGATCTTTTGAGTGGGCGGATCCATCACACGAAATTCACGAAATAAAACACGAAAACACGAAACTCAAAAAGATGAGAGAGGGGGATCCCCGTAGTACCCTCCCCCGTCCCCCACACCAAACTATCGAAAATCAACGAAATTCACGAAAAGGGGGACAGGGGCGGATGTGTGGGAGAGATTGGGTGGCTTTTAAAAGAAAGGATTCGCCAGGGTGCAGAAGCATGAAAAAAAAAGAACCGCGTTTGCAAATCATAGATTTGCTCTCCGACTCGGGTCTTTGGCCCTCGCTTGAATCGGCGCGAATCTCGCCCTTCGGGCTTTCAGAATCGGATTTGCATTTCCTCACTTGAACACGGCGGCCCTTATCGTCCCGCCGGTTCATCCCTCATCGGGAACGTTCAGGCAAATCCTGTCGCCGCCCCAGCGGCTCCCGTAAGGATATATGGATTTTTTTGGTTATTTTTGGGGTGCGGGGACGCGACTCCGGCGCGGAGCGGCCCGCGGTGGAGATATCTTATTTTTGAAGGCTGGAGATGAGATATTTTGTCCGGCGTATTCTGACTTCGTGTAAGGTATTCTTTGGACTTATAAGTAATCCCACCGCGAATAAGCCCAAACGGGTAAAACCCGTTTGAGGCGGCACGCAAATCTTCGGCTTGCACGCAATCGCGAATAAACGCGAATCGCATTTTCCTTACGCTGTCTTCTTGACATCGTCGTATCACTCCTCGGCCGCGTTCCTACGCTGCGCCTAATCGGCTCCGCGTGGCCGGAACGCCAGCGTGGAAAGTCCACGAGCTGTAAGCTCGTGAGACGTCTCAAGAGCCTTTGGCTCTTGGAAAAATGCTGGAAAACCCGCGTCGCGGGTTTTCTCCTGATAATATCTTGATCATTTGTAATTACGAGGATTTGAGATTCTTTAAAGAAAACCCGCGACGCGGGTTTTCCAGCATTTTTTGTTTCGCCGTCCCGACCACGCGGAGCCGATTAGGCGGAGCGTAGGGACGCGACCGAAGGTCAAGAGGGCGGAACAGGAAAAATGCGATTCGCGTTTATTCGCGATTGCGTGCAAGCCAAAGGCTTGCGTGCCGCCTCAAGCGGGCTTTGCCCGCTTGGGCTTATTCGCGGTGGGTTTTCTCATGTTTCCACACCCAGCCGTACCCTCTCTAAAATCGGCGGGTGAAAATATCCCATTCATCCGCCTCTGTCCCCCTTTTTGTGGATTTCGGTGATGAGCTGGGTGGACGCGGAGCGGACGACCTCAGCTGAGGCGGATCGTCGGCGCAGCCGGCGATCTTAGCGGAGCAAGTTTTCGAAGGAAACTTGCGACCAAGGCTTTGCCTTGCGATTAGACCCAACGAGCGAGAGTGAGGAAAAGCAAATCCGATTCTGAGAGCCCGAAGGGCGGATTCAAGCGAGGGTCGAAGACCCGAGTCGGAGAGCAAAGCGAAGCTTTGCGAGTGCGCCGATTCGCGGTTGGTTTTCCTCATGTGCCCACACCCAACCGTACCCTTCCAAAACTTCATATTCAACCTCCGCCTATTCCTCCATCCCTGTCCCCCTTTTCCCTGCCTTCACCCTGTGAAAGTGTGTGAAAAATTGATCAGTTTCCACTCGCAAATAGGTATTTAAACTCCATTTTGACCTCTCAATCATCTATTTTGATGAAATTTTATATCTTTTCAACTGGCAAAGTCAGGGTATAGGTATAATACCTAATACCCCCTATTAGGCATCTACCTATGACAGATATGAAAAAGACAAGGAGAAACCACTTCTCTTTTGTAGTAACAATGGCTCTGATCTGCCTGATCATTGCCACGATGATTCTTCCTGCTGCAGCAGCCACTTCGGCAGTGGATCTTGGAACAGCCGGTGATTATATAATTCTATCTAATTCAGGAATATCGACCACCGGAACAACGATGGTCACGGGAGATATGGGTGTAAGTCCGATCGATTCAACAGCAATAACAGGTTTTGGTCTCATTATGGATTCCTCAAATACCTATTCTACCTCATCTCTGGTTGTTGGAAAGATCTATGCAGCAGACTATACTTCACCAACTCCATCTAAACTTACAACAGCGATAGGGGATATGATGACAGCTTACACCGATGCTGCGGGAAGAGCTCCTGATTTTACTAAACTCTATAGTGGAGATATTAGCGGTCAAACACTCGTACCGGGTGTATACAAATGGGGTACTGGTGTTTTAATGAATACTGATGTGACCCTCGCGGGGGGAGCAGATGACATCTGGATCTTCCAGGTGGCGCAAGGAATAACCCAGGCGAACGGTGTGAGTATAATTCTTTCGGGAGGAGCACGATCCGGAAACATCTACTGGCAAGCGGCAGAGACTGTTTCAATCGGAACAAATGCGCACTTTGAAGGGAACATCCTTACGAAGACGAATATTGCAGTGAAGACAGGGGCAACGGTCAATGGCCGGCTCTTAGCACAGACTGCAGTTACTCTGGAGCAAAATGCAATAACCATCCCAACTACAACATCAACTACAACACCAACACCAACACCAACACCAACACCAACACCAACACCAACACCAACACCAACACCAACACCAACACCAACACCAACACCAACTACAACATCAACTACAACACCAACACCAACACCAACACCAACACCAACACCAACACCAACACCAACACCAACACCAACACCAACACCAACACCAACACCAACACCAACACCAACACCAACACCAACATCAACACCAACACCAACACCAACACCAACACCAACTCCAACCGAAACACCGTCTTCACCCCTGCCGATCACCGGCATCATTACAGGACTTGGAGCAGTCGTTCATCTCATGAGAAGAGAATAAACGCACCTTTTTTCATTTTTTTATTTCCGGAAACACTGAAAGCGTCCTCACCCTGGCAGATCGAAGACCAGTAAGGAAAAACTCTGAACTCCCTATTTTCGCATGGAACCCTCCCAATAAGGACTGGAGCCCTTCCTTTTTTTGGACCCCTCCAAACTTAACGTTTTAATTAGTTTTGGTCACCCATATTTTTGGATGAATTATCGATCAGCGTTGATGCTGCAATATTATAGAGGGGCATAACATGGAAGAAGGCAAATGTCCAATATGCGGAGAACACTGTTTTAAACATTCAAGAGCAGGGAGTAATCTTCCCACCTACAAATGTGATTTCTGTTTTGCCTATGAACTTGCGGATGAAGATATCCCACTGATCCAGGAGCACAAGGTCATTCTATCCGGGTATCTGTTTGAAACCCAGATGAGATCCCACTCCATAAGGCTCAATACCTGGACCATTCCAGCCATACTATCTGACTCCCGTTTTCCAAAAACTCCCATGCAGAAACTGGATAAACTCCTATTGTTTGTCTACAATGTAGGATCGGGATTCAAAAACCACATCTCCAAACTGACAAAATATCCACCGGCCGTATGCTATGCAGATGATGTTGCCGATTTCAACCTGATGGTTTCCACCCTCAGTGATATCGGGTATCTGCGCGAACGTCAGGCACGTTTCGGTGAATACGACTGCGGGTATTTTATCACCGTTGAGGGCATGAAATACGCTGAATCTCTTCTTTCAGTCCCCATCGACTCTACCATTGTTTTTGTCGCCATGAAATGTTGTGACGACCTCAGATCAGTTTATGAAGACGGTATCAAACCCGCTTGCGCCAAACTTGGTCTCTCCGTTTTGACCATCGATGAAACGAATCACCTGGGAGATATCACCGACAAAGTCATTGCTGGGATCAAAACCAGCCGTTTTGTCATAGCAGACTTCACCTACAATACGCTTGGAGTCTATTATGAAGCGGGATATGCCAAAGGGCTTGGACGC
This sequence comes from uncultured Methanocorpusculum sp., assembly GCA_963677995.1. Lineage (GTDB taxonomy): Archaea > Halobacteriota > Methanomicrobia > Methanomicrobiales > Methanocorpusculaceae > Methanocorpusculum. Next base: position 228,801 of record OY782579.1, on the reverse strand, counting down.
AATGTCATCAAAATCTGTAAAAATGAATGGTTTGAGGAGGAAAAGGACGGGGAGCGGGTAAACCTGCTCCACTTCAACATAGAACACGACAACCTCATTTTATGGCAGGATGAAAACGATCTCAAGCAGAAACTTGAGGACAGGATTATGGCGACGATCTTCTAAATCAGGATTCTTCGCTCGTAGTTGGGTGCGTACATCGATCGCGTGTATTGAATGCCGGGGCATCTCATACACGTGATCGGGTCACTCCATCCAATTACTAAATATCATAAATTAGTAATTGATTATTAATACAAAGATCATGCCGCGTTCACGGACCCGCCGTCACGAACCTGATAGAAAAATGCCTTGCCTTTTTTTCTCACGTCCAGGTAACCGGAATCTGTCAAATGACTAAGATCCGTCCTTGCCGTCTGATACGTCACCGAAAACCGGTCTGCGATCTCCCTGATGCCAAACTCTTCTGTCTTATACCCGGATATATATGAAAGAATAGCAGCCTGCCGTGTGGTCACATCCGGCAGCGCAGAGATGTTTTTTCTGCAGTACTCTCCCGGATGTTCTCCAGCTTCACGTGATCGATCAACGCTTTCCTTGCCTTTCGAATACACCTGATATTGTACAAAATGAAATACGTCAGATCGAGATCATCCTTCTCAGTTGCGAGATGGGCATCCCGGTATTTTTCCGGGGACTTCTGGATCATTTTTGAGAGGGGAATGTATTGAAACACGTCATACCCCCGTGACAAAACATACCAGTAGAACAGTGTCCTTGCCGTTCGACCGTTCCCGTCATAAAACGGGTGAATGTTGTTGATCAGAAAATGCAGGGCAATACCCTTGATGATCGGATGAACAAAAGGACCCTCCTCTTTTGGATCCGGCACACGGTCAGCATTCACAAAATCGCACAATGCAGAGATCATCGAATCGATCTTCTTCGCTTTTGGCGCGTAATGAATGACCTCCCCGGATAGGATATCCTGAATCGAAACCTCATCCGTACTCCGGAAAACACCGGACCGACTCTCATCCTTCATCGTGTTTTTCACAATGATACTCTGGATCTCCCGGATAAACTCCGGGGTCAGCAAAACATCCTTCTTATCCTGGATAAACTGCAGCGCCAGATGATCGTCCACGATCATCTGCTCATCCTTAGTTTTTGGAGGGAGATTCTTTCGAAGCATATTCTTCGCTGCAAGTTCTGTGGTGACCGCTCCTTCGAGTTTACTCGAAAAGATCGCCTCTTCAGTCAATGCATCCATGATATACTCAGGTGCAGATCCCGGCGGTCTGGTTCCTGTGGGAAAAACCCTGGAAAGATCCAGGTCGCATAAATGCAGTTCACGGGATATTTCTGAAGTCAGAACATATGTCAGATCGATCGGTTTGTAGGGAAGACGGCTGCTGGAAAATGTCCGGGCGAATTTCATGATCTTCCAGCTGTTCTTCAGATCATTCCCCTTGATATGGGACCGCAGCTCCTCTTTGGTATAATAGTCGTCAATATTTCCGGTCGGCAGTTTATCTTTCACCACCTTCATGAAGTTATTTAATACTTTATAGCCGGATCTTACGTCCTTCTTACGAATATTTGACATATGCTCATTTCCAAATTACTAATAATGTGTAATTAGTAGTTGGGTGTCATATACTTATCCCTGAGAAAACCTGCGCTGAATACCAGTCATCGACACGCTCAACTGCGGGATCTGACCGCCTCGAAAAAAAGAATACTGCCTGCTTATGCAGGTCTTACTTATACTCTTTACCGATCAAAAATCGGTAAAGCACCATATATTTTGCCGCTGAACGCGGGATCTTTGACTCGACTTCGTAATACGTTCCGTCGTGCAGTGAGAAGAGGATCTTCATCTGCAGGGAAAATGCGAACCCTTCGATATCGGCAAACGGGAACACGAACTTTCCTTTGTCGCCTTCGAACTCCATACGGTCGACATAGATCGAAAATCTTCCGGTGCCGAGCTCCTCGACCGACTTCATCGCCCCGATCTTTCCAAGGATCTGCCCTTCGTCCGACTCGATCGGGACATCTTTGGATGTTGCGAGATACGTCGGCAGATTCTCTTTGATCAGATCCCGCTGCCAGTGGTCCCAGGAGACGATGTTGTCGTGGTGAAGGAGATGGCTGGACGCCGGCTCAAACAGACCGAACTCGTTGAATTTTACCGCATAGCCGCATTCGCAGGAAAGGATATCTCCTTTACTGTGCAGTTTGCCCATCTGTTTACATTCCGGGCAGATGTAGAGGATGGTTTCCAGACACTCGGCAAGATCCGTGCCGGTGTAGGGCTGCGGGTCCTTTTTTTGGTCATCGAAAGTATTCACGTAGAGATCGCGATCGATCGCTTTATTGATCTGATCGACGGTCATGCTCTTCAGCTCGGCAGGCAGGTATTCGTGGACGAACTCGCCCCGCATTTTGCCGTCACGCGGCGTTTTCCCCCATCTGGGTCGGCGAAGGTAGCCGCCGTGCATCCGGTAGGTGATCAGGGAGGCGCCGAGATCTTCGCATTCTTTGACCAGTTTGCCGGTCCCGGGCGAGATGAACGCGGTCTCGCCGTTGATCGAACGGACCCCTTCGGGGGACATCCAGACATTATGACCGGCGCCAAGTCTCTCTTTGATATCGCGGATCATATCACCGGCGGGTGCTCCTTTCTTTCGAATGATCGGGTCGAGCAGTAAAGCTCCAAAAAACCGTCTCGATTTTTTTCGAAAAAGATGTTCGCCTGCCACATAATACATGTGCCCTTTGATCGCCATACCGATCATCAGATGATCCCACAGGGTGGTGTGGTTGGAGAAGACCATATAGGGGGTATGCTTTGGGGTGACTATATCGTAGGTATAATGTAATTTCCGTCCCATTGCCGGGCTGGCAATAAAACGTGCCGTTCTGTACACGCCTTTGAACCAGAAAACACGAATGCTCTGCATTGACGTATATTATAGGAATTAACTGATGATATAGGTGAGGGTACTCATAAGAAGGAATGAAGTAGGAACTTTTGGATGTACTTCAGTTTCGAGTGAGAAAATCTGTGGATCCTTTCAGTATACCATAAAAACACGGGAAACTCAAAAGTAATTCAATATCACGTATGCAAATCTTCTTTTTTCAAATTTGCTTCGTAGGTGGGCCTGAGAAAATCATAACCCGCTTGTAAATAACTATTGTATATTATATCTGCATTGCTGTGTTCATTCAATTGATAAAGTATCGTCACAAATTGAATAATCTTATCTTTATCATGCCAGAAGTATTGTCTTGATTCAAGTATTATTAGAAAAAATTCACCACAACGTTTTGGGTGTGATGGAGCATATTTAATTAAATTGTCCATGAAGTCTATGTCAGAGGGTCTCAAGTATTTCACAGATATTTTTAGCCACTCATATATTTCATCGTTTAACTCATCGACTAAAGAGAACCAGCTATTCAGTTCGGCTAATATTTTGATGTTGTCACTATTTTCTGGATCCTCTTTGATTTTTGAAATAATGATATTCCAGAGAGGAATCGCCATTAGAAGCTTATCTGAAAAGACCTCGCGATCACTAAATCTAAATATACGTATTAAATCAATAATCTGTTCTGAATTCCATTGATCAAAAACTTGGTTGATCAAACTTTCTTTCTCACTTAATAGCTCAAAGCCGTTAATATATCCCAGGCAAATGTGATTTACTAAGCGTGCATTGATACGTGATTCTTCAAAATCCGTTTGAATTGCTTTTGCGTAATGCCCATTCTCTTTAAGCAACAGATAGATATTTTTGAAAATTTTTGAATAGAATAAATACGCAGTAAATGCAGCATTCCAATGATGTTCATCATCAGGGAAGATCTTGTTTATATTATTCCTAACCCAGGAATTATCGAGATAACATAGGTTTGCAAGATATTTACCAAGAGTCACAGAAAATTCCACCGTCGGTTCAAATGTGATATCAAGCCTTCGTTCAAACTCAGATTTGATTGTATCCGTCCATCGTATTTCATCTGTCTTACGATAATGGCGGGCAAAACAAAGAGAGTAATGTACCATCGATGAATATATTCTCCCTTTAGTGGAATTTAAGAAGGAGTTTACAAGGTCACTCATTGGATAGAGATCGGACTTAACATTATTAGAAAGAGTTAAGAGAATCTTTTCGACTTCCGTTAATAACTCCAGATCCATTAAGTGAGCGTCATTTCGGGTTCCTTCATCAAATAATCTTGTAATTCCAGAGATTATCTCGTATCGTGAGTGGTGTTCTCCTTCTTGATACGATTCAGTCCAAAATCCTTTTGAGTTAATGATGGAGTTGATGTATTGAATGACAGGATTCCATTTGAATTGTTTATCTGCTTTCCAAGCTTCCGATAAGCCATATAATAATTCAAATTGATATAGCCCTTTTACTGTTAGAAACGGCCCAAGATATTCAACAAATTTTTGTGGATCATCAATAATACTTAATCGAAGGACCTCACCTAAAGAGTAAGTTGATACAAATATATCTTCGAAATCTTTCTCCTTAAAATTATTGAGATATTCGGCAATGCCAATATTAGATTTGCTAAGAAGTTCCTCTTTTGAGAGGGGAGATTTTGTAACATCTGAAAAGATCGCTACGCTTCGGACTGGGGTTGAGATTTTCGCAGGATTTATCAAATCATATTTATCGAAAAGGGATTGCACGTTTTGATTGTTTGCCTCAGATAATGCAAATAGCCATTCTTTTTTAAGATATGCAAGATGCTGTTTCTGTTGTTCTAAATCATGAGAGAATCTATCTTCATGATAGTCTTTGGTCTCGATCCACTGAACAATCTGTGTAATTTCTGATTCCGAAAATTCTTTGCAATGAGTGGTAAACAACTCATACATTTCAATTTTAAGACTATATTCCTGAAGTGGATTTTCTTTGTACTTCCAAAATATCTCACGTAATTCTGGATAATGCTCATTTATCGTACTAATTGCGATTCTCTTGAAAATTGGATGTTCTTTTTCTAACAACGACTTCGTAAGATTTTGAATTTTATCAATACCCATCTTAGTGAGTGCCATCCAAACGAAATGAACTATTTGATTGTCATATATGTCTGCATTTTCGTCATATTCTTTGATAGATGGAATCCAGATGTAATTGAACTGACTTGGGTCTTCTCTTACAATTTTCTCTATTTTTTATAATGCGATTTTTACGGCGTCTATCCCACACAATGTTATAATTTTATCCGGAAATCTCTCTAGCATCACCTTGAGATGATAATCTCCCATAACAGAGATATATTCTTCAAATGCCGGCTTTTCATTTTCCTTGAAATCTAATACAATATCGAGAATTCCAAGGAGTAATACTTTGTTTCCGTTTTCAAGAAGTCTAGGAATGATAGTTTCTACAATATCATGTGCAAAATAGATGGTCTCCATATAATCATGCATGCATTTTTTAATAAAATCAAAGTGAAACGAACTGATTTCATCTAAAGGAAGGAGAAATAGAATGCGTATGATGCGGCTGAGAATGGATGCATCCGGCGGTCTTCCGGCTCTTCTCGTCGATCTGCCTCCAAGGGGCGCTTCGGAAGAGCTCTGCCTTCATTTTGCTGAAACGGTCATCGGTATTCTGGAAAACCTTAACATTGGTGAGGAATATCCGGTGATCTTCATCTCAGGCGCCATGTACCTCGACACGATCCGCTCAGGACGGAGTGACAAGATCATCGCTCATCTCAAAGAGGCCGGGACCATCTATGCGCTCGAATATCTCTACAGGATACGTCACCCCTCCGTTATCAGAAGGAGCACAGAGAGTGGTCATAAGAACACCGACTCTGAACGCCGCATCGAAGGACTTATCCGACTGTATGCCGGTCGGTACCCGACCTACTTTGAACGCACCGTTCGAAACATCTCAGCTTCTCTTGAAAAGGAAACACATATCACCTATGTCACCGCGGCATACGGGGACCTGAGTCACATGACCTACCTCATCAATGAAACAAAGAAAAATGCACGGTATGCCGCGGTCTTTGTCGTCGGCGCTGCCGCGACACCGCGTGAAGCAGAGATCCAGAACGCCTTCACTCTTGCCGGAGCAGATGTCGTGGAGATGATCTGATGAACATAAAGATCCCCGCGGTCATCACTGCAGTCATCGCAGTGGCTGGTGCCTCGGGCGATCAGCGGATCATAGCGGGCATCATCGGTGCGGTCTTCGTTATCTGCACGTTCATCAGCCTTTCGCCGGAAAAGCGGATCCTGCTCCTTTCAGCGACAGGATTCCCGCTCATCCTGACTGCAGGCTACCCGGCAGTCGCAGGTCTGCTGGTCTTCTCTGTCGTCATGACCCTTCTAATCGCATCCGGGACTAAAACCAGCCCCTGGGTCCTGATTGCAGCCATAGCCGCAGGGATCGCCGGCGCCGTCTACGCACCCCAGCTCTCGCTTGTCACCCCGGTGCTCGCCGTAGTCATCTTCATTCTCGCGGTCATCTACATCCTGTTCGTCAGAGAATATCGTCTGAAAAAAGAAGTTGAGGGAACAAACAAATGAAATTCAAACCATCACTGATAACGTCGGTATACTTTGCACCGACCGTACTGTTTCTCGCTGCGTTCCTGACCTTTACGGCATATATCCTCACGAACCGCGGCGACATGACGAGCGCTCTTCTCCTGCTTGCAGGCTTCATGCTCTTGATCACAGGCATCCTTCTGCTGACCCTCGCTGACCGCCAGCCGCTCCCGGTAAAACTCACCGAAACGATGCCGGTCGCCGCCACGCTGAACATTGCAGCGATCCTCGCCGACTTAGGGATCACCAGCAATACCATCCACCGCCTCCTGCCGTCAGGTGAGTATGTTCAGATCAATCCGGCAACCGGAGGGAAGGTCCCGAAGCTTCCAACGGGTGTGACGTTTGTCTCAGAGGGCGGCTGGAATGGTGTCCAGTATCGTGCCATGGGCTCCTCCATCCTTCAGCAGCTCAAAAGCAAGGATAATCTGGTCATACTGACCGGCAGTATTGCCCAACTCGGTACCTGTATCTCTGAAGTGATGAACGATACCCTTTCACTTGCAGAAAAGGTCACTGTTGCAACGACCGATAAATCGGTGATCATTACTCTTGACGGGTTTGCGATGAAAAAAACCTGTATCGCCCTGCAGGCAGAGTCTCCCAAATGCTGCACCATGGTCGGCTGCCCGGTCTGTTCGCTTATGGCGGCGATCCTTGCCGAGGGGGCGGGCCGTGATGTGGAAAGCACGAGCGCTGTTCTCAACGGTTCCACCCTGACCGTCTCCTTCGCACTGCTTCCGGCGCAGTGACGCGGTCGATCTCAAAACTTTTTTTTAATTTCTTTCCTGGATCGAAAATACCGATCGCGAAAGCTAACGAGTAATTTAATTCATAAATAAAAACAAAAAAATGGACGCTGCCGATCCCCCATGGATCGGCTGATACGCCCCGGCGGGGATTCGAACCCCGGTCAAAAGCTCCGCAAGCTTCTAGGATATCCTCTACCCTACCGAGGCTTAGTGTTTGCACACTAAGTGCCCTACTAAATAGCCACTCTGACCATATAAAGCCACCGTTTTCATTGGGTGAAAACCGGGTGCCTTTGGAGATTTTCGACCTCAGTATGCCCGACAGCCTGCCGAAAATCTCTTCAAACTCCCTTGTGAACCCTGGGGGCGCAGAGACCCCGTATTATCAGGGTCTTCTGCATGACGCGGCCATGCAAAAACACCCCTTTCTTTTCATATGGAAGAAGGGACATATGAATATCCATGACACAGGAAAATGTACCGGTCAATCACCCGAAACTCATCTGCACAGCCATTGGTCTTGCCATGGGTGTCGCGGTCTTTGTCCTATCCCTCATGCAGAAGATCCAGCCCGAGTCCGCGATCCTGATGCTCTCCATCGGCGTGACCCTTTATGGTGCAGCACTCCTCCTCTTCAACAAATAGATCATGAAACCGCTTATCCCTGTCTTTGTCGGCACACTCGTCTTCTTCGGCCTCATCTACTACCTCCTCCCTGCCCCTGTTCTTCTGGCGGGCGGACCTGCCTGGTTTCTCCTCCTCGGGGTAAACCCCCTTGCCTGCCTCATATCCGGCCTCGTCTGCGGGATAAATAAATCCGCCATCCTTCACCCCCTCATTGCAGGTATCGCTTTCATCCCGAGCCTTTATATACTACAATGACTCAGCCCTGGTCTATCTGGCCTTTTACGTCATCACTGCAGTGATGGGGATCGGTATCGGCTGGATAATATATCTGAAAAAATAAGGACCATCACTATTTTTTGGGGAACCGGCGGGCAGTAAACTTCTGCCAGCCAATATAGATCAGAATACCGCCGGCGACCACCCCCGCCACTGCCCCTACTGCGTATATCGGTTGGACAAACCAGAGATCGATGATCGCCCTCGCGCCGAACGCCATCGTCAGCGTCGCAAGGATACTTCCTGCGAACACGATCGGCAGGATGATCTTGGGGTGGATCGAAAGGAGCCTCCCGATGATCGAAGTGTCGATCGCACTCGACCCCATAAATGGAATATACATAAAGATCAGCAGACCTCCTACTGAAAGACCTTTGATCCACGGCCGATTCGGCAGGATCTTGTTCGTTTTGTCCGTAAAAAACATCAGCACCTTACCAAGTACCGGTATCTTCAGCAGCAGATCAAAGTTTAAGGAGATCAGGACCGCAAGCGTCATGTCGATCGTCACGATCCCGGCGAGGACCAGCCACCAGGGATAGCCAAACCCCATCATCACCGGGATGATACTCTCTTTTCCTGCACCCGACGCCATATAAAGAGCAAACAGGGATACCCCGAGAATGAACTGATCGGTCGGCAGATACAGAAAAAGCCAGAGGATGAAAACGGCGAGGATACCCAGCATCCCAAACGTCATCACTACTCTCGTCTTCAGTGACGGCTTATAATAGGGGGAGATCTCTTCGCTCATACACCCTCAGAACGGTAAAACCTCTTAGTAAATCTGCTCCAGAAGTACGCGATCACGAGGATCGCCGCAAGGATGAGGACCGCAGCGGCAACACCCAGAAGCGGATGGATATACCACAGCTGGATGACCGAGGAAGCGCCAAGTGCGACCGTCAGCGTGGAAAGCACACTCCCGATAACGACCAGACCGAGACTCACAGCCGGTTTATACCCAAGCAGCCGTCCGAGCACCGAACAGGTCATGGACCCCGATCCCTGGAGCGGGATGTACATAAACAGCAGCAGCCCTGCACTCGACAGCTGCTCGATCCACGGCTTCGTTTTCCTGAGCTTATCAGCGGTCCGCATGATCCATCTGATCCATCTGCCGACCAGCGGGACCTTCAGCAGAAGATCAAAGTTAAAGGAAATAAACGTCGCCGTAACGATGTCCATGCCGACGACCCCGAGAAAGATCACCCATATCGGATATCCCAGACCTATTGCCAGAGGGACGATCGTTTCTTTCCCGAATGGCGGGACGAGATAAGCGCCCAAAAGACCGAAAAGTGCGAGATACTCCGTGCTTGGCGGAAGGGTGAAGACACCTGCCTGTGGCGGATACACGAACCAGAAAAAACCCAGGAGAACTATATAGACCAGTATCGGGACGACCAGAAAAAAAACGCGTTTCAGGATACGATATATCCACTCCTTTCTGGTCCGTTCTCCCGTATTCATGCCTATTTGTTTGTGCGTGGATGATAAAGAGTTGGCGGGCACCTATCCGGTGTCGGGGTGCGAATCATTTTTTTGTCCGGACCGGCAATACTTAGCTATATGGATTATTCTATCTCGACGCACTGCCTGCACTCAACGCCGCTGGATGCTGCGCTGGAAACACTCGTCCCTCACACAGATCATGTCGAGATCATGGATGACGGACCCCATTTTCTAACAGATGCAGCGCTGCTTCTCTCATACTCATACAAATACAGCATCCATGCCCCTTCACGCGGCGTGAATCTTGCCTCGGTCCTGGAACCTATGCGCCGTGCCGCCGTGGAAGTCATCCACGACACTTTTTCGATAGCAGCTGAGGTCGACGCACCGGTCGTCATCCACCCGGGATATATTGCATGGGAGTACGAGCGGGAACTCGCCGGCAAAAATCTCCGTGCTTCGCTAGCACAGATCCGCTCGGATGCTGCCGAGTTCGGCGTGACGTATTTTATTGAAAATATGGGGAACTGGGGATACTTCTATCTCCAGTACCCGACCGACATTGAACTCCTGGACGGCGCTCTTTTCTGTCTGGATGTGGGCCATGCCAATGAGTGCGGAACGCTGAAAGAGTTTCTGGAGGTCCCCTTCTCCCATGTTCATCTCCATGATAATAACGGAAAACATGACAGTCACTCGGCGATCGGTGAAGGCAATATCGACTTTGATGCGGTCATGATCAAAGTTCGGGAAAACAATGTCAGCCACCCGGTCATCGAGGTCGAGACCCTTGACGGAGCGCTGCAAAGCCTGAATGTGCTCCGAGAGAGGGGATACTCATGAAGCTGAAAAATTTCACCTGGGAGATCAGGCTCGCCTGTCTCCTGATCGCCGTATCCATCATCGTATACGCAGTAAAATTCCTGTTCTTCGGTGACAACGGTGCGAGTAACACGCTCTCCTATATATCCAACAGTCTCGGATTTTTACCGATCAATATCCTGATCGTGACGGTCATCATCAACCGTCTCCTGACCATGCGGGCGAAACGCGAACAACAGGAAAAAAGCCGCATGGTCATGGGTCTGTTCTTCTCCGAGATGGGCGACGCCCTTCTTAGGAAGATGATCCAGTGGGATAAAGCACCAGAAACACTTCGCGAGAATATGCTGGTCAAAAATACCTGGACCAAAGGACAGTATGCAGCGGCGAAGGATCACGCATCCAAATTATGCACACGAACGGTCCCGAGTCCGGACGATCTGACCGAGATCCGGGAAATTTTCATGAAAAACCATAACTTCCTTCTGCGTCTGATCGAAAATCCAGTGCTTCTTGAACAGAACACCGTCTCTAAACTTCTCCAGGATCTGTTCCATCTGGGTGAAGAACTCGCAAGCCGGGACGATCTGCACACTCTGCCGGCGACCGATCTCGCCCACCTGACAGGTGATGTGAACCGGGTCTACTGCCAGCTCACCTCCGCGTGGCTGGAACATATGGAGTATCTGAGCCGGAATTACCCGTATCTTCTTTCCCTCTGCTTACGCAAAAGCCCGTTCCTGCTGGAAAACCGGGTCGTAGTAACTGAATAAAAAAGAGAAGATCTATCTTTTAAAGAACCCGAGGCGCACCGGTTTGACCGCAGCGGCATCCTTCTGCAGATTCAGCAGATGGTGCATGACCCGCACCTCTTTTTTCAGCTCATCGATATTTCTGACCAGCATATCGATGTTCTTCTGCATCCGGATCGTCTCCTTGAAACTCCTCTCCCTTGGCGGCGGCACGATCCCTGCCTGTTCAGCCTGCATAAGTCCTCCTTCGATCAGACGAAGCAGGGCTTCGTTTCTTTCCAGCTCCTGCTTCTTTGCAAAAATATCCACCCGCTCGGCAAGCTCGGGATCCAGGGTAAAAGAAAGATGAATTGCCATACTAGTACTACTCCATTAGTATTCCGACTAATTTTAACTTATGGATGTTCCTGTGCGAGACCCCATACATGGAACGTCTGCACAACACCCAGAGGGTCGGGCACGCCGTCGGGCACGCGTGCCGATGCCCCGTTCTCCAGGATAACGACCCGAAACGAGATGTTCCAGCCCTCTATCAGAGCCGCCGACCTGGTCTCATACACCTCGCGTGCCAGATCACGGGTGAGATAGACGTCATGCTCCGTATCCTCAAAGAGCACTTCTTTCATATATCGCATGATATACCAGCGCAGTTCGCTCGCCATAGCAAGACCGCTTGATACGGTCGCGACTTCAAACGTCACGCCCCATGGCGTCTCTTTCGGATGATAAAATCTGAGTATATGCCGGCTCGTCTCGGAATCCGAGAGGGTCCGGTAGAGATCCACGCCTGGTTTTCCAATACAGACCAGACGCATCAGATATACATTATATCGCGACGGTCATCATCCTTATCCTGATGCTTGACCTTGCGGATCGCCTGCGTGAAGTTGACGCCGGTGATCATATCGTCATTGTTTCTGATGGCAAGCATTCCCGCTTCACGGCAGATCGCCTCGATCTCCGCACCGGTCAGATTGTCGGTCATTCGTACCAGTTCATCGTAATCGATCCCGGAGAGGGAGCCTGCGGCTTCCATCTTCTTCGTGTGGACCTTGAAGATCTGCATCCTCGCTTCGCTGTCGGGTGCGGGGATCTTGATCAGGCGGTCAAACCTTCCGGGACGGAGCAGTGCTGCATCCAGCATATCGGGGCGGTTTGTCGCCGCCATGATACGGATGTTCCCGCGGTTGTTGAACCCGTCCATCTCGGCGAGAAGCTGCATCAGGGTCCTCTGGACCTCGGCAGAGCCGGACGTGCCGTCATTCGTACGCATGCTGCCGACCGCGTCGATCTCGTCGATGAAGACCACAACACCGTTGTTCTTCACTGCAAGATCACGTGCCATCTCAAAGAGATCGCGGACCAGCTGGGCGCCTTCACCGATGTACTTGTGCACAAGCTCCCTGCCATTCTCAGGAACGGGACGCCGGCATTGTTCGCGACCGCTTTTGCGATCAGCGTCTTGCCGGTACCGGGCGGACCGAACAGAAGCACACCTTTCGGCGGGACGACCCCGAACTTCTCGAAGGACTCGGGTCTTGTGAGTGGATACTCGACCGCTTCGCGCACCTCGGTGATCTCGGACTTCAGGCCGCCGATGTCGGCGAACGTGATCGTCGGCTTCTCCTCAAGCTCCATCACGCGAACGCGCTCATCGATGGTGTTTCCAAGGATCTTCACGACCGAAAGGGTATTGTTGACCGCCACTTTGGTTCCTGCCTTCACTTCGGCATAGATCACAGGGTTTGCCTGGGTCACATACTCCTGATTATTGCCGAGCTGACGCAGATAGAGTTCATGATCTCCGAGTTTCTCTATGACGACCGCAACAAACAGCGGCAGACGCTTCAGCTGCGCATTCTCCTTTTTGAGCTGGGCATTGTCCATCCGGATCTTGTTGTTTTCCAGCCTGAGCGACTCGTTCTCGGTTTTCGTGGTCTTGATTATTTTATGGAGAGAATCGTTCTCTTTTTTCAGGAAGATCGCTTCTTCGTGTAACTTGGCGTATTGGTCATTAAGGTCCCCAAAGTCGAGGGCATTTGGGGAGATGTTTGATTCGCGGGTTCGACCGGTATTGGGGGATTTTATCTCTTCTTGCATATAGTATAGATACGTTTAGAGTTCGTGATTTAAATTCTATCGCATCTGAGCACATCCTCTCTCTGGGGGGGACGCAGGTTTCCTATCGGATCCGTCAAGACTGACCTGGTGATCGCATTTTGCGGCAGATAACCCAGCCGCCTTAATTACCAAAAAAACACATAATATAGTATTATGAACGATGCGGAGGTCCTGATGAACCCAAACGACTTATTACAGTTTCTGAAAAAAAGTCCTGAGTATTTCACAAAAGACGATATCCTCCGTTTCTGTGAAGAAAACCATGTTGAAATGGTCAACTTCCGCTACGCTGCCGGTGACGGGAAACTCAAGACCCTGAATTTTGCCGTCTCGTCAAAGGAGTATCTCGACACCATCCTCTCCGACGGCGAGCGTGTTGACGGCAGCAAACTCTTCCCTTTCATTGAAGCAACAAGTTCCGACCTTTATGTCGTTCCAAGATACGGCACAGCTTTCATGGATCCCTTCGCCTCGGTCCCGACCTTAAACATCCTTTGTTCCTACTACGGCAGTACCGGACATCCGCTTGCCTCTTCTCCGGAACAGATTCTTCGCCAGGCAGAATCATCATTCAAAAAACACACCGGCATGGAGTTCAAATGTCTTGGTGAACTTGAATACTATGTCATCTCCAAAGAGGATACGTTCTATCACATAAGCAACAGGACAGGCTATCATGAATCTGGCCCGTTCTGCAGGTTTTGTGAGATGCGGACCAAAGCCATGCTCATGATCTCCCGCGCCGGCGGTAAGATCAAATACGGACACGCCGAAGTCGGCTCCTTCACTAAAGATGGCTACTATTACGAGCAGCATGAGATCGAGTTTCTGCCGACCGACCCGATCTTCGCCGTCGAACAGATCATCATTGCAAAATGGATCCTTCGTATGCTCAGTGTCCAGTACGGTGTTGAAGTCTCCTTCGCTCCGAAGATCGCCCTCAACAAAGCAGGTTCCGGTCTCCACATCCACATCCTCGCAGAGAAAAACGGAAAAAACGTGCTGATCAAAGAGGGCGTGCTATCCGACACGGCAAAGAGGATGATGGTCGGTATCCTGGATGTCAGCGAGGCAGTGACCGCATTCGGGAACACTATCCCCACCTCATATCTCAGACTTGCTCCCAAGCAGAATGTACCCACCTACATCTTCTGGGGAGACAGCAACCGGTCGGCTCTCATCCGTGTGCCGCTCGGCTGGACGGGATCTGCTGATATGGCTGCAGAAGCAAACTTCGGTCTCAAGAGAAGATCCGAAAAAGACGCCAGGCAGACCTTCGAATACCGTGTTGCCGACGGTTCGGCCAATATCTACGAAACGGTCGCCTGCCTGATCTGCGGAGCGATCCACGGTCTTGGTATGAACGGTGCCCTCACTAAAGCAGACGAACTCTACATATCCGGAAACATTTCCAATGAGGGGTGCACGCCGCTCCTTAAGACGCTGCGTCAGCTGCCTACAAGCTGTGCAGAATCAGCTGATTCTCTCATTGCAAAACGGAAAATGTTTGAGAGAGACGACATATTCCCCCCGGGAGTCATCGAAGCACAGGCAGCAAAACTGAGAGAATATAACGACACGGGTCTTTCCAAAAAAATGCTTGGTGACGAGACCCAGTTCATCGAATGTGTAGAGCACTACGTGCACATAAACTGATTTGATAGTATGGGACTTTTAGGCAACATTGAACGTGCACTCGGCGTCTGGTATCCGGATAAAGATACAGAGCCCGATGACGGAAATCCGCTCGTAGCTCTGGCGTTCCGTGATCATGTGATCAAACGGCTGGGCAGCGGCTGGGCGGCGACCGGCCGCGAGGAGCGGGAGTTGGGTGAACCTGATCTGCTTGCTCTGAGAAATTCTGATGAGGTCCGCTTCGATCTGGTCACCTGTTACCGGAGCAGGATGTTTGTCGGTGAAGACGGCGAGGCGTATCTGCCGTGGACGACACAGGATATCTACGACAAATATCTTGCCTATGCAAAATCAGAGGGAGATCCGTTCTACGTCGTCTTCGGTATGCACGGATTTGCCGATGTGCCGAAGTTCATATTCGTTGTCCCTCTCGATAAGGCGGTCATCGATCTGAAAAAGAGTGTTCTCGAACATTACGAGGTCCCGTCAGACCGGGAACTTTTGTAACGTTCTTTTTTTGCGCGGTCTTGCGTGATTTTAGTGCCCTGTCCTGAAACCCTGCAGGAAAGGTGCTTTTTGTATTATTTTTCGCTATTCTCCCAGTGATCGACCGGCACGATACCGTCCGTGTTATATGTCAACAGGTAGCATACTGTTGATATGATATTAGGATTACCCGATATTACAGTTTTTGCTGTGGGCGGAGCCATCATTTTATGTATCATCCTCCTACTGATCTGGGGTATTACATTCCCTAAGGAAAATGAAGACTGAGATGGCACTTGCTGAAGGAAGCACAATTATCACGATAGCTCTCATCGCTGTTTACTTTGTAGTTCTGCTTGGTATTGGTGTATGGGCTTCAAAGAAAATCAAAAATACCGAAGACTACATGCTTGCGGGCAGAAGTCTCGGGTTCTGGCTGTTTACCCTCCTCATCGTCTGTTCGATCTGCAGCGGTATGACCCTTGTCGGGACCAGCGGGTTTGGTTTTGCATCAGGCTGGCCGGGCATCTGGGAACAGATCTTCGTTCCGCTGTCGGCATCATTTTGTATCATCTTCTTTGGATCGAAACTCAATAGGATCGGAAGAGAAAAAGGGTGCATGACCGTTGTGGATTACTTTTCACTCAGATATGAAAATACGAGGGAGCTTCGTGCCCTCTCTGCTCTTGCAAGTATTGCTGTTTCACTGGTATATCTCGTCGGGCAGTACACCGCTATAAGTATCGTTCTGATATGGGCGTTTGGTATTGAACACTGGCAGGCTCTTTTGATCGCAGGAGTGATCATCACCGCATATACAGTGATTGGCGGTCTGTATGCCGTCTCATGGACGGGACTCATTCAGGGTCTGATCCTTATCTTCGGCGTGATCCTCGTAGCTCCGTTCATCCTGACCTATGCAGGCGGTCTCGAGCATATCAACACCGTGCTTGCAACGATCGATCCGAACCTGGTAATGCCCTGGTTCCCGTCGGGAAGTACTGCGGCATACGCCTACTGTACGCCTGAGTATCTGTTCTCGTTTGGCGTACTGCTGATCGTGGGTCTTGCCTGTGCGCCGCACGTTCTTTCGAATGTATTTGCTGCAAAAAAGACATCGTACTTCAAGTGGGCACCGCTTGTCGCATTCTCGATCTACCTTGTGATCATGCTTCTTATAAAGATCTGCGGTATGGCTGTCAGATCCATGCAGGCAGACGGACTCCTCTCAGGCATTGTGCCGGAGGGAGGAAGGGTCGCAGACTTTGCACTTATGTATGGTATCCAGGCGTCAAGTCCAAGCATCCTGATCACCGGGCTTTTTGCGGTGATCGTTCTTTCGGCAGTCATGTCGACGACCGATCGGCTGATGCTGACGGTCGGAACGACCTTCTCATGGGATATCTTCAAAACTATGCTCCGGCCGAAAGCAAACGAGCGTCAGGTGGTGCTCGTGAGTCAGATCTGTGTTCTTCTCGCGGCAGTCATCTCGCTGATCCTTGCGATAAACCCGCCGGAGATGCTGGCATTCCTGATCTGGCTCGGTATCGGTCTGATGCTGAGTGCATTTACCGTCCCAATGATCGCCGGCCTCTACTGGAGAAGGGCGACCGCAGCAGGCGCAATCGCCAGTATGCTGATCGGTCTGATCAGCTGTCTCGCATTCGGAGCTTACTACAACTTCGTGGAGAAACTGCCGATGCACTTCTCGATCTACTCACTGGCTTGTTCGATCGCCGCGATGATCATAGTCAGTCTGCTTACGAAGAAGAACTCTAAAGAGGCACTCGATACAACTTACACCGGTATGTATCTTCATCCAAAGAAAAAGCCAAACTCTCTGACTGAAGAGTCAAAAGAGTAACTTCTTTTTTTTCACGCGAACGTTTCGCCGATCACTGATTATTGACTTTTGTGAATATGCTTTCTCTGCAGCCTGAATTTGACAGTTTGATATTCGGGATTTTCCCATTTCATCAATTTGAGTTTGGATTTTTAGTCATTGAAGGTATTTTCTGAGAAATATGCATTTTGAGAGGGAGTTTGCACCAAACTGTCAAATTTGTCTGTGGATTTTTTGGCGATTTTCAGCTAACTTTTTTTGTGGTTCTTGATTCATATCAGGAAGGAGTTGATCGGGTGTGGAAGCATGAGATATTCCACCGCGAATAATCGCGAATAAACGCGAATCGCATTTTTCCTGTTCCGCCCTCTTGACCTTCGGTCGCGTCCCTACGCTGCGCCTAATCGGCTCCGCGTGGTCGGGACGGCGAAACGAAAAATGCTGGAAAACCCGCGTCGCGGGTTTTCTTTAAAGAATCTCAAATCCTTGTAATAACAAATCATATCTTTATTTTTTCCGGAGAAAACCCGCGACGCGGGTTTTCCAGCATTTTCTACGCTGGCGTTCCGACCACACAGAGCCGATCAGGCGCAGCGTAGGAACGCGGCCGAGGAGTAAAACGACGAGGACAAGAAGACAGCGTAAAGAAAATGCGATTCGCGGAGATTCGCGATTATTCGCGGTGGAATATCTCATGCTTCCACACCCGATCAACTCCTTCCCGATATGAATCAACACAAACACCACGTAACTCCTATTTTCAAAAAGTATTTTGACCAAAATTTCAAAGTCTGGTAAAAAAGAAAAAAAAGAGAGGTGTGCCGACCGCAATTCAGCGTTCAGCGGTCCAGCTCAGGTGCCCGAGTGCACGGTAGGTGAACTCCAGCTCCTCAAAGACCAGGATGTTGTTCTTCTTTAAGAGATCAACACCCGGCTTCAGGCAGTCTCCACCGACAAAGGTCCCGACAAGGAGATTATCGGTGCGTTTCGCATTGTCGATCAGGATATGGGCAACCCGGTCGGGTGCCAGAACTTTGTTCGGGAAGTTGACGAGGATCGCGATATCCCAGAGATCCGCATTTTTGCACAGAACATCGAAAACTCCTCTGAACCGTGCCTCGGTGGCATCACCCAGAAGGTCGATCGGGTTGTTCTTGTTCCAGAACGGCGGGAGGAAGGTGTTCAGCTCATCGATGATGTGTTTCGGCAGATCAACGATCTCGATACCCCAGGTCTCGGCGTAATCATTGGAGAGAACGGCAAATCCGCCGGCATTGGTGATCACGACCGCACGGCGGCCGGTGAGCGGCTTTTTCAGATCACGAAGGGCCTTTGCGACCTGGAATGCTCCCGGAAGCGTCTTTACCGGAACAACACCGCACTTTCTGAACGCCTCCATGTAGACCTCGAACGAGCCGGAAAGAGAACCGGTATGGGAAGCGGCTGCGGCCTGACCTCTCTTCGAAGAGCCTGCCTTGATGGCCACGATCGGTTTTGTCTGGGTGATCTGCTTTGCCATCTCCATGAATGCCACACCGTTTTTGATCTCCTCAACGTAGAGGATGATCGATTTGGTGTGCGGGTCACGGGCTGCGTAACTCATGTAGTCAAGGAAGTCCAGATCACACTGGTTTCCGACCGAAACGACCTCGGAGTATCCCATCTCGGAGCCTTCAGAGAGTGAAATACCCACGACTGCGTTGACGATCGCTCCCGACTGGGAGATGAACGCGATGTCGCCCGGCAGAGGCGAGGTGGACACATAGGTCGTATCAAGTTTATAGGGCGGAAGGATCAGACCAAGACAGTTCGGACCGACGATCCGGATACCGTAGTTCTTCGCGATCTCGACCATGCGGATCTCAAGTGCACGTCCGTCCTCGTCCATCTCTTTGAATCCTGCGGTGATAACGATCGCCATCTTCACGCCTTTTTGACCGCACTCGCTCATGATTCCCGGAACAAGTTGAGCCGGAACGGTGATAACGACCATATCCACGTGGCCGGGGATATCTGAGAGGGTCGGGTAGCATTTGATGCCCTGGATCTCGTCGCGTTTGTTGTTCACCGGATAGACTTTGCCCGGGAACTGGAGAATATTACGGAACACCGCGTATCCCATTTTGGTCGGATCATCGGATGCCCCGATGACCGCCACGCTTCTTGGCTTGTAGTAGTCAAGCGGAACGATCTTTGCCGCATCATAATGCGGCGGCATTTCGACCGGTTCGTCCTGGACGATGACGCGTGCATCGACTGCGCAGCCGCCTTTCTCGTAGAGTCGGAGAGGATTGATATCGAATTCGACAACGGTATCGTTCTTCTCAAAGAATGCACAGGCGTTCTTTAACGTCTGGAACAGGAACTCCTCGTCAAGAGGGGCCTGACCGCGGTATCCTCTGATGAGGGTATATGCTTTGATCTGGTGGATCAGAGTTCTGATATCATCATCGTCGCAGGGTAAGAGCCGGATCCCGACATCTTTATAGAACTCGACCAATGTGCCACCAAGACCGAAGGTGAGGACACGACCGAATGCCGGGTCGATCTTTCCACCGATGATCAGCTCGAGACTGGGTTTTGCCATCTCTTCGACGATGACCCCTTTGATCTCTGCAGAGGCTTCATAAGCTTTAGCAGATTTTACGATTTTATTGAATGCTTCTTTTGCTTCAGCATCCGTCTTGATCCCGACGATCACTCCGCCCGCATCGCTTTTGTGGATGATCTGGGGGGAAACGATCTTCATTACTACGGGATAACCGATTTTTGTTGCGGCTTTTGCAGCATCGTCCGGTGTCTGGACGACCTCAAAGGCCGGAGCAGGTACATTAAACTGACGCAGAAGGTCATATCCATCTGCTTCAGAGAGCATTTTGGTAGCTTTGACTGACATGTCGGTACTCCTGTAGGTATCTCGTTCGCAGGAACATTTCCCGCGAATCCGAATTATACATTATTTATCATGTAGATTTGATATATACTCTGTGGTTTGAGTCATTTGTTCAGGTATCGTCTGGAAGCGATTTCAACGTTTGTCGAAGTTGCGCGCACATTCTGACGACAGTATTTTTGAATAAAATAAAAACATCCGCATCATCCAAAGCCACCTGTGACCCGGTTTGCGGTTTCACCAGTTTTGCGGAACTCTGCAGGGAAGTGAAAAAAAGGTGGGAAATATGTTCCGAAATCAGTATTCTGCGATTTCAGGCTTGTCTTCCGGGAGTGCCTCTCCAGTCTGGCCCTCGGGGTTCTCCACGGGTGAGATGACGTTTTCCGGATCAAATTTGTTGCGGTAAACGGTAAGAGCGTTTACATACTCTTCGGATTCATGGAAGCCTTTGAGAAACTTATCTCTGTTTTCACATATCGTTTCGCCTGCCTGTGGATCGAGTGAACCATCCAGCATCTTTTCCAACGCTGCCTGTTCGGCAAAATAGTTGCCCATAGATTTGCAGTAGTTGAGCAGACTCTCGGCGCCCTTCTTTTCCTTCTTGAGCTGCTTTAACGTCTTCTTTGCAATTTTAGTTCTCTTCACGAGTTTCTTGGAAACTTCCTTACTCGCCTTTTTGTCGTTTTTTGATTTATTCGAGGCCATGTTGATAACAACTCCTTTAACCATGAATTAGGGGTTCTTCTATTAATATTGTTTGGATGGGGTAATGTTTTGTCAGGGAGGTTTCCTTCAAAATATCCTGGAATTATCCCGAAAAAACCTCCTATTCACATCATGGATCAGATTTGGTGAGGCACTCCATCTCCAGGGAGGCACAGACGGTACTTTTTATCTCCGGCGTCCAACCAGTATTCAGGATCATGAAAGACGGAAATCTGCGCAGTAATATTCATCCAGGGGATGCGGTGGCGATAATTCTTAAAAAAGATCAGGGAACGGGAGCTTTGACGTTTGGGCGGGTCGCAGATATTCTGACAAATTCCCCAAATCATCCTCACGGGATCAAGGTCAGGCTCGCCGACGGGTCGGTCGGTCGTGTGCAGGAGATCTACTGACGTCGGAGAACAGCGATCATATCACCTTTTTTTGCGCCGACGTCCCTACCGACCGCGCCGCATTTTACCATCAGCAGATAGGCGATCGGCGGCCGGATCGAATACTCGGTCAGGCTCTCATAGTTTGCAAGACCCTTTGCTATGATCAGCGTTGCGTGATCGACAGCGTCGATGACTTCCTGTGGGAAGTATTCCGGGTGTGCTCCAAGCTGCACCCCGCCGCTCGAGTGATACACCGCGTCCACCGCTTCTTCGAGTCGGATCTCTGCCGCCTCTTGTACCGTCACATCGTTGAGCATCGGTTTTTCCTTTACGACAATGGTCATGTGTGATCCGTTTTTTCGCAGCGCTTCGCAGAATAATTTGTCAAAGATGATCTCGCCGCAGTTGTCGGTGAAGTAGACCACCCGGTCAGCCAGTTTGAAGAACTCTTCCGAGTCGTCAAGTGCAAGACCCTCTGCAAGCATATGGTCGAAGAATGCGACCAGATCTGCCGAGACCTCGTGCCCGGTCACACCGTAATCGATGGTGTTCCCGATGATCGCGGCGGTCATGTAGTCGTGAAGGGTGTGCAGTTTCGGACGAACTGCCGAGGCGACCCGCATCGCAGCGGCATTGTCCTCTTTCTTCATAGCAATATACGAATCGTCTGAACCGATTGCGGCATAACAGGTTTTGTGTACCTCACACGCGGCGATCGTTATTCCCGGATCGAGTTCTGCAAACCGGTCATACACTTCCGTGCATGCGGCATCGACCCTGGCCAAAACCTCCTCGTCATTCGTTACGATCTGTGATTGTGAACGGACTTTTGTCAGCAGACAAGTCCTGCATTCAGGTGCTAACTTCATAAAAAAATCTCCAAAACAGGTATGGGGCCGTCGCGATTTGAACGCGAGTCAGAAGACCCCCAGTCTCCTAGGATTCCAGGCTACCCTACGGCCCCTTGCTCCACTAATATTGGCTGTCATCACTTTATTAAGTTGCGGTTTTGCCGGCTGGAAAACTGCTGTTTTTCTATTTGTCCCGTGCCGGATCTTTCACGACTGCCGAGAGGATCAGCGCCGCGGCTCCGATGAGGATACCGACTGCATTCGTGATATGGAATCCGTACATGAACGCTGAGTAATCCAGATCGGCAAATGAAACGACACTGCCCGCCGCAGATGTCATAGCGGTGAAAACCGCGGCATACAGCGCGATCCCGACCACACAGCCGAAGTAGAGGGTCGTGATCATCAGTGATGAACCCGTTCCCTCCTCACCTTTCGGCATCTGCTCGACGATCCGGCTGGACGCCGCCCCCCCGCCGATACCCCAGACCATCCCCATCAGGACCAGACTGCCGACCAAGGGGATCAGCCCCCATTCGGGGACGATGAACGCATAGATCAGGTTCGTCACTGAGAGGACACCGAACGCGGCGATAACAAACCCGCGTCTTCCGGTCAGATCCGACCAGTGACCAAGGGGGATACTAAGGAGAGCAGTGACCGCCGCGGGGATGAAGAGAAGGAGACCGCTCGCTGCCGGGTCGAAGTTCATCCCGGCCGATAAATAAAACGGCAGAAGATAGAAATAGCCGGCACTGGTGAGCTGAGCGATCAGAAACGCGGCTACCACGAATGTCAGCGGCCGCTTTTTGAAGACCCGGATATTGAGGATCGGATGACTGCTTCTCAGTTCAGCTGCACAGAAGAGGACGAGTGAGACGAGAGATACGCAGAGTGCACCGATGATCAGCGGGTCGAAGAGACTCAGATGAGGCAGGCGTTCCAGGGCAAACACGCCTGAGACCATCAGACAGAACAGAGCGGCCGCGCCGGTGAAATCGAAGGGGGAACGCTCCGGGACCGTAGCACGCGGGATTATTTTGAGGGCAAACAGGACGGCAAATATCCCAATCGGGATGTTGATGAAGAAGATCCAGTGCCAGGAGAGGAAATGGGTGATGACCCCGCCGATCGCCGGACCGATCGCAAACCCGATGGAACTTGCGGCGGTGAGAACACCCATCGAGACCCCGAGCATTTTTGACGGGAGATACTTGATGCAGATCATCGGCGTGGAGGCTGCGATCATCGAGGCCCCGATGCCCTGGAAGATCCGTGAGATGATGAGGAGCGTGAGGTCAGGTGACAACCCGCAAACGATCGATCCGAGTGTGAACAGAATGAAGCCCGCGATGAAGAGGATCTTTACGTACCCGCGGTCGGCGAGTTTTCCAAAGATGAGAATGAGACCGGCGAGCGTCAGAAGATAGGCGACGCTGACCCAGGAGATCGTGCCGGTATCGGCCCCGAACTCTGCGGCGATCACCGGGAGGGCGATGTTGACGACCGAGCCGTCGAGCGCGTCCATGAAGACCGCGATGCCTACGGCTATGAGGAGCAGTTTCTGACGGAACGGGTCTAAAATGATCGCGGTCATGAAGGGTGGTACTAGGTTGATTCCTGGAGATATAAACTCCTTCGGAGGCGGGTTGGACGCTGAAAGCGGACGACCTTAGCTGAGGCGGGCTGACCCGTAGGGGCGGCCTCAGCAGAGCAAGTTTTCGAAGGAAACTTGCGAGTCAAATCTTTGATTTGTGACTGCGGGCTTCGATCCCGCGCATAATTCCGGTTTCTGTCCCAATATCCCGTAATTTTTACGGCGGGTTGGAAGTGTCCAAAACTCCTTCGGCTCCCGGATATACGTGCCGAAGAAGAGAGTAGTTTGTATGCAGAACGAATCAGTACGATTATGTGATATTCCGACTGGAAGATCCGCATCAATCCTTGGATTTACTGATGGAACAAAATCCGGCTTTCAGAGCAAATTACTCGAACTCGGACTCACCCGGGGATGCAGTGTGCGGGTGACCGGTCTCGCTCCGCTCGGCGACCCGATGATGGTATTGGTCAGAGGATGTCAGCTTGCCATACGAAAAGATGATGCTGCCTATATCCGTGTTGTTGCCGCATGAAAAAGATAACAATAGCGTTAGCCGGGAACCCGAACTGCGGGAAGACGACCCTCTTCAATAATCTCACCGGGATGCATCACCATGTAGGAAACTGGCCGGGTAAGACCGTCACGGTCGAAAGAAAAGAAGGGAAAATCATCTATGACGGCACAACGCTCGAGATCATCGACCTGCCCGGGACCTTCTGTCTGAGCGGGAGATCTCTCGAAGAAGAGATCGCGGTCAACTATCTGTTAAATGAAAAGCCTGATGTCGTCGTCAATATCGTGGATGCCGCACATCTGGAGAGGAATCTGTATGTCACCCTTCAGCTGATCGAACTCGGCGTGCCGCTCGTCCTTGTGCTGAATATGAACAGGTATGCAGATGCAGAGGGGATCATCATCAACACCAAAATCCTCAGCGAGCTGCTCGGCATCCCGGTCGTACAGATCGAAGCGATCGATGAGACAGGAAAGGACGATCTCATAAGAGCGATCCTTGCACGGCCTACCCCTTCGGAGAAGAGTATCCGGCATGATCACGAACTCGAGTAACATATTCGTGAAGTGACCGCGATCACCGGGTCACGTTGGTCCGTGATCCAGGCTCTCATCCACGGCTCGCCGGATGCCGCGATCGAAACTATCAGGACCCATCTCGCCGGCATCTACGGCGTTCAGCCGGGAGAGATCTTTGCAGATCAGCGGTACGGTTTCATTGCCGGCATTCTCCACGGATCCGTAGATCATATGAAAGCGGGCGGCAAAAATCAGTCAGAGAGGATCGACAAGATCGTGACCAGTAAATGGTTCGGGTTCCCGATCTTTCTTGCCGTGATGTATCTGATCTTCCAGATCGTGTTCACCGTCGGCGCTCCGGTCATGGATCTGATCGGTGAAGGCTTCGGGCTGCTCGCCGGGTTTGCTTCGGCAGGTCTTGCCGGAGTCACCGCTCCCGACTGGGTCGCATCTCTGATATGTGACGGTATCATCGGCGGTGTCGGTTCGGTCGTGATCTTCCTGCTGTTCCTGCTCCTCGCGATCCTCGAGGACTCCGGTTATCTCGCAAGAGTTGCCGTGATCATGGACAAGATCATGCACAGGCTTGGTCTACACGGAAAATCCTTCATCCCGATGATCCTCGGATTTGGATGCAGTGTGCCGGCAATCATGGCGACCCGGACCCTGGAGACACAACGCGAAAGGTTTCTGACGATCCTGATCACGCCGTTCATGTCCTGCGGGGCAAGACTGCCGGTGTATCTGCTGCTTGTCGGTATCTTCTTCGTAGCCGAGGTCCAGGGACTGGTGATGTTTTCCCTGTATCTGCTGGGCATTCTGGTGGCGCTGATCGTAGGGCTTTTATTGAGAAAGACGTTGTTCAAAGGCGAATCGTCGGCATTTATCCTTGAGATGCCGCCCTATCGGATCCCGACGATCAAGGGTGTGCTGATCCATGCAGGTGAGCGTTCCTGGGAGTTTCTGCGAACAGCAGGGATCATCATCTTTCCGGCAGTGCTGATGATGTGGCTGCTTGCCTCGCTTCCGTTCGGCGTTGAGTATGCCTCGTCGGATTCGCTGATTGGTATTGCCGGGTCAACGATCGCGCCGATCTTTGCACCGCTCGGATTCGGTTTTGCCGTGGCGGCCGTGGCGATCCTGATGGGTCTTCTTGCAAAGGAGGTCGTGGTCGGGGCATTCGGCACGCTGTACGGTGTAGGCGAGGAGGGACTTGGCGATGTGCTGATGCATGTGTTCACGCCGCTTTCGGCATACTCGTTCATGGTGTTCATCCTGCTCTACATGCCCTGTCTTGCGGCGATGTTCACGATCAAGCAGGAGACCCGCTCATGGAAGATGACCGGGCTTTCAGCATTTGGTATGTGTGCGATCGCCTGGATCGTTTCCTTCATCGTGTATCAGGGGGTGTTCTTCTTGGTTTTGCCTGAAGCATTCTGGACGATCCTCTTTCTTTTTATTGCTGCAGGTATCGTTCTTCTGTTCCTTTGGGCAGTGAAAAAGAATCTGCGGGGGGGAGCCTGCAGTTGCGGAGCGAAAGCATGTAAAAACTGCAGTTCGTGTAAGAATAAGCAAAGATAAAAAAATCTTATTTCTGTTTTTTGCGGCGACGAACTCCCGGATCTTCTGGATCGTCACGGTGCTGAGTTCATGTTCCATGAAGCAGGCGTCTTTATCCGCAATGTTCCCAGGTACCCCGATCATCTCCAGGAATTCGACCAGGACATCGTGACGGAACTTGACCTGCTCTCCGATGATCCTTCCCGGTTCGGTGAGAGTGATGCCTTCGTATTTCCGATACACGACCAGACCTTTTTTTATCCAGTTTCGCAAACATTTCCCCGACGGATGAAGATCCTACATCCAGTTCAGCCGCGACATCACGGCTTTTTGCGTATCCTTTCGTGAGGGAGACGTTGAGGATCGCTTCGAGGTAGTCCTCTTCTTTCATGGTGAGGCGATGATTGTATGATGCCTGAGGTATCGGATCCATACAATAGTATTGGGAGGAATCGGTAATCAGGTTTTGTTTCCAGAAGATTGGAATTCATTTACCCGCAAGCGGCAGTTTCCATACGAAAACACTATTGTCAAATGATCTCACCAATCTCTTATCTGATTTTGGGGTGCGGGGTGAGCCGATAGGCTCGCCCTCGGCCGATCCATTTCGTGTTTTAGTTTGCTTTTCGATTTTAGTGTATGGGATTCTTTGGGTGGTACAATTCTCACAAGGCATTTGCCTTGCTCAGCTAAGGTCGTCGACTGCGTCTCCACCCCACCATCACACGAAATTCACGAAAATGAAAACGAAAACGAAAACACGAAAATGAGAAAGATTGGTTATTATGTTGATGCAAATCGTACCCTCCCCCGTCCCCTACGCAAACCATCGGTTTGCTCGGCTAAGGGCGAGCCTGACGACTCACCCCGCCCACACGAAACCCACCAAAACGCAAATCAAAGATTTGCTCCGCTGAGGTCGTCCGCTTTCAGCGTCCAACCCGCAAATCAACGAAATGCACGAAAAGGGGGACAGGGGCGGATGAGTGTGGACGCGTGAGAAAAAGAAACCGCAAATCGGCGCGAATCCGCCCTTCGGGCGAGCAGAATCGGATTTGCTATCCCTCACTTGAACACGGTGGGTCTTATCGCCCCGCCGGTTCATCCCTTCATCGGGACCGTTCGGGCAAATCCTGTCGCCGCTCCAGCGGCTCCTATGAGGAAAAAAAGATTCGTCTTTAGTTATTTGTGGGGTGCGGGAGGGCGACTCCTGCGCGGAGCCCGACGCGGTGGAGATATCCTAAATATTGGATTCTGGAAAAGAGGAAGGTATCAAAATTTTGGGATGTTCATCGATTTCGTGTAAGGTTTGAGTTGAGATACAAGATATAAAAATGATTGGAGTGCCCACGGGGGGCACGACCATAGCCAGGATAGACGCAGGCAGCCATGATATATTTCAATCCACGTGCCCACGGGGGCACGACGCGAGTATTGACCCCGGCATGTCTGGCGGTATAATTTTAATCCACGTGCCCGTAAGGACATGACCTCAACGAAAGAAGAAAATGCCGGGATAATTTTCCGGCTTAGAGTTTCTCGATCAGTTCTACAGATTTTGGAACTTTATCTGTATCTACTTTGATCGCATAATCTTCAAAACTGCGTGCCGGTTTTGATGCATCCTTTCTTTTCACAGAAATCAGATCAAACAATACGTGAGACGGAGCACATCCGAGAGCTGAATCGTGTTTGAACACATATAACTTTCTCGTTACCATCTTACCGCGTGCTGCCGAGTGATCGTGTTCGAACAGATTGATCAAAGCTTCCCAAAGCAGATCAAGATCCATATCATCGAAACCAGTGACCTTCTGTGCAAGATTTGCAGAAATATATCCCTCAACACGGTACAGGGCATACGGCACGATGTGTTTTCTTCCCATTTCATGATCCTTCTTCTCTGCATCCTCTTTACTCGTCACTGCAACACGGGTGATCGTGATCTCCTGAGGCACGATCGGATCTATACTTCGGGAGAAATTGATCTGGACCGGACCTCTGACCTGCCCACAGTTCACCTTCGTTGTCATGACTGCCCCAAACGTCCGGATGTCAAAGAAGTTTTTACACATGAATCCGGTGATCTTTTTTGCATCTGCCTCATCTTTCGGCAGTTTCTTCTCTTCGGGTTTCATGTCGTAGTTCTTGTAGGCAAGCTCATGCTGAACATTCAAAACTGCACCATCACGAACGTAGATCTGGAAACCCGGTTCTTCCTCCTTAATTGTAGCAACGTAATCCCGGATCTTTCTCTTGATGCACACATCCGTCACGATTCCGTAACTTGTTTCTGGATCGATCCTGGGCATATTTCCTGCATCAGGGTCACCATTCGGGTTACCGTTTTCCACATCAAACAACATTACAAATTCATATCTGTTTTCAATTGCCATACTTCAAGCCTCCTGTAATTCTTTGTCTTCCTTTTTTGTGTAGATAAATTCGCGCTGGTGATAATAGCCCAGAACAAACTTGCCCTGATCTTCCAGATTGAAAGCTGCCGGAAATTCGGTCACACCGGACAAAATTGCTTCCATCTGTTTGTCGTAATACCGTCCATCGATCTTTGCGATATGATGCTGGGATAAATTCAGCAATGTTGGAAATACCAGTTTCGGGTTCGCCGAAGCCGAGGCGAAATACCGTGACCGGATAGTTGCTGTACCATTTGCTTTCTGCTGTAATGCCTCCATCACAGCGAACAGCCTTCCAAGAGAATAGGCTGTATCTGTTGATTTTTGATTTAAACTCACTGTTAACTCCTCCATTTTTTCTGTCAGATTTTGTTTTTGATAATACCGTCTCAGATACGCTTTCAGATATCCGACACGAATATAATCAATACCGTAATCATCTCCTGCCTCGGCACGTATCCTCATCAAAACAGCCGAATATACTGATGTCGGATACATATCTCCGGAAATGATTGCCCGAAACAATGCGGTCTCATATGACGAGGGAACGTTTTCCCACCATTTTTTACTGGACTTCACCGTGATGCTTCTCAGAATATCCCCAATCGACACGATTCTCGATTTGAGTTTCGCGGATTTTACCAAGTCCATATTTTCAGCATGCTCGCCAGTCTTCACAATGAAATTCTCAAGAGTATCCTCATACCAGAATCTGATAGAAGCACGGGCAACATTTGGAGCAAGACCGAGGATGTACGTTTTCACCTTAAACTCCGGGTCGTTCACTGCCTGACCTGATCTGACTTTTTTCAGAATGTCGGAAATTTGTTGTTCGGTTAAGCGGTCTGAAGTATCTGCTTCCTTTGGAGCATCTGCACCAAGAAGTGCCGAGATAAGAGATAATGCCTTACTGTCTTCTTTCCTGTCTGTCCAGAATACAACGGTCGTATCCCCGATCTGGATCCTGCTGTCATTTTTTGAGAGGAGAAAATTAAGTGCGGTCGTATACGCAAACATCGCTTTTTCAGAAACAGGTGCATTATAACTCTGGGTTTTTCCATATGAGGTAACCGAGGGAAAATTGAAACCAACGATAACACATCCCGTCGTATTTGCGTCTGCTACTCCTTTTAGCTGGGTATGCGTTTTTGCAAGAGGCTGGTCGGAGAGTCCGGTAACCAGACACTGACCTCGTTCTTCTGATGAAGCAGAAGCATTACAATACCTCTCCCAGACATTCTTCGCTTCGGATCGTTCATGGATGTAGCCTTTTTTCATCCGTGAGACGGAACACGATATTCCCGCTCTGATAGATCGGATGGTCTGCCGGAATATCAAGAAGGAGACCATCAACCCTGTTTTTGAGAAATGCGATCACTGCTTTGAGCCCGACATCCTCGGATAAACCGATGATTTTCTGATAGGCATCATAAGCACTGCGCAAACGGTCGGGAATCGGGACCAGTTTTTTCTCCTTTTTGTCATACTCGGCACCAAGGATATACTTCGCATTATCACAGAGGAAGTAAGGCGGCGGGTTTTTCCCGCATCGACCGGCTTGTTCCGGGACGGTCATCATCGATCGCTGTTTATTCTCAACCAATGTGATAACGCCTTTGAACTCCCCGTCGCGGGATAACTCGATCGCATATGAACAAGGAACATTCGAATAATTTGGGAGAGCCATCCCCGATTCCGGATCCCGGGCGATATTTTCATAAAACTCACACAAAACGGTAAGTATCATACGTTCACCTCTTTGTGAAATGATTCCGGGATCGTAATGATCCCTTTATGCATCTGCGCACGGAAAAATTTCGGCGTCATATCATCGCTGAAATTAATGTCGTAGAGCATCCACCCAAGATCCCGATCTTCATCAATAGGGATCTTCGAAAGCGGCTCTTCCACCAGTTCAAATGAAACAGGAAACTCTCTGCATCCAAAGTAAGGCTGGTGATGACACTGACCTTTTCGTGCCCGTCGGAGAAATATATTGTAATGTTTCTCTTCTGTGTCATCTTTGCCTGCCTTTTTTGTCAGTTCAAAGTGAGATTTGATAATATACTCAACATTTTTGAGCATCAGGGTCGCCCGCTGCTGCCGGTCCTTCTGGGTGTTTTGATAGAAGGGTTCTGCAGATCCTTTTTCAGAAACAGTTTTCATCAAAGACCCGGGATTTTTCATGATGGAGGAGACTTCATTTCGTCTGATATTGGAAAATGCGATCGGCTGCATGACCTGGATCTCATCGATCACCCAGCGGATGGCGGGTTTCCAATGGATCGCCTCCAGGATACCCCGTGCTGCTGATGGGGTCATCACATCATAACTTACCCATTCGACCTTCATTTCAGGTCGGGTAAAACATGCATAATCCCCCCATACGCGTAACGTAATTCCGTAGATAGTATCACCTCCTTAAAAACAGAGAATAAAAATAAAATTTATTCATTGTTTGTTTAATTCACGTTATTGGCATGTAAATGTATCTTACATATCCATCAATCAGAGAATATAATCAAACATTTCCGGTTTACCAGAGATATAGATCCCAGTGTCTTTTGCATAGAATTCAGCCTGTTTTTCCAAAAAAACAAAACTATCGCCCAATAATGATACTGCGTCCTCATCATACAGATAATCAAGATCGGATTTTCTCACGTTCACACAGTAGGGAGAGATTTTTCTAACAAAACTGCGGGTGGTTTCCGGGGAATATTTTTTGATAAGTTGTTTCGCTTCATCATCGAATGGAATGATCACCGCACACCCGCTGTCGGATATCAGTTTGAATTTATCTGAAATGTCGGCAAAGGGAAATGCAGTTTCCGAAGTTGTGATTCCCTGCCGGCAAAGACCCAATACTCCTTTGTTGTCGAGTTGGTCTTTTCGGATATCGAATAATTTAGAGAAGTATTTCGCAATTGTATCCAGAGAAAGATAATCATCGGTCTGGATCGTGTGGGAAATTTCTGCTGTCTGTTTCACGTATCCGGCACCGGAATACTTCTGTTCGGGAGTGAAGATGTACACATTCCCGCAAGAAAGCTTACCTTCACGATTGCATCTTCCGGCAGCCTGATTTATTGAATCAACTCCTGCCAAAGAACGATACACGACCGGGAAATCGATATCGACTCCTGCTTCAATGAGCTGGGTCGAGATGACACGGCAGTGTTCTTTGTTTTTGAGTTTTTCCTGTATCATTTCGATGACCTGTTTTCGATGCTTCGGACACATGTTTGTGCTTAAATGCAGGGTGTCTCCCGCTTCTTTCACAAGAGAGTAGAGATCTTTTGCATGTTTTTTGGTATTGACGATGCAAAGGACCTGCTGTTCTGATTTGAGGCAGGAAGCGATTTCGTCTATTGTATTATAACCAAGGTCGTGCGCTTTCGCCCGCTTCATTTTATCTGCCAGCTCTTGGTAATTTGGAACAATATCCTTGACTGATGTACCACTTGGGAGAACCTTATTCTCTACGAAGTCAGGCTGGGTCGCTGTGCAGAGAACAACAGTGCAGTTATAATTTTTGACAAGTTCCGAAAGGGCATACATGCATGGGAGGAGAAATTCGTTGGGAAGAGCCTGGACCTCATCTAAGATTATGACACTGTTTGCAATGTTGTGGACTTTTCTGGATCTGGAAGAGTGAGAGGTAAAGAGCGATTCAAAAAACTGAACATTCGTGGTGAGGATCAGCGGGGCATCCCAGTTTGCGGCTGCAAGAGAGAGGTTCCTGTTTTCTCCATCCGGAGAGTCAGGTTCTACTTTTACACCTGTCGGAAGAACGAAGTTCGAGTGGTGTTCAATAATATTGTTCCGACCAAAAATATCAGCATAGACTTTGGCATTTTGTTCGATGATCGAAGTGAAAGGGATCGTTTAGATTATCCGGGTCTGGTTATTTTTTATGGCATGTTTCAGTGCAAAGGAGAAGGAGGAGAGCGTTTTTCCTCCGCCTGTCGGGACGTTAAGGGTGAAGATCCCCGGTTCTGTTTGAGCTGATTTGTTGCAGGATGTGAGGATGTCTTTTCGAATCTTGTCAAGGTCGGACGTTACCTGGAATTCTGCCATGCGTGCATCGAGTTTGATATTGAATTCTTCCAGCGAGGGATAGGCTCCTTCCGTTACGTATCCATCCCATTGTGCAGCATCGGTTCTGTCAGCATCGATCAGACATGAGTAAAGGAAATGAGTGTAGAGAAAAAGCGAAAGAGCAAATTCATTCTGGTCAAGTTTGGATGGGTCTTTCGGGATGAAGGTTTGTGTGGCGAAAAACTCAGAGAGGTCGGGGAACGTTTGGGGCATCTCGGTTTTCCATGCGGCAAATAGCTCAGGGTCAGAGTTCTGCAGACGTTGAAATAAACCGGATGCGTTGGCGTTTCCTCGATTGGGAAGCCCTCCATGATGTCCCGCAATTATGTAGGACATGAGATGATATGCAAGCGATGAGTAGGGATCGTGTTGTTCGGCTGCAAAGAGATCGGCAGTTTTTGCTCCGGCAGTCGAGTGATCAGTCTGAATGTTATCTCCCCTGATGCGTTTTTGAAAGTCATCGGAGTATTTGCCTATGTCGTGTAAGATCCCGCAGATCTCGCCCATTTCCCGGGTAGTAAAAGTCTGCGCATATATTCCTGCAAGGATGGATACATTTGTCAAATGATCGGTAATGGTTTGATATTTCGTCCTGTCTTCATTACAACGTGCATAGTATTCAGTCATTGGATCAAGTCCCGATATTCTAATTATATGTTGCATTGACGAAGTAGTTTTGCAAAAACTTACTGAAATTCGAAACGAGATAAAATTCCATAATTATTCCCAGGATACTTTGAAGTATTTTCACTCTATATTATCCATTAATGAACCCGGACAACTGCCTCATGTTAAGCGGGATCCAGCATTTTGCATTTTGTCCGCGTCAGTGGGCACTGATCCATGTAGAACAGCTCTGGGCGGAAAACTCACTTACCTTCTCGGGAAAACTCATGCACGACAATGCTGATGATCCCTTTTTTGTGGAGGCAAGAGGCGATATCCTTATTTCACGCAGTATTCCGCTCGTATCCCACAACCTGAAAATCTATGGGATCGCGGATGTTGTCGAATTTCACCGGTCGTCATCCGGGATACGTATTGCAAATAGGGACGGATCATGGACCGTGGTTCCAATAGAATACAAAAGAGGAAAGAAAAAGGAGGATGACTGTGACGAAGTCCAACTCTGCTGTCAGGCGATGTGTCTCGAAGAGATGTACGGGACGGAGATCCCTGGCGGTTATCTGTATTACGGAAAAACCCGACACCGAACAGAGGTAATTTTTGACGAAGAATTACGGGAACATGTTGTCTCTCTAATTCAGGAAATGTATGCTCTGTATGAAAACGGGATCACACCCGCTGCTGAACTGAAAAAGCAGTGTGCAAGTTGTTCGATCCGAGATCTTTGCGTTCCAACCATATCTTCGCGAAAAAAATCTGTTGACCAGTATCTTGATTCAGTAATACAGGAGTATGCTCATGAGAAAACTGCGTAATGTGCTGTATGTGACAAATCCAAAGTCCTATCTTTCGAAAGACGGGGAAAGTATCGTTGTATCTGTTGAAAACCAGGAACTTGCCAGAGTCCCGATCCATAATCTGGAGGGGGTCGTTTGTTTCGGGTTTATAAGGGCAAGTCCCGGGATGATGGCGTTATGTACGGAAAATGATGTGGGACTCTGTTTTGTTTCACCCTATGGAAAATTTATGGCACGGGTCGGCGGCAAGGTTTCGGGAAATGTCCTGCTTCGCAAACGTCAGTATGCCGTCTCGGATGATGAAACGGCATCAGGAAAGATCGCAGCATACTGTATTCTTGGAAAACTCATGAACTGCCGGACGGTCCTCCAGAGATTTTCCCGTGATTATCCTGATATGGTTTCAAAGGAGTTTGAAGTGAATTTCAAACGGTTGTCCGAGGGTATTGTACAAATAAAAGCAGGAACGTGTGGTTCACTGAATGAGCTGAGAGGCTTTGAGGGGATCTTGTCAACGGAGCCTGAGTTTTCTTTTGAAAATCGGTCCAGACGTCCACCTCTGGATAGGGTGAATGCTTTGCTTTCATTTTCCTATATGCTGATCGCGGCCGATTGTGCGTCTGCTCTGGAGTCGGTAGGTCTTGATCCGCAGGTCGATTTTCTGCATCGGGTCCGTCCGGGAAGACCGAGTCTGGCTCTTGATCTGATGGAGGAGTTTCGTCCGTATCTAGGAGATCGGTTTGTGCTGAGTCTGATCAATAATCGGGTAGTGACGGCAGGTGATTTTGTGGTGAAGGAGAATGGAGCGGTTTTGCTGACTGATGATGCACGAAAGATCGTTCTGCAGGCATGGCAGAAGAGAAAGAAGGAGGAGGTCATGCACGGGTATCTGGAAGAAAGGATGCCAGTCGGTCTTTTGCCGTACGCTCAGGCGATGCTGCTCGCCCGGTTCCTCCGGGGAGATATTGACGGGTACCCGCCGTTTGTGGTGAGGTGAGGGAGAGATGTTTGTTTTGGTTACGTATGATGTGAATACGGAGACCCCGGAGGGAAGACGCCGGCTTCGTCAGGTCGCAAAGATCTGTAAAAATTTTGGGGTCAGAGTGCAGAATTCGGTGTTTGAGTGTGTGGTGGATTCGGTCCAGCTGATGGAGATGAAGTACAAGATAGGAGAGGTTATTAATCCTGATACGGATAGTGTTAGATATTATAATTTGGGAAATCAGGGAAGAGAACATGTTGAACATGTCGGAGCAAAGCCTGGTTTGAATGTGGATGATGCGCTGATTTTTTAGATAATTTTTTTCGCGAAGGGGTTGTGCCCAGGATTTTCCCGGGAGGTTCGCGATGTCACAGATTTTTGTTTTGTTTTTGGGTCTGGTGAAGATTTTGGATATTTCCAATGGAATTTGCAGCTTTACATGTGGAACTTTCTGTTGAGGAGGGAGGGAGAGAATTATATGCGTGTAGTTATAGTATATTAGAGTTAGAGTCGTGCCCCCAGCGGGCACGTGGATTAAATAACGACCTCACCTCGCACCCCAAAAATGGATCCTGCAATCCATGAATATCCTACTCCAGATGAACTACCTGGAAACATATGGACCCCCAGAAATAGGATATCTCCACCGCGTCGGGCTCCGCGCCGGATTGCAAACCTTTGGTTTGCTCAGCTAAAGGTCGTCCGCTTCGCGTCCAACCAACACACCAAAACATGAAAAAAATCGGCTGGGTGCATCTCCAACTCGCAGTCGCAAGTTTCCTTCGAAAACTTGCTCCGCTGAGGGCGAGCCTATCGGCTAACCCCGCACCCCAATTCAAAAAAAAATATTGACTGTCCCTCTTTTCCACAAAAAGAGAGAGTCTATCACTCACACAAGTCTCTTCAACACCCGTTCCTTCTTCGCCCGTGCCGCGTCTGCTGCCCGGTCGATCCCCTTCTTCATCTCCTCAAAATCCCTACCCGGCCGGTCCACGACCTTCTTCACCGGCGTATAGGGAGCTTCACGGAACTTCGGCTGGAACTCTCCTTCCACGCCGTCCTTGATCAGGCGGGACACGCCCGGGCCCTCACGCACGAAACCGATCCTCTCCATCGGGACATCCGCCGTTCCGACGACCCGGATGATCTCATCCGCATACTCAGGCGGCGCGATCACAAGCAGTGCATCCAGACTCACGCCAAGATAATCGATACCCAGTTTATCCAGCAAAGCGAGCACCTTCGGTGCTATAAGATCCCTGAGCGGCGCATCCTCGACAACGACCGTTACCCCGGCAGTTTCTGCGATCTCATACACATCGCCCCGAAGACCGCCGTTCGTGATATCCGTCATCGCATGGATATGCGTGAAAACCTCAGAGTTGATCAGAACATCACAGGCTTTGAGGAAATGCAGATTGATCGTCTCTTCGACCACATCCGAATTCCCGGAATAGAGCGCCGCCGTCGCGATCGTACCGCCGCCTGCTCCCCTCGTCATTAAGAGAACATCTCTCGGGACCGAGGATCTGCGGGCCGTCACGTGCTTTGCGACACCGACCACGCCCACGCATCCCGTCATCCGATCGCCGATAACCATGTCCCCGCCGATACGAAGGGTCGATCCGGCGATAAGCGGCACGCCCAACGCGTCAGAGACCGTCGTGATACCTGCCGTGTAGTCGAAAAGCTTCGCCACGTCACCGTCGTCTGCGATATGCACGTCAGAGATCAGCCCTACCGGCCGGGCACCCATCACATACACATCACGGAGCGTTGCCCGTGTCGCATGGAATCCCGCAAGGAAGGGGAAATCCGAAAGACGCGAATGCATCCCGTCCACTGTTGTTATGATATACTGACCGTTCGCCTCAACGACCCCGCCGTCATCCATCTGGTCCACCCCGACCTGTGCCGAGGTCTTTCCGATCACATGGGCGATCTTCCTGTGGGCATAAAAATCGCCCGACCCGCGGGACCCGACACCGAACTCACCCATCGAAACGCCGGCGTGTTCATACTCGAACAGGTCGCCCTTCAGCCCGCTTGTCACCTTCACTTCTTCGATGACGGCCCTCGCGAAATCCCGTGCGAACCCTTCATCGATATTCTTGATATCCAGAATGCGTTCCTGAAGCAGTTTTTCGATTTCTTCTTCAGGAATATCCTTATGCATGCTTCGCCGAACGAAGCCTTCCACGTCCATACAAGATAGTTGTGAAGGGACAGACTATAAAGACATGAGGTTAAATCCTCGAAGAAGTATTTTCTGAAGGGACGTTCTACTATATCAGATATGAATTCCCTGGAAAAAACGATGGCCTTCGCCGCCACGATCGCAGGCTCCGACCCGTCGGCAGGGGCCGGGATCCAGGTCGACCTGAAAACCATGGCCGCCTGCGGGGTCTGGGGCATGACCGTGATCGCGGCACTCACCGCACAAAACGCCACGCACGTGCTCGACACGGCGAGCATCCCTGCGGCCTTCATCAAAAAACAGATCGACGCACTCGAAGAAGACTTCCCCATCGGCTGCTACAAAACAGGCATGCTGAAAAATGCGGAAACGGTCGGCATTGTTGCCGAAAGCATTCCAAAAGGAAGAGACCTCGTTGTCGACCCGGTGCTTCTCGCAACAAAAGAGTACCGGCTTCTTGATTTGGCAGGTCAGGAACGGCTCGTTGCCGAGCTTCTTCCGATGACCACCGTGGTCACGCCGAATCTTCCTGAGGCGTCCGTCATCTCCGGGATCACTATCACCGACGCCGAGTCGATGGAAGAGGCCGCATACTGGTTCATCGATCAGGGAGCACAGGCTGCCGTTATCAAAGGAGGGCATGCCTTCTTTCGGCTCGGGACCGATGTCTATGCCGACAAAAACGGTATGATGCTGGTCGAAGGCGAGGTCGCGCCTTTCACTGATGTCCACGGATCGGGTTGTTGCTACGCGTCCGCGATCGCGGCCCACATCGCTTTCGGCTATCCGGTCAGAGACGCCGTTCTCGAAGCAAAAAAGTTCGTCAACGGCGCAATAAAATACTCCTGGGAATATGCTCCGGGACGCCGGACGATGAATCCCGGGTGGCAGCAGCATCAGACATATTATAAAAAATTCTAACTTTTTTTCCGTCTGCCGTGAGAAATCACCTCTATATTTATCCTAAGAAAAAGCAAACTAGTACCTATGACCGAAACGGCACACAAAGCCGGACGCAATAAGCGTTCAGCTGAGCGCGAGCATAAATCCGAGGGATTTGTGCCTCATAACATGATGGATTACGAGGAAACCTACTCCACGTTCTCCATCGCCGTGCCTGAGTATTACAACTTCGGCTTCGACGTTGTTGATGCATGGGCGAAAAAAGATCGAAATAAGCTCGCCATGATCTGGAAAAACCAGGAAGGGAAGGAAAAATACTACACATTCCGGCAGATGATGAATCTGTCCAACCAGATCGCGAACATGATGTTCAAGCAGAATATCGGCAAAGGCGACAGAGTAATGCTGCTCCTGCCGCGTGTCCCCGAATGGTGGACCTTTGCTCTTGCTGCAATAAAAATAGGCGCAGTGATCTGCCCGTCCCCGGTCATTCTGACCCCTCACGATCTCAAATACCGAATAAACCAGGGCAGGTTCAAGATGATCGTCACGAACACCGAGAACACCTGGAAGATCGAAGATATAGGAGGCGAATGCCCGTCACTCAAAGTCAAATTCCTGACCGACGGCGATGCTCCCGGATGGATAAACTATCAGAAGGAACTGATACACCCGGCACGTGCGTCCACCAAACTCAGCTCGATCGTCAAAAGTGTTCGAACGAAAGCGACGGACCCTATGCTCATCTTCTTCTCGTCGGGAACGACCGCCGACCCGAAGATGGTCCTGCATAATCATGCATATCCGCTCGGCCACATCGTGACCGGCAGATTCTGGTATGATCTTACCGACAACGATCTTCACTTCACCGTTGCAGACATGGGCTGGGGAAAATCCTCATGGGGTAAGTTCTACGGACCGTGGATGGAAGGGGCCTGCGTCTTTGTCTACGACTACCACGGAAAGTTCAATGCGACCGAACTTCTCCCGCTGATCGAAAAGTATGAGATCACAACGTTCTGTGCGCCGCCTACGATCTACCGTATGCTCATCTTAGCAGATCTGGAGACCTTTGACTTCTCCGAGCTACGTCACTGTCTCTCAGCAGGCGAGACGCTGAACCCTGAAGTCAACCGTGTCTGGGAAGAAGGGACCGGGAAAAAGATCTACGAGGCATACGGGCAGACCGAAACCGTCACGGTCATCGGAACGTTCCCCTGTATGGATGTCAGACCCGGTTCGATCGGTAAACCCGCCCCGGGCTGGAAGATCGAACTCCATGACGACATGGGCAATCCGGTCGCTCCGGGCGTCGAAGGCAGGATCGCGATCAAGACGAGCGACCCCTCGCCGGTCGGTCTGTTTACCGAGTATCTGAATGACCCGAAGGCTACTGCGAAGGTATTCATCAATGGATGGTACTACACGGGAGACAAGGCGACCGTCGATAAAGACGGTTACTTCTGGTTTATGGGCCGCGACGATGATATGATCAAATCCTCAGGATACCGCGTTTCACCGGCTGAAGTCGAGTCAGCACTCATCGAACACCCGGCGGTCAAAGAGTCGGCAGTCGTCGGCAGCCCCGACCCGATCCGCGGCGTGATCATCAAGGCGTTCGTCGTCCTGAAGGATGGCTATATCGGATCCGACGCTCTCGTGAAAGAGATGCAGAACCAGGTCAAGACGAAGACCGCCCCCTACAAGTATCCAAGAGCGATCGAGTTTGTGGAAGAGCTGCCGAAGACCATCTCAGGGAAGATCCGGAGAGTGGAACTCCGCAATCTCGAGATGAAGAGATATCAGGAAGCTCACCACGAAGAGTTCACAGAAAAGAAGAACTGAACTCTTTCCTTTTTTTAATCGTTAGTATTCGATAGTTTTGTAAAACACCCTTGGGAAACTTGGACTTTTCAAAATACATTTTTCAAACCATTTTCTGATTTCGGGGTGGAAATATCCTAATCTCCAGGATGTGTCAACGATTTGAGCGGGATTCTTTGGATAGTATAATTTTCACAAGGCATTTGCCTTGCTCAGCTAAGGTCGTCGACTGCGTCTCCACCCCGCCATCACACGAAATTCACGAAAAGATGACGAAAACACGAAAAAATAATAATTCGGTCAAGTGTTGCCCTCTGTCGTTCCCTCCCCTGTCCCCCACACGAAATTTGCGAAAATCAACGAAATACACGAAAAGGGGGACAGGAGCGGAAGAGGGAAGGGGAGCATAAGATTTTTGGGAAGATTTAGTCAGTTGTGGAGATATGAGATAATTTTAACACGAATTTCTTGACTTGGGGTGCGGGGACGCGACTTCGGCGCGGAGCGTCCCGCGGTGGAGATATCCCAAGGTTTTGGATCCAGGAGAAGGTCATCTCTATTTTGTGGGAGTGTGCTTCGATTTCGTGTACGGCATTAGTGTGGACACAAGAGAAAAAACCAACCGCGAATCGGCGCGAATCCCGCAAGCCTTTGGCTTGCTCCCAGAATAGGATTTGCTGATCCTCTCTCTCGCTCGTTGGGTCTTTCGGGCAAATCCTGTCGGCGCCCCGGCGCCTCCTATAAGGATAAATGGATATTTTTTGATTATTTTTTGGGTGCGGGGAGTGACTGCGGGTTGGACGCGAAGCGGACGACCTGAGCTGAGCAAACCGAAGGTTTGCGATCCAGCGCGGAGCGTCCTGCGGTGGAGATATCCTAGGGTTTTGCATTCAGGAAAAGGTCTTCTCTCTTTTGCGGGGGCGTACTCTAAATTCGTGTATGGTATTCTTTGGAACTATAAGATATCCCACCGCGAATAATCGCGAATAAACGCGAATCGCATTTTTCCTGTTCCGCCCTCTTGACCTTCGGTCGCGTCCCTACGCTCCGCCTGATCGGCTCCGCGTGGTCGGACGGCGAAACGAAAAATGCTGGAAAACCCGCGTCGCGGGTTTTCTTTCTGTGTTTCGACGGGTGTAATTATTCATAATTGTTCTCACTCAGAAAAATAACTATTCGTTATTTCTTATTTTCGACATTTCAGTCCAAGGTAGTTTTTTATTGAAGTGAAGTAATCTATATACTTAGAGAGATGTTATTTTTTGCATAATAAATGAAAACTGTTGCATTCCCTGATGACTTATGAATGAAATTATTAAATGGATATTAATAATAATTGCTGCGTTTTTACTCATTGTATTACTTCCGGGAGGGGGACTTGGTATTGTCATCCTCTTCTTCATTATTTATGCAATTTACAGATTAAGTAAAAAAGACTTGAAAAATAAGGAGAATAAAAACACAGTTTTACCCGAACACGTCCATAAAGAGTCAGTAATAACTCAAAATACTCCAATACATATACAATCCGAATCTTATCCTGTGTCGCCTGCCAATTCAAACAACATCATAATCACTTTTCATACATTAGGAGAGAGTATTTCATTATTTGGATACAATATTGTTGACCCCTTGATTTATACTTCTAAAAATACTTTTGATGATTTTTCGTATCCATTTGTTATCTATCTTACCAGTAAACCTGATTTTAGCGGGAACGATTCATACGAATTGGGATATTGGCCGAGGTTTAGCCGCCTGACAAATCTCCAAAAAGGTACATTTATCAAATGGCTTGTAAACGGTAAGAAAGACCCAATTGATATCGGATATGTTTTTATTTACTATTACGGGTTAGAACATCGGGCTTTAGTTGAACAAAAAGATCATAAAGTAATACTTTTCGAACTAATTCGTTTGTATAATATCTATTCAGAGAACTTCTCATTCAGTAATTATTCGGGGAATTTTATATCATATTTAATTTTAAAAATCAATGACTTCACTCCTGATGAAAACGCTTTCCTTAGCCAATATATCATGACTCTCCCAAAGGATTATCGGAATACACCGGTAAGCGATCTCTTATACAAACTCACGAAGGGAGCATACAAATCATCTCAGTCAGTTCTCCCCTCCCTTGTTGAAAAACTCATTTGTTCTGATTATCAGTTTAACCTTGGAAAGAGACAACGGGAACTCTTCGTATATTATGTAGAAAAAGAAATTGAAGTATTGAATCTCTCAGACCTATATACTGAAACTGACACCCCATTTGCCTATAATCATGCCTCACCACACTCGTTCATAGTACCACCAGTTCAATATAAATCATTATCCCCAGTACCAGAAATCAAAGCGACATATCGAATGTGCCTATTTGTCATCAAATTTAAAATTCAATGGTATTAATCCAAAAAAAGAAGCATTTGATGAAAAAATACAGAATGACCGTGTTATGGAAATTGGGGAACTTCAGAAATTCTTTGCTTTTCCAGAGACTGAAAAATTAACGTTGAGACAATCCAATTTCCTTGTTGATTGTTGCGAATCATTGGGATACAAAATTGAACCAAGTGCATATCTTGTCAAGAGGGCTTACAAATCCACTGATAAGGTGATATTGTTCACTTCCACCCATAAAGATAATCTCAAAAATAACAACTTTATCATCCCAAGTCTGTGGTTTGATCTTGGCTATAAAGTAGCATTGGAAGATGATTTCTTAGAAGATGGAGAAGTCAAATTAATTCAGAAAACCATTAAGACCAATTTCAAACTTAGTGTAATGGAGAAGGAGAGACTTGAAAAACGCGGGGAACTTTATTCCATCACAAAACATGTCAATATCTCAAGTTTTTCTGATATAATCAAATCTGCAGAACCAGAATCAATAAATTTGATTTCAACCTATCTCATTGTCGTAGCTGCAGTAGATAATACGATCACTATTGAAGAACAAAAATTGTTAGAAAAAATATTCAAACAACTCTCTTTACCGAGTGAATCTCTAACAAAATGTCTTAATGAATTACAACAAGATAGAGATGTTGTTACGATTCAATTCGGATCTGGAAAACCAAAACTTGGCTCTATTATTCCTCGTCCAACAGAGGAATCATATCAATCCCAAGAGTTTAAAATTGACCCTGCAAAACTTGCATTTGTTTTAGGTGATACTGCGAAAGTTCAGAGGTCTCTACATGAGATATTTGCAGAAGAGTCTGCTGATTTTGTGGTTATTGAAACGGAAGAATTAGAAGAGACAGTTATAGGTGTTATAGAGACAAAAGAAGCGGAGATTCCTGCAATCTTTTTCTCTCAACTTATCCAAAAAGATACCTGGTCATCAGAAGAACTAAAGAATATCTTCAAACCTTATCACCTTATGCTAAACAATGCAGTTGAGATGGCAAATGAATGGACGGATAATACGTATGGTGAATATTTACTTGAAGAAGAATGTGGCATATTCAGAATAAATAAAGACTTTGCAGAGCAATTAGTAAAATTAGGAGTGGAATCATGAGTGAAACCATAATTAAACCAAGGGAAAAGAAAGCAATCGTCGGATCTCTTAAAGTTGGTATTGTACCAAAAATCGGCATTCAGCACATTCAGGTTGGCAGATCGCGTGAAATTGCAGAAATGCTAAAAGATTTCGAATTGATTTCTTCTGGAGGAGCAACCACCCGGTTTATTATTGGTGATTATGGGTGTGGAAAAACATTCTTTTTGACCCTCTCCAAACTTGTTGCACATGAATCAAATTTGGTTGTTGCATTTGCAGATATTTCTATATCTAAGGTATTAAGTTCGTCCGACGGGAAAGCACGAGCACTCTTTGGCGAATTGATCAATAATCTTTCTACAAAAACCAAACCGGATGGCGGAGCATTACAATCCATAATTGAAAAATGGGCAACCTCAGTTATCAAGAGTGGTCTGGAAATCAATATTGAAAATATACATAAGCGTTTATTACCCTTGGAAAAGTATGTAAACAGTTATGATTTTAGCAAGGTCATAACAGAATATTTGCTTGCATATGACCGTGGGGATGATATACAAATGTCAAATGCCTTACGCTGGTTACGGGCGGAGTACACAACCAAAACCGAAGCAAGGAACGACCTGGGTGTTAGAACTATCATTAATGACGCAGAAATCTACGATTATTTAAAGTTGTA
Source organism: uncultured Methanocorpusculum sp. (assembly GCA_963677995.1). Classification (GTDB taxonomy): domain Archaea; phylum Halobacteriota; class Methanomicrobia; order Methanomicrobiales; family Methanocorpusculaceae; genus Methanocorpusculum. The sequence goes on along the minus strand of OY782579.1, from coordinate 184,354 downwards.
TGCTGGATTTGTGACTTTGGCTGGGTATAATGGGCTCGTGGTCAATATTGATGAACTTGCTGTCTTACAAAGACTCCAGTCTCAAATCAGAAATAAAAATTACGAAGTGCTTCTGTCGATTATCAATGATTCAACGCAAGGTTCCACCGAGCATATTGGTTTTATTTTCAGTGGGACTCCTGCATTTTTAGAAGATAAATACAAAGGGATGAACAGTTATGAGGCTCTTGAAACAAGACTTGCGGATAATCCTAATTCAAAAAAGGGTATGGAAGATTTATCCGGACCAGTAATTCGGCTTTCCAATCTATTTCCGGAAGAATTGTACGTTTTGTTTTTCAATATCAGGAATGTATTTGCGTTGGGTGACAAGAGTAAATATTTAGTTACGGATTTAGAAATCCAGCAGTATTTACAGAGTTTATTAAATAAACTGGGAACCCATGCATATCTTTCGCCGCGTGAGTCAAATAAAGCGTTTGTCGGACTCCTGACACAACTTGAAAATTATCCAAATAGTAGTATCAGTGATTTCATAGATACTCAAACAATTAACCCTGGTAAAAATGAAGACGATGAGTTGTTTGAATTTAAACTGTAGATAATAAATGATAACCTCATTTGAATTACTTGACCCCAAAATTCAGAAAATCATATTCAAACTAGGTTGGGAACGATTCAAACCGATTCAAGATGAGGCTATTGCTCATCTCATGCAGACACCCAGCGATCTGATAATATCAGCCCCAACGTCCAGTGGTAAAACGGAAGCAGCCTTTCTTCCAATAATATCCCTAGTTGCCGAAAGTGCAAATACCGCTCTAAAAATTCTCTATATTTCACCACTTAAAGCATTGATCAATGACCAGTTTAGAAGAATTGAGGAACTGTGTTCAAATTTGGAGTTTCCAATCACTAAATGGCATGGTGATGCCAGTCAGTCAAAAAAGACAAGACTGTTGAAAAACCTGTGTGGTATTTTATTGATTACGCCGGAATCAATCGAAGCTCTATTCCTGAATAAATCGGAGAAACTACCTCTACTATTTTCGCAACTTGAGTATGTTGTTATTGATGAGATTCATAGTTTTGTTGAGAATGAACAGGGAACTCAACTAAAAAGTCTTCTAAACAGGATAGAGGATGCAGCAGATATACACTCAATCAAAATTGGATTGTCGGCCACATTGAATAATCCCGATGCTTTAAAGGATTGGCTTAATCACGACAATCCAAATAGTGTGAAAATCATTGAAGACACAACTACAGATAAAATTACACGTGGTGCAATCAAAGTCTTCTACGAAAAGGATGAAGAAGACAAAAAGGTTGAATCAGCTCTATCAGATGATGTAAATAAAGAGCAGAGTCATGGTTTGCCTGAATATCAACCATCAGAATTCGACTCAGCTTTATTCAATATAATCAGCAAAGATAAGAATCTTATTTTCGCAAATTCCAAAGTTTCTCTTGAGCTAAATTGTGACAATATGCAAATGCTTTCCAAAAAATTGCATTATCCGAATATATTTTATATCCATCATGGTTCGTTAGCTAAAGAGTTAAGAGAGCTAACAGAATTAGATTTGAAAACTCATCAAAACATTTCGGTATTTTGTACAAATACCCTCGAACTTGGAATAGATATTGGGAATATCAATCGCATTGTCTTTTTATTCCCACCATTTACTGTTTCTTCTCTGATACAAAGACTCGGTAGAAGTGGACGAGAAGAGGGAGAAGCACGAGAATTCCAATTCGTTTTGGAAGTGCCAAAAATCAATCCAGACACGCAGTTACAGGATACGTTGAGATTATCATTGATTCAAAGTATTGCGATGGTCGAATTGATGCTTGAAGGCTGGTGTGAACCAATGAATACCCACGCCAAAGATTATTCTACTTTCATTCATCAGATTTTTCATATTTGGGACAGACTGGTGGAAAGAAGGCAAGTGATATCTACCAGGCTATTGCTCTTAAAGCATTTCAGGGTCAGTTTGATAAACAGGAGTTCATGAAGATTTTACGTAAACTCAATGAAGATGGGATAATCTATTCATTACCAGATGAGGTGTTGACTCTCGGTAATAATGGCGAAAAGATTGTAGAAAATTACAAGTTTTACGCTGCTTTTATTACATCAGATGAATGGAAGATCGTAGCAAACGGAAAAGAAATTGGCAGGCTTGATAAAAGTGATATAAGAGCAATCGAGGTTGAGTCTGTTTTCCTTCTTGCAGGAAAAAGATGGAAGGTTGTTTCTATCAATGAAAAATCATCTACGATTCTGGTTGTTAGAACAGAACAGAAGAAATTGTTATCATTCCATGGTAATGGACAATCTATCCATAAAAAAATCCATGAGAAGATGCTGGAGATTTACGAACAAAGATATATTCCAAGATACTTGGCGAAGGCCTCAACACCTATTTTAATGGAGGCATTTGAACAGTATGAAATTAACATCGAACCTGAAGATGGGAATATTCTAAAGACTTTTGCAGGAACAAGAGTACAAAATACATTGGATATCCTGTTACATTGGATGAAGATCAAGACTGACAACCTTGATATCGGTTTCTACTCCCCAAATGGTGAATCCTACATTCGGGATAAATTAAAATCCATTGATTTTGATTCAGTTGATTTTAATGAGATACTGAATTCAATGAGTAGGGTGTTTAAGGAAACACGAAAATATGACAAGTATTTACCAGATGACTTGTTGAATCAGTCATATATTCAGTTAAATCTGGATGTCGACGGGGCAGAGGAATTCTGCAAAAATCTTGAGTGAGTGTTTTGAAAAAAACCCGCGACGCGGGTTTTTCAGCATTTTCCACGCTGGCGTTCCGGCCACGCGGAGCCGATCAGGCGTAGCGTAGGAACGCGACAGAGGAGTGAAACGACGATGTCAAGAAGACAGCGTAAGGAAAATGCGATTCGCGGAGATTCGCGATTATTCGCGGTGGGATTTCTCATAGTTCCACACCCAACAAACTTCTTCCCGAATTAAACTCGCCCCAAAACCGCCCCAACCCTACTTCAGAGAAATCCGCACGGGATATCCACGGCGCATTTCCCGCAGACATTCGCCCCGTATCTTTTCTCATTCTCCTGACACAGCGAAAAGCAGACTCGCCGGTCAAACCGGTCCTCGCTCAGCGCTCCCGTCGGGCAGTTGTCCACGAACTTCAGACACACGCCGTTCAGTTTATACAAACACCGCTCCTCAGTCTCCGGCATATCGGCGAGGACGGGAAGATCGGTAACGACCGAGCCGAATCGTCCGCATGAGCCGACACGGGTGATCAGCAGCTCATTAGGATCTGTTTGTCCAGATGGACGGCGTTTTCCGCAAATGCTGCCCGAAATCCGTGATCCTGCAGGTATTCGATCAAGGCAGCATTCAGGGAAGCGATCAGCCGATTTGTCTCGACATAACACTCGGCCCAGCGCTTTGAGGCAAATCTTTCGGAGACATTCGAAAGGGAGACTTCCTTTTGAAATGGTAAAAAATAGGATATGATGATTTTTGGGTCGGAGAGGATATCCTCAGGCATTAGATGCCCGGGCATCACGACCCTCTTCAGCTCGGGGATCATCGGCGAACTGCAGTTGGCAAACCCGACGAGCGGTTCACGCAGATGGGAAGCATCTTTCACATATTCTTTGATGAAGTCTGTGATCTCTTCCCGCATCCGTTTACTCCTTAAAGACCATGTCCAGAAGATCGACCGAGTTGATAAGACCATAAGAACCCTTCTCACGCACCTCTTTCTCGGTGTAGACCTGAACATCGTCCGGTTCACCAAGACCGCGGATCGCGAACGGGACCGGGTCGTTTGTGTGGGTCTTTTTCGCAACCGGTGTCGGGTGGTCGGGCATCAGCATGATGCAGCCGTTGAAGTTGTCGAGGATATAGCCGATCGCCTTATCCAGATTTTCGATCGCCCGGATCTTCTCTTCAAGACTCCCAAGGTGACCTGCCTCATCCGTCGCTTCGACATGCATATACACGAAATCCGCATCCCCATTTGCCGTGTCGACTGCCGCCTGTGCTTTTCCAAGGAAGTTCGTGTCGAGATATCCGGTCGCTCCGGGAACCGTGACGACTTCCATTCCCGCACACTTCGCAAGACCGAACAGCAGATCGACAGCCGAGATGACCGCTCCCTTCTTATGATATTTTTCGGTGAACGCCGGCATCGCAGGCTTCGATCCTCCGCTCCACGGCCAGATCGTGGTCGCCGGATTTTTTCCTGCAGCGATACGCTTTTTATTTACCGGGTGGTTCTCGAACACATCAGAAGCCCGGACGATAAAGTTCATCAGACGCTCGGCATCCTCTCCTTTCGGGAGATAATCGTTGATGTCCTCACCGACGATGTCGTGGGGGGCAGTCGTCTCCGATCCTTTGCCGTTTGGAAGCATCATTACATTTCTGTAGGAGACGCCCGAGTGCCAGCCTGCTTCGTGGATATTTTCCTGGAGAGCGGCGAACAGCTCTGCTCCCTCGGCGCTTGTGATATGGCCTGCGGCAAAATCCTTCATCTTGCCATTCTCGATCGTGACCAGATTACAGCGGTAGGCGAGCTCCCCCTCGTTAAAGGGGATGCCCATACTGAGCGCCTCGATCGCTCCGCGTCCGGTGTAATACTTCAACGGATCGTATCCGAGGATCGACATATTGGCCACATCTGAACCGGGAGAGAGGGAATCGTCCACCGTTTTCAGCATGCCGCATCTGCCTTCACGGGCGATACGGTCCATATTGGGTTTATGTGCCGCTTCGAGCGGGGTCTTTCCCCCCAGCTCTGCAAGGGGCTCGTCTGCTGCACCGTCAGCCAGAATAAGAATATATTTCATAGAAATCTCTTGTATATATCGGGTCGTTATCAGAATAAATTACTTGGTTGCGACACACAAATCACCAACGCTATTTAGGGAAGACGGGTCTAATTAGTAAGAGAAGTATGGATATAATAAAAGGGGCGTGCATGGCGATCGCCGATAGTGTGCCGGGAGTTTCCGGCGGGACGATCGCATTTTCACTTGGATTTTATGATAAGTTCATCTCTTCGGTGGACGATATGCTTACCGGGACGATGGAGAGACGAAAGGCCGCTTTTCCGTTCCTGTTCAAACTTGCTATTGGCTGGGCCGCCGCTTTTCTTATCTGCGCCGTGATCCTCGCAAATCTTTTTGATACCTATATTTATGAAATAAGTTCGCTTTTCATCGGTCTTACCATATGCGCCGTTCCGATCGTCGCGATGGAGGAGAAGGAAGCCCTAAAAAGCCATTATCTGCACAGTATCTTTACGGTGATCGGCATAGCGGTCGTTCCTCTGATCATGTACTTCAATCCAGTCTCCCACGAAAGTTCAGTTGACCTGGCGCAGATCTCATTCGAGCTTGGGCTGTTTCTTTTTATTTCTGCGGTCCTCGCGATCTCAGTGATGGTCCTTCCCGGGATATCAGGCTCGACGATGCTTCTGATCCTGGGACTCTACGTCCCGCTGATCTCGGCAGTGAGCGCAGTCGTTCATCTCCAGTTCCAATATGTGCCGATGCTGATCATATTCGGTCTCGGGATGATCACGGGGCTTGTGTTCATCGCAAAACTCCTGAGACACTGTCTGGAAAAATACCGTTCACATACGATTTATCTCAGCATCGGGCTTTTGATCGGTTCGCTGTATGCTATCGTGCTTGGCGCGACCACGCTTGACGTGCCGAGACCGCCGATGAGCATCGAGACGTTCAGTATCGTGTTCTTTTTACTTGGAGCGGCGATCCTTGCCGGTCTGCAGTATATGAAGAAGAGAGCAGAGAAGAAATCGGCGTAAAAACCGACGCTGACTTTTTTGGTCAAAATACTTTTTTTTATTCACCATCTCGCAAAAAAGCACACCTTTTGCTGAATCAAAAAATAAGATAGCTCCACCGAGGGACGCTCCGCGCCGAAGTCGCGTCCCCGCACCCCGAATAAAAAATGGATGATGGTTAAATAGAAATCTTCACTCTGCAAGAGTTGCCCGGATCGCACGCCGGACACTCTCCTCAGACGTGATCTCCGGGTCCCAGCCGAGTGATCTGAGTTTGTCAACGCCAAGTCTCATCATCGGAACGTCGCCGACCCATCCTCTGTCGCCGCCGGTGAAGTTGAACTTTACATTTTCAAGTTCCATTTCCTCGACGATCAGTTCAGCGATCCGCTTCACATTGATCCAGTCTTCCGATCCGATATTGAAGAAGTTGAAGGTATCACTCGATACCTCGGGTGCAAAGATCATCGCCTTCACACAGTTTTCGACGGCAAGATAGGATTTGCTCTGTCTTCCGTCGCCGAGGATCTCCAGCTCATTCGGGTCAGCTCTGAGTTTCTGCACGAAGTCATAGATGATCCCGTGCGTACTGCGGGCACCCACGATATTTGCAAACCGGTAGACCCAGGCCTTCAATCCGTAGGTCGCGGCGTAGGAAGATATCATCGCCTCGCAGGCAAGTTTGCTTGCTCCGTAGATCGAGATCGGGATCATCGGCGAGTAGGTCTCGGGCGTCGGGATTACCGAAGCTTCGCCATACACGGTAGACGTTGAGGTGAAGACGATCTCGGTTACCCCGTGCTCCTTCATCGCTTCAAGGACCCGGACCGTGGTCGTTACATTGTTTTCGTACACCTCATAGGATTTGCGTGCGGATCCGCGTACATCCGGATCAGCTGCTATGTGATATACTCTGTCAGCGCCGGCGAAGTGCTTCTGCCAGCCGTCCTTAAGCAGGTCGGCCTGGACAAATGTTATCTGTGCGAGATCCTTCTCGATATTGACCATTCTTCCGGCGACCATCGAGTCGATCACGGTGACCTGATGATGATTTGCAACAAGGAGATCCACCAAATGCGAGCCGATGAATCCCGCCCCTCCGGCGACGATACATTTCATGGATGTATGTTGGTTTTTTTCCATGATAAGGGGAACGGAATGCTCATACCTTCGTGAGCTTTTTGGAAAATGATATGTCTGATTAACAATGTTTATCATCCGAGAAAGCCAATTTCGAGTTAGTGGCGTCATTCATCGATATCTTCTGGGAGTATTTTTCTGGAAAAACCCTCCCTGCACCAACACTGATAGGGTTAACGCTAATTCTGGCCATATCGGTGATATTGACACTCATTGTAATTGTATTTCTTATAAGTACGTACGGAAACGGTGCGTTCATTTTTAAACTCGTTGGAATGACCATCAACCCCGCAGGTGATGACCAACTGGAACTGCAGCTTGTAAGCGGCGAAGATATTCCGGATCTCATTTTGCTGGAGATGTATCTGAACGGTATTCAGGCCGAACCGGTCACGCTCCCAACGACCTACACAGAAGGAACCGTAATCTTCTACAAAATTCCTCCGAATATAGGTTCAGGAGGATATACGATCTCGGTGGTCGGAACGTTCAACGACGGTATCGTCACCGAACTGTATACGACCGCTCCCTTCAGGACCAGGTAGCCGGAAAAAAAGGAATGGGTCACTCAGGTTTTATTTTGTTGAATGTTCCGTTGCCGGCATACTTTGCAAGAGTGCCGTCCTCCATCTGATACACCTGTCCGACAATGAACGCCGAGAGATCTTCCCCTTCGGATGAGCCGTCGCGGGTCATCTCGGTGACGCGGGTCTGCTGGTTTGTATTGGGGAGGTTTTTGTTCACCTTCCTTTCCAGCTTTGAGAACACAAAGACAAGTATCAGACAGAGAATGATGAATCCGATCACAAAAAGCAAGCCGGTCGATTCAAATCCCGATATATCTGCCATTTCTAATTAATATAGAGCGGATAATGTTTATATTTTATCCGGGTAGAGTTTTTGGATCAGTTCGCCGCATCCTTTGCAGCCCTCTGACTTTGCGATTTTTGTGAGCGCTGCTGAAACGCCGCTGCCGTACTGCATGGCTTTTTTGGGTTTCCAGGCGATCTCTTCCGGAAGATATTCTGCGGCAACGCTCCGAAGAGCGATCTTTCGGAGATCGCCTTTTACCAGTTCCTCTGCAGAATATTTTCGTGATGCACGGACGACCCGCTCATCCATGAACGGGAGGGAGGACCAGACACCAAACATTGAGGCGACCGCGGCATCCCTCTCCCGCTGAAAGGCAAGACCGGCAAAGTCGGCAGCAAGATCCGCACGGAGATCGGATGATCTGCCGTATCTCGCATAACCTCCGAAGAGTTCATCGGCAGCCTGGCCGGTGAGGATCCGGGTCGCTTTGGTTTCTTTCGCAAGTTCTGCAATGAAGTATCCGGTGATCGCGATTTCCACGTCCAATGGCGTGATCCTCGGGATGATCGTCAGGACTTCATCGAGTGCAGCCCTGATATCATCCATCCCGATCTCTTTTGTGGTGAGCGGTAGGCCGAGGATCTCTGCAGTTTTTTCAGCGGCGGCCAGATCATGCGAACCCGCGAGTCCTACTGCGATACAGGGGAGGCACGCGAGGACGGCAACGAGGGATGAGTCCACGCCGCCGGAAAGTGTAGTTACGGCATGATCAGAAACCCGGAGCTGAACTGCAGTCCGTATAGCCTCGCCAAGCGGCACGTCGGGAACTAGCGGCTCGGCAGTGATGACCCGTTTCCCTTCCAGGGCCCCGGGCATGATATGATATTTGTCCCGGATGAACGCATCATCCGTCTCAACAATGAACTCGCCGCCGCATTCAGCGAGCCGGGAAACGGCAAAGGTTTCGATCTCGGCACAGTCGAGCAGCCGGCCGTTCTCTTCCATCCAGCCGGTAAGCTGCATTCAATACCCCTGCTGGAGATTTCCGAACTCTTCTGAGATGCAGTTTCGCATCATCTTTTCCAGAGCTTTCATATCGATCTGGGGCGTGCTTTTTTCTTCGATGAGTTTCTGCATCATCCGGATCCCTTCACTGATATCTTTCGCATATCTGCCTGTGATCTCGATAGCGTCCTCGGAAATGCGTACGACTTTGGTTGCCATGCAATATCATATTCGGACCCTAATGATTTATAAGTAACAGTTTGTAACTGATTTTTCACAATAAGGTTACAATATGTAACATATGCCCTGAATCAGCGTTACGATTTGTAACAGCATAACAAAATAGTATCATAAAGGTATGAAAAGATACGAAAGGTGGAGATTGGGTGTTTCCCTCCCCCCATTGGGCTGGTTCACCCGTAAATGTTTTTTGATCCTTCAGTTATAAGTTTCGGAATAAGTCACCTTATTTTCTTGGCGAGATCATCCTAATCAAATAACAAATGAAGGGGCATCATTGCTTTTCGGTCGCTTACGTTTTTTCCGTTAGTCGGAAATCGGTAAGGCGTAACTGCGAAAGATAATGCCAAACATTTTATCTCCAATCTGATAATACACCCTAAAACTACTTAATACTTTTCTTTATAGAACAAATAAGGATTTATTAATAATTAATATGAGACATACCGAAAAAAATAAGAAAATAATATTGATTTATCTCAAAAACCATCAAACATCAAAATCAACGCAGTACACCCGTTTCGGCACAGATGAATGGACCCGCCACATATCCTCGGAAGTTACTGCGCCTTCCTGAAGCAGCCTTTGCATCCTGCGAGGTACGGACCTGCGTCCGTTAACAGCGCCCGGTCTCGACAGATCATCCATATAATCACTCTCGAGCGTGAACTCCCGTTTCTCGGCAAACCACTGATTCAGGAACGGTTCTCTGACCGTGACCGAAGGGTGAAGCGGGGTCTCGCAGGTCGCAAAATGCTTCACGACCCTTGACGGATCCATCCCAGAGGATCTTGCCAGAGCCGGCACATCCTCGCAGGGTCCGGACTCCGCATGGATCTGCAGCGAACAGTCAAGCTCACCTGATAGAGTAAGTGCCTTCGTAAGGACGCGGTTTGACGCATCCCAGACCTCAGGAGTCACCGGATAATGCGGTCTGCCCGACTTCAGGCCGATACATTTTCCTTCGCGAACATACTCTGCCGCCACATCCAGCGCCCCGCACATCAGCTCTTCTGCGGCCGAAAGTCCGAGCCGTTCAGAGAGCCGCCCGATCTCGGCAGGGTGAACGCCCGCGACAGGGTAGCAGACGCATCCAAGCGCATTTACCATCTCAGAAACCGTGAGGAGTTCGTCGAATACCTGACAAAAATCCGCTGGCGTGACCGGCGTAACTCCGCAAGACCAGGAAGGAAGCGAGACCAGAACGATGTGCGTCCCGCCGGACCGCATGAATTCTTTGACGACCTCCGGTCCGACTCCCGTCATCCGGTTGATATGAAAATGATCGTCCAGGATCGGAAATTTGTCCATCACTCGATGATCTTCATCAGCGGATAGCCGTTCTCGAACTTCAGCGAAGCACGGCAGACCGCGTCCCCGTATTTTGTGCCGATAACGACATCGTACATCGCTCCGGAAAGTTCCGAGTAGCCAAACGGATTCTCGTTCATCAGGGACTTGTCCAGACGGACTTTGATATCCGTCACATACGGCTGAAGGGAGACCGCACTTTCGATAGCGGCCTCCACGGTCTCTGCGGTCGAACGTGAGATGGGCGTTCCCACAAACTGGTGGTAGAGCGCTCCAAGTTTGATCGCCGCTTCGAACACGGCGTTTTCTCTGTCAGTTGCCATTTATTTTACCTCATAGGTGCGGTGAACTTGATGAGTCCGTTCCTTGGCTGGAACACTTCCCCGTCCATCCTCATTCTTTCCAGGATGTGTTCGACCTCATCCCTCTTATAATGATATTTGTTCTCCATCGTTTGCATGATCTGTTCCACCTTAGCGACACGGTCGTCACTCGCCTGGATCAGTATTTCGATCGTCTCTTTGAGCTCGCGGCGGATCGCACGGCCCGAACGGGACGTCCCGGTGGTGATCTTGTCGATGTCGAGAGACCCGGTCTTCGCATCGTATGCCACCTGTCTCAGACAGGTATCCACGATCTTGACCACACGCTCTGCATCCTCCCGGTCCACTTCATCGGCAAGACGCACGCGGGCACTCGCTTCAGCGAGCCGGACGAGCGCTTCCAGTTGTCTTGCGGTGATCGGGACCGGTTTGTCGGAGTTTTCGTAGGCGACACTGCGCAGACTCTGATAGTACTGGACAATGACCTCCTTCGCCTCCTCTTTCATAAGCGGGAAGCAGTTACGCTTTGCGTAGGCCAGATACTTTCGGAGCATGGACGCGTCGATCTCCGGCGTGACCGGAGCGAGTTCGCGTTTGAAGTACTCCTCATCCGCTCCCGGGATCGGGTACTTTTTGTGCCGCATCAATTTCTCACCGGCCGAGTGGGCTTTTATGATGTGGCGTGCGATGTTGAGATCCCTCACCGCGTCCGGCTGATCCTTCATGATGAAGATGAGATCGAAACGGGAGAGAAGGGACGGCGGCATGTTGATCTGTTCGGAGATGTTCGCATACTCGTCGAACCGACCGAGCTTCGGGTTTGCGGCCCCAAGAAGGGAACAGCGGGTCCGCAAGGTAGCGTTGATGCCGGCTTTTGCGATGGAAACGGACTGCTGTTCCATCGCTTCATGCAGCGAGGAACGGTCGTCTTTTTGCATCTTGTCCATCTCATCGACTGCGGCGATACCTTTGTCTGCGAGAACGAGTGCTCCGGCTTCGAGCGTCCAGCGGCCGTCGCCCAGATCATCTTTGACCGCGGCGGCCGTCAGACCTGCCGAGGACGCGGATTTTCCGGACGTGTAGATACCGCGGGGAGCAAGTTTGATGACATACCGAAGCAGCTGGGACTTTGCGATACCCGGGTCACCTACGAGAAGGATATGGATATCGCCGCGAAGATTTGTGCCGTCTGGCATTTCCTTCGGGATCCCGCCGAACATCTGGAGAGCGATCGCCTCTTTGACCTCTTCGTTTCCGTAAATAGTAGGAGCGATCGACCGGGCGATCTTGCCGTAGACGCCTGGATCGGATGCCAGCTCTTTGATAGCGGCTTCATCCTCCTCCGAAATGTTGACCTCCTCAAACTCCTTGATTGAGATCTCGATCGAGTTGCATTCGAGGTAGAGATCGAAAACAGTACTCTTCTGGCCGCTGACGATCCGCTGTACACTGCGTAATATCCCGTTCACGATGACACGGTCACCCGGTGAGACCTTCCCGCATAGATCATCGATCTCATCGATATCGATGTTCTGGGGCTGTTCGCCGCCGCGTAACCCTTCGGGCGTCTCCTGCACCCGGAGTTTCTGCGAGTCGATGAAGGTCGATTTGCTCTGGACGAGCTCGAGCTTTTTCAGCGTACACTCGGCATGCCCGCACATATCCGGTTCGGAGTATGAACCGTATTCCTGCTTTTTGAAGGTGATATGCCCGTTCACACAGCGGAACGCTCCGGTAACGAGACGGGGACGGACCTCGGTGACCCGGCGCACAATCCCGTCGATGCTGAGAAATTTATTGATGTCTTCTGCACGGATGTCTCTGATCTGGGTCTTTCGCGGGAGGCGAACGAACCTGATATTGACTTTGCCGATGATGATATCCGAGATGTCGTTTCCTTCGACATCTTTTCCGGTGATGAGGTGCGAGGTCCGGATGGCGTCTTTGACGTCCTCTAAGGTTTTTCCCGGATGTTCGAGCAGTTCATCAGCGAGAACGACACCTATTTTTCCGTATTTTTCGAGGACCCCATAGTCGATCTCAAGTGAACGTTCGCTTGGATATTCACGCGAGATCTTATTGAGTTCACTTTTGTATTTTTTCTTCAGAAACCCGGTCCACTCCTCGACCCGGTCTACGACTTCCAGTTCAACTGCCATGTTCCTCCTTATCGTTATACTTGGGTGTATAGGAATATGAATATGTCACGAGGTTCAGCACTGTGTGATCAGGTAGGAGACAGTGGTTTTTGCAAGGAGGTCGCCGTCGACGCTGCCGCGTCTGACCTCCGCTTCGGCGAAGATGATGCGGCGGCCTTTACGGATGATCTTTGCAACGGCGAAGATCTCATCGTTTTTTGTTCCACGTATGAACTCGGTGGTTTCTGAGATCGTTGTCGTCCCAAACTCGGGACCGAGTTCTGCTAAAATGGCAAGCGCTATCGCTTCGTCGGCGTGGATGACGTAAAATCACCCCTGCAGAAACCCGACGCCGTTGTGGAATTTTTCTGCGGCGGTCATCTTAAGAACGGCCAGCCCGTCCCCCCACGAGACCGGGGTGATCCCAAGGGTCATGAAGGTGGGATTGGCAGCCGCGCCGATCGATGCGATCTTTTCTGCGTATTCGTGCATGTGAATAGATTCTCTTTCCAGGAAAAAGAGATTTTCGACATTTCTGCTTCGACGAACAGGTCTAAATAGGCTACGGAATAAATACTCCAGCATGCAACCATCTCTCGACGTGAGAAATCCTGCCACGAATGAAGTCATCGGCACTATACATAATGCCACGCCTGATGATGTAGACAATTTTGTGAATGCCGCAGGAGAGATCCTGCATTCCTGGGAACGGACCGCAGCATCGAAGCGTGCCGTGATGTTTGTGAACGCCGCGGCTCTGATCAGGGCACGGGCAGATGAACTTGCCGTGCTGCTCACGACCGAGCAGGGCAAACCTCTGCGTGAGGCCAAGGACGAGATCCTCGGATCCGCTCATGTGTTCGAGTATTATGCCTCGGTCTCTGGGAGTATCCCGGGCGATGCACGCGATCTGCCGGGATATGGCTATCTGAACGTTGTCAGAAAACCGCTCGGCATCTGTGCAGCGATCGTCCCTTGGAACATGCCGGTGATGATCTTTGCCTGGAAAGCAGGAGCCGCACTCGCCTGCGGGAATGCTCTTCTCGCAAAGCCTTCGAAGACTGCTTCTCTCACCATCCTGAAGATCGCCGAGGCCATGCATGAAGGAGGATTTCCAAAAGAAGCTCTCCAGATCGTGACGGGATCCGGCGAGGAGACCGGGTCAGCGCTCGTCGCCCATCCTGATGTCAGGCATATCTCGTTTACGGGCTCGATTATGTCGGGAAAAGCAGTTTCAATTCTCGCCGCACCTCATCTGAAAAAACTGACGCTTGAGCTTGGCGGGAATGACAGTTTTATCGTGACGAAAACAGCCGATATCGACGCCGCGGTGAAAGCGGCGGTCAGGAACCGGTTTTACAACTGCGGGCAGGTCTGCACATCGGCAAAGCGTATCCTGGTGGATGCATCGCTTGCCGATGCGTTTGTGCACAAAGCCGAAGTGATGCTTTCCGGGTATGTTGTGGGGAACGGTCTTGACAAAGTGAATATGGGACCGATGAACAATCCCGGCCAGCTGGCAGAGATCGAGGCTTCGGTCGAGAGTATCCTCGCAAACGGCGATGCCCAGCTGGTCTACGGCGGGAAGAGACTGGAGATGCCCGGAAACTTCTATGCTCCGACACTGCTGAAGAATGTGAGTCCGCTCGCGGTCTCCGAAGAGATCTTCGGGCCGGTGATGTCGGTGATCCCGTTCAAAAACGCGGATGAAGCACTGGATATCGCGAACTCGACGCATTACGGCCTGGGCTCTTCGGTCTGGACCTCGGATATTGGAACGGCCCGAATGTTTGCCGAGTCGCTTAAGTGCGGGGTCGTCTGGGTGAACAAACATCTGACCCTGCCTCCCGAAATGCCGTTTGGCGGGGTCGGAAACTCGGGATTCGGGCGGGAAAACGGGCGGGACTTCGTGTATGAATATACGGAGCCGAAGAGTATTTTATTCGGGTGAAGCGGGGTGAGCCGATAGGCTCGCCCTCAGCGGAGCAAATCTTTGATTTGCGACCAAGGCTTTGATTTGCTCAGCTGAGGGTTTCCGCTTTCAACTTCCACCCCGCAGTCACTCCCCTGCACCCCGATTAAAAAAAAGATATAGATTATAAGAATAACAGGCACACAAGCGAGGGTTGTAAGCCCACGTTCACGATCCTGCCCGACGGCACCGGGATAGCGGTCTACCAGGTGACATACTGGGAAACCTACATCCATATCGATCTGCACAAGTGAGCGGATCCTACCTCTTTTTTAGCTGACGAACTCACTCTTCAGTCTCGATCCTTTCAATATTCTGAAGAATACTCTGGGATACAAACACGGAAACATTGTTTACAAGACCGAAACAGAGCATCTGACCGTTATTTTCAAGGATCGCGATCGTGCCCTGACGATCGTGATAAAATTGTGCAAGTACGGGCAGCCGCTGTTTTTTGGAAGAAAGCGGCATTTCCATCGTCGTCATAGGAGTGCCGCGTTTTACCATATAACATTTGATCGGGGAGAACTTTGCCATTTCTTTATCTTTGACGACGATGTAAACAGGTATCCGCTTTGCGGCTTCTTTGATATCGTCGGCATACCTTTGCAGGATCCGTGCATCAAAACAGAGGATAAGGACTTCCTTGCAGGAACGTTTCAGTTCCATCCGGATCTGCGTGTCTATCGCAAGATCGGTCTGGAATTCATGCACGCCGACGATTTTTGCTCCCAGAGGATAGCAGACATCCTGAAGTTCGGTGAGGCAGTTGGTCATGTGTTCTAGATTTGCCAGGGTCTCTTTCACCAGACGAAGCGAGACCTTTTCCACCGGCTCGGCTGTGTAATAGACCGGCTTCTCCCACGAACGGGTAATGAAGCCTTTCTGCTCGAGGATATTTAAGACATCATACACACGGCCGCGGGGAACGCCGCTGAACTGATGGATCTCGAACGCGGTTAGAATGCCGCGGCTGAAGATGGTCACATAGATCTTAGCTTCATACTCCCGCATTCCGCAGGAGATCAATTGCTGCTGGATCGATACAAGCGGGTCTTCAGGCATTCCCGCATCCGTCATAACTGCACATCCCTTTCATACTATCTCATAAACACGTTGTTTCAAGATAAAGTTTCTGTAATCGATCAGACACCTGATTTTGCCGACTGGACATTACGCGTGTCCCTGACATTTATTTGGCATTTCAGACAGAATTCCGGGGAATTCCTTAGAAATTTTCCGCCCGGAAAAACATCGCTCGTTCCGGTTTGAGAGTGACATTTTCTTTATCATTCCCAAGGAGTAAGTATCAGCTTGATAAAAAATGATAAACTTATGTGATTTAACTGGAAAAGTTGCGGTCGTCGCAGGAGCATCAAGCGGCCTTGGCGCCGATGCGGCTCGTGCATATGCCGAAGCAGGGGCAAAAGTTGCCATGCTTGCACGGAGAACGGACAAACTCGAAGCAGTCGCGAAAGAAATCACCGCAAAAGGCGGAGAGGTTTTCACCTATGCATGCGATGTCGCCAACGAACAAAGCGTCAAAGAGGCGGTCGAGGCGATCGTCAAACATTACGGAACCATCCATATTCTGTTAAACAATGCCGGAATCGCCCAGCGTGGGAGTGTTGAGACTTTAACTGAAGAAGAGTGGGACAAATCCATGAATACCAATGTCAAAGGCATCTATCTCATGTGCAAGTATGTCATTCCGCACATGAAAGCTCAGAACTATGGTAAAATCGTCAACACAGCATCGATCAATGCAATTATGGGCGACAAGGGTTCAGTGTTCATCCGCCATGTCTACAACACCTCGAAAGCTGCCGTTCTTGGTCTGACCATGGGTATGGCAACTTCATACGGACAGAACAACATCACCGTCAACGCCGTAGGTCCCGGCCTGTTCGAATCGGAAATGACGGAAGGAACATTGTTCAAATCCGATGAGTTCATGACCAAATACAGCATGATGTGCCCGATGAGCCGCCCCGCAAAACGCGGCGAGCTGAACGGAACGATCCTGTATTTCTCAAGTGAGATGTCGAGTTACGTCACCGGTCAGTTTGTGGTCGTATCCGGCGGTACTGAGCTCGTATAAACTCAAAAAATATTTTTTTTCTTTTTTTCGGAACGCAGTCACGCGTGATGCGTTTCTTGATACAGCGTTGAAACAGCGTTCAGTGTTTTGAATCCCTTATCCGTGATCACGTAATCTCCACGCTCATGACGCTGAAGGATCATGCCTGAGTCGGTGAGTTTTTTGATGTGGAACAGCAGATTGCCGCCGCGTAATCCGGTCATGCTCGACAGATCCGAGAAGGTCCGGGTTTGTGCCGAAAGTGACTTGAGGATCTGAAAACGCAGGATGTTGGCTACCGGTTCCAGGAGCTCTTTTACGACCGTTTCATCAGGGATATCAGTGATGTTTTCCTGAGTGCTGCCGTTTTTTTGATAAATGCCGAGGGACTGCATAAGATCGACCTGCTTCTCAAAAAGACGATACATCTGTGAAAAGCAGGTATCACATCGGTCGAACGGTCCGGCGTCCTGCATACCTTTTAACTGGTCCCGGTATGACTGGATGATCTCTTCAGAGACCTGACCGTCTTTGATATGCTTTGATGTGTTCTGCAGAAAATCCAGAAACACACTGTAACATTTGTCCCGCATCCCGCAGTCGGCAACCATATTCGCCGAAAGTTCCGCTTTCGCTGTGTCCAGCTGATCATTCGCGAAGGCCCCGGCATAATTCTGCTTGAGATCGGTCAACGCGGTTTGGACGTGCTGCTGATTTGCGTGTTCTATAAAGCGTTTCAGATCCAGGCGCAGACCAGTGACCTCTGACTTTAGTTCACGGATCTCCGTTAATGATGAACTCAGTGTTGTTCCCATGATCCTTCTTTTCCTATTAAACTCATTAGTAATGCACACTCATTAACCCGCAGGGTCATTATTCTGTATCAACCCGCTTTGTATATTTTAATGACGCTTTAGTATATAAATATAACACGACTATAAGTATGTGGTGAGATAGATGCCAACATGGAAATACACAGGCAAAACAGTGACACAGGCAAAGGCAGAAGAATCCCTCAAATCGATCAAAGGAGCATGTTTAGGGTGTGAGACCCACAGTGCGGACTGCCCGATCCCAAAGGCTGCCGAGGCAGTTTCCAGCATGGAAGGGTTTGCACCTCTTTCCGTAAAGGAGCAGATCCATGCACAGATCAGCGGGGCACTTGCGGGAGCAAAATTCCCGATCAAAACACCCGGCGATCTCATTGCCGCATTCCCGAACGGCGCAGACACGACCTGTCAGGTCGGCGATCTGAAGATGACCGCGGGCGAAGCAGGCACACTTCTCACGGCAGCAGATTTCCCGTTCAAGAGCGCGAAGTCGGTCGCTGATGTGATCGTCGAGCGGGCTGGACTTTAAGTACTGGAATTCCTTCGGTAAAGGATCCGGGCAGGGTGAGAAACCCGAACATTTTTTTTTTCTTTTTTTCCAGACCCGATGAGGGCCGACACCGGCAGATTTCCCGTTGAACAAATCTTTTTTACTCATGCAGGGCATTATTATCTCAATGAACACCGGTCCTCTCGAAGAACTTGCCATGATCACGGACCAAAAGATCCTCGCAGTCTGGGCTCTGGATTGTGCCGAACGTGTGCTCCCCATCTTCGAAGAAAAATATCCAAACGACCCGCGACCCCGCGAGGCTTTTGAGGCAGGACGTGCCTGGGTCCACGGAGAAATACGGGTCGGTGAAGCGCGAAAAGCCGCCTTTTCTGCACATGCGGTTGCACGAACCGCGGCGGGCGATCCGCCGGCATCCTTCGCTGCCCGTGCCCCAGGTCACGCCGCAGCGACCTCGCACACGTCCGGTCATGCGATCCATGCCGCGGACTACGCCGTAAAAGCAGCCCCCCTCGATCAGAAAACCAGTGAACGCGTCTGGCAGTATGACCATCTGCTTAAACTTACGTCTGAGATCCATACTCCTTGACACAAACCATACGCCCGGTGCGGCAGATAAACTAATATCACACACAGAACCTCTAATCTGATAAGGAATACCCGGCATGTTTCAAAAAATACGACGTCTCTTCGCTGACCCGCCTCACCCGGCAGAAATTTGCCAGCCTACCCCTGAGCAGATCATCGAACGGCTGGAGAGAGAAGCAGCTGAAGGGAGGGTCGACGCGATCTACCTGCTCGGTATGACATATTATTCCGGCAACGGGGTGCAAAAGGACCCCGGACAAGCAAAAGAGTGGTTCGAAAAAGCAGCTGCAGAGGGAGATACCAAAGCAATGCGAAATCTTGCCGAGATGTACACTTTCGGCGACGGAGTGAAAAAAGATCCCGCGAAAGCACAGGAATGGCTGCGAAAAGCCGAAGAGATCGAGATAATGCTCAAAGCTCTCGAGTTGGTCTAGGGCGTTTCGGAATGATGCCGGAGAATGAAATCAGGATGATGATTTCAAAATCATTATATACAAATATGTGAATATAATAATATATGTCGTCGATGGTTATTTTTGAATCAAAAAACCCTGACAAAACCACGTATGAATATCTCCAGACAACCGAACTCATAGACAAGCTCAATCCCTCCGGAATTGAGATTTCCCGTGCGATCTGGAATACAAACACCAACGTCTGTCATCTAGTAGAGAAACACGGTGAGGAAATTCTTCCAGCGGTGGTGGTAAATGATTTCATCATGATCACCGGAAGATACCCGTCAAAAGAAGAAATCAGACAGATCCTTCATGTACCTGGCAAACTTATCGCAGAAGAATGCCAGGGATGCGGGTGTTGTTGTATTCAGGGATATGAATGCGATGAGTGATCCCGAAACGATCTTCAAAGCATTCGGCGATGCGACCCGGCTTCGGATCCTGGCCCTCCTGCAGGATCAGGAGTTATGCGTCTGCGAGATCGAAACAGCGCTTTCCCTCTCCCAGCCCAACGCCTCACGCAGCCTGATGATCCTGAAAAATGCCGGCATCATCCGGAACAGAAAACAGGCACAGTGGACCTACTACAAGATCAGCGGTGATTTTTCTGCTCAGTATCCTGATCTTGCCACAGCCCTGGAAAAGATCTGTGCCGGTCTGCCGTCAACGAAAACCGACAAAGACAGCCTGTAAAAATTCAGAGAAGCACGAACCTGTGCAAAAGAGATGTGAACATCATGACCGAAGAAAAAAAGACCTCAATATTTGGAAAGATCAAGAGAGCCATCCTCGCAGAAAACTGCTGCTGCTGCCAGACCGCAGCGAAATCAAAAGACCAGTGTAATGAAAAGTGCCGCTATAAAAAACCCGAGTGAGTTTTTGAAAGACGCATCGAATGGTCGTGTATTCGATCCAGTTCGGAAAAGATGATGACGCTCATGGATGACACTATTACAGATAAAAGGCAATAGTAAAACATTACTAAAGGAATGATATCATCTATGCCCACCACATCCGACAACCAAAACCAAACATGCTTCGTCTGCGGATTTCCGCTGGAATATCTCGACAAAGAAGAAGAAATGACCTGCTCGATCTGCAAGAAGACCTTTTTGAGCAATGTAAAATGCGCAATGGGACACTATGTCTGCGATAAATGTTATGCCGCCCCCTCTCTATCCATAGTCAGGTCTGTCTGTCTGTCTGTCTGTCTGTCTGCATACAGATTCAAAAGATCCCTTTGCCATTGTCAATAAAATCATGGATTCGGAGACCATACCTGTAAACGGACCCGAACACCATATCATTGTCGAGGCGGCACTTCTGACCGCGTATAAAAATGCCGGGGGGAAACTGGACCTTCCAACTGCGCTCGTGTCAATGGAGCACAGAGGAAAAATAATTCCCGCAGGCTTTTGCGGACTTGCCGGGACCTGCGGAGCCGCCGTAAGTACGGGAATTTTTCTTTCGATCGC
Source organism: uncultured Methanocorpusculum sp. (assembly GCA_963677995.1). GTDB lineage: Archaea > Halobacteriota > Methanomicrobia > Methanomicrobiales > Methanocorpusculaceae > Methanocorpusculum. The sequence goes on along the minus strand of OY782579.1, from coordinate 163,636 downwards.
ACTGAAAACCACTCCCCTTTCAGAGAAGAACTGGGGACTTGGAATGCTTCTGACAGGAGAATGTCTGACAAAAATCGGGGCATTCGATGGACCGCGCTGCTGTAAACGGGACACCTATATCTCCATGCAGACCGCAGTGGAGTTTGTCGCCAAGCATCTTGGTATCAATATGACCATGCCGGAGAAAATCATCTGCGATTATTCCGGAAGAATGCGGGAATGCCTGCTGGAAGAATGCCCGTTTCACCCGATGAACAGCTAAAACGGAACACAAAAAAATAATCTTCTCTTTTTTATATATCAGTCTGCACTGATTCATGAGAACGGTCAAAAAAAAAGTAAATAGACTCCGCGACAGGCAGATAATATCATCTCAGTAACGCGATACCCTGAAGATATTTTTTTCCCTTTTCAGTTAAATGATACATAATCCAGTTGCCCTTCGGTTCATTATAAATCAGCCCGCTCTCTTTTAAAATATTAAGATGATACGTTAATTTTGAACCGGAAATACCGATACATTCCCTGATTACACAAACGCATAGCGGCTGGATGGTCAGGAGACTGAGAATTTTTATACGGATCGGGTCGGATAATGCGTGATGCAGCGAGCTTATTTCCTCAATGTATTCCGGCGATGGTAAATGTTCGCAGAGTCCTTTCACACCGCCAACTGCGTTCAAATCGCCCCGCATTATCTCAGGAATCCCACACTGGGAAATTGGCTCTATAGTGGATTTTGCTGATGAGTTTTCGATTGTCATATTATGTCTTAGCTATTTCAAATAATTATGAAATGCATAGCTATAAATAATTTCTCAGACAATAGTGAATTCAATAAAAATCGAAATCGTTTTGTTAGAGGTAAAAACATGCTAGATTTACTAATCGGTTCACTCCTGCTTGGATGGGAAACCCTGCTGGGGTATCTATCCCAACATGTAGTGACATGCCTTATTCCTGCGTTCTTTATCGCCGGCGCAATTGCAGCGTTTATCAAAAAAGATGCAATTCTGAAATTCTTCAGCCCGGAGACGAATAAGTTCGTATCATATGGTATCGCATCAGTTTCAGGCACCATACTTGCTGTTTGCAGCTGCACAATCCTGCCTATGTTTGCAGGCATTCTCAAAAAAGGGAGCGGCCTTGGACCTGCCATTACATTCCTGGTCGCGGGACCTGCAATCAACATTCTTGCCATCATCTACACAGCGCAGGTGCTCGGACTTGATTTAGGCATCGCACGGGCATTGGCGGCCATAATAATTTCAATTATAATCGGACTGATTATGATGAAACTGTTCCCCGCTCATGATACTGAGACGAAAAAGACGTTCGGAGCTGCACGCAAAGCCGCAATTGCAAGCGAAGCTACCCGACCAAAATGGGTCGTTCCGGTATTCTTTATCTTACTGGTTGCCATTCTCCTTGTCGGAACATCTTCATTAGATGCTTTTATCCGGCTCCTTATTGTGTTCTTAATCACGATTACGATCGCAATTCTGCTGATTTATTATTTCACCCGCGATGAAGTAACCGACTGGGGAATGGAAATCTGGGACCTGACAAAAAAGATCTTCCCGATTCTCGTTATCGGTACATTTGCTCTTGGCGTCCTTTCGTTTTTCCTTCCCGCTGAAGTGTTCAAACCGTTCATTGGCGACAACTCGATTCTTGCAAATTTGCTTGCTGCCCTTGTCGGAACGATCCTTTACATGCCGACACTTCTTGAAGTTCCGGTCATCGGAACAACACTGGGATACCTGACGGGATCTATGGCAAAAGGTCCTGCTCTCGCTCTCCTTCTTACCGGCCCTACAATCAGCCTGCCGAGTCTTCTTGTTCTCTATCGTCTCATCGGTGGAAAGAAGACGTTGGTCTATCTATGTCTGATCATAGTTTTTGCGACCATTGCAGGTTTTTTCTTCGGGAATCTATTCTAAAGAAGTATAAAAATTCAGAACGAAGAGAAAAACATCAGGGAAGAGTTGATTCCCTTCCCAAAAATCTAATACAAAAAAAAGTTGAATATCCATTGGAGCTATCATGACAAAAATCGAAGTACTTGGAACCGGTTGTGCGAAATGCAAACGGCTTTTCGCCAACACTGAACAGGCTGTGAAAGAACTGAATATCGCCGTCGAGCTGGTCAAGATCGAGAAGCTTGATCTGATCGCTGAGCGCGGCGTGATGATGACGCCTGCCCTGATCATCAATAATGTGATCGTGGCCGAGGGTCGGGTCCCGGATGTAAAAGAGATCAAAGCATTGTTAACAGAGTGAAAAACTATGACGGAAAAACCAACCTGTTCATGCGGACAGAACGAAAAGAAACGCTTCCTTATTCCCTGCGCCGGACAGGCAAACACCGGTCAGATCACGAACTCGGCTGCGATCCAGTTAACTGAAGAGGGCTTTGGTAAAACCATCTGTGTTGCTCTGCTCGCGACCGGAAATGAAGGACTGGTCGAGAAGCTCAAGACCGCTGAAGAAGTGGTCGTCCTCGACGGATGCAAGATGAAGTGTGCGGCAAAGATCGCAGAGGACCACGGGATCATACCCACCCAGAATCTCGTGATGACGGATCTCGGATTCGTGAAAGGACCTTCACGCTCGTACACGGATGATGATGTGGAGAAGGTCGCCGCCGCCTGCTGGATGGGCAGAGGAAGAGAAAGCGAACCTGAAGAAGAGAAAGGAAATTGTTCCGGCAGCTGCGGATGCGGCGGCTCCTGCAATTGAACCTTAACAACGCGTGAGACCGTATGACCTTCGCACTTATTACCTGTTCCGGGATCTCGAATACAGGAAAACTGACTACCCAGGCGGCCCTTGCTCTTATGCAGAGAAGACCTGGAGTTTATCTCTGGGTGCGTGCCCAGCAGGGAGCCGACCTGATGGCTGATGGTATCGACGAGGCGGATGAGGTGATCGTCCTTGACGGCTGTACGGACGGCTGTGCAAAGAAAAAACTTGCCGAGGCAGGATTCACCCCTGACCATCATGTGATCACGACGGAGATCGGGATCACGAAAAACGGTATGGCGGACGTGCTGTTTGCTGAGATCGAGCAGATCGTGAGTACGGTGCTGCAGGTAAAGCGGGGATGATACCGTGGTTTAAGCGGCTGGAGATCGAATGGAAACATTTCGCTGTGGGCAGTGAGACCTGCGAGCGGTGTGGACAGACGGGAGCGGCACTTCTCTCTGCAGTGGAAGAGCTGCGGGAGGAGTTTTCGTCTGCCGGCGTGAAGATCAATCTGACCGAGACACTGCTTGATAAGACCCGGATCGCAGAGTCGAATGAGATCCGGATGAACGGGGTTCTGCTGGAGGAGCTTGTTTCTGCGTCGGTGGTCTCTACGGATTGCCCTTCCAGCGGGAAGCTTGCGGGAGAGATTACCTGCTGCCGGGCGATCGGGATCGGGGATGAGCTGTTTGAGGATGTGCCGGTGCGGGTGATCAAAGAGGCGGCATATCAGGCACTGGTTACAGGATCGCGTTGAAAGATTATTTTGAGGTTTTTTTATATGCAGGGTATATGGATGATATGCCCGGATGGGGACCTGGATACTAAAAGCCCTGAAAAATTCCGGTGGTGATGATGCTGAGGAGACAGTCTTAAAGCAGATACGAGTTAATGTCCACAAATGATTAACAACCCATTAATGGGTTATCGGGAATACTAAACAGATTTTTGCCGTAAGTGATATGTTTATATAGATAAGTGCCAATATTCAATCAAAGTATCATAATATATGTTTTGAGTCTGTCCTAGTTTCAGAGACAGAACGATGATCTGACATATGGTCTAGTTTATGACCATACAGGAGGATGAGGTGTGTCTCCTTTTGTACCTGATCAGCATCTGATGAAAACGTAAACTGACCTGATAATTAATTTGGATCGAAAGAACATGGCGCTCACCTATAAGAGAGACGATCGAAAGGCAACACGCCGGTTGGCCATCGCATTTTTTTCATTATTCTGCTTATTGCATTTGTTTTTGCGGTAATTTTAGGATTTTTTTCGGATCAGACTTCGTGATTCAGAAGTCACTTGAGGACCCGGATGTGGTAATGCATGTGACGGTGTCCGGAGGGGATGTGGTCGTGACGATCTATGAGGGGAGAAAGGTCAATGAGCTGAGTATGCTTGTCCTGGATATCGAAGGTGTGTCGCTCCCAACTTCGATGTCAATGATGCCGGCACCCGAGAATGGCGTAGGTATCGTGTATTTTTCGAATATCTGCAACGGGATAACGGGTGTGAGAAAAGTCGGGGTCCGCGGGATTTTTACGGACGGCAGTTCGACACTGCTCAAACTGAATACGATAAAGTTTACCTGAGAAAAAGGGGTAGATGATAAATGTGGACCTCATTGATCATACATGCACAGGTCTGACGAACTTGTTCAACTACTATGGGGCGTCACCAGGAACTCGCAAATCAGAGATTTGCTCGAACCAGGCGCTGTTTCACATCACCAGGCAACTTCCATTACCGCCTTTTCCTCCTCTTTGAGAATGGCCGCACCATTCTCCGGGACGAACACGTACTTCTCCATCGGCTGATAATTCGGATACAGAGCACATTTGTCCAGAACATCCACGAACTCGCGCAGGTAAAGCCGCGGCACCACATCCACCCGGCCGCCGAACCGGTTGGTCACCTTTTCGATCATCGTTCTGATGAACTTCGGTGAGACACGGCTTTTATCCACCTCGGTGTATGCCTCTGCATAGATACCCATCACCTTGCCTGCGGCCTCACCGAGCTTCTCCACATCGAACTTCGGCAGAACGATCTGAGTCTGCATGGGATTCGAAAACCCGTCATCGGCGATGATCCCGATCCGGTCAAAGAGCGGAGGCAGGGAACGGATCCCTTTTGAACTATCGAAGAATGCAGGGGTCCCGGCAAACAGGAAGAAACAGTTCGGCAGCTCGTTCTTATCGATCATATCGACGATCTGCCGGAGATTGATGTACCCCTTTTCTCTCTGAGGACGGGCAAATGCCTGGGCAGTTTCAGCCTCGTCAAAACTCACCAGAAGACCGGCATACCCTGCCTGGGTCATCACATACACCAGACCTCTCAGGAACTGCAGAGCATCGCCCTCGGTGACCCCTCCTTTGACGCCGGCCTGCGCCTTGAAGCTCCTGCCGACCGTCGACTCGCCCGACACCCAGCCGATCGCCGCCTGGGCCGTGGCAAAATCCCCTTTATTGTTTGCCTGATAATAGGTCCGAAGGGCAGAGGCAAGACCCGAACTCATCCCGCTCACCCGTTCAAGGACCGACTCGATCTCCTTTTCCGTCAGCTCGACCAGATGCGGATCATCCTCTTTGATCCCCGTACTGATCAGACGGTCCTCGATCCCGAAGATCCAGGTATCGATGATGCTTTTCAGCGCATGCTCCTCGGTCCCCGTAGTAAGTCCAAAACAGATCCTGGCATAGATCGCCTGTAGTTTATGGAGCGGCGTGTCCGGCGAGATGACTACATGTGAGGTGACGAAACGCTGCTTCTGTCCTATCTCGACCGCCCGGGATATCAGAAAGGTCTTACCGGATCCGTACTCGCCGCGAACGAATTTGCAGTCCACATGCCCGCATGCCACATACTCCAGCTGGGATCTGATGACCTTTTCCTCAGTCGAAAGACCGACCGCGAGCCGGGAAAGTCCCGCCTGCGGTACCGTTCCCCGGCGAAGCGCATTGATGATCCCGGCGCTCTCCAGTTTTCGGTCACTATGTCCGTTATGTTCCGACATATCCATATACCTCGCCGCGTTCACCAACACCGCGTTTTTCTATCAGCGAGATCCCATGTTCGGCAAGTTTAGTAAGCATCGAGTTTACGATCCCCGCAACACGCCGGGTCTCGAGAACGGCGCGAAGATCCATCTCGGTCGCTTCGCGGTGTTCCTTGAGGAAGCTGAAAACCGTAGACTCACGTGAATCAAGGAACGAGAGATCATAATTTTGCATCTCCACCTCCTCTTCTTCGACCTGGGTCTCGACGATGACCGGTCTTTCGACAAGCGCCCGCCCTTTCAGACGCGAGAGGACATCCATGAAATCATCCACGCGGATCTTTTCCGGATAGCAGGGAAGGACGTCGATGCCTGCGAGACAGCACCATTTGCTGGTCTCATAGTCCTGCCGTTCCAGTGCATCGATCCCTGAATACAGGTAGCCTGCAGAGAGCATCTCGCGTCCGTTCGAAGAAAGCTTATCGGTGACACTGCTGAGTTTTTTGATGATCATATCCTTTGCTTTGACATTTTTATAGATGCCTTCCTCACCATTGAACACGGCATCGGCGACACGTTCTATATCCGGGATCCTGGACGTATTTGCCAGTATATACCGGATCGTCGTCTCAAACTCGCGTTCATCCCCGCTCCGTTTGAGAAAACCGGCATAGGCGATACCGCCGCGGCTGAAATGCGCCCGGTAGGCCCTATAATACCAGTCCCGTGCCTGAGAAAGGGAGCCTGCATCCTCGTATGCTTTACCGATCCATGCGAGACACACCGTGGTCGGATACGGCGAAAGGATGATGCTGATGATGCCCGCGACCTCTTCTTTCGTACGTACGGTCGAGAGGAATGCGGTGAATTTGGAGATGACCAGCTCCTGAAGAAGCGGGTCGGCGTCATCAGCTTTGCAGAGCTGGGTGATCAGATCACGGTAAATAGTGTTTGCCGCTTCACCGTTTCCAAGGCGTGCCTCCAGTTCGGCAAAGAGCAGGCGATACACCGGATCTTTTGTCGTTTTGAGCAGTTGGCTCAGTTCAAACCTCGCAGAGGTATAGTTGCCGAGGAGTTTTTCGAGAAGGATGTAGGAGAACCGGATCTGCGAAACGGTTTCGTCATCGAGCTGTGCCTCCTCGAGATTGTCCAGTGCTGAGCGATATGCCCGCTCGGCCCCGGTCGGATCAAGTGCAGCGAGTGCCTCCAGACTCTGCCTGAGATAGACCGTGTCTTTGACGGCATTCCATGCACGAAGAGAAAGACGCATCGCCTTCTGATACTCCTTTTCCGCGTACAGTGCGTCGATGTACTCATGACTGAAGGTATCGTTGCCGAAATTCTGGATGTGAAGGGCGATGGCTTCACTCGGTTCACCGACGCGGGTGAGGATCTGCATCAGTTTTCTGATATCATCCGGATTATTTTCCAGTCTGACCAGAGCACGCAGTGAGGGGATCGCACCTCTCAGATCCTCCTTTTCGAGAAGGAGAGCGGCGTACTTCCGGAGAGCAGCTTTATTTTCCGGATCCAGGATCAGAGCGGTGGCATACTCTTCTGCGGCAGTATCTCGATTCGAATGTTCAAGAACAAGACCTAGATAACTGTGCAGATACGAAGAGGTCGGCATGAGCCGGATGAGATCTTTCAGCAGGGAGCCGGCAGTATCATACATACCGGTCTCCGTATAACTCCGGGCGGCTAAAAGAAGAAGCGCAGGATCACTTGTGCCGGAAGCAAAGGAGATGACCTCTGCATACTTTCCGGCGTTGAAAAGTTCCATCCCGACAGAGAGGTTTTTCGCGGTTGCAGCAGGGTCATCGGTCATGTTTTTTCAGAGTATTACTGACAGGATGGCGCGTCCGAACTCTTCAGCATCGAAGGCGGTCTGTGCAGTAACGATGTTGCCGTCAACAACGACCTTGTCCAGCACGACCTCTGCTTTGTCGAGCGTGAGAACACGAAGCGTTGCCGGGGTCTGAAGACAGGTCGCTTTTTTCCCGGCGAGCAGACCTGCTTCGGCCAGGATCACAGGACCGAGACAGATGGCAGCGGCGACTTTGCCGGTTCTGCCGATCTGGTTGGTTATATCGATGAGTTTCTCATTTCTCCAGAGCTCGTCCTGGCAGCCGATCCCGCCGTCGATGACGATGCCGTCAAAATCTGCAGGGTTTACCTCGCTGAAGGAGAAGTCCGACTCAACGATCTCTCCGTGCATGCCGTAACAGGTCCCGTGGATGGTTGATGCGGTCAAACATTCAACACCCTGTTCTTCAAGTGTTTTTCTGGTAACGGTATATCCCATATCTATGAAACGATCTGATGCAATAACGAAGAGGATCTTCATACTATATGGTTGTGCTTCGAGAGAATTTAAGTTGTTCATCCTGTCGATGTTTTCCCGGTGGTCATTTTTCCGCCGAAAGGCGGATTCAGACGCAAGGGCGGCCAAGCAGTTCCGTCAGCTCGGCAACGAACGCGTTCATCTGGAGATATTCATTCTGCCCCTCGACGAGCGTTATGTCGGCTTTGGAGAGAAGCAGTGCGAGATCCGGCGTTATATTCCCAATAAGACATTTGCGAAGTGAACGGAGGACGTCACCTGCACCCATGCCGTACTCGATCTGAAGATTTTCAACGATTCTTTGGGCAGCTGCAAAATCACCCCGGTCGGCCGCAAGGACCGCCGCAGCCGACAACTCGCCGGTCTCCGTCGTCATAAGCTCTGATAAATCACCGACATCATGGAGAGCCATGAGTTCCAGCCAGACAAGAGCTTTTCTGAGATCACCACCTGAACCAAGGATCAGCATATCCAGATTTTCGTCCGAAATGGAATCGACACATCCCTCCTGCTCAAGCACATGCTTCAGATAGGTCCGCATCGTCTCTTCATCGATCGGCAAAAAGTAAAGCGGAACGCATCGTGACCGGATCGGATCGATGATTGATGCAAGAGAGTTGGTGACAAAAATGAACCGGCAGCTTCGACTGTACTGTTCCATGATCCGGCGAAGGGCGGCCTGAGCGTTCTTCGTGAGATCACCGGCGCCGTCAAAGATGATCAGACGAAACGGAGCGGAGAGAGGTTTGAGGGAGGCATGCCACCTGACGACATACTTGAAGTTCGCAAGAACGGATTTATTCTTCTGATACAGATGAGCGAACCGGTCGTTCTCTGCAAAATAGGTGTGACCCTGGGAAAACATCACGCTCACCGGAAGCACGGTCGTGTTTTCTGAAGCCGATTCGGTATAAAACAGACGGGAGAAGACCTCGAGAACCGAGGACTTCCCGCAGCCGCTTCGCCCGATCACCATCAGGTGCGGGAGATTTCCAAGAGCTGCATATGCCGAGAGCTGCTTTACCGGACTTTTCTGTCCGATCACCTCTTCGAACGAGGCCGGGCGGTATTTTTCAATCCAGAGCATGGGCAAGGAATTCCTGAATATCCTTTATCGCCTGCCTGAGGAAATATCTTCCGTCGATCTCGGGCATGGAGATGGTCTCTCCCGAGGCCTTCAGCCGGTCGCATTCCAGAGCGATATTCGGCAGGGCACGAGTGACCTCATCGATGATCGGCAGAGTGGCTGTTTTCGATGTGCGGTCGATCGGGTTCAGATCAACAATTATCACAAGTTTGCCCATCGAAACGAGGGCTTCGCACCGGTCACCGTCCTCTAAGGGGACCAGAACTACGTCGGCCGACCCGATTCCGTGGGGGCAGCAGAGACCGCGGCCATGGGGCAGCGGGACACACCGCTCGACCGGTCCTTTGGAGACGATGCACCCTGCATCTTCGAGAACACCGGTCACGAGCCCGATGCGTTCATCAGTCCGGTGGAACAGGTTCACCTCGACCTCTGCACCGCTCGCCTTCTGCAGCAGAGCGATTTCTTTTGCTGCGAGGGCAGCTGTGTTTCCATTGATGGAAAGGACCGGATGTTTTGCCGCGAGCAGGACACGGGCCGCGAGCTTCTCGGCCTCGAGCGCCGACAGGGATGTTTTTTCGCCGAACAGATAATCGAAGGCTTCGCCGCGGCCGTGGGAGGTCAGGCCTTCCATGGAAACGACACCGCTTTTTGCGTGAGCGGCAAGCTGTTCTCTTGTTATCAGGGATCTGTATCTTGGGTGGGATGTTGGAATATCAGACATGGTTTTCCTCCAGAATTACCGGACCTGATCTGCTGACATGCAGACGGATCGGTTCGCCGAACTGTTTCAATACGTTTTCAGCCGCGGGACCTACGGCAAAGACGCCGTTTCCAAGCATCGTCATGGATGCAGGAATGTCTGCCGCTTTACATGCAGCAAGGACCGGGATAAGGTCAGGCGGCAAAAGCCCGCTCTTTTCCGTGAATGAAGCGGAATTTTCCATAAACTCTGCGAGGGACGCAGGCTCGCGATCCGGGAACGCGGCGGCGACCTGCTGCATCTTCTCATGAGAGGTGATGACATCATGGGTGGAGATACCGCCAAAGGAGATCGTCCATAATTCTTCTTCGGGATAGAAACGACGCGTCACGCCCGAGATGCCGGGATGCGTTCTGACGACAAGACCACCGCCGGTAGCCGCAGCCACATCGCCGAGACCCGTTCCGTGAGCGACTTCGACCTCATGGGCCGCTGCTGCGATATCTTCCGGTGTCATCTCAAGCTGAAATACACAGTTTGCGGCTGAATATGCCGCAAGAAGTCCCGCAGCGCTCATGCCGAAGCCGGCGCCAATCGGCAGGTCGACCGTGACCTGCACATCGGCCGTCACATCGAGAGACGACAGTATCTCGCGGATCAGCCAGTCGTCCATACTGCCGTCACTGATCTGTATGCGGATCTCGGATGCTTCACGCATCTCGACCGTGACGCCTTTGTCGATCACTATCCCGGCGCCGAGACTGCCGGTCGTCTGGGCCGAGATACCGTCGATCCGCTTAAAGTAGCCTGAGATATGACCCGGAGCAAATGTTATACAAGAACGTCCCATACTTTCCCTGCGATATCGTCTTTTGTTCCTGACACGGTTTCCTTGTGATCTTTTTGTAAAAAGATATATTCGCCGAAGGCGGACCCCATCGTTTCCGGTTTGTTTGCAAGAACAAGAACGACATTGGGGAGTTCGAGAAGATGCAGACCCTCCTCTTCAGCGTCCTCGCCAAGTTTGAAGCCGACGATCTTTATTCCCTTGCCGGAAATTCGGGTTATCAGTTTCGGGAGAGGGTCGAGCGTCACAGACGCCGCCGAGCCACTTCTGATCTTGCCGTTCACCCTCTTCGGGGCAAAGTCGGAGATAGCAGCAGCCGAAAGATAATAATCCGCTCCTTCCGATTCGCGAAGGACCGCGTCATGCATGTCGGCTGCAGTGATCACCGGGACGTTCTTCACACAAGGAATGAGGCCGTGCATCGGGTTCATCACGAGGGTCACCTCGGCGCCGAGACGGAACGCCGCAAGCGCAAGTTCCTTTGCCATCGTGCCGGTGGACCTCGTCGTCAGAATACGGACATCGTCCAGCTCCTCACGGCATGACCCGCCGGAGATGAGAACGCGTTTGCCGGCAAGCTTTTTTGACGAGACGGCCCGCTCCACATACAGACATATCTCTTCGATGCCCGCGATCTTCGCCTTTTCCTCTTCCATTCTGGGAGGGACGACGTCGATCCCGAGTTCCTTCAGTGTCTCCAGATTTTTCCTGACGGCCGGGTGGCGGTACATCGATTCATGCATCGCCGGAACGACAACGACCGGCAGACCGCGGCCGATCGCGGTGGTCGCAAAAGTCGTGATGATGGTATCATCTATACCGCAGGCGATCTTTGAAACGGTGTTTGCGGTGGCAGGAGCGATCAGAAGAAGATCAGCCTCGCCCCCTTCGCCGCAGTATTGCACATGCTCGACCATGCCGCCGATCCTGGTCAGCACCGGATTCTGACACGCATAGGTCAGCGCATCAGGATGGATGATCCCGCAGCCCGCGGGACTGATGATGCAGGTCACCTTCGCTCCGCGGCGTCTGAGCCCATGAGCGAGTTTGATCGTCTCGACAGCGGCGATACTGCCGCAAACGCCGAGAACAATGTGGATATCGTTGAGTCTTTTCATACCAGTTTCACATCCCAGACCGAGTGCCAAAGGCGCCCCGCATACTTCTTTACTTTATGTTCGCTGATGATATACGTAAAACCTGCCCCTTCAACAGTTTCGGATATCTCATTTTTCCGATCACCAATGCCGTGAACATGCAGAACGGTACCCGGTTCAGCGTGGTTCAACGCATTCTCCAGGAATATGGGAGCTTCGAAATGGCCCATGAGGATCCGATCATAGATCCCGATGAGTTTTTCGCGGCAGTCGCCAAGTTCCGGGGCGACTTTTTCTGAAACGCTGTTCATTTCAATATTTTTCTGCAGATAGGCAAAAGAGACCGGATTGATCTCCACTGCATGTACATCGCCTCCGGCTAACGCTGCCGAGAGCGTAAAATAGCCGATCCCCGCAAACATATCGGCGATCCGTTCGCCGGGTCTCACCAGAGAGCGGAGCCTGAGTTTTTCCCCGCGGTTGCCTTGGGAGAACATCACCTTCGAGGGGTCGAGTGTGTAGGTGATGCCCGCTTCCCGAAACGTCACTTCATGAGGCTGACCATAGAGAACGACAGCCTTCGGCGTGCGCATGACCCCTTCATGCGCTGCGGCATGAAGGACGCATGCGGGTTTTTCCCATGCGATAAGAGCGGCGAGCTGTTCGGCTGTCGGGGCATCTCCGTGCAGGAGAAGGGTATCGCCCATCCGCTGATACCCCGGTCCCGCATATGGAGTGCGGTCAGGGATCTCACCGTCGAAAGGATACCCTCCCTTTACAGGAACGAAGGCATACTCTCCTTCGCAGTAGACGCGGCGGGTCGTATCGACCCAGGATTCACTCGCTCTGTTCGGGAGCGATCGCTTGGAAATCTTCCTGATCTTCATCTCTTCCCACCAGAACCAGCGTCTCGCCGTCCCGGACGAAATGGATCGTGTCGCCTTCCCTCGTATCGAGCCAGGAACGCTCGGCGATCTCTTCGGTCTTGAGATTGAGAATACCTAAGAGTCCGGCATCCTTGTAGATGACGACGCCTGTTTCGGGTTCATGGATGTTTCCAAGAAGCGGATCGCTCTCATCCTCTCTGAATGCACGCGACTGGCCGGTCATCAGATCGAGTACAAACAGCATGTCCTTTGCCTGGCGCAGGATCTGGAAGTAATCTTTGCCGTGTTTAATGATGTCGCCGCGGGAAAATCTCGGCAGCCGAAGCGAGTAGGTGACACGGTAAATATTGATGCCGCCCTTCTGCCCGACGAGTTTCGGGTGGGTGGTAAACGAGCCGCCGAGCGCTCCGCAGATGTCATGGGCGATCGACGCTCCGATGGACTGGGAACCGAAGATGATATCGATCCCGTCTTTTGTCTCGTCTATATCTGAAACGAACGAGAGCCTGTCGCCGGCGGTCTGGAGCTGATCTTCTATCTGATAGGCGATCTCTCCGGCACGGAACAGCTCAAACTGGGTAGGTTTTCTTCCCGCAGCCCTGACCTGGATCACGCCTTCATAGTAGCTTCCGGCGATCCTGCAGCAGCGGTCACACTGTTCACGGGCCCAGACGAGCTTGACCTTTTTGGTCTCTTCAAGGGGAATGCCGTAGAGATTTCCAATAACATGGACCGTTGCAAGAGATCGGTTACAGCTGATATCTATGATACTGATCTCTTTTTGGATCTCTTCAACATCTTTGTGGAAAACGATGACACTGCTGACGATATTCTGACCAAGTTCCTCTTTATCGACCGCGACATCCGACCAGACGCCGGCGGTTTTTATCGAACCGCAGGTAGGACAGACGATGCATTCCGCACGGTCTGCAATAGTGACCCATACCGCATCTTTGACGCGGCATTTTCCGCAGAGCTCGCCGTTTTCCGACGGGACACCGCATTTAGGACAGAATCCTTGTGTAAGACTCATTATACTCCGTAGATCTGGGCGTGGGGTACGCCGGCGATCAGCAGACACGACTCTAAGTCGAGGAGACCTGCTTTGATCGCTACATCGCAGACGCGTTTGCCCATCAGATTCGCGCTGCAGACTCCGGAGAGAGCTTCCAGAAATTCCTCCTGGGTTGCCCTCGTATCGCCGTAAAAATAGGGGTCTATTTCAACGTCGCATAAAGGACTGGTTAATGTTTTTCCCAGGAGCTCGGCATCGCACGCAGCGAGGAGGCTTCCCTGACCTGGGATATTGTGTATCTTGAGGTACATTGCTGTAATACATTTGGTGCTAATGGGTAAATAAGCAGTTGGCGGGCGGGGGCCGATAGGCCCCTTAGCTGAGGCGGGCTGACCCGCAGGGGCGGCCTCAGCCGAGCAAGGCTTTGCCTTGCGAGTTGCTGAGCGAAGCGAAGACTTGCGAGCGGCGGAGAATCCGAAGGTTTTGGATACAGGAGAATAGAAAAAAAACCTCTCCAAAATCCAAAAAATAAGATATCCCACCGCGAGCCGCTCCGCACCCCGAAATCATAATAAAATAAAAAACAGCAGAGAAGAAAAAACACACTCGCAAATCAAAGATTTGCTCGGCTGAGGCCACCCCTACGGGGCAGCCCGCCCACAAATACCATTATCTCAAAGAGGCAATATATACCAAGCGAGTTGAAAATGTCGGATTATCGAGTGACGCTGGAGGCAGGATGGACGGTAAAAGATGTAGAGTCCGTTCAGGATGCCATTGGAATAGCCGTGAGTGAAGCAGGAAAACGCCTTCACCCGTCAGCAAAGTTTGTTGACGTGGATGTGATGAACATGCCCTGTCCATACTGCGGGAAAGATATCAATACTTCTCTGGTGATCGCGAGGACCGGACTGGTCGGTCTTCTTCTTTCCATGAAGGTCTTCAAAGCCGAAAACCCTGAGCACGCAGAACACATTGCTAAATCGGTGATAGGCAGAGCACTGCGTGACGTGTCCCTGTCGACCTACTCGGTAGAACCGATCGAAGGTGAAACCGTTGCAGAGTGAAACGATCTCCGTTTCCGGTCATCTCTGCGTTGATTACATCCTCACCGTTGATGAATACCCGCCGGTCGGCGAATCCAGACGGGTGTCGAACCGGAAGATATACTTCGGCGGCGGGGCAGCAAACATCGCCGCCGGCATCGCCACGCTCGGCGGTCAGGCTGAACTCATCTGTGCGGTCGGCAGTGATTTTCCCGGCAGTGAATACGAAAAATATCTGGAAGACCACGGCGTTTCGACCACAGTGTTCAGAAGTGAAAAAAACTGTTCGACCGCTTTTATGGTGAACAATGTCGCAGGGGAACAGGTGACCTACTTCGAGTGGGGGGCAGGAGAGGCTTTTGCCAAGGCAGCTCCGCCGAAATGCGAGTTTGTCCACATGGCCACCGGAGACGCCGCCTTCAACATAAATATTGCAAAGCAGGCGGCGTTTGCTTCACTCGACCCGGGTCAGGACGTCAAATACTATACCGCAGACGATCTCACGACCCTGCTTGGAGAGATCGACATGCTCATCTGCAACAACTATGAGATGGATATCATAGAACATACCCTCTCCTGCAGCGAAAAAGACATCCTCGATTCGGTGCCTTTTACCATCATCACACATGGAAAAGCAGGCAGCAGCCTCTACTTCGAAGGAAAAACAGAGCAGATCCCGGCTGTTTCCGTCGAAGCAAAGGATCCGACCGGCGCAGGCGATGCATATCGGGCCGGTTTTTTCACCGCATGGAAAAGGGGATTCGATCCGGTCACCTGCGCGAAAGTAGGGGCGGTCACCTCATCGTTTGTTGTGGAAATGATCGGGACGCAGACCAACCTTCCAAACTGGGAGCGGATGGCACAGCGCTACCGACCGGTATTCGGCAGACTGGAGCAGTAATGAGCTGGGCAGCACTCACCTCAGGAGGTAAGGACTCGATCCTTGCGGTACAAAAAGCCGTCGACGCCGGTATGCAGGTCTCGCATTTCGTAACGGTCGTGCCGGAAAATACCGAGTCATACATGTTCCACTCGGCAAATCTGGCGGCCGTGCCGGTCATGGCAGACCGCTGCGGGGCCGTGTATGTGGAGATCCGATCGGCAGGCGTCAAAGAACAGGAGGTCTCCGATATGGAGAAGGGACTTGCCGAATTAGGGGTAGAGGGGATCATCGTCGGGGCGATCGAGTCCGAGTATCAGCGGTCCCGGGTCGCCGCGGTCTGTGACCGGCTTGGTCTGAAGCTTTTCGCTCCGCTCTGGAAAATGGATCCTTTGACCCTTATGCATGAGGTGGCTTCCCGAATGGATGCCGTGATCGTCGTCTGTGCCGCAGACGGGCTCGGCGAAAATGTTCTTGGGAAGAAAATCGATGGAAAACTGATCGGCGTGCTTCTTTCCGTTCAGAAGAGCAGACGGATCCACCTCGCCGGAGAAGGCGGGGAGTATGAATCACTTGTACTGAATGCCCCCTGCTTTTCAGCTCCGTTACACTGCTCAGAGATGAGATCCAGCTATGAGGGACTTCGCGGAGAGGTCGTCATTGAAAGGTCCTGGTAATATGAAACGCGAATTAAAAACCGAATCATTAACAAAATATCTGTTTGACGCCCCGAAATGGGGAGCATCGTTATCCATAATTATCCTGATCGGACTTGCCGTTGATGGGGTCGTGTTTCTGGTTACAGGTGAGATGCGGGGGATCGGATTTGCCTTTTCGATTCCCGGCGTGGCTGCGCTGATCCTTACGAAACCGTTCGTGAGTGCGACCGCCAGGCAGGAATTCACCTGGAACAGATCGGGTCTCTTAGCACTTGCCTCTGAAATATTCATGCTTCTCTGGATGGTCACCGGCATTTATCTCGGAGTAGGATTTGCCTATGTCTTTGGCGTGGGGTTCATTCTGGCGATCCGGTTGATCGTTCTCGCGGCGGTCGCAGACTACCGGCTTGGGAGGATGTACGGACCAGCCGCGATCCAGACATTCACCGGGGCAATTGTAGGGGTCTGGTTCTTCGGCCCCGGATTCATCATTCCGGCCGTAGTGTCTATCGTGGTATTCTCGGTAGGGGTGATCGGATTTTTACTGCTGTTCGACCTGCCGATGAAACGGACAAGCGGAGTCGGGGGGATGCATTTCGTCAATGCGTTCCTTGCGCATCTGACGAACGGATCGAACGATCTCGAGGAGTATTTCCATCACATCAGCGAGTATGTTTCCGTTCCTGAAACGACGTTCTTCTTCAGACGTGCAGGCAAACCAGATGTCTGGTTCGTCATCCCGAACCTGCACCCCGGTCCGATGGCTGAGGTGGGAGGCAGTAACTTCCCAAAGATACTGCACGACGATTTTGCAGACGAGGCAGTTCTCCTCGTTTCCCACGGATGCGCCAGTCATGATCTGAATCTCATCTCCAATCGGGAGACGAAGAACATCACCAAAGCGATTCGGAATAGTCTGGATTCAGTCATCTATACCGACTTTGCAAGCCGCCCGTTCCGCACAAGCTTCGGCACGGTCTCGATCCTCTCCCAGAAATTTGGCGATTCTCTTTTGATGATCACCACCCGGTCTCCTGAGATGACGGAGGACATGGACTACTCGATCGGCAGGATCGTGATGGGAGAAAGTAAGGGGAGATACAAAAATATCGGGTTCGTTGATGCCCACAACTGTATGACAGCGGTCACGAACATCATCTACCCCTCGACCAAAACAGGAAACGAGTTCATCTCCGGAGCGGATGATGCGATGAACCGGATGCTGGATGCCGAGATGCTGCCTTTCTCAGTAGGTGTGGCACAGGTCATCCCGCCTTTTGGCAGAGGCGAAGGGTTCGCCGACATGGGTATCATTGCGATGGTGACCGAGGTCGCCGGCATAAAAACAGCGTATGTCCTGTTTGACGGCAATAATGTTCACCTGGGTGTCAGAGAGATCCTCCGAAACGCTGTCCTGGGACTTGGTCTCGATGAGGTCGAGATCATGACGACCGATTCGCATGTGGTGAACTCGGTCTCCGGCAGAAATCCGATCGGCGATGCGGTCTCGCCAAGCGAGATCATCCCGTACGTCTCGGAAGCGGTCTTAAAAGCGGTAGAAGATCTCGCCCCGGCATCAGGCGGCGCCGCTACCAGCATATGTGAGGAGGTCGAGGTGTTCGGCCCGTCACGGATCGTTCAGCTTACTTCGACCGTGAACGCCATCGTCCTAAACTTATTGCCTCTCGCAACATTTATGCTGACCACGGCATTTCTGCTGATCATGGTAGTCTGTATGATCGTGCTGTAAAAATCCTAAAAAAATATTATTTTTCGACCTGTTCGACCTCGATCGCACAGGTACTTCTTCTGATCCGCGGCATAGTCGCGAGTTTGTTTTCATATTTATCACAGATGAATCCTGCTTTCGGCACAGGATATGGAAGAACGACACCTAGTTTACAGGTGATGCGGTAATTATAAAAATCCCGCTCTTTGTCATAGGTGTATTCATGTGAATCCATATGCAGACATGTTAAACAAGGAACGACCATATGGTTAAAGATACATTCACTCCATACATTAACCTGCCGAAAATGCCACCCTTTGACCTTGCCGACATCCCCCATTTGCCGGGCTGCTACCTGTATAAAGACGGCGAAGGAACGATAATCTACGTCGGCAAAGCAAAAGATCTGCGAAAACGGGTCTCTTCCTACTTCCAAAAAAAGGACCATGACCCAAAAACAAAAAAGCTCGTGGCAGCGATCCGGTCCTTCGAGTACATCGTCACCGAAACCGACGAAGAGGCGTATCTTCTGGAAAATACGCTCATAAAACATCACCAGCCAAAATATAATATCGATCTCAAAGACGCAAAATCCTACGCATACATCGAACTCACCAAAGAGCCGTATCCACGGATCACCATCGCGAGAAATACCCGCGGCAGCGGGCAGTTCTTCGGACCGTTCGTCTCGGCAAAGGAACGGGACTATATGCTCTCGGTCGTGAAAAAAACATTCAGACTCAGGTCCTGTAAAAATATGCCGAAGAACCGGCCCTGTCTCAGATATCATATAGGCAACTGCACCGGGCCGTGCGGGGGGCATGTCTCCGTCGAAGAATACGCTAAACAGTGCAGTTATGCCGCGGATGTCCTGAAAGGCAGTACAAAGGAGATCAAAAACAAACTCGAAGAGGAGATGACAGGGTATGCGAGAGAGATGGAGTTCGAAGCGGCCCTTCTCTGTCGGGACATGATCACTGCGGTCGAGAACCTTTCCTCACGACAATATGTCGCCAGAAAAACCGATCATGACGAGGATGTCATCACCTACCGCGTGGCAGAAGGAACGGTGTATCTGATGGTCTTTCATGTGTACAAGGGAACGCTCGGGGGTAGGGACGAGTTCATCTTTGAGGGGACCGACGGATTTTTTGAGGAGTTCGTTGCCGGATACTACACAGAAAATCCAGCGCCGAAAGAGATCATCGTCGAAGAGGAGCTTGACGGATCACTCGCCGCGTATCTGGGAAATCAGGCAGGGCATGTGGTGAAGATCACCGTCCCGAAACAGGGAGCAAAAAAGAAACTGCTCGAACTTGCGGGAAAAAATATCGAGACGGTCCACTTCGGCGACGAACTCAAGGTCATGGAGCTGCAGGCCGCCCTTCATCTGAAGACGCCGCCAACCGTCATCGAGTGTTTCGATATCTCCCATCTTTCAGGAACGGACACGGTAGCGTCCATGGTCAGATTCGTTTCAGGCAAACCTGATAAGAAAAACTACCGGCGGTTCAAAATCAAAACGGTCGAGGGGATCGATGACTTCGCCTCGATGGCAGAAGTCGTCCGCCGGAGATACAGCCGCCTGATCGAAGAAGAGAAATCTCTGCCTGATCTGATCGTGATCGACGGAGGCAAAGGCCAGCTCTCATCCGCGAAGCGGATCCTTGATGAACTGGAGGCGAACATCCCGCTCATTTCCCTTGCAAAGGCGGAAGAAGAAGTATTCGTATCAGGGGTCCCGTTCCCGCTCCCGTTTGGAAAAAAGACGAAGGCAAACATGTACCTTCAGGAGATACGGGACGAGGCACACAGGTTTGCCGTCACTTATAACCGGCTGCTTCGGAAAAAGCGGCTGGTAAAATAATATTCACGCTTTTCTTATCCAGGTCAGCAGGACACCGTCATCGATCCGCTCAACGTTTTTGAGCGAAAGACGGGTGAACTCATCAGGGTCGGTGAACCCTTTTCCGTCAGCAAAGGTCGGAGCATCCTTACCGCCGATGATCATTGCACCGATATATATACGTATTTCATCAAACAATCCCCGGCTCATGATCGACCATAGCAGGGTTGCTCCCCCTTCGACCATCAGCTGTTTGACCCCGAGTTTTGCGAGTTCATCCAATACGATTTCCAGATCGACCGAATCCGCACCCGCAGGGATCACCGTGGCCTTTTCTTTCAGCGCGTCGCATCTCTCCTTTGGGGCTTTTTCCGAGACAAAAATGACCACGCGGCCAACTCCTTTTTTGAACATGCCCACGTCTGGAGGCATCCGTGCCATACTGTCGATCACGACCCTCATGGGATGAGGATCTTTGCCTTTCGCTTTGCGCATACCGGCATACTCCTCGCTCTTCAGTCTGAGAGAAGGATCATCGGAGAGAACGGTCCCTATGCCTATCATTACCGCGTCAGACTCGGCACGGAGTGTATCCACACGCAGAAAGTCGTCATGACCGGAGATCTTGGTCTGCTTTCTCTCACTAGTGGCAAGTTTTCCATCAGCACTCATGGCTGCATTGATGATCACATACGGACGCATAAAAACACCTTATATATACGTAAACGTGAGTAAATCACAGAAAATACGAATGAAAGAGGAAATCTCAGACCTTCTTATAAACGTTTACACCAACACGAACCTCGGGGCGTTTGCGGTCGATCGGTTTGTTTCCCATGCTGGAACCAATGATGATCGTTTTACCTGAGGATGAAGGTCCAACTTCCTGGGAAAGATCGATCGTAATTGTAAGAATATCTCCATCAACTGAGGTTTTCACATTTTTCATATCTGTTAATGTGCATGATTAAGTGATAAATGTTGCGGGGTTTTTCCAGAAAATTTTGCCGATTTACGGTGAGTGTACTGAGTGGGAAGGGGAGGCAGGAGGTAAAACCCATAAATATAATCATCCGAAAACACTAATGAGTATAACCATGCCGAACTTAACCATCGCCGTACTTGCCCCGAACGGATATGCCCGTGATCTCGGGAAAAAGGGAACCAATACCGATATCACCTTCTACAATCTGAAAAAAGGTCACGATACCTTAACACTTCTGGAGCCGACCAGATATCCGGACAGACTCGCTCCGCTGTTCTATGTTGTTTCCATGTCCCATGAGGCGATCGTGGTGATCTCGGAGATCACGCCGATGGTTGCCGAGTGGATCCTGATGCTTGATTGTGCAAATGTGAAGAACGGCACGATCATTCTGAAGAACTATATCCAGCCGAATCAGATCGCCCCCCTGATCAAGGGGACGGTCCTTGAGAACTATAAAATCATGGATGAGGATTTCATCGGACTTTCTGCCGAACTTCTCGAACGTGCAGCAAAGCAGCCTGATATCGAGCCGAAGGACGGGGCGACGGGGGCGGTCCCGATCGACCACCACTTCAATGTGCGGGGTATTGGAACGGTCATCCTTGGATGCGTCGCCGACGGATGGATCAAGAAGCATGATAAGATGCGGGTCGAACCGCTGGGTAAGATCGCTCAGATCCGGTCGGTCCAGAAGCAGGATGATGATTTTGCCTGGGCATATGCAGGCGACCGTGTCGGCTGTGCTTTGAAAGACATCGATGCCGAGGAGCTGGATCGAGGGTTCGTTCTCACGACCGACCCGGCAGTGACCCACACGACGACGGTCACGGGCGATGCACGCCTGGTGAAGTACTGGCCGGGCGAGATCAAGGAGCAGATGGTCGTATCTATCGGACACTGGATGCAGTTTTTATCTGCACGGGTAACGAAGGTGGAGAACGGATCGGACTGGCATGCCCCGAAGCTGACCCTCGAACTCGATACGCCGCTGGTGTATAAGCCGGGCGACACTGCGGTGATCCATTATCTCGACGGGGGGAAACTCCGTGTCGTTGGAACGATCAGACTTCCCTGATCTTTTTTTTCTTTTTTGGCTCTATGTCGGTTTCGTGTATGGGGTCATTTGCACAGAGAACAGCGCTGTTCGGATGATTCCCGGACCACGGCTGACGTTATCAACTCTAAAAAAAAGCAGCGGGGTATGATCCCCGCAAAAATCTGTATTTAATGTCTGAAATGCCGTGTTCCGGTGAACACCATAGCAATACCGAGCTCATCAGCCTTTGCGAAAACTTCGTCATCACGGATCGAGCCGCCCGGCTGAATAAGCGCAGTCGCCCCCGCAGCGGCCGCAACTTCCAGCGAATCGGCAAACGGCAGGAACGCATCCGAACCGATCACGGTCCCTTTCATCGTTCTGCCGAACTCAGCAGCCTTCTGGATAGCGAGCTTAGCCGAGTCCACACGGTTCATCTGACCAACACCGATACCGACCGTCTCGGTCTTGTTCGCATAGATGATGGCATTGCTTTTAGCGTACTTGACAACCTTCCAGGCAAGTTTGAGTGCTTCGACCTCGTCTGCGGTCGGGGCACGCTTTGAGACGACCTTCCAGTCCTCAGTGTATGCCGGGGTCCTCTGGACGAGCACGCCGCCGTCGATCGTGCGGATCTCATCCGCAGGCTCTGCCGGAGGAAAAAGCAGAAGACGCATGTTCTGTTTTGTCTTCATCATCTCACGCGCCTCGTCACTGAATGACGGAGCGATCAGGACCTCAACGAAAGTTGAACATATCTCCTTTGCGATCGCGATATCCACCGGCGTGCTCATCGCAACGACTGAACCGTAGGTTGAGACCGGATCAACATCTCTTGCTTTAAGATAGGATTCGAGCTGGTTCTTTCCGACAGCAACACCGCACGGATTATTGTGCTTCACGATAACGGTCGCAAATCCGGTCAATTCTCTGCACAGACCGACTGCGGCGTGAACATCGAGATAATTGTTGTAGGACATCTCTTTGCCCTGCAGAGCGACCTGACCGGCGATGCCGGAGGTGCCGTAGACCGCGGCCATCTGATGTGGGTTCTCGCCGTATCTGAGTTTTCTACCGTTTGCAAACTGGACGGTGCACACATCAGGGAATTCCTTGTCGATCCCGTTGAGATAGTTGGAGATGGCAGCATCGTATGCGGCCGTTCGGGCGAATGCTTTCGCTGCAAGACAGAGTTTCTGCTCCGAGGTGAACCCGCCGGTTTTGATCGCTTCGATCGCCATCGGATAATCGGAGGGATCGGTCAAAACGGCAACATCCTTGTAGTTCTTGGATGCCGCACGGATCATTGCGGGGCCGCCGATATCGACGAACTCGATAAGTTCCTCAAGCGGGAGATTTCTCTTAGACATCTCCTCGAACGGGTACAGATTGACACAGAGGATATCGATCGGTTCGATGCCGTGTTTTGCCATGATCTTGTCGTCGATTCCTCTGCGGCCAAGAAGACCGCCGTGGACCTTCGGGTGGAGGGTCTTTACCCGACCGTCCATCATCTCAGGAAAACCGGTATAGTCTGAAACGTCTTTTGCAGGAATACCGGCTTCACGCAGAGCCTTTGCCGTTCCGCCGGAACTTAAGATCCCAATGTTTTTTGCAGTCAGGGCACGGGCGAGATCAAGGATCCCGGTCTTTTCCCAGACTGACAGCAGTGCAAGAGTCATTATCTATTACTATAGACGCGAAGGTTAATTAAGGGTAGCACTTCTTGGCCAGAGTGCTGAGAATACTGTAAAAATAAGGGTGGGGACCGGGGTCGATCCGGAGTATTCGACCCTTGCATGATGATCCCCGGTCCAGGGTGTTTACGAATATATTGTGTGAGGGGTAAGGCCCTCACGCGGGGCTGCGTGAAGGGAAAATCAGCTTCGGATGTAGTGAAGGTTTTTCCTTCGCCGATGTAGTGAGAATAGATCCTCACTTGGTCGCAAATCAAAGATTTGCTCCCCGTTTCGGATTTGGTGACGGTTTTATCGTCACCAAATCCTCACTCATTTAAAGATCCCGCGTTTTTTGCAGCCTTCCTTCTCATCATCCTTAGATGACGGGGAAGACTCTGCATTTCCCTCTGCATGGAGAAGCTTTTCGTACAGCTCTCTCTCTGACGAGGAGATCTTCTTAGGTGTCGCGATCACGACCCTGACGAGCAGGTTCCCGTAATTGCCGCGTCTGCGAACGCCTTCTCCGGCGATCCGGAGACGGGTCCCGTAGACGATGCCCGCAGGCACCTTCAGCGTGACCTTCTTTCTGTCGATCGTTTCGATCTCGACCTCGCATCCGAGGACCGCCTGTGCCGGCGAGATCTCATACTGCGTGATCAGATTGTCATCTTCACGATCGAACTTCGGATTCGACACGACATAGACTTCGATATACAGATCGCCGTTTCTCGCTCCGTAATCTCCTGCCTCGCCGTATCCTTCCATATGCAGACGCATGCCGCTATCGATCCCCGCAGGCACCTTCAGCGTGACCTTACGGCGGACCTTGGTCCTCCCTGTCCCGTTACATTTCTTACACGGAGACTCGGGGATCTTCCCTCTCCCGCCGCAGTTTGGACACGGGGACTGGGTGACCATCTGGCCGAAGATCGAGTTCTTCACCTGTTTGATCTGACCCGTTCCGCCGCATTTACTGCAGGTGGTGGTTTTCTTCGTTGAACTGCCCGTTCCGTCACATTCCGGACAGCTTTCCGTATGCATGACTTCGATCTCTTTCTGTGCTCCAAATACCGCTTCTTCAAGTGTTATCTGGATCCGCATCAAAAGGTCGTCGCCCTCTCTTGGTCCGCTCTGTTTGCGGCCCCCTCCACCAAAGAAATCGAAGATATCTCCGAATCCCGAGAAGTCCGCATTGAATCCTGCGCCTCCTGCGCCTCCAGCACCAGAGTAGTTACCCTTCGATGCATTCGTGAAATTATCGTGCCCGATCTGATCATACTGCCGGCGTTTCGTCTCGTCTGAAAGAACATCATACGCCTCGTTGATCGACTTGAACTTCTCCTCAGCCCCTTCATCTTTGCAGACATCCGGGTGATATTTCTTGGCGAGGTTTCGGTAAGCCTTTTTAATGTCTGTCTCCGTAGCATTACGGGGCAAACCTAAGACATCATAGTACGATTCCGAACCCATTTCTTACATTCCCAAAAAAAAGGAGGTTTAATCCTTTTTGACTTCGTAGTCTGCGTCTACAACATTGTCATCGGAGTTGCAGGAGTCACATTTGCCTTCACATCCGAAACCGGCTGCATTACCTGCTGCCTGCTGTTCTTCCTGGATCTTCTGGTACATCTTGGAGGTCGCAGCGAAGACAACTTCCTGAAGGGCGTCCATCTTCTCTTTGATCTCCTCAGAGGATGCATCCTCCTTTGCAAGGACATCTTTAAGTGCGGCTGCGGCGGGAGTGATCTTTTCCTTGTCTTCGGCGTCTATCTTGTCAGCGGTCTCTTTGTCGTTAACGAGTTTTTCTGCAGCGTAGACGGCGTTTTCGGCGTTGTTGCGGAGTTCGATATCCTCACGGCGTTTCTTGTCTTCCTCTTCGAACTGCTTTGCGTCCTTGACCATCTTTTCGATCTCGTCGTCCTTGAGATCTTTTCTGCCGGAGATGGTCATCGACTGTTCGTGACCGGTTCCAAGATCCTTTGCGGATACATGAACGATACCGTTTGCATCGATATCGAAGGTGACCTCGATCTGCGGCCTGCCGCGGGGTGCCGACGGGATGCTGGTAAGCTGGAATCTGCCGAGACTGAAGTTGTCGCGGGCGAACTGACGTTCTCCCTGAACTACGTGGATCTCAACAGAGGTCTGGTTGTCTGCCGCGGTCGAGAAGATCTGACTATTTCTGGTCGGGATGGTGGTGTTTCTCTCGATGAGTTTCGTGGCGATGCCGCCGAGGGTCTCGATACCGAGGGTCAGCGGGGTGACGTCAAGTAAGACAACGTCTTTGGTCTCTCCGGTGAGGACTGCTCCCTGGACTGCTGCGCCGAGTGCAACACACTCGTCAGGGTTGAGGGTCTTGTCAGGTTCTTTGCCGAGGAGGCTTCTGACGGTCTCGATGACGGCAGGGACACGGGTCGATCCGCCGACAAGGAGGACGTGGTTGATGTCGGAAGCTTTGAGCCCGGCATCCTTTAATGCCTGCTTGACGGGTTCGACGGTCTTCTGGACAAGGTCACCGATGAGCTGCTCGAACTTTGCACGGGTCAGGTCGACATCCATGTGTTTGGGTCCGTCAGCGGTCGCAGTGATATACGGGAGGTTGATGCTTGCCTTCTGGAGTGAGGAAAGTTCGACCTTTGCCTTCTCGGCAGCATCCTTCAGCCGCTGGTGTGCGACCGGATCTTTTCTCAGGTCAACGCCTTCCTTCTTCTTGAACTCATCGGCAAGGAAGTCAACGACGCGTGCATCGAAGTCATCCCCTCCGAGACGGTTGTTTCCTGCAGTCGATTTGACTTCGAAGAGTCCGTCATCAAGAGTAAGGATGGAGACATCGAATGTTCCTCCGCCAAGGTCGTAGACGAGGACGGTGACTTCGTTTTCTTTGTCGAGTCCGTATGCAAGTGCCGAGGCAGTAGGTTCGTTGATGATACGAAGGACCTCAAGTCCGGCGATCTTGCCTGCGTCTTTGGTTGCCTGACGCTGGGCGTCGTTGAAGTAGGCCGGGACCGTGATGACGGCTTTGTCGACTTTTTCTCCAAGGTATGCTTCTGCATCCATCTTCAGTTTCTGAAGGATCATTGCAGAGATCTCCTGAGGGGAGTATTTCTTGCCGTCGATCTCGGTCGGGTGGTCGGTACCCATGTACCGTTTGATCGAGCTGACGGTTCTTCCGGGGTTGATGATCGCCTGACGTTTTGCAACGTTTCCAACGAGTCTTTCGCCTTCTTTAGAGAAGCCGACTACAGACGGGGTTGTTCTGAATCCTTCTGCGTTTGCGATGACGGTCGGGCTCCCGCCTTCCATGATAGCAAGGCAGGAGTTGGTGGTCCCGAGGTCAATTCCGATTACTTTGTTTGATGCCATTTTTAGTACCTTTATTATTCTTTTTTCTTCGCTACGGCCACTTTTGCGTGACGAAGCACCTTGTCGCGGATCATATATCCGAGAACGGCGATGTCGATGATAGCACCTTTGGGAGCGTCTGCGGGGATGCAGGCGACGGCTTCGTGGAATGCGGGGTCGAACTTTGTTCCAGTGATATTCATTGGTTCGATGCCGTTTCTCGAAAGGATGGACAGATACAGTTTGTGGATCTGCTCGAGTCCGTCACGAAGATTTTCGTCATCGCTTTTGAGAGCACGTTCGAAGTTGTCGAGGATGTCAATGATGTCGAGCGCAAACTTTTCGTTTGCATACCTGACAGCGCTTTCCTGATCGCGTTTAGCACGCTTTTTGTAGTTTTCGAATTCGGCTGCGAGACGAAGATGTTTGTCATTGAGTTCATCGTATTTTTTTGTGAGTTCGTCAACAACAGTGGTTTCAGGAACGGGATTCTCATCCGGGTTTGTGGTTTTTGCCTGGGAAGAGTCAGTGTTTTTGACCTCCTTTGGCTCGGTGTGTTTGTCCATGGCTTTTCCTGTTCGCTTGTTGCACATATTTGTTGTATTACAGTTCTATATATTAGTTTTGTTTGTAGACCATACCTGTCGGTGAATGGTCCTCTCCATGAGAGGGAGGGAAGAGTATGAGAGAAAAAAGCGCGATGGCACACGAAAAAATGAGGAGAGAATGGGATTTTCTATTTTGTTCCAGGTATTGGATCCAGAGCAGATTGTTTTCTTTGCAGAGTTCATAGCCTCGGATCATGCCGTAGATCCACAACGCAAGAGGCACAAGGATAGTCCAGCAGAAGAGAATGGACAACACCAGGTGAACGACCCCAAGGCCGACACGCCCGGCATACATGAGTCCGGTCCCGATAATGAAAAATCCCAGAATGACAGCGAGAACCTCACTTTTCTCACCGGTGACGAGATCCCCATGTGCATTTCGCGGGAGATCTCTATGAGATTTTTTTATCCGTGTTCCGCATATAGGACATATCTCAGCAGTGGTAAGGATCTCGGCACCGCACCCTGGACAAAATGGCATAATTTGATACTCCATATCTAACGGATCGTATGATCCGGCTAACTATTATCGATTTGCCTTCGCAAGAGATAAGCATTCTCAAAACGGCATCGGATTAAAGTATATTCAATCAACAGTCCGATCCGTTCGACAGAATGGGTTAGATTAACGAAGAATACATTCATTCGGGAATAGAATCAGCCGTTCCGCACCTTGTAATTAAGGAAGGGAGATAATCTGATACATCAGACTTCTTTGGACGGTACTATCCATCACATGAAAACACGAAATCAACGTACACCAAAAAAAGCTCAACATCAAAAAAAAAGGGAGAGGGGGTTCTATCACGGGAGCCACGTTTGAACGAACTCTTCAGAAAAAAAGGAGAGCCGGGGCTCAAAGTCCACGGGACTTTGCGAGCTCCTCCTGGAGCCGTGCGGCATTCTCCGGTTTCATGAGATAGGCCACCGCGGCGCCCTTCAATTCCTCGGGGATCACAGGCTTTGCAAAGATCTCTGCCATCTCCGGCGTGTCGGGGATGCCGGCAAGCCGCAGATTCTGCAGGCAGGCATCCGCATAACTAACATTTTCCAGAAAACCCGCCCCGATCCGCTTGCCGTCGGGCGACTCGATCCTGACCGCTCCCTCCGAATACTCTGCTCCTGCCGCAAAAAATCCATGCTGACCTGTAGAAACGATCGGGATCATCACAAACCATTTGTATGCATCCGGAACATCCGCAGTTTCCACGGTGACCTCCACCCGATTCGGATACCAGGCACGGGTCGTCAGATACTGACCATCAGTAACCGAACTCTGCACCCAGTCGGTGACCCGGATCACTCCTTTGACCGGGAAATACTCGCTGTTTTCTTTAATAAACGACCCAACGGCGGCCGCGGTCATAATGCCCGGAGGGGTAGGACCGGTCTGCATGAAAAATCCCTTCTGCTCGTTCGTATGGATCGCCGAAAGAGCAAACTCGGTGTCGTTATCGAACTGGATCTCCATCCAGTCCCAGCCGAGGGCGGGCTTGTCTTCGAGAAGCCCCGCTGCACGCAGGACATCGATTCGCGGACTGCCGCCGGGCATAAAGCCGGTCGCCCACTGATGATCATACCAGAACTTACCGGAAGCAAGCCGAAGTTCTTCTCCTTCGATCGAGATCAGGCTCGTTTCCGGATCGACCCGGAGGTTCGGGACCGAATAATATAGTGTCCCAACCCCGCCGACGCTCGGCATCATCCCTTCGTCCCCGTTCAGGACATAGCGTTTCGTCTGAACGATGGTGATATCGATCGAGATCTCGGCAGGGACCTCCTTGTGGTTGTCGATCCCCCATGCCTGCAGTCGGAGGGGGAAGAGAGAATCCTTTGATCGAGAAGTGAGAGTGTTTTTTCCAACAGAATATGTGTATGGCTCGGTCGAAAAATCGATAGCCCGGTCGTTCCTGAAATGATGACGGGCCGCATGCGGTAATGCCTCCCGCCTGCCGCACTTACGGCAAGATGGACCTCGACGATCTGATTTTCGAGATCACTCAGTCCTGCCTCTTTTGCCATTTTTGGAGGAAGGAGAGAGTAACGCCAGAACATCAGCTGGACCCCGTACTCACGGCCTTTTGTATCGAAGACGTTCCCGACAAAGAAGTGCCAGCCTACCTGATACTCGAACTGCGGGCGGTCATCGGTCGGAAACGTGAATTTTTTGTCGATCGGCAGTTCCTGATATCCGCGAGCTCTGTCCATACCAAAGAGATTGGTCATCGCATACGCCTGATGGGGCGTCAGTTCGCCGGCATATGTGGAAAGGGCGGCATAGCGTTTTGTGTAATCAGGGTTGAAACTCTCCGGAGCGGCACTGAGATCCGCGATTCTCACCTGCATACGTTTGCCGAATGCAGAACTGAGATTTTTTTGGCCTTCAAGCAGTTTTTTGATCGTTTGGGACACCTCATCGGGCATGTATTCATGCATCCACAAAGCACAGGCGATGTTTTCCTTCGTCTCCGGATCAAGCATCACGGATTGGGTATCTTTTGTGGTCATATGTGGGAAAACGGCGGGTGAACTTAAATAGATTATCCCGACATAACATCCGGAAAAGTTAAATATTGATCAGCCCTTCTAGCCCTTACGTATCATGTCTCTGCCAAAACACTATTCTCTGATGTATGCCCCGATCCTCAATTTCCTCTCTGACGGGACACCGCACAAAAGAAAAGAGATCAAAGACAGTCTCATCGCTGTGTTCAGTCTGATTCTGGAAGAACAGATCATGCAGACCGGAGGAAGAGGGAAGGGTATCTTTGATAATAAAGTGAACGATGCGCTGTTCTATCTCATCAAAACCGGGATGGTCGAACACAATGACACCACCATCTTCAAAATAACCGATATAGGAATGAATCTCTCGAATATGAAACTCAGGGTCATCGACGATGAGATCCTGACCCAGAATGGAAACGGTTTCCGGATCCTGAACAAACAGCAGGACATAGGGAAAAGGCCCGAGCCCGTCGCCCGGAAAGTGGTCCATAAAAAGGTCTTCCTGCCGTCAAGACCAAACGCCACGCCGCCGAAATCTTCGTCTGTTCCAACTGGAACCAGCGGGATCGCCATCAGAAGTGCCGATATCACGGTCGTAAAAAAAGACCTGGACTTCAGGAAGATCATCAACACCTCACGACAGGGACCCTGGCGTCAGCGGGTGGAAAGAGTGACCGAAACATACGCATCCCGGATGTCTCCCAAAGAGACGGATGCGATAAAGCGGATAACCAAAAATAAGGATAAGAATCTCCCGCTCGGATCCGAAGACGTGAAACTGATCTATGTTCTGTTCGAAAAGCTGCATGCAGAGGAGGCACAAGAACTCCTTTCCGTCCTGTTCATTGATGAAAAAGGACAGGATGTATCTCCGGAAGTATGATCCGGCAGACACTGATCATTCCATAATCATACGAGAGAAGCAGGACCGCTTCTTGGAACCACACCCTTTTTTATGCGCAGATGTTTGCGAATCTCGATCCAGTAGGTCGCAGCAAATGACAGAATTACTATGCCGAATATCGGCAGAATATCTACCTGGGACAACTTCAGGTATTCTATGAAGAATGGAACATTCAATACCATGATCAGGAAAACGATCACGCCGATTATCCATACATTCATTGCTTTACTGGAGAAATAGCCGAACCTGCTCAGAGGAACGCGGCTCGTTCTCATATTCATTGCTAAAATGATATGACAGAACAACCATGATACAAAGGCATATGTCTGCGCGATCGCCAGGTCACCGGTCGTAAACCAGCTGAAGAAGTACACAAACAGCACGACCGCGGTAAGCGTGACACTGCCGGTGAAAATACCGGAGATCATCTTTTTGTTCATGAACTTCTCGCTTGGATCACGCGGTTTTTGTTTCAGAAGATCGGATTCTGCCGGTTCGACAACAAAAGACGTGGACGCTGAAAGATCCATAAACAGTTCCATGATGATGATCTGGATCGGGGCAAACGGAAGCGGCAGGTCCAGAAAAATGGGGATCAGCAGCATGAAAACCAGGCCGATCTTGCTCGAGAGCGTATACATGATACACTTGAACATATTTTCATACAGCCGCCTTCCTTCTTTGGCGACATCAGTTCCCGATATCCCAAACGATATCCCGATGTCAGCCGCTTTGAGTGCCGGGGCATCATTGATCCCGTCCCCTGTCACTGCCACGACTTCCCCGTTTTCGTGCAGGGAATTGACGATCCGGAGTTTTTCTTCAGGCGTGATCCTCGCAAAAACATTACAACTGCGAACCGCTTCTTTCAGTGCATCGGGAGACATGCCGCGGATATCATCGCCGATAAGAACGGTATCTACGGTGATCCCTGCATCTTCCGCCACCCGTGCCGCCGTTCATGCGTGATCGCCCGTGATCATCATCACCCGGACACCTGCATTGGAAAATTCCCGGATCGCCGGTTTTACCGCTTCACGGATCGGGTCGTCAAAACTTATCAGTCCGGCGATCGTGTATTTTTCCTCGGATGGTGATCTGGATCCTACAGCGATCGTGCGAAATCCTGCACTGATCGATTCATTTAGCTGTTTTTCCAAATCGGGATCTGATTTAGACAAAGCAAAGACACTTTCCGGAGCACCTTTGATGACATCAAGACCTGCACCCTGATGATCATACTTCATCAGGAAGATCTTTTTGGCGCCGTCGAATCCTGAATCACGCAAAAGCTTATATTCTTTCAATAATTCGCTTCGTTTGATCTGAAACTGACCCGCTTTTTCGACTACGGCTTTGTCCATCGGATCTCCGAGAAAATTCCCATCCTCATCTACGGAAACATCGGCCATGAGGGCCCCGATGGTGAACAACTGCTTTTCGTTCTCAATGGTCCATGTTTCGATACTCATCTTATTTTCCGTCAGCGTTCCGGTTTTATCCGTCGCGATCACAGTAACACTGCCGAGAGTCTCCGCGGCTTTTGTCCGGCGGATGAGAACATTCGTTCCGGCGAGCTGGATCGCACCAAACCCGAGAAGCATCGTCATTATGATAGGAAGTCCCTCAGGCACCGTAACCAAAGCGAGAGATAATCCGGTCAGGACCATTTCCGAGACCGGCAGACCTCGGAGAAAACCGAGTATGGGGATCGCAATGCTGAATATCACCGCGAGCCCGATCAGATTTTTGGTCAGGTGAAGCGTGGATCTCTACATGGGGGTCCTTGGATCGTTCGCTTCCTGAGTCAGGCCGGCGATCCGCCCGAGTTCGGTGTCCATCCCGGTATGTACCGCGATTCCGGTCCCTTTGCCTTTGAGGATCACACTTCCCATATGGATCATATTGGTCCGGCCATTCAGTCCTGCGGTTTCCAAAATAGGGTCCGCAATTTTTCCGACCCCCATGGATTCGCCGGTGAGCTGCGATTCGTCAACTTCGAGACCCTGTGACGTCACGATCCGAACATCCGCACTGACCCGTACCCCGCTCTTTAATAATAACAGATCGCCGGGCACAACAGAGGAGGCAGGGACCTCGTCAGGTTTTCCGTTACGGATGACCCAGGTCGTCGGAGCTCCCAGTTTCTTGAGGGCTTCCATACTTTTCTTGGCTTTGAACTCAGTATAGACCTCCACAATCGTGACAAATAAAATGAGACAAAGAATAGTGATCGTGTCCCCGATCTGACCTCAAATGCTGTAGACCACCCCTATCAGGAGCGTGACGATAATGAGCGGGTCTTTGAGTTCTTCTACTAATATTCCAAAAAATGAGATCTTTTTGAACTCGGTTATGGTGTTCGACCCGGATTCTCCGAGTCTTTTTGCTGCTTCGGCAGTATCAAGCCCTTTGATGAAATCAGTATCATAGGCTTTTTTCAGTTCTTCGGCATCCAAGGCCCACGGAAACTCTGCAGGTTGCATTTTTCTTCCTCAAAACTGACACGGCAGGGGTGACATAGTTCAAATGGGTTATCGTATCTTATATAGATGATTGTAAAGACTTCCGCAAATGCTTACTGCAAATCTCTGATGAATACATAATATTGGAGGAGTGAGGAGGGAGGTTTGTGCATGAGTAAGAGTACAAATGATACATGCACTCACTAAAAATTTAAGCTCAATTTGAACAAATATTGGAATCACAAATATCAACTGTCAAATTATATTTTGCTGAAAAAGTATTTTCACCAAACTGTCAAATAAATATTTCGCCACAGATGAGCCACATTATCCGCTTTTATGGACCTCAAAAATAGGATATTTCCACCGTATCTAGCTCCACGCCAAAGTTCCCCCATACCTTAAAATTAGTAGAGGTAATGGAATGTTAGAGATATATTTTGAAAATCAAGTTGCTCAACAGTGCATTTTGCATGGCTCACAAAAAACATTCAGGGTAGCTCATATGAAGCGTAATATCCAGTCAAATTTAGGTTGTATCATCTTGCTGAACACCGAGATAGACACAGGAATACAAGTATGTCATTCCTAAACAGACAACTCCAAAACAAATACTAGATAATTTTACATCCGGCGACCACAATATAATAATATTGATTAGATTTTTTTAAATATTCAATATTTATAGACATTATCTGAGAATTGTCTTTTAATGACCAAAAATATCTTCAAATGTACATTTGTCTTCATTGTCTAAAAATCCAGTATACTGCAATCCTTCCTCTAATAGTATTAGCTCACAATGTGCATCATATTTTAAATCAGCTTTAGAATAAGAATCAGACAGAAAAACATATTCCTTATCCGAATCATCAGACCATGTTCGATGATATGTATTTTGATTATTGTAAGGTCCCGCAATAAGCATATCAACCAAGTCAATGAGGTTCTGAACAGAAGGATCTATAGATAATATTAGGTTTTCTTTACTATACCCTGAAAAGCAAACAATCGTCAAATTATTCTCTTTAATTTTAGAAGAGAAAATGCCCAAAGCAGCTGCCTGCTGAAATGGTTCTCCACCGGTCAGAGTCACACCCTCACATCCATGCTCAATACATTCACTGGATATTATCTCCGCAAATAACAGTGGATCAATGAGATGACGTGGTTCATGTGGTTGCATGGGAGTATTAAAACATCCCGGGCATCCAATGATACATCCCTGTATCCAAATCATCACTCGTTTCCCAGGTCCATTTGTATAACTCCCAATAATAACGCTAGCAACATTGAGAAGCAGATTTGATTTTTTCTGGGTCACTTCGTCTCTCGAATGTCAAAATCTACTTTCTTGGATTCATTATTGTAATATACAATAATTTCCCTACCCTCTTTTAAAAATTGCTTGTTTGTAAAAATATAAAATGAGAGTGGATTGATGAGATCGCGTTCTACTGCATTCAGCAAACCACGACCACCGTGGGAACTATCGGCTCTTTTTTCAAAAAAGGGATATAATTCATCGCTGATGATCAGACTGACCCCATATTTATTCTTAATTAGCTCCTTTAGTGGAATCAGTTTCCTCTTAATGATTTTGGTTCTGAGCTGAGGATCATTAACTGACTGAAATACAATGATATTATCACCGATACGATTGAGAAGTTCCGGTCGTTTTAAAACATTATTGAAGTGACTTTTTACTTTGGAGAGGTATTCATTTTCAATTTCCTCTGAATTTTTATTCCTTTCATCGACATCACTTGACCCAATATTACTAGTGAAGATAATAACTGCCTCGGAAAAATACGCAGTAACACCTTTTCCATCTGTGAGTCGCCCATCTTCAAGAATCTGCAGAAACTTATCGAGAATTCTGGGGTGTGCCTTCTCGATCTCATCAAAAAGCAGAACACAAAAAGGACGTTCGATTACCGCATTAATTAACTGCCCTCCTTCCTCAAATCCAACATAGCCAGGGGGAGCTCCAATGAGTCGTTGGTCAGATTCTTCGTGACTATATTCACTCATATCAAACCGAATACAGGCGTTTTCATCACCAAATAGAAATTCTGCAGTTGTTTTAGCAAGTTCGGTTTTCCCGACTCCTGTCGGACCTACAAAAAAAAGGACGCCTTTAGGTTTACACATTTTGCTGAATGTTGTATACCGGAGAGACCAACTGCCGCTTTAATTATGGTAGTGGCAACATGATGAACTGCAGAATCCTGACCGATAACTCTCTTTTTAAGTTCTGGTTCAACGTTTTGCAACTTTGAATCAGAGAGATCTTCCCAAGGGGATTTTCGTTCTCCAAAACGATAGAGGTTAAACAATTTTTCAGGTGTCAATCCCCTTTCTTCTCTTGCAAGTTTTACCATTTGAATGAGATCAACAGTCTTCATTCCGTCACTCATATCGGCGAGAAGGTCAATGATTTCGGCTCGGGTCCTTTCCGAATTTTGTTTAATTATTGAAATCTTCAAGATGTGCCTCAAAAAACCGAACGCGTGTATTTTTTTCCGGAGGGGCCAGAGAGTAAAGTTTGACACGCGACTCAGGACGATAAAATACAGGCGGGATACTTGCAAGACTTGCCGTAATAAGAATCACAACAGCTGGAGATCTGCCGAGGATTTTATTGGGTGCCCCGGTTCCATGACGACCGGTCATGAGCTTTGCAAGAAGTCCAAGAGACATCCTATCTTCAGGGGCAAGTGGCGTCTGTACAGTTCCGAATTGGAAATCGCTCCAATCGAGGATAAAAGCGCAGGGACGATTCGCTGACTCCATTACCCCGCTCAAAGCGGTTATATATTGATCAAATTCTCGAAATGCAGTCAAATCAAGATCATCAGATTTTTGACACCCACGGTTACCCAAATCATAAGTTTCTCCCTCTTCTTCAGCAGATTCACAAGATTCATCTCTATACCAGCTACTGAAGATTTCTTTTTCTCTTGGGGTCTCAAAAGATAATCCTTGGAAGCGGTCCCAAGTTCCAACAACCGTAAATCCATTCTCTTTTAGTATTTCTGAGACATACTGCGGCAGCAAGACATATTTTTCATTATTAAAGAACTCTTCTCGCGTGTTTCCATACAAAACAATCCTTTTTTTTGTCTTTGCTTCGCGAATTAAGTTAGTAAATTGTCGTTCCATTTTTACAATCTCCCTGTCTTTTTATTTCATGTACCTTTGTTGTGTTTGACCATATGGAAAGTCTTTAGCGCCTTTCTTAATTTTATCCGGGTTATGCCAGACAAATTGCTCTACACAAGTTTCAAGTTCTCCATCTGTTTCAAGTTTCTTAAGAATTGCATCTAATTCATCCTTACACGTGGTTCCTTCATAGTTTTTAAAGTCAAAATGAATTTCTGCATTATTTAAGATCTGGAGCAGCACCTCTTTTCCCGAAGGCATTTTTGCATGAAGATGCACCACATCATCTTTTATTTTTGGAGGATTGATTTTGAATCCACGTGCAGACAGCATATTAATTATAAAATTTACAGTCATCTTTCGTACACTCTCTTTCTCATCAAGTGCTGCAATGTGTTGTGCTTTTTCTTCAACATCCAGTATAAGCTTATGAATATCTGACGAGTTAATTGCAGTATCATTTGCTTGCTGGACACGGTTTATCAAACCATCCATCTGCGTCCGATATGTTGAAGATTCGAGTGGAATTGATGCCAGTGTGTCAAGAAGATTGGATAAATTTTTATATGCATTCCCCCTCTCAAAAGACCATTTTTGCATCTTTTATTGTATATTTATTGCAAAGTTCCGAACATTTTCCGCAGATTTTTGAAGCTGTTCAAGAGCAGCATCTGGATCAGCTTTTTGGAGCGATTTTGCAGAGTTAATCTGTTTTTTCACTGCATTGAGATCATCAAGGAAAGTTGCAAATCTCGGATCAGATACAATATTTTGGATGCTTTTGTCAATCGTTTTGGCCAGTTTATCACAATGTAACTGGACTTTCCTGAGCCTTTCAAGTTCACGCTGCCTTTCAATTTCTTGTACTGTAAAGTATCCATACGAACTCATGATTCCACCATTTTTGCAGCTTTCTTTTTTGGATGATAATTATCACTCGGGATAAGAGTGTGCCCATCGGGATTGAACATATATTTCACTAATTTTGACTCGATATCTTCTTTCCTTTTTGGATCATTTTGGATAGTATCACGATAGAGATCATTTGTTAGGATTCGCAGATCCTTTTCGATAGCGATATGAATAATAAAGTAATCATCATCATGCCCTGCGGGTGCCTGCTGGAATACACTCTTTTGATTTTTATCACTGATATGGTGAAAATATCTTTCCATATTTTCATATTCTTGTTTATTCATGGAATGGCGCAGACCCGCTCCGACGATTATAAATACGGGATCATATCCCAGGCTTATTAAGTCCTTATATGCCCAAATTATTTGTTCAGCACGTGGCTTTTTTCCATCTTGACCGGCATATGCCACATTGCTTCCATCAATTATTATACCTCCTAAAAGTGAATCAGAGCGTGATTTATCATTCATTTCTGGCATAGTGCCCACAGACTTATTGGGAAAAGAATAAACATTTAGTAATTTCAATTTTTTCTTCATTTTGTTTATTTCTTCGACATTCAGTGAACTAAGAGTGGAGATTATTTCCGAATCAGTCACAGGGATAAATCGTATTGCCTCTTCTTTTTCATGAGGGCGAATCAATACGAGTAAATCAACCCATAGGCGGAGTTTTTCTGGGTCACCCGATGTACAAAGTTGGCTCGATACCTTTTGCAATACTTCAGATATCTTCTGTGAATCCAAAGAAGTAATTAAACTATCTAATTCGAATAGGTTCTTTACCAGATTTGAAATATCATCAGGTTTACTTGGAAGTATAGTTAATTCTGGAATATCAAAACTTTTTTCAATTTCATAAGAGGGATTTAGGAGTTTACAGTTTGTAATTATATCCTGTACCTTCATAAAGAAGCTATGATCGTATAAATTAAAAACAAGATCATTGAACATCTTTTTTCCGATCTGTCTTACATAATATAATTCGGGATTGATGTTCATATTGGCAAGTCTAAGTAGTAATGGTATTTTTTTATCTATGGGCATAATCGTAAAATTTAATGCCGAAAGAAGGGATTGACCCAAGATATTTTTTCTTTTTTCATCGGAGATTTTAAAAAGGATATCCGTGCCAAGTTCGATATCTTTTTTAGATAAAATCGAGCTATTCATATTAAATGATCTGGCAAGAGTGTCAATATATGAATCTCTCAACTGTTCAATCTCATTGGAATGACTCTGAATATATTTATCCAGTTTGTTAAAAATATTTGAGTAATCCTCAAGAATTTGGTGTAACTCCCCACCTATTGATACAGATTTGATGGCATAACGCACTGCATTTATATAATAAGATGGGTATACCTCAAGAATTGAGGGATCAATCTCGAGTAGATTTTTCCATGAAAATGATTTAAGGATATCAGATATAATATCCTGCTCGATTTTCCCAGTAGGTAACTCAGGAATCAGCGTTCTCAGCGATATTATTTCTTGCAGGAGTTTATTACCATTATAATTGGTATAATCCACATTTTGCCTCATTGAATGTAAAGACGTGAGTACATGGTCAAACGATTCCGCATCCGGGTCAACATAAAATAAGGTAATATCCCGTTCAAGTTCCTCTTTGTTTCCATCGAAGGATAAATCACGAATATATTCTAAAATGGTTTTGATTTCATCATCTTGAATCGGGTGTTCTTCAACTAGAAAAAGTGGTATTTCGATATCATCATAGACAACTTTCACTACCTTAACTGCCAAGATATCTGTTAGATATGCATATTCGGGAAGTAAGCCATCGGTTTGAAAATTGACAACATTTCTTATCATGCTACCATCTTTCTTACCATCGGAGTAGAAGTCTTTAGTAAAAAGCAAACGGGGGACCTCTTTTCCAAAATTTATTCATTTCATATTACTCCTGTTGCTTATCATATATCTTGGTTTTTTAGCAATCAGGTATTCAATCAACTTATCTTCCGATGCAGAAGTGAATAAAATAGAATCAGCAATCTCATGTGGTTGTACCTTCACAGTTGACTGAAAATCCTCTAAAATAGCGTAGAGATCATTCAAACACTGTTTTAATTTTAAAGGAGTGAGGAGTTCTTTTTTTAAAGCAGTGGTTATTCTCTGCTTATTTTCTTCTCCGAACGGCTGTTCAACTGGAATTACCACAATACCATCAGATTTCAACAAGAACTTTACATTGAATTTAATCTGGAAAGGGACCAACTCCTTGATAGCATATTCAGAAATACTTTCATTCTTTTCAAGCTCTTTTTGTTTTTGAAGATGATCTATAACTATTTTTTCTGGGATCCCAATGGTTGGTACATACATCTCGATATCAGCATCCTTAGATAGAAGATTTACCGCTTTTGAAAATCCATAGATCAATTCTTTGGTTTTTTCATGATAGTATATATGAAGCTGAATATCACGAGGATCACTGATTACTTTTCCTTCAGCGAAAAATTTGCGTCCAATATCTGTTAGTCGATAATTATTAAACCCAATTTCATAGAGAAGCCCCATTACTTTTAACTGTTCTGCAACAATGTGGAGGAAATCAACCGGTTCAATCCCAAATTCCCGTGCTATTTCATCTAATGAAGGTAATGGATCCATACTTGCAAGTGGCGCCATTATTGCCCATTCCAGAAGTTGGATATCTCGTTTTTTAATTACAGTAGCCTGAATAGTTACCCTTTGCAAGGGCAGTGATACCTTCGTCTCCTTTAACAAAAGTGGAAGCCCGCCTTTCTTATCCATTGATCTCATACCCCCGCGCGTAATTACTTCCATTAACACCATCTTTTCCCTTTTCGATCAAAAATTTATAGGGCATTTGTGTTTTTTTCAGATAATCAAAATTAACTTCAACGGAAACGTCATTGTTCATTGAATACATTTTTTGAGTTGAGCATTTCTTGATATCTTCTCTGTATTAGAGATAATACCATTTCATCAACACCAAAAAGATCATCGTAAATTCCTTGAGTAAATTCGAGAAGTCTTTGTATAATGTCTTTATAGAGGATATCCGGAGCCAATGAGGATTTGATTTTAGAAAGCAGATTGATATCCTCCGATTTCAGGAGATCTAGATGGACTGCACAGTCACTATAACAATCAAATATCGAAGAAAATCCGGTAATTTGATCTTTCCATTCTATACTGAGTTGCCGGTTTCCTTTTTCTTTCAACCCCTCAATCTCTTTATTCACCGAAATCAGTTCTGCTGAAAAAGTCTGCATTGCTTCATTTGCTGTTATACGCTGCATTTCTGAAAAGATTAACTCACGTTTTCGAACTAATTCCGTTTCTATTTGTTTACCCTCAAGATTCTGCTGTAATAAAATCTCTAAAAGTTGGTTGAACAGACTCAAGAATTCTTTTCGATTAGTATTGATATCATAAAGTTTCGAATATAAATCAATAAATACCGATGTCTCGCTGGGAACTTTATTATTTTGGAACTTTTGAAACGATATTGCTGCATTTTTTTCTCTTAGAACATTATATATCTCAGGATAATACTGTATAGTGGGAATTTCAGTTGGTTCTATAAGCCCGTTTCTTGCAATTATATTCTCCAGAGTGCTAAGGTTTCGCTCGATTTGTCCCTGTTGTTTTTTATTTTCCTCCAGTTCGGCATTTGTGCTCTCCTAATCAGAATTCAATTGTTTTGCCTGTTTATCCTGACGCTTATATTTTTCGAAATTCAAAACGTATTGGTTGTACTCCTGCTCCATTAATGAAACAGCAGCATCAAATCCTTCTAAATCCTCATGTATACTTTTTTGCTCTACAACGTTCTCAGATAGTTTATCTTTAACTCCTTGAAACCAACGCTGGACGACATTATCAACCAAAAAATCATTCCCTTCTTCCGTTGTCCGTGCACCAAGACGTATCGGACGTATATGCTTTAGATTTGCAATACGGCAGAGGGCATTATCAACTGCGAGGTTTGACTGGGATGCTATCAATACACTTCCATTTCGAAGAGTTATCTGATTACAAAGTTCTGCAATAACAGTGATTTTCCCTGTTCCAGGAGGGCCCTGGATCAAACATATGTCTGGTGCATTAAGGCCTTTTCGGAGGGCATTGATCTGATTTGCATTGAGTTTTTTTTCTTTCAGTCTCTCGATTGCCTTTTGTTGTAATGATAAAGGTAATTCATCATAGAAAACTGAATTTACCAAAAGACCTTCACTTGGCAGACGTTCAAGTGGATCTCTACAAGTATTTTTCTCTCTCTTGGAATCATGCATTTCTTCTGGTTCGGGAATTATCAAACTATCAATTAAATCAATGCGTATTGAAACCCATTCCCCATTCTTCCCCCCCCCTTTGTATTCGTATTTTCTTCGGACTCAAATACTCCCCTTAATTTAGATTCACGTGATATACTTCCAATTCGAGCGGGTTCTTTAACATCCTCATCAGGACGCCATTGGTTGTTTTCTGGGATTTCAATGCCTAAAATCTGAACCTCATCTTCAGGGAAAAATGATTTTTTTGCATTATTGGAATATTTCTTTGTTGATATTTTTATTTCTGCCTGAGTTGGACTAACGCGTCGAAGACTGTTATATGCAACCCATCCTATTTTATTTTTTACTGCATTTTTATGTTCACTTAGGTACTCTTCCCAGTCCATTAGACGATTTTCAAGATCTTTTTTACGTTTAGGTAATTTTAATAACCAATCAAAATCATCTTGGCCAAGATATGTTCCATTATCATTATTATTGATATCACGTATAATCTGAAAATTTCCCTCAATTATTCCCTACGTTTCATATGGTCGACGTGAAAGCGTATCCAAAAACGCTTTAATTATCTTCAGCCTGCCACTTCTTCTGACGCACTCAAACGTAAGAGAATATCCTCCAAAACTGTATTTGTTAAATAATGGGTGGCGAGGATCGAGACGAAATCTCCAGTAACCAATTTTATCAGATTTCTGATCTTTGATGGTTGTATTTTCAACGAGTAAACTAACTAGTTTCCCCTCCAGTGATTGAATAATATCGATAAACCATTTATTCATGATAGCTTTGTTCTGTTCACTATCCCTTGAATGATTCAAACCAACATCTGATCTTGCACTAGGAGGCATCGAACAAATATTTATTTCATCATTCTCAATTATAAAAGAAATAAAATTTGTCTTTCTTTTTTTATTGTTATTATAATCATGATAACTATCCCCAAAATCAGTAGTTTCATCAAACATTTGATTCACTTAATAAATGAATCATTGAAGATTTACTCAGATAAAGGTATTTATTCATTCCTGAGCTATTATTAAATCATAACACTTAATTTAACTGAGATGGATTATCTCGAGGAGAGAATCAATAAATATCTAACATCTTATCTTATAATAGGATTTAATCAGTGTTTTTTCCAAAAAATTTGAAGGCGTTTAGCTTCTTTCTAAACTTTTTCATTTTCATATCGAATACTCTTCTCCTTATCCTCCATTTATGCTCAATGAGCACAGAGCTCCAAGACAACTACTCGATAGTTTTGTAGCAAAAGCCTTCTTCAAAAATACCTGACAAGCAAAAATGATGCCAGACAAAATAGCGAGCGGAGTTACAATCAGTAAGATCGAGAATTGACAGCTGATTACTCTTAATTAGGAAAAAATGGCAGGGATTGCAGCAATTCGTTCATCAATCAATTTAGCAGGAAAATTTATCTTAAGCTGCTCAGGCATCCGGCAGATCACACATATATGATAGAATTACCAAACTATACCTAAATCAGCGGAGACCGTTTGTATGAATATAATTGATTTAACGCATGCAATGGAGCAGGGAATGCCCTGCTTCCATGCAGACTGGCACACAGCGTTCTCCTCGGAAACGCTTTGGACGATTGAGTCCGTTGGAAGAAACACGAAAAAACTGACTCTTGGAAGTCATACAGGCACACATATGGATGCACCCAGACATTTCATTCCGGACGGAATAATGATCACCGATCCGGATATGTTTCCCATACACTGCTACAAACTTCATCCGGATATGAAGGAGTTTATGGATCCGCGAAACACGGACGGGTCCGGGACCGAACCGGAGTTCGAACTGACCATCCATGCCGACCGGCAGGACACCCTGATCATCGGAAAACTGGACGGACAGGAGATCGGCATCATCTCTGCAGGTAATCCGTCGGTTTCTATCCTGGTAAGATATCTGCTCAAAAACATCATACCGCTCACAAAAGACACTGTGTCAGAACAGACCGATCCTCCAACGTGATTTGGGAAACTTGGTATGATAGTATGTGCCATGCTAACTATTGTCATATTTTATATATTTACAGGGTCAATAAAACCGGTGTAAAATATCTGTGAAACGGGACTTGGGATCTGTCCTGCATCACAGACCCTGGTTTCCGATTTCCTGATGGAGAATATATATTTATGATTGACACCGGATCTGTTGCCTGGGTACTTGCTTCAACTGCCCTTGTACTTTTAATGACGCCAGCCCTAGGTCTTTTCTACGGCGGCATGGTTCGCAAAAAGAACTTTATTTCTGTCCTGATGCTCGTATTCGCATCACTCATGATCGTGATCATCCAGTGGTTCCTGCTTGGATACTCGCTGGTGTATGGGACCGACATGCTGGTGATCGGCGGTCTCGAACATCTCGGTTTGGCCGGAGTGGGTTATGGGACTGAACTCGGACTTCAGATCCCCGACATGTTGTTTGCCGCATTCCAGATGACGTTTGCCGGACTCACCCTCGCGATCATCGTCTCAGGTGTTGCCGAACGCGTGAAATTCGGCGCGTTCCTGCTATTCGGGATCCTCTGGACGACCTTCGTCTATGATCCGATCGCACACTGGCTTTGGGGGGGAGGCTGGCTCCAGCAGCTCGGTGCTCTCGATTTTGCCGGAGGGACCGTCGTCCATATCAGTGCAGGATTCAGCGCACTCGCACTCGCCATCTACATCGGTAAAAGGTCAGGGTTCGGTTCATACAACTTTAACCCCCAGAACATTCCTCTCACATTCTTCGCCGGCGGCGTGCTTCTGTTCGGCTGGATGGGATTCAACGGAGGCAGCGCCCTTGCCGCGAATGACATCGCCATCCATGCGATCATGGTAACGCTGATCTCTGCCGCCGCAGGAACGATCTCCTGGATGATC
This sequence comes from uncultured Methanocorpusculum sp., assembly GCA_963677995.1. Taxonomy (GTDB): domain Archaea; phylum Halobacteriota; class Methanomicrobia; order Methanomicrobiales; family Methanocorpusculaceae; genus Methanocorpusculum. The sequence goes on along the minus strand of OY782579.1, from coordinate 118,941 downwards.
GCAAACTGGCGGCACGGTAAACCCAGCTCGCTTGGATTCATCTCAGGAACTATCGCCGGTCTTGGAGCGATCACTCCTGCCGCAGGATTCGTCAATATGTGGGCTGCCCTCCTTATCGGAGCAGTTGCCGGAATTCTTTGTTACTACGCCCTTCTCTGGAGAGTCAAGAAAGGATTCGACGAAAGTCTCGATGCCTGGTCTATCCATGGTGTCGGGGGATTCTGGGGAACCATCGCCTGCGGTATTTTCGCTACCGCCGCAGTAGGCGGAGCTTCCGGACTCATTGAAGGAAATGCCTATCAGTTCGGGATCCAGATCCTTGACGCATGCGTGACCGCGGTGTTTGCTTTCGGTATGACCTATCTCCTTGCCTGGATCGTGGATAAAACGGTCGGTCTGCGGGTCTCCGAGGACGAGGAGTATATCGGGCTGGATCTCACACTGCACGGCGAGATGGTCAGATAAAAATTCCACATATCCCCTAATCTTTTTTTTTAGCACACCCTCTGCATAATTATCCATACTCCTATTAGGTATCACATCAAAATACTGGATTATCTATTCACTATGCGAAGAGTTACCCGTAAACTTCAGGAAGTGAATCCCAGCCAAAATAAGGAGCAATAATGACCCGGCACGAGAGATCAACTGAAGAAAACAGTATGATAAAAAAACAGCCCGCTCTCCTCTGGAACGACGGAGACACCACCCAAATCTGCGATATCGTTGCACGCGAAGATGAGATCGTCCTGCATCTGAACGGCCGTCAGTATCTGCACATCGTCGCAAGCAGTGATATGCTTCGTGAGTTCGGCGCAGGATTTTTTATTGCCGCAGGCATTGCCAAAAATATCATTTCGGTAAAGGTCGCCGAAAGAGACGTGTTTGTGGAGGCAGAAGTATTTCCGGGCACGGGACCACGCGAGGGATTTGCCCCTGTAGAAAAAAAGGGTCATGTCACGTCTAAAGTGATGATGACCCCGCAGGATATATTTGCCGTTCGTGAGGCGATGAACGTGGATGTCTGGAGACAGACCGGAGGTCTTCACTGTGCTGCATTATGGCACGATCAGAAAATCATTGCCGTGGCGAGCGATATCGGACGACACAATGCCGTCGACAAACTCATCGGATCCATGACTTTGCGGGGAATATCCCCGGGTGAGTGTGTTCTCGGATGCACAGGAAGGCAGCCGAAAAGTATGGTCATGAAGGCAGTGAATGCCGGGATCCCGGTGATCGTCGGCAGGACCGCAGTGACGTATCCCGGAGCGATGCTCGCAAAGGAGGAGGGAGTCACACTGATCGGCTTCACCCGGGAAAATCGGTTTACCGTGTACTCGCATCCGGAAAGGATCACCGGGTTTCCCGTGACCGAACCGGATTGTGAGACGGATGACGGCGAGACCCGGCTTTCCGGATGGCAGTATGATAATGGGGCGGTGACCCGCTGCGTCGATCCGGTCGTTTCTGAGAAGACGATCACTCTGTATCTGAACGGAGAAAAATATCTGGATAATACGGCAACACGGGAGTATCTCAATGAACTCGGCGCTGGATTTTTTATTGCCGCCGGAATCGCCAAAAAAATTCTGTCGGTGAAAATCCGGGATGCGGATATTTTTGTGGAGGCGGACCACATCACCGAGGTCTGCGGCAAAATGGAGTCGTCCGGCGGTTTTTGTCCCCGCGAGTCCACGATCAACATTGATGGCGGTGTGCAGATCACGCCCGAGGAGATTTTTGCGGTTCGCGAACAAGTCAATACCGAGCAGTGGGACAAAACCGGAGCTCTGCACTGCGCAGTCTTGTATTATCAGGGAGAAGTGGTTTTTTCCGCAAACGACATCGGCAGACACAATGCAGTTGACAAAGTCATCGGCTACATGACCCTGAATCAGCTGCCTTCCTGTGAATGCGTTGTAGGATGTACGGGCCGGATGCCGCAGGGTATGGTTGCCAAAGCGGCAAATGCCGGGATCCAGATCATCGTATCGCGTGCCGCGACAACATCTGCCGGAGCGGCACTTGCTGAGAGATCCGGGATCACACTCATCTGTTTCACGAGACCACCCCGGTTCACTGTGTATTCACACCCCGAAAGGGTCATCGGACTCAAAAATGGGAATGATGTCTGAATCCCGCCTTTCCGATTCCGGGATGTCTATTTTTATCTGATTCACGGCAATACCGCACACAATCAGATGCTATTTATTCCCTCACGGAAAACAAATACATCATGACTGTTACACCAAAAGATGCACTTTTGCGCTATCATCTCGCCGAGCGGCTCAAACTCGACATCATGATGATCGCCCACCAGTATGTGACCATCCCTTCCCTCAAAAAAGAGGACAAGGCCGGCGCAAAAACCATTCTGGTCGTCCTGACCGATGTTCTCGCAGCTGACTGCGAAGCCTCCGCAAAACAGACCGGAGCAGATGAGTTCAACCAGGCAGCAGCCGTTTTGCTTGCCATTATGGGTCTTGCCGAGTCGAACCAGTTCGGTCTTGCATCTGACAAAGCGGGCGAAGCGATGACCCCGATAACAACCGTTGCCGCCGGAGCATATGCGGTTTTGAACGACCATGGACTTATCTGAATTCCAAAACTTCCTTGCGACCCGTTACTCGGTCCGCGAGTACGAACTCGACTGTCTCAACGAAGAGGAGAAGGACTACCTTCTCCAGGTCGCATCATCCGCCCCGTCTGCCGGTAATCTTGAGGCATGGGATGTTATCTTCGTGACCGATCCCGGCCAACTCGAACTTCTCGGGGACGCAGCCGGAAACCAGCATCAGATCCCGGATGCCGGTTCGGCTGTTGTCGTCTGCGCAAATTATGTCCGGTCGATGTCCCGTTATGCCGACAGAGGGATCCTTTTCGCCGTGCAGGATGCCACGATCGCCGCCACCTATATGATGCTCGCCGCCCATGCACTTCGTCTGCACACCTGCTGGATCGGAGCATTCGATGAGGAGGAAGTCAAAGGAGCACTTGATCTGCCCCAACATATCCGGCCGGTCGTGATCCTCTCTGTCGGCAGAGGGATGCCGCCCGAGTCACATCCGGAACGTATGGACCCTGAAGGGCACGCCCATTACGATATCTGGTGAGAAACACTTCCCATATTCTTTTTTTCCCAACATAGAGTGAGGGATCACCCAAAAGCTTTCCAATTCCAACATGCTCTTCTATCTGCACATCCAATAGCTACACAATTATGAAATACGGAGTGTCCGTTCAAAACATGATGAGTCTTATGGCATCACGTATCGATTCCATCGCTCAGAAGATCCCCGCAGATCAGGTAGATGCATTTCTCGAGGCGATCCTCAATGCAAACCGCATCTATGTGATGGGTGCAGGAAGATCAGGGCTGGTTGCCAAATCCTTTGCGATGCGTCTGATGCACACAGGATTTACCGCCTATGTTGTCGGTGAGACCATCACCCCGGCGATCGGTGAAGATGATCTGATCGTTGCCTTTTCCGGATCAGGAAACACGAAAACCATCGGTGATATCGCAGAGACCGCAAAAGGTCTTGGCGCAAAGGTCGCTTTGATCTCATCCAATCCCCAGTCGCGTATCGGGCATGTCGCGGATTTTGTCATTGAGATAGAGACCCAGCGTGACCCGGTCACCTGCGATGCCCATGAGTATGAGATCCGTCAGATGCTTGGCGAACACCAGTCTTTCGCCCCGCTTGGGACCATCTTCGAAACATCCTCTCTGATGTTCGGGGACGCCGTCATCTCGACACTCATGGATATGAAAAAGATCGAAGAGGCAGATCTGAAACGCCGCCACACCAACATCGAGTAATATGACAGATTTTGCATCACGCGTAAAAGCCATCGATATCTCGGGGATCAGAAAGATGTTCGAGTCAGCGGCTCCCGGATCCATCAACATGGGTCTCGGCCAGCCGGATTTCGACACCCCGGATAACATTAAAAACGCCGCCGTCAAAGCCATTGCCGAGGGTAAAACAGGATATACAAACAATGCAGGTATTGATGAACTCCGTGCCGCGGTAGCCAGAAAACTCAAATCGGAAAACGGAATCTCTTACGAACCGGGCGATATCCTCATCACCGCAGGCGGTTCGGGTGCACTGCACGCTGCTATCTTCTCACTCATCGAGAACGGGCAAAAAGTCGTGTTCAATAACCCGGGTTTTGTTTCCTACGGTTCACTTGCAACGCTCGCCGGCGGAATTCCCGACCCGGTCGCCCTCAGACCCGATCTCCATCTGGATATCGAGGCACTCAAGGAACACTTCTCCGACAAGAATACCAAAGTCATGATCTTAAACAGCCCAGCAAATCCCACAGGTGCGGTCGAGACGAAAGAAACGATCAAAGCGGTCGTCGAATCTGCTGCGGATCACGGCGTTACCGTGCTCTCCGACGAAGTGTATGAGAAGTTTTGTTACGGCGATGCGGAATTTGTCAGCGCGGGAACGTTCGGCGACAACGTCGTCACGATCAACGCGGCAAGTAAGACCTATGCAATGACGGGATGGCGTATCGGATTTATGGCAGCTTCACGCGAGATCATCGATCAGGCAGTCAAGATCCAGCAGTACTCGCTTGCCTGTCCCACCTCGATCGCCCAGTATGCGGCCCTTGAGGCATACACCGGAGATCAGTCCTCGATAGGCGTAATGAAGAAGGAATACCAAGCACGCCGAAATCTCCTTATCAGCGGACTTCAGGAAATGGGGATCTCCGTTGGTATGCCGGAAGGAGCATTCTACGCGTTCCCGAAACTTGAACTCGACACGGTCATGAAGATCGTGGCGGCAGGCGTGATCATCACGCCGGGGGGAGCATTCGGCTCGAAGGGTGTCGGATACGCCCGTATGAGCTATGCAACGTCCCAGGGAAATATTAAGATCGCTCTTGAACGAATACGAAAGGTCGTGGCATAAATGGAACTTAACGAAATCAATACATTACTTGAAAAACTCTCGAACGCACACGGCATCTCCAGCCGTGAGACGGCAGTTGCAAAGATCATCCGCGATGAGATCGCAGATTATGTGGATGAGATCAGAACAGATAAGATGGGCAACCTGATCGCGGTCAAAAAAGGCGACGACTTTAAGATCATGCTCGCTGCCCACATGGACGAGATCGGTCTGATGGTCCAGTTTGTGGACGATCACGGATTCATCAGATTTGTCGCAGTCGGCGGCTGGTACAATCCGGTCATGGTCGGACAGAGAGTTATCCTGCATGGTGAAAAGGGCCCGGTCTACGGCGTTCTCGGCAATAAACCCCCGCATGTGATGACCGAGGAAGACAAGAAGAAACCGATCGATATGGCCGATCTGTTCATCGAAGTCGGAGCAAAATCACCCGAAGAAGTCGAGGACCTTGGGATCACCGTCGGAACATCGGTCACGATGGACCGCCAGTATGTCAAACTTGCCGGGACCACCGTCACGGGAAAAGCCATGGACAACCGTGCCGGATGTACGATGCTGATCGGTGCCCTGAAAGAGATGAAGACCGCACACACGATCTATGCTGTATTCACCGTGCAGGAAGAGGTCGGGCTCAAGGGAGCGAAAACGAGTGCATACACCTTGGATCCCGACGTGGCTATCGCCACTGATGTGACGATCCCGGGAGACTCCCCAGGCGTCGAGCGGCGCAAGGCCCCCGTGTATATGGGCAAAGGACCGGTCATAGGTATGGCATCGGCGAGCGGCCGTGGTCATCTCGCTGATCCGCGGATCGTCGACTGGCTCGTCAAGACCGGAAAGAAATTCAACATCCCCTGTCAGATCGAGGTAGGAGATGGCGGCAACACAGATGCATCCGCTATCAACTTTGAACGCGGTGGGATCCCGAGCGTTCCAATGTCGGTTCCGGCACGATATATCCACTCGCCGGTCGAGGTCATCGACTTAAAGGATCTTGAAGCGGCGATCCACCTGCTCGCAAAAGCAGTGGAAACAAAACCAAAATTCTAATTTTTCTATTTTTACGTCTCCCACTCCCTTTTCTGAATTCGGGTGCGGGAGGGCGACTTCGGCGCGGAGCCCGATGCGGTGGAAATATCATGTTTTTGGATTATTGATATAATATCTACCAATGGTCTAATTCAGGATAAACAGGAACTGTAAAAAAATAGGCTGGCGGCATAAGCCGCGGGTATGACCGATCTAGAAGTCGGTCATGATACGGAACTGGTCGATCTCTTCTGAGTCGAGTTCCTCAAGGAAGCTTTCTGCTGCATTCTTGATGTCCTTGCTTGCGGTGATCGCTCTGCCGACAACAACGATATCTGCTCCTGCTGCGAGTGCTTTCTTAACGACCGGGTGACGGATACCGCCTGCAGTCGCGACAAGGATCTTTGCATTGTACTTCTTTGCAACTTCCTTGATCTTCTTGATATCACCCCAGCTGTAGTCGCCGGTTGCTTCCTTATCGATAGCACGGTGCATCTCCACATACTGTGGGAGAAATGCAGAGCCGCCCATCTGACCGAGGGACTCGATAAGTTTTGCAGGTTCGTCGACATTCAGCATATCGATGATCGCATAGATACCGCACTTCTTTGCTTCTTTGATGAAGGATGCGATAGTTTCTACAGGTGCAAGTCCGGAAACGACTGCGGCATCTCCGCCGGCGTTCGAGACCATGCGTGCCTCAAGGTTACCTGTATCCAGGGTCTTCAGGTCAGCAACAATGAAACAGTTCGGGCGGATCTTTCTGATCTCGTTGATAACACTGAGACCGAACTGTTTGATTAGCGGGGTACCTGCCTCGAAGATGACGTGATCGTTCTGCGGGACGCTGGTCAAAACACGCTCGACCTGCTTCATGTCGACAAGATCCATGGCGACCTGGAGGTATGGCGGGTTCCACAGGCGCTGGACTTTGAATCCCATAACTCCGTGAGCTGCTCTGTCTTTCTCTTTCAGAACAGTGGCGGTGTCCGGGAACTTATCGAGAGCGCGTGAGAGTGCGAGGCGCGTTGCTCCATAGTTGAAACGGTAGAGTTTATTGAAGTCTTTTGCCGAGGGGTCGATGAAAACACTTGCAACAATGACATTTTCCTCAACATCCATGCCCTCAAAGACGCCGTCTTCCAATGCATCTGCTATTGCTTTGGAGACCGCGGCCTGTGCGGGACCAAAGATCTGGGTAACCTGCTCGGTATGTTTGAGCGTTACCTTCGGAACGATCAGAACTGCCGGTTTTGGCAGAAGGTTGGGGCGGATAACGCCGAGAAGTGGAGTGTGACCTGCTGAAAGCTGTGTCAGACCATTTGCAAATGACATGCCGACCGGGCCGTTTTTATCTCCGATCATGAGGTCGATGTGAGCGAGTTCCGCTCCATCGCCAACGAGTGCTTCACCAATTAAGAACATAGGTATAATCTCTGCAGTAGTGTTAATGTCGGGAGGGTATAAAGACTTCATTCGGGTTTCAATAGAGGATATAGCTTTCCTATATTTCATATATGATAACCTTGATGTAACATGCCAAACGAATGTATGTGTATCTAGAGGGAACTGATGGGTCTAAAGAATTTAATCGTACCGCAGGACAAGTTATTTTTTGAACTGTTTGAGGAACAGGCAGCAACTGTTTGCACCGCGGCCGAGCTACTGATCGATATATTTTCCAACTATACGAATATCGAGGAAAAATACCGGCAGATGAAAGAGATCGAGCATCAGGGAGATGCGATCGCTCACCGAGCATATGACGAACTGAACCGCACATTTATCACTCCTTTTGAACCGGAAGAGATCTCCCGGCTTGTTACCGCGCTGGACGATGTCATTGACTACATCGATGACGGGGCACGCATGCTTCTTATCTATGAAGTGAAAAAGACGGATCAGTTCATGATCGAGTTTGCGAAATGCATCCGTCAGGCGGCAGAGGAGATCAAAACCGGGATCAGCGGCCTTCGCACCCTCAAAGACACAGAGACAATCAAAGGCTGCTGTATCGAGATCAACCGGCTGGAGAATGTTGGCGATGAGATCCTCTCCACGGCGATCAGGAACCTGTTCAAATCCAATGATCCGGTCGAGATCATCAAGCTCAAGGATATCTATGAACACCTGGAGATCGCAACCGACAAATGTGAAGATGCTTCCGATGCATTTTCTGCAATTTTGATCCGTCACACGTGAGTAAAGCATGGATACCATCACTTTTATTGTTGTTATTCTCGGGATCATCATCGCGCTCGCGTTCAACTTTTCGAACGGCCGAAACGATGCATCCAATGTTATTGCGACAGTAGTCGCGACCAGGGCACTATCTCCAAGATATGCGATCCTGCTCGCATCGGTCTGCTGTTTTGCAGGTCCATTCATTTTCTCGACCGCAGTTGCTAAAACTATTGGGAAAGGGATCGTAAACCCGGAAATCTTCACCCCCATTCTTCTTTTGATCGGTCTTTACGGAGCTGTCTTCTGGGTGAATTTCTGTTCGCGGTCAGGCATCCCGGTCTCCTCATCGCATTCGCTCGTGGGGGGTCTGATGGGAGCAGGAATTGCCGCCGGAGGTCTTTCGGCCGTGAACTGGCCTACATCCGAGATGGCTCTTGGTATGGTGTATTATCTGATCATCGGCGCGATCATCGGCGCGATCCTGATGCTGATCATTGCACTGATCTTCAAAGATTCGATAAAATTATTCCTGATGATCGGCGCAGGAGTTGGGGCGATCATCGCAGTACCGATCGCGATGATTTTAGGGGTTTTTGTATTCTCCGGACTTCTTGCGATCCTGCTGTTCATCTGTGTATCCCCCATACTTGGACTGATCGTATCCTATGCTTTTACGACGATCTTAACAAGGATAACTGCAAAACGTTCCGCCCACCCGATGCGTCTGAACAAATGGTTTCAGCGTGCGCAGGTACTGGCATCCGGATTTCAGGCGGCAAGTCTTGGTGGAAATGATGCACAGAACGCGATGGGTATCATCCTCGCGATCCTGATCTCGACCGGTCTTGCAGCATCCAGCAGCGAACTGCCTCTTTGGGTGATCCTTCTCTCAGGTTTTGCGATCTCTGCCGGTATTCTTTCGGGGGGCTGGCGTGTCATTAAAAAGATGGGGGCGGGAATCACCAGGATCCAGCCGTATCAGGGATTTTCCGCCGCAGTATCCGGAGGAGCTGTCCTGTCTTTTATGACCTCATTCGGCGTTCCGGTCTCAACGACCCATGTGGCGAGCGGAACGATCATGGGCACAGGCGTCACCCGCGGTGTGGGGGCAGTGAACTGGAGTACTGTTCGTCAGATGGTGACCGCGTGGATCATCACGATCCCGTGTGCAGGATTGGTCTCATTTTTGGCATATATTATTCTGGCATTCGTGTTCGGGTTCTAAGAACCTGCCATTTTTTTATTTGCTTTGGTAAATATTCGCCCCGGCACGGGATACGAAAAAAAAGGTTGAGAAGGGAGAGTTCAGTAGTTGGTTTTTTTGATCTCGAAATAGGCCTGCGGGTGTTTACAGACAGGACACTCGTCGGGAGCTTTGTCGCCGACAAAGAGGTGCCCGCAGTTTGCACAGTGCCACTGCTGTTTCTCCGGACGGGCAAAGACTATGCCTTCTTTGATGTTTGCGAGAAGTTTTCTGTAGCGTTCTTCGTGTAATTTTTCGATCGCAGCGACCCCTTCGAAGGTTTTTGCAAGTTTTTCAAAGCCTTCTTCTTTTGCGACAACGGCAAAGCCTGCGTACATCTCCGTCCACTCTTCGTGTTCGCCCGCTGCTGCTTCGAGCAGATTTGCGATAGTGCCCGGTACTTCTCCGCCGTTGAGGATCTTGAACCAGAGTTTTGCGTGTTCTTTTTCGTTGCCCGCAGTCTCGTCAAAGATATCGGCGATCTGGTTATATCCCTCTTTCCTGGCCTGGGAGGCAAAATAGTTGTACTTATTTCGTGCTTTGGACTCCCCGGAAAAAGCAAACTCTAAGTTTGCTTCGGTTTTGGTGCCTTTTACATTACACATACTTTGTATTTAGGTAGAAAGGGTAAAAAGAGTTTCTGTCAGGGGCATTTAGAAAAAAAAGGTGAGTGGCGGCTTTCAGAAGATCCGGATCACGCAGAAACTTATTTTCTCTCTGCTTCCAGAAGTTTTCTGATAGCCGTGACCTCGGCAAGAAGTGCCTGCATATCCGCAGGAGCTGCACGTCTGCCGAAATCGACACCGGTCGCCGCTGGACTTGGAACATGCCCGCGGACAAAATCCATGATCATTGCCCTGAGAGGTTCAGGATCAGCGATACCTTCGAGCTGGATCTCGGCAGAGTTCTTCCCGGAGTTTCCGCCGGCAGTCTCGATTTTTAAATTCGAGATGCCGAATATTCTCATGACCGGACCCTGAACGATATCCACATTCGTGATGCGGTTATAGGGGACGATACCCGTTTTTCTAAACCAGACAACGCGTTTCCAGGTCATCTCCGTATCATTCAGGTGATACACGACCGAAGCATAATACAGACGCGACCAGAAGAGAACGAAGATCACGATCGCTGCGAGAACGCCAAGAGAGATCTGACCGATCAAAACAAAAACCGGCTCGCCGATTGCTGCGAAATAGACGCATCCAACACAACATGCCCAGATGAAGATAACTACCATTACACTCGCAAGTGCCAGATACGAAGTGTACTTCGCTGCCGGCTTAAATTCTTCAGCGAGTTTAACCATGAGAATCTGATAGACCGGCAGATACAATAAGGTTTGTGAGAGACAAGTACCTTATCGTGAACGATAAGCTGGAACCTGAACCGGATTTTACCGAAGAAGAGCGTGCCGAGTTCGAACGGCTCGAACAGGAACATCCCTACAAAGAGATCCCTGAAGAGATCATCCGTGTTCCAGTACAGGAAAAACCGGCCGCCGACACAAAACACGACCTTCTCTATCTTCTGATCTTCATCATCGTAATGGCAATATTCCTCGGGATAATCTTCATCACCCAAATCTGAGGCCCCAATCTGGAAACACAACGCTTAAATCAGTATACGCTGAATTTGTATAAGAAAGCTGGCGGGGTCGTGGCCTAGTCCGGAATGGCGACGGGCTCCAGCGGTCTTAGCGTATGATGAACTATCGGGTCTACTGATTTAATGATGACCCGCTGGAGCACTGATCTAATCACTGCTCTTGAACATGTTCGCTTGTCGGAGAGACCCGTCGATCGTGAGTTCAAATCTCACCGACCCCACGTTTTTCGAAACTCTTTTCCCGCTAATTAACCTAAAATTCTGCATGCGACTTTCTTATCTGCTGTTCATCGCTCTTTTTATATGCACCGCAGTCATCTCTGCAGGCTGTATCGATACACAGGATACTTCACAGGAAAAAGCAGTATCAGAAGCAATTTCAATGATAAACCTCAGTCTGAGCAAAGGCGCAGACTATATGATCGAAGCCGCCGATGAAATTGCAGCCGGTAAAACCGATCCGGATTCATCGAAGCAGGTCCTCGCAAACCTGTATCAAAGATCAACACTCGCCCAGACGATACTCTACGCAAACGAGAATATGATCGTCATCTCCGTCTACCGGATATCATCCTCTCTTCTGTTGGATCGGACCAGAGCGCCTACGGAACCAACGAGGCATACTATGCCGGCAAAATAATCGCACTTACCGAATATCTGCATCTCGAAGACGGTACGAATGCCTCGGTCTTTTCCTCACCGGTCTACGCTGACGGAGAATGGAAAGGATATATCTCCATGTCATTCGACAGATCAAGACTCTTTGGCGACAGCGAAAAATATCTTTTCGAGACATACGATTATCACCTCTGTGTCCTGCAAACGAACGGCATCCAGGTGTATGATTATGATCTGCGTGAAAGAGGGAAAAATATCATAACCGATCCGTCTTACCCCGAAGACGTCAAAACCGCGGCTCAGAACGTGATCAGCGAGATTTCCGGCACAACTGAATATACCTATCAAAAGACCGGATCCGATGAATCGGTTCACAAGACCGTCGTCTGGGATACCCTGGAGTTTGGCGGACAGATCTGGCGCGTTCTTATCCTCGCAGAGTAACTCACCCCATATATTTTTAAGAGATTCGCGTTCACAGTGAAGCATGTCCCTTCACCGGATAATTGAACACACACTACATATATGTCGGGAAGGAACACGTAACTAGGACAATTTATGACGAGGGTTGTTATTTCTGTAGGAGGATCGGTCCTAGTACCGTCACTTGACGCGCACCGCCTGAAAGAATGGGCTGAATCACTGATAAACCTCACCAAAGCCGGCATCCAGATCTTTGCCGTTGTCGGCGGAGGAGGAGAAGCGCGAAGATACATCGATGCCTGCCGGAGTATTGGACTCGACGAAGCCTCATCAGATGAGATCGGGATCCAGGTCACCCGGATCAATGCCGCTCTTCTTATCGGCGCACTCAAAGAGTATGCATATCCGGTCGTTGCCGAATCCTATCGCGAAGCAAAGACCGCGGCCGTATCCGGAAAGATCGTAGTGATGGGCGGAGTTACACCCGGTCAGACCACAGATGCCGTGGCAGCCGTGCTTGCAGAAGAAGTCGGGGCTTCAATGATGATCAATATGACCGCGATCGACGGTATCTACACCGCAGACCCCAATAAAGATGCATCAGCAAAGAAACATGATCTTCTGAGTCCACAGGGACTGATCGACCTGATCATGAAAGAAAAAATGTGCGCAGGATCGAATATGGTCATCGATCTCGTAGCTGCAAAGATCACTGAAAGGAGCTGTATCCCTCTTGTAGTGATCGACGGACGGAACCCTGTTCTCATGGAAAAAGCCCTCCTCAAAGGCGAATTTGCCGGAACCATCGTCGGAGATTCGATGATTCGGTTCCCGATCGTATAAATAATTCAGATCCGCAGCGGCGGAACACCATACACATCTCTTTTTAAGGAAGAACACTAATATTATTGGGCAACAGGGGGTGGTAGGGTAGCCTGGTCCATCCTAGAGCGTTTGGGACGCTTTGACCCCAGTTCGAATCTGGGCCTCCCCATTTTTTTATGAATCAGATAACCGCTGAATCCATTCTCAAAGAGTTACAACATCAGTATCCCTGCACGCGGGACGAGATGAACTTCCTCAAATTCAGAAACCCTTTTGAACTGCTTATCATGACGATCCTCTCCGCACAGACGACCGATGTTATCATCAATGGTCTGCGGGAAGAGCTCTTTACCACATATCCGGATGCCGCCGCTCTCTCACGGGCAGAGTCTTCAGATGTGGAACGGATCATTCACTCAGCCGGCTATTACCGCGCGAAAACGAAAAATATCATCGGCACGGCAAAAATGCTCGAAGAAAATTTCGGCGGGATCGTTCCAAAGACCATCGAAGAGCTCACGACCCTACCCGGAGTCGGAAGAAAAACCGCCAACATCGTCACCAATCACGCGTTTCACGAAACATACGGGGTCGCGGTGGACACCCATGTGAGAAGACTTTCACAGAAAATCGGGTTTACCCAAAACACCGACCCTGACAAAATCGAAACGGATCTCATGGAGTTGTTTCCAAAAAAGTGGTGGAGCGAGATCAACTACCTTCTCATAAGTCACGGGAGGGCAGTCTGTACCGCAAAAAAGCCCGACTGTAGGAAATGCATAATCAGTCATAACTGCCAATCATATACTAATAGAGGTGAAGAGTGACAGAAATGAGCATACATGAACGTAGAATGATCCTCTTCGCAACATCAATGGGGTCGTTCCTCAGCCCTATGATCGCAACGATGGTAATACTTGCTCTCCCGGTGATCGGACTTGATTTTGGCGTCTCGGCACGTGATCTTGGCTGGATGAGCACAGCATTTATTCTGGCGACCGCCATTCTTTTAGTCCCGGCATCCCGTCTTGTTGACAGTATAGGATACAAAAAATCCTATATCATCGGTGGACTCATCGTCGTTGTCTCCTGTTTTTTCTCGATATTCGCACCGGATTATACAATCCTGATCCTATTACGGATCATTGCCGGTATAGGATCAGCATTTATTATGATAACCGGCCTTGCGATCCTGACACGGGTATATCCTGCAAATAAGCGCGGGATGGTTATCGGGGTCAATACAGCAATGGTCTATGTCGGCGCATCAATGGGACCGATCATCGGCGGATTCCTGACCGAGTATGCCGGATGGCGCAGTATTTTCCTGATGATGATCCCGCTTCTGCTGATATCTGCGCTCGTCATGGCAAAGTTCCTTAAACAGGAGTTCAAAAATCCCTGGAAATCCTTTGATTTCAAAGGAACGATATTATACGCAGCTGCAATATTCTGTACGATGTACGGGCTTTCCACAATCACCGACAACGGATCCCTTTTTCTCGCGATAGCAGGAGTATTCCTCATTGTCATTTTCATTTGGTATGAACGCAGAGTTGCGGAACCGGTTCTTCATGTAGATCTGTTCTTCAAAAACAAACGGTTCGCACGGTCTTCCTATACGGCACTCCTCAACTACGGCTGTACATACGGTTCGGTCTATATGGTGAGTCTGTATCTTCAGTCGGTCGGCGAGCTGAGTGCGGTCGAAGCTGGATTTATCATATTCTTCCAGCCGCTCATCCAGGCAGTGATGACACCGATCGCAGGTAAACTTTCCGACCATTTCGACCCGAGATATCTTGTCACGTTTGGCATGGCGCTCTCAGCGATAGGAGTCATTCTTCTCGCAGGCCTTGGACTTACCTCAGCCGTTTCCTACATCGCGATCACGCAGGTATTCATAGGACTCGGATCGGCCCTGTTCTCGGCACCGAACACCAATGCGATCATGAGCGCAGTCCCGCAAAAAGAGTACAGTTCGGCATCCAGCATCGTCGCGGTGATGAGGCAGCTTGGAATGATCCTCTCGATGGCGATCTGTATGGCGGCAATATCGATCTTTGTCGGCGGCCTGAATATGCTTGGACCTGACATGTATCCGCAGTTTTTTGAGGCTCTCCAGGTCTCAATGCTGGCCTGTTCAGGACTTGCAGTGATCGGGATCATCTTCTCATGGTTCCGCGGTAAAGCACCACAAGGAGTGGACGTATGAAAGTGATGGTGGGAGGGACATTCGACCCCCTTCATATCGGCCATCAGCATCTCCTTACCCGGGCATTTACGACGGCAGGACCAGGAGGTCATGTGGTGATCGGATTATCCTCGGATTTTTTTGCTTCCAGAAAACAGCATCCTGTCAGAAGCTACGAGGTTCGGTTCGCAGAGCTGACCAACTGGATCGAGTCGAAAAAGTTTGAAGCGACCTATGAGATCGAGGAGCTCTTCGATCAACTCGGCAGTGCCCTGACCCAGGACTTCGATGCGCTGGTCGTAAGTCATGAGACGTTTCCAGTCGGCAACCTCATCAATGCGAGACGAAAGGAGATGGGGAAAAATATGGTGGATCTCTATCAGATCCAATGTGTTATGGCAAAGGACGGAAAGGTGGTTTCTTCCACAAGAATCTACCGTGGAGAGATCAACCGATTCGGCGAACCGATTTCTAAAGAGCAATTCACAGGAACAGAATCATGCAAAAAAGAATGAAGGATCATCAGTTGCTTGATGAAGAGGTGACCTACCTTCTGGAAAATGCAGCAAGCGGCGTTCTCGCAACGCTTGATGCAGATGGAAGCCCTTACTGCGTGCCTGTGCATTTCGTGTATGTCAGCAGGAAGATCTATATTCACGGTCTGACTACCGGTGAGAAGATCGAAAATATCTGTCGGGACCCGCGGGTAAGTTTTACCGTGTACAGGATGGGAGAATTCCTCTACAGTGCTGATGCAAGATCTCCCTGCAGTGTGAACACAAAGTATCAGAGCGTTGTGGTGAAAGGTTCGGCAGTGCTGGTGGAAGACACGCAGATGAAGCGGGAGATCCTGGGCGCAGTCGTGAAAAAATACACTCCTGAGCTTGCCTGCCTTTCGATGCCGGAGACTTCCGTCATTCAGACATCCATTATCGAGATCACACCAGTGATCTGCACGGGAAAATACTATCCTTAAAAAAAGATTAGAAGAGACCGGATATATATCCGTCATTGTTCACATCGATCGAGCATGCAGCAGGCACAGTCGGCAGACCCGGGAGCGTCATGATATCGCCAGTCTCGACAACGATAAATCCTGCACCGTTGCAAAGTCGGACGGCTGCCACACTGATCACAAAGTTCTTCGGTCTGCCGAGTTTGTTTGGATCGTCCGATAGCGAGTACTGGGTCTTGGCGATGCAGATCGGGAGATCACTTCTGCCAAGAGAATCGATATCCCTGATTGCAGCATCGGCGGCGGGAGAGTAGACGACCCCGTCTGCTCCGTAGATCTTGGTCGCCAGTATATTGACCTTCTCTTTGACCGGAATATCAAGTTCGTACAGACACTGGAAATTTTGCGGGTTCTCGCAGGATGCAACGACCTTTTTTGCCAGTTCGATACCGCCATCCCCGCCTTTAGCGAAGACTTCGGAGATTGCAAACTCTGCATCCTGAGATGTGCAGAACTCTTTGAGAATGGAAAGCTCTTCATCCGTATCGGAAGAGAACCGATTGATCGCCACGACGACCGGGACACCAAACTTCTGGAGGTTTTGGATGTGGGCCTCGAGGTTGACCATTCCTGCTTTGAGGGCGGCAACGTTCGGGATCGTGGTATCCTCTTTCTTTACACCGCCGTTGTATTTGAGGGCGCGAACAGTCGCAACAAGCACTACTGTGTTTGGTGTGAGTCCGGCATACCGGCATTTGATGTCAAAGAACTTTTCAGCACCCAGGTCGGAACCGAAACCCGCTTCTGTGATAACATAATCCGCCATCTTCAGCGAAAGTTTGGTCGCACGAACCGAGTTACAGCCGTGAGCAATGTTTGCAAATGGTCCGCCGTGAATGAAACAGGGGGTGTTTTCCAACGTCTGAACAAGGTTCGGTTTAATAGCATCCTTAAGAAGCGCAGCCATTGCCCCTACAGCCTTTAGATCGCGGGCATAGAGCGGTGTGCCTTTCCTGCTGTAGCCAAAGATAACGTTGCTCAGGCGTGCCTTGAGATCATCAATATCATTTGCAAGACAGAGAATAGCCATTACTTCACTCGCGACCGTGATCATAAAATGATCTTCACGCGGGACGCCGTTGGTCTGCCCACCGAGTCCGATGATGATATTTCGGAGAGAGCGATCATTCATATCCATACAACGTTTGAAGACGATACGCCGCGTGTCAATATCGAGAGCATTGCCTTGCTGGATATGATTATCGATCATAGCGCACAGAAGATTGTTTGCACTGGTGATCGCATGGAAGTCTCCGGTAAAGTGGAGATTGATATCCTCCATCGGCACGACCTGTGAGTATCCCCCACCCGCAGCTCCGCCTTTCACACCAAAGACGGGACCGAGAGATGGTTCACGAAGTGCAATGACAGCATTTTTACCGATCTTTTGCATTGTCTGACCAAGACCAACAGTGGTCGTGGTCTTTCCTTCACCGGCAGGAGTTGGGTTGATAGCAGTAATCAGAATGAGTTTCCCGTTTGGTTTATTTTCCAGACGTTTTTCGAGAGAATCAGAGAGTTTGGCTTTGTAAGAACCGTAGAGTTCAAGTTCATCCGGCGAAATGTCAAGAGATGCGGCAATCTCTGTAATTTTTTTCATTTTGCACTGCTGTGCAATTTCTATGTCAGATAGCAAGTATAATCCACCCCGGGGAGCCTGGAGAGATAGCAGAAAACGTATCTCCAAATGTTGTAAACTAATCTTAAACTTATCTTATATATAGGCATCTAAGATGATACACTAAAAATATCAGAATCTTTGCGCGCAGTAAGTAAGATGAGAATTCACGGCAATATAATGTGATTTATGGAATAAGTCATAAGTTCCAAAAATAGAACTAAGTTAAATTGTTTTAAAGTACTGGGAAAATCTAGCCTGATCAATAATAAAATGATACTGAATTCAATAAAAATGAGATCGAGAGAATTTCACCTCATTTCCTCAAAGCCTCAGGCGAGATTTGAACTCGCGATCTGCTGATTACAAATCAGCCGCTATGCCGGGCTAGGCCACTGAGGCACAAAAAGTGCTCTTAATTATAGGACATGGGGGTTATAATAGTTTACGAAAAGAGATGGAGTTTTTTGATTAACCCTTCAGTTTCTCGATTTGCTTCTTAACTTCAGCTGCACCTTCTTTGTAGTAGATAGATTCCTTGGAATCAAGTTCGTATAAGATTCTGAGGAACTCGCCTGCGTGAACTTTTTCTTCATTTGCGATGTCTTCAAGGACCTCTATCGCAAGTTTTTTATCGATGGATTCGGCGAGCTGCTGATAGAGCTGGATAGCTTCAAATTCAGCTGAGATCAGGAATCGCACAGCACGCACAAGTTCATCATGGGTGAGTTTGCGATTTTCTTTTAATCCGGCAAAGGGATTTCCAAAGTCTGGTATATGATGATATGTTATTTACAAACAGATAAAACAGAAGGTATGAGCCAATGAAATGATCAATACTTGGAAAAATGAGGGAGATGATGAATCTCTTCCCAGTTATGAAGGATACAGCAGTTATTATAACGAACCATTCTATTTGAACGGCTCAACTCTCTATGATGCATACGACATAACGTATTACAAGAAGTAATTACCAAACATCACCATTTTTCTTTTTTAACATCTTTCTGATGCATTATGTCGGTAAATTCTCTTTTTTTCTCGTTTCCCCATCTGTTATGATGTATACTGGATACCTTATGGTAGCCGGATAGATCAGAACAGAAAAGGAATACAAAACAAAAACACGAGAGCGTACACTCCCATTAAAAAAAACACAAACAAAACATTTCAAAAGAATAAAGGGGGGGTGCAGCGTTGACCAGTTCCCGAGAATTCGCATATCTCAGTACAATGACCGACGCAAGAGAGCTTAACTGCCGGGTTCGGAATGGGTCCGGGTGGAACCTCTCTGCTATGGCCGCATGATCCCCCAAGCTAAGTTCCCGATTTGAACGGGAGTAGAGTTGCTCTGCAGGCAACCGCGTGGCCGCTCCGCCAACTTAGCACAGTAATCTGGTATAATATATTAGCCGTTACTGTTTATAAAGGATATACCTTCATAGGTTTTGCATTCAGATAACGTCTGGGCACAGCGGACACTTCAATATTAATCGGTAGTAGACAAATTCTCGAAAGAGCAAAGGCACAATTTTCATGATGCCAAAGTCCATCTACCACTGCATTTCCATTGAAGTAACCAATCATCCATTGTAAAGTATCGAGGCATACCAGTTCATAAAGAATCTGGATTTGAGCGTTAGTACTTGCGGACTGAACACGTCGTTGCCTTCGTGCGTACATCCCAAGCCTATTAACCCGGTCTTTTACCGGTGCTCTATAACGAAATCTCTTTTCAAGCGAAGTTTCAAACTTAGATGCTTTCAGTTTTTATCTCGTGCCACGTAGCTGCTCGGCACTGCCTTATCAGACAACCGATACACCAGAGGTGACGACTGAAAGTTCCTCTCGTACTATTTCAATCTTGCTCTCAGATTTCGAACACTCCCATCAGATAGTAACCGACCTGTCTCACGACGGTCTGAACCCAGCTCACGATCCCCTTTAATAGGCGAACAACCTCACCCTTGGCTGCTGCTGCACAGCCAGGATGGAAAGAACCGACATCGAGGTAGCAAGCCGCCGGGTCGATATGTGCTCTTGCCGGCGACGACTCTGTTATCCCCAGGGTAGCTTTTCTGTAGTCAATAGCCCTCACCAAAAAGGCGTATTGGTTCGTTAGACCCGTGTTTCCACTCGTGATTTCTTGCTGTGCGAAATCACGTCAAGCCAACTTATGCTCTTGACACTCTCCTGTGAGTTGCTGACTCACATGAGTTGACCATAGGGCACCCTTGATATTTTTTCGAGGGTGTGGCGCCCCACCCAAACTGCCTACCTACCGATGTCCTCACCATAAAAGATGAGTGAGAATTACAGCAGAACAAGGATAGTGTCTCAACTGAGGCTCCACTCATACCGGAATATGAGCATTAACACCTACTATCTACGCTGCGCATGTAATACCGTAATTCAACGACAGGCTGCAGTAAAGCTCCATGGGGTCTTCACTTCCCGATGGGAGTCCCTTGCCTCTGCACAAGGATAAAAGGTTCAACGGATTTGCGGTAGGGACAGTAGAGCCCTTATTAATCCATTCATGCAAGTCGCCAATTAAGCGACAAGGTACTACGCTACCTTAAGAGGGTCATAGTTACCCCCGCCGTTTACGGGTCCTTCATCCGATTGTAATCGGGGTTCAGATACCCGCACTGGGCAGGATTCACAAACTATACTAGTCCTTACGGAGTTGCAGTCTGCTATGTTGTTGTTAGACAGTTAGAGCTCCCTGGTCACTGCGACCTGCCTAATCACTAGGCAGGCACTCCTTGTTCCGAAGGTACGGAGCCATTTTGCCGAGTTCCCTTACCACAAATAATTCCGACACGCCTGAGTCTTTTCAACTAGGGGCACCTGTGTCGGTTCTCGGTACGGACATTGCGTTACCTTTTCACGGGCACCAGGTGTTTACACACTTACGCCATCACGCTTTCACTCAATTCTCACCATTACGGTACTCCGAGAGTTTATACGATTGGACGGGACGACAGTCCCGCTATGCATAACCCGATGCGTCAGTATAATCAACGCACGGTACAGGAATATTAACCTGTTTCCCTTTTGCTACACTCAAGTTATGGTGCAACTTAGGACCGACTAACCCTCAGCTGACGAACATTGCTGAGGAAACCTAGCCCCTTCGGCGGAACAGATTCTCACTGTTCTATGCTTCTACTACTGCCAAAATTCTCATTCCTATACGGTCCACAGGAACTTACACCCCTGCTTCAGCCCATACAGGACGCCTCTCTACT
Source organism: uncultured Methanocorpusculum sp. (assembly GCA_963677995.1). Taxonomy (GTDB): domain Archaea; phylum Halobacteriota; class Methanomicrobia; order Methanomicrobiales; family Methanocorpusculaceae; genus Methanocorpusculum. Next base: position 97,993 of record OY782579.1, on the reverse strand, counting down.
CGATCACGTTCAAAAACGTGCGCCATGGTATCTGCAGTAGGCTTGAGCCCCGTCCATTTTCTGCGCCCTAAATCTTGACTGGTAAGCTGTTACGCACTTTTTAAAGGATAGCTGCTTCTGAGCTCACCTTCCAGTTGTCTTTGACCTAGGACTTCATTCAGTGTTGACACTTAGCCTACATTGGGGGGCATTAACCATGGTCTGGGTTGTCTCCCTTACGGACTACAAGCTTACCCCGTAGCCCGGACTGCCCGACGTCTACAAAGATAGGGAGTTTGGAGTTTTACAAGAAAGCGAGGAATTTCTTCCCCGGGATTTCTAATAGGTGCTCTACCTCACTATCATTCTCGGTCGAGGTCATGCTTAGACATGTTTCGAGAGGAACCAGCTGACACCCGGTTCGATGAATCTTTCACTCCTATACCCAAGTCACGCGAATGATTTGCATATCAATACCGCATGCGGTCCTCCACGCACCTTTCGGCACGCTTCAACCTGCTCAGGCATAGATCACCAGGTTTCAGGTCGTATCCCGTTGACTCCACGCACTATTAGTACGCCGCGCCAGGTAAACTACGCGCTTGTCGCTTTCGCTGCGGCTACCCTTTCGGTTAACCTCGCCAGCGGAATACACTCTTTGGCCCGTTCTTCAAAACGTAAGTTACGACGTCGGCAACTCTACTCATACTACCGCCTCGCGACGGGTTCTTTCGAAGAGAAGATCCTTGCACGCCGTAACACACGATCACCGGTTAGTTTCAGGCACTTTTCATTTCCTTTTTAGGGATACTTTTCAGTTTTCGCTCACGCTACTATTTCACTATCGGTTTTGAGGAGTATTTAGTCTTGGAGGTTAGGTGACCCCCTTATTCACGTGGGAATTCCAACCCGCGCTACTCAGGACACTTCTAAGCCATGTTTATCACCACGTACGGGACTGTCACCCTCTAAGGTAAGCCATTCCAAGCTACTTTCATTAGATAAACACATACTATATTGAAGGCCATACACTACATCTCCCTTGCGGGATTCAGTTTAGACTCTTACGGGTTCGATCGCCTCTACTAACGTAATCTCAATTGATTTCTCTTCCTCCCCCTACTGAGATGTTTCACTTCGGGGGGTTCCCCATCCTTACGGATTCACGATAAATCGTGTGGAGGTCCTATTAGGGTATCCCCGGATCACAGACTCCTTGCGTCTTCCCGGGGCATTTCGCTGCTTGGCACGCCCTTCATCAGCTCTCAAACCGAACCATTCACTAACCGGCATAAGAACCAGGTTCTTTGTTCTCTGATGTTCCAAAGCTTGGAACACCAGAGGGTATGTCGATAATTTTCTTTCGATGATTGTTTGTTACAACAATGTATTATTTGTGGTAAATGGAATATTCAGCATCATGTTTATGTGCTGTTGCCAGGGTCCCTTTGTCTCTCTTAAAGTGTGTCGATCTACCGACAAATTTACTTTCAGTAAAGAAAGGTTCCGCTGATACCCATTTAACGTCCAAATGCAAAACCTATACACGGCCTCAAAGAGTCAGTGACTCTCGGCCCTTCCCCGGTAACTCGCGTTTCCGGGTGCATTGGTAACCGTAACCGGTGACAAAGAATTAACTTTTTCACAGTCGGTTACGGAGTGGACGCGTGGGGATTTGAACCCCAGGCCTCGGCGTTGCAAACGCCGCGCTCTTCCAACTGAGCTACGCGCCCCTCACACTATATTTATTCGTTTGTTACTGTTTAACAAACCATACTGCGTGTGAGTATGATATTGATGTGTTGGTATTGTGGCGATTGTACGGTTCATTGAAATGACCATGCTAATTCTGTCATACAGGTTATGTTTGGATCATTCTTTAGGAGGTGATCCAGCCGCAGATTCCCCTACGGCTACCTTGTTACGACTTAACCCTCCTCACGGAACCTAGATTCGACCCCGGCAAAGACCAGGGACTCATCCAAACCCCACTAGGATGGTTTGACGGGCGGTGTGTGCAAGGAGCAGGGACGTATTCACCGCGCTATAGTGAAACGCGATTACTACAGATTCCAGATTCATGCGGGTGAGTTGCAACCCGCAATCCTAACTAAGGACGGGGTTAGGAGATTGACTGCACCTTTCGGTGTCGTTACCCATTGTCCCGTCCATTGTAGCCCGCGTGTAGCCCGGATAATTCGGGGCATGCTGACCTACCGTTGCCCATTCCTTCCTCCTCTTTAGCAGAGGCGGTCCCGACAATGTCCCCAGCCATCCGGAGATGCTGCTGGCAATTGTCGGCGTGGGTCTCGCTCGTTGCCTGACTTAACAGGATGCTTCACAGTACGAACTGACGACGGCCATGCACCTCCTCTCAGCTAGTCATGTAAAACCTTCAGATTGACAATCATACAGCTGTCTTATCCGGTGAGATGTCCGGCGTTGAATCCAATTAAACCGCAGGCTCCACCTGTTGTGGTGCTCCCCCGCCAATTCCTTTAAGTTTCAGCCTTGCGACCGTACTTCCCAGGTGGTGCGTTTCACGATTTCTCTTCGGCGCATCAGTAACGCGTGGTTACCGACACACCTAACGCACATTGTTTACGGCTGGGACTACCGGGGTATCTAATCCCGTTTGCTCCCCCAGCTTTCGTCCCTCACTGTCGAAGCTGTTCTGGTAAACTGCCTTCGCCATAGGTCGTCCCTCGAGGATTACAAGATTTCACTCCTACCCCCGAAGTACGGTTTACCTCTCCCAGTTCCAAGACTGCCGGTATCTCTTAGACGCCTTCACGTTAAGCGTGAAGATTTCCCAAGGGACCTAGCAGTCAAGCTACGGACGCTTTAAACCCAGTAATAGTGGCCATCACTCGAGCAGCCGGTATTACCGCGGCGGCTGGCACCGGTCTTGCCCTGCCCTTTCTTCACATATGATTTAGATATATGAACAGCCTGCATCGACAGGCACTCAGGGTTTCCTTATCACGATTGCTCGCATTGTAAAGTTTGCGCGCCTGCTGCGCCCCGTAGGGCCTGGATTCATGTCTCAGAATCCATCTCCGGGATCTTGCTCCCACAACCCGTACCGATCAATGGCTTGGTGGGCCGTTACCCCACCAACAACCTAATCGGACGCAGTCCCATCCTAAGGCGACGGATCTTTCGAGGATGCACCATTCCAGGATGCATCCACTATGGAGCATTAGCCCCAGTTTCCCGGGAGTATTCTCCACCTTAGGGCAGGTTAACCACGTGTTACTGAGCAGTATGCCGAGGTCTTACACCTCTCGACTCGCATGGCTTAGTCAAACCCTGATAGCAATGGCCTCTGGCAGGATCAACCAGAATTACTATTTTCTTTTCTTTCTTATAGGCACACAGTTGTTGTTTCTACGACATAATCACAAAAACACAACCGTATGAAAGGAATCAGCGGTCATTTCAATGAATGTCCGCATCGCCACAATACCAACGTCAGGACCAACAATCACTCAGGCCTTACCCGGATGATTCGCGTTTTGTCCTCCACTTAAACAGCTCTACTATATCAGCATCAAATGCTTATATAGTCTTCGAACCGACTTCCCAAAGAGCCAGGCACAGGGTGCCAGGCCCCTTGGAGAGTAAATCCGAAAGCCTTGCGAGGTAACATATTTACCCCCAATCACTTATAAACCCACCGAAACATGGAGGGAACACACCCGGAGAAAACCAGGAGAATTTCAACGCAGATCGGTTTGTTTGTGAGGTAATAATATTAGGGATTGGGGCATATAAAGGCGCCGGAATGATGTTAGAAACCCATTGCTGATAGACCAATGGAGATCAACATCGCGACAAATCCCAACAAACACATGATTAGCAGAACATCCAGAACGATGATCCAAAAATTACGCTGTTTTTTGACTCTTCTCTGCAAAACCATCTGATATCACTACCCAAAGATCACCAAAGAACTCATCCTGTTCAAGATCGATCCAGCCCCCCTGCACAAGAAACAGACAGGGAAGATACACAAAATACAGAGGCCAGTGCAGCGTTGCTGCCAATTCATACAGCAAAACCCCTGGGTCCCGCGCATCAGGATGTGACCGTACGACCGCATATATCTGCTCGGCCATCTTCTCATAATCCTCATCATGTGCGATCCCCACAACCTCTTCCGCACCCGGTTCTGCAAACAACTCATCCTCTGAATCAATATACCTCCTCCTTCTCTGCCGTCTCCGCTCCGCTTTCTCCGCAAGTTTCAACTGTTTGATCAGCTCATACAGGGTAACCGGGCGCTTCCGCGCATCCTTCCGCTTGAGTCTGCGGTCGATCTCCCGCTCCAGAAGCTCGATCGGACCAAGCGCCCGCTCCAGAACAACATCACCCTCTGAAAACGGATCACTCTCACCATCAAAAAATACTTCATCACACTCCGCTTCACTCTCCTGCCCGTCAAGCAGCTCGGACTTCATGCGGAGCAGAACAGACGCATAAAAGATCGTCCGGCCCGAGATCATCAGATCAAGCTCGCGTCTGCGTTCAAGCTCACTCAGAAAGCGTCCCGTAACCTCAACGATATCGATATTCCAGGGATCGATCTCTCCACGTTTTGCCAGCTGATACAGAATCTCGACCGGTTCTTCGAGTTTCCCTTCAGAAATTACCTCAGTCATTCACCTTCACACCAGTCACAAGCGTACTCTTATCGCTCATGCGCAGAGTTACACCCACCATCCTGTCCGATGCCTCGATCATCGGCTTCCTGTGGGACACGATCACAAACTGACTTTTCGCGCAGATATCACGGACCATATGGGACAAACGCTCCACATTCATCCCATCCAGATTTGAATCTACTTCATCCAGCGCATAGAACGGGGCCGGCATATACTGCTGTATAGCAAAAATAAAGGAAAGCGTCGTCAACGATTTCTCCCCCCCCGACATAAGATTCAACCGGGTGACCTCCTTTCCCTGCGGCGAGACCTCGAAGGTCAAACCGCACTGGAATGGATCCTCAAGATTATCCAGAACCAGATGACCTGCACCGTCATTCAGCCGCGCATAAATATCCCGGAAATGCAGATTGATCGCTGAGTATGCTTCCATAAACACGTCGAACTTCATCTGCCTGAAACTATCGATCTTATCAAGAAGTGCCTGACGTTCGCGTGAAAGGGTTTCCTTCTTCACAGTCCGCTCGACCGAACGCTTCTGGACCTCGTCATACTGCTCGATCGCACGCATATTCACGTTCCCGAGTTTTCTGATGGCCCGTTCGGTCGTAGCAACACGGTCAAGGATCTCATCCATAGAGAGATCGCACGCGATATCCTCCTCGATCGAACCCTTGATCTCAGACATCTCCAAAGCAAGAGATGCAGACTTTTCATCGAACGCAGAGATCTGTACATTACACCGCTCCTCGGAACCTTGCAGAGTTGCAACCCTTAGCTGGGCTTCATCCGCCGCATGCTGAGCTCTGTTCCGCCCCTCGGTAAGCTGCTCGATCTCACCGGTAAAAGCCTTAATCTCATCCTCAAACGCACAAATAACAGATTTTGCAGCATCGATCGCCGTATAACAACCTGCTATCTCTTCCTCGATCGAGACGTTCTTGCCCTCAAGAGAAGTTCGTTCCCGCGTTATCTGCTCGACATTCTGTTTGAAATGCTGACGTTCAAGGTTAAGCCCGGAGAGGTCACTCACTTTATTTTCATACCGGCGATACGTATCATGGTAACCCGACTGGGCTTTTTGGAGTTTATCCGTGAGAAGATTGAACTCATCCTCGTCCAAAACAGAACGCAGTTCACCCATTCTCTGATTCAGGACATCGATCTCATCAGAAAGAGCATCCACGTGGGTTTCCAGTTCGGCGACCTGATTCGCCGTCTCCTTCTTGTCACGTTCCGTCTCTTCCAGAAGCCTGGAGGAACGGACCTCATCATCCGCGATCTTATCAAGGATCCGGTTACAGTCACTGATCTTAAGTTCGAACTTGACGATCGCCGAGTCATACTCGTTTCGTTCGGCACGAAGACCTTCGGCAACCGACCGGTGGCGTGCCTCAGCAGCGACAAGATCAGATTCATCATCACGCAGGTCGGTGAGTTTTGCAGAAATATCTGCAGATTCACGCCCCACGGCAACACCAAATCCACGAATATCTTTCCGGGTAAAACCACCGGTCATCGCTCCGCCCCTCTCCAGAAGTTCACCCTCCAAGGTCACCATCCGATACCGGCCCATAAGCCGACGGCCGGCATCCAGTGTCTCAACGATCACAGTCTGACCAAAAACCAGATTGAACGCATCCCGATATTCAGGATCGAAGTCGATCAGATTGATCGCATAATCCACCACGCCGTTACCTGCGAGGGGGGGAAGAGGAGGCTGAGCCTTCATCTTGTTCAATGGAAGAAGCGTCAGACGACCCATCCGTTCATCCTTCAGATACCGGATAACATTCGCAGCAGTCTGATCGGAATCGACAACCACATTGTTGAGCCGACCGCCTGCAGCGATGTTCAGCGCTAATGAATATTCTGAGTCGATAACTTTTCCAAGACTGGAAACGGTACCAAACACCCCATCAATACCAAGGATTGCAGAGATGATACGATCCGAAGCGCCGGAAGCCTGCTGCTGGGCCTCGATCTGCATCTGCTTTTTCGTAAGCCTGGCGATTTCTTCTCTGAGTGGTTCGAGAGCCTTTCTCGCACTCAGCATCGCCCGCTCAGTTTCCCCAAGCTGTTTGTCAAGGATCCCTTTGTTTTTCCAGGCATCCTGAAGATCACGTTCGAGACCTTCGATCTCGGTCTGTTTCTCGGAACGTTCATCTGCCAGAGAACCCCGCTCCCTCTGAAGCTTCTCTAGTTCCTGTGCCCGGACACGGCTCCGCTCAATAATCCCGTCTCTTTGGATAACGATCGAACCGCGCCCCTCCTTCTTCGCCTCGACCTGCCGCATCAAATCGACCAATTCAGCTTGTGCCCCCTTAGAATCATGACTGCATTTACTGACGAGCTCGTTCGCTTTTTCCAGCGTCTTCTTCTGGCTCTCAAGCTCCATCGCTAGATTCGCTTTGTCGATCTGAAGAGTCTGGGACTCACGAATCTTTTCATTGAGGGTATTCTGATTTTTCTGAAGATCGAGATAGAGACGGTTCATCTCGGCGAGGTTGCTCTCCTTCTCCTTTCTTCTCCGTGAGATGGTATCTTCAGCAACACGGATGTTCCCTTTTTCGGCTTCTATCCCGCCGATGATCCGCATATAGGCAGGACCCTGTTTGTGACTGATCTGCCGGCCGATCTCACGGAAATCCTCAAGACGGGAATTTTTCTCGTTTTCCTGAAGGGAGATATCATTACGAGTACAGGTACGTTTTTCCTCCTGTTCGGATCTTGCATAGGCAATAAGACCAAGTTCACGTTCGAGGTCATGAAGCCGGACTATCTGCTTCGCAGCTTTGAGATAATCGAGTTCCGCCTGAAGCTTCTGATACTTTACCGCACCCTCACGGGCATCGGCAAGCTCTTCCAACTGTTTGGCATATGAAGCAAGAAGGATCTCTTCGCGGTCGATGCTTGCCCGGACCTGTTCAAGTTCAACGAGTGCCTGTTCTTTTTTATCATCAAATTCCGCAACTCCCGCGATCTCATCGATGATGCGCCTGCGTTCCAGATCACTCATGTCCATGATCCGGGATATATCCCCCTGCATCACAACATTATATCCATGCGGTTTTATGCCACATTTTCCGAGATACTCAAGGATCTCCGTCTGGGAACAGGTCTTTTCGTTCAGATAGTAGTAACTATAGTATCCATTTGCAGTTCGTTTGATCCTCCGGCGGATCTTGGTATCGTCCGAAAAGGTAAGGGTGACCTCTGCGGTGTTTTTGCCGGACATGGTATTGATAAAATCAGTGAGCTTTTCAGCACGAAGATTTCGTGAGGTGGATAAAGACAGGACAAAAAGGATTGAATCGACTATATTGCTTTTTCCTGAGCCGTTCGGCCCGGATATTACCGTAAAACCCTCATAAAAAGGAATTTTTGTTTTTCTGGAAAAAGACTTGAAGTTGTCGATGTCAACCTGGACAATGTGCACGAATGAACTCCGTTAACGCTTGATTTCCACAGTGTCATTATCATCAGCTTCAATAACAGCTGAAGAGTCGGCACGAATAGATAAGGAGTGTGAGGAACGGGATGGATTATATCCGGTACCTGCGATGATGACATTATGATCGTTCGTTTTCTTCCGTTTCTGGATCGTACCGTCCTGCTGCATGACGTACTCAAACTCGCCGGGTTTCAGATTTTCGACCGGGACATCAGGGATGACAGGGGCCGATGCCCGAACGGGCTCGGGAGCGGGAGTAGGGCGGCTCATACGGGGCGCCGGTGCCTCGGCAACCGATCGTATGACCGGCTGAGTGATACGAGATGCAGATTCGGCAGGGCGGGCAGGAGCAGGCTCTGCGATAGGTTCAGCAACGACCTCGCCCCGAAGGACGCCAAAGCGGGAGGCTTCCGGATGGCTCTTTATTGGAGTGCCGCCGAGTTTTTCCACCTGAGCGCCAAGTTTACGCGTGACCGACTTCAGATCAAGAAGTTCCTCAGTAAGTCCTTTGACCATTATCTCAAGTTCGCGGATTTTATGTTCAAGTTCCTGAGTATTTTCGGATTTCTCAACTACAATTTTCGCAGTTTCCTGTTTGCCGGCGAGCCCGCGTTCCTGCTCGGCAAGTTCATGCTCTAAGAATTTCATTCTGGTATCCATGATTGCATCTATCCTGTAAAATAATTAATAGGTTTTTCAGTGCCCATTCTATAATACACTTGTGTATCGGCCGGGCACATTTCAGAGAGGTAGAGGTAATCAGGGGGTGATGACAACAGAAATCCTGTCTTTTGCATATATCTGAGAGAGAGAAAAAAGTTGGGGCCGACTGAGATAACAGCTCAAACCAGTCGGTATGTCTCAAGGTTCTGCGGAGACACGGTCTGGATGTGGAATTTTTTATAGATCGAACTGGCGAAGTCGATCGTCTTGGACTCTTCACCATGGACCGTAAACACGCGTTCAGGCTTTGGCTGAACATACTGGATATAATTCATCAGCTGCTTCCGGTCCGCATGACCGGAGAAACCTTCCACCGTCTGGATCTCCATATTGATAACGATCGTTCTGCGTTTGCCGATCGGCACTTCACGCCAGCCTTTCTGGATACGACGACCGTAGGTTCCTTCAGCCTGATACCCGACGAAGATGATCATATTTTTCGGGGACTCGGCAAGGTTGCTCAGATACTCGATGACCGGACCGCCGTTCATCATACCGCTCGTGGAGATGATCACACAGGGATCCTCAGAGAAGATGACCGCCTGACGTTTATCATAAGAATCCACCTGCTCAAAACATTCCGCGAGGAACGGATTATAGTTGTCCCGGAAGATAAGATTACGGAGATCAGTGTTGAGATACTCGGGGTATGCTGTGTGCATCGCCGTTGCTTCCTTGATCATGCCGTCAAGGTAAACTTTACACTTCGGGATACGATTGTTTCTCATACCTTCTTCGATGGCGAGCATCAGTTCCTGGGACCGTCCAACGGCAAACGCCGGGATCAAAACTTTCCCGCCGCGACCGAGGGTCTCATTGATGACCTCATACAGACGCTCTTCAGCCTCGACCCTTGACGGGGAGAAGTCATCTGAACCTCCGTAGGTACTTTCGATGATGAGAGACTCTAACCGGGGGAACTGAGACACCGCCGGATTGAACAACCGACTCTTGCCGTAGAACAGATCTCCCGTAAAGGCAACATTATACACGCCGTTGTCGACATTGAAGTGAGCGATCGCCGAGCCTAAGATATGACCGGCATTGTGTAAAGTCAGCTTCATGTCAGGAGCGATATCTGTAACATCCCCATAGCCCAGAGCAATGGTATGTTTCACAAACTCACGGATCTCATTTGAGGAGTAGGGAGGAGTGCGATCCTCCTTGTTGTTCACATCCAGATAATCCAGCTGAAGCATCGTTGCAAGGTCACGGGTCGCCGGTGTTGTATAGACCGGGCCGTCATATCCGTATCTAAACAGAAGTGGAATAAATGCCGAGTGATCAAGATGGGCGTGGGTCAAAACGACGGCATCGAGATTCGTGAACGGATAGATCTCCGGAACATTCAGATACGGAGAAGAGGCAGCGCCGGTTGCGCCGGGCGATTCACCGCAGTCGATCAGGACTTTGCTCTCCGGCGTACTCAGAAGAAACGCCGCACGACCGACCTGCCGACAGCAGCCGAGGGTCGTCAGACGAAGCCACTGGTCATGATCACGACCGGTATAGATAGAATCCCGGTGGATCCGCTTACCGCATTTGCGAAGGAACTCCTTTCTCTCGTCACGGGATTCACGCAGATACTGACGAACCTGTTTGATGGTTACTGAAGGGATCGGCGGCGTTCTGGCCGCTTTTGGCGTCCATCCGGTCTTCATGGTGATGTCGCGAAGTGTTGATCCGTTTTTACCGATGACAACACCCGGTTTTTCAGCCTCGATCAGGACCTCGCCAGTATCTGTATCAAAGAAGATATCCGTGATGCCGGCACTTTCCGGAACAACGGCCTTGATCATGTCATATGCCTCTTCCGTATCTCCCAGAATGTTTGGGCGGACAACGATGCGTTTACGCAGATCTCTCGCAAGTGTCTTGATCAGATCATGATCCTCGGCAAACCGTTTCGGATCATCGGTATAGATAACCATCTCAGGGCCTTCAAATTCGACATCCGTTACGGTAACTCCACGTGGAACTTTTTTATTAATAGTTACTTTGAGTTCTTTGAGTCTATCTTCAACCTGCATAAAATTCGTTTCCAAAAAAAAGTAAAATTATTTTGCCGAAGGAAGATATTCAACTATTTTATCCTCCGGCAGATACGCGAATTTCTCCTGCGTTATGATCACCACATTGTATCCCTCTCCGGAAGCTGAGTCACGGAGCATCGCAGCGCGAAGGGCACGGACGGCTAGTTCGATCGCCTCGTTCTCGGTCATATTGGATTTGAAGCGATCCTCTAAAACACCATACGCGGTCAGGGAACCCGACCCGGTGGAGACAAAGTTCTCTTCAAGTGTGGCACCGCCGGCAGCATCCACTGAATAGACCGAAGGTCCACTAGTGTCAACACCGCCGACAAGGAGCTGGACGTAGTACGGTGAAAAGCGATTTTGGTTCAGGTAATTGGAGAGGATCGTGGCAGCTGCCCCGACGCTGATCTCCTGACCTCTGCGGATCTCGTAGAGATTACATTCAACATTGATGATTCTGACAAGCTGTTGGGCATCCCCAACTCCACCGGCGATTGTCATACCGATCTTATCAGTGATAGCATGTACTTTCTTTGCTTTCTTGCTTGCAATCAGGGTACCCATCGTTGCACGCCTCTCGGTAGCAAGGATGACTCCGCCATTGAATACAATACCCACTGTGGTGGTTCCCGTTTTAACGTCCTGGTGTTCTTGTGACATGAGAAACCTCAAATTAAGGTACGCTACAAATTCATAAAACGCTGTTTTTATTTAAACAGCTAAAAGCGCTAATAGTTAAGTGTACGCAAAATGAGATAAACTTGCCGACTCAAGACAATAAGAAAATCTTATAGAGTCCAGGTCTGCATATCCCGTGCACCATGGACATAGGTCCAGGGTATTTTATGACTCATATGAACACACCAGAACTCTTTTGGTGCCAGTTTTTCTGCGAGATGTTCGGCATCCTCTATATTCATGTGCTTGGTGATGTTCACTCCCGGGGGAAATATTCCGTCGAGTAGTAAAAGATCGGCACCTTTCATCTGTTCAAGCGATGCTTCAGAGAGCTCGGCACGGGTATCACAGGAGTACACGAACGTTTTGCCGTCTGCAGTGATCCGAAGTCCATAGGTCGGGGTATCGTGGACCACCGGAAAGAGCGTGACCTCCATGCCGCATATCTCTGTAGGTACAAATGGAAGTACAGGATATTCATCATGAGCAATGAAGCAGAAGATGCTCCCGCAGTAATCGAGAACCTCATGTGCCCCGTAAACAGAGATACGTCCCCTCAGGACACGATAAAAGTCGCCGAATCCCATGAAATGATCGTAATGACCATGGGTCCAGATGACCGCATCGATCCGCGGTGAGCCGGCCGCTAACAACTGATTACGCATATCAGGGCCGGTGTCGATCAGAAGATGAAGGCCCTTATGCTCCATCAGGAGCGAGGTCCGAAGCCGCTGTATTCCGGCGGCTTTTGCTTCGCTGCAGATCGGACAGTCGCAGCCGATTTTCGGCGTGCCGACGACATCTCCAGTTCCAAGGGCCGTGATCTTCATCTCAGGCGCACCCGGTCCGGACCAAATTCCTCCGGTTGACCAGTTCCATTCCTGCATTGACATCGGCCTCATTGATCTCCTTTCTTCCTGAAAGAAGAGCCGAAACGATCGCTTCTGTGAGCATCATCCGCAGATCAGCTCCCGAAAAGCCTTCTGTTCGTGCCGCAAGGGTGGTGAAATCGATCGTGCAGGGGATGTCGGATGCCACATGGTTCAGGATGGCTTCCCGCATACCTGCATCCGGAAGGGTAAAGGTGACGACCTCATCGAACCTGCGCCAGGCGGCTTCATCGAGCATCCCTGCGTGGTTGGTTGCACCGATCAGAAGGACCTTGTCTTTGATCAGATTGATGTGGTCGATACATTTGAGAAGGGTGTTGACCCCGCGTTTCATCGTGCCGTTGTCATCAGAAATACGGGTCTTTGCGATGTAGTCGAACTCATCAATGAAGAGGATGCACGGAGCGATCTTCTTGGAAAGATCGAAGATACGGTCGATATTCTTGGAGGTCTCACCAAGATACTGGGACGTGAGCATCGAGAGACGGACCTCAAGTACCGGCATGTGGACCGATCGGGAAAGCGCAAGGGCAAACGAAGTTTTACCGGTTCCCGGCGGTCCGACCAGAAGGATCCTGCCAAGTTCATAGATCCGGTGATTTCTCAGAAATTCCTGATTTTCAAGAGAGATCTGAACTTTTCTGACGATGGCAAGCTGCTCAGGAGTGCAGACCAGATCTGAAAGGGAGAATTCGATCTCTTCCGGGGCATACGGGACGACAAGCTCGGCAGCTTCTTTGAACGATTCGGATTTTTCCGTGATCGCAGCAAGTTTGCCGGTCAGATATGCAGTTGTATCCTCAAAGATCGGGATATTGGCACGGGATTTTTTATAGTTGATATCGGTCTCTCCTGAGGTTTCCAGACTAAGAGTAAGGGCAGGATTCTGCATCAGTTTGGCAGGACCGACATGCCGGTAGTACCATTTTAGTGCCGGAGTGAAGGCAGTGACAGAGAACTGGCCAAGATCATTGCATAAGAGATATGAGTTCTTCTCATCCTGAATTATTCGGCGGGCAGCAAGAGTCGGAAGATAGGATTTTAAGACACCCTCTTTTATTACAACAGGGCGGGCGATGATACCAGGAGATTCGGTGCAGAACATCTGCCGAATTGTTACGGGGAGGTCATTGACTTCCAATGCAGGATTCGTGTTCACCACTTCTGCGGTAAGAACGATCTCGGTCAACTGCAAAAGTCCGGGGTCTATTGATATTGGATCCATGATATTCCATAATATATGCGTGTGAAAAAAGTATAAGCCTTCGTGTGATGGACACTTCAAATGACGAACACCCAAAGCCCGGCTTACGAAGCTAAAAAACCCGAGCTCATGAGGAGGGCAGACTATTTCACCTCAGGCAACCAAATTCATAGAATAATGAATGAGCATCCGCATGTTTCTGATATCCTGAACCAGGTAAGAGATGGAACACTTGACCCGGTGACTGCAGAAAAAAAGCTGACGGCCATGGCAGTGACTCGGGTCGGTGATGTGGCAAATCTGGATATGGAACGAAGCAGCAGGTGCGGGATGCCGGAAGTCGTTCTGGCAGAAGGGAAGGATACTGACTCCCTCGTTAAGATCATGCACAGTTATGTACTGGCATCCGGGCGATGCGTCGCGTCACGCATAACCTCGGAACAGGTGAAAGCGGTTTGTGAAAACCTCCCGGTAGGTATCACTTCAGAGGGCAGAGAACCTGGAGGAATCCTCATACTTTCGGACGGAACTCTTCCGACCCCCTCTGGAGGCATTGTCGGAATCATGACCGCCGGGACATCCGATATCCGGGTTGCAGAAGAGGCACGGTCGATCGCTGAGGAGATGGGCGCAAGGGTCATCACCTCGTTCGATGTAGGTGTGGCAGGGATCCACCGGCTGATTCCGGCTCTGGAAAAACTTCAGGAGGCGGATGTATATGTGGTCTGCGCAGGACGGGAAGGGACACTTCCATCAGTGGTCGCAGGGCTGGTCGACAAACCGGTGATCGGCGTCCCGGTAAGTACGGGCTACGGTTATATGGGACAGGGAGCGGCGGCTCTCGCCAGCATGCTTCAGTCCTGTGCGGTCATCACCGTTGTGAATATCGATGCAGGATTCACCGCAGGGGCATTCGCAGCCAGGATCGCGGCACTGATCGGAGAGAATCGATGAAGCGGGGCTTGTATGTCGGACGGTTTCAGCCGTTCCATAACGGTCACAAAGCAGTGATCGACGGCCTTGCAAAAGAGGTCGATGAGCTGATCATCGGTATCGGCAGTGCAGATATCAGCCATGACATGAGACATCCATTTACTGCAGGGGAACGTGTCCTGATGATCACCCGGGCACTGAATGGTCTCGCGATCCCGTTTTATGTCATCCCTCTGGAGGATGTCAAACGGAATGCTCTCTGGGTGGCTCATGTCAAGTCGATGGTCCCGCCGTTTGATACGGTATATACCTCCAACCCACTGGTGATCCAGCTCTTCAAAGAAGCTGGGATCCCGGTCATGTCACCGCCGATGTATCTTCGGGAGAGTCTCTCGGGAACAGCGGTCAGGAAAAAGATGTTCGCCGGAGATGCATGGGAGGAGTGTGTCCCGGAGGAAGTCGTCTCGGTGATCAGGGAGATCCACGGGATCGAACGGATGCAGCAGATCGCAAAAAGTGACTAAAGATATTCTATTTTACAAAGATCTATTTTGATTTGGACTATGTCCGGAAGATAGTGATAATCGTGACTAAATGATATCAGATATTGACGAGAGGAATTCCAAATCAATTCTCAAAAATAGAACTTCATTCTGTTTTATGAAATCACTTTGATCCAGAGATGCAGATCACGGTAAGCTGCCGCCATCTTATCCTCGGCAGATGCCCCCATATCCGGTACCGTTTCATTATACAACAGGAACTCCAGACGGTTATATCCGGTATCATACACAGTAAAATTATACATCTCCAGATACGTGGAATTATCCAAAACCGACACCGAATACCGGTCAAGGACCTTTGATGAATGAATGACCGATGAGTTCGTTGTCGAGTCCCACTCAGCATTCAAAAGCAGAGTTTCAACAGTATACATTACATCCCGATACTCGTGGTCCCCGATTCTGACCCAGACAAACTGCTCTGAGCCTGCAAAAAACTTCTCAGGATAGTCGTCTGCCATCTTATCCGCTCCCAAGATATAGAACTTGGTAAACTTCTCCCCTTCTTTTGGAAATGCTATTACATATACAGTTGTGACCGCCGCAATCAGAATTGCCGCAATCAGGATCCAAGATAACGCCTTATCCAGCTTTGAACTGTTCTTTGGGAAAAACTCTGTCTTCAGCGCAGGCTTCACCTGCTCAAACGGCACAGTAAACCGCTCCTCTTCAGACACGGATGCACGTCTGTACACCGTGATGATCATCATCACAACAATGAAAATCACAAGGGCGGTGACAATCGGATCAAGCCTGATTCCAAACGGCGTATAATTCAGAACAAGCCCACTCAGAGGCACCACCGCAATCGAAAGACCAACAGACAAAGCAAACCGTTCGATACCATCGATCGACTTCTTCTCAGGAAACAGTGCGGCGATCAGAACATATCCCGGGATAAACAGGATCACCGGTACCGCAAATATCACCCGCAGAAACGTCTCGTTCAATACCGGAACATAGATCATAGCTACCGTAAGCACGACCCAAACCAGAATCACCGCCAGATCCTTTGGGAAGTTTTTTGGGTCTGCCATACTGGCAAGTGTCGCAGCTAGATCTTTTTCCGGCATATATAAATGTATTATTCGTGGTGAGGCATTATGAGACTTGCGGGATGTTCCAAAGGGCAAGACCATCAACACCCATTCCTTATCAGGTCGTCAGCTATTTCTCGTTGAAGCCGCAATATCTACTACAATGTCAGACACTTCGTTGGTCCTGACCGCCAAAGAAAAAACGACTCTTCATGAGTATGATGCAGCCGAAAAACTGTATCATACCTACCTTGAGACGAAACCGGACGATTTGGACATCTGGATACGTCTCGGCGATGTACTCATAGCCCAGCAGAAGTATTATGAAGCAATCGAAGCATACGCAACCGCCGTTGATAAAGATATGAAAAACCCCGCATATCTTGCGGCACTCGGCTCGGCCTATGCACAGATCCACCAGTATGCTGATGCCAAGGATCTCTTTGAAAAAACAGCTACCCTATCGGGCGACTTCCACTACCAGTACAGGGTCGCAGATATGCTCGGATATATGGGTAAACATGACGAAGCGCTCGTTATCTATTCTCTACTTGCATTAAAGTACCCGGACGAAGCCGGCCTCTATAAACGGATGGCAACGATCCATACGTATCTGGGACACACCGATGAGGTGGCGTGCAGCACGAAAAAAGAGCTGGAGCTCAGAAGAAAAGCTGTCGACCAATCACCGGAGGCCTTCACCTGGTTCACTTATGCCGACTCACTCTCACGCTGCAGTCAGTGGGAAGAAGCAAAGGAAGCATTTTTGAAAGCACTCTCCTTTGAAGAGAATGCAGAGACCCATCTGCGAATCGGTGACACCCTTACAAAACTCGGTGACAATAATGGGGCATCCGCGGAGTTTGCAAGAGCAGCGGCGTTTGATGAGCTGGATTTTTCCTTCCTGGTGCAGCTTGCGGATCATCTGACTAAACTTGGGCTGTACGAGGAGTCTATAAGATACTACACCAAAGCCCTTGGCCTCAGAAGCGTCCATGCCGACACATGGGTCGGGATCGCCTATGATCTACTCAAACTGGATCAAAATGAGGAGGCAAAAGCTTTTTTTGAGATGGCAAAGGCAACGGTCGCGATCCGTGAGCTTCCATGGGGGGATAAACTGCACAAAAGCGATAAAACACATTCCTTAGATGCGATATTTTCATAACACCCATACTTTTTTATGTCCTGAACGAAGCGACTTATGATACAAACTAGTGGAGGGGGAGAAAACCACCTGCACACATAAACAGATATCATCATCAGTGGATCAGACAAACAGAACCGTCATCGTGAGTATCAGTGCAGTAGCACCGATCAGATCGATCGAACTGGTCACCACCGGGACTCCGAAGTTGTCCGGATCATACCCAAGACGGTAGGTGAGCACGGCGGTAAAATACCCCAGCAGGTTCATCACAGTGATCACAATCAAACCGGCACACAGCGAGAGGAGAAGCATCGGGACGAGACCCGGAGTTGTGATCCCGCAGAGAACCGCGGCATAATGCGAAACGATTCCCATCAGCGGCAGGATCAGCAGGGCATACAGATAATTCTCGACGAAATGCTTCCACACAAGACCCTGAGGAAAGACATTCGCATCCACAAGACCCATATGCATCTCGGTACCTATCCGTGAGGTCAGGATACCGCCGATCGATCCGCAGCCATTCATAAATGGCGAAATCAGGATCAACACAGCGGCCGCTGCAATCAGATCCTCAAGTCCATTCGTGTACAGAACACCTGCCACGATCCCCAGCAGGCACAGCGGGATCAGAAGCGGAAGACCCTCACGCAGAACATCCTTCATAGTCTTGGTCGCTTTGCGTAACGAGAAGATGGCCCACATAGCCATTACCAAAACGACAAGACCAAGCACCACGATCCAAATCAGAGGGAGCTGCATAACCACGATCGCAGTCACGACCAGAAACGGGAGCGTCATGATATCCCCGAACGTGGTGACGACCGGGGCACCCACCATATCAAGGTTCCAGCTTTTCCGGTAACAGACCATCGAGATCATGACACCGACCGCTATCACTATCAGACCCGCGAGCGTTCCTGAGATGACCGATATTATGATCATCTCGACGATTCCGATCACCTCCGTTCCCGTGAGGAGACAGATGAGCTTCCCGAATACCGCAAGGACTACAGAGATTATCACCGTGAGGATGATCGAGGAGCGGAGATTATCGCCAAGCTCCGTCTCCCTGCCGAACTTTGCCTCGAACGCTCCTAAATGCATCGAGGAGGAGAGACGCGAGGTTAGGATCCCTGCGATCGCTCCACGCATATTGATCGACGGAGTGGCCAGCACCATTAAACCTGGAATCAGGATGAGGACCTGACTAACGTATCCAAGATAAATACCTGCAATAAATGAGAGACTGACACTAATTAACAGTGTCCACAGACCAATCAAGAACTCGTCGTGCCCATGAAGGAGGTAACCCTTCACCTTCCCGGCTATCGCCAACTTCATCCGGGTTCACCTCTTCCAAGCACATAATACTATACTCATTAGTTCTTGCTACGTATGAAGGCTTTGGACCCTTTTCCCTGGGGGGTGAAGACTCCCCTTTATGGTATGATGACCGGGCACGACCCACACGGAAAACTGGAATTCTCACTCAAAGTTTTAACATATCCTAGAGCCAACAAGTAGTACAATGGCAAAAAAGGTCAGGATGAATATGTTTCTTTTCTGCTGTGCCCTTCTTGGAGCACTGCCCGTCGGTCTGATCCTTCTTGCCTTACTGAATATCACCCTAGGCCAGTTGTCTGATCCGGAATTTTGTGGCTGGTTGCGACCGAGTCCGAGGTGATTAGTACGATCCTTCTGACCTTTTTTGCCGGGCTGTGTGCCGTCGTCATTCTGATGATCGTCGGCACGCCTCTCGCCTATCTGCTGGCAAGATCGACGACAAGGACATCAAAGCTGATCGGCACGATCATTGACCTGCCGGTAATGCTCCCCCACACCATCGCAGGTATCCTGGTGTATCTTCTATTCATGCCAAACGGCTGGCTTGGCGCCCCTCTCTCTGCGGTCGGCATCGCGTTCGAGGATGCGTTCTTCGGGATCGTGGTCGCAATGCTGTTCGTCGCAACACCGTTTTATGTCAATACCGTGCAGGAGGGGTTCGTGAATGTTCCGGTGCATCTGGAGAATGCAGCCTGGACGCTGGGTGCGTCCCCATTCACCGTTTTCCCACGGTCACCTTACCAATGACACTGCGGCATATACAAGCGGCACGGTGCTCGCATGGGGAAGGGGTATCAGCGAATTCTCCGCCGTGATCATGATCGCCTATTATCCGATGGTGATCTCGACGCTCATCTACAACCGGTTCATGACCGGGGGGCTGAAGGAAAGCAGTGCGGTCGCATTCACGATGATCGTGGCCTGTCTGCTGATCTTCGGGGTTCTCCGGTTCATCTCCGGTAGGATCGGAGGGAAGTATGATAGAGTTTGAGGATGTTTCCCTGTCTCTTGGTGAGTTTTCCCTGAAAAACTGTTCCTTATCGATCAAAGAGGGAGAATTTTTGGTAATCATGGGGCCATTCGGCGCCGGTAAAACGATAATTCTGGAACTTATTGCGGGTCTGCATGATCCCGATACCGGCGTGATCCGGATCAACGGAACAGACATGAAAAAGATCCCTCCGGAGAAACGAGGGATCGGGATCGTATATCAGGATTATGCCCTGTTTCCTCACATGAGCGTGGAGGATAACATCTCTTACGGGATGAAGAGGAGGCATGCCCTCCGAGAGGCACAGAAGAGCAGGAGCAGGGAGCTTGCCGATTCATTCGGGATCGGCCATCTGCTGGACAGACGACCGCTGACTCTTTCGGGGGGTGAAGCACAGAGGGTGGCGCTCTGCCGAGCACTGGCGGTGAAACCGACGATCCTGCTTCTCGATGAACCATATGCTGCGCTGGATAATGAAACGCGCCGGAACTGTGTCGCCAATATGAAGAAACTGCATAAAGAGGGTCTGACGATCGTGCAGGTGACCCACTCGCTTGAGGAGGCGATGTCTATCGGTACACGGATCGCTTTGGTGAGGGACGGCCGGATGATTCAGACAGGACCTCCAAAGGAGGTGTTCATGCATCCGAAGGATGAAGCGACGGCACGGTTTCTCGGGTTTGAGAACATCTTCAACGGGAAAGAAATCGGTTATGATAGACGCGTGTGTGTACGTAGCGAGGATATCATTCTCCACACGGAAGCATCTGAAAACGATCTGCCCGGGACCATGCTCTCAGTCGAAACAAACGGGGCGCTGAGGATCTGCCGGGTGGACATTGGCACGGTGATCCTGACGGTGACGATGGGAAAAAGAGAGGGAGAGTATCAACAGGGATCCAAGGTATGGGTAGAGATCCCAAAAAATGCCATACGTCGGATTGGAGCAGAGTGAATATTACCTGCGGCGAAAAATTTGATAGTAAGGATCAAAGCGGAGCGGGATACCCCACCCCACCTTCGGCGAACGCCGCAAGCATAAATGCCATGAACTTTTCCGCCTACTCCGGCTCCGGCGCATCATAGGGGATCGTTGCCGCGTATACAACCGGCAGGCCTGCCCGTTCATTCCCGATCGTGGCAAACCTCTGGAACCCGAGATACACTGTCACATCATCATACACCGAAGCATATGCTTCCTCGCCCAGATTTACCTCAGGCTCCAACTCCACGTACCGCAGACCCTGGCCGATCACCACACTCTTATAATCGAATGCATAATCGATTCCCCCAGATTCAAGAAGACTCAGAAGGAACATACTTGCATCCCTGATCGCGACCTTGCTGTTCGTCTCCGGCTGGAGAAGGACAGGAAGCTCGACCGCCACCCCGTCATCGGTCTTTTTTACGAGCAGGTCCGGGTCAAAACTGCTGCCGATCACCGAGTTGAACAGACCCGGGACCTTCAGCTGCTCTTCGGCAAGCATCATTACGAGAAGCGCCCGATATCCTGCATAATCCAGCGTCGGATTCGAAAACCCGACCTTCACATCATCCCGCGAGAGGATCTCATACCAGTTCACCGTGGTGATTTCATCGGCATAGGCACTACCGTCAGTAAATGCAAGAACCATCTCATTGCGGGCAAAAGGCGTGTACCAGTCCGTGTAATTCACCCCGTCCGGTCCCTTCTGATACATCATATCAGGGATAAGCGACTCATCCGCCACCACGACCAGATCTATCGGCCGATGAAGATCCGTCACCTGACGGATCGCCTGAATACTCCCGTGTCCCTCGATCTGAATATCGATCTCAGGGTGTAGTGCCTCATACTCCTGCTCGATCTCCGCAAGGGGGAGAAGCAGGCTTCCTGCGGGAACCACCTTGACCACGGTCTTTTCCTCGGCAACACAGCAGGAACAAGCCGCGAACAGTATGATCAGTAACGCAAAGATCAGAAGAACTTTTCTCATCCATGGACCTCGATCCGGTCGACCCACTTGACCCAGAGACTGCCTTCTGTAATTACATCCGGGTCGACCGTCATCGTCGCCACCCGTAGCGGTCCCCCGTCATCATATGGATACAGCACACCGTCCGCAGCGTACATCAAGATCGGCATCATGGTTGCCGGGGTCTTCGTCTCTTTCAGGTTCGCGTCCAGACAGAGAAGATCCTCACCCAGCAGCTGTTCATATGAGAACACACAGAGATACCCGTCCGCGGCAGAGACATGAACCGTCTGTCCCTCATGGACCCCGCCGACCTGATCCAAAAGCTCGATCAGCGGAACGCCGGTTATTTTGTAGGGCCCATACTTGATACCGACCGTTGATACCGCATAACCATGTCCGCTCACCGAAGGCAGTGCCGCAATTTCGGATACCGTCATGACTTTTTCATTGCCGTCCGCCCAGACAAGCGTGAGCGGCCAGTCGATATCCACGTACGGATCACTGATGCAACCTGCTGCACAGATACAGGCAAATATCGCAAGTATCAAAAGGAGCTGTTTCATACCCGCCTCCAAATGAGGACCGCTCCGAGAAGACCTGCTATAACTGCCCCGAGGAGATGCGGAGATGACGCTGCCTTGGTCGGGACAGGCGTCTGGGTCGTCATCGACTTCGCCAGTGCCCCGGTCTCACCAGTGTATCCTCCTTCATAGACTCGGATCTCATTGACCCATTTCACCGTCAGACCGCTGGTCGAAGGATAAAGACCTTCATAGAAATAGACCGACTTTTCCGGCAGGGCCTCACGCATATCATTGTTGCCAAAGACATGCAGACCACCGAGATTCACGGAGTCATCAGCAAGAAATACGAGACGCATTCCCAGATAGTAACCATCTTTTCCGGGATACCCGACACCCTGGCGTTCTCCGACACCCGACACATCCTCACCAACATACCAGCAGACGGTAGCAGGCCCCTGACGTGCCGGAGGTTCGTAGATCGTTGAATATCCATACTCGACATGATAACCGTCGACCGCGACGATCATGACATCATCACCCTCGGTCATTCCGCCGATAAGATCACAGAGATCTTTTACATCGGTTCCTTTCACTGCTCCGCGGTCTTTGAAGCTTCCTGTCTCGTTTACATCCCAGCGGGCTTCGGGATCATCGGTGAAGACCGGACCCTGGTGATAATAATGTGTCACACCGTCTCCCTGAACCGGAAGGTTCGCCTCCATCCACTGATAACTGACGGTTTGCTGTTCGAGAATCGTGCCGTTCTCTGCGATACGGATCAGATGCAACTCGGTGGTCGCACCCAATGGACCTGCTGCGGCAACTGACACCAGACAGAAGACGGCAAGCAGTGTGAGTAAAATAATTCTGAGTTTCATATTTTTCTCCGGATAAAAAGCAAGGCTCCTGAAAGAATGCCGGGAATGATGCAAAGTCCGAGGGGTGAGGTCACCGGGTCGGTCGGGCTGAATGCATCGCCTGCGATCCCTTTCAGGAAGATTTTCGTGAGAACACTGTTGTCCTCCGAGGCCTCGGCCACTTTGAAGAAGGTCGAGGTGAATTCACTCCCGTTAACATCGATTCTGACATAGCCGAGAGTGTGGTAGATGGAGGTCACCATCTCATTTGCCGGTTCGGTGACCGGCGAATAGAGCGGAGCTCCGCCTGCCCCGTTTGTCACATACATGATGCCGTGGTATTCATACCGTTCGTATGCATGCATGTGGGCTGAGTAGGTTGCGGCAATACTGCCGTTTTCGAAGATATCCTGCCAGATGTGAATCTGGTCTGTGGTCAGCCCGGTCCGTTTCTGATCAGTTGTATAGAATGCGTGATGGAAGAATGCAATCTTCGTATTCGGGCTTTCTGTTTTTTCAGTGAGCCAGGCAGTCTGGTTTTCAAACCTGGTCTGTGTCCATCCATTCGTGTTCAGGACAATGAATTTCAAAGAGCCGGCGGTAAATGCATACCAGTCAGGCATCCCAAATATTTCGGTGTAAAGTTCCGATTCATCATGATTTCCCTGGACCGGGATGATGATCGTGTTTGCATACAGATTACGCCCTGCAGAGAAAAACTGATCCCACTCTGCCGGGTCATCCGCCTCCCCGGAAAAATCCCCGAGGTGGACCACGAAGAGCGGGGCTTCTTCAAGGATACTTTGAGCGACCACACCATGGCGCTCTGCCTGGGTAAACGGCGGTTCGCTTCGTGTATCGCCTGATACAACAAACGTGTAGTTTTCTGCGCCAAAGGTGCGGAATGAATATGTTTCTGACCATGAAGCATTCACGAGGATCCGATATGTATATTCGGTGTCGGGAATCAGGTCTTTGATAATGATATGGTGGAATCCTGCCGGTTCAGAGGTGAACATGGTGGTGTTCCCGCTTAAGGTAAGTTCTACCACCCCGGATGCGTTTTCATACAGATAATAATGAATCATTACCATGTCCTCATCAGCATACGTAATGTACGGACCCCATCGCGGCAGGTCTGCCGCAGAAACTGCCGGAACCAGAAGGAGAAGGATGATGACACAGATTCGTTTCATATCAGTATTTCCTGACGAAGAGGAAAGCCCCGAGAATTCCGAGTATGCCTATGACAATGCCGAATGACGGAGACCGGGTTGCGGTTGGTTCCGGTGCTGCCGAAGACGCTTCGGTGATTCTGATTGTTTCAACATTCTGGACCGAGAGTCCAGTGGTCGTCGGATACTTGCCTGAGAAGAAGTACCAATCCTGTTCATCCATCGTTGCCTTCTCATCCGCGACGCCGAAAACATGGTAGCCCCAGGGGTTTAGACTGGTGTCCCCGGTGAACATCAGACGCATTCCTGTGTAATACTCCGGGACATACCCATCATCTCCGCTGTACCAGGAAAGAAAGACTGTACCCATAGCAGGTTCAGGATTGTAGATGTATTTCTGCGGGAAGATCTTTTTGAGCCCGTCAGCCGCGATGAAGGCAATTCCATCACCATCAACCGCTCCGCCGACCAGTTCGTATAGGTCTTTGACCGCCGTCCCTTTGAGGGCACCCATATCCTTTGTCTCGACATTCACCGACTCGATCGGATCCCATAGGTCTCCTTCAAAGACCGGACCCTGTAGATAATAATGTGTATAACCGTTGCCAACAACAGGGAGGTTGGATTCCATCCACTGATAGTTCACAGTGGTCGAGTTAAGGAGAACACCATCGGCAGTGTATTTTTCAATCGTGATTTCGGTCGTTGCGGCACTGACTGCGCCGGTAAATATGCATAGAGCCAAGATCACGACAAGGATCCTGCACATGTTGTTTAGTACATTCGTTTAACCTTACCTCCAAAACCCAAACCACTGCGGGTAAAATACCAATTGTTCACAAACAGATTGACAAATGACCTATTTGAAATATTTGTATACATATATTTTGGATATGTTAATTAGTTAAGGTTTCCTTTTGATCATTGGTATAAGCAGGCTGAATCTGAATGCAGAAACCTTATGAGAAAATTATGAGGTAAGCTAAGAGTAAGTATACGGGAGAAAAAAAAGGAGAAGATCAAATCAGTTTTTGAAACTGTGGATCGGTGGCGGGATCCTGCCGCCGCGGTTGATGAAGTCCGCACAGGAGAATTTGTTCACCGGCTGGATGGGTGCATAGCCGAGAAGACCGCCGAACTCAACAGTGTCGCCTATATCCTTCCCAATCACAGGGATGAGCCGGACCGCGGTCGTTTTCTGATTGATCATACCGATCGCCGCTTCATCAGCAATAATACCGGCGATCGTCGTTGCCGGAGTGTTGCCGGGGATCGCGATCATGTCAAGACCGACCGAACAGACCGAGGTCATCGCTTCGAGTTTTTCGATCGTGAGAGCTCCTCTGTTCACTGCATCGATTATACCCTGATCCTCGCTTACTGGGATGAATGCACCGGAAAGTCCGCCGACAAAGGAGCTGGCCATCACACCGCCCTTTTTGACCTGATCGTTCAGGAGAGCAAGAGCCGCGGTCGTACCCGGGGCACCGACGGATTCAAGACCCATCTCTTCCAGGATCTCAGCTACACTATCGCCGACCGAGGGGGTCGGTGCAAGAGAGAGATCGACGATCCCGAACGGGATGCCCAGTCTCTCTGACGCCTCGATTGCGACCAGCTGACCCATACGGGTGACCTTGAACGCAGTTTTCTTAATGGTCTCGCAGAGCACCTCGAAGTTTTTGCCGCGAACGGCTTCGAGAGCGTGCTTGACGACACCAGGACCGCTGACACCTATGTTGATGACCGCATCACCTTCGGTCACGCCGTGAAAAGCTCCCGCCATGAACGGATTGTCGTCAGGCGCATTGCAGAAAATGACAAGTTTTGCACAGCCGATGGAATTCTGATCCTTCGTAGCTTCAGCGGCCTCGAGCACGATCTCGCCCATCAGTTTCACCGCATCCATGTTGATCCCGGTCTTGGTCGATCCAATGTTCACGGAACTGCAGATCCGTTCAGTGCAGGCGAGTGCCTGAGGGATAGAGTGGATAAGATTTCGATCAGCTGTGGTCATTCCTTTGGATACCAGTGCCGAGTAGCCGCCGAGGAAGTTGACACCGACCTCTTTTGCGGCTCTGTCGAGGGTCTGGGCAATAGTGACGAAGTCCTCAGGCGAGTGGCATGCCGAGCTGCCGACAAGGGCGATCGGAGTTACGGAGATGCGTTTATTAACGATCGGAATACCGTATTCCCGCTCGATGTCTTTACCGACAGTGACAAGATCTTTTCCCACACGGGTGATCTTTTCATAGATCCGGGCGTTGAGCCAGTCCAGGTCTGTGTCACAGCAGTCAAGAAGGCTGATACCAAGCGTGATCGTTCTGACATCGAGCATCTCATGCTCGATCATTTTATTGGTCTCGTTTACCTCAAAGATGTTTATCATGGAAGCACCTTAGATGCGATGCATCTTTTCGAAGATTTCTTCACGCTGACATCTGATGTGGACCCCGATATCCTGACCGATCTGTTCAAGATCGCGGGCCATGTCGCCGAATGGTACGGCGGTGTTTCCGGTGTCGACGATCATCATCATATTGAAGTATCCCTGGACGATTGTCTGTGATATGTCCTCGACATTGATCTTATTATTCGATAAATAGGTGCAAACTTTTGCGATGATGCCGACTGCATCCTTTCCGACGACGGTGATGATGGTTTTGTTCATACTTTTCTCCTTATGATTTATTCAAAAAGTTATTTAGTTATTCTCTGTGTATTGACAAATAGCTTTGTTTGTTATGGGAGGCAGGGGTCAGCACCAGGAGGTGAAAGTGGTCTGACGGGTGCGGCCAAGCGAGAGGTACGGCATTGCACGTTTCATGATGACGCCGCATTCTCGAAGGATGTCCGGATTTTTGACATTTTGGAGATCCCGGATTTTGAGAATAGATGCTGCTGAAACCGGGCCGATTCCCGGGACCCTGAGAAGGTCAGCGTACCCGGCAGTTGCAGGGTTCACTTCGGGGAGATTTTTTGCGAGAAGTATTTTAGGATCGGTGTTCATGAGCATGCCGTTTTCGTCGAAGACGTGGGATGTCTCGTCTCTGTCATATCCGTAGAGTCGGAGAAGGGCGTCGACCTGATACCATCTGTTTGCACGCCAGAGAGCGGTGTTGTCATGATTTTCCATTGGTGTGCCGGCTACAGCGTAGAATGCAGAGTAGTAGACCCTTGCAGGGTTGTACTTTTCGTAGCTGGTCATGACCGTCTGGAAAAGATCCGCGTCGGTTTCTCCAGCGGCCCCGAGGACAAACTGGGTGGAGTGTTTACCCGGCATGATCTCAGCGAGCCATTTGTACCGGGTCAGGAGGTCGGATGCGTAGTCTTTGACGGTGGCAAGTTCGGAGAGATAGGATGAACCGGGTGCTTCAAGATTGATGCTGAGTCGGGTGGCATACTTTGCCATTTCGACGATGTCGGTGCGGTTTGCACCGGGGAGGACTTTGAGATGGAGGTATCCATTATATCCTGAACTCCGGATTATTTTTGCGGTCTCGGTAAGTTTCTCCATACCGAGGTCGACATCACCACGGGGGATACCTGTGCTTAAAAGGAGACCCCCGACTTTTCCCTGGCGGTGAAGCTGCAGAAAGCCGTGGGTAAGTTCATCAGGAGTAAAGTGGATGCCAATCTTTTTTGTGCAGACCTGACAGTAGGCACAGTCAAATGAGCAGGTGCCTTCGAGAAGGATACGCATAGGGGTGCATTGATGGCTTTTTCCTTCGTTTCGTCCCGTCTGATCGAAGAATTGAGAGTTGGCGGCCAGCTCGATCTTTCGCATGAGTTCCGACATTCCATGTAAGTATCGATATGGGAGATTATAAACCCCAAACCGCGCGGTGCGGTAATGCCCCCGCAACTGCCAAAAAAGGGTTTCTCACTCAAAGAGATAGGTTACGAAAATCACGGCTGAAGGGGATGTGAATCGAAGACAGTTGCCCGCAAAATTCACACACCCGTCTTCACCGCATGCGAAAGACGGATGCCGACAATGCCCAGCACGATCACCAGAACATCATAGAGGATCAGCATGCCAAGCACCAAATACCAAATAAGACCCTCAGTAGGAATCGCACCCGAAGAAAGTCCGCTAAATTCCGCAATAAGCTGACACCCAATCAACAGCCCACATGCTGCTACTCCGATGATCACCACTGGGACCCTCATTCTCCGCGAAAGCACTGAACCAATAACCAGCAGGATCCATCCCGCTAAAACAAGGAAAAACAGCTCGGCAGGCATAAAATAATCCATCAGCAGTCTCCCGGCAGATATTGACCCAATTAAAACGGTCACTATCATCAAACCGATCGGGATCCACAGCAAAACACTTCCCGTAACCGCACAAACAAACGCTGCTCTCCGATGACCCGTCATACTGAAACCTCCCTTAATGATTCAGCATAGACCAATCATTTGTATTAATATTTTTGATTAGGTACTTTTTCTTCTGGAAAATGTTCACGCGATATGCAGCTGCACAAGCTCCCAGGCATGACCCGTCCCCCGCAGCACCGCCGTGAACCGGGAAGCGACCCCGTCATAGGTACACCCGCCCGACACCCAGACGATCACACCCTCACCCTTCACAACCATCTCAGAAAACTTCAACGGATCAAGAAAGAGACCATCACGTCCGTGATGTTCGAGACCCTGGGCAAACACAATGATATCAGGCGCGATGATCTTTTCAGACCCGGCAAAACTTCCCTCAAGAGAACATATCTCCACCGTTGTGAGAAGCGAGAGTATCTGATCTTTGGTCTGGGTCGAAAGAGGCATACTTAATAGATATGGGTCCAGACAAATAATACATTACTCATGGCAGACACCGCTGATTATTTTCCCTATCAAACCTACCGGAAAAACCAAAAGGAAATGCTCGAAGAGGTAGAGAAAACCGCCGAAGAAAACGGCGTCCTCCTGATCGACGCACCGACCGGTAGCGGAAAATCCAGCGTGATCGCAAGCCTCCTTGCCAAAGCCAACGGACGAAAGATCCTCGTCGCCGTTAGGACGATCTCCCAGCTCCAGATCTTTATTCGGGAACTCGATCTCATCAGGCAAAAGAAACAGCACACCCTCAAATTCGTTTACCTTATAGGCAAAGGGAATATGTGCCCCTTGGGCGGGTACGGGGACGTGTACCGAAGATGCGAAGGCGTCAAAGCATTCACCTCTTCCCTTATGCAGCAGCGGGCCGACCGCGGCTCATTCGACCCTGCGACCGATAAGCAGATCCTTGATCAGATCAGAAAACAGGATCGGGAGCATCCCCTTATCTGCCCCTACTTCGTCAACAGCAGAGTCTTCATCCAAGGCGAAGAAGGAGGTCGGCGGATGATCCCCTCGCCAGAACTCAGGCGAAAATCAGAGATAGCCCAGAAACAGATCGTCCGGCCGAGCGAACTCCTGAATTTCGCGGGCAAGGTCTGTCCCTACGACCTTATGCTTTCAGCGGCAAAAGGCGCCGATGTGATCATCTGTAACTACTATCACCTCTTCAATGACGACATCCGGGAGCAGCTGTATGTCAACCTCCAGTGCGAGGAACATAATGTCATGCTCCTTCTTGATGAAGCCCACAACTTGGGTGATGTCATCCAGACGATCCAGAGCATAAAGATTAGGGACACCGACATCGAAGCCGCAGCAAACGAGATCGCCTCGCTCCGAGACAAGGTCCGGGGTTCCGAAGCCATCCGCCATATCCTCCCCCGGATCGCGGAGTTCATCGACGGACTCCAGCGTTCGAACGAGGCCGAGGACTGGTTTGACCCGCAGATCTTCAATCGGTTCATTATCAAAGGTTCCCTCTATGAAAAACCCGAGGCGATGCTGGAAGACATCATTGCCATCAAAGAGGCGATGCGTGACCGCGGGATCGAGCGGGGCGATTACCGCGAGTCGGCGATCGAAAAACTCTGCGAATTTCTGATCAGGCTGTACCGCTCTTCTACAGATCCGTCATTCCTGACCGTATATACCAAAGACACCGAGGTCATCACGCTTGAGGTCAGGAACATCGATCCGGCCGACAGGCTCCAGGAGCTCGTTTCCAAACACGCCGCAACCATTCTGATCAGCGGCACACTCTCCCCGGTCAGTTCATACAAAAAATATTACTTCGGCGGGATGCCGGTCAAAACACTCTCGCTGGCAAACTCGTTTCCTAAAGAGAACCGGATGGTCCTCGGGACACGGGACATCACCACTGCATTCTCCAAACGACAGAACGCTGAAAACACTCATGCCATCACAGAATATATCCTTACCTTTGCAAAACTCCCGGGAAATATCGCGATCTACTTCCCCTCCTATCAACTGCAGAGCCGGTTCGCCGAAGCATGCGTAAGCAAAATCCGTAACAAACAGGTTTTCATCGAGCCGCGGGAGTCGGACGAGGCAAACGAGGCTCTGAAAGAGTTCATCTCCCTGCCTGGAAAGCATAAATCAGGGATCCTTTTCGCCGTCTGCGGCGGAAAATGGAGCGAAGGGCTGGACTACCGGGGCGATCAGCTTACCGCCGCATTAGTGATCGGACTCCCGCTCGCTCCGTTCACTCCGGTCCGGCGAATGGTCAACAGTTACTACCGGCGCAAGTTCGGAGCGGAAGGGGAGTTCATAGCCTACACTCTTCCCGCGATAAATAAATCGATGCAGGCCCTTGGCCGGGTCCTTCGAACCGAAAGCGACCACGGGGTCCTTATCCTCGGTGACCAGAGATTCCTGGAAGGCGATATCTTCAGTGGTCTTTCTCCCTGGATGCAGGATGAACTGATGGAGTGTGACGTAGACACGGTGAAAAGCAAGCTTGCAAAGTGGGGAAATGATACGTCAGGGCGCATGTAGTTTCGGACTCTGGAAGGTCGCGGTCGATTACGATGGGGCGGTGATCCATCGGGTCAGGTTCGTGCGAACGGCACCGGAGGGTCAGGTTCCGGTACAATTCACCCGGTTCCTTGCGGGAAAAGGAATCGGGTTCACTCCCCTGACCTCATCTGCAGTGTCGGGTGAAGGGACGTATGCGAAGATCTACCGTGCAGTATTGGAGATCCCATACGGCGAGACCCGAAGTTACGGCGAGATCGCCGAGGCCGCTGGGACGCACCCGCGTTTGGTCGGGAACGCTATGGCACGAAATCCCACACCGCTGATCGTGCCGTGTCACCGGGTCATCGCATCCGATGGAAGTGTCGGCGGATTCTCGCCGGATCAGGAGATCAAAATATCCCTTTTATTGCTAGAAAAAAGCACGATTCGACGTAGTATTTCATAAGATTTTTGGGTCACCTGCTGTCTTAATCAGTGTGAACAGCAAATAATAAGGACTGAAAATGGACCTGCGTTTGCTCATATTTCCCCTCCTTGTTTTCCTTGGAGGCTGCTGTTACGGACCCTCATCGCCCACGATAAAAGCAGCATATGCTGCCGGATATTCCTGGAATGATGTGGTTATGAGCCAATACTTTTACGGATGGCTGATCCTGTTTGCCCTCGTCATCGGGTACTTCATCTTCAGACATAGCATAAAGCAATCGGTCATTCGCGTGAAAAACCCCAGGCCGCTTCTGCGCCGTATCCCGGGCCTGGCACTTGCCGGCACCTGCATCGCTCTTGTTACCGTGACCTTCTGTCTTTCTCTGCAGACCATACCCGCATACATCTCGGGGATCCTTCTCTTCCAGTTCACCTGGATGGGTGTCGTGATCCAGGCAATCACCGAACGGCGGCTCCCGGAGCCGAAGATGATCATCTCTGTCGTGATCCTGGTTATCGGTACCTTCCTTGCTGCAGGTTTCGCCGGACTGGAAGGGGCGCTGGACCCGGTGGGCGTGATCTTCGCTCTCATCGCTGCCCTGATGTATGCGCTGTATATGTTCATGCTCGGCAGGGTCGAGATCGGGATGCACCCGCTGAACAGAAGTTTTCTTATCATCAGCTGTTCACTCCTGCTCATGACGGTTATTTTTACACCTGCCTACTTCACCCAGGGCACGTTCGCCACAGGTATCTGGCAGTATGGTATCATCTTGGGCTCGATCGGCTGTGCTCTGTCGATGTTCCTCTTCGCGATCGCCGCACCGAGAATATCAACAGGGGCAACAACGATCCTCAGCTCTTCGGAGCTCCCGGCGGCCATCATCTGTGCCGTTCTCTTTCTCGGCGAGTCAGTCTCCTGGATCCAGTATGCAGGAATATCCCTGGTGTTCATTGGTATCGCCTATCCCCAGTACCACCCGCACACCAGTCAGAAATATCGGTGGAATCGGCTGGGAAAAGGAATGGGTATGCATATATCTATGCATCCGCATTCCCGTCCAAAAAAGATCAGGTAAGTTTCACACCGCAGGAACTGCAGAATTTGGTTCCTGCCGTGTACTTCGTACCGCAGTTTGGACAGAACCCGTCTCCACCCTCTGCTGATCCTTCTACAGGGGGTTTCAACTCGTTGAGCTCAGCTTTCTTTGCAGCAGCCTCCTCCTGCAGTCCGGCGAGTTCAGTTCCAACATCCCCAAACTTTTCTAAACCATCAGACTCGACTGCCATCCTGCCGATACTGGCATAGATTTCGTTCTGCTTCTTCTCCAGCTGGTTGATCTCCGACTGAAGCTGGCTGGCTCTCATTGACTTCTTTACTTCATCAGCACCGACTTTGGCACTGGTCTTAAGACTATCTAAAAATGCACCCATGATTATCTTTTATAGCGTATAATTGGATATATTGATATCTATCATTGAACCGTCTCTGCAAGGATCTCGTCCTCGATGAAGCGCTCACCCCCGTTTCGTTCAGTTTCGACCATCGCCTCCAGAGATTCACCTGTTTCCCAGTCCTCATCCTGTTCCCAGCACAGCCAACCGGCTGCGTCAGGGCTCGGCCCTTTATCGGTCGGATGTGATTTTGTCATCCGCTCGATCAGATCAGTGACGTCCGAAAAATTCTCCGATGAACAGAAGAGCACGATCTCTGTTTGTCTGTTTCCCCGAATGGTTATCTGCTGGTCGCCTGATATCACCTCAGTGACCTTTTCCCAGAGAAGAGCCTGTCTGCCTTGTATCTGTGCCAGATAATCGGTCCCTTTTACTTTGTTTTTCCCTGCCCTGAACCCCCATAACTGGGCGGCCGTCCCGCTCTTTTTCGATCTCTTTTCGGTTTTTGTAAAAATATCGAGGTCATTCATGACATAATCGACTGCAGTGTACCATGAACCGTTGTCGGGTGGGAGTTCGATACTCCAAACAAGTGTATCCATATGAATACATGGACCCCCCGAAAAAATAATAGTTGGCTATTTTGATCCGGCTGGATCAAAGTGATTTTGGCGTGACACTGATAAACGAGGTATTGCCGAGATCCAAGATCTCGCCGCATACGTACGGGACCGGGGTCTGGAAGATCGGACCTCCAACGGTGACCGTATGATACTCGCCGTTCTCCCCGCACACATCGATCCCACGCTCCTTCATGAATACAACCATATCATGGTCCAGAACTTTACCGAGCAGATCCTTTGGCAGATCCGCATTCCTGATACACTTGATCACACACTGATACCCAAGGTCGATGAGTTCTTTCGTATTTTCCTCACGGTTTCTGTGCCAGAGCGGATAATACGGGACCAATCCGACAGCATTGCATCTTGCCATGCCCCATTCCATGTGCTCTTCGATGTCGATATCTCCAAAGACGCAGAGCTCAGCACCAAGCTGCTTTGCACGGCGAAGTCCTTCCTCGAGTTCAAGATGATACTCCTCCCCGCCTGACACACATTTGATCAATGGGATACCCAAAGAAGCAGAAATCTGTTCAAGCAGACCGAGGTCGACACCGTGGAACCAGGAGAGTTTTTCATCCTTGTTCACCATGACGAGCAGACCGACCGGGGTATGACCTGCGGCGATCATTTTGTGGAGGGAAAGTCTGCTGTCCTTTCCGCAGCTGTATGATATAACAAACTTCATGATTGTCCCTCCAGGATCCGGTACACCGCATCCATGTCGAGTGCTTCCCGCAAAGCATCGGCGAGCAAATCCAGCTGGTGTTCACGATAGGCTTTATCTTCAAGCAGACTGTTGTCGCGGGAAATTGGACCTGGTATGTCCTCTTCCTGCAGGTGGATGTCGATTTTTGGAACGACGCCGATGACAGGGATCCCGGTCAAATCGGTGAGACGTGCAGGGCCGGTCCCCAGATGTTTCGGGTCGCCGCAGAGCCGGTTGATAACAAATCCGCGGACAAGCTTTTTTGCGGCGTCATCAAAGAGACCAAAGGTCCCATATAGCGAAGCAAATACCCCGCCGCGTTCGATGTCACCGACGATGATGACAGGGGTCTCGATCTCTTTAGCAAAACCCATGTTGGAAATGTCACGGTCCATCAGGTTGAGTTCTGCGGCTGCTCCAGCACCCTCAATGATGATTATATCATACTCTTCCTCAAGACTCCGGAACGCTGAAAGAACCTCGGGCATCAGCTGGACCATCTCTCCATACTTTTTGATCCCCGGCACCGCCCTTCCTCTGATACATATCTCAGTCCCCCCAGCACGGGGTTTGACGAGAACCGGGTTCATTCGTCCGTCCGGTTCAATACCGGCCGCTTCAGCCTGGACCGCCTGTCCTATCCCGATCCTGTCGCCGGATTTGGTGATATAGGCAACCGAGGCGAGGTTCTGCGGTTTGAACGGAGCGACACGGTGCCCGTCCTGAGCCAGGATCCGGCAAAGACCGGCGGTCAGGGTGGTTTTTCCGACATTGGACGCTGTCCCCTGTATCATGAGTGTTTTTGCCATTTCTATCTCCTTTTTTGGCCTTTGGCGAATTGATACAAATGATATTGCTTTACTACTAAATATTTTTATTAGTTATATGTG
Source organism: uncultured Methanocorpusculum sp. (assembly GCA_963677995.1). Taxonomy (GTDB): domain Archaea; phylum Halobacteriota; class Methanomicrobia; order Methanomicrobiales; family Methanocorpusculaceae; genus Methanocorpusculum. The sequence goes on along the minus strand of OY782579.1, from coordinate 62,944 downwards.
TGGATCCAGAATAAGAACAGATCCATCGCTTCGGCTGCTGCACTCTGCAAAAAATAGTAGTTTCTGTCTTACTTTCTCAAACAGGGTATACAGACCGGTTTTTCATCTATCACCGGGGCCAGCCCCTCGGCAACCTGCTCACCACAGAATGAACAAATCACATTATTATAGATCCGTGCATGACCCGGGACAAGCTCGGTCGTCTCCTTAACGGTGTACATCTTCTCGGCAGGCATGTTGAGAATATCCCCGATCAACATATGGGAAAGGGCATGGAACCGTTCCTCCTCTTCCGGGGTTGCCTTTCCGGAAAAAACCTTTGGACGAAGTGTATCCATCTCCGGATTTGGGGGCATGCATTCCGGAATCACAACTAGGCGAACCGAGGTATCATTGTCACGACGGTAAAACGAGAAGGCATTTTTTCCCCAGTTATTGATAAACAGATTCCCTTTGCCTGCAGTGCAGCCGAGAACTACTTGGATCGCGTCAACAGTGCACGAATCCGTTTCCGTGATACATACAACCTCTTCATCCTCGGAGAAGGAGAGTCCAAGTTTTTCGATGGCAAGCTCGCAAGCTTTGTAACCCATGGTAAGTCCACCACAGGTATGACCGTGAAAAGCAACTGCCTCACTAAAATCTTTCATAAGAATATATTTTGGAGGCAAGCTACAATAATCATACCAATTTTAAATTCGTAATTCCATAGTGCATATCATTTGGATAATTATATTAACTTGTGTAAAGAAATATTGAATTCGTAATACAATGATCACTATACTGAAATCTGCCGCAACCCTACTTCTCTGTTTTTTTGTGGTTGCTCTCTGCCTGTGTGCAGGGTGTGTTGGAACTGTTAATGAGCCAGGTGATGGAACGATCACCATCACCGACTCTGCCGGCCGCGAAGTTGTTGTTCCCGATAATCCGGATAGGATCGCTGTCAGCGGATCCGGGTCATCCAGGTACTTCGCCTATCTCAACGTAACAGACCGGATAGCAGCAATAGATTATTAGGACAGTAATCTCCTATTTTATACTAGTGAAGCCCGCCCCTACATGATCGCTCATCCTGAGATCAAAGACCTCCCCGTTCTCGGAACCGCAAAAGGCGTCGTTAACGCTGAACGCCTGCTTGCTGTAAACCCTGATATTCTATTTATGGCAGGGTATAGTGACACGGTCGTTCAGACCGCAAATGAGGTTCAGGAAAAAACCGGCATCCCGGTAGTACTATTCTACTCAGGAGACTATGTCACAAATGGTGACAACGTGGCTGAATCCCTGAGACTTGTTGGAAAGATCCTCCATGTAGAACCCCGAGCCGAAGAGGTGATCACATACTTCGCAGACACGCGTGCAGATCTCGAAAGCCGTGTCGCCGGCATCACTGAGGAAGATAAACCAACAGTATATGTTGGAGGTATTGCCTACAGTGGAGCTCATGGACTCGATGGAACCGATCCGACCTATTATCCATTCACTGTTCTTGCAGCTAAGAATGTAGCATCAGGGATGAGGACGCTAGCCAGTACCGGATATGCCGCAACCTCAAAGGAAATGATTCTTGCCTGGGATCCTGACATTCTATTTATCGATCTCGTTACCAGTAGTGCAGCCGGCGGAGGAGCTATCTATGAACTCCAGACCGACCCCTCATATAAAGAACTTACCGCGGTCAAGACCAGAGAGATCTATGCTGTTAATCCCCATACCTCCATGGGAACAAACCATGAAACGAGCATGGAAAACGCCTACTACATTGGAACCATCATCTATCCTGAGCAGTTTGCCGATGTCGATCCTGCAGCAAAAGCTGATGAGATCTACACTTTCATTGACGGCGCTCCAGTCTATGAACAGCTGAAGGCGAACATGAACAATCTCTCCTATCAGAAATTGGAGATATAATCTTTTTATTATTAACTGTGAATATAATGAGAGAGAGAATAGAGCAGTCATCAGGGAAATATCAGAAATATATCGGTAGAAAAATCTCCATCATTATCATTGGGATCGTTCTGACCATAGTTATGTTTCTGGTGTCAGTATCGGTCGGGCCGTAAGTATCCCGATTCCCGATATCATCGCAACAATTTTCGGCGGCGGGGGAACAAGTCTTTACGAGCGGATCATCTGGAACATTCGAATTCCTCAGGCTTTGACAGCAATTGTTGCCGGGGCGGGTTTGGCAATTGCCGGAGTTTCCATGCAGTCTGTTTTGCGTAACCCGCTTGCCTCCCCCTTTACGCTTGGTCTTTCCAGTGCTGCGGCATTCGGAGCCGCTGTCGGCGTTCTTCTTTTTGGGGCAGGTACCACCGGAAGCAGCATCGCCGATGCGGTTGTGATCAACAACCCGTATCTGACAACGATTTCGGCATTTTTCTTTGCTATTCTGACAACGGTAATAATTCTGTTCATTTCAAAGATCCGTTCAGCAACTCCTGAAACTATGATTCTGGCTGGTGTTGCCATCAGTTCGTTATTTAGTGCAGGATTAATGGCAATCCAGTACTTCGTTGATGACACACGTCTTGCATCGATCGTCTTCTGGCAGTTTGGCGATGTTGCCAGAGCAAGCTGGTCAGAACTTGGCCTGATTACCCTGATAACAGTCATCTGCTTTATCTATTTCATCTACAAACGCTGGGATTATAACTCGATTGATGCCGGAGAAGAGACCGCAAAGGGTCTTGGCGTGAACGTTGAGCGGACACGGGTCCTTGGTATGATCGCAGCATCACTGATCAGTGCAAGTGTCGTGGCATTTCTTGGGATAATCGGCTTTGTAGGTCTCGTTTGTCCGCACATGATGCGAAAGATCGTAGGTGACGATCACCGGTTTTTGATTCCGGCAAGTTTTGTTTGCGGCGCCGTTCTTCTTCTTGTCTCGGATACCGTGGCGAGAACGTTGATCGCTCCTCATGTCTTACCTGTAGCCGTATTGACCGCATTCCTTGGAGCTCCGGTTTTCCTGTATCTCATTATCAGGGGGAAACGGTCATGACTGATGACATATCTCACGAAAAGCACAGCCATGAAGACAAAATGCATGTCCATCCTCATGTCCATTCAGAGGGATATATCCACACGCATGAACATCTTCACGGTATTCCGCATGATCACCACACCAATTCGCCGGCACCGGCTCTGCTGAATGTCAACGGTGTTAATTTTGAGTATAAAACAGCCAAAGTTCTAAATGAGATCAGCGTTGGTGTTGCCCGCGGCGAGATCCTTGCGATCCTTGGTCCAAACGGTGTCGGAAAATCAACGCTTCTCAAGTGTATGAACCTGATACTCCAGCCAAAAACCGGAACAATCATGCTTGGCGAGCTGAATCTGACAAAGATGAACGGCAATGATATTGCAAAAAATGTCGGCTACGTTGCCCAGAGAAATGACTCTGCCCGTATGACGGTTTTTGATTCGATCCTTCTCGGACGAAAACCGCATATCGGGTGGCGGGTCACTGATCATGATTATCATATTGTGGAAAATGCAATAGAAAGATTTGGTCTTGCTGATATGCAGCTCAGGTACATTGACGAACTCTCCGGAGGAGAACTGCAGAGGGTCTGCCTTAGTCGGGCAATTGTACAGGAACCCTCAGTACTTTTACTCGATGAACCGACAAGTGCCCTGGATCTGTGCAGACAGATGGAAATATTACGGGCCATTCGAAATGTAGTTGACCATCATAATGTGGCGACTATAATGACGATGCATGATCTGAATCTGGCTCTCCGGTTTGCTGATCGGTTTTTGTTTATGAAAGACGGAAAAATTTACGCGATGTGCGACAAATCAGGAGTGACAGAGGAGATAATTGAGGCTGTTTATGGGATCTCGGTCGATGTGATCTATCATAATAATCTCCCGATCGTTGTACCATGCGAGCAGGTGTGAAAAATGAATGACGCAAACATCGAATGGAATGAACGATGATTATGACAGAACAGTATGTATGTGCTCCGATCGGAAGGGTATCATCCCCGTTTAAAGAAAAAGGCGATGCCCCTGCACAGGGACGGGAAAAAAATCTCATCAGTAAAATAATCATAGACCCGAAATTTGCTGATGGTCTGGAAGGACTAACTGCAGGTCAGCAGATATTTGTGCTCTGCTCGTTTGACCGCTCAGCCCGGGACGTCATAAAAGTTCACCCGAGAGGAAATATGGAGAATCCTCTGACGGGAGTTTTCAACACCAGATCGCCGGCACGTCCAAATCCGGTATCTCTGACACTGGTCACTATTCAGGAGATCACGGATAATATTCTGACCGTATGTGGCCTCGATGCCTTGGACGGCACACCGGTCATCGATATCAAACCTTACTTCAGAAGGATCGATGAACCAATGCAGGCATGATTCAAACTTTGATCAAATACTATGACCTGCATTTTTACTAATGAGAGATAATATCAAACCCACTTGTTTTATAATCAATAAATCACATTATATTTATGAGCAAACACCGTTTACTTCTGATAGGTCATGGAAGCAGACTCCATCATAATAAAGAACTCTTCACCTCAACCGCTGAATTGATGGACGAAAAAACGGATGAGTATATGATTAGATCCTGTTTTATGGAAAATAGCTCCCCAACGGTCATAGAAGGCATCGATGAGATGAAAAAAAGGATCTCGATCTTCTTGTCATCGTTCCGCTGTTCCTTGCAAAAGGGGTCCATGTGCTCCATGATATCCCGGAACTTCTTGGTCTTGATACTGACGAATATCGGGGAAACTTTACGCTGGACAATGATAAGACCATCCCTCTCGTATATGCAGATCCGATCGGAAAAGATCCGCTGCTCGCAGACCTGATGCTGAAAAACGCACACAACGCGATCAGCGCACATCTTTGATATCCGATACCTTTTTTATACATTTTTAAAAACAAAGCAGTTTTGCTCGAAAAAGAAATTTTCGAGTGCTAAGCAATTAAATATTAGTTAAGACAATTTTTATTATGCACATTATGGAAGGGTATTTACCCATCGGCTGGTGTATATTCTGGGCTGTTCTTTCAGCCCCGTTTGTCATCTACGGCATCTGGAAAATGACCAAAATGATCCAAGAGGATCGCCGCATCTCCCATTGATGGCAGTTTCAGGAGCTTTTGTCTTCGTACTTTCTGCACTCAAGATCCCGTCTGTAACGGGAAGCTGTTCTCATCCAACAGGAACCGGTCTTTCGGCTGCATTCTTTGGACCGTTCGTCACATCGGTTCTTGGAACGATCGTTCTGTTGTTCCAGGCCCTGCTGCTTGCACACGGCGGCCTTACGACCCTTGGAGCAAACGTTTTTTCCATGGCTATCGCAGGACCTTTTGTTGCCTGGCTCGTCTTTGTCGGCCTTCGAAAAACCGGAAAAGTCGGCCTTGGTCTCGCAGTATTTATCACCGCGGCGGTCGCAAACTTAGTCACTTATACCGTCACCTCACTGCAGCTCGCATTAGTGTTCCCGGTCGAAGGCAGCCTCCTTACCGCTTTCATTGCATTCGCAGGCATCTTTGCCGTCACCCAGATCCCTCTCGCGATTATCGAGGGGATCATCTGTGCACTTGTCGCAAAGTACATCGTCCGCGTAAAGCCGGAGATCTTAAAGAAACTCGGCATTATTCAGGATGAAGAGATTGCAAAGATCCAGGGTGAAGCAGCATGAAAAAAGCACATCTTGAGATCCTCGTGGGTCTCCTCGTCATCGTTTTACTCGTTGTTGCCACACTTGCCTTTGTTCCTTCCGGTGGTGAAGGAGAAGAAGGCTGGGGAGGTGCCGACGGAGGAGCTGCTGATATGATCGACGAAACAGGCTACATCCCATGGTTCAACTCCATCTGGGCACCGCCGAGTGGAGAGGTCGAATCCTTATTCTTCTGCATCCAGACAGCTATCGGGGCCGTTATCATCGGATATTTCTTCGGTTACTGGAATGCTTCGGCAAAAGCACGAAGAGGAAAACAGGAAGAGGAGTGATCCTCTTTTTGTGATTCTGATCACATCTCACTTTTTTTACTGTTTTTTATATCCAAGCACTATGCAGAAAAGTTTGCTGAGAACCTTGGGAGGATTTTCTGCGGTTCCTTCAGCTATCCGTTCATAGGGATAGCCAAGATCCTCACAGACCGCGATATTGACATCTGCGGGCAGTGAGCGGGCAAGTTCCTCCACAGAGAAATCCGGGTCGGCGATCAGAAATACCGAGTGCCCAGCGGCAATCTCTTGAACGGTCCGGAATATTGCATCCTGATGATCTTTTCCATGGGCATTTATCACAGCTACATTGGTCCATGGAGCATGGAGACGGGCAAACGCCGTCTGCATCGATGAAATGCCGCAGACAACCTCACCCGGCAGATAGCCTAGCCCTGCCATTAAGGGATCCCTGTTGAAAGAACCACCGCATCATCGGGAATCGTGCGAAGGGCTTTGTAATCCGTTATCTCGACAACGTTCGCTTCCTTCGGAATGAAAGCTCTGATCAGCTCGATTGCACGCCCCGATCCATAGACGCTTTTTGCTTCGGATAATGCGATCTCGCCCTCCTTTGTCAGCATTCCTTCGCCGCATCCGACTCCGATTATTTTCATTGTGTATCTCCTAAGACCTGACCCTCTCGGTCAACAATAACGATACGAAGCCAGGGGTATTTCTGCTTTACTGCGTTCAGCTCTTCCACGAGAACGGATTTTCCGTCAGGTCCGGCGATCAGCTCCTCGACTGTTGGAAAACCCCGTGAGGTCGCAACTTCCGGATGAAAAAACCGCAGGATCAAACCTGGCAGACCGCAGATGACTGTGCTCTCGCATTTTTCGGCCGCTGAAAGACTTTCAGCGATCTTTGATCCGGCAGGATCGGACTTCGTATTCCGGGAATAGAAGCCTCGAGTAACGAAGTCCGATCCTGTCGGTGGTTATCACCACGTTCTTTGCTCCTGAGATTCGTTCACTTACCGTTTCCGAGAGGTGATCGTCCCAGGGTTCAACAAACCCTGTCGTTCCAACAACCGAGATACCGCCCTCAATACCGATCTTCGGGTTCAGGGTCAGTGCCCCGATCCTTCGGCCGTCGGGGATCGTAAGAAAAACCGCAGCCCCGGAAATCCCTGCAGCACGGCAGGCTGAAGAGATCGCATCAAGGATCTCTTTTTTCGCAGGCGGACTGACAGCAGCGACACCTTTAGCGTAACGGGGTGTGTCGCGAACGAACCTGCCGACCCCTTCGCCGAATTCGAGAGAGATATCATCGGCAGGGGACGCTTTTGCACAGATGAGAATATTGGCCGTGATATCGTTCGGGTAATCTCCGGAAAACTTCCTGGCATATCCCTCGCCGTCTTTCCCGGTCGCAGGGATCTCGGTGAAAATCCCACAGGGAAGCAGGATCGGCGCAATATCATCAGGGGCCGCCAGTGAAGCGACCGCCGCATAACACGCAGCCGCCGCAGTTGAACCAGTAGTGAACCCCCTTCGTAAAACAGAGCCGGTCGAGGTCAGCACACCAAAGCCGCTTTTTGCAGCTGCCAATGCTTTCGCATCACGGCAGTTTGCCACCCACGACTCAGGGTATGAAAAACCTGTAACCGGATCGATCATTTTCTCAGTTCAGTAAACATCGTAATAATTTCATTCAGCGAAGCCACGGCAATCGGAGTCCCGCCGTGGGTCCCGATGTTTGATACGGAAGGTACGAGTTTCATGCGAAGGACTTCTTTCGACTCAGCCGCATTGACAAACCCAACCGGAGTTCCGATCACGAGAGCCGGACGGATGCCCTCATCCACAAAGGAACAGACCGTTAGAAGAGCGCTCGGCGCATTGCCGATCACGATGATGGAGCCTTCAAGCCGCTCTTTTAGGGCAATGAACCCGGCAGAACTTCGGGTGATCCCAAGTTCTTTGGAAATATCAGCACCGAAATCTAGGGCACACTCGACCGTTGAGGAATGACCTTTCTTCTGGATCCCGGTCAGGACCATACGGATATCGGTGAAGATCGGGGCGCCGGCTTCGAGAGCACGGAGTCCGGCAGTTACCGGATCATGGGAAAACCGGAGAAGGTCTGCCATTGTCCAGTCGCCAACGGCGATCGAACATCTCTGCCTGATACGGTCCTCAGGGGTCTCATTTCCAACAGCTTCCCGGGCCAGGCTCCGGCTCCGTGAAGAGATGGAAAATCCTTCGGGCGTGTCTGCACCAATATCAGTATACGTATTTTCTGTGGTAACCGCGGGGTGTAATGATTCCTTTGACATGATCGTCCTCCTTCCATATTCTGCTTTCTTCGCCCCCGATGATCAAAATCGAGTGCATATCCACAATATCATCATTTTCGGCGAGCTCCCGAAGCGTTGTTATATGGGTCTCTTCGCCTTCCCGGAACACATTCTTAACGATGCCGACCGGTGTCTCAGGGTGCCGGCAGTTCAGAATGATTTTCAGGGCTTTGGCAAGGTTCAGCGGACGACCGCGGCTCTTCTGATTATAAAGAGCGATCGGCGTCCCCATCTGTGCGGCAAGGCCAAGGCGTTTTTCAATGATTTCCCAGGGTGTCAGGAGATCAGAAAGACTGAGCGTCACGTAGTCCCCTAAAGAGGGGAGCCGAGTCGGCTTGCCGCCGCGGTGGCAGCAGTGACGCCCGGAAGCATGATAACTTTCTGGGATGGGAACTCGCGTTCGACCATCTCAAGAACGATGCTCGCCATACCATAGATGCCGGCATCTCCTCCTGAGACCATGGCCACATTGTGATCTGCTGCAAGTCGCGCCGCCTCACGGGCCCGGTCGACCTCTTTTCCCATCGAACTTCGGATGACCTGTTTATTCTTCAACAGCGGTTCAAGCATCTCAAGATAGAATGCATTGCCGATGATCACATCAGCCAAGGCGATAGCCTTCATTGCGGCGTGGGTCAGCTGCTGTGTGCTTCCCGGGCCTGAACTTACGATCCATAAAATACCCATATTATCTTCCTATTGCAACGGTCACTCGCCCGTATACGGTTTTTTTTCAGTATGAGGGTGCCGGTTTTCGAGAGGGCAAGAGCACACGGCTCTGCGACCCCGCAGAGACCGAGCATCTCTGCACGTGACGGAGTTGCCGGTATCTGTTTGTTAATAGTTTCATCATCCAGAAAGATGAGGTTACCGGAGAGGGCTGCTATTCCCTCGTGGAGTCCCTTTTCATGGAACTTTTTGAGGGTTGTCGCGAATAATGTTACTGAATCCTCCGGGGTACCCGCATCTTTGCATGCTGCAGAAATCGCAGAGCGGATCTCATCGGCCGTGGTTCCAAGCCGGCACCCGATCCCAATAACATACGGCGAATCGGTCACGAGAACCGAAACACCTGGATCCGCGACGACTATCTTCGGCGCTTGTACGCGAACGACCGGCACATCGCCGTCCAAAATCGCGCCGTTCACCTCTCTTGTCGATGAACGGTTGACGATCGTGAAACCGCCGGATTTTGCCGTTTCTTCGACGGAAGGCCTGCCCATAACCTCTGTTGCAGTCGAAATAACCGGTTCGATCCCAAGATCGGCGAGACGCTTTGCAACTTCGTTTCCTCCGTGATGACCGCCAAGAACGGGGATGACATACCGCATATCCGGCGTGACCACGACCACAGCCGGGTCATGCCACTTGTCAGTCAGAAGCGGAGCACATCCGCGAACCGCGATCCCTGCCGACATAACGCAGATGATTACGTCACATTTTCCATACAGATCGGCGAACACGCTTTCTGAGTAGGGCAGAGACTCCGCTTCCAGAAACTTCGCAATACGCATTCCGGCTTCCTGGAATTTGGGCAGAGTTACAACAACGATTTTCATCCGTACAGGTGGGAGTTGGTATATGCTGCGTGGATGCCGCCAACAATGTCGCCGACGATGATCAGTGCCGAGCGGGTTATCTCCGCATCGTGCACCTTTTCGGCGATGGTCTCGATCGTTCCTTTTATGATCATCTGGTCGGGCCATGAAGCATGACAGACCACAGCGACCGGTGTTTCGGGCGGTCGCTGCAGTTTTTTCATCACGGTGTCGATGTGCCCGGTCGATAAAAATATGACCATCGTTGTACCATGAGCGGAAAGCTCGGCGATCTGATCAGATTCGAGCGTTTCTCCTGCAGAACGGGTCACGATGACCGACTCTGAAACCCCGCGAAGGGTGTATTGCGTCCCAGTATCCTTTCGAGGTGACGCTGTCCATCTCATACTCTTCTTCCGTCGTGTTTCTTGGTTTCGCTCTTTTCTGTAATCTTCTGTTTTTGTATTTGTCTTGACAGTATTGTTTTCTCGCTGTGTATTGATCGATTTTTTTGCGTATCTCTGGCTTTATTCGGTGAGGGTGGTATATATACAGTCCGCCGATGTTTTTTGGGAGATGTTTATCTACGTGACTCGTAAATGCCTTTGTCATCTGAATATTGCTGCATCCTTCCCATTTCTGCCACGTCTTTGTTGGTGGTGATACTATGGTGTGACGTAATCCTCCCGATCTTGCGACATTTGCGAGTTTTGCGGCTTCCGGATAATACTCTGCCAAAATGCTGGCGTTGGGGAGTTGCCGTCCATATGCATCGTATGCACTTTCGGGCGTTACATATTCAATAAACGCTTCGTTGACTGATCTTAACGTGGCTGACCCGCGTTTTCCTATGCGTGCTGCTGCGGTTGAATGGCATATTGGGCACTCTAATCTGTCGCACTGATGGTCTACTGGGTATGTTTCACCGCACTTCTTGCATCGGTAAATCGCCGATTCTTCGCCGAAATTGTCGTTTGGCGTGCCTGAAGCTACCATTTTGAATTTCTGTTGTGACTTTGTTGGTAACAGAGCTGGGTTTAAAAGAGCGTCTACTCTGTCTTTGATCCTTAGCGAAAGGCTTATTTTGCTTGGTGTTGTATTAATTTCTAAGTTCATTACGCAGAACCCACCGATATGAGAGGGCGTTTAAATCTCTCATATCATTCATCTTTTACGTTGTATTTTTCGGTGGAAAACTGTTATCCTGAACTCATATATATCTTTCGTTTATTTGGTACGTCTTGTTTTTATACTGCTCTGAGAGCCTTGCTATAGCTTTATAATCGTTTTTCTGTGTTGTTTGTGAGTGGAAAGTCGTATTGTGCTTGTAACGTGTTATGTAGTGTTTGTTGCCGTTGTGTGCTTTCGCGCGTGGTAATTGCTGAATCGTTAGTGGACGGACCGAAGGTGGGGTTCACCCACCTTCAGGTGAGCATATCCCACTTGAGCCCCTATGTTGGGGCGGTGTAAGCCAGGTTGTCGTAAAATGGTAAAAATAGTGTGTTTAAGCGTGGATTTTAACAGTGTTGGTTATTGACAACTCTGCTGAATTTTCTTTTCGAGATCGTCTATTTTCTTTTCGAGATCGATGTTTTTGTCGTTTAATAGGGTTTCAATGGGTATTTCGTTGCCGTCATCATCGACTATGACATATTTTTCGGTCATTTTGCCGTATATTGCAACGCAGTCTCCAGGTGCTATGATTACAGATATGGATTTTGTTTTTGGAGGTATGTCAAATGCCTCGAATACTTTGTCGTAAATTTCGCGTGGGAGTCCTGTTCGTGGATCTTCTTTGTCTTCGGGATACAGTCTGAAATTTACTTCTGGTGGTGTGTAGTCTGGATCGTGGTAAGGATCATATACGGAATCTTTCGCGTGTGGACGGTAAAATATATGTGATTCGGGGTAACCGGTGTTTTCGAGTTCTAACTCTGATACGGCTTTGAGTTTTCCTGTTATTATGTCGGCGTTGCATAGTTCAATGGTCATTCCGCCTTTGTTTTCGCAATCCGCCTGAAAAAAATGTAAGGTGTCATCGACGAATTCTATTTTTTTTATTATTTTCATAGTTCGCTCACGTCTCCTCTCTTTTTGTTAAAGTCTTTGTAATCCCAGAAACAATGCGGTGCGCAGTGTTCGTGATATGGACTTGTTGCATGATAATGTGGAGGTTGATTATTTGAACCTGGGTGATATTCTGGTGTTTTGCCGCCTAATGCCTTTGTTGCTGCTTCTGCAAGTATTTTACATCCTTCTTTGGTCGAACCAATCCAAATGTTTTTGTCTTTATCATCCTTTTTCGGTTTTTCACAATCTTTCATGAGTTTCAAAGCTTCGTCAAAAGATAGTTCGCTGTTTTTTCTGTGATTGTATTTCCCGTCTAGTCTGTTGTATTGGTGTATTCCTATTGTATCTAACGCTTGCATCAAGGCTGTTTTTACGTTTAGATCTAGATCGTGCATTAATTTGTTGAGCTCTTCGCTGAAATTTGGTGCGTTGATATCCACGAATCCTATGGCTGTTAGGATTCCTGCGGAGTATACAATGATTTCGGGTGTTATTTCGGCAATTGCTGCTCCTATTGGAAACACTGCTGGTAAAGCTGCTTTCGCTCCTGGTAATATCCACGATGATTCTTCGTTGGTATTCTTTGGTGGGTATACGAGAGCGTATCGTTCTCCGGGTTCTGTACCTGATATTATTTTAAGTGTATCTCCGTTTTTAACCAAATGCTCCCAAAATGGATGCGGGTTTACGTTATCATAAAGTATGTAATCTAAACCATCGTCGCCGTGGATCTTTCGATACATCTGGCATAATTCGATACCCGATTTTTTGATTGCTTTTTCAAAGATATCGTTTATTTCCTCATTTGACTGTGTTTTTGTCTCTGTCCTTGTGTTTACAAACTCGTCGCTTTCTGCTGAAGCGACAACTGGTGCGACTATGAACGCTGATATGATGAGAAATATTGTTATTAGGTGTGCGATTTTTGTTGCCGTATTCATGATTTCTTTTATGATTTTTATGTGTATAAATATTTTCATGCTCTTCTGGCGAACCGCAGGTGAGGCTTGCCCACTGGAGGCGAGCCTATCTTAATTGAGCGCCCCGGATGGGGGCGGCGCAAGCCGGGGGTGACACTCGTTAAGTTCCAGAACAATAAAAAGAAAGAAGTAAAGAAAAAGAATAAGGTACAACAAACGGACTACTACTGCTACTACTCCAAGATTTACACCAGAGTAGTAGTAGTAGTAGTAGTAGTAGTAGTAGTAGTACTTCTCCCCTGCTTGGGGGGATGTTTGGGGGGGTTGTGAGCTTTTTCTGACGCTCGCTGTGCAAACGGGGTTTCTTTTCGTTTGCGATATGTAGGCGACATCGGTTGAATACCGATAAAAATGCTGTATTATTTTGCCTAACCCCTATGTTCGTAGGGGTCGTGTCAACGGTGTGTGTTCTGGAACAATGATTATTTGTGCCTTTGGTGTTCCATTATTCCACCCTGCTTCGGTGATGAAAAACTGGGGTTTCGCTGGTGTTGATGTTTGTTTTTGTCTTCTACCGTATTTTCTTCTTTGAAATGCTCTTCAACGATTCTCCTGATTATCCATGCTTTTGATCTACCAGTCGCCTTGATCAAGGTGTTTATTGTCTTGGTAACTTCAGCGTCTACGTCGCTTATGGTGAGGGTTGCATGTGGCTCAATCGAATTCTCGTATACAATATGATGTTTTGTGGTGTCCTTTGCGAACTTTTCGAGTATGTTGCTTGCTGTTTGGCTAATAGGCATGCCGTTTTTTTCTGCTTGCTGCTTAATTTGCCTGTATACCTGATATGGCATGGATATTGCAATTGATGTGCTAAATGTCTTGACCTTGAATTCTTGAGTCATGAGTTTTTTCGATTCCCGCGTGTTTTTGTTCTCCCTTTCTATGCTTCCCTTGATACCCTGTTTGTGTGCGTCTTTTGTCTCTCTTTTGAATGGCTATTTCTTCTTGCTGCTCTTTATACTTTTCTTCTAGGTTTATCTTTTTCAAATCGCCGTTAATGCGTTCGGTGATTTCATAGGCATCCCATCTGTCCGGTGTTAACCAAGATGGATTTGGTAGATTGTTACACATCAGTATGACCTTGCATGTTGGTATTTCAACTTGGTCAAAGTGATACCTATCTTCTGATATAATCCCGTTCTTGATTGACTCTATTGCTATAATCAGCTGTCTTAGATCTCTGGATTCTACCGCCCGCGGGATATCGATTATGATGGTGTTTCTGAGTTTCCCATCTACTTTCAGATTTGTTATGGCTCTTACCATACTCTTTGCATCGTGCATCGCTGGGAGGTATACTGCCTTACTTTCGTATCGTAACCGTTTTGCGAGCTCTGATTTCCCCGTCCCGCCGATCTTATCGTATATCACAATGACTTCTCTGTCCTTTGAAGGCATGTCTATGACCTTTTTCTGCCAGGGATACCATTCTATCACGTCGTCATACTTTTCGGCGATACCTTTGTCTTTGTCGGTGTATACACGTTCTTCTGGGTAAAGTGTTGCCGAATCTTCTATGTATGCATAGTAAGCCGGTTTTCTCCAGTCTCTTTGGTCTGTTCCTTCGGTCTGCTCGGCGTGTACGTTTTCTTTGCCGAATTCGCTTCCTAAGTCTTTGATCAATTGTGGCAAGCGTATTTTCCGTTTGTAGCTGAACCTGCACTGCCAGTGTTGTGTTTCGCTTATATCGCCTTGCTGCCTGGCATATCCCCAGTGTTTGCAGTATTGCTGTGTGTAGTGTTTTAGGTGGTCGTGTGATGGCCTTACTTCGCCAGTCTCGGTGTTTTGATTGATGTATATCGTTACGTCGAATACTTTGGTGGGGTTGTCGGCCTTCTCTATTGCCATTTATCTATCCTCGCTATACTGATACGGATTCTCGAATTTCATTTCGTTTGAAATATCGGGTGTGTTTATGCCAAGGATTTTGTGTAATTCGGCAACGGCTAGTTTTTCGCCTAGTTTCCGGAGTTCGACTAATATTGCCTCTTTTTGGCTTTCGGATGATTTGAAGTATAAACTTATGACTTCGTATACTTCCTCGCAAAATCGTCTCGCTTTCTCGTTGAATTCTTCTTTCTCTTCCGGTGTTTTGTTCCAGTATTCGATGATGAAACCGATCAAGACAGGACCATATTCGGCTAGAATTAGGACGTTTATGATGTCTTTGTTGCTGATTGTTGTCAGGTTATTTTTAGTTTTCATCATCGTCCTCATCCTCTTCGTAATCATCTTCGAACACGAAATCGGGATCGTCGATGCCGTTGCGCACCTTCAAGCAATGTTCGAGTAATCTTTCTCCATACGGTGTCAATTCGGATAGACTTCGTGCGATTTTATGTGTTATATGGATAGGTTTGTTGTTTTTTCCTAAAAACTGCGTTCCGTTCCTGTCGCATAGCAAGAAGCGGCTTCCGCATTCGTCGCATCGTAGGTATGGGTCGTATGTTGATGTGTGATGGTTTTTCATCTCGGTGACTGCAGGTATTCTCTTTTCGGGAGTTTTCCTTAGATTCTGCAGAGCTTTCGCTGTTCTTCTTTTTGCTTTTTTCCTGTTACCTGACATTTTTCACCTCTTTTGGTGCCTTTTTCCGCCCTGGTGGCGGATCTGGGACCTGAATTATCCCTTCTTCGTCCATCTGTATCCTGCTTACGGGCCAATTAAGATTTAAGAGCTTTTCTACCTTCTGTTTTCCTATCGGCGTTAATTCTGACTTGTATACTACGAGTTTATCTTTCGCATATCTCTCTCCTTCGCTGCCAAGAATGGGTATTTCGTTCTTGTCGCAGAGTGTGAGGTGGTTTCCTGGACCGCATTTATCGCAGTCGATGTATGATTGATATATTCTCTTGATTATTTTTTTTCCTTCTTCTGTTTTGCAGAGCTGTCTACTGCGGGGTGACGCTATGCCAAAATAGTGAACGACATTGCAGGTCCTTCACGTTTCCGTTTTGAATAGTCCTGCGTGAGATGCTAGGTAGGTTATTTTTGCTCTTAGCTGATCTTCCAGTGGTTTTCCGTCTTTTTCGGTGATTTTGAGTGGTATCGGTTTGCCATGATCAGTGATCTTGTAGACCCATCCTTTGGTCCTGTCGTGATACCAGGTGGTGTTGGGCATTGTTCCCCAGTGTATGATGTGATAGTGTGGTGAAAAATATACATAATCCTCTGGATTGGGTAAGTTTAGTACGTTGAGATGTATAGCGTCCCAAAATCCCTTTGATGTGGTGATGTCTATTTCGTGTTCTTCGGTTGATTCTGTTCTTTGTTTCGCTTTCCACCGTATATTGTTAAACTTGCGTTTGTCATTGCGGCGTTGCTGTTTGGCTGCGTATTGCTCTAGTTTGACGCGTATTTCTGGTTTTATTCGGTGAGGGTGGTAGATATACAGTCCACCTATGTTTCTTGGCATATGCTTTTCTACATGATTGGTAAAAGCACGTGTCATCTGAATATTGCTGTATCCTTCCCATTTCTGCCACGTCTTTGTTGGTGGTGATACTATGGTGTGCCGTAATCCTCCTGATCTCGCGATGTTTGCGAGTTTTGCGGCTTCCGGATAATACTCTGCCAAAATGCTGGCGTTGGGGAGTTGCCGTCCATATGCATCGCATGCGCTTTCTGGTGATAAGTATTCGATCAACGCCTCATTGACTGATCTTAACGATGCTGACCCGCGTTTTCCTATGCGTGCTGCTGCGGTGGAATGGCATATAGGGCACTCTAATCTGTCGCAGTGGTGGTCTACTGGATATGTTTCGCCGCATTTCTTGCATCGGTAAATCGCTGATTCTTCGCCGCAATTGTCATTTGGCGTTCCTGACGCCACCATTTCGAACTGGTGGTTTGATGTGTGTTGTGAAAGAACTGAATTTAAAATAGCGTCAACGCTGTCTTTGCACTTGACCGATGCTTTTATATTTTTGTAGTGTGTATTAATTTCTAAGTTCACGCAGAACCACCTTTGATATGAGAGGTTTAGACTGCTCTCATATCATTCATCTTTTAAGCTGAATTTTTATTGAGAGATTTTTTGTCCTGAAAACATATATATCTTTCTCTTGTTTGCTACATTTTGTTTGTATGATGCTCTGAGAGCCTCGCCATGCTCCTGTAATCGTTTTTCTGTGTTGTCTTTGGGTTGAATATCTATGTTGTGTTTTAACCGTGCTGATTGACGCTTGTTGATGCTGATTGTTTTCGCGCTTGGTAATCGCTGACTCAGTCGTGGACGAGCCGGAGGTGAGGCTTGCCCACCGGAGGGAGTCCTATCCTAATTGAGCCCCGAGTTCGGGGCGGCGCAAGCGGGGTTGTCGTCTGGAAAAAAATAGTGGGTTGTGTTTTTTGGTTTATGCGTGTATATCGACTCCGCGTTCGACATTTGTGTCTGGGAACGTCGGGTCTTTGATCCACTTCTTTGTTTTGATGTCTTTTAGCTCATAGAATTTATCGTTTGGTGTGAAGTTTGGATTTCCTTCTGGCGACCATTCTGCACGGAGATCGCCGTCGACTGCGTTTATCTGGCCATAACCTCCTTTTGTTACCCTAAACATCCATACGGGTATCAGATACTCGCCGTTAAACTGCCATTCGCTTTCAGCTGTTGTTGGATAATACCATTGTAAATCTATAGTGTCGATAGGAGTCCCTGCCCAATAATGGCATTGTTCGCCGATTTTGTGATCTCCGCGGAATCTGCTGGTCATGCCGACGTCGTGTCCTTCATTGAGCAGTTTGTGTGCTTCCTGCGCGGAAAGGATCTTGATTTCGCCAACGTTTTCCAACTTGTACCCGGTGTATCCAATTGGAGTATATGGTTTCTTAGAAAACATCTCGTCCGCGGAAGCACTAATTCCTGATGGGTATAATTCCATGCCGTCCACTTTTGGATGTATGTGAAAACCTGATAATGTTTCTGATTCATAATGGAAATGTGGCTCTATTTTTCCTTCAGGTATAGGTAGATCGAATTCATCTTTGAAAATTTTGGTCATCCATTCGCGAAGATCGTTTTGGTTATGCGGATCTTTGCCATAATCATATCTTATTGTTGTATCATCTTGGATATTGACATAATCTGTAACCCTGTATACGGGTAGTGAATCCGGTTGGTTTGCTGGATATGGTGTTATGATGTGATCCATCGCTGAGCTTAAACCGCCTCCTCCCATCGTTCCTGGTGAACTAAATGGTATTACTGGGAGGAATAATACGGCAATAACTAGCGCTATCACAACACCACATGATACCATGAGTTTTGGATGTTTTAGTTTCATATGTAACCTCTTGTTGTGACTACTTATAATTCATCGTTGCGCTTATATTCGTTATATGGGATGTTTTTTGCCGCAGGTCTTCTTTTCGCTCGTTTTGTTATTTCTTCGGTCATTGTGCCGTCTTGTTTTATAGTCACTTTTCTTCCCGAATTGATAAACGTACATTTCGTAATTAGACGCTCTTCTTTTTCGACTTTGACGGGTGTGTCGCACATGACGATGTCTTCTGTGGTGTTTGTTGACGGCGTGTTGAGTTTGTCGTTCAAATATTGATCGAAGTTCTTGTAAAACGTCCGTACGGTTACATTTTCAGGCGTGTTCTTGAATTGATCGTAACTTGTCTTTTCCCATGCTTTTGCTAGCGTCCATCCTTTGGTGATCTTTTCGCCATAATCGGATAGGAAGTATCCCGTTGTGTATGTCGTGCTGCCGAATCCAAGTATTCCATGACTATTGCTGCCTTTTAGAACGTTTGCCCAGTTTGTGTCTTCTAGGACGTGACATGAGTGAATATTGAACCATTTACAATGATTCCATTTACCTTTTACATCGTTTGCTGTTACCGCGTTGTTTGGTAGTGGATGGTTTTTTAGTTCCATGTGTCCGCCTGCAATAAGTGGTACGTTTAACCCGTGTCCTGCATGGAAGTGTATGTCTGATTTGTCTATCTCGTTTTTGAATACTTCCATTTTTGATTGGGTGCTGTTATAATGGCGCTTTGATTCCCATCCTGCATTGCCCATGTGCTTTTTTAAGCCTTCGATATCCTGAACGGCCCACGGTGATAGATCGTGGTGTATTCCTGCGGGTTCGAAAACTGTTCCGTCTGTTGAAAATGTATATTTGCTTGATTGTGTAATTGAGTATGTTCCTGCGCTTACTGGAGTTGTGATACACATGATCAATAAAATGATAATTGCTATACTAAAAACGACGGCAGTTTTTGATCCTGACATCAACTATGATTGTTTTCATTTGTTATAATCTTTTTATGGGCGAACAGCAGGTGAGGCTTGCCCACCGGAGGTGAGCCTATCCTAATTGAGCGCCCGGATGGGGGCGGCGTAAGCCGGGGGTGACACGCCTGGTTCCAGAACAATAAAAAGAAAGAAGCAAAGAAAAAGAATAAGGTACAACAAATTGACTACTACTACTCCTAGATTTACACCAGAGTAGTAGTAGTAGTAGTACTTCTCCCCCGCTTGGGGGGATGTTTGGGGGGTTGCGAGCTTTTTCTGACGCTCGCTGTGCAAACGGGGTTCCTTTTCGTTTGCGATATGTATGTGACATCGGTTGAATGTCGATAAAAATGCTGTGCTGTTTTGCCTAACCCCTGTGTTCTTAGGGGTCGTGCCGACGGGGTGTGTTCTGGAACAATGGTTATTTGTGCCTTCGGTGTTCCGTTATTCCACCTTGCTTATGGGGATGAAAACTGGGGGTTTTAGTGGTGCTGATGTTTGCTTTTGTCTTCTGCCTTATTTTCTTCTTTGAAATAATCCTCGATTATTTTGGTCAACACGTATGATCCAGAATTGCCGGTCTCTTGTATGAATTTCTCAAATCTATCTTTCGATTTTGTATCTATACGCGTTATTGTCGTTGTAACTTTTGGTACTTTAACGGAGGAATATAGGATGTGATGTTTTGACTCGTCTGCAATAAACTCTTTTAAGATGCGAACTGCAGTTTGGGTGATAAACGTATTGTTTTTTTCAGCCTCTTTTTTTAGTGCCTCGTGCAGATCGTAGGGTAAAGAGGCTATGATGATTTCCGTTTTTAAGTTATCGTTATATGTCATTTTTTCCCTTGATATCCTGTTTGTGTACGTCTTTCGTCTCTCTTTTGAATGGCTATTTCTTCTTGCTGCTCTTTATACTTTTCTTCTAGGCTTATCTTTTGTAAATCGCCGTTACTGCGTTCGGTGATTTCATAGGCAGCCCATCTGTCCGGTGTTAACCAAGATGGATTCGGTAGATTGTTACACATCAGTATGACCTTGCATGTTGGTATCTCCACTTGGTCAAAGTGATACCTGTCTTCTGATATAATCCCGTTCTTGATTGACTCTATTGCTATAATCAGCTGTCTTAGATCTCTGGATTCTACCGCACGTGGAATATCGATTATGATAGTATTTCTGAGTTTCCCATCTGATTTCAGATTTGTTATGGCTCTTACCATATTCTTTGCGTCGTGCATCGCTGGGAGGTATACTGCCTTACTTTCGTATCGTAACCGTTTTGCGAGCTCTGATTTCCCCGTCCCGCCGATCTTATCGTATATCACAATGACTTCTCTGTCCTTTGAAGGCATGTCTATGACCTTTTTCTGCCAGGGATACCATTCTATCTCTTCGTCATACTTTTCGGCGATACCTTTGTCTTTATCGGTGTATACACGTTCTTCTGGGTAAAGTGTTGCCGAATCTTCTATGTATGCATAGTAAGCCGGTTTTCTCCAGTCTCTCTGGTCTGTGCCTTCTGTCTGCTCGGCGTGTACGTTTTCTTTGCCGAACTCACTTCCCAAGTCTTTGATCAATTGTGGCAAGCGTATTTTCCGTTTGTAGCTGAACCTGCACTGCCAGTGTTGTGTTTCGCTTACATCGCCTTGCTGCCTTGCGTATCCCCAGTGTTTGCAGTAATTTTCCGTATAGTGTTTTAGGTGGTCGTGTGATGGCCTTAACTCGCCGGTCTCAGTATTGTAATCGATATATATCGTCACGTCGAAGACTTTGGTGGGGTTGTCGGCCTTCTCTATTGCCATTTATCTATCCTCATCATACTGATACGGGTTCTCGAATTTCATTTCGTTTGAAATGTCGGGCTCGTTT
This sequence comes from uncultured Methanocorpusculum sp., assembly GCA_963677995.1. Classification (GTDB taxonomy): domain Archaea; phylum Halobacteriota; class Methanomicrobia; order Methanomicrobiales; family Methanocorpusculaceae; genus Methanocorpusculum. The sequence continues at coordinate 41,959 of OY782579.1, read as the reverse complement.
ATGCCAAGGATTTTGTGTAGTTTCGCAATGGCTAGTTTTTCGCCTAGTTTCCGGAGTTCTACCAATATTGCTTTTTGCTCGTTTATCGGTGATGTCAAGTATAAAAATACGGAGTCTAATAATCCTTTGGCAATTCGTTTTAACTCTTCGTGGACTTCTTCCCTCTCTTCAGGTGTTTTATTCCAATAATCAACGATAAAATTGATCGTATTTAAGCTACAGTTGGCTAGGACTAAGACATCTGTTATGTCTTTTTCGGTTATGTGGATATGCTTTGATTTCATGTTTCTTCTTCTTCTTCTATACGGTGAGTGTGTTTTTTTTTGCAAAGCTTTTGCTCTTTGGTGTTGTTGATCTTTTCATACTGTTAGACATTTTTCACATCTCCCGGTGCTTTTTTCCGCCCTGGTGGCGGATCTGGGACCTGAATTATCCCTTCTTCGTCCATCTGTATCCTGCTTACGGGCCAATTAAGATTTAAGAGCCTTTCTATCTTCTGTTTTCCTAACGGCGTCAATTCTGACTTGTATACTACAAGCTTATCTTTCGCATATCTCTCTCCTTCGCTGCCAAGAATGGGTATTTCGTTCTTGTCGCAGAGTGTGAGGTGGTTTCCTGGACCGCATTTATCGCAGTCGATGTATGATTGATATATTCTCTTGATTATTTTTTTTCCTTCTTCTGTTTTGCAGAGCTGTCTACTGCGGGGTGACGCTATGCCAAAATAGTGAACGACATTGCAGGTCCTTCACGTTTCCGTTTTGAATAGTCCTGCGTGAGATGCTAGGTAGGTTATTTTTGCTCTTAGCTGATCTTCCAGTGGTTTTCCGTCTTTTTCGGTGATTTTGAGTGGTATCGGTTTGCCATGATCAGTGATCTTGTAGACCCATCCTTTGGTCCTGTCGTGATACCAGGTGGTGTTGGGCATTGTTCCCCAGTGTATGATGTGATAGTGTGGTGAAAAATATACATAATCCTCTGGATTGGGTAAGTTTAGTACGTTGAGATGTATAGCGTCCCAAAATCCCTTTGATGTGGTGATGTCTATTTCGTGTTCTTCGGTTGATTCTGTTCTTTGTTTCGCTTTCCACCGTATATTGTTAAACTTGCGTTTGTCATTGCGGCGTTGCTGTTTGGCTGCGTATTGCTCTAGTTTGACGCGTATTTCTGGTTTTATTCGGTGAGGGTGGTAGATATACAGTCCACCTATGTTTCTTGGCATATGCTTTTCTACATGATTGGTAAAAGCACGTGTCATCTGAATATTGCTGTATCCTTCCCATTTCTGCCACGTCTTTGTTGGTGGTGATACTATGGTGTGCCGTAATCCTCCTGATCTCGCGATGTTTGCGAGTTTTGCGGCTTCCGGATAATACTCTGCCAAAATGCTGGCGTTGGGGAGTTGCCGTCCATATGCATCGCATGCGCTTTCTGGTGATAAGTATTCGATCAACGCCTCATTGACTGATCTTAACGATGCTGACCCGCGTTTTCCTATGCGTGCTGCTGCTGTTGAATGGCATATTGGGCACTCTAATCTGTCGCAGTGATGGTCTACTGGGTATGTTTCACCGCACTTCTTGCATCGGTAAATCGCTGATTCTTCGCCGCAATTGTCGTTTGGCGTGCCTGAAGCGACCATTTTGGATTTCTGTTGTGACTTGGGTGGTAAAAGAGCTGGTTTTAAAATAGAGTTTATTCTATCTGATATCCTTGATCGAAAGCTTCTTGAGTTTTGAGTGCTATTAGTTTCTAAGTTCATACGCAGAACCCACCGATATGAGAGCTCTTAATCCTCTCATATCATTCATCTTTTACGTTGTATTTTTCGGTGGAAGATTGTTGTCCTGAAATCGTATATATCTTTCGTTTGTTTGTTGTATCTTGTTTCTGTGCTGCTCTGAGAGCCTCACCGTGGCCCTATAATCGATTTTCTGTGTTGTCTTTGGGTTGAATATCTATGTTGTGTTTTAACCGTGCTGATTGACGCTTGTTGATGCTGATTGTTTTCGCGCTTGGTAATCGCTGACTCAGTCGTGGACGAGCCGGAGGTGAGGCTTGCCCACCGGAGGGAGTCCTATCCTAATTGAGCCCCGAGTTCGGGGCGGCGCAAGCGGGGTTGTCGTCTTGAAAAAAATAGTGGTTGTGTTTTTTGGTTTATGCGTGTATATCGACTCCGCGTTCGACATTTGTGTCTGGGAACGTCGGGTCTTTGATCCACTTCTTTGTTTTGATGTCTTTTAGCTCATAGAATTTATCGTTTGGTGTGAAGTTCGGGTTTCCTTCTGGCGACCATTCTGCGCGGAGATCGCCGTCAACGGCGTTTATCTGGCCGAATCCGCCTCCTGATGCTCTAAACATCCATATGGGTATCAGATACTCGCCGTTAAACTGCCATTCACTTTCAGCTGTTGTTGGATAATACCATTGTAATTTTATGTTTTTGATCGGTACGCCAGTCCAATTGTAGCATTGTTCTCCTAGTTTGTGATCTCCGCGGAATCTGCTGTTCATGCTGATGTCGTGTCTATCGTTGAGCAGTTTGTGTGCTTCCTGCGCGGAAAGGATCTTGATTTCACCAACGTTCTCTAGCTTATACCCTTTGTATGCAATTGAGTTATATGGGTCTATAAAAACTGTTTTATCGTCGTTAATATATATTTCTGATGGATACAATTCCATTCCGTTCACTTTTGGATTTGTGTAGAAACCTCTTGGTGTTATTTTTTCGCCGTTGAACTCGTAGTGGAATTCTTGCTCTATTTTCCCTTCAGGTAGAGGTAGATCGAATTCATCTTTGAAAATTTTGGTCATCCATTCGCGAAGATCGTTTTGGTTATGCGGATCTTTGTCGTAATCATATCTTATTGCCGTACGATCTTGGATATTGACATAATCTGTAACCCTATATACGGGTAGTGAATCTGGTTGGTTCGCTGGATACGGTGTTATGATGTGATCAATCGCTGAGCTTAAACCGAATCCGCTCATTGTTCCTGGTGAGCCACATGGTATTATTGGGAGGAATAATACTGCAAGGACTAGCGCTATCAAAACGCCACATGATACCATGAGTTTTGGATGTTTTAGTTTCATATGTAACCTCTTGTTGTGACTACTTATAATTCATCGTTGCGCTTATATTCGTTATATGGGATGTTTTTTGCCGCAGGTCTTCTTTTCGCTCGTTTTGTTATTTCTTCGGTCATTGTGCCGTCTTGTTTTATAGTCACTTTTCTTCCCGAATTGATAAACGTACATTTCGTAATTAGACGCTCTTCTTTTTCGACTTTGACGGGTGTGTCGCACATGACGATGTCTTCTGTGGTGTTTGTTGACGGCGTGTTGAGTTTGTCGTTCAAATATTGATCGAAGTTCTTGTAAAACGTCCGTACGGTTACATTTTCAGGCGTGTTCTTGAATTGATCGTAACTTGTCTTTTCCCATGCTTTTGCTAGCGTCCATCCTTTGGTGATCTTTTCGCCATAATCGGATAGGAAGTATCCCGTTGTGTATGTCGTGCTGCCGAATCCAAGTATTCCATGACTATTGCTGCCTTTTAGAACGTTTGCCCAGTTTGTGTCTTCTAGGACGTGACATGAGTGAATATTGAACCATTTACAATGATTCCATTTTCCCATGACGGTATCTGCGTTGACTATGCCACCTTCGAACGGGTGGTTATATAATTCTAAGTGTCCGCCGAATCCAGGTAATGGAATGTGGAATCCGTGACCTGCGTGGAAATGTATGTCTGATTTGTCTACTTTATCCGTGAAATGGCTGATTTTCACTTCCTCGTTTTTATCGTGGAACAACCTGTTCCATAGGCTGTTATTCATTTTAACTCTAAGATTTGCTAGATCGGGGTCGCTCCACGCTGATATGTCGGTATGTATTCCGAAGTGATCTAAAGCCCATTCATATTTGCTGTTTTGCGTTATGGAATATGAATCTGCAAATGCTGGCGTTATGAAACACGTGATCGATAACATGATAATTGCTATGGTAAAAAAGACGGTTGTTTTTGATCCTGACATCAACTATGATTGTTTTCATTTGTTATAATCTTTTCATGGGCGAACCGCAGGTGAGGCTTGCCCACCGGAGGTGACACGCCTGGTTCCAGAACAATAAAAAGAAAGAATCAAAGAAAAAGAATAAGGTACAACAAAAGGACTACTACTGCTGCTACTCCTAGACTTACAACAGAGTAGTAGTAGTAGTAGTACTTCTCCCCCTGCTTTGGGGGACTCGAAGGGGGTTGCGAGCTTTTTCTGACGCTCGCTGCCTAAACTGTGCTTTAATTGGTCTGCGCTATATAGCTGACTTCGGTTGACTGTCGATAACAATGCTGTGGTGTTTTGCCTAACCCCTGTGTTCGTAGGGGTCGTGTCAACGGGGTATGTTCTGGAACAATGATTATTTGTGCCTTTGGTGTTCCATTATTTCACCTTGCTTCGGTGATGAAAAACTGGGGTTTCACTGGTGTTGATGTTTGCTTTTTGTCTTCTGCCGTATTTTCTTCCTTTCTATGCTTCCCTTGATACCCTGTTTGTGTGCGTCTTTCGTCTCTCTTTTGAATGGCTATTTCTTCTTGCTGCTCTTTATACTTTTTTTCTAGGCTTATCTTTTTCAAATCGCCGTTAATGCGTTTGGTGATTTCATAGGCAGCCCATCTGTCCGGTGTTAACCAAGATGGATTTGGTAGATTGTTACACATCAGTATGACCTTGCATGTTGGTATTTCAACTTGGTCAAAATGATACCTATCTTCTGATATAATCCCGTTCTTGATTGACTCTATTGCTATAATCAGCTGTCTTAGATCTCTGGATTCTACCGCCCGCGGGATATCGATTATGATAGTATTTCTGAGTTTCCCATCTGCTTTCAGATTTGTTATGGCTCTTACCATACTCTTTGCATCGTGCATCGCTGGGAGGTATACCGCCTTGCTTTCGTACCTTAATCTCCTTGCGAGCTCTGATTTCCCTGTCCCGCCAAGCTTGTCGTATATCACAATGACTTCTCTGTCCTTTGAAGGCATGTCTATGACCTTTTTCTGCCATGGATACCATTCTATCTCGTCGTCATACTTTTCGGCGATACCTTTGTCTTTATCGGTGTATACACGTTCTTCTGGGTAGAGTGTTGCTGCATCTTCTATGTATGCATAGTAAGCCGGTTTTCTCCAGTCTCTCTGGTCTGTGCCTTCTGTCTGCTCGGCGTGTACGTTTTCTTTGCCGAACTCACTTCCCAAGTCTTTGATCAATTGTGGCAAGCGTATTTTCCGTTTGTAGCTGAATCTGCACTGCCAGTGTTGTGTTTCGCTTACATCGCCTTGCTGCCTTGCGTATCCCCAGTGTTTGCAGTATTGCTGTGTGTAGTGTTTTAGGTGGTCGTGTGATGGCCTTACTTCGCCAGTCTCGGTGTTTTGATTGATGTATATCGTTACGTCGAATACTTTGGTGGGGTTGTCGGCCTTCTCTATTGCCATTTATCTATCCTCGCTATACTGATACGGATTCTCGAATTTCATTTCGTTTGAAATATCGGGTGTGTTTATGCCAAGGATTTTGTGTAATTCGGCAACGGCTAGTTTTTCGCCTAGTTTCCGGAGTTCGACTAATATTGCCTCTTTTTGGCTTTCGGATGATTTGAAGTATAAAACTGCGATTTCGTATGCTGCCTCGCAAAGTCGTCTCGCTTTCTCGTTGACTTCTTCCCTCTCTTCGGGCGTTTTATTCCAATAATCAATAATGAACTTGGTCGACTCTAAACCCAAATTAGCTAAATTTAAGACATCTGTGATGTCTTTGATGTCTTTTTTAGTTTTCATCGTCGTCGTCGTCCTCGTCGTCATACTCTTCCTCATACTCCTCGTCCTCATCTTCGAATACGAAATCTGGATCGTCGATGCCGTTATACACCTTCGCGTAATGCTCGATTAATCTTTTTCCATATTCTGTGAATTCTGTTTTGTATCCGGTAGAATCGTCGTCGTAATCATCATAATCATCATAATCATCTTCAAATACGAAATCGGGATCCTCGATGCCGTTGCGCAACTTCATGTAGTGTTCGACTAATCTTTCTCCATACGGCGTCAATTCGGTTAGACTTCGTGCCATTTTATGTGTTACATAAATGGGTTCGTTGTTTTTTCCTGTAAATGGTATTCCGTCCGGGTCGCATAATGTGAACATGCCTCCGCATCCTTCGCATCGCAAGTATGGGTCGTATGTTGATGTGTGATGTTTTTCCGTCTCGTTGATAATTGGTATTCTCTTTTCGGGAGTTTTCCTTAGATTCTGCAGAGCTTTCGCTGTTCTTCTTTTTGCTTTTTTCCTGTTACCTGACATTTTTCACCTCTTTTGGTGCTTTTTTCCGCCCTGGTGGCGGATCTGGGACCTGAATTATCCCTTCTTCGTCCATCTGTATCCTGCTTACGGGCCAATTAAGATTTAAGAGCCTTTCTATCTTCTGTTTTCCTAACGGCGTCAATTCTGACTTGTATACTACAAGCTTATCTTTCGCATATCTCTCTCCTTCGCTGCCAAGAATGGGTATTTCGTTCTTGTCGCAAAGTGTTAGGTGGTTTCCTGGACCGCATTTATCGCAGTCTATGTATGATTGATATATTCTCTTGATTATTTTTTTTCCTTCTTCTGTTTTGCAGAGCTGTCTACTCCGGGGTGACGCTATGCCAAAATAGTGAACGACATCGCAGGTCCTTCACGTTTCCGTTTTGAATAGTCCTGCGTGAGATGCTAGGTAGGTTATTTTTGCTCTTAGCTGATCTTCCAGTGGTTTTCCGTCTTTTTCGGTGATTTTGAGTGGTATCGGTTTGCCATGATCAGTGATCTTGTAGACCCATCCTTTGGTCCTGTCGTGATACCAGGTGGTGTTGGGCATTGTTCCCCAGTGTATGATGTGATAGTGTGGTGAAAAATATACATAATCCTCTGGATTGGGTAAGTTTAGTACGTTGAGATGTATAGCGTCCCAAAATCCCTTTGATGTGGTGATGTCTATTTCGTGTTCTTCGGTTGATTCTGTTCTTTGTTTCGCTTTCCACCGTATATTGTTAAACTTGCGTTTGTCATTGCGGCGTTGCTGTTTGGCTGCGTATTGCTCTAGTTTGACGCGTATTTCTGGTTTTATTCGGTGAGGGTGGTAGATATACAGTCCACCTATGTTTCTTGGCATATGCTTTTCTACATGATTGGTAAAAGCACGTGTCATCTGAATATTGCTGTATCCTTCCCATTTCTGCCACGTCTTTGTTGGTGGTGATACTATGGTGTGTCGTAATCCTCCTGATCTCGCGATGTTTGCGAGTTTTGCCGCTTCTGGGCAATATTCTGCTAAAATACTTGCATCTTTGAATTCACGACCGTAAACGTCGTGTGCTCTATCTGGCGTTACGTAATCGATCAACGCCTCGTTGACAGATCTTAACGATGCTGACCCGCGTTTTCCTATGCGTGCTGCTGCGGTGGAATGGCATATAGGGCACTCTAATCTGTCGCAGTGGTGGTCTACTGGATATGTTTCGCCGCATTTCTTGCATCGGTAAATCGCTGATTCTTCGCCGCAATTGTCGTTTGGCGTGCCTGAAGCGACCATTTTGGATTTCTGTTGTGACTTTGATGGTAAAAGAGCTGGTTTTAAAATAGAGTTTATTCTATTTGATATCCTTGATCGAAAGCTTCTTGAGTTTTGAGTGCTATTAGTTTCTAAGTTCATACGCAGAACCCACTTTTGATATGAGAGGTTAGACTGCTCTCATATCATAACTTTTATGTTGTATTTTTCGGTGGAAGACTGTTATCCTGAAATCGTATATATCTTTCGTTTGTTTGTTGTATCTTGTTTCTGTGCTGCTCTGAGAGCCTCGCTATAGCTTTATAATCGTTTTTCTGTGTTGTCTTGGGTGTTATTGCTGCTGTTGCGTGTTTTCGTGTTTGGTAATCGCTGACTCGGCCGTGGACGAGCCGGAGGTGAGGCTTGCCCACCGGAGTGAGTCCTATCCTAAGTTGAGCCCCGAGTTCGGGGCGGCGCAAGCGGGGTTGTCGTCTGGAAAAAATAGTGGGTTGTGTTTTTTGGTTTATGCGTGTATATCGACTCCACGTTCAATATTTGTGTATGGGAACGTCGGGTCTTTGATCCATTTCCGTGTTTTGATGTCTTTTAGCTCATAGAATTTATCGTTTGGTGTGAAGTTTGAATTTCCTTCAGGTGACCATTCTGCACGGAGATCGCCGTCAACAGCGTTTATTACAGCGTATGAATCTGGACTTCTGAACTTCCATACAGGTATCAGATACTCACCGTTAAACTGCCATTTGCTTTCGGCTGTCGTTGGATAATACCATTTTAATTCTATAGTGTCGATAGGAACACCTGTCCAATTGTAACATTGTTCTCCTAGTTTGTGATCTCCGCGGAATCTGCTGATCATGCTGATGTCGTGTCCTTCATTGAGCAGTTTATGTGCTTCCTGTGCGGAAAGGATCTTGATTTCACCAACGTTTTCCAACTTGTACCCTTTGTATCCAATTGGAGTATATGATTTTTTAGGAAACATCTCGTCTGCGGAGATACATATCCTCGATGGGTGCAATTCCATTCCGTTCACTTTTGGATGTATGAGGAAATTTCTTAATGTTTCTGTTCCAATATGGAATTCTGGCTCTATTTTTCCTTCGGGTAGAGGTAGGTCGAATTCATCTTTTAACAGTTTGGTCATCCATTCGCGAAGATCGGCCTGGTTGTATGGATCTTTACCATAATCATATCTTATTGTTGTATGATCTTGGATATTGACGTAATCTGTAACCCTGTATACGGGCAGTGAATTAGGTTGGTTCGCTGGATACGGTGTTATGATGTGATCCATCGCTGAGCTTAAACCGAATCCGCTCATTGTTCCTGGTGAGCCACATGGTATTATTGGGAGGAATAATACTGCAAGGACTAGCGCTATCAAAACGCCACATGATACCATGAGTTTTGGATGTTTTAGTTTCATATGTAACCTCTTGTTGTGACTACTTATAATTCATCGTTGCGCTTATATTCGTTATATGGGATATTTTCTTTCGCTCGTTTTTCTTTCGCTCGTTTTCCTTTCGCTCGTTTTGTTATTTCTTCGGTCATTGTGCCGTCTTGTTTTATAGTCACTTTTCTTCCTGAATTGATAAACGTACATGTGGTCTCTATATCCTCTTCTTCAATGCCTGTGACGGGTGTGTCGCACATTACGATGTCTTCTGTGGTGTTTGTTGACGGCGTGTTGAGTTTGTCGTTCAAATATTGATCGAAGTTCTTGTAAAACGTCCGTACGGTTACATTCTCTTCGCTTTCTTTAAATTGATCGTAACTTGTCTTTTCCCATGCTTTTGCTAGCGTCCATCCTTTGGTGATCTTTTCGCCATAATCGGATAGGAAGTATCCCGTTGTGTATGTTGTGCTGCCGAATCCTAACAGTCCGTGTGTATTGCTTCCTTTTAGAACGTTAGCCCAGTTTGTGTCTTCGAATACGTGACACGAGTGAATATTGAACCATTTACAATGATTCCATTTACCTTTTACATCGTTTGCTGTTACCGCGTTGTTTGGTAATGGATGGTTTTTTAGTTCCATGTGTCCGCCTGCAATAAGTGGTATGTTTAACCCGTGTCCTGCATGGAAGTGTATGTCTGATTTGTCTATCTCGTTTTTGAATACTTCCATTTTTGATTGGGTGCTGTTATAATGGCGCTTTAATTCCCATCCTGCATTGCCCATGTGCTTTTTTAAGCCTTCAATATCCTGAACGGCCCACGGTGATAGATCGTGGTGTATTCCTACGGGTTCGAAAACTGTTCCGTCTGTTGAAATTGTATATTTGCTTGATTGTGTAATTGAGTATGTTCCTGCGCTTACTGGAGTTGTGAAACACAGGATCAATAAAATGATAATTGCTATACTAAAAACGACGGCAGTTTTTGATCCTGACATCAACTATGATTGTTTTCATTTGTTATAATATTTTCATCGGTGAATCCGCAGGTGAGGCTTGCTCGACTGGGTGACACGCCTGGTTCCAGAACAGTAAAAAGAAAGAAGCAAAGAAAAAAAATAAGGTACAACAAAAGGACTACTACTACTCCAAGATTTACAACAGAGTAGTAGTAGTAGTACTTCTCCCCTGCTTGGGGGGATGTTTCTGGGGGGTTGCGAGCTTTTTCTGACGCTCGCTGCATAAACTGTGCTTTAATTGGTCTGCGCTATATAGCTGACTTCGGTTGACTGTTGATGACGATGCTGTGCTGTTTTGTCTAATCCCTGTGTTCGTAGGGGTCGTTCCAACGGTGTGTGTTCTGGAACAATGATTATTTGTGCCTTTGGTGTTCCATTATTCCACCCTGCTTCGGGGATGAAAAACTGGGGTTTCGCTGGTGTTGATGTTTGTTTTTGTCTTCTACCGTATTTTCTTCTTTGAAATGCTCTTCGACGATTCTCCTGATTATCCATGCTTTTGATCTACCAGTCGCCTTGATCAAGGTGTTTATTGTCTCGGTAACTTCCGCGTCTACGTCGCTTATGTTGAGGGTCGTATGTGGCTCAATCGAATTCTCATGTACAATATGATGTTTTGCGGTGTCCTTTGTGAACTTTTCGAGTATGTTGCTTGCTGTTTGGCTAATAGGCATGCCGTTTTTTTCTGCTTGCTGCTTAATTTGCCTGTATACCTGATATGGCATGGATATTGCAATTGATGTGCTAAATGTCTTGACCTTGAATTCTTGAGTCATGGTTGTCATCTTTGTTGTATACTGGGTTTTTCCGTCTCGTTGATAATTGGTATTCTCTTTTCGGGAGTTTTCCTTAGATTCTGTAGAGCTTTGGCTGTTCTTCTTTTTGCTTTTTTCCTGTTACCTGACATTTTTCACCTCTTTTGGTGCCTTTTTCCGCCCTGGTGGCGGATCTGGGACCTGAATTATCCCTTCTTCGTCCATCTGTATCCTGCTTACGGGCCAATTAAGATTTAAGAGCTTTTCTACCTTCTTTTTTCCTATCGGCGTTAATTCTGACTTGTATACTACGAGTTTATCTTTCGCATATCTCTCTCCTTCGCTGCCAAGAATGGGTATTTCGTTCTTGTCGCAGAGTGTGAGGTGGTTTCCTGGACCGCATTTATCGCAGTCGATGTATGATTGATATATTCTCTTGACTATTTTTTTTCCTTCTTCTGTTTTGCAGAGCTGTCTACTGCGGGGTGACGCGATGCCAAAATAGTGAACGACATTGCAGGTCCTTCACGTTTCCGTTTTGAATAGTCCTGCGTGAGATGCTAGGTAGGTTATTTTTGCTCTTAGCTGATCTTCCAGTGGTTTTCCGTCTTTTTCGGTGATTTTGAGTGGTATCGGTTTGCCATGATCAGTGATCTTGTAGACCCATCCTTTGGTCCTGTCGTGATACCAGGTGGTGTTGGGCATTGTTCCCCAGTGTATGATGTGATAGTGTGGTGAAAAATATACATAATCCTCTGGATTGGGTAAGTTTAGTACGTTGAGATGTATAGCGTCCCAAAATCCCTTTGATGTGGTGATGTCTATTTCGTGTTCTTCGGTTGATTCTGTTCTTTGTTTCGCTTTCCACCGTATATTGTTAAACTTGCGTTTTTCATTGCGGCGTTGCTGTTTTGCTGCGTATTGCTCTAGTTTGACGCGTATTTCTGGTTTTATTCGGTGAGGGTGGTAGATATACAGTCCACCTATGTTTCTTGGCATATGCTTTTCTACATGATTGGTAAAAGCACGTGTCATCTGAATGTTGCTGTATCCTTCCCATTTCTGCCACGTCTTTGTTGGTGGTGATACTATGGTGTGTCGTAATCCTCCTGATCTCGCGATGTTTGCGAGTTTTACCGCTTCTGGGCAATATTCTGCTAAAATGCTTGCATCTTTGAATTCGCGACCGTAAACGTCGCATGCGCTTTCTGGTGATAAGTATTCGATCAACGCCTCATTGACAGATCTTAACGATGCTGACCCGCGCTTTCCTATGCGTGCTGCTGCGGTGGAATGGCATATTGGGCACTCTAATCTGTCGCAGTGGTGGTCTACTGGGTATGTTTCACCGCACTTCTTGCATCGGTAAATCGCTGATTCTTCGCCGCAATTGTCGTTTGGCGTTCCTGAAGCCACCATTTCGAACTGATGGTTTGATGTGTGTTGTGAAAGAACTGAATTTAAAAGAGCGGTTATTCTATCTTTGCACTTGACCGATGCTTTTATATTTTTGTAGTGTGTATTAATTTCTAAGTTCACACAGAACCACCTTTGATATGAGGGTTAGAAGGTCTCATATCAATCATCTTTTAAGCTGAATTTTTATTGAGAGATTTTTGTCCTGAAAACATATATATCTTTTGTTGTTTGTTGCATTTTGTTTCTGATGTGCTTTGAGGGCCTCGCCATGCTCCTGTAATCGTTTTTCTGTGTTGTCTTGGGTGTTATTGCTGCTGTTGCGTGTTTTCGTGCTTGGTAATCGTTGACTCGGTCGTGGACGAGCCGGAGGTGAGGATTGCCCACCGGAGTGAGTCCTATCCTAAGTTGAGCCCCGAGGTCGGGGCGGCGCAAGCCGGGTTGTCATTCGAAAAAAATAGTGGGTTGTGATATGAATGGGATGTGGAGTGTTTGTGCTTTTTCTCTGTTGTCTTCAGCTGGATGATATTATTTCTCGTAGCTTTTCTGTTATTTTCTTCTCGAGTTTTGTATCTCTTTCGTCAAGGAAAGTTTCAAGAGATACTTCATTTCCATCGTCGTCAACTATGACATATTTTTTGGTCATGCGACCATATATTGCAACATTGTCTCCTGGTGCCACGATAACGGATATGGATTGTGTTTTTGGAGGTATGTCGAATGGTTCGAATACTTTGTCGTATATTTCGCGAGGGAGTCCTGTTCTTGGATCTTCTTTGTCTTTGGGATACAGCCTGAAGTTTACTTCCTGTGGTGTTTCGTCTGGATCAAACTCATCGTCATATGGACGATATAATAACTGTGATTCAGGGCAGCCAGTGTTTTCTAATTCTAAACGTGACGCTGCTGAAATTTTTCCTGCTATTAAATCGGCGTTACATAGTTCGATGGTTATGCTGTTGCCGAGTTTACAATTCGTTTGGAAGAAATGTAAGGTGTCGTCTGCGAATTCTAGTTTTTTTTATTATTTTCATAGTTCGTTCGCGTTTCCTCTCTTTTTGAAAAAGTCTTTGTAATCCCAGAAACAATGTGGTGCGCAGTGTTTATAATTGGGACTTGTTGCATGATAATGTGGAGGCTGAGACTTTGATCCTTGTTCGTATTCTGGTATTTTTCCGCCTAAAGCTATCGTTGCTGCTTCTGCAAGAGTTTTAAACTGGTCTATTTGCTTTTTTTACGCATATACATGATTACTGTGTGGATTATGATCGATATGCATACTACTGTGATAAATATGAATCGCATATTAGTATCTTTGTGACACGCGTTAACTATAAGTGATGTTGTAGATCCGCTGCATATGATTAATAATATGTATGTTAACCAATCTTTGCTAATAGATGCGTGCAATGGGTCTGCGGTTTCACTGGCTATCTTTAATTTGACCAAGCATTTTGTATGTATGACAAATAATACTAATATGCAGCATGTTATCCAAATTCCTATTGTTATATTTATACTATCTGGATCGAAGCTGTATAAATTTGTAATCAATGATATTGTACAAATCATGGTTAGCATGCTTAATGCTATTTTTTCATACGCTTTTTTTAATTTCATAAATCGTCATTATATTTTGTTTCAAGCTTGGTTATTAAATAAGCATGATCGTGTATATATCGTTGCGTGTCTTTGATGCTGGCCTTGGTGAGTTCGATGTCATATAAACCATAACTTACACTTGATATGCCAGTTATGACTGTGGCTGTTGTGAGTCCTGCAGATGGTGGTTCCAATATTAGCGATATTGCAGTTGTGGCACAGCCACCCGCAATAGTTAATCCTCCTATAATTAATCTGATAATATTACTGTTGTCCCCGCGATCTACTATTTTTATTATTACATCAATGAGATATTTCTCGTCGTTTGTTACGGGTAAACTCAGATCGAATGATTTATTGATGATTTTTAATGTTCGTGCTTCGACTGGCGTTTTTAAAGTATACCATTCGTCGTATACATTTACGCTTGATATTGTATAATCCAGTTTAATGTGAATTGCGTTTGAAGAGGGAATTTTGTCATATGATGCTTTTAATATGCCTTTAGCTAAAACTGGTTTTTTGTCCATCCTTTACCGTCTAAATTGCATGCTTTTTTTGGAGTGTGATCTGGAAGTATTTTATCGATTAATCCTTTTGGTGGATCGAGCTGCATTTTGTTACATACATCGTCACGGCAGTTGTTGTCACTGTTGGGATTCAATGTATTGTAATAGCATATTGCCTTTTGTGTTTTAGTATCCAATGATTCCCAGCATTCGATATCTCTTAAACATTTATTTAACATTTTTGTATGTGTATTATAATCATTGTCTTTTAAAACGTGATCTAAAATGTTAATACTTTCTATAGGTAAATTAATGTTGCTGAATTCGCTTGATTTACTATCTCTGTCGGATACGATTTGTGTGTTTGCTGCCACGGGCATTATAGAAAACGCGCTTATAACTAAGATTACTGTGATTATGTTTACTACTGTTTTCAACATAATTTCCTTTGTGATTTTTATGTGTATAAATGTTTTTATGCTCTTCTGGCGAACCGCAGGTGAGGCTTGCCCACCGGAGGCGAGCCTATCCTAATTGAGCGCCCCGGATGGGGGCGGCGTAAGCCGGGGGTGACACGCCTGGTTCCAGAACAATAAAAAGAAAGAAGCAAAGAAAAAGAATAAGGTACAACAAAAGGACTACTACTGCTGCTACTCCTAGACTTACAACAGAGTAGTAGTAGTAGTACTTCTCCCCCTGCTTTGGGGGACTCGAAGGGGGTTCGCGAGCTTTTTCTGACGCTCGCTGCCTAAACTGTTCTTTAATTGGTCTGCGTTATATATCTGACTTCGGTTGACTGTCGATGACAATGCTGTGGTATTTTGCCTAACCCCTGTGTTCGTAGGGGTCGTGTCAACGGGGTATGTTCTGGAACAATGCTTATTTGTGCCTTTGGTGTTCCATTATTTCACCTTGCTTCGGTGATGAAAAACTGGGGTTTCGCTGGTGTTGATGTTTGCTTTTTGTCTTCTGCCGTATTTTCTTCCTTTCTATGCTTCCCTTGATACCCTGTTTGTGTGCGTCTTTCGTCTCTCTTTTGAATGGCTATTTCTTCTTGCTGCTCTTTATACTTTTTTTCTAGGCTTATCTTTTTCAAATCGCCGTTAATGCGTTTGGTGATTTCATAGGCAGCCCATCTGTCCGGTGTTAACCAAGATGGATTCGGTAGATTGTTACACATCAGTATGACCTTGCATGTTGGTATCTCCACTTGGTCAAAGTGATACCTGTCTTCTGATATAATCCCGTTCTTGATTGACTCTATTGCTATAATCAGCTGTCTTAGATCTCTGGATTCTACCGCACGTGGAATATCGATTATGATAGTATTTCTGAGTTTCCCATCTGATTTCAGATTTGTTATGGCTCTTACCATATTCTTTGCGTCGTGCATCGCTGGGAGGTATACTGCCTTACTTTCGTATCGTAACCGTTTTGCGAGCTCTGATTTCCCCGTCCCGCCGATCTTATCGTATATCACAATGACTTCTCTGTCCTTTGAAGGCATGTCTATGACCTTTTTCTGCCAGGGATACCATTCTATCACGTCGTCATACTTTTCGGCGATACCTTTGTCTTTATCGGTGTATACACGTTCTTCTGGGTAAAGTGTTGCCGAATCTTCTATGTATGCATAGTAAGCCGGTTTTCTCCAGTCTCTTTGGTCTGTTCCTTCGGTCTGCTCGGCGTGTACGTTTTCTTTGCCGAATTCGCTTCCTAAGTCTTTGATCAATTGTGGCAAGCGTATTTTCCGTTTGTAGCTGAACCTGCACTGCCAGTGTTGTGTTTCGCTTACATCGCCTTGCTGCCTTGCGTATCCCCAGTGTTTGCAGTATTGCTGTGTGTAGTGTTTTAGGTGGTCGTGTGATGGCCTTAACTCGCCGGTCTCAGTATTGTAATCGATATATATCGTCACGTCGAAGACTTTGGCGGGGTTATCGGTCTTCTCTATTGCCATTTATCTATCCTCGCTATACTGATACGGATTCACGAATTTCATTTCGTTTGAAATATCGGGTGTGTTTATGCCAAGGATTTTGTGTAATTCGGCAACGGCTAGTTTTTCGCCTAGTTTCCGGAGTTCGACTGATATTGCCTCTTTTTGGCTTTCGGATGATTTGAAGTATAAAACTGCGATTTCGTATGCAGCCTCGCAAAGTCGTCTCGCTTTCTCGTTGACTTCTTCCCTCTCTTCGGGCGTTTTATTCCAATAATCAATAATGAACTTGGTCGACTCTAAACCCAAATTGGCTAAATTTAAGACATCTGTGATGTCTTTGATGTCTTTTTTAGTTTTCATCGTCGTCGTCATACTCTTCCTCATACTCCTCGTCCTCATCTTCGAATACGAAATCGGGATCGTCGATGCCGTTATACGCCTTCGCGTAATGCTCGATTAATCTTTTTCCATATTCTGTGAATTCTGTTTTGTATCCGGTAGAATCGTCGTCGTCCTCGTCGTCATACTCTTCCTCATACTCCTCGTCCTCATCTTCGAATACGAAATCGGGATCCTCGATGCCGTTGCGCAACTTCATGTAGTGTTCGACTAATCTTTCTCCATACGGCGTCAATTCGGTTAGACTTCGTGCCATTTTATGTGTTACATAAATGGGTTCGTTGTTTTTTCCTGTAAATGGTATTCCGTCCGGGTCGCATAATGTGAACATGCCTCCGCATCCTTCGCATCGCAAGTATGGGTCGTATGTTGATGTGTGATGTTTTTCCGTCTCGTTGATAATTGGTATTCTCTTTTCGGGAGTTTTCCTTAGATTCTGCAGAGCTTTCGCTGTTCTTCTTTTTGCTTTTTTCCTGTTACCTGACATTTTTCACCTCTTTTGGTGCTTTTTTCCGCCCTGGTGGCGGATCTGGGACCTGAATTATCCCTTCTTCGTCCATCTGTATCCTGCTTACGGGCCAATTAAGATTTAAGAGCCTTTCTACCTTCTGTTTTCCTAACGGCGTCAATTCTGACTTGTATACTACGAGTTTATCTTTCGCATATATCTCTCCTTCTCTGCCAAGAATGGGTATTTCGTTCTTGTCGCAAAGTGTTAGGTGGTTTCCTGGACCGCATTTGTCGCAGTCGATGTATGATTGATATATTCTCTTGATTATTTTTTTTCCTTCTTCTGTTTTGCAGAGCTGTCTACTCCTGGGTGACGCTATGCCAAAATAGTGAACTACATCGCAGGTCCTTCCTGTTTCCGTTTTGAATAGTCCTGCGTGAGATGCTAGATATGCTATTTTTGCTCTTAGCTGATCTTCCAGTGGTTGTCCGTCTTTTTCGGTGATTTTGAGTGGTATCGGTTTGCCATGATCAGTGATCTTGTATACCCATCCTTTGGTCCTGGCGTGATACCAGGTGGTGTTGGGCATTGTTCCCCAGTGTATGATGTGATAGTGTGGTGAAAAATATACATAATCCTCTGGATTGGGTAAGTTTAGTACGTTGAGATGTATAGCGTCCCAAAATCCCTTTGATGTGGTGATGTCTATTTCGTGTTCTTCGGTTGATTCTGTTCTTTGTTTCGCTTTCCACCGTATATTGTTAAACTTGCGTTTTTCATTGCGGCGTTGCTGTTTTGCTGCGTATTGCTCTAGTTTGACGCGTATTTCTGGTTTTATTCGGTGAGGGTGGTAGATATACAGTCCACCTATGTTTCTTGGCATATGCTTTTCTACATGATTGGTAAAAGCACGTGTCATCTGAATATTGCTGTATCCTTCCCATTTCTGCCATAACTCTCTGGGCGGTGATAATATTGTTTGCCGTAATCCTCCCGATCTTGCGACATTTGCGAGTTTTGCGGCTTCGGGATAATACTCTGCCAAAATGCTGGCGTTGGGGAGTTGCCGTCCATATGCATCGCGTGCGCTTTCTGGTGATAAGTATTCGATCAATGCTTCGTTGACTGATCTTAACGATGCTGACCCGCGCTTTCCTATGCGTGCTGCTGCGGTGGAATGGCATATTGGGCACTCTAATCTGTCGCAGTGGTGGTCTACTGGGTATGTTTCGCCGCACTTCTTGCATCAGTAAATCGCTGATTCTTCGCCGCAATTGTCGTTTGGTGTGCCTGAAGCGACCATTTTGGACTGGTGGTTTGATGTGTGTTGTGAAAGAACTGAATTTAAAAGAGCGGTTATTCTATCTTTGCACTTGACCGATGCTTTTATATTTTTGTAGTGTGTATTAATTTCTAAGTTCACACAGAACCACCTTTGATATGAGAGGTTTAGACTGCTCTCATATCATTCATCTTTTAAGCTGAATTTTTATTGAGAGATTTTTTGTCCTGAAAACATATATATCTTTTGTTGTTTGTTGCATTTTGTTTCTGATGTGCTTTGAGGGCCTCGCCATGCTCCTGTAATCGTTTTTCTGTGTTGTCTTTGGGTGGAATGTCTATGTTGTGTTTTAACTGTGCTGATTGACGCTTGTTGATGCTGGCTGTTTTCGCGCTTGGTAATCGTTGACTCGGTCGTGGACGAGCCGGAGGTGAGGCTTGCCCACCGTAGGGAGTCTATCCTAAGTGAGCCCCAAGGTTGGGGCGGCGCAAGCGGGGTTGTCGTATTGTAAACATAAAAAAAATAGTGTGTTGTGATATGAATGGGATGTGGAGTGATTGTGTTTTTTTATGTTTTTTTTGAGTGGGTGTTCATATGTTTTTTGATGGTGTTATTATAATTATGCATTTCCATTATAGAAAACGCTATTATAAGTGTTGCTGGTAAAAGATAATACATCCATGGATAGACAAAAGGGATGAATTTTTCAATTATGTTTAGTATACCCATACATAATGTTACTGTTAATAATATGCATGATGTGTATGATATTGCTCTAATATACCATTGTTTTTGTGTCTTTATGTGTGATGCGAAATAACAAGCTGCAAGACCGATTGTTATGGGAATGGTTGTCGATAAAATACCTTTTAACATATGAATTTGAGTATCAGTATAAATGTCTGATATGATGCAATACGTGCAAACATATATAAGACCAAGTGTAGTTATAATTATAGTTAAATATTGTGCTTTCGTGGATGATTCAAGCGCTTTTTCCAATGAGTTGGTCATAATTCGTCCTTGGTAGTAATATCATTGAATGCTTTCAATTGTTCTTTATATTTGTTTACTATCATTTCATTTTGATGGTGATTGCTGATGCTGTCGAGGGTTGATGCAATGCCGAAAGATGTTATTGCAACGCTTACACCACATGGTATAGATGTTAATCCTAGAGTTGGTATGGTTCCTGCGCATGTTATTATGGTTGATATTGTACCAGCGCCTGTCGCAGTTGTTGCTAAGATTAACATTCCGGTGTTGTTCTGATTGCCTGTGTCGATTATATTTACAATTAAATCGATCAGTTTGCGTTCGTTGTCAGATAAGTTGTTTAAATCGAATGTCTGATTTAATAATATCATCTCATTTGGTTTGTTATACATTTCAAATGGATACATCGTGTCATATAGCTTGATTTTCTTTGGATTGTAGTTCATTTTTATAGATATCTTGCTGGGTTGTGTGTTATCATACGTTAAATGTAAAGTTCCTGATGTGAGTGATTCGGTGCCGACCCAGCCTTTCTTGTCTAGGTTACAATTCTTCAGGGTGTTACATATAGAATCCCTATTTTCATCTGTTGGCTTTGATGCTTGTAATTTTAGTGATGGTGATATGGTTTTGTATACGTAAGATTGGGTTTTGGCGTTTAGTGATTCCCAGCATGTGTCATCTCTAAAACGTTTTTTCAATAAAGAGGCGTCGACGATTGGATTGTGTTTTTGATTTATAGATGGTGTCAAGTACGGAATCATATCGAAATCTTTGATTGGTAAAAAGTAGTCTGAGATGTCGAGATTGCTTTTGTCTTTGTGAGTTAGTATGGTTGTGTCGGCTGACACAGGTGTTGTTATTGCAGATAAAAGGAAGATTGTGAGTATTATCGATATTAATTTCGTAGTCTTTGATTTCAATGTCATATGAGTATTGATTTGTTTTTGGGGTATAATATATTAACTTGAATTTTATATTACTAAATTATGACGCACCCTAGGGATTCTGAATGTTGTGCTATCTCAAAGACGATATCGTATTTCTTATATGGTAAAGGTATTGTTTATCGATTGGATGCTCGAGAATTTTCCTTTTATTTATTATACAATAAAGATGTCTCTGGATGAACCGGAGTGAGTCCTATCCTAAGTTGAGCCCCGGGGTCGGGGCGGCGTAAGCGGGGTTGTCAGCGCCGTGTTCATCCAAATTTCGTCCGTGCAGTGGTGTTTTCGCTGTTGTTTCCGTTCTCGTTCTGTCGAAGTGATGTTCCTGGTCTCTGGGACATATACGGGAAATTGTGCTGGTGTTCCGGACCACGTGTTTCGGTGGTGAATCTCCTACGCCTAGGGGATTCAAAAACTCAAAAACAGTTGTGGGTTTTTGTCGGTGTGTTACCGATTTGCTTCTAGCTCCGGTACGATAAAAAGAAAGAAGCAAAGAAAAAGAATAAGGTACAACAAATTGACTACTACTGCTACTACTACTCCTAGATTTACACCAGAGTAGTAGTAGTAGTAGTACTTCTCCCCCGCTTGGGGGGATGTTTGGGGGGTTGCGAGCTTTTTCTGACGCTCGCTGTGCAAACGGGGTTCCTTTTCGTTTGCGATATGTATGTGACATCGGTTGAATGTCGATAAAAATGCTGTGCTGTTTTGCCTAACCCCTGTGTTCTTAGGGGTCGTGCCGACGGGGTGTGTTCTGGAACAATGGTTATTTGTGCCTTCGGTGTTCCGTTATTCCACCTTGCTTATGGGGATGAAAACTGGGGGTTTTAGTGGTGCTGATGTTTGCTTTTGTCTTCTGCCTTATTTTCTTCTTTGAAATAATCCTCGATTATTTTGGTCAACACGTATGATCCAGAATTGCCGGTCTCTTGTATGAATTTCTCAAATCTATCTTTCGATTTTGTATCTATACGCGTTATTGTCGTTGTAACTTTTGGTACTTTAACGGAGGAATATAGGATGTGATGTTTTGACTCGTCTGCAATAAACTCTTTTAAGATGCGAACTGCAGTTTGGGTGATAAACGTATTGTTTTTTTCAGCCTCTTTTTTTAGTGCCTCGTGCAGATCGTAGGGTAAAGAGGCTATGATGATTTCCGTTTTTAAGTTATCGTTATATGTCATTTTTTCCCTTGATATCCTGTTTGTGTACGTCTTTCGTCTCTCTTTTGAATGGCTATTTCTTCTTGCTGCTCTTTATACTTTTCTTCTAGGCTTATCTTTTGTAAATCGCCGTTACTGCGTTCGGTGATTTCATAGGCAGCCCATCTGTCCGGTGTTAACCAAGATGGATTCGGTAGATTGTTACACATCAGTATGACCTTGCATGTTGGTATCTCCACTTGGTCAAAGTGATACCTGTCTTCTGATATAATCCCGTTCTTGATTGACTCTATTGCTATAATCAGCTGTCTTAGATCTCTGGATTCTACCGCCCGCGGGATATCGATTATGATGGTGTTTCTGAGTTTCCCATCTACTTTCAGATTTGTTATGGCTCTTACCATACTCTTTGCATCGTGCATCGCTGGGAGGTATACCGCCTTGCTTTCGTACCTTAATCTCCTTGCGAGCTCTGATTTCCCTGTCCCGCCAAGCTTGTCGTATATCACAATGACTTCTCTGTCCTTTGAAGGCATGTCTATGACCTTTTTCTGCCATGGATACCATTCTATCTCGTCGTCATACTTTTCGGCGATACCTTTGTCTTTATCGGTGTATACACGTTCTTCTGGGTAAAGTGTTGCCGAATCTTCTATGTATGCATAGTAAGCCGGTTTTCTCCAGTCTCTTTGGTCTGTTCCTTCGGTCTGCTCGGCGTGTACGTTTTCTTTGCCGAATTCGCTTCCTAAGTCTTTGATCAATTGTGGCAAGCGTATTTTCCGTTTGTAGCTGAACCTGCACTGCCAGTGTTGTGTTTCGCTTACATCGCCTTGCTGCCTTGCGTATCCCCAGTGTTTGCAGTAATTTTCCGTATAGTGTTTTAGGTGTTCGTGTGATGGCCTTACTTCGCCAGTCTCGGTTTTTTGATTGATGTATATCGTTACGTCGAATACTTTGGTGGAGTTGTCGGCCTTCTCTATTGCCATTTATCTATCCTCGCTATACTGATACGGATTCTCGAATTTCATTTCGTTTGAAATATCGGGTGCGTTTATGCCAAGGATTTTGTGTAATTCGGCAACGGCTAGTTTTTCGCCTAGTTTCCGGAGTTCGACTAATATTGCCTCTTTTTGGCTTTCGGATGATTTGAAGTATAAAACTGCGATTTCGTATGCTGCCTCGCAAAGTCGTCTCGCTTTCTCGTTGACTTCTTCCCTCTCTTCGGGCGTTTTATTCCAATAATCAATAATGAACTCGGTCAACTCTAAACCCAAATTAGCTAAATTTAAGACATCTGTGATGTCTTTGATGTCTTTTTTAGTGATGTAAATCATGTTATTTTGGGTTGTCATCCTCGTCCTCATCCTCGTCGTCATACTCTTCCTCATACTCCTCGTCCTCATCTTCGAATACGAAATCTGGATCGTCGATGCCGTTATACACCTTCGCGTAATGCTCGATTAATCTTTTTCCATATTCTGTGAATTCTGTTTTGTATCCGGTAGAATCGTCGTCGTAATCATCATACTCCTCGTCCTCATCTTCGAATACGAAATCTGGATCCTCGATGCCGTTGCGCAACTTCATGTAGTGTTCGACTAATCTTTCTCCATACGGCGTCAATTCGGTTAGACTTCGTGCCATTTTATGTGTTACATAAATGGGTTCGTTGTTTTTTCCTGTAAATGGTATTCCGTCCGGGTCGCATAATGTGAACATGCCTCCGCATCCTTCGCATCGCAAGTATGGGTCGTATGTTGATGTGTGATGTTTTTCCGTCTCGTTGATAATTGGTATTCTCTTTTCGGGAGTTTTCCTTAGATTCTGCAGAGCTTTCGCTGTTCTTCTTTTTGCTTTTTTCCTGTTACCTGACATTTTTCACCTCTTTTGGTGCCTTTTTCCGCCCTGGTGGCGGATCTGGGACCTGAATTATCCCTTCTTCGTCCATCTGTATCCTGCTTACGGGCCAATTAAGATTTAAGAGCCTTTCTACCTTCTGTTTTCCTATCGGCGTTAATTCTGACTTGTATACTACGAGTTTATCTTTCGCATATCTCTCTCCTTCGCTGCCAAGAATGGGTATTTCGTTCTTGTCGCAGAGTGTGAGGTGGTTTCCTGGACCGCATTTATCGCAGTCGATGTATGATTGATATATTCTCTTGACTATTTTTTTTCCTTCTTCTGTTTTGCAGAGCTGTCTACTGCGGGGTGACGCGATGCCAAAATAGTGAACGACATTGCAGGTCCTTCACGTTTCCGTTTTGAATAGTCCTGCGTGAGATGCTAGATATGCTATTTTTGCTCTTAGCTGATCTTCCAGTGGTTGTCCGTCTTTTTCGGTGATTTTGAGTGGTATCGGTTTGCCATGATCAGTGATCTTGTATACCCATCCTTTGGTCCTGGCGTGATACCAGGTGGTGTTGGGCATTGTTCCCCAGTGTATGATGTGATAGTGTGGTGAAAAATATACATAATCCTCTGGATTGGTAAGTTTAGTACGTTGAGATGTATAGCGTCCCAAAATCCCTTTGATGTGGTGATGTCTATTTCGTGTTCTTCGGTTGATTCTGTTCTTTGTTTCGCTTTCCACCGTATATTGTTAAACTTGCGTTTGTCATTGCGGCGTTGCTGTTTTGCTGCGTATTGCTCTAGTTTGACGCGTATTTCTGGTTTTATTCGGTGAGGGTGGTAGATATACAGTCCACCTATGTTTCTTGGCATATGCTTTTCTACATGATTGGTAAAAGCACGTGTCATCTGAATGTTGCTGTATCCTTCCCATTTCTGCCACGTCTTTGTTGGTGGTGATACTATGGTGTGTCGTAATCCTCCTGATCTCGCGATGTTTGCGAGTTTTACCGCTTCTGGGCAATATTCTGCTAAAATACTTGCATCTTTGAATTCACGACCGTAAACGTCGTGTGCTCTATCTGGCGTTACGTAATCAATCAACGCCTCGTTGACTGATCTTAACGATGCTGACCCGCGTTTTCCTATGCGTGCTGCTGCTGTTGAATGGTATATTGGGCACTCTAATCTGTCGCAGTGGTGGTCTACTGGATATGTTTCGCCGCATTTCTTGCATCGGTAAATCGCTGATTCTTCGCCGCAATTATCATTTGGCGTTCCTGACGCGACCGTTTTGAACTGTTGGGTTAGCGTGTTTTGTGAATGAACTGGATTTAAAAGAGCGGTTATTCTATCGCTGAATCTTGTAGAAAGATTTATATCGTTCCAGGTTACATTTTCTTCTAAGTTCATCTTGACACACATTGGGTATGAACGACGGTTTTATGAGAGGTGAATTTCTCATACTACCACCTATATTTATGCTATTTTAAATTGTTTTTATGTTTGACGTGCTGCCGTATAAAGGTTGCGTGTGATCCTCTGGTGTCGCGAGAGCCGCCAGGTGGCCCTCTGGGCGGTTTTGTCCGGTGTTCTGGTGGTTTGGGGTGTTGTTGTCGTCGAGGAGGTTGTTTGTTGTTTGTTGTTTGTGACGTGTGGTTTATGCTGATATCTCATTCCCGTCATCGTCTACCATGAGATACCTTTCCCTAACGAGTCCCCATATATAAACATAATCTCTGGGTGCTACTAGAACGTGTATCGATTTTGTTCCATCAGGTATAGTTATCGGGCGGTAGCCGTTTTCTCTTTCCTCTGTAGTGTACTCGTCGGATGGCTTGTTTGGCTGTACCCTGAAGTTGTGTTCGTCGTCGGTTTCGTCGGGTTCAATGTATAATGTCCCATCACTATTTCTTGAGAAATATGGTTCGTATATTATACGTGAAGAGGGGTTGCCCAGCCAGTCTTTTAACACCGACGTTGCTAGCAACGTTCCCGTGATTATGTCTGCTCTAACTATGCACGTTTGGTATTGTTCGTATGAGTTGTTTTGGAGCTCAAATAGATTCGTTCCCGTGTCTATTATTTCAATCTTTTTTATGATTTTCATGCCGTGTTTCCTCCCTTTGAGTTGCCAAAGAAGTTGTCGTAATCCCAGAAACAATGTGGGTTGCAATGTCGGTGTTCGCCGTTTTCATCTAGCATGTTGGCGTGCAAGTGCATCGGTTGTTTGTGATTTGCTTCGTGTATTGTTATTCCTTCGCCTCCCCATATAATCGTTGCAATGTTGGCTAGTTCTCTGCACCCTTCTTCGGTTGATCCTATCCATATTGCGTTTTTAGTTTTGCAGTCTTTCATTAGTTCCAATGCCTTGGCCGACGACAACTTGTTTCTTTCTACATACCCCTTTTTTAGTCCGTAAAAGTTGTTGTCGTCGAGGAGGTTGTTTGTTGTTTGTTGTTTGTTGAGGGTGTTAGGGTCATTGTTACCGCCGGGTTCGTATAAATAGTAGAAATCATACTCGCCCATATGTGATCCGTTCAGATATGACGTCAAAAAAGTTGATATTCTTTGGAATTCATTACATCCTTTTTTGTATATATTGTTTGTTACCCTGAATGCTTCTGCCATGTTTATTGTTGTTGTTGATGCTATTGAAGCAGCTACTACGGTTGTTGCTGTTAGTATTTCGATAGATTCTAAGGTGATATATAAACCGCCGATTGCTATGATTGGGAGAGGGGCTTGTACACAGGGAAGTGGCCAACACGAATCAGTAATTCGTGGTCTATGCTCGTATGGTATAGGGATTAATATGAGTGGGTTGTCGTTTTCGTCAAAGACTACTTCGAACTCGTCGTTGTCATTGATCCAATTGAAGTATTCTGGTCGTTCTTCGTTTTCTGAATTAATTAAAAATAACTTGCCGTCAGTTGTTCTTAATATTTTTGATGGGTTTTTAGATTGTGATTTGTAGAAGTTTTCTTGCATGTCGTCGATATTTAGGTTTTTAGATGTTTCGTTCGCCGAAACGGGGATTGCTGCCGTGCATATCAATAACATCACGAGAGTGATCGACATGAGTTTTTTTAAGGGTGCTATCGGTTTCGATATCGTCATGTTTTTTTATTTTGTTTTCGTTTGTTATATTCGTTTGCGTGGCGAACCGCAGGTGAGGCTTGCCCACCGGAGGGAGTCTATCCTAAGTGAGCCCCGAGGTTGGGGCGGCGCAAGCGGGGTTGTCGGGTGTATGTGAGGACTCGGATGAGTCTGTGTACCTTTTCGTGAAAAGGATTAGACCAAAAGCTCTGATGTAGCTTCCACTGTGTGTCTGTGGAGTGATTGTATATGTTATTTAGGGTCTCGGGGTGTCGTCGAGACGTTCGGGGTCGTCGGAACGGGATTGGAACATGTCGTTGTGTGTTCCGGAACGCCCCTCGAGCTGTCGCTTCCCCTACGTCTAGGAAATTCAAAAAAAAGTCGTTGCTTTAGCGTGTCGTAGGGTGTTTCAAAGGTTGTTTGTCGATCTGTCGTCGAGGTGTTTCTGCGTGTTTGTAGCGTGTTTCACGGGTTGGTTGTCGTTTTAAGCTTGTCTAAAGAAGCTCAATCACCCCCTACGTCCCCCTCAAGGGGGATATAGTACTACTACTACTCTGTTGTAAATCTTGGAGTAGTAGTAGTCCTTTTTGTTGTACCTTATTCTTTTTCTTTGCTTCTTTCTTTTTGTTGTTCTGGAACCAGGCGTGTCACCCCCGGCTATCGCCGCCCCCATCCGGGGCGCTCAAGAGAGGATAGGCTCACATCGGTGGGCAAGCCTCACCTATTGTTCGCCGCTTTCCATATCTTTAAAATATTCTTCGATGATTTTGTATATCGCGTATGATTTCGAATTATCCGTTTCGGCTGCTATCTTGATCAATGCTTCCTGAATCGATAAATCTACTTTTGTTATTGATATTGCTACATTTGGTTCCTTGGATGGTCTTTGTAAAATGGTATGATTTGAACTGTTTTCTATGAATTCTTTTATTATTAGTCTTGCCATTCTGTTGGCGCTAACCGACTTCTTGTCTGCTTCTTCTTTTAGTTTGGTATAAAATGTGTACGGAATCGTAGAAGCAATGAGTGAACCACTCGGTTTGTCTTTATCTTTCGTTTTTACCTTGATAACCTGTCATTGTTCTTCTTTCGTTTCTCTTTCTTAGTGCCATATCTGCTTGTTGCTCTTTATACTTTTCGTCGAGGTTTATCTTTTGTAAATCGCCGTTACTGCGTTCGGTGATTTCATACGCAGCCCATCTGTCTGGTGTTAACCACGTTGGGTCTGGGAGATTGTTACACATCAGTATGACCTTGCATGTTGATATCTCAACTTGGTCAAAATGATACCTGTCTTCTGATATAATCCCGTTCTTGATTGACTCTATTGCTATAATCAGCTGTCTTAGATCTCTGGATTCTACCGCACGTGGAATATCGATTATGATGGTATTTCTGAGTTTCCCATCTAATTTCAGATTTGTTATCGCTCTTACCATACTCTTTGCATCGTGCATCGCTGGTAAGTATACCGCCTTACTTTCGTACCTTAATCTCTTTGCGAGCTCAGATTTCCCAGTTCCGCCCAACTTGTCGTATATCACTATGACTTCCCGGTCTTTTGCCGGCATATCTATGACCTTCTTCTGCCATGGATACCATTCGATGCTACTCTCGTATTTTTCTGATATCCCTTTGTCTTTATCGGTGTATACACGTTCTCCTGGGTAGAGTGTTGCTGCATCTTCTATGTATGCATAATACGCGGGTTTTCTCCAGTCTCTCTGGTCTGTGCCTTCTGTCTGCTCGGCGTGTACGTTTTCTTTGCCGAACTCACTTCCCAAGTCTTTGATCAATTGTGGCAAGCGTATTTTCCGTTTGTAGCTGAATCTGCACTGCCAGTGTTGTGTTTCGCTTACATCGCCTTGCTGCCTTGCGTATCCCCAGTGTTTGCAGTATTGCTGTGTGTAGTGTTTTAGGTGGTCGTGTGATGGCCTTAACTCGCCGGTCTCAGTATTGTAATCGATATATATCGTCACGTCGAAGACTTTGGTGGGGTTGTCGGCCTTCTCTATTGCCATTTATATATCCTCATCATACTGATACGGGTTCTCGAATTTCATTTCGTTTGAAATGTCGGGCTCGTTTATGCCAAGGATTTTGTGTAGTTTCGCAATGGCTAGTTTTTCGCCTAGTTTCCGGAGTTCTACCAATATTGCTTTTTGCTCGTTTATCGGTGATGTCAAGTATAAAAATACGGAGTCTAATAATCCTTTGGCAATTCGTTTTAACTCTTCGTGGACTTCTTCCCTCTCTTCAGGTGTTTTATTCCAATAATCAACGATAAAATTGATCGTATTTAAGCTACAGTTGGCTAGGACTAAGACATCTGTTATGTCTTTTTCGGTTATGTGGATATGCTTTGATTTCATGTTTCTTCTTCTTCTTCTATACGGTGAGTGTGTTTTTTTTTGCAAAGCTTTTGCTCTTTGGTGTTGTTGATCTTTTCATACTGTTAGACATTTTTCACATCTCCCGGTGCTTTTTTCCGCCCTGGTGGCGGATCTGGGACCTGAATTATCCCTTCTTCGTCCATCTGTATCCTGCTTACGGGCCAATTAAGATTTAAGATCTTTTCTACCTTCTGTTTTCCTAACGGCGTCAATTCTGACTTGTATACTACAAGCTTATCTTTCGCATATATCTCTCCTTCTCTGCCAAGAATGGGTATTTCGTTCTTGTCGCAAAGTGTTAGGTGGTTTCCTGGACCGCATTTATCGCAGTCGATGTATGATTGATATATTCTCTTGATTATTTTTTTCCTTCTTCTGTTTTGCAGAGCTGTCTACTCCTGGGTGACGCGATGCCAAAATAGTGAACGACATTGCAGGTCCTTCCTGTTTCCGTTTTGAATAGTCCTGCGTGAGATGCTAGGTAGGTTATTTTTGCTCTTAGCTGATCTTCCAGTGGTTTTCCGTCTTTTTCGGTGATTTTGAGTGGTATCGGTTTGCCATGATCAGTGATCTTGTAGACCCATCCTTTGGTTCTGTCGTGATACCAGGTGGTGTTGGGCATTGTTCCCCAGTGTATGATGTGATAGTGTGGTGAAAAATATACATAATCCTCTGGATTGGGTAAGTTTAGTACGTTGAGATGTATAGCGTCCCAAAATCCCTTTGATGTGGTGATGTCAATTTCGTGTTCTTCGGTTGATTCTGTTCTTTGTTTCGCTTTCCATCGTATATTGTTAAACTTGCGTTTTTCATTGCGGCGTTGCTGTTTGGCTGCGTATTGCTCTAGTTTGACGCGTATTTCTGGTTTTATTCGGTGAGGGTGGTAGATATACAGTCCACCTATGTTTCTTGGCATATGCTTTTCTACATGATTGGTAAAAGCACGTGTCATCTGAATATTGCTGTATCCTTCCCATTTCTGCCATAACTCTCTGGGCGGTGATAATATTGTTTGCCGTAATCCTCCCGATCTTGCGACATTTGCGAGTTTTGCGGCTTCGGGATAATACTCTGTTAAAATGCTGGCGTTGGGGAGTTGCCGTCCATATGCATCGCGTGCGCTTTCTGGTGATAAGTATTCGATCAATGCTTCGTTGACTGATCTTAACGTGGCTGACCCGCGTTTTCCTATGCGTGCTGCTGCTGTTGAATGGCATATTGGGCACTCTAATCTGTCGCAGTGATGGTCTACTGGGTATGTTTCACCGCAGTTCTTGCATCGGTAAATCGCTTATTCTTCGCCGCAATTGTCGTTTGGCGTGCCCGAAGCTACCATTTTGGTTTTGTGCTGTGACTTTATTGGTAAAAGAGCTGGGTTTAAAATAGAGTTTATTCTATCTGATATCCTTGATCGAAAGCTTCTTGAGTTTTGAGTGCTATTAATTTCTAAGTTCATTTGAGAGAACCCACCGATATGAGAGGTTGAAGAGCTCTCATATCATTCATCTTTTACGTTGTATTTTTCGGTGGAAAACTGTTATCCTGAACTCATATATATCTTTCTCTTGTTTGCTACATTTTGTTTGTATGATGCTCTGAGAGCCTCGCCATGGATCTGTACTCGTTTTTCCGTGTTGTTAATGAGTGGGAAGTCATCTGTTGCTTGACGTGTGTTGTGTGACGCTTGTTGATGTCGTGTGTTTTCGCGCGTGGTAATCACTGACTCAGTCGTGGACGAACCGCAGGTGAGGCTTGCCCACCGGAGTGAGTCCTATCCTAAGTTGAGCCCCGAGATCGGGCGGCGCAAGCCGGGTTGCCTTTTTTTAAGGATATTGTACTTAAGTGTGACTTTTAACAGTGTTGGTTGCTGACAACATTGTTGAATTTTCTTTTCTCTAGTATATTTTCTGTCGTTTTTTTATTTTCGTATTATTGTACAATTCTAATATAGGGATTGGTATTAATAATATTGTTGCTATGAGATAATAAGTCCATTGAGGGAGAGATGGGAAAAAACTTTCAACCGCGTTTGATGCAAGCATAGACATCTGCAATATTGCTGATATGCCGATTATATATGATATCATTTCGATATACAACCGTTTTTGTGTTTTTTCGCGTGAAATAAAATAGCAAGCTATGAGACCTATTGATAATGGAATGATAGCTGATAAAATACCCTCTATCATATGAATTTGGACATCTGTGTATACGTTGGGTATAATGAAATATGTGTGGGTGTATATAGAAAGTAAGATGATTATAATATGGTTTTTATATGATGAGGATTTGATGGTTTGTTTTTCTGAATTCATCATAATTCGTTTTTAATGCTGATATCGGTGAATAACTTCAATTGTTCCGTGTACTTATTTACTAACATTTTATTTTCATATTGACTGTTGATGCCACCTGCTAATGATACGATGCTAGTTGCAGTTACTCCAATGCTTAAATAGCAAGGGAAACCCAAGGCTCCTACTGTTGGTACTGTGCCTGCGCATGTTATTACGGTTGATATGCTACCCCCAATCGTACCAACGGCTGTTATAATTAACATCACTTTGTCGTTTTGGTTGCCCGTGTCAATTATATTTACGATTAGATCAATGAGTTTGCGTTCGTCTTCGGATAAATTATTTAAACTGAATGTCTTGTTTAGTAATATCATCTCATTCGGTTTATTATTTGCCTGGAATGTATAAATATGGTCATATAATATGATTTTTGTTGGGTTGTAGCTTATTTTGATAAGTATCTTATTGGGTTGTGTGTTGTCGTATGATAGATGCAAAATCCCTTTTGTTGGTGATTCGGAGTCAACCCACCCCTTCTTGTCTAGGTTACAAAGATTATGATGTCTGTTACAAATATCATCTCTTTTTTTATCTGTTGTGAAGTCATCTATTGTTTTGGGTATTTGTTTATATATGTAAGATTGCGTTTCCGC
Organism: uncultured Methanocorpusculum sp.; assembly: GCA_963677995.1. Taxonomy (GTDB): domain Archaea; phylum Halobacteriota; class Methanomicrobia; order Methanomicrobiales; family Methanocorpusculaceae; genus Methanocorpusculum. The sequence continues at coordinate 10,181 of OY782579.1, read as the reverse complement.
ATCTAGTGAATTCCAACATGTGTCGTCTTTGAAACAAAAATCTAAGAATGTAATATCTACCAACGTTTTTTTCACCATGTATGGTTTCATATCGAAATCTTTGATCGGCAAAATGTAATTTGGGATATCGAGATTCCTTTTGTCTTTGTGAGTTATGATAGTTGCATCGGCTGACACGGGCATAGCGATTGCAGATAAAAGGAAAACTATGAGTATAATTGATGTTAATTTGGTAATCTTTGATTTCAATGTCATATAAACAATCATTTATTCTTAAAGTATATTATATTAACTTAGATTTTATATTACTAAATTATGAAACGTCCTAAAAGTTCTGATTGTTTTGATGTCTCAACAACGATGCCATATTTCTTATATGGTAAACACCAGCGTGAAGCAGATACGTGCTATTTGAGTATTGATCATACTGCAAACAGTATTATTACTGAGTATATCAATGATGTTGATGAGTAGTGTTGAGGACATCGTAAAGGTTGTTTGCCAAATGTGAATTATGCTATAACCAGCTTTGCGACATCTGTAATACCAGATGTGGATGATCAAGGTGAATCCGCAGGTGAGGCTTGCCCACCGGAGGAGAGCCTATCTTAATTGAGCGCCCCGGATGGGGGCGGCGCAAGCCGGGGGTGACACTCGTTAAGTTCCAGAACAATAAAAAGAAAGAAGTAAAGAAAAAGAATAAGGTACAACAAACGGACTACTACTGCTACTACTCCAAGATTTACACCAGAGTAGTAGTAGTAGTAGTAGTAGTACTTCTCCCCCGCTTGGGGGGATGTTTTTGGGGGTTGCGAGCTTTTTCTGACGCTCGCTGTGCAAACGGGGTTCCTTTTCGTTTGCGATGTGTATGTGACATCGGTTGAATGTCAATAAAAATGCTGTGCTGTTTTGCCTAACCCCTGTGTTCTTAGGGGTCGTGCCAACGGGGTGTGTTCCGGAACTGTGCCTGTTTGTTCCGGTTATGTTCTTTTTGTCTTATGGGGTTTTGCTTTTGTCTTCTACCGTATTTTCTTCTTTGAAATGCTCTTCGACAATTCTCCTGATTATCCATGCTTTTGATCTACCAGTCGCCTTGATCAAGGTGTTTATTGTCTCGGTAACTTCCGCGTCTACGTCGCTTATGTTGAGGGTCGTATGTGGCTCAATCGAATTCTCATGTACAATATGATGTTTTGCGGTGTCCTTTGTGAACTTTTCGAGTATGTTGCTTGCTGTTTGGCTAATAGGCATGCCGTTTTTTTCTGCTTGCTGCTTAATTTGCCTGTATACCTGATATGGCATGGATATTGCAATTGATGTGCTAAATGTCTTGACCTTGAATTCTTGAGTCATGAGTTTTTTCGATTCCTGCGTGTTTTTGTTCTTCCTTTCTATGCTTCCCTTGATACCCTGTTTGTGTGCGTCTTTCGTCTCTCTTTTGAATGGCTATTTCTTCTTGCTGCTCTTTATACTTTTTTTCTAGGCTTATATCACAATGACTTCTCTGTCCTTTGAAGGCATGTCTATGACCTTTTTCTGCCAGGGATACCATTCTATCTCTTCGTCGTACTTTTCGGCGATACCTTTGTCTTTATCGGTGTATACACGTTCTTCTGGGTAAAGTGTTGCCGAATCTTCTATGTATGCATAGTAAGCCGGTTTTCTCCAGTCTCTTTGGTCTGTTCCTTCGGTCTGCTCGGCGTGTACGTTTTCTTTGCCGAATTCGCTTCCTAAGTCTTTGATCAATTGTGGCAAGCGTATTTTCCGTTTGTAGCTGAACCTGCACTGCCAGTGTTGTGTTTCGCTTACATCGCCTTGCTGCCTTGCGTATCCCCAGTGTTTGCAGTATTGCTGTGTGTAGTGTTTTAGGTGGTCGTGTGATGGCCTTAACTCGCCGGTCTCAGTATTGTAATCGATATATATCGTCACGTCGAAGACTTTGGCGGGGTTGTCGGCCTTCTCTATTGCCATTTATCTATCCTCGCTATACTGATACGGATTCTCGAATTTCATTTCGTTTGAAATATCGGGTGTGTTTATGCCAAGGGTTTCGTGTAATTCGGCAACGGTTTGTTGTTTTGCTAATTTGGTTAATTCAGCTGCTATTGCCTCTTTTTGGCTTTCGGATGATTTGAAGTATAAACTTATGACTTCGTATACTTCCTCGCAAAATCGTTTCGCTTTCTCGTTGAATTCATCTTTCTCTTCCGGTGTTTTGTTCCAGTATTCGATGATGAAACCGATCAAGACAGGACCATATTCGGCTAGAATTAGGACGTTTATGATGTCTTTGTTGCTGATTGTTGTCAGGTTATTTTTAGTTTTCATCATCGTCCTCATCCTCTTCGTAATCATCTTCGAACACGAAATCGGGATCGTCGATGCCGTTGCGCACCTTCAAGCAATGTTCGAGTAATCTTTCTCCATACGGTGTCAATTCGGATAGACTTCGTGCGATTTTATGTGTTATATGGATAGGTTTGTTGTTTTTTCCTAAAAACTGCGTTCCGTTCCTGTCGCATAGCAAGAAGCGGCTTCCGCATTCGTCGCATCGTAGGTATGGGTCGTATGTTGATGTGTGATGGTTTTTCATCTCGGTGACTGCAGGTATTCTCTTTTCGGGAGTTTTCCTTAGATTCTGTAGAGCTTTGGCTGTTCTTCTTTTTGCTTTTTTCCTGTTACCTGACATTTTTCACCTCTTTTGGTGCCTTTTTCCGCCCTGGTGGCGGATCTGGGACCTGAATTATCCCTTCTTCGTCCATCTGTATCCTGCTTACGGGCCAATTAAGATTTAAGATCTTTTCTACCTTCTGTTTTCCTAACGGCGTCAATTCTGACTTGTATACTACAAGCTTATCTTTCGCATATATCTCTCCTTCTCTGCCAAGAATGGGTATTTCGTTCTTGTCGCAAAGTGTTAGGTGGTTTCCTGGACCGCATTTATCGCAGTCGATGTATGATTGATATATTCTCTTGATTATTTTTTTCCTTCTTCTGTTTTGCAGAGCTGTCTACTCCTGGGTGACGCGATGCCAAAATAGTGAACGACATTGCAGGTCCTTCCTGTTTCCGTTTTGAATAGTCCTGCGTGAGATGCTAGGTAGGTTATTTTTGCTCTTAGCTGATCTTCCAGTGGTTTTCCGTCTTTTTCGGTGATTTTGAGTGGTATCGGTTTGCCATGATCAGTGATCTTGTAGACCCATCCTTTGGTTCTGTCGTGATACCAGGTGGTGTTGGGCATTGTTCCCCAGTGTATGATGTGATAGTGTGGTGAAAAATATACATAATCCTCTGGATTGGGTAAGTTTAGTACGTTGAGATGTATAGCGTCCCAAAATCCCTTTGATGTGGTGATGTCAATTTCGTGTTCTTCGGTTGATTCTGTTCTTTGTTTCGCTTTCCATCGTATATTGTTAAACTTGCGTTTTTCATTGCGGCGTTGCTGTTTGGCTGCGTATTGCTCTAGTTTGACGCGTATTTCTGGTTTTATTCGGTGAGGGTGGTAGATATACAGTCCACCTATGTTTCTTGGCATATGCTTTTCTACATGATTGGTAAAAGCACGTGTCATCTGAATATTGCTGTATCCTTCCCATTTCTGCCATAACTCTCTGGGCGGTGATAATATTGTTTGCCGTAATCCTCCCGATCTTGCGACATTTGCGAGTTTTGCGGCTTCGGGATAATACTCTGTTAAAATGCTGGCGTTGGGGAGTTGCCGTCCATATGCATCGCGTGCGCTTTCTGGTGATAAGTATTCGATCAATGCTTCGTTGACTGATCTTAACGTGGCTGACCCGCGTTTTCCTATGCGTGCTGCTGCTGTTGAATGGCATATTGGGCACTCTAATCTGTCGCAGTGATGGTCTACTGGGTATGTTTCACCGCAGTTCTTGCATCGGTAAATCGCTTATTCTTCGCCGCAATTGTCGTTTGGCGTGCCCGAAGCTACCATTTTGGTTTTGTGCTGTGACTTTATTGGTAAAAGAGCTGGGTTTAAAATAGAGTTTATTCTATCTGATATCCTTGATCGAAAGCTTCTTGAGTTTTGAGTGCTATTAATTTCTAAGTTCATTTGAGAGAACCCACCGATATGAGAGGTTGAAGAGCTCTCATATCATTCATCTTTTACGTTGTATTTTTCGGTGGAAAACTGTTATCCTGAACTCATATATATCTTTCTCTTGTTTGCTACATTTTGTTTGTATGATGCTCTGAGAGCCTCGCCATGGATCTGTACTCGTTTTTCCGTGTTGTTAATGAGTGGGAAGTCATCTGTTGCTTGACGTGTGTTGTGTGACGCTTGTTGATGTCGTGTGTTTTCGCGCGTGGTAATCACTGACTCAGTCGTGGACGAACCGCAGGTGAGGCTTGCCCACCGGAGTGAGTCCTATCCTAAGTTGAGCCCCGAGATCGGGCGGCGCAAGCCGGGTTGCCTTTTTTTAAGGATATTGTACTTAAGTGTGACTTTTAACAGTGTTGGTTGCTGACAACATTGTTGAATTTTCTTTTCTCTAGTATATTTTCTGTCGTTTTTTTATTTTCGTATTATTGTACAATTCTAATATAGGGATTGGTATTAATAATATTGTTGCTATGAGATAATAAGTCCATTGAGGGAGAGATGGGAAAAAACTTTCAACCGCGTTTGATGCAAGCATAGACATCTGCAATATTGCTGATATGCCGATTATATATGATATCATTTCGATATACAACCGTTTTTGTGTTTTTTCGCGTGAAATAAAATAGCAAGCTATGAGACCTATTGATAATGGAATGATAGCTGATAAAATACCCTCTATCATATGAATTTGGACATCTGTGTATACGTTGGGTATAATGAAATATGTGTGGGTGTATATAGAAAGTAAGATGATTATAATATGGTTTTTATATGATGAGGATTTGATGGTTTGTTTTTCTGAATTCATCATAATTCGTTTTTAATGCTGATATCGGTGAATAACTTCAATTGTTCCGTGTACTTATTTACTAACATTTTATTTTCATATTGACTGTTGATGCCACCTGCTAATGATACGATGCTAGTTGCAGTTACTCCAATGCTTAAATAGCAAGGGAAACCCAAGGCTCCTACTGTTGGTACTGTGCCTGCGCATGTTATTACGGTTGATATGCTACCCCCAATCGTACCAACGGCTGTTATAATTAACATCACTTTGTCGTTTTGGTTGCCCGTGTCAATTATATTTACGATTAGATCAATGAGTTTGCGTTCGTCTTCGGATAAATTATTTAAACTGAATGTCTTGTTTAGTAATATCATCTCATTCGGTTTATTATTTGCCTGGAATGTATAAATATGGTCATATAATATGATTTTTGTTGGGTTGTAGCTTATTTTGATAAGTATCTTATTGGGTTGTGTGTTGTCGTATGATAGATGCAAAATCCCTTTTGTTGGTGATTCGGAGTCAACCCACCCCTTCTTGTCTAGGTTACAAAGATTATGATGTCTGTTACAAATATCATCTCTTTTTTTATCTGTTGTGAAGTCATCTATTGTTTTGGGTATTTGTTTATATATGTAAGATTGCGTTTCCGCATCTAGTGAATTCCAACATGTGTCGTCTTTGAAACAAAAATCTAAGAATGTAATATCTACCAACGTTTTTTTCACCATGTATGGTTTCATATCGAAATCTTTGATCGGCAAAATGTAATTTGGGATATCGAGATTCCTTTTGTCTTTGTGAGTTATGATAGTTGCATCGGCTGACACGGGCATAGCGATTGCAGATAAAAGGAAAACTATGAGTATAATTGATGTTAATTTGGTAATCTTTGATTTCAATGTCATATAAACAATCATTTATTCTTAAAGTATATTATATTAACTTAGATTTTATATTACTAAATTATGAAACGTCCTAAAAGTTCTGATTGTTTTGATGTCTCAACAACGATGCCATATTTCTTATATGGTAAACACCAGCGTGAAGCAGATACGTGCTATTTGAGTATTGATCATACTGCAAACAGTATTATTACTGAGTATATCAATGATGTTGATGAGTAGTGTTGAGGACATCGTAAAGGTTGTTTGCCAAATGTGAATTATGCTATAACCAGCTTTGCGACATCTGTAATACCAGATGTGGATGATCAAGGTGAATCCGCAGGTGAGGCTTGCCCACCGGAGGAGAGCCTATCTTAATTGAGCGCCCCGGATGGGGGCGGCGCAAGCCGGGGGTGACACTCGTTAAGTTCCAGAACAATAAAAAGAAAGAAGTAAAGAAAAAGAATAAGGTACAACAAACGGACTACTACTGCTACTACTCCAAGATTTACACCAGAGTAGTAGTAGTAGTAGTAGTAGTACTTCTCCCCCGCTTGGGGGGATGTTTTTGGGGGTTGCGAGCTTTTTCTGACGCTCGCTGTGCAAACGGGGTTCCTTTTCGTTTGCGATGTGTATGTGACATCGGTTGAATGTCAATAAAAATGCTGTGCTGTTTTGCCTAACCCCTGTGTTCTTAGGGGTCGTGCCAACGGGGTGTGTTCCGGAACTGTGCCTGTTTGTTCCGGTTATGTTCTTTTTGTCTTATGGGGTTTTGCTTTTGTCTTCTACCGTATTTTCTTCTTTGAAATGCTCTTCGACAATTCTCCTGATTATCCATGCTTTTGATCTACCAGTCGCCTTGATCAAGGTGTTTATTGTCTCGGTAACTTCCGCGTCTACGTCGCTTATGTTGAGGGTCGTATGTGGCTCAATCGAATTCTCATGTACAATATGATGTTTTGCGGTGTCCTTTGTGAACTTTTCGAGTATGTTGCTTGCTGTTTGGCTAATAGGCATGCCGTTTTTTTCTGCTTGCTGCTTAATTTGCCTGTATACCTGATATGGCATGGATATTGCAATTGATGTGCTAAATGTCTTGACCTTGAATTCTTGAGTCATGAGTTTTTTTCGATTCCGCGTGTTTTTGTTCTCCCTTTCTATGCTTCCCTTGATACCCTGTTTGTGTGCGTCTTTCGTCTCTCTTTTGAATGGCTATTTCTTCTTGCTGCTCTTTATACTTTTCTTCTAGGCTTATCTTTTGTAAATCGCCGTTACTGCGTTCGGTGATTTCATAGGCAGCCCATCTGTCCGGTGTTAACCAAGATGGATTTGGTAGATTGTTACACATCAGTATGACCTTGCATGTTGGTATTTCAACTTGGTCAAAATGATACCTATCTTCTGATATAATCCCGTTCTTGATTGACTCTATTGCTATAATCAGCTGTCTTAGATCTCTGGATTCTACCGCCCGCGGGATATCGATTATGATGGTGTTTCTGAGTTTCCCATCTACTTTCAGATTTGTTATGGCTCTTACCATACTCTTTGCATCGTGCATCGCTGGGAGGTATACTGCCTTACTTTCGTATCGTAACCGTTTTGCGAGCTCTGATTTCCCCGTCCCGCCGATCTTATCGTATATCACAATGACTTCTCTGTCCTTTGAAGGCATGTCTATGACCTTTTTCTGCCAGGGATACCATTCTATCACGTCGTCATACTTTTCGGCGATACCTTTGTCTTTATCGGTGTATACACGTTCTTCTGGGTAAAGTGTTGCCGAATCTTCTATGTATGCATAGTAAGCCGGTTTTCTCCAGTCTCTTTGGTCTGTTCCTTCGGTCTGCTCGGCGTGTACGTTTTCTTTGCCGAATTCGCTTCCTAAGTCTTTGATCAATTGTGGCAAGCGTATTTTCCGTTTGTAGCTGAACCTGCACTGCCAGTGTTGTGTTTCGCTTACATCGCCTTGCTGCCTTGCGTATCCCCAGTGTTTGCAGTATTGCTGTGTGTAGTGTTTTAGGTGGTCGTGTGATGGCCTTACTTCGCCAGTCTCGGTGTTTTGATTGATGTATATCGTTACGTCGAATACTTTGGTGGGGTTGTCGGCCTTCTCTATTGCCATTTATCTATCCTCGCTATACTGATACGGATTCTCGAATTTCATTTCGTTTGAAATATCGGGTGTGTTTATGCCAAGGGTTTCGTGTAATTCGGCAACGGTTTGTTGTTTTGCTAATTTGGTTAATTCAGCTGCTATTGCCTCTTTTTGGCTTTCGGATGATTTGAAGTATAAACTTATGACTTCGTATACTTCCTCGCAAAATCGTTTCGCTTTCTCGTTGAATTCATCTTTCTCTTCCGGTGTTTTGTTCCAGTATTCGATGATGAAACCGATCAAGACAGGACCATATTCGGCTAGAATTAGGACGTTTATGATGTCTTTGTTGCTGATTGTTGTCAGGTTATTTTTAGTTTTCATCATCGTCCTCATCCTCTTCGTAATCATCTTCGAACACGAAATCGGGATCGTCGATGCCGTTGCGCACCTTCAAGCAATGTTCGAGTAATCTTTCTCCATACGGTGTCAATTCGGATAGACTTCGTGCGATTTTATGTGTTATATGGATAGGTTTGTTGTTTTTTCCTAAAAACTGCGTTCCGTTCCTGTCGCATAGCAAGAAGCGGCTTCCGCATTCGTCGCATCGTAGGTATGGGTCGTATGTTGATGTGTGATGGTTTTTCATCTCGGTGACTGCAGGTATTCTCTTTTCGGGAGTTTTCCTTAGATTCTGTAGAGCTTTGGCTGTTCTTCTTTTTGCTTTTTTCCTGTTACCTGACATTTTTCACCTCTTTTGGTGCCTTTTTCCGCCCTGGTGGCGGATCTGGGACCTGAATTATCCCTTCTTCGTCCATCTGTATCCTGCTTACGGGCCAATTAAGATTTAAGAGCTTTTCTACCTTCTTTTTTCCTATCGGCGTTAATTCTGACTTGTATACTACGAGTTTATCTTTCGCATATCTCTCTCCTTCGCTGCCAAGAATGGGTATTTCGTTCTTGTCGCAGAGTGTGAGGTGGTTTCCTGGACCGCATTTATCGCAGTCGATGTATGATTGATATATTCTCTTGACTATTTTTTTTCCTTCTTCTGTTTTGCAGAGCTGTCTACTGCGGGGTGACGCGATGCCAAAATAGTGAACGACATTGCAGGTCCTTCACGTTTCCGTTTTGAATAGTCCTGCGTGAGATGCTAGGTAGGTTATTTTTGCTCTTAGCTGATCTTCCAGTGGTTTTCCGTCTTTTTCGGTGATTTTGAGTGGTATCGGTTTGCCATGATCAGTGATCTTGTAGACCCATCCTTTGGTCCTGTCGTGATACCAGGTGGTGTTGGGCATTGTTCCCCAGTGTATGATGTGATAGTGTGGTGAAAAATATACATAATCCTCTGGATTGGGTAAGTTTAGTACGTTGAGATGTATAGCGTCCCACAATCCCTTTGATGTGGTGATGTCTATTTCGTGTTCTTCGGTTGATTCTGTTCTTTGTTTCGCTTTCCACCGTATATTGTTAAACTTGCGTTTTTCATTGCGGCGTTGCTGTTTGGCTGCGTATTGCTCTAGTTTGACGCGTATTTCTGGTTTTATTCGGTGAGGGTGGTAGATATACAGTCCACCGATATTTTTTGGCATATGCTTTTCTACATGATTGGTAAAAGCACGTGTCATCTGAATATTGCTGTATCCTTCCCATTTCTGCCACGTCTTTGTTGGTGGTGATACTATGGTGTGCCGTAATCCTCCTGATCTCGCGATGTTTGCGAGTTTTGCGGCTTCCGGATAATACTCTGCCAAAATGCTGGCGTTGGGGAGTTGCCGTCCATATGCATCGCATGCGCTTTCTGGTGATAAGTATTCGATCAACGCCTCATTGACTGATCTTAACGATGCTGACCCGCGTTTTCCTATGCGTGCTGCTGCTGTTGAATGGCATATTGGGCACTCTAATCTGTCGCAGTGATGGTCTACTGGGTATGTTTCACCGCACTTCTTGCATCGGTAAATCGCTGATTCTTCGCCGCAATTGTCGTTTGGCGTGCCTGAAGCGACCATTTTGGATTTCTGTTTTGACTTTGTTGGTAAAAGAGCTGGTTTTAAAATAGAGTTTATTCTATCTGATATCCTTGATGGAAAGCTTCTTGAGTTTTGAGTGCTGTTAGTTTCTAAGTTCATTAGGAAGAACCCACCGATATGAGAGGATAGACTGCTCTCATATCATTCATCTTTTATGTTGTATTTTTCAGTGGAAGACTGTTGTCCTGAAATCGTATATATCTTTCGTTTGTTTGTTGTATCTTGTTTCTGTGCTGCTCTGAGAGCC